>NZ_VYKL01000015.1 GCF_008710145.1 Niallia endozanthoxylica
TTCCATTTCCGGATCGCTTTTCACTTCCGCCTCAACTTCCTCTTCCAGCTCGATTTCCTCTTCCGATTCGGCTTCCTCTTCCGGTGCGACTTCCATTTCCGGATCGCTTTTCACTTCCGCCTCAACTTCCTCTTCCGGCTCGGCTTCCATTTCCGGATTGGCTTCCATTTCCGGATTGGCTTCCTCTTCCGCCTCGCTTTCCTCTTTCGGCTCGACTTCCATTTCCAGCTCAGTTTCCACTTCCGAATCGGCTTCCATTTCCGGCTCGGCCTCCACCTTTACTTGAACTTTTACTTTGGGCTCTACACTCACTTTTGGTTCTGTTTCAACTTTCAAATCGATATCAAATTTTAGATATATATCAAATCTCGGTTGTTGTACTTTGACTTCTGTTGCTATATCATCGATGACTTGTACATCAATCTTTGGTTCTTGATCATCAATTACTTGTACATCAATCTTTGGTTCTTGATCATCAATTACTTGTACATCAATCTTTGGTTCTTGATGATCAATTACTTGTACATCCTCTATTGGCTCTATTACAGTTTTTACTTCTATGTTTTTATTTTGTGGATAATAATATTCGTAATTTTTTGAGCAAACATCTTTGTTATTTTTAATAAAATAAAGGTTTGTACAAAATTCACACATTATTTTCCCCCTCCATTTTCTCATTAAATTTTTATTAGTTAGCATATTCTGACTTGTTTAAAAAGGAAGTAAACTGGCCTAGTATATGAGCGGATATTTGCTCTTGAACTACTCACTGGGCGGTAATCCATTACATTACATGTGGCGGGAGTCTACTTTCGAAAAAGGACAAAAAAAAGCGAACTGTCACCACAGTTCGCTACTGAAAAATAATTGCTATAATTTCATCTATCGTTTTTCCGCTCTCTATTTCATATAATCCTGGACGTAATTCATTTGATAATCCTCGATTTTCTATTTCCTTAGCAAACTCCCATCCATCAGGAATGATTTTTGCCTGTGCTAAAGCATCCCCAACATCAATGCTGGTCATTCCTGATGAAACAGACAACATGGTCCGGTACACTACCTTTTCAGCTGCTGCTTCCTGTGACTGAGTATCCACCTGTTCTTTCGCAGCATTCTGTTGCTTCCATTCTTCCTCTGTATGAATGACATAGCCTTCAGTACTAAGCATGCTCTTCATCTCATCCACTGATAATGCAGATGTTTTTTCTGTAGAATCAAGTTTCTCACTATCCTTAACTTCACTCGGACCAAGATAATATACAGCAGCACAAACACTTGCTGCAACAATAAGGCCGCTGGCAAAGCTTCGTAATGAATTAGATGTCATTAGATACTTTCCCTCCTTCATCTTTCGTTCTAATATAAGGAGTAAGTAACTGGGTAACCTCTTCTACACTCATCTGCTTTTTCGTTGCAATGCTATCGAATGAATATCCGCGTCTATTTAATTCAAGAATTTCTCTTAACAATTGTCGATGTGCAAAGGTTCCCACATCGATGCCCGCTTCCTGTACAGTTATTTCTGCATCAAGCTCAACATGTCGAATTTGTTGCTGCAATTTATTGACTTCATCCATAAACGTAAAGGACATTTCTTCTATCTGTTGTTCAAGTGCTTTTGATGTATCCTTCGATTTTCGAAAAGATATAATTAATAAAACAATTGCTGCGGCAAACAAAATGGCAATCGCCCAATCCATTTTCAAATCCTCCCCAATGCATTTCTTTATCAGCATTACATATTATACATGGATTTGAGTTGATTTTCGATTATAAGCGACAAAATACCTCAATAGTCTCGATTTAGTAATAAATAAGATTCATAGAATATCTTAACACAAGGTCTAAAGACCTATTTATTTTCACTAATAAAAAAGATTGATTCTATTATTAAATACTCTGTTGGAACTACAAATACAATGGACATTCCGTGCCATTCATTTGCACACTGCTCAAATGATATTTCTTCCGCTCCTGATAATTTTCCCCAGCATGACCTTACACAAAAAAAATCAGCCAAAAAGAAAAAACGGTTCCAATCTCCTTTTTGGCTGTAAAAATATAATTATGCTTTTCATTTATACTAATAATAACTCATACACTTCATTTAAATGACGAGCTCTTACATAGTCCTTTTCCTGTTTAGAATAGTCAATAGCTTCGGTTAATATTTGATTGAGATAATCATTTTCCTCTTGAGTCAGTTCCCTGACAAACTTACCCTCTGAGGCATATTGATGAGAGCAAATCTTAGCATATAAGTTTTTTCCAACCTGATCATTTTCCGTATGACCGGATAAAATTTCCCGTAAATATTCAAGTGATTGATCCATTCGCTACTCTCCTTATCCTGTTAAATGGTTCGTCCATTTGGATTATTCTTCTTTAGACCGATTATCTTCAACATATGGATCATGTTCAAAGGCTGGGAGGTCGCCAAAGGTTGTCATGATTCCTTCTTCATCTAAAGCTTCTTCATATTTTTGATGCTTTTCCGTTGGATAAATGGTAATATTTTTTCCTTCAATATCAGTCCCAACAAAATTTTCATAATCCTCGACATAGCCCACATTATCGTCATAATCCATAAACGTATCATGATAGCTCTCTGAAGGAATCTCAAAATCTGAAGGGGTCTCAGAAGTTCCCCACTGGGCAACCTCCTGCCAAGAATCTTCTGCATCAAACGCTACTGTTTCATCTTGTCCATCCATCGCAAACTTTCCAAATGGAGGCATGAACACGCCTTCTTCAATTGGCCGGTTCGTCGAAATAGTTTGATCTAGACTATGCTCCTTGCAATAGAGGGTACTAGGTAATGCCTCAAGTCTTTCTATTGGGATATCCTGTTGGCATGTTAAGCATTTTCCGTATGTTCCATTTTCAATCGCTTGAAGTGCAGCCTCTATGTTTTCAAGTTCATAATCCTGGTGCTGATGCAGCGCTACATCTTTTTCCCGCTCATACAAATCAGTCCCTTCATCAGCAGGATGGTTATCATAGCTTGATAATTCCCCCATTGATTCATGATAATGGCCTCTATTCAAACCAAACATATCATTACTTTCTTGTCTTTCATCAATATCCTGTTTCATTTCTAATAAAGTCGAACGAAATTCAGCTATCTGCTGTTGATTTAGTGGCATATTATCAACCCTTTTATGTTTTTTTACAGTAAATTCACCAAAGTGGGCGTCAGTTTCCTTTTTACACTCTAACACATGGTATAGTTTCTTTTTTTCATATATTTATTATTCGATTGTCCTTCACTTATTATTCGGAACCTAAAACATCTGGTGTTCAAAGCTTTCAATGAAAAAAGCTAGCCGTCTAAATCACAACTAGCCTTGACTGATATTAGTGAGTAATATGAAAACCGCATTCCTCAATCGTTTTTTTGATTTTACCCTCTGACACTTCAGCATCATTGAACTCTATTTTCACTTCACCATCATGTACGTCTACTAAGGCTCGTTCAATCCCGTTCATTACCATTAGAACTGTTTCAAGTGTCTGAATAGGACCTTCCTTAATGGCTTCTTTTACAAAAAGCGTCATTTCTGCCACTCATCTTCTTCCTTTCTTTATTAAATTTATAAAAAAACACCGTCTTTAAAACGGTGCAGGTTAGCTTGGATCGTTCTCATCCAATGATAACGTAAAAACCTTTGTAGATTCTCCATGGCTGATATCCTGCTTATTTGCGTCTTTTTGTAACATATCTTCAGTATTTATTCCTTCAGCAAGTGTCGGTTCATTGGTTTCCTGTTGTTTTTTCATAACTTCCACACTCCTTTCTCCCTATACTCTCCAGGAGTGCTGCTTTCATTCTTGTTTTTTATTATCCCCATGGAGGCAAGTTACTTAAAAGTTTTATCATACAGACAAGTACTTGTCCTTATTTTTCCCTTTCCTGAATAAGATAAAATATGAGAAGATTCCTGTTTATTTATGCGTACTTACTATTCGGTGCCATTATCCAAGGCTTGTCCATGTCCTTATTTTTATTTCCACATTCCATCCCTTCAGGAGGAGGAGCAGGTATTGCCATCCTATTAAATCATTGGTTTGGCATATCCCTTGGTTTTGCCTTATGGCTGGCAAATATATTCTTTTTATTTTTTGCATTAAATTATTTTGGCTTTACATGGACTGTAAGAACCATTCTTGCAGTTGCAACAACATCGACTACCGTAACCATTCTTTCGGCCAAGCTCCCCCTTCCACATATACATATACTGTTTGATATTGTTGCTGGCAGTATTTTCTTTGGGATTGGAGTTGGCATTTTAATAAGGGTAGGCGCTTCAAGCGGGGGTATGGCCATTCCCGCTGTCATGATTGCATCTTATAAAAAATGGACTCCTGGGAAAGTCATGATGGTCATAAATTTTTGCATTTTCGTCTTAACCTCTCTTGTGATTGATTATAAAATTGTTATTT
Organism: Niallia endozanthoxylica; assembly: GCF_008710145.1. GTDB lineage: Bacteria > Bacillota > Bacilli > Bacillales > Cytobacillaceae > Bacillus_BD > Bacillus_BD endozanthoxylica. The sequence goes on from NZ_VYKL01000015.1 coordinate 4,447, forward strand.
ACGCCATTATATGCCAATTTATTTCAACGAACATGATTGACATGATTTATAACCTTCAAATTCAAAAAGTAAAAGTACTTTCGCCTCATTGGCGCAAAAAATAGCAGATCCTATCATAAGATCTGCTTTTCTTTTAAATAATTTAATACTTGTTGTACCGATTGTTCAATGGTTAATTGGTTCGTCTCTATAATAATTTCTGGATTTTCAGGCTTTTCATAAGGAGAGGTTATTCCTGTAAAATTTGGGATTACACCGCTTCTCGCCTTTTTATATAATCCCTTTGGGTCACGTTTCTCACAAACCCGAATCGGACAATCGACAAAAATTTCTATAAATTCACTAGAGTCGAACATATTCCGCACTAGTTGCCGGTCATTTCTAAAGGGAGAAATAAAAGCGGTGGATACAATGATTCCACTGTCTACAAATAGCTTCGACACTTCCCCAATTCTGCGGATGTTTTCTTTCCGGTCACCATCACCAAAACTTAAATCATTATTTAATCCATGGCGGATGTTATCTCCATCAAGAACATAACTTCTGCATTTTTTTTGAAACAATGCATAATCAACAGCATTAGCCAAGGATGATTTTCCAGACCCTGAAAGTCCAGTAAACCATAATACACAACTTTTATGACCGTTTAATTGATGACGATTTTGCTTGGTAACAGACATATGATGCCAGGTAATATTATTCATGTTCATAACATACATCCTTTATGAATTTGTATATACTTCCTTCATACCTTCTATTAAAATCTCCACAACTTCTTTTCGACTGAATTCGTTTGGGGGATATTGTCCGTTTTTCAGCATCGCTCTAACAGCTGTCCCTGATAATATCATCCGATCCTTCTGTGTATGCGGGCATGTTTTTTCCGAAGCCATATTTCCACATTTTTTACAATAAAAACTATTCTCAAAAAATAGCGGTTTAATTCCAAGTTCATCCTCGGTAAATTGGCTAAAGATTTTTTGAGCATCATACGTACCATAGTAATTTCCTACACCTGCATGATCCCGTCCAACGATAAAGTGAGTACAGCCAAAATTTTTCCGTACAATTGCATGAAATATCGCTTCTCTAGGGCCCGCATATCGCATAGCAGCTGAAAAAACGGATAAATAGACTCGGTCTTTCGGATAATAATTATCAAGCAGGACTTGATAACTTTTCATTCGGATTTCTCCGGGAATATCATCTGATTTTGTTTCACCTACTAGTGGATTTAAAAATAACCCATCCACTATTTCTAATGCTGTTTTTTGAATATACTCATGGGCCCGGTGAATCGGGTTTCGTGTCTGAAATCCAACGATTGTTTTCCAGCCCAGTTCGTTAAATTTCTCTCTTGTTTGGCGCGGATCTAAATAATGCTCCTTAAATGTTTCTTTTTCAGGTCTGTTAATAAGGGTAATCGGACCGGCGACATATGTTACAGGGCGTTCGAATAATTTTTTGACACCAGGATGGTTTAAATCTGTTGTTTTATAGACCTTTTGTGCCTCTATTTTTTTATCAGGAAAGTATATTTCCTTCACATTCATTACACCATAGACATTTCCTTTATGAGTAAGATTAATCGTATCCCCGCACTTTAACCCCGCCGCTTTGTTTTTATCAACTGCTAAAGTAATTGGAATGGACCATGGAAGTCCATTAGTAAGTCTCATATTTTGCACAACAGACTCATATTCTTTTTGTTCCATAAAACCTTCAAGGGGACTATAGGCTCCATTTGCAATCAATTCCAAATCACTTAGCTCCATTAAGCTCAATTCAACACTTGTATGAGAAGCATCCATTCTTGCCTTTTCATTGATTCGATTCACCAATTTCCCACCATGAGGACGATTTTCATTCACTGCCTTTTCCTCCCCTGAACCGATAATTTGTAACAGCCATTACAAACATGTTCACTCTTCTCTTTATACCTAGAACTAGATTATTCAATGATTGGGTGAATGTGTAGATTATGGGCTTTATCCAATTATAAATAGGCGAATGAAGTTGAATAATCACGAGCCTCCTATCGAATAATAGAAAGGCTTATTCTTATTGTTGGGGGTGTACTTTCATTGCCGAAGCAAAAACATAAAGGAATGACTATTGCTGCTATTGGATCCATTCCACTCATTCTCGTTTTAGGAAATTCTATGTTAATTCCCATTCTTCCTAAAATGAAATCGGAACTAGATTTATCTCAATTTCAGACAAGTATGATCATTACAGCATTTTCCATTTCAGCAGCAATCATGATTCCGATTCTAGGTTATTTTTCAGACCGATTTTCTCGAAAAGCAGTAGTCATCCCAGCTCTGATTTTATACGGTAGCGGGGGCATTTTAGCAGGAGCCGCGGCAGCTTGGTTTTCCAATGCGTATACCTGGATTCTTGCAGGAAGAATTATGCAGGGAATCGGTGCTGCTGGTACCACTTCCATGGCAATGGCTTTAACAGGTGATTTATTTAAAGGTGGAGAACAAAGCAAAGTATTAGGTCTGGTTGAAGCATCCAATGGATTTGGCAAAGTTGTCAGTCCAATTATTGGTTCCTTATTAGCCCTTTTGTTTTGGTATGCGGCATTTTTCGCTTTTCCAATCTTTTGCCTTATTTCTATCTTGTTAACTATCTTCTTTATAAAAGAAAAGAAAAAGAAAAAAGAGCCACCTACGTTAGGAAATTATGTCAAAGGTCTTGTATCTGTTTTTAAAACAGAAGGGCGTTGGTTGTTTGTTGCCTATTTAGCAGGCGCTACCTGTTTATTCACTTTATTTGGGATTTTATTTTACATTTCCGATATCCTTGAAAAGGACTATAAAATTGATGGTGTTTTAAAAGGATGTATATTAGCTATTCCTTTATTATTTATGACCACTACTTCTTATTTTACTGGAAGCAAAATAGGGAAGAATATGAAGCTGATGAAGAAATTAATTGTGATAGGCTTACTCCTTATGACCATTTCTTTTGGAGTGCTTGTGTTCTTCACTAAGCTTGTTCCTTTTTTTGCCACATTAGTCATCAGCAGTATCGGAACTGGACTCGCCTTACCCTGTATCAATAGTTTTATTACTGGTTCTGTCTCAATGGACAAAAGAGGCTTTGTCACTTCTTTATATGGATCGGTTCGCTTTCTAGGTGTAGCTATCGGTCCACCTATATACGGGGCATTAATGGAATGGTCACGAACAGGTATGTTTTTATCAACAGCCGGACTAACCTTTCTTGTGGGCTTACTATGTATGGCATTTATCCATGTTGGGAAAAAAGAATCTTCTAAAGAAAAGGAAAAAGAAAAAGATACACTGTTTGAAAAATTGCAGTTTACGTAAGGAGCTGGAAAAAAGTGCAAATTTACTTTTCACCTGAGGTAATCACCCCTGAGTTTCAAGTACTAAATGTGCTGGATTCAACCGAAAAAGCAGTTGGTAACGTTGCTTTCTTGTTTGATGAAAAAAAACTGTACGTATATGGCATTTTAGAGGAAGAAACGGTTGGTGCAGATTTCAAGGATTTAGTTACCCCCTATATCAAAGGGTTGTCAAAAGCAAAGCCTGACCTGGACATCCTGTCCTGTCTATACGTAGGCTGTAAACAAATTAAATTAAATGAGGAAAAAGAAAAGGAAAAATAGTCAACTTCATGTAAATTTTTTCATACAGCTTGAAAGTCCAGTCTGCGGTAGGCTGGGCTTTTTATTCATAAATTTTATACAAGGTGTAACAAGGCAAATCTCCATTACATAAAGTGAGTATATATTTTTGTTTGGAGTGTGCGCCTCATGAGTTTAGCTATCATTTTAATGGGTCTCCTTGTAGGGTTCCTGGTTGGTCTCACCGGTGTTGGAGGAGCTGCCCTTTTAACACCTGTATTAATATTAATTGGAATCAATCCGACTGTTGCGGTAGGAACAGACCTTGCCTATAATTCAATCACTAAGTTTTTTGGCTCCGTTCAGCATTGGCGTCAAAAAACAATCAATACCACTTTAGTGAAATATCTTGCGATTGGCAGTATCCCTAGTGCTGCTTTAGCAGTTGGACTTCTTCACCTTTTTGATACATTTTTCCATAACCAAGAGGAAATCATTAAACACGCTTTAGGTTATGTATTAATTTTAGTTGCTCTTACCACACTGATAAAAACCTTTATGAAAGATAAATACCAAACAAATTCTATCCAAATGAAACCCTTACTTGAGAAACGAGCCTTAACGATTACCATTGGTGCTGTACTAGGCTTTATTGTTGGTTTAACTTCCATTGGATCAGGATCTTTATTTGCCATCATGATGCTTTTTCTTTATAAGCTTACACCTGCAGAGCTGGTCGGTACGGATATCGCTCATGCCTTTTTATTAGTAACTGCAGCAGGTATTTTACACGCAGGAATTGGCAATGTTGATTATTTATTAACATTTAACCTTTTATTAGGATCCATCCCAGGTGTTCTTATTGGCAGTACACTGTCATCCAAATTGCCAGCTAAACCATTACGAGCTATTTTAGCTATCGTGATTTTATTCAGCGGATTAAAGCTTATTTAGTTATATAAATCTTTGTGAATACAAGAACTTTCTTTTACTAAAAGAAAGGAGTATGTTTTTTCTTTCTAATGTCTATCATGAAATTAGCCGACTAGAAATAGGTAAAATTAGAAGAGGTTGTTTTTGAGGTGAATTATGGAAGATAAAGATATGAAGAAAAAACTTGCTACAACCAATATTAAAGACAACGTAGATTATTTAAGGCAAGAGCTTGGGGTTGGAAAAAGTTTTGATATTATCCATTTGGATGTCGAATATGCAGAAGTAAAAATGGCTCTTTTTCTCGTTGATGGTCTAATCAAAGATGATCTTCTTCATTTGCTAATGAAGTTTTTGGCAAAAGTCAAAAAAGAAGAAATCGAAAAAGATGTATTAAAAAAACTTCTAAAAACATATATCCCTTATGTTGAAATTGATACCACCGATGATTTAAACAAGGTGGTTGATACGGTCCTTTCAGGTCCGACTGCTTTTGTAGTAGATGGTATCGATGAGGTCATATTAATTGACGCACGGACATATCCCGTCAGGGGACCAGAAGAACCTGATACAGAGAGGGTTGTCAGAGGCTCTAGGGATGGCTTTGTTGAGACAATAGTATTTAATACAGCCTTAACAAGAAGAAGAGTTCGGGACCGGACCTTAAGAATGGAATTTATGCAGGTTGGCCGTCGTTCTAAAACAGATGTTGTCATCTGCTATATTGAAGACATTGCCGATCCAAAAATGATTAAAAATCTTAAAGGTACAATTGGTAAGATTGATACCGATGGACTGCCAATGGCTGACAAAACCATTGAAGAGCATATTTCAGGCAGTTATTGGAACCCCTTTCCAGTTGTCCGTTATACTGAACGTCCTGATACAGCTGCCGCTCATTTATTTGAAGGGCATGTGATTATTTTCACGGATGGCTCTCCATCTGCCATGATTACGCCGGTTACCTATTGGCATCATGTACAGCATGCCGAAGAATATCGAAACAATCCAATAGCCGGTGCCTATTTGCGTCTTGTCCGCTATTTGGCCATTTTCGGCTCCATTTTCTTAATGCCTCTATGGTATTTACTAAATGTAGAGCCTGGTCTTGTACCAAATCAGATTGATTTTATTGGGCCTAACGAGCCTGGTCAAATTCCTTTACTCCTGCAATTTTTATTAATTGAAGTCGGGCTGGATATGTTGCGAATGGCCGCCATTCATACCCCTACTTCCTTGGCCACTGCACTTGGACTTGTTGCTGCCTTAATGATTGGACAAGTAGCAGTAGAAGTCGGCCTGTTCACAAACGAAGTAATCTTGTATTTTTCGATTGCTGCAATTGGAACCTTCGCAACACCAAGCTATGAGCTTAGTTTAGCGAACCGGCTCGTTCGCATCGGGTTGTTACTTGTAACTGCCTTATTCCATACATATGGCTATGTAATCGGTATCGTTGTATTTATTATTATGCTTGCTCGCATGAATTCCTTCGGCGTTCCGTATCTATGGCCATTTATTCCATTTAATCTCCGTGCATTCCGAGATGTCTTACTTCGATCTCCTATGCCATTGAAAAATCGGCGTCCGCGCATTTTAAAGCCAAAGGACCCCGATCGCTAGTCAAAAAGCGCTTTTTAGCGCTTTTTTTATTTAAATCATAATAATTATGTACAATCTCCTTCTTTAACCGCTTCTAACCCCATAAAGAATACAGGCTACTCCCCCAAAAATCCAAAGCAGTTTTACATATGAAATTTTATCCGCCATTCCCACTAAGCCAATGGTTGTAGTAACAATCAAAATAATGGGACCAATTAGTGCGAGTGAACTGTTTATCATAAGCGCTTTTTCAATATTATTAAATTTAATAAACAAAAAAGCAACAAAAATTTCTATACTACCTGAAATCAATCGTAAGATGGCCATCCCAATAATTGCTTTTTCCAAAAATTGAAACATACTTTTCCCCCTAACACTTTGCTTGCTCTAATATATGCATGAAAGTGTGTAAGAAGGACAGGTTATCTTAAATTAGATAAAAAAGGTAGAAAGTAATATTCTTTCTTATTGCATATACTCCGCATCATAAGAGTTCTCACCGGCATGGACGGACAGAAGTGTATCTGCGTAACCGACAATACGATTAACAAGCTCATCTGCAATCGCGTATACAAGCTGTGAATGCTCAGGATGGAATAATGCTGGATCATCTAGTATAACAGTAGTATTGATAAAGACATCTCGATTGCCATAAAGATGGTAATGTACAATAACTTTTCCGGCAGCACCGCCTGTTCGCGGATCGTGATAACTTGGTAAAAAAACATACCACTCTTCCGCTGTTGCAGATCGAAAGTTTTTCGTAAATGTCATTCCATTAACCTCATGTTCAATTTGAGCTTTTACTTCTTTTGTCATTGCTTGTGCGATTTCGTCTGCCATAAAAAACACCTCCCCATCGCTTTTTGCATTAACTAACTAGTCCTGCTAAATGTAATTTCCCCTTCAGAAAATAAACTTATTAGCTAATTCTCTCTTCATACATTTTTTTACACTAAAAATGGGAATACTGAAAATACTTATGCTAAAGAGAGGCGATGCAACGATGAACGAAAATACTTTATCCATTTTTGCCCTAGGCGGCATAAACGAAATTGGGAAAAATATGTATGTTGTTCAATATGGAAATGATATAGTGGTTATCGACTGCGGCGGTAAATTTCCTGACGAAAGTTTATTGGGCATTGATTTAATCATCCCAGATATCACTTACTTAGAGGAAAATAAAGAAAAAATTCGCGGTTTAATTTTGACTCACGGACATGAGGACCATATTGGAGGGATTCCTTACTTTTTAAAGAAGCTAAACGTCCCTATCTATGGCACCCGTTTTACTCTCGGTTTAGTTGAATTAAAATTAGATGAGCAAAAGCTTCTCCGCGATTCAACACTTATTCCCATTGATTCTGAATCACGGCTTGAATTTGGACAAATCAGCACCAGTTTTTTTCGAATCAGCCATAGTATCCCAGATTGCTTAGGCGTTGTTTTTCATACACCGGAAGGCAATGTTGTTCATACAGGTGATTTCAAATTTGATTTAACACCTGTGAATAACCAATATTCAGATATCCATAAAATGGCCGAAATCGGAAATCAGGGTGTCCTTGCGCTTATTTCTGAGAGCACAAATGCAGAACGGCCGGGTTTAACCCCTTCTGAAATGCTCGTCGGCAGCCATATCGAAGACGCATTTTTAAAGGCAGAACAAAAAATCATTATTTCTACTTTCGCATCTAATATTAATCGGGTTCAGCAAATTGTCGAAGCTTCGATAAAAACAAATCGCAAGCTTGCCCTTTTAGGCCGCAGTATGGTGAATGTCGTTTCAGTCGCAATAGAGCGCGGCTATATTGATATTCCAGACGGTATGTTAATTGAGCCCTATCAAGTGAACGAGCTTCCTCCGGAAAAAGTAGTCATACTCTGTACAGGCAGCCAAGGAGAACCTTTAGCAGCTCTTTCACGTCTATCGAGTGGATCTTATCGTGATATTTTGATTCTGCCAAATGACACAGTCATCTTAGCTGCATCTCCCATTCCAGGGAATGAAAAAGGTGTCTCACGAATCGTGGACAATCTATTTCAGCTTGGTGCAAAGGTTATTTACGGCGGCTCCAATAAAACAGGGATGCATGTGTCCGGACATGGCTACCAGGAAGATTTAAAATTAATGCTTACACTCATGAAGCCAACTTATTTTATTCCGATTCACGGTGAATACAGAATGCTCCACCATCACCAATTATTAGCAGAATCTGTAGGAGTGGAAAAGAATAAAACCTTTATTTTGAATAACGGTGATGTCGTTGACATACAGCACGGAGCTGCCCGACAAACGAGAAAAATACCATCAGGGGATACATATGTTGATGGCTGGGGTGTTGGCGATGTAGGAGATATTATTCTTAGAGACCGCAAGCAGCTTTCTGAGGATGGAATGATTGTCATTGTGATTACAATCAGTAAAAATGAAGGACATTTAATTGCCGGACCGGATACCATTTCCCGCGGTTTTGTCTTCATAAAGGATTCAGGGGATCTTATTAAGGAAGTCAATCAATTGACAAAACATACGATTGAAGAGTTGCAAAAGGAAAATAGACATCATCAATGGAAGGTTGTCAAACAAAATATAAAAAAATCAGTCGGTCAATATCTGTACGCTGAAACAAAAAGAAAGCCAATGATTCTCCCTATCATCATTGAAATATAAATGTTATTATCAGTTTTGAACAGTAAAACGAATAAGAAAAAACACCTGAAATTCAGGTGTTTTTTCTTATTCGGATTGGTTTTCCTTATTCCTATCTGTTTTCATATCATTCCTTTGCGGGGACAGATCTTCTGAAGCCTCTGTCTGAAACCGTAAGTTAGTAGATGAATTAAGTCTTTCCTGATTATCTTCTCTCGTAACATTATTAGAAACATATTTATGAAAGAAATACTCAAATAACGTAACGCCTAATGCAGCGAGCAAGGAAACAGTAAATAAATTATCCCCTCGAGTAAAGCTCTCACTCATAAACCAGATAAAAAATAAGGCAAGTCCAAAATCTGCCAGTGTAGCGACTATATTATTTGTTCTCGGTAAAATCAGCAAATCCCCGATTAAATAAGCGACAATCCCCAAAACGAAAGAGATTAAAAAGACATTTCTAAATTCCATCCCGTAAAATAATCCGAGGATAACATACAAAAGAACTAGACTAGAAATAAATTTGATGGCCAATGCTTTTAAATGTTTCATTCTATCCCCTCCTTTTGAGTGTTATTATGGATATTCTAATAAATTCTATTCGCGTCTACTTCCTGTTATATTTATTAAAAATAAATCAAAAGAAGATCCCCCTATTGGAACCTTCTTCACTCTTCTATTCGCAGTATCCTACTTAACTTTGATGCAAACCGCATTCTGATTTTGATGTACCAGCCCATCTGCCAGCTCGCTGATCACCGTTGTCTAAAACTGGCTGTGTACAAGGCGCACAGCCAATGCTTGGATATCCTTTATCATGTAATGGATTATATGGCAGCTTGTTTAATTCAATATAGGTAAGAACATCCTCCCATGTCCAATGAATAAGCGGGCAAATTTTTATTTTCTGAAATTTATCATCTTTATTAATATATTGAGTTTTACTTCTTATTGGGGACTGTTCTCTTCTAAGACCGGATATCCAAGCTTTAGTATCCTTTAATGCCTCTGTAAGGGGAACCACTTTCCTCATGTGGCAGCATAGATTTGGGTTGTGCTTCCATAATTCGTCGCCATACCATTTTGCTTGCTCTTCTAAAGAACTTACCGGTTTCACTTTTGTGATGAGTAATGAGGGATAACGTTCTTTCACTTTTTCAATTAAATCATACGTCTCTTGGAAATGGAGACCAGTATCAAGAAAAATAATTTTAGCCGTTTTATTTACTTTTGAAATTAAATCAATTAAAACGATTCCCTCAGCTCCAAAACTGCAGGCATAGACAATTTCATCCTTATACTCTTTATAGGCCCATTTTAAAACATCAAAATAATCTTTTAGTTGATCCAATTTCACTTTGACTTGTTTTTCGTCCCAATTTTCATACGAAATAATCTCTGACAAAATCCAGCACCCCGTTTCCAATACATTCGCTATCAATCAAAATGCAACGTAATACACTCGTTATTTCCAACGATTATTTTATTCATATCATTTATATGGCCGTTTTGAGCGTACGAAATAATGGCGCGAATCCATGAACCATGTCCGAATATTAAAATATTCTTTCGCTCCCTATACTTACCGAGAAATGAAAGAACTCGTTTTTCCAGGTTTATTATACTTTCGCCCAGTACCATTTCTCGTGGATTATTCTCCCACATACTTCCGTAAGCTTCTAAAAGCTCTTTTTTGGGACGTCCTTCAAACGATCCAAAATCTAATTCATCTAACAACGTTTCTGTTTCAGGACGATAACCGTATAAAAGAGCTGTTTGATGAGTCCTTTTCAATGTACTTGCTACTACCAAGTCAAATGGTGATAACGAAGAAAGAAGGAGTTGATTTTCTTGAATCTCATCCTGAAGTGATTCTGTCAGCGGTAAAATGTCAATATCCCTTCTCCCTTGAAGCCAAGTTTTCTGATTCCACTCTGTTGGTAAATGTCTTATGAAGGTAGCCTGCATGCACAATCCCCCAAATCAAACGTATCACTTCTCAGGCCCCATCTCTGGGTCTCTAATAATAATACGTCTTTAATATTTACATTCCCTAAATTAACGTTTGCACCAAGTTCATTAATAAAAAAGCATTGGTGTTTCGTCGTTGGAGCTTCGAAAATAATCTTTGTACTGTCAATGCCTTTTACTAGCTGACGGATTAAATCTGCTTTCAGGCTCCCGCTTTGATCATAGATTCCAGAAGTTCCCGAATCTCTTCCCTCTGTAATCACATATTCACATCCAGCCTCTAATAACGTTTTTATTTCTTCCTGCCATTTTCCAATCGGCATCTCCTGATTAGAGTCCTTCGATCCAACCTCTGCAATGACAAAAAAATCATTTTTTACCCTTTGAATTATACCTAGTCTTTCTTCGAGTGTAATATCAATCGTACCATTTGATACCTCTACCCATTCGATTTCCAGATTCTTTAAGCACTTGAGATATTCTGAAATTTTTTGCTGGGCATAGCATTTTTCAAATAAGGTGCCACCAAAATATGGTTTAATTCCATATTTCTTATACAGATTGACTTTTTCTTTTAGATTAGGAGTCACATAAGCAGTTCCCATCCCAAATTTAGCAATATCAATAAAGTGATGATAATCTTTAAGTATATGTTCTAATTCTCCAAGTGGAGTACCTTTATCAATAATTGATGTTAGTCCAAACTTCCGGTTTCCTGAGGTCCTATTTGGCAATTGTAAAAATTCCATGGGAAATGCGCCTCCTCTATATATCTAAGATAATTTATTCAATCATTAGGTAAGTGTGTAGAGATTGGGCTTTTACCATAGGAAATAGGGCAATGGCATTAGTTCATTTTACAGCAGTGATCGAGTGAAATCGTAAAGATTGAATAAGGTGCTGAGCGGAGAGTTTTATAAGATATTAATGTGTAATTAGCACATAATGTCATTTTCATTAAATTAGTTAACCATAATTTTATTATGTAAAAAAATACAATTGTCACACACGAACAAAGCGAACAGTGTGGTCTTGATGCTGTTCGCTTTGAATTTATTCGAGTATCCATGTCTTGCAGGACAGATTCAGAAAATTTAATAATGTGAATTTAACACAGTATGCTATTAGTAATTATTAATAATTATGTATTCATCTTATCTGTGCTTTGAAGCTTCTTATCGAAGCTTTCACTTATAAATGTTGAAGATAAAATAAGCATTCCTCCAAATATTTGAATCATACTCATGCTTTCATGCAAAAATATAGCAGCCATAACAACGGCAGATATTGGATCAATATAGCTTAGAACGGCAATAGTCTGTCCCTTAAGCTCCTTTATTGAGACAAAGTAGATAAAATATGCAATACCAGTATGAACAATACCAATAATGAAAATAAACAATAAAGATTGAGTATTCATACCTGAAAAATCAATTTGTTCGTTCATATACACATATGGCAGAAGAATAAGTGCAGCAACCCATAATTGGACTAACGTGGTTTCATAGCCGGATAAACGTTTGATAAACTTATTCATTAAAATAACACTCGCATATAAAGCTGCTGCTAAAAGACCATATAAAATACCAACTGTATGCTGAAACATTCCTCCGCTGCCTTCACCCATATCAACAACGAGAAATAATCCAATCATAGCAGTTATAATGCTGCCAACTTTCACTGTTGTTAATTTCTCTTTCAAAATAACTGGTGCAAGAATCATGACAAATATGGGAGCGAAATAATAACTCAAGGTTGCGTTTGAAATCGTTGTATATCTGTAAGCTTCAAATAAAAAAATCCAATTAAACCCTAACGCTGCCCCTGATAAAAACAGTAAGAAAAAATTGGCTTTAATGGCCTTAAATGATATCCGCTGTTTAACAAGAAAACTCGCACCTAGCAGGAATAGTCCTCCCAGTATGCCTCTCAGAAGGGCAATTTCACTGGAAGAAAGATTAATATTCTTTACAAAAATACCAATACTGCCAAAAATCAACATCACACTGATGAATTTATAGTGTCCTTTCATAAGTACCTCCTAACCTTCCAATTCTATATTCTTATCTTACTATAACTTCATGTTCTTTGTTATCCGAACTTTCCTAAAGATTTTTATTTATGGGACTTATGAAAAGAATGTTTACTACTTTTCTATACATCTTTTTGATGTAAATGGAGAAAGTAACAACTAGCGCCTGTTATAAAGGAGGGATTTAAATGGAGAATACAAATCAATTTGTTGAGAAATTACACGAAAAACAACAAAAAGATGAACAAAATCGTAAACGCCAAGGAAGAGGAAATCCTAGCGGTAAACTGCCAAACAAACAACATTAATATTCATGTATAAAAAGAACGCTTGCAGCAAGCGTTCTTTTTGTATGAATAGATAATCTCTTCATTTATTTAAGTACTAAACTCTAACTTTCTAAATCTGAGCGTTTACCGGGCTTTTCCTTCCCGTTCGTTTCATTTCCAGTCGTTGATGTGTAGCCTACACGGTAATGAAAATCCTTTTGCTGTTTTAAGGCATTGGGCATCATGTATTGTTCTTTATTTTGGAATTCACCTGCTTTTGACATGACAAGCACCACCTTCTATTAACATTCTGCTTTGTCAAGATGAAGCGGAGGCGGTACGAGCCAGCCTTTTTCTTTCAAAAGCTTCAGCGTTTTTGCTGCATATTGCGCTTTTTTCATATGGAATTGTCCATACATCATCGCAATATCCTCACGAATGCACTGACCGATGACAGTACTGCAGCTGACAAGACCTGCAGCAAGATCCACACCAAGCTTATTGGAAATTTCTGGATCCATGAATCGTGCACCAGCTGGAATATTTTCCAAACAAGCCTTTGGACGTTCAGGAGGTGTTGGAGGAAGCCCGACTCCATTTTCTTTTAGAACGATTTCGACTTCTTCAATCTCGGCTTTTGTACCATTCTCAATTACATCCTCGACTAGTTTTTTTAACTCCTCATCACCAATATGATTTGAGAGCGTTTCATAAGCTGCCACCATGGCTTTGGCCGCATTTAAATGTGTCCATAAGGCAAAAACCTCGCCATAGTGCAATGGCTCTTCTTTTGGATTTCCGCTAAGTATACCCATCATCATCCTCCTAAATGTAAACATCACATTGCCCCTTTTTTTAGAGTGGCATTACTATCTTTCCATCCAGCACAGATGAAAATGAGTGGAATGATTCGCCAATTATTAAATCGTTATCGGTCCTATCCATTCTGAAAGAAGTAAAAAAACAGCACTCTGTCTTTATATGAACAGAATGCTGCTTTATAAACTATTGGTTTATTTTTTTACTTCCGTTGCTCCAGTTACTTTACCTTCCACTACTGCTGCTGCTTTTACATCTTCACTTGCGAAATATACATTTCCATCAATTGTAGCATCTGCAGTTAATGTAAAGCCTTTTGCTTGAACGTAAACATCACCTTTTACAATACCAGCTTGTACTTTAAAGTTTTCACTTTGTACAGTCATTTTCGGTACGGTTAAAGTAAATCTTTCAAGAACATTACGCTGCTCATCTTGTGTATATGGTGCAAACTTACGATAGATTGGTTTTGCTGGGTCATTTTTATCATGGAATTCACCAGCTACAACTAATTCATCATCAATTGTTACATCGTTAAGAATGGCAAAAATCCATGTTCCATCTTTACTAGCTGCTTTCTTTAATGCCTCTCCATCTTTTACAAGAGATGCTGTTGTTACAACATCAGAAGCAGCTCCTACTTCTTGAGCTCCGGTTACTTTACCTTCAATCACTGCAGAAGCTTTTAAGTCTTCGCTTGCATAATAAACGTTTCCATCAATTGTAGCATCCGCAGTTAACGTAAAGCCTTTAGCTTCTACATAAATATCCCCTTTTACCGTACCAGCTTGTACTTTGAAGTTTTCAGACTGTACAGTCATTTTCGGTACAGTGACAGTAAATCTTTCAAGTACATTGTGGTCTTCATCTTGCGTATATGGAGCAAGCTTACGGTAGATATCCTGTGCTGCATCACCTTTATTGTGGAATTCACCAGCCACCACAATTTCTTCATCTACAGTAATATCACCAAGAGTTGCAACAATCCATGTTCCTTCTGCACTAAGAGCTTTCACTAATGCATCCGCTTCATTTACGATAGACGCTGTTGTTACTACATCAGTCTTCTCTTCTGCTTTTTCTTTTACTGCTTCTTCAGCTGGTTTTTCTTCTTCCGCGCCACATGCAGCTAAAGTCCCTACTAATACGGTTGATGCTAACAATAGTTTAAATTTCATATGCTTTTCCTCCTAGGATGTAAAAAGTAGTTCCTGCAATCAATTTATCATATTTTGATTATTAATAGACCTATTGCATATGTATATTTTGTGAATTTATGATCATACTAAATTCACATTTTATTATAGTAAAAATCCTCAATAAATGACAAAATGACGCATGCTATTGGCATACGTCATTTTGTCATTTATTGATTGTTCGTTTCAGTGGAACCTGTTACTTTACCGTCAATGATAGCCGATGATTTCACATCTTCATTAGCAAAAATGAGATTTCCGTCAATTGTAGCCGTTTTATCTAGCGAAAAACCTTGTGCTTCAACTAATACGTCCCCTTTTACCGTACCCCCTTGGATTTTAAAATTAGGACTTTGTACAATTAATTTAGGGACGGTTAATGTAAATGAGGCAGTGATATTATGGTCTTCATCCTGTGTGTATAATGCTAGTTTACGATACACATCCTTTGTTGCATCATTCTTATCATGGAACTCACCTGCAACTAATACTTCTTCATCAATAGTCATATCTTCAAGAATCGCAACAATCCATGTACCTTCTTCACTTACAGCTTTTTTGAATGCCTCCGGTTCATTTACAATAGAAGCGGTTGTTAAAGCATCTGTTGTTTGTTCTTTGTCTTCATCTTTATTTTCGTCAGTCGCTGCATTCTCATCGGTTTCTTCCGCCGCTTTTTCCTCATTCTCTGTTGCTGCTTGATCCTTTTCTTCAGCAGCCTGGTCATCATTACCGCCGCCGCAAGCAGTTAATAAACCTACTAAAAAGACGGATGTTAATAAAGCCTTTAGTTTCATTTTATTTCCTCCTTAGTTATAATTCATTTCCCTTTTGTATTTTTACCTTGGAGCATGAAAAAATACATTTTTTATGTAAATAAGCTAAGCCATATATGGAGAAAATAAAAACATAAAAAAGTCCCAATCAGGACTTTTCCAAGGAGAATATTACAAAAATAACAATAGGCTCAAAGCCATGACGGCCATACCGCCAATTAATCCATAAATAGAGGTATGTGCTTCATCATATTTTTTTGCTGCCGGCAGTAATTCATCAAGGGATATAAAAACCATGATTCCTGCTACAGCTGCAAAAATGATTCCAAACATAATATCATTTAAAAAAGGCATTAGCACTAAATACGCGATAAAAGCACCAATTGGCTCTGACAACCCTGATAAAAAGGACAGCTTAAATGCTTTTTTCTTACTTCCAGTAGCAAAATAAACAGGTACGGATACGGCTATCCCTTCAGGAATATTATGAATCGCAATGGCAGCTGCAATGGCAACCCCTAGTGCGGGATCTTGTATGGCTGACGTAAAAGTGGCTATCCCTTCAGGAAAGTTATGAATGGCAATCGCAAGCGCTGTGAATGTTCCCATTTTTAAAAGTGCAGGGTCAGTTGCAGGGTTTTCTGGCTTTTTCATTTCCTCTACTCGTTTTAACTCATGGGGATTGCTTTGTTTTGGAATAAATTTGTCAATTATTGCAATTAAAAGTATTCCACCAAAGAAGCCTCCGACGGTTGCCCAGTTCCCAGTGACATTCCCCATTGCACTAATTAAGGCATCCTTTGCTTTAATAAATATTTCAATCATGGAAACATAAATCATCACACCAGCGGAAAAACCTAATGCAAATGACAAAAATTTCGTATTTGTCCTTGACGTAAAAAAGGCTAATATACTGCCAATGCCTGTAGCTAAGCCTGCAAACAGCGTAAGCCCTAAAGCGAATAATACATTTTCAGTCATCTATTTCCTCTCCTTTTTAAACGAGCTTTTGAGCTAAATAAAATATGTTTCATAAAGGCAACTTTTATCATAAAAAAATTACCTGCTATAACATATGCATTGATCAGAAAAGGTTTCCTGTGCTCAACATTTTAATGTATAGTCAAAATCATTTGCAATCATTAAGCTTATTAAAAATAGAAATAAAATTTTAACATAGGCTAGGCTAACGAATAGTGTTGATAAGTCAGATTTTTAAATCATCCCAGTTTATAAAGTAAGTCAAAAATCAACAATGTTAATAAACAAAGTTAAACTTAAAATTCTTCGACTAATTCATCTAATTTATCACATTTTTAGATAATATAAATAATTTTTTTCATAAATAAATTGAAAGATTAAAGATTAAAGACTATTATTATTAGATAATATACTTTTATTTTCAAGATTAATCTCCCCATGTAACTATTTTCCACCACACAGAATTTTTGATTTTTTAAAGAAATAATTTTAGGAGGGATAAACGTGGATAATGAACAACTTTTAACGTTTATTACCGTTTATGAATTTAATAATTATTCACGAGCGGCAGAATATCTAAATTTAACTCAGCCAGCCGTGACTGCTAGGATTCAAAAACTTGAAACAGAACTGGATTGTAAATTGTTTTATCGGGACGGAAAAAAAATCCTTTTGACAGAAGAAGGAAATGCTTTACTTCCGCTTGCCCGGAAAATTCTAAATTATATGAATGAAGCGAAACATACCATTGACCTATTAAAATCCCCAACATTAACAATCGGGTTATCTCCTGCCTTCTCTGTATTTATTATTTTAGAAATATTATCATTATTAAGAGCGCAAAATAAGAAATCTTTTGATTTAATTGAAGCAATAGATTCCATAGAAATTTCTAATATGATTACAAAAGGCATTATTGATATCGGGTTAGTAAGGGATGTTATTCCCTTTAATGATCTTGAGTATCAATTTCTCTTTCATGAAAAGCTTGTCTTTGTGGTCGGAAAAGGGCATCCTTTAGCACAAAAATCGGAAATTACGAAAGCGGATTTAGTAGGACAAACCATGATTTGTTATCGTCGAGAAACACCTATCTGGATCAAAATTGATGAAAAATTAGTAGGTGTGGAAGATTTGCAACGGATTGAGGTAGGCAGCTTTGAAATGCTTAATTTAATGGTGAAAAACAACTGGGGTTTCAGTATTATACCTGAATTATCTTTAGGTACCGATCCTTCTGTCATTAATAATGATTACTCTATTATTCCGTTTCCTGAATTTGAAAATCTTACTTTTAATATTGCAGGCATTTATAAGAAAAACTCTCCAAAATTAGACAGCATACATTTATTTTTACAATTTTTTGAGGCTGCATTAAAGAATAGACACACGAATTAATATATTAACCTAGTTAAACAGATAGGCATCTCTATATAAGGTTTAGAAAGATTAATGTTTCTAAATCCTCTATAGAGATGCCTATTATTGTAGAATAAGATGGTTTTTGACAAGTTTTGTCGATTGTATTGATTTTAATTGGGAATGCATTAAAATGAATACATGCATTGTAAATATATTGTAAAAATTACATGATATATCTTGACAGCAAGGAGGATTTGTCATTATGCATATTGTTGAATTTTGCGGTCATTTTGAAGTATCTATGATTCAGTTCATTTACTCCCTGACTGAGGATGTGAATGAGAAAATAAAAAAAAGGAAGTTGTTTTATAAGGAGCAAATTATTCGTTACATTCAAAAACAAATTGACTTATTTTTTATGAAGTACACTTTTAAAAAAGCTCTCCTGCAATCGTACAAAAACGATGTTTATAATACAATCATGTTTAAATTAAACAACATCCTAAAGGAGAATCATATACTTCAATGCATATGAAATCATATCATAAAAAAAAAGAGAACTTTCCTTATACATGACGCATAGAAGGTAAAGTTCTCTTTTTATTTTTATTATTTAACTGGTTCTTTTATATAATTTGCTTTGTTCAAGCCAAGAAACTTCACGGCATTTTCGCCAAGCATCTTTTTCTTATCTTCTTCAGGAAGCTCCATTACATCAACTACTTTTCCAGAAGGAATTTCACGTAATACGAACGGATAGTCAGAGCCCGCCATTAATTTATCTGTTCCAAATTTATCAATCATAAATTGAAGGTTTTTCGGATCATAAACAAGCGTATCAAAATATAACTGTTTCGCATAGTGGCTTGGTTTTTCTGCTGTTGTTCGAATATTCGGCCATGATTCCCAAGCTTGATCAATTCGAGCTAAAACATAAGGGAATGAGCCTCCGCCATGTGAGAAACAAATCTTTAAGTTTGGATACTTTTCTAAAATACCGCTGAAAATCAAGCTTCCAGCCGCAAGCGCTGTTTCTGATGGCATACCGATAGAATACATAAAATTGTGGTTTTTCATTCTTTCCACACCAACAGTTGCCCAAGGATGAACAAAAATTGGAACATCCATTTTTGCAGCTGCTTCGATGAATCTTAAAATTTCAGGGTCATCAAGAGTCTTTCCGTTTGCATTACTGCCGATTTCAATTCCTTTTAAGCCTAATTCATTAATGGCTCTTTCCATTTCAGCAATAGCTAAATCAGCATCTTGCAACGGAACCGTACCTAAGCCAACAAAACGATTAGGATATTCTGCTACTACAGAAGCGATAAAATCATTCTGTGCTTTTGACAATTCTAAGCACTTTTCCGCATCTGCCCAATACGCAAATGTAACCGGAATTGGAGAAAGAACTTGCACATCAATGCCTTCCTCATCCATTTGGGCAATACGTTTTTTCGGATCCCAAGCATTGTCATCGATTTTACGGAATGATTTTCCATCCTTATAGATTTCCGCTCCGCAGTCGCAAGTATGTTTTAAAGTTGGAAAACGATTGTCACCGTATTTTTCTTCGAAATCAGGGAAATTCCCAGGAATAATGTGCGCATGAAAATCTACACGAAAATGTTTTTCTTTAGACAAAATGTCCACACCTCATCGCTCTATTATTATGTTAATATACTAGTTTTATACTATTAGTTATTAATCTTTACAAGATCTTCTTCAATAATTTTACCGTATTTAGCGAAATCAGGTTTTGGTGATCCGCCCCACTCATCGATTGTTTCCTTACTTGGCTCTAAGCGTCTTGGTTCTCTAGCATTTTCTTCAGGGAATTCTTCCATACCTTGGCTGTATTCCAATGTTAAACCGTCTGGATCAGCAAAGTATAAGAAAATACTGCCTGATGGATGGTGTCTTCCAGGTCCAAATAGGATTGGAACATTATTATCATTTAATTTATTTACTTGGATACCAATATCGTCAACTGATTCAGCTTGATATGCAAGGTGATTTAATTTGTTTTCAGGTCCTTTTGTAATAGCAAGGTTGTGATGGTATGGTGTAGGGAACGCACGTAACCAAGCCCATGCAACTTCTCTTCCAGAGAAATCGGATACAACGAAGTTAAGAACATTTGTATAGAAATCAAGCAATTCATCAAAGCGATTTGTATCATATACAACATGTAAAAATCTAGTGATTTTTGCTTGCTTAGGAACAAACGGTAAGCCCATTTGCATCATTTCAACATAGAACTCATATGTTACACCAATAATTGGGTCTTTAAAACGAAGCGTTCTACCTTGTGCAAGAGCTTGTGTTTCTTTTTTACTTAATTCAACTGGGTTTAAACCTTGCTCTGTTAAATAATCAAACACACCTTGGAATTGAGATGCTTTCTCAAGTTCAAATGCAACTCTTTTTAATCCCGCTTCAGGACCTTGTTCTAGGATTAAATTATGATGGTCTCTTGAACTTCTAAGGTATACGGTTTCATTTTCACGTTCAACAAATTGCATACCTACTACATTTTCATAAAAATCTGTTGATTTATTTAAATCTGTTACACTTAATACGACATAGCCTAATTTTTTATAGCGAATCATTTGTCATCCTCCTGTTGCTATATTAATTATTTGAATATATTACAAATTTACACGAAATTCGACTTTTTGTCTAATTATAGTTTTTTGGGAAACGCTTAATTTATTGAAAATATTTTTTGTAATTCTGTTGAACTTAGCATACTCATATAAATGTCAAATCATGTGCCTTCTTTTTACAAAATAACCATATGGCTGATAGCTCTCATTATGGTGTAAGCTTATTTGATAATTTCTCAATCATATCCTTCGTCATTTTTGTTAAATCATATTGTACGGTAAAACCCCAGTCATTCATCGCAGCGCTTGCATCAATACAATCGGGCCAGCTGTCAGCTATTCCCTGCCTGATTGGGTCCATTTTATAATCTATCGTAAAAATCGGAATATGTTTCTTAATTTCTGATGCCAGTTCTTCTGGTGAAAAACTCATACTTGTAACATTATAAGCATTGCGATGCTTAAGCGTGGAGGGGTCTGCCTCCATAAGGTCTATGATTGCTTGCAGCGCATCAGGCATATACATCATATCAATATACGTTTCTTTTCTCAGATAGGATGTATAATGACCTTTTAAAATGGCATCATAAAATATTTCCACGGCATAATCTGTTGTTCCGCCCCCTGGTAGAGTGGCATGGGAAATTAAGCCAGGAAACCTTAATCCCCTTGTATCGACACCATATTTATGAAAATAGTATTCAGACAAAAGTTCTCCTGCTACCTTATTTACTCCATACATGGTTACAGGACGCAGGCTTGTTACTTGGGGTGTCATTATTTTGGGTGCTGATGGACCAAATACACCAATCGAACTTGGCGTAAAAAATTTGGACTGCGTTTCTCTTGCCGTCTCTAATGCATTTAGTAATCCACCCATATTAAGATGCCAAGCTAATAGCGGATTCCTCTCTGCAACAGCGGATAAAAGAGCCGCTAAATGGATAATCGTATCTGCCTGAAACGTTCTCGCAGCTTCGCTGAATCTTTTCCTATCCGTTACATCAAGAAGTTCAAATGGTCCTGACCTAACAACATCTGAATCATTTTTTCTAATATCTGATGCCAACACATGGTCTTCGCCATAGAGTTTTCGCATAAAAAGAGTCAATTCCGAACCAATCTGACCCAGTGCACCTGTAATCATGATTCGCTTCATATTTAAATCCACTCCATTCTTAACGTGGAATACCAAAATAAAAAGGTTATTATAAAGAAAAATCTTGTATGATGATGAGATGAGTAACTTTATAAAAGTAAGGTAAGAATAAATGAGCTTATCGGCTTCTAACACCTGAAAAAACGATGAAGGACGTCTTAAAGGATGCTTTTCTTTCCATTGTATGAACAAGAAAACAAACTGAACCAAGTAACAGCTAAAATGACTGTGGCAACACCGGAAGAACTGAAACGTGCCTTAACAGCATCTAAAGGTATCATTGTACTTATTTTCCACGAACTTGAATTTTATGAGAGCTGGATTACAAAAATATGGAATGTGGAGGACTGGTCACAAAATCTCGTTAACTAGCTCTGAATTTTTAATAGGTTTGGCAAACTTGCTTCATTCCACCGAAAAAAACCGGTGGAATTTTTATTAAAACGAAAAAAACGATAGATTACACACATATATATCGATTAAATGAATAGTAATTAATAGATATTTTCTATTCGAAACTAAACTATTTTAGTACAATAACAAAAGGTACATAGAATTCAATTGGAGGCTGTATAATGAAAAATTTGTTTACAGCAGGCATTACCCTGCTACTATTATTATTACTTACTGCCTGTTCGGCTAAAGAAGAAGCGGAACAAAATGATGCTGCTGCAGAGCCTGGAACAGAAAAAACAGAAGAAGTATTTAAAATTGGGGCCATTCCTGACCAAAACGCGGCTGATATGAATAGAAGTTTAAGCAAATTAGCAGATTATTTAAGTGAGAAAACAGACCTTAAAGTCGAATATGTTCCATCCGTTGATTATGCTGCACTTGTAACGGCTTTTGAACGCGGTGAAATTCAATTAGCTTGGTTTGGCGGACTTACAGGTGTGCAGGCCAGAAACGTTGTGCCTGACGCTGAAGCCATTGCCCAAAGACCAATGGATGAGGAATTCCATTCTGTTTTTATTGCAGGTACAAACACCAACATTAAAAGTCTTGAAGACTTAAAGGGCCAAAGCTTTACATTTGGCAGTGAAAGCTCTACATCCGGTCACTTAATGCCGCGTTATTTCTTAGAGGAAGCTGGCATTGACCCTGAAAAGGATTTTGACGGTCAGCCGAATTATTCCGGCTCGCATGACAAAACCTATAAATTAGTAGAATCCGGTTCTATGAAGGCCGGTGTACTAAACATCTCTGTATGGGAAGCTGCAGTGGCAGAAAAGAAAGTAGATACAAATAAAGTCGACGTTTTCTATACAACACCAAGCTACTATGATTATCATTGGACAATTAATTTAGTGGATGAAAAATTTGGAGAAGGAACAAAGCAAAAGGTAACCGATGCCCTGCTTTCTATTAACAGCACAGATCAACCGGAAATCATGGAACTGTTCCAATCAGATAAATTTATTCCAACGAAAAATGATAATTATAAAGCCATTGAACAGGTTGCCAAGGAAGTTGGTATTATTAAATAGAAGGTGAAGATGTTGTCGTCATCAACAGAAATGATTACAGTAAAAAACATATCGAAATACTATGAGCGGAAGATAGCGTTATCTTCCCTTTCTTTTTCTATCAATAAAGGAGAATTAGTCGCCTTGATTGGACCAAGCGGCG
Organism: Niallia endozanthoxylica; assembly: GCF_008710145.1. Classification (GTDB taxonomy): domain Bacteria; phylum Bacillota; class Bacilli; order Bacillales; family Cytobacillaceae; genus Bacillus_BD; species Bacillus_BD endozanthoxylica. The sequence continues at coordinate 28,045 of NZ_VYKL01000015.1, forward strand.
CAGGTAAAACAACCCTGCTAAATACCCTTGCTACAATCGTCAAACCTGATGAAGGATTCTTGACCATTACTGGAATCCCTTTTGAAAAACTAACCAATCGCAAGTTATTGGCTAAAAAAATTGGCATCATTAGACAGCAATTCGATCTTGTCGGACAGCTTTCTGTTATTCATAATGTGTTAGCAGGCAGACTCGCAGACTGGGGATTGTTTAAATCATTGTTGTCACTTCTTCTCCCTCAGGAAAAAGAGGCTGCCCTAAAAGCGTTAGAAAGAGTCGGCCTTTCTGATAAGAAACTCGAACAAACGGCAAAATTATCCGGCGGTGAACAGCAGCGTGTGGCATTAGCCCGCCTCCTCCTGCAAAAACCAGAAATTATCTTAGCAGATGAACCCGTCGCTTCCTTAGACCCTGCACGTGCGGAAGACATTCTTTCAATGCTGACAACACTTGTCAAAGAGGAAAATCAAACATTAGTTACCAGTCTTCATTCCGTAGAATACGCTAGGAAGTATTTTACAAGAATTATTGCCATAAAGAACGGTCAAGTTTTTTTTGATTTACCTGTCCATGAAGTAAGTGATAGCTTATTAGCCCATCTTTATCAGCTTAAGGAGCAGTCAGATCATGATGAATCTTAAGTATACGCTCCAATTGCAGCGAAAAAACATCTTATCGTTTTTTTTAGCGGCGATTTTTATTTGGAGCTTATTCGCTGTGAAGTGGAGTGAGGATTTGGTCCACTCTGGAGGCTTAGCTACGATTCAGCAAGTCGCTTTAGCTCTCTTCAACCCAAATCTATCTCCAACGATTATTCAATTAGCACTCGAATCTACATGGATTACATTGGCTTATGCTGTTTGCGGGATGACCTTAGCCATCGTTATTGCTTTTTTCTTTGGAATTTTTGCCTCAGGGATCATGTTTGATCACACCGGGCCAAAGCTTGTTTTCAAATGGGTTTTCCGTGGTATTCTAGGGTTTTTGAGAGCCATCCACGAACTTGTTTGGGCCTTGATCTTTGTCGCTATGTTCGGCCTTTCTCCCCTTTCTGCCATTTTAGCTTTAGGCATTCCGTATGGCGGGATATTAGGTCGCATACTAGCTGATATGCTGAACGATATTCCAGAAGAACCGATTCAGGCACTCCGGGCATCCGGTGCTTCTAAACTTCAATGTCTTCTCTATGGATATTTTCCTCTCGTTCGTGCAAATATTATTAGCTATACGATGTACCGTTTTGAATGTGCCATCCGCTCATCAGCCATTATGAGCTTTGTCGGTTTAGGTGGTCTTGGATTTCAAATCCAATTATCTTTAAATGACTTAAAATATGATGAAGTATGGACATTTCTCTTCTTTTTAATCGGGATTGTCGTGCTTGTCGATAGCTGGAGTGTCCATGTTCGAAAAGGAATTCACGAAGCCAAAAAAGGCTTCACCTTTGTCAGCTTTTCTTTTTTCTTTACCATCCTATTGCTTATTTCATCATGGTGGTTTATTTTTTCTTATGAGCAGGCAAGTCTAAAAGATTTATTCTCCGAAAAAAATGCCTTTTATGCACAGAAGTTTTTTGCCGGTTTATTCGGAATAGGGGCAGAGAACACGCCTGCTTTTTTACAACTCGAAGCTTGGAAAGAAGCGCTCAAGCTTACCTATGAAACGTTAAGAATGAGCGTCTTGGCAATAGGAATCTCAACAATTGCTATGTTTTTAACCGTAATCCCAGCTGCAAGAAATATTGCTGACGGTTCCCTTACATTAATTAGGAAATGGTACGCTTGGCTATTGTTTGGCTTCATACGCATTTTGTATATTTTCAGCCGTGCAATCCCAGAACTCGTTTGGGCCATGATTATTATCTTTATATTAAAACCTGGGATTTTACCTGGTGCCATTGCACTCGCGCTTCATAACTTTGGCATTTTAGGGAAGCTGTGTGCAGAGGTGATTGAAGATTTAGATGAGCGGCCAGTGCGAAATCTTGCCTCATGCGGCGCGTCGAAAAGTCAAATGCTTTTATATGGTGTGCTGCCAGCAGTGATGCCTAAATTTTTAATGTATATATTATACCGCTGGGAGGTTATCATGCGGACAACGATTGTTGTTGGCTTTGTTGGTGCCGGCGGCTTGGGTCAGCAATTTAAAATGAGTCTGAGCTTCTTTCATTATACGGATGTTTCACTGCTGCTCTTGTGCTACTGTATTCTTGTTTTGATTGCTGATTTGCTATCAGAAGCAGCCCGAAAAGCAGCAAAATAAAGAAATTCTCCATTATGTATAAAAAAGGAAAGCCACATAGGTTTACATGCGGCTTTCCTTTTTTATGTTTCTACAACTTTCTTTCCTGCAGCTTCATATTTTCATAATTTTCTAACACATCATAAGTGGTTTCCGGCTGTCTTGAAATAAACATACTCTCTGTACCAAGCGAATATAAATGTAACTCATGCATGGCTCTCGTACAAGAGGTATAAAATAATTCGCGTTCCATTTCCCTTCCATAATTTTTCTGGGACGCATTATACATAATAACAGCATCAAACTCGATCCCTTTTGCTAAATAAGCTGGAATAAACACAAGCCCTTTTTCATAATGGATGGAGCCCTTTTCCATTAGATATCCATCAATCTGGTCGGCTAATGCTAAAAAGGCCTGCTTTGCTTCATTTGCATTTTTACCAATAACAGCAATCGTTTGATAGCCTCTATGACGCAATTTGTGAATACGCTCAAGAACTTTCCACTTTAAATCCTGTTCATCAGATACGATGGTTAATGTCGGTTTTCTTCCTTCACGGTTAAACGGCTCAATTTTATCTCCGTCAAGGACGAGACCTCTCGTAAATTCCACAATTTGTTTTGTAGAACGATAACTTTTAGTCAAAACAATCGTTTCTTTCTCTGAATCAGGATCCTCTTGAAAGATATTCACCATATCCTTGGAATGAAGAAAAATGGCTTGGTTCATATCCCCTAGCAAAGTCATTTTACTATAAGGAAACAATTCCTTTAAATAAGCAAATTGAAAGGGTGAATAATCCTGTGCTTCATCAATAAAAACATGACGAATACTTAAGTTCACCTTTTTCCCTTCAATCCGTTCTTTTAAATACAAAAATGGAGTCGCATCCTCATAACTAAGAATATTTTTTTGAAGGGCTGTTATCGAAATTTGACAAATTTGCTCCCACTCAGCTGGCAGCTCTTGAGTAAAAGGAATCTGCTCAGTAAATATCTGCTGATAAATCTTTTTCATATCAATAAATCGAAGCTGTTTTACACTGCGGATGAGCGGCTTCATTTCACGATTTACCACTTGTTTAACAAGAAATTTCTTTTCCTCTTCAAAATCATTAAACGTATCTTTTTTGTATCGATGTTTTTTCTTATAAGCATTGAAAGCTGCTAAATAATCCTCCTTCTCTAAAAGTTGGATTTCCTCTTCTACCCAGCTCTTTTTTTGTTCTTTTTTCGCCTGCGTCCTTAAGCATTTTATAATCCAATCCTGAACGATTTGTATCCGATTAGCAATTGACATCTTCATATCCAGCTGATAAAACTGATCCAGAATATCCATTTTGGAAACAATCACCCTGCCGCGGAAAAAGATATTTTTAAAGTAAAGCCCCCCAAGATGAATCGAATCAAGAAACGAATCAATATAATCTTTAAATGAAAGACTGCCCTTAAAACGAATGCTTGCCATTCTCGTATGATAATACGCAGATGATTCTTCATTAAGTAAAAATTCCAGTTGTGAAAATGAATCTTCCACCCTGTAATGAGAGCCTAATTGACTGTCCAAATATTCTTGAAAAGTTGTCTGCTTCATATTTTCTTCACCCAGTTCGGGAAGCACGGTTGACACATAGCTGTTAAACAAGGGATTCGGCGAAAATAGCATGATATTTTCAGAGGCAAGCGTTTCACGGTAACGGTACAGCAAATAAGCAACCCGCTGCAGGGCTGCAGATGTTTTCCCGCTTCCTGCAACACCCTGTACAACAAGTAATTTGCTTTTTTCATTGCGGATAATCCGATTCTGTTCTTTTTGAATGGTTGCCACAATGCTTTTCATTTGTGTGGTTGCATTAGAACCGAGCACTTCCTGAAGCAGTTCATCTCCTATTGTGATGCCAGTATCAAACATAGATATCATTTTGCCGTTCCTGATAATAAACTGCCGTTTTAAGGTCATTTCACCGGATATCATCCCCTCAGGTGTTACATAAGAGGCAGGACCTGGAGGAAAATCATAATAAAGACTTGATATCGGTGCGCGCCAATCATAAATAAGAAAGTGTTCCTCATTTCGATCCATGAAAGAGGCAATCCCTAAATAAACAGATTCAACCTCTTCTCCCTCTTCTTTAAAATCAATCCGGCCAAAATAAGGAGAATCCTTTAATCGGGCTAATGTCTTTAAACGCTTATGAATCTGACCATGACTGCGTTCCCGTTCTGATAATAGCTCTGCTTGCTGCTTTATACTTGTAAAGGTTTCGATAACATCATCAGGTTCATCCAGGTTAACTGTTACATCCTGCCAAAATGTTTTTCTAAGCTCAAGAGCATCTGATTTGACATCACTGCCTCGATTGTGCAGTTTCTTTATTGCATGATCGATTTCAACAATCATCTGATCAATCCGCTCTTTTTCCTGGCGAATTTCCTTCTCTTCTTCATTATTCATAAGACCACTCCTACAAAACAAGCGTCACCGGTTATACCTATTTTAATAACAGAAGAATTTGCTTGTTTCTCTCTTGTTGTTCTTCTTCAGATGATAGATCGTATTTTTTTAGCAAATGAAACATTTCATTTAGCTCCGCTTGGGTTGGCTCTCCCGAAAAAAAGCCGGCGAATCTTGTATTTATTTCTTCCGGTAAAAACAAGCGTTGTGATTCATATTTATTCTTTACATCTTCCCTGCTGTGATCTAATTTACAATTACTCATTCCTACATTCCCCTTTATATTCAATTTTCAGTATAAATGTTATTTTCTACTAACATCACTCAAATTATAAAGGTCTTACCCTATACTATCAAATGTAAACGTAATTAGTCGGTTTCTTTGTTCATTTATCTGACTTTCCGAACTCCAGCAAGGTGATTCTTATTAACTTTTGCAATTAGAGGTATACTTATTACGAAAGTCTGTTATATAGAAAGGAGAGATTATTTTTGTCCATACAAAATCATAGTGAGACAATGAAACTATTAGAAGACCTTCTAAGGATTCCAAGTCCATCAGGAAATACTTACGAAATCATTTCTTTTATCGAGGATTATTTAAAAGAACTGAAAATTGAATCAAAACGAAACCGAAAAGGCGGACTGATTGCCACATTAAAAGGGCGTGATTCACTTCATCATCGGATGCTGACCGCTCACGTGGATACCCTTGGGGCGATGGTCAAAGAAATTAAAGGTGATGGCCGCTTAAAGCTCGATTTGATTGGGGGCTTTAAATTCAACTCCATTGAAGGAGAATATTGTACAATTGAAACGTCTTCCGGCTTCAAATACTCCGGTACGATTCTCATGCACCAAACATCTGTCCACGTCTATAAGGATGCTGATAAAAAAGAAAGAAATCAGGAAAATATGGAGATTAGAATCGATGAAAAGGTGCATTCTGCTGAAGATGTTCGTGCACTGGGCATCGAAGTAGGAGATTTTGTTTCTTTCGACCCTCGTGTTGAAATGACCCCATCTGGATTTATTAAGTCAAGACATTTAGATGATAAAGCCAGTGTTGCGATTCTTTTGCAGCTGCTGAAAAGAATTCAAACGGAAAATATCACATTGCCCTATACAACTCATATCCTTATTTCAAATAATGAAGAAATCGGCTACGGCGGGAATTCAAATATCACTCCTGAAACCGTTGAATTTTTAGCCGTTGATATGGGGGCAATGGGCGATGGACAATCAACAGATGAATATACAGTGTCTATTTGTACTAAGGATGCTAGCGGGCCGTATCATTATGAGCTAAGAAAACGACTTGTCAAACTTGCACAGGAAAATGGAATCCAATACAAACTCGACATCTATCCGTTCTATGGTTCGGATGCCTCAGCAGCCCTCCGTGCAGGACATGATATTATTCATGGTTTAATAGGACCTGGAATTGATTCTTCCCATGCGTTTGAACGAACACATCAACAAGCACTCGAACAGACAGCCCAGCTGCTATACTATTATGTACAGTCTGAAATGATACTTTAATAAAAAAAGCCGGCAGACCGGCTTTTTCCTTTTTACCACTATATCCAAACTCGTTTATTGTCCGCTCTTTTTGTTAATCGAAGCTGATCAAGCTTTTCGAGGAATGGAATCATTAGCTTTCTTGACAGTCCAAGAATTTGCTTTGCTTCTCCAATATCAAATTCGGATTTTGTTTCCGTTTTCAGCCTTTGTACCGCAACCTTAAAAATATCCCCATGCCAGTAATACTGTTCATCAAGAGAAACGATTTTTCCTTCTTCTTCAAGAAAATGCTTAATATCATTGATCAAATAATCAGGAATACCCTCATTTTTAAAATAATCGATTACATAATAAACTTGATATTTATCTTGTTGCATCTTTACTAGCACATTTTCTGTTCGCTTCTGCCAGTTTTTTGGAACATGAGGAATAAATGTAGATAAAGAAACAAATTGCCCTTTTTTCAGCAATTGGTTTCTTTTTACCCCGGAATCTAGTACATATTCTAACAATGCTTTTGGGAATTCCTTTTGTAATGGATGGAAAAGCTCTGCTTTATTCACCCCAGTCTTCATTGGATACTGTGAATGATAATAGGAAATCTTGTCGATGAATTCTTCTAAGAGCGTTTCAATAATCGATTGCAGAGTATATTCCTTCTTTGAGATCAGAACAAACTCCTCACCGGTTAACTCGGTTAAGATGGATTCTTCAGACAGAGAAGTCATTGTGATCAATTCTGATAAGGCCAGACATTTCCCTTCAACAAGGGCCGCCGTGATCCTTTCCTTTGCTGTACCAATTTTTTTCTGCTCCATTTGCTCAATCGTACGATAACCAAATTTATATTTTTCACCACGCGGTTCAATCACCCAGCCGCCGCCGATTGTTTCCTTTGGTGTCGGCCTTCTTAGAATAAAACGGTCACCACGCTTCGTGACAATTTCTTCATCAAGCCTTAGTTGGCAAAGTACCTCGTCATTTTCCGTTTCAATTGAATTACGGTCAAAAAAGACAATTCTCCCCATTACTTCCGCTGTGCCAATGTGGCATTTTATCGGCATCCGCTGTTTCACAATATAATCTAAATCACTAACAACTTGCATCGCAACATCAATTGTTTTCGTGACAATAAAATGCTCTGAAGAAACAAGAACATCTCCTCGTTCCAACTCTTCTTTTGTTACACCTGAAAGATTGAGTGCTGCTCTTTGCCCGGCAAATACATTCTGAACAAGTTGATGATGGACTTGAATTTGCCTAACCCGTACCGACAGACCTTTTGGCAATATAGTTAATACTTGGCCTTCTGAAACAGCTCCTTCGTAGACCGTTCCCCTTACGACCGTTCCTTGTCCTTTAACGGTAAAAACCTGATCGATAGGCAGCCGGAAAGCACCGCGAATATCACGCATTTCCTGTTCTTTTAAGGTGACAATGATTTGCGACTTTAATTCTTCCACTCCCTTATGTGAAACGCTATCCACGAGAACATACGGGGCATTTTCAAAAACCGTACTTTTTAATTCATCAAATATTTCTTCTTTGACTATTTCAATTAGTTCTTCATCTACTCTGTCAATCTTTGTAATAGCAATAATACCCGTTTTTACGCCAAGAAACTTTAAAATTTCAAGATGCTCCCTTGTTTGAGGCATGACACCCTCATCTGCGGCCACAACTAGAACAACCAAATCAATACCGGCAACACCGGCAATCATTTGCCTGATAAATCGTTCATGACCTGGTACATCGACAACTGAAATTTGAATTTCATCATCCTCATATAATGGTGCAAAACCAAGCTCAATCGAAATATTCCGTTCCTTTTCTTCCTTTAACCGATCTGTATCTACATTTGTCAATGCCTTCGTAAGCGTTGTTTTTCCATGATCAATATGTCCAGCCATACCAATTGTAAAATACCGTTTATTCACCTGAAGCCACCTGCTTTTATTTGCGTTTTTATTATTATAACATGTTGACCTAATTGAAAACCTATCCTAACGTTCTGAGGAACCTTAACACCAAATATTCCTTTCCTGCTTTGATATTTCAAACAAAAAAAGCATACAAGGATGAAAAACAACCCTTGTATGCATAATCATCAGCCATTTAAAAAGTGGAATTCTGTTGTGCTCCCGCTTTTTGTTGCCATCACTTCAAGTCTGGCATCTATTCGTTCCTTTAACTCAGGCACATGCGAAATAATGCCAACAAGACGGCCGCTTGATTGGATATCAATAAGGGCTTCAATCGATTGATCTAATGATTCTGGGTCAAGAGTTCCGAACCCTTCATCAATAAACATGGTTTCCAGTGACACACCGCCGGCATACTGCTGAACAATATCTGCCAGCCCTAATGCCAATGAAAGAGAAGCCTTAAAGCTTTCACCGCCAGAAAGTGTTTTGACATGACGCTCTTGGCCTGTATATTGGTCAAAAACAAGTAATTCCAAGCCGCTTTGAACATTTCCTTTGGAACGATCCGTTTTACGATTCAGCTCATAGCGCCCGCTTGTCATTTTCTTAAGACGTTCATTTGCTTCACGCAGAATATCGTCAAGAAATGCCGCCAAAACATATCGTTCAAATGTAATCCGCTGATTATTTTGTCCCTTCGCCATCTCATATAGATGACCAATTAATTCGTACTTTTCTTCGAGAGATTTTATACCATCGTTAATCATTTCAACTTTTTCTGCGATATGCTCATCTTCTGCTTTTCTTACAAACAGCTGATTATAACGATTTTGTATGGCTAGAATCTCGCTCTTAATCATTTCAAATGCGGCGTTCAACTCAGCGAGATCAGGTTCTTTTATGTCAGAGAGTACTTTGTCCAATTCTTCATATCGATCTTTTACTGAGCGGAATTCTTCATGGTAGAAACGAACCTCCTGCTGCAGCTGCATGATTTCTTGCTCGCTTTTCTTCGCTTTCTCATAAGCAGTGTACCCTATAAAACCTTGTTCCTCCAATTTCAACTTAAACTTTTCACGTTCAACTTTCAACTTTTGCTCTGCTTGAGCTGTTTGTTTTTCTGCTTCCTCAAAGCGGGCTGTTTCGGAAAGAAGCATTTCGTTTGTCCTCTGGTAGTTTAGCTGTACGTGTTCATATCGTTTCATTAACTCTTCATACTGTTGTACAACCCTTTGCAGCTCAGTTTCAAACGCAGGGATGGTTTGTAATTGTTGCGGAATTTTATCCTTCATTTGTGAAAGGACAGTATTTTTTTCTGTAAATTGGATGGTTAGGCGATTCATTTTTTCGATTATACTTGCGAGATAATCATTTGTTTGTTTTATTTCCTGCTCGTACTTTTCTAACTGGTTCCCGATTATTTCCAATCTTTTCTTTTGCTTCTGCAACTGCTCCTGTCTTACCCGAAGCTGTAGTATTTCATCCCCCACGGTGTTCTTTACCAAATCCAATTCGTTTACCGAGAATTCACCACGTTCGTTTGCAATACTCTTTAATAGTTCTTTTACGCTTTCTTCTAATGTCTTTTCAGCTGCTTGGGCTTTAATAAGGGATGATTCAGCCTGACGCTTTTCTGCTTCCGCTTCAGTCCTCTGCTGCTTAGCCACTTTTAAGTCCTCTTCAGATGGAATGTCCCCTTTAGTATTAAGAGCCAGGTTCGGATGGTTCGTTGATCCGCAAACAGGACATTCTTCACCATTTTGCAGTTTATTCGCTAAAATAGCAGCTTGACCATGTAGCCATTTTTGCTCCAGCTCCTGGACAAGGACCATAGAATCCTCATAACGGGAATGAGTACTCTCGAATAGACCTGCCTTATGCTGGCAATCACGTTGAGCTTGAAGATACCTGTTATACTGCTGTTCGCATTTCACGATTTGTTCGTATACATGCTCAAGCTTGTCCATTTTTCGTTCATTTTCAAAGTACGTCATTTGCTCTTCATCCAGCTGCTTTTTTTCTGCCTGTATTGCTTGAACAGCCTGTTCCATTGCTTTGATTCGCTCTTCGCTGCTCTTCTTAGAAAAAGATACCTCCTGCAGTTGTTTATCAAGACGATCTACTTCCTGACTGAACAAAGAAAGCGAGCGGACCTCCTCTTCCATTTGCTTTAATCGATTAACTGTCTCTAAGTGGTCTTGGCGTTCAGTCTCTTTTTCTTTCTCTTGCTTTAACCTTATTTCCCACTCAGTATATGAGCTTGTTAATTCTTCTTTTTTTGCCAGAATGGATTCTTGATTTGCTTTTGCGCCGTCAAGCTCACGCTTTAAACGATGGCATAATTCTTCCTGATTTGTCAGCACTGCCGCTTTTTGAGCTAAGGTAATAAGATTTTCTTTCCCTTCAACAGCCTGCTTTTGATCTTCAAGCTCAAGTTTTCTTTTCTTTAGTTCTTTACGAGCCTGCAGTTGTTTCATGATGGCTTCACCTTCAAACAACTGCTGCTGTATCTTATCCTTTTCAGCTTCCTTTATTTGTGTTTCGTTAGTCAGCCTAGTTAGTTCACTATTTAACAATTCTATTTCTTCCTTCAATAAGGGAAGAATTTTTACATCATTATGGCGATCCTCAAGAAGTGCAGTTCTAAGCTCTTCATGTAAAAAAGCCTGAATACGGCCCAGCGTTTGATTTCGTTCATTTTTTTGGCTTTCAACAGCGTTTTTCAGCTCTAACGCTTCTTCTTTAAGCTTATCTTCAACCTTTTTATAAATTTCAGTATGAAATAGGCGTTGAAGTATCGTTTCTTTTTCTTTACTATCAGATGTCAACAGCTTACGGAATTCGCCTTGTGGAATCATGAGAATCTGCCGGAATTGATTACTGTCTATCAGCATGATTTCTTTTATTTTCACATCAACATCACGAACATTTGAAGCAAGTATCTGGAATTTCCCCGTTTCATCCGCTACATATAGTTCTGCCTTTGCCCCAATCGTTGTATAACCTTCCCCGCGGTCTTTTTTCTTTTCCTGCTGTGGCGACCTTCTTATTAAGTATATCTTGTTACGCAGACTAAACTCGAGTTCTACTTCTGTTAAAAGATCCGAACTGGCAAATTGGCTGCGGAGATCCGTCCCATTCCGATCCTCTCCGCTTGCTTTACCATAAATAGCATAGCTGATTCCATCAAAAATAGTCGTTTTCCCAGCACCTGTTTTCCCTGAAATCACAAACATGGTCCGTGACCCGAGCTTAGTGAAATCAATTTCCTCTTTAGCAGCGTATGGGCCAAATGCCTGCATCGTTATTTTTAACGGTCTCATTTTGCCACCTCTTCCTTTAACACCTTTCCAATGACCTCACTTATAACCTTGCGCTTGTCTTCAGTAAACTCAAGTGTAGTTATATCTTTATAGAATTTTTCAAATAACTCAAGCTCAGACTTTTTGTGTTCCTTTATTATTTCAAGCTGGTGTTTTTTCTTCTGATCGGTTAAGTGAATTTTTCTCTCAAGATGGAGGACATTCGGATAGACTTGGCGCAGTTTTCCGATTGGATCAAGCAATGCCCCTTCATCAAGCAAAGTTACTTTTAAATAATCATCGACCTTTTCATGCTGATAAACCCCTGGATCTAAGAGTTGTTCAAGAGTACCTTCTAATTCACGCATATCATTTCTCGGAGATAAAGAACGATACCTTATATCAAACTGACCCTTTTCATCTATTTCAATAATTGAGACAGATTTTTTTTGTTTAGCTTCTGAAAATGAATATTTCATTAACGACCCTGAATACTTGACTGATTGATGTTTGATTGCATCCGGACTATGCAAATGCCCAAGTGCTGTATAGGAAAATGGTTCAAAAAGATCAACAGACACACAGCCTGAACCGCCAACTGACAGAGTTCTTTCAGAATCACTTGTTGCCCCTCCTAATACAAAGGCATGGCCGACAAACACATTTGGTTCATGACTATTTATGTTTTTTTCGATTTGATCAATTATTGTTTTCATCGCATCCTGATGAGTATGAATCGTATCATCATCAAATAATTGCCGCACAATCCCTGGTTCTGCGTAAGGAACTAAGTAAAAATTAACCCCCTTAATTGATACTGGAAGAAGCTCTTTCGAAAGCTTTCCGGCTAAATAAAATTGGCTGTTACGATACCATGAACTACCGAATGAAAGACGCTCTGCACTATCATGATTACCCGATATCGCGACAACCGGAATGTTTAATTCAACATTTATTTTAAATAAAACCTCATCTAATAACTCAACTGCTTCTGTCGGAGGAACTGAACGATCATACAGATCTCCTGCAATAACAACCGCATCCGGTTTTTCTTCTTCTACTAGACTAACGAATTGGTTCAATATAAAACGTTGGTCTTCTGTCATATAAATTCCGTGTACCAATTTCCCTAAATGCCAATCAGCTGTATGAATAAATTTCAATCCGCTTCACCTCTATTTCTCTCTTCTCGCATTCTTTTATTATAGCAAAATTAAGAATGCACAAGTGAGCCTAATTATGGTATCACTTCATTCTAAGTTTATGTAGTGCCTAACACTAAAAAACAGCTCAACCATTGGTTGAGCTGTTTATATGAGTATATTAAATTATAATTTTGTTACGTTAGCAGCTTGTGGTCCACGAGCACCTTCAACTACTTCAAAAGATACTTCTTGACCTTCTTCTAGAGTTTTGAAACCTTCTGATTGGATAGCAGAGTAATGAACAAATACATCATTTCCATCTTCAGCTTCGATAAATCCGAAACCTTTTTCTGAGTTAAACCATTTTACTTTACCGTTTTTCATGAAAAAAAATCCTCCTATTGGCTGTTAAGCCATATAAAATTCACCATTTACAACGTTGATAGTTTCACTTTCATTACTCATCCAAACAAAGGTCAAACCTGTGAATAAGCAGCATGCAATTATCTAACACGATGCATAACGGTTACATAAAATTTATCATTTTCAGTCTAGAATGTCAAGATTTAGCAGGGGTAAAAACCCTATTATATTAAGGATGTAAGCCCTCTCAGGAGCAATTCTCGCAGCAGAAAAAGTTCATTGATTCGGGCTCGATTCTCACGCAATAAAACAATCATTTTCATAATGTAAATTATAAAAAGTTAAGGAGTGTTAAAAATGGACAGGTATCGTTCATATCGAGAACACGATGACAAGAATCGCTTTTTTTCTCCTTATCGGTATGAAAGCAGCGACGATCATTGTATGGATACGCGCGAAAAAAAAGATGATCGCAAAAGTTGTGTAAAGGATATATTAAAAGCCATCCTCCATGCCCAAAAAGAAGTTGAAAAACAAAAAATGGAACATCGTTCAAGCTGTAAATCGTGCTTCGATGACCTTTTTGCGGAAAAGAAAAAAGAAATAAAGAAAAATACGATTCCATTTATTCTTTATAATGAGGACTGCAAGCCATTTAAAGCCATAGGCGTAATGGAATATACCTGTCAGCAAACAAAACAAACGAAACTGTCCTGCGTATCATCCTATATTCTTAAAATAAAAGAATTGGATGATAATTGTGCTGTTCTTGAACTACTAGTCTTCAAACATGACCATAGAACACAAAATGTCTGCTGTCAGATTAACCATAAGGAAGCTAAGGACCTAGTTGGTACGGGCATATGCATTACGGTTGACTTATCCTGTTTTTGTGCTGTTTCTTGCTTGCCTGCTGCTTGTTTACATTAATACAATAAAAGCTGATCATAATGAGGATGGCTGCTGCATTTATTCATTTCCAGCAATTTTCTTCCTAGACTGTTATATTGTTAAATCAATAACCGCCATTATGAATCAGCTTTTCTTATGAATAACCTTTATCCTCCAAAAGCCTCTAGAATTTCCTCTAATTCTTTTAAATCGACATCGATATCTGTCTTTAATGGTTTCTGCTGTTGATTAACTTTTTGCTTGTTAAGTTTATTCAACGGCCCCGCAGGCATTTCCTTAAGCATTTTTTTTATTTCTGACAACTCATATAATATTTCATCATTGCCTCCGCCGCTCCCTTTCTTGGGATGCAAATAACTGGTAAGAGCTGACATGACTAGATGAACAAGAGTACTGTTATCCGCATGGTATTCGATCTGCTCTTGGACTTTTTGCGATACAGCATAGGATTCGCCTGATTTTACATCAATGAATTTCTCAGGAATCATAATCGCCACTTTGTTGACGTAATCTGTGTGAATTTTCGACATTTCCGTCACCTTCTACCTTCTACACCTTAACGGTTTCATAATCAATTGCACTTACTTGATCTTTCTTTAATTGATTCATTTTCGCGAGAATCATCAGACCGAGAACATTCAGCTTCTCCATATCTTCAGGGAAAAAGAGTTGAATGGGTCGACCCCTCTCAGCCCATTTGACAGCTGCCTGTTGAATTTGTTTTTTAGCTAATTTTGCCGCACCGCCGACTGCAATATATCTAGCAGCACCTTTTATCTCAGTCGAGCTGCTTCTAACACGATCAAAATACTCCAGATACTTAATAGCCATTGCGCGTAACTGAGGAATAATATATTTACTTATATCTTTTTTGACTCCTGCAAACGGCTCTACATACCATTCTGATTGTCCTTTAGCCAATTTCTCCTCTAACTCGGAACGAGAATCAAAGCGATATAATTCATTTTTGTTTACCTTTTGAATAATAAGATCAAGAAACTGATTGATTCCAAAGGGTTCTCCTTCAACAGAAGCTACAGGTTTATTGTTTTTGATACCGACAAAATCGACTGTATCCCCGCCTAAATCACCGATAATAACACCTTTAAGAGAGTCCTTCACAATTGAATCATCTCTAATACCCAGCGTATCCTGATCCCTTGTTAGTCCAAGGTAAGCACAGGCTCCTTCAGCACCAATGACAACATCATGAACATGAAGTTTGACTGTTACCTCTTTCGGCTCTTCGACTCCTGGCACCTTATGGAAGATAACGGTATGAGTACCTATTAACCGCTTTTTGAATAAGTCTTTTTTCTCTTTATACTGCGTAGTGGGCAAGGAAGCAGCTAATTGATCGATGTGATAATTGATTTCTGTTTCTTCTTGATTGACTAACACTGCATGATAGGCTGCTAGACCAAATAATAGAATATAAGTACGATCTTCATCCACCTTCTGATTATTAATAGCCGTTAAACTAACATCTCTCTGTTTCGCTGCGCTTTTACCAATATAATAAACTTCCCGTTTGTCAACAATCGCATGACTTTTGATTTCAATGATTAAATTCTCTTCAAAATTGATATCTTCATCGTCATATGGCTTTTCATAATATTCTTCATCAAACAAAGCTAATGCATTTGGGATTTGGTATTCATTTATCATCCCTGAATCAGAAGCTATCGCTTTGTACCAGCTGTTTCCAATATCAACAGCAAGAAAATGTTGGTTATTCATCGGGTATCAACCTCCTTCTGAATCTTATGCAAGATGGGCATTTTGTGGTGCAAGTACCTATTATTGAAAATGCTCATTCGGTTTTCTGTCTAAATTCCACGTTTATACTGATTCATATATCTAAGCGGAGAATGTACACATGCATAGGATGAATGGAAGATAGAAATCAAGGAGGAATTATAAAAAATGAGCGAAGATCATAAAAAAGAGTGTATAGATTTAAATATTTCTTCAACGTTAGATGAAGTTGTAAGTGTGGAAAGTGATCCAATTGTAGTCCCAGCACCCGGTCCTGTCCTTATGCATGTACCTGTTACACTTGCACAAAGAACTGTCAGTACGACGTTAAGTGCTAATATTCATTTTGACGACCCTGTTTTAGAAATCAAGGATGTGAAGAAAAGAGTCAAAATTATTCAATGCAGTCTGATGCTGCGTCCTACTGATGACCCTGAAGAAGTTTTTGATCTTGAACCTGCACATTTATTTATCAGAGGATTTGTCAGAAAGAATTTTCAATATGCATCACCGACCTATCGTGCTTCAGACAATTGTGTATCTTCCGAAATGAGATCACATACCATTGATATACCGTTTGAAATATCAACAATCATTCCAGCAGCTGATTTTATTTCACCGCCACAGCGTCCGTTATTAAATACTCGTTCTGAATTTGATTTCTTTCGCTCACAAAAATTAGGCAAAGGGTTCCCGGAAAAAGATCGCTTCCTTTCAAGCGACCTTTCCCAATTCCATCAAATAAGTACACAGCATTACAATCAATTTCCATTCTGTGAGCTTATTTCAAGTGAAATAACTGAATGGGATGAAGCAATCGACCGCAAACCTCTTCATGGAGAGGCACCATTTGAGGAAGGTTATTTCCATGATATGGTGGAGAAAATGTTCCTAACATTCACAATTAAAGTATTACAAAATCAACAGGCATTTGTGACTGTTGCACCGACACCGCCTACAACTTTATAATTAGAGAACTTAGAAAAGGATATTAGTAATTAACCGGCATTATCATGTTTACTCGAAACAGTAGCATGATAATGCTGTTTATTGCCTATTTTATTTATTCATTTATATTCTCATTTTAATTATAGGTTCCTCCGTTCCTTCGGTTCTTTAATAAATAAATTTTTCAATATGGAAAAACATAGTGAAATCATCGTTCAGGGCGTTTTCACTTGTTTTTGTGTGGTTGTCTCTGGGCGAATGCCCATACATAGTCTTTTGTACGGCATAGAATACACTATTCTGAAGCCCTGAGGAGGAAGATAATTATGTCAGATTATAAAAAACACAACCATGATTGTGATGAACACTGCGATTGTGAAAAAAATACAAAACATCATTATCCGCATGTTTCAATTGGAAAAATCGTTACAAAGGTTCCTGTCGTTTTAGCTGAGCTTGATTTACAAGTGGATAAAACACACGTAACTATATTTCAAGAGCCTGTATTAGAAATAAAAGATGTAAAGAAACGGTTAGTCATTACTCAATGCCGTCTATTACTGCCAACCAATAAATTATTTATTAAAGGCTTTATTCGGAAAAATATCCAATATGCAACACCAATTAATCAATCTGGAACGACAGTGGTCATTTCTTCAACGAATACACCGCAGGAAAGCCCTAGTATTCAATCGAGCATTCTATCTCAAACAGAACATATACCTTTTGAATTAATTACTGAAGTAAAAGATTTCATTTCATCACCTGTCATGCCGGAGAATAACAAACGCCAAGAATTTGATTTCTTTGTATCACAGCCATTACCGATGGGACATCCTGAAAAAGACGAACTGTTATCAAGTGATCTTTCTCAATTCCATCAAGAAAGCAAGCAGCACTATAATGAACTTCCGTTCTGTGAACTGCTTTCAAGCAAAATCATTGAATGGGATGAAGCTCTCGACAGAGAAGGTGATCTTTTTTCAAATAATCTATTAGATGAAGGAACTTTTACAAGATCTGAATCTAAAATGGTGATTTATTTCAAGGTAAAAATTCTTCAAAATCAACAGATTCGTGTATCCTCTACAACTAATGATCATGACTGGGATCATGATTGTGATTGAAGGAGAACATTAAATTAGTAAAGGGATTATACAACCAAGGTCTGTATAATTCCCTTTCAAGCTGTTGTAAACATTCTTTACGAGAAGGAGGTGTGCGGAAAGGAGGCTACTATAGCAGCCCTTCCTGTTAAAAATGAAAAAAGGGAGAAGAAACGTACCCTATCCTCCATATCAGTATCAGCCACTTTCATCCCCCTACAACTATCCGATGATGGGTTTTAGGGGTTACGACTATGCAAATAATGATTATGCTATTAACAATCGGTATGCTAATAGAACAGAAAAAAAGACTGAAGAAACAAATCATACATCTGCTGCACAGGAGAGTACAAAAGAAAAGGCAGTGACAAATAGGCTTGCAGGTCCTAAGCTTTTCGAACCTCCAGTTGTTAACGATTTTGAAATAAAGGGAGTAAAATCGGAAAAAAAAGAGCAGCTTCATAAAGAAACGAAGAATCTTTATGAAAAAGTAAAACCACATCTAGACGAAAGACCTATAACACAAAAATCCGATCAAGCTACCGATAAAAAAGACTCTAAGTTGATAGATAGAGAGTTTTCTTTCATTAAAAATGGGTTCCATGAAAAGAAAATAGAACCAAGGAAGCGTAATCAATCAGATATAAATGAAGGTGAATCTTCAGTTGATGAAGAATTAGTTGATCAATTTATATCCATGCTTGAAGAGTCCTCTTCGATTGATGAAGCTTCAAACAAAGAGGAACCATTTCAAAATAGGAAGTTTTTTTTCAATTACAACGAATCCTCTTCGATTGATGAAGAATCTAGTTCCATTGAATATGAAGTTCCTTTATTTGAGGAATCCTCGTCCATACAAGATGAGTCCTCTTCACTATTCTTTGAATCTTCTAGTTTTGAGGAATCCTCCTCTAGTTTTGAAGTTTCATTAGAAGAGGAATCCTCCTTCTTTGACTGTGAATCATCTTCAATGGATGAATACAATCAATCTGATGTACAGAAAAACGCACTGCCAATCGTTAAGATGCCTGTTGTACTAAGCAATGTTGAAATTGAGATCGACATATTTGACTCATTTCTTCTTCATTTTCCTATAAGAGAAATAACAAAGGTTGACTGGAGCGTTTATTCATTAGAATGCCAAGTCCCGTTACCATCACGAAGTCTTTTTGTTAAAGGAGTCCTCCTTGCCACTATTGAGTATGTAGAGAATGATCAAAAAGGGTCACTACAAACAATTACCATGCGGGTTCCATTCAGTACTACTAAAAATGTTGAATGGCTTGTTACACCTGAATTACCAAGGAGTTATCGTTCAGAGTTGACGTACCAGGAACATGAAAACATTCAATTTCATCAAGAGTTTTCAGAGCAGTATGCTCATCCTATTCAGTCAGAATTAAAAAACTTTCATATCATTTGGCACAATGAATTTATGTCTGAAAATGAACTCCTTAACGTTCAAGGGAGAGTACGTTTATTCATTCATCTACTACAACACCAGTATATAAAACTGACAAACTAAAGTATTAAACTTTATTAACTCATCAAAAATCCATCCTGATTCAAATCTGGATGGATTTTTTTACTTGGTAAACCCCCTTATAATAAACAGCCTCTTTTCTGTCTATTAAAAGGGGATTTACGACATAATCAAGCATATAAAAATATTAAAGGTTATGATTTATAGTTGTTGTTATATTTGTTGTCATTCTTGTTGTTGTCATCTTTGTCGTCATTATTGTCATTTTTGTTGTTGTCCTTGTAGTATTTAGAGTATTTTGAGTCCTTATCATCAACAAATACTTTTTGCATTTGAGATAAGCGAAGGAACAATCTGATTTCTGCTTTTTCAATAATCCTTGAAAATCTTCCGAATCTGTCAACATCTTTAAATAGATCAATCTCTCTGACTTTTGTACCTAGAAGCGTACATTCAATCGGCTCATTGAAAGTCTCAAAGGTTTCAGAACCGGATACAAATGGATTTGCACCATGTCCTTTCTTACCCATTTCACGATACTCATAAAGAGAGGACTTTTGACTGAATTCAATATCCTCTTGCCCAAATGGGCTCATAATTGGATTATCAAGTTCTACTGTTTTGACAGTTGAAAATTCAACATCCACCCTTAAATCTCTAACATTTGATGACGCACCAGTAATAAATTGAATATTCTTATGGAGAATTCCTGTTATGAATAATTTTACAGTGTTCGGACAATAAGAGGAAGGAACTGCTTTACATTGAGTTAATGTAACATTTTTCCGAATAGATTTAATTTCTAGGACACGATCTGGCAAAGGAATTTCTGCTTCTACATCAATTTCCAAATCAATATCTGCTAAAGGTACAGATGCATTTAGAAAAGGATAATCAAGCTTTACTCCAGTTTTCCATGGCGCGATTGGCATAAGATCAGAACCAACCGTTTTTCCTTCAACAAAAAATGAACTAGTACCTCCACCAGTATGATTTCGACTTCTATAGTAGCTGCTATTTTTTCTCATAAAAAAATCACTCCTTAACATATTTATCAAAAGAATTTAGAAGGGTTTAGCATTAAACCCATCACACTCTTTTCTTTCGACTTACTATTGTATATGCGTAGAAACTAAATCTGTATGGACAATGGTTGATAGACTTTTACCTATTTTTTAAATAAAAAAGGACAGCCACACATTTTGGAAACGGTGAGCTGTCCTTTTTCATTCATTATTTGTCTAAATTTTAGCAAAAGCCTGTTCCAAATCCTCTTTTATATCCTCCCATGCTTCTAGTCCTACACTTAAGCGAACTAGGTTATCTTCTATGCCCATTTTTATTCGTTCTCCAGCTGGAACCGTTGAATGGGTCATTGTCGCTGGATGCTGAATAAGCGTCTCAGCATCTCCAAGACTGACTGCAATTTTGATTAACTGCAAATGATTCATAAACAATTGTGCTGTTGCTTTTGATCCTTTTATCGCAAATGAGATCATGCCGCCCGACCGATTCATTTGCTTTTTCATAATCGGATAATCTGGATGCTGACTATCACCTGGAAAATAAATCGCTTCTACCTTTGGATGATTTTCTAGAAATGCAAACAGTTTCTCTGCATTATCACAGTGACGGTCCATTCTTACTGGCAGGGTTTTCAATCCTCTTAATAACAACCAGGCATCAAAGGGAGAAAGGATACCGCCGACGTCCTTTTGTGTTGTGCGGGAAATCAGCTCCATACACTCTTTACTGCCCGATGCTAATCCGGCTATGACATCACCATGTCCACATATATACTTTGTTGCGCTGTGAATAACAATATCACAACCAAATGATAGCGGGGTTTGTAAATAGGGAGAACAGAATGTATTATCTACAACGACTGGAATACCTTTTGCCTTGGCAATATGAGCAACCATTTGTAAATCAACAAGCTTCATGGTTGGATTAATCGGAGTTTCAATATAAATGCAGGCTGTATTTGGTTGGATGCTTCGTTCAAGCTCTTCTGTTGAATCCATAAGAGAAAAATCATGATTAATCTGATATTTTTGCTTTAATATTTGAAGAAGTCCGTAGGTACAGCCATAGACACCTTTTGAGCAAAGGATATGATCTCCGGTTTTTGTTAAAGCCATTAAAACAGAAGATACTGCTGCCATACCGGAAGCAAAGGCTAATGCAGCCTCCCCCTTCTCTAGTGCTGCCATTCGCTCTTCAAGTATTTTTACAGTTGGGTTCCCTAACCGTGAGTATATGAAGCCTTCTTCAGCACCGGAAAATCGCCGTTCACCCTGCTCTGCATTTGCAAACGTAAATGTTGATGTTTGATAGATGGGAGGAACTAAACTGTTCTCATGTTCATCTGTTTGATATCCCAAATGAATGACTTCCGTTTCGAACCGTATTTTTTTATCTTTCACATTGTCCCCTCCTGCGGTTATCTTGCTGATTAACTATTTCCCATATCATATGATGAAAGAACCTATTTTGTATGTCATTTCATCTTTTTTCCCTACGATAAAAACAGAGTAAAATCATCCGTCATTCCTATCTAATAAAAAAAAGTAAAGGGATATTCAAATAGAAGCTGATTTCATCTCGTTTCTACAAATCACTGATTTTTGGAAACCTGTTTGTCTATTCACATCCCATTACAATGCTTTTTGAAGGATTTTTACTACATCTTCGGCGGTTATATCACGCGGGTTAGTAATCATGCAGGCATCCTGTAGAGCGATTTGGCTGATTTCATTAATCATATGTTCTTCAAAACCCATTTCTGAAAGGTGCTGGGGTGCTCCAATTTCAACGGACAGCTGTTTGACATACTCAATGCCTCTTTTTCCTGCTTCAGTTGTTGACAAACCAGTAATATTGGCTCCAAGCAGTTTTGCGATTTCTTTAAATCTAACTGGATTTGCAAGCAGATTAAATTCCATGACATGAGGAAGAAGTACAGCATTTAAATCACCGTGCATCATGGGATATCTTCCGCCAATGGCATGACTAATGGCATGTACTGCACCTAGAATGGCATTGGAGAAGGCGAGCCCCGCATGAAGACTTGCCATTGCCATGTTATTCTTAGCCGCCGAGTTTAGTTGCGATGCTACAGAGGGCCGTAAATTTTTCGAAACAAGTGTAATGGCATTTTTAGCAAATACGTCTGTCATCGGAGTTGCAGCGATACTTACATATGCTTCAATAGCATGGGTTAATACATCCATCCCTGTAGATGCTGTCAGGTGGCTGCTTTTCGTTGACAATGTAATCGGGTCAATAATAGCGATATCAGGGACAAGTGACTTAGAGATGATGGTCATTTTCTTTTTTCTTTCCGAATCAACAATGACGGAAAATTGTGAAACCTCCGCACCTGATCCTGCTGTCGTTCCAGCCATAACTAATGGAGGAAGCGGAACGACGATGCGATCAACACCTTCATAATCAGAAACTTTTCCTCCATTTGTTGCTAAAATGGCGATCGCCTTCGCAATATCAATAACACTGCCTCCACCGACCCCTATGAGCGCATCACACTCATTTTCTAGGTATACTTGTGCCCCCCGCTCTGCTTGATCTTCTTTGGGATTGGTAGAAATATCATTGAAATAAACATAACTTAACCCTGCTTCTTGACAACTCTCAATCACCTTATCCATCCATCCCGCATTCATGACACCCGTATCAGTTACAATCAAGACTTTATTTGCTCCAAGACGGAGACAGCTTTCCCCCACCTGCTTAAGTGAATGATTGCCGAAAATTACCTCTGGCATAACAAATTTAGTAATCAAACCGTCCACCGACCTTTTTTCGATATATTGATAAAACAGTTTTATTACTTAGATTTTACTGCAGGACACGAAAAATTTCCAAATTTCAGTCAAGTTTTCCATCGTTTATTCATCTAATCAGTCATATGATAGGAGAATGATCGTTATCTTGGCCATCTAAGCCGAAAATTCGGCACATTCTCACAATCTATTGGCTATTTGATACATAAATCGCCTCAATTTATACTATTCACATGATTAAAACCATTGGCATGATGCTTGCTACTATAATTTGTGAAACTACTAAAATTAAAAATAAGGGAGAGAACCAAATGAAAGCAGCAGTTGTAAACGAATTCAAAAGTGCATTAGAAATTAAGGATGTTGCTATTCCAACCATAGGGCATGGGGAAATTCTTGTAAAAATCGAAGCTTGCGGTGTCTGCCATACCGACCTGCATGCAGCACATGGCGATTGGCCGGTAAAACCAAAGCTTCCTTTAATTCCAGGCCACGAAGGAGTAGGCGTTGTAGTAGAAGTCGGCGAAGGCGTTAAATCAATTAAAATTGGTGATCGCGTAGGAATTCCATGGCTCTTCTCTGCTTGCGGTGAATGCGAATATTGCTTAAGCGGAAGAGAAACTCTTTGTCCGCATCAGCAAAACGGCGGTTATTCTGTTGACGGAGGATATGCTGAATATTGTAAAGCTCCAGCTGAGTATGTAGCAAGAATTCCAGATGGTCTTGATCCGGTCGAAGTGGCTCCGATTCTTTGTGCAGGTGTCACTACCTACAAGGCGCTTAAGGTTTCTGAAGCCAAGCCTGGCGATTGGGTGGCCATTTATGGTATCGGCGGACTCGGTCATATTGCGCTTCAATATGCAAAAGCAATGGGCTTTCATGTCATTGCCGTTGATATTGCTGATGAAAAATTAGAGCTTGCCTCGCAATTAGGTGCGGATATTACGATTAATGGTTTAAAAAATGATCCTGTTGAAACAATCAAAGAAAAAGTTGGCGGCGTTCAAGCATCTGTAAGTGTTGCGGTTACAAAGAAAGCATTTGAACAAGCTTATCAATCCGTTAAAAGAGGCGGAACTCTAGTCGTAGTAGGTCTGCCACATGATGAGCTTCCTATCCCGATCTTTGATACCGTTCTTAACGGGGTTACGGTAAAAGGGTCTATCGTTGGAACAAGAAAAGACATGCAAGAAGCACTTGACTTCGCGGCTCGCGGGAAAGTACGTTCACAAATTGAAACCGCCCCACTTGATTCAATTAATGAAGTGTTTGATAACATGGTTTCCGGTAAAATCAACGGCCGTATCGTTTTAACTATGTAAAATAGCTCTTTAAATCCTTACAATGATATGGATCTGTTCTCACAGGTCGCTCCCATAGAATTCGCCAGTTTGGCAGTGCTCATGATGATGAGCACTGCTGCTTTTGCATCTAAAGTTCTACTTATTTTTTTTCATTCAAATAATATCTAAGCTTTCTCATCGTGATGCCAAGAAGTTCTGCCGTTTCTTTCCGGTTTCCAACTGTTTTCCTCAGAGATTTTTCTATAAACGCACGTATGGCTTCTGATTCAAGCTCTTTCATTCTATCAAGGACCAACTGCAATTCAGTTATGTCCTCTGATTTCCACATTTCCCTTATTTCCCACTCCCATTGTTCAAGGAAAGAATCGAATCCCGGCTTCTTAGGTGGAGATTGACTCACTGCAGCTGCTGTCTCTAAAGCCCCTTGAATATGGCGGGTTATTTTCGGTGGTAGATACTCCGGATTAATCCTTTCTGTTTCCCCTTCAGCTAAGGCTGCCGCTCTCTTGATCACGTTTACTAGCTCACGTATATTTCCAGGCCAGCTGTAGTTTTTTAGAAGCTCAAGTGTTTCCTCTGTAAATGATAGCTTCAGTTCATGTCTTTTTAAATAATCCTCTATGAATAGCGGGATATCATGTGACCTTCTTCGTAAAGGAGGAATCGTTAATTTAACCACATCCAGTCGATATAATAAGTCTTCGCGAAAAGTATTCTTTGTCACCGCTTTACTTAAGTCCACATGAGAAGCAGCTATTAGTCTTGCTTTACTTCGCAGGACGTTTTCCCCACCAACCTTCATAAATTCGCCTGTCTCAAGGACCCGCAAAAGCTTCACCTGTGTAGCAAGAGAGGCTTCTCCTATTTCATCCAAAAATAATGTCCCCTTGTCTGCTAATTCAAAATAACCCTTTCGATCTTTTGCCGCCCCAGTGAAAGACCCTTTCGTATGCCCAAATAGCTCACTTTCAAGCAAATGCTCGGAAATCGCTCCACAATTGACACCGATAAATGGATAATCGGCCCTTAGGCTAGCCTCATGAATAAAGTGGGCAAGCACTTCTTTTCCCGTTCCTGTTTCTCCTTCAATCAGTATTGTCACATTCTTTTGAGCAAATTTATAAGCTAATGAAAACAATTGATTCATTTCCCTATTTTGACCAATAAAGCAGCCCATTCTTGCTGCCAAATCATGAACATGATCTTGGGACGGTAAGGCTCCATCGGTCAATAGCCGCTCAGTCAGATGTTCAATATCCTCAATATCATCAAACGGTTTTTCAATAAAATCATAAGCTCCTAGTTTAATTGCTTCAACGGCTGTTTTGACGGTACTATACCCAGTCATGACAACAACCTTGCACAATGGCTGGACAGCCCTTATGTCTTTCAAGATATCAAGTCCATTTCCATCGGGAAGCCTGACATCAAGAAAGGCTAAATCATATTTCTGATTTCCTTTCGCTTGGTCAAACTCCTGCCTGCTTGTACAAAGCGTGACATGATGTCCTTTATCACTTAAAAGATGGTGAAGAAACAAGCAGATGTCCTTCTCATCATCAACTACTAAAATATTTGACATGTCAGAGAACCCTTTCATTATGATTATTTACTTTCCCTTGAATAGGTAATGTCAAGATAAATCGGCTGCCCTCCCCCAATATACTTTCAGCTTTTAATGTTCCTCCATGTGCTTGGGCGATGCCAATACTAACAGATAGTCCCAGCCCATGTCCTTTTGTAGCATTTTTCGTTGTATAAAACGGATGGAAAATTTCCGATAAGACGTCTTGCTCCATTCCACATCCATTATCCGTCACAGTAAGAATAATAGTATCTGAGTTTTGATTAAGAGATGTTTGAATAATCACCTTTTTCTCCTTTTTCTCAGAATCCTCCAGAGCATCCTTTGCATTTAAAAGCAGATTTAATATAATCTGGCCAATCTGCTGGCAGCTGCCTTCTATTTGCGGAAGTTTCCTATCAAGTATGGTCTCGACCTGAATCCCTTGCTTTGACAGTTGATTTCCTATTAAACCTAATGATTGATGGACCGCCTCATTTATCGAGCAAATTTCAAATAAATATTCATCCTGCCGGGAAAAGGTCAACAAATTTTGAATGATTGTTTTACTGCGTTTTCCACATTCATAGACAGCCTTAAGCAGCTGATAAGTTGGCTCGGACGGCTCCGCTTTTCGAAGAAGAAGTTGAGCATTTCCCATGATAGCCGTCAGCGGATTATTTAGTTCATGAGCTACACCTGCCGCCATTTCACCAATAGCCGCAAGCTTCCCCGATTGAATCAACTGCGCTTCAATACGCCTTTTTGCCGTCACATCCTCCAAGTAAATAATGGATGCAAAATGGTTGTTTGAATCATTAAAAATAGGATAACAATGACATTCATAGATTTTATTTTCTATATGTAACTCATCGGAAGATGTATTTAATTCAAGTAATTTTTTCTGAAACGGGTGGTCTTCCTCTTGAGAGAACAAAAGTGCGTCCACCTGTTGTCCGATTAAGTCTCCCTTTGATGGGAAATACAAATGCGCTGTATGATTTGCTTGAAGAACAACCCGGTTTAACCCGATAATGATGATGGCATCAGGCACTGCTTGAAAGGTCTGTTCCCATTTCTTTTTCGTCAAGAGAACTTCATTATAAAGATGTGTGTTCTCTATACAAACCGCCAGCTGATCGGATAACTGTTGAAAAAAGGATAGATCAGCCCAATGGCTTTCCAAATTCCTTTTGCTGCCAAGGGAAAGAACGCCTGTTACGTGTCCTTTCCTTACTAATGGAAATAAAAAGATACTGTCAAGCTCCATTTCGATAATGACTTTTTCTTCATACCAGGGTTCTCTCTTATTCTGGTTTTGTTTTCTATATAGATAAGGTCTTCCTGAGCTCATTACACTCCAATATAACGAATGATCCTGCGGAAATTGCGTTCCTGGCTTTAAAACCGTTGAATTTGTTGGATACACATTTGTCAGTATTAGATTGTCCCCCTCGATCATCGATAAACTGATTCGTTCTATTGGAAATATCTTTTTTAACTTCTCAAGGACATTCCTCAGTAAATCATCCATTGACATCTCCACATTAAAGCCTTTCATCACCTCATTAATAATTTCCAGTTGAACATTCTTCTTCTGCAGCTCACTCACGGTCTTCTTTAACTCGGTATAATAATTCCGTTTCGATGATTGCACTCCCGTAAGAAGTTCAATCATCCTCTCCTTATTTTTCACAAAAGTTCCCCCTTAGGAAGCAATTGGACACTGCAAATCATAAAACTATATAAGACTAATTTATCAAAAAAACACCCAATTAACAAAATTTTCTGAAGCATAGAAGCAAATGAAAAAGAGCGTATTCATCCTCGTAAAATTGTAAAAAACCCGCCAAGAATGACGAGTTTTTTATCTGTTCTAATTGATCCATTCCATTCAATTTTCTATGACTCTCTTAATTCATTGAAATCCAAACACTTTTTACCTCTGTATAATTCTCGAGTGCATAGGAGCCCATTTCACGGCCAATACCGGATTGTTTATATCCGCCGAATGGAGAAGCAGCATCAAAAACATTGTAGCAGTTCACCCAAACAGTACCCGCACGAAGATTGTTAGCGATATAATGTGCATTTTTTAAATCACGTGTCCAAACACCAGCAGCCAAACCAAATTCACTATTGTTCGCTCTCGCCAGTAATTCATCTAAATCATCATAAGGCATGGCAGAAATGACCGGCCCAAAGATCTCTTCTTTGGCGATTGTCATTTCATCCCGCACATCTGCAAAAATGGTAGGAGCTACAAAGTAACCTTGCTCCTGAGTTTTTTTACCTCCTGCAACAAGTTGTGCACCTTCACTAAGCCCTTTATCTATATAACTTAGTACCCTTGTTTGCTGCTCAGCAGAAACAAGCGGTCCTATTTCTGTATCCGCATGGATACCGGCACCTTGTTTAATATTCTGTGCATGTGCTGCCATATCGGCTACCACATTATCAAACTGTTTTTTTTGAATAAACACACGAGAACCAGCACAACATACTTGTCCCTGATTAAACATGACTCCATTAAGCGCACCCGGAATAGCTTTTGTTAAATCCGCATCAGGCAAAATAATATTGGGTGATTTGCCCCCAAGTTCCAATGTTACGCGTTTCAATGTCTGCGATGCATTGGACATGATTCTCTTACCAACTGCAGTGGAACCAGTAAAAGCAATTTTATCAACTAATGGGTGGTCAACAAGTGGCTGGCCGGCTGTTTCACCGAAACCCGGAACAATATTGATTACACCTGGAGGAAAACCTGCTTCTTCAATTAATTCAGCTAAGTAAAGGACGGATAAAGGAGTCTGTTCTGCAGGCTTCAAAACAATAGTGCATCCTGTTGCAAGTGCTGCCCCAAGCTTCCACATGGCCATCAGGAGAGGGAAATTCCATGGGATAATCTGTCCAACTACTCCAACTGCTTCATGACGTGTATAGTTGAAAAATGATCCATTAACAGGTATCGTCTGTCCAACCATTTTCGTAGACCAGCCTGCATAATAGCGCATATGCTCAATGGACAATGGTATATCAGCATTCGACGTTTCTCGAATGGGCTTTCCGTTATCCAACGTTTCTAACTGTGCTAATTCCGCACTATACTCTTCCATTAAATCAGCAAGCTTATACATAAGTCGGCTTCTAGTAGAAGCACTCATTTTTGACCATGGACCTTTATCAAAGGCTTGGCGCGCAGCTTTAACAGCAAAATCAATATCAGCTGCATCTGCTTCGTACACGGTTGCTAACACTTCCCCAGTTGCTGGATTGTATGTATCGAAGGTCTTTCCTGATTGACTTTCCACAAACTGGCCATTAATATATAATTTTTTCTTTCCTTGTAAAAACTTTTCAATCTTTTCTTTAATACCTTCAGTAAGATGGTTCATATGATTTCCTCCTAGTAATGTATTCTTATCATTTGAAATGTTGAAAATGCCTGATGGAATCATTTTCAAGAATTCATTATTTTGATAAGCAAATACGATGCCACTGGTTAAAATGCAATAATGCGCTTACATTATTTAGTGGAAATAGTAATAAAGCCTAAAAAACGGCATCTTTGGCCAATATAATGGCTAATTTGACCAATCATTTGTTGATTACCTATTTGGAAATACGAACTTCATGCAAAACCCTTAAATAGGTACTAAGAAAAAAGACATTACACGGAATGTCTTTTTCTTCTTGGTAATGCATATAGTTTAGTGTAATAAGGTTCATCAAAGGAGGCTTTCATATGATGGGTGTCCGATTAATCCAGATTTCTGCAGTTTATTTTGTTATTGGGGTTGGGTTTGGGCTGTATATGTCCATGGCTCATTCCTATGATTTTGTTGGTGTCCATGCACATGTCAATTTATTAGGCTGGCTATCACTGGCAGTTATAGGGACTATTTACAGCATTTATCCAGAACTTGCGGCAACAAAACTAGCTAAAACTCATTTTTGGCTTCATAATATTGCGCTTCCTGTCATGATGATTGGACTTTTTTTCCTTATACTTGGTCAAGAATCATTAGTACCTGTAGTTGCAACAGGCGGAATGGTTATGGTGTTGGCTATCGTTCTATTTGCATTGAATGTATTAATGAATATGAAACCACGGGCATAATTCTATCATTCTTAAAGAAAAAAACCACTTTGTGTCAAATACAAAGTGGTTTTTTCTTTAAGAACATTTATTTTGACAAAACTAAAAAATAAACCGGAAAACCATCATAAAAATAACACCAGCCATTACTGTTCCCAGCAGACTTTTAGTCAAAAGTGCAATAGCAAAAGCGGGAATGGCAGCCAACAATTTTAAAATATTAGCAGATATTGAAAATTGACCTTCAGATAATAAAAGCTCCTGAGCTAATAATGCAGCCATAACAGCAACCGGAACGTTTTTTAACCAGCGAATGACCCATTTTGGCAATTCCATTTGACTGAGCAGCATTAAAGGCAGTACCCGCGGAATAAATGTCACTATAGCACAACCTATGATAAGAAGCAGTATGGTCCATCTTACCTCCATTTTTCAATCACCATCCCAATTGTGGAAGCCAAAATAGCTGCCACCATAACACCTGTACTCCCGGAAGAAAAAAAGCTGACAATGATTACAATAACAACCGCACTAAGAGCAACCATCATATCGACAAAATACTTTTTTTGACTTAATATTTGAAGCACTAAAAGGCCTATGAACATTCCTGGTAACGCAAAGTCTAGACCAAAGCTTTCAGGATTGGGAATCCACTTTCCAAAATATCCACCGGCTATATTTGCTATAACCCAGTTCAAATAAGCTGTAACATTTAAGCCAACCATCCATTTATAGCTCGCTTGTTTTTTATTTTGCAGGTGAGTTATCGAAACCCCGAAAGTTTCATCTGTTAGTAAAGAGCCAACAAACATATTTTTCCAAGGAGTTAAATGACGAAAATAAGGCGCAAGCGCTGCACTTAATAATAAATGCCTTAAGTTAATAAAAAAAACGGTAAAAATAATAGCTGAGATTGGATTGCTAGCAGCAATCATCCCAGCAGCAATAAACTGACCGGAACCAGCATATAGCAGGAGACTCATTAGGGCAATTTCAGCTATACTTAGGCCTGCTGTTTTTTCTACTACTCCTGCCGCAAATCCAATACTCAAATAACCAAGCAGGGTTGGGATGCAATCCTTTACACCCATCCAAAAACTTTCTTCATTGGTCGTTACCGCATCACTTCTCAAGTCGAGACTTCTTTGACTCACATCCATCCCCTCCTGTCTGAACTCAGATGTCATTTTGTTCATGTAATAAAATTATTATTCTAAGAATTTCCTACACTATTATATAGCGTAAGGCCCCTATAATCATAGCATAAAGCAAATAGACTTACACAAAAAGAAAGGCAGTGAGTATCTAAAGTCAATCTCACTACCTTTTTCATTTTATTCTATTTATTAGACTTACATCACTGGAGTTTTAACCTCTAAATCTCCTAAAATGATTAACGCCTGAATCGCCATTAACAACTGACTGCTAATAAGAGGACTTCGGATGTCTTGCTGTAATAAATCTTCAATTTTACCCACTCTATAACGCAGTCCGCTGATTGATAATGATAACTCATCTGCCGTTTTTTCCAAATTCCCTCCATTTAATAAAAATAAATAAAGGGTTCTAATTAAATCTATATTTTTTTGACAATCCATATCAATATGACCTAATAAGGAATAAGCCATTTCCCTAACATTGCCTTCATTATTTTCATTAATCAACGTTCCAACCATTCCAAGCATATCAAAAAAGGTTAATTGATTATTTTTAGTCACCATTCTTTGTGCACGAAGCGCTTCTTGATAGGCCTTAGGTGCCTGTATAATAGAGCTCGTTCTTCTACTAATTCCCATATAAAAATGAGAGCCAGGAAATCTTGAATGTAAATAAACGATTAAATCATGAAAAAAGGAATATTTCGCCTCTTTGTCTATAAAATGATCACTGACAATTAAATGAATATGATGATTACTTTGATTCATTAAAAAATGAAGCTTTTGTTTGGTAAAATAATGAGAAATGGATTCCATTACTTCCCGACAAAATCCATGTTCATAATGAAAATCCTGTGCATTAAATGTATACCCAATGACGCTTATATAATATGGCTTTAATATATCATATTGAAATAGACTCGCTTTTGTAACCATTTCATCTTCTGACGTATACTGCCCGCTTAATATTTCCTTTAAGAAATAGCCTTTCATCTGTTCAAATGAAGCCAATTTTGTTTTTTCATACAGAAAGCAGAGAGAGCAAATGGAAACAGCCTTTTCAATAATCAGCTTAGATAATTCTTGCAAATCCTGCTGATGATTTTTATAAATAAAAGAACAATACCCCATCCTTTTCTCCTGTAAATAAATAGGCTGTGTTAACATCTTAAAATGCTCACGCTGATTGTTCATAGGCTGAAAGGTTTGTGAAACAGCATTCTTTGACATATTTTTATTAATATATTGAAATAAGCTATTTGGTGAAAAATCTTTAGACAGCTTACTAACACCTGCAAAAGCGATGGGGTGACCATGTACATTGTGAACGATTACAGGTATTTTACATAATTGATAGACTTTTTCAATAATTGATTCCAAACCGTTCTCTTTTATTACTTCTTCTGTCAATTGTTTATGGATTGTATGAACGAGATTTAATTGATCACGTTCCTGTAATAATTTTTCATAGGTTAATTCGAGCTCCTTTACTATCGGAGTCTCTTCTAAATAATATAATTCTTCTTGAATGTCATCGCCCCAAAGGGTATGACTTTTACCTATAGCTAAACACTCGCTGCTTCCAGAGGCACGGCAGCATTTTTCTTTAAAGATTACTTTATCACCAAAAACTTCTGTTACAAATCCACTCGCATATCCGGAAAGTGTATAGCAAACCGGCGAAGGGCTGATTCCAATTTGATTCAGATGTTCATCCGCTTCAAAAGAATGTTCCCAAGCACTATCCATTTGCAGCGTCATTTTTCCATTTATATTTTTAATTTCCAGCTTTAATGTTTTTGATTCGACATATCCTTTTATCGAATGCATGATTGGACCATATTCAATTAGCTCATCCATGGTTTGATACAGTTCTTTTTCTTTACATTCCTTTGCATCACGGACACCCATATTCCATCCATAGCGAAATAAAAAACCCTTTGTCCGCTCCATTCCAATATTACGAATTAAATCTTTTCTTAAGGTTCCAAATGCATGTGCATCAACAATAATAGATCGATTTTGTATATAAAGACTTCGTGATAGGTCGGAATCTATTTGATCGATTAAGTGTATTGTTGTATGCATCTAATCCCCCTCTTTCTAAGAAATCAATTCAATTTGAAGATCACTCAACGGGCGTGTCTTACACAGTAATACATAGCCCTTTTCTGCTTCTTCATCTGATAAAGCACTTTTTGCATATGTATCCATTTCATATTGACCTGAAATAACTTTAACCTTGCAAATACCGCATCCTCCGCCAACGCAAGCACAGGGAACCTTCACCATTTGAGCACGAGCAGCTTGAACAAGATTATTTTCATTTGAACATAGAAAAGATTGACTATTAATATTTATTTTAAACATAAGGATTCACTTCCTATTATAAATTTAAAATAATTAAATTCCTTCGTCATTTGTTAACATTTTGTGACTATATACCTTATTAGACAAAAAAAGACCGTTTGCCATAATCATTCAAACAGTCCCATTATGAATGTTATCATGATGATAACGCTTTCATCATTTTGAAACAATAACATCAACTGTTTAAAAATATAATAAATATCAAACAGAGTTTGTCGGTAATTGTTATTTATTTCCTGAACTTCTTATAAAGTAAGTGCCTGTTCAGAGTACGTCCTTTTATAATAAATAAAGGAACCGTATCTGACAGGCCTTCCTTTTGGTTAGAAAATGATTAGTAATTGGTTATACTTACTTTTAAATTAGCTGCAGCTGCTTCTGGATTTGCATCGAGACTGATAGCACTGATAACGGAAATACCATCAGCTCCTGCTTTTATAACATCTCCACCATTATTTGCCGTAATCCCTCCAATTCCAACTATTGGAATGGTGAAGCCTTTTGAACGTAACTCCTGAATGATTTTTACTCCTTGAACCTGGTTTGCATCATCTTTCGATTGTGTCGGGTAAATAGGTCCAACTCCGAAATAATCTGCCCCCATTCTTAGTCCTGAATTCGCTTCGGTAGAATTATGCACGGACACTCCTAGTATTTTACTTCCTATTTTCTCCCGAACCAGATTAACTGGCTCATCTTCCTGCCCAATGTGTACACCGTCAGCATTGATTGCCAGAGCTAGATCGATATCATCATTGACAATAAAAGGAACCTCTGCTTTTTGGCAGATAAACTGCAGCTCTTCAGCTAACGTATATTTTTCCTCGCCAACTAATGAACCCCTTCCTTTTTCACGGAATTGAAAGCAGGTGACACCACCCCGTATAGCTTCTGTTAATACCTCACTTGGTCTTCTCTTTGTATTAAGAGAGCCCATGATAAAATATAACGCTAAAGCATTTCTTAACCTATCATGGTTCGTTATTTTCATATTTTAACTCCTGTTCTTCTTTTGAATGCCCAATGATTTGTCGGTCCATGTCCGCTTCCTAACTTTAAATCTTCTTCAATTGCTGCCGTAATAAAACTTTTTGCAATCTTTACTGATTCGTAGACAGATAGTCCTTTTGCAAGGCCAGCGGTAATGGCAGCTGAAAATGTACAGCCTGTCCCATGCGTATTCTTTGTCGGAATCCGCTTGCTTGTAAATGTATAAGTGTCCTTCCCGTCAAATAATAAATCCACCGATTCATTTGACTCATGACCATGGCCGCCTTTAATGATGACATTTTTTACACCAAGACGAATCAATTCTTTGGCAGCCGCTATTTTATCCTCTTCCGTATGAATAGTAACACCCGTTAAATCCTCCGCCTCCGGGATATTAGGCGTAACAATATAAGCACAAGGAAGCAAAAGTTCTTTAACCGCTGTGATAGCTTCCTGCTGCAGTAACGGTGCACCGCCTTTTGCAATCATGACAGGGTCCACAACAACTTTTTCCCAGCCATATAAACGAATTTTTTCTGCCACTGTTTTGATGATTTCAGATGAGAACAGCATACCTGTTTTCAATGCATCTACACCGAGGTCTTGCGCAACAGAGTCAATTTGAGAAGCGATTATTTCTTTCGGAATTGGCTGAACCCCTTGGACACCTAATGTATTTTGGGCTGTAACCGCTGTAATGGCGGTCATTCCAAAAACGTCCAATTCTTGAAAGGTTTTTAAATCTGCTTGAATGCCTGCACCGCCCCCGCTATCAGAACCAGCAATTGTTAGTGATGTAAACATATGAACCTCCTTATATTGTATAAAATGATCCGTATAAATCGATTTCTGATGAAGAAACAAGGGAGAGCTGGTTTATAAATTCTATCTGAAAACTTCCAGGCCCTTGTTCATCCGTTTTATTTGCTGCAATTTCGGCTGCAACCCCATAAAAAATAAGTGCAGCTGTTGCAGCATCCAGGTGATTTTTTTCAACAGCTGCAAACGCTCCGACAACAGCGGATAACAAACAGCCAGTACCGGTTACTTTTGTCAAGATAGGATGACCGTTATGAACGACATTTGTTAACATGCCATTACTGATCACATCTTCCTTCCCTGTCACAACGACTACCGTATTAAGCCTTTTCGCTGCATTTGCGGCAAGCGTCAAAACATCTCCTTTCATATTTCCTGCATCAACGCCTTTTATTTCCCATTTTTCTCCGATTAGATTAGCTATTTCAGCCGCATTGCCGCGGATAATTGAAAACTTAACTTCCTGAAGCAATCTTTGGGCAGCTTGAGTCCGATAGGAAGTCGCACCCACTCCAACAGGATCTAAAATAACAGGAGTCTCGCTCTCATTTGCTGATTTCCCGGCAGTAATCATTGCTTCAACTGACTCCCGATTCAATGTTCCCATATTTAAAACGACTGCTGCTGCAGCCTTAGCCATTTCAGCTGCCTCTTCAACAGCATCTGCCATTACTGGAGATGCCCCGAGTGCCAACAGCCCATTGGCTGAAAAATTCGCAACCACAATATTGGTAATATTATGTATAAGCGGATTTGTTTCTTTCACACGTTTTAACAAGGCATATACTTTTCCCTTTTCCATGTTTCTCTCCCCCTATTCATCTTTTGTTGAAAATAAAAAAGCCAGACCCATGATGGACCTGACTTGTTCGTACAAGAAAGAAAGTAATCGACTTCCTACTTTCCTACGCCGGTATAATCCGGATCAGGTCCAAAGGGTTGAAAAACAACATGTTTTTCTCTCAGCCCGCAAAGGTGGGCACCCCTAGTAGATGTACTAATATTCTCATTTATCATAATACTATACTAAGAGAATGTAAAGAAAGAAATTAAAAAGTATTGTCTATATTTGCACATTAAACATATTGCCAACTATTCCTATTCGATTTTTCCTTCTTCGACTTTCTCTACGAGCGTAAACATGAGCTCATAAATGGCATTATATGCTTGCAGAATGGTCCAATCCTCTTTGAAAGTGCTGAGATTATTTACAGAAAAATTTAAATCCCAAAGACCCTCATTGGCGCTAAACATTAAATCAAACGTTGCCTCTTCATACTGTAAGCTTTCTTTTAAAAAGGTCTTTAGTCCTTTCTCTGACTTTTTCGGTTGTTTCAAACCTAACATAACATCATAATTTCCAAAGACACTGTCCGCTTCAAATGAAATGGCATCCACTCCAATCATGCTAAACCAAGGTGATTCCATATACATAAATTCATCAATATGATCTTTAAAATACTTTATTGGTTGTTCTAAAAATACAGGGGATTCCTCGGCAATAAAATCCTCTGTTTCTTTATTGCCACGTTCAATATAGACGTTATGCTGAAAACGGGATAACGGATCCTGCACAATAAGTGAAATAGAAGATTCCATATCTTCTGAGAGCAACCGATGTTTTTTCATATAATCATACTCTACTTTATAAATCTCCACTGTGAATTCATTGACATTAGCCATTCGCTTTTCAGCTAACAACTTTTCAACATACTGATGCATTTGTTTCCTTAACATGAACTTGACCATCCTTTTACTATGTATTTAG
This sequence comes from Niallia endozanthoxylica, assembly GCF_008710145.1. Lineage (GTDB taxonomy): Bacteria > Bacillota > Bacilli > Bacillales > Cytobacillaceae > Bacillus_BD > Bacillus_BD endozanthoxylica. Next base: position 65,084 of record NZ_VYKL01000015.1, read on the forward strand.
TGTTTTTATTTGGAGTTTATTTCTATCGATAATAATATTGAAGGTTTTGAAATAAAATTGCAAATTCATTAAGAAAAGAGTAGCTTTTAAATAAATTAACGCAAAAAATCGAACTGAAGAAAATTCAGTTCGATTTTTTCAACTAGTCATTATCTTCCTAAATCGGAAGCAGGAACTCCAGCAATTCCCCAATGAGTCTTAGGCATTTCCGTAACTAATACGCGAACATTTTGTTTCGGAGCACCAAGAGTTTCTGATACAGTATCTGTAACATTGCTGATTAATTCAGTGATTTTTTCAGGTGGTCTACCTTCCATAATGTTAATTTGAATTAATGGCATAATAATACCCCTTCCCGTTTAAGCATGTTTATCGAAAAATTATTCACCCATAGTGAAAGTAACTTCACCAAGACCGTCGAATTTACCTGAAACAAAATCTCCAACATTTAACAAGATAGCTCCTGTTAATGCACCAGAAAGGATTAAATCACCCTTCTTAATTTTTTGTCCTTTTCTAGCAAGCATATTTGCCAAAACAGCGATAGCATTAGCAGGATGTCCTAAAACAGCTGCACCAGCACCTAGGTCTTTAATTTGACCGTTAATAGATAGAGTAGCACCAACTAAATCAAGATCTAATTCACTAGGCTTTTTCAGCGTATTACCGAAAACAACTCTTGATGTAGAAGCATTATCAGCAATAACATCAGTATGAGTAAAATTAAAGTTTTCATAGCGGCTGTCAATGATTTCAAGTGCAGGTAAAACATATTCTGTTTTCGCTAATACTTGTGCACCTGTAATTCCAGGTCCTTCAATATCTTCACCAATTAAGAAAGCAATCTCAGCTTCAACCTTTGGATGGATTTGGAAAGGAACTACTCCTCCGTTATCTACTAACATATAATCAAATACATAACCATAGATAGGCTCGGATACACCCATTTGATCCCATTTAGCCTTACTTGTAAGACCCATTTTAGGTCCAACAATTCTGTGACCTTGATCTAATTTTGTTTGAACTAGTAATTCTTGGGCTTGGTAAGCCTCTTCAACAGTTAAATCAGGTTTAATTGTTGAAGTTACTTTTACCACTTCACGCTTTTCAACTTCTGCTGATACTAAATAATCTGTAATCTGTTTAATGATTTCACTTGCCATGTTCATTTCCTCCTTGTACTTATCATCTATTTCGTACGTATTATTTAAAATTAACGCTAACTTGTCCTAAGTGAGCAAATCTTGCTGTGAATGAATCTCCAGCGTTTGCCACTACCATACCTGAAAGTGCACCTGAAAGGATTACTTCACCTGCTTTTAAAGTAATATCATAATCAGCTAAACGATTGGCTAACCAAGCTACACATGTTGCAGGATTTCCAAGAGCCGCAGCCCCTACACCTGTATTAACCATTTCACCATTTTGATATAAAACCATGCCAAGTAACTCAAGGTCAATATCCTCTAACTTTGTTGGTGTACCGCCTAATACATATAAACCTGAAGAAGCATTATCTGCTACTGTATCTTGTAACTTAATTTTCCAATCTTGTACACGGCTGTCTACGATTTCTAGCGCTGGAAGTACATAATCAGTTGCCTGAATCACATCAACAGCAGTCACGTTAGGCCCTTTTAAGTCTTTTTTCAAGACAAATGCAATTTCACCTTCAATTTTTGGCTGCAACATATCTTTTGTATCAACTGTTCCGCCATTTTCCACTACCATGCTATCTAAAAGATGACCATAATCCGGCTCATCAACACCTAACATTTTTTGTACTGCTAAAGAAGTTAAGCCAATTTTCTTTCCGACAATAATTTGTCCTTCGGCTAATTTCTTTTTAATATTCTCTAGTTGAATGTAGTATGCCTCATCAACAGTAATCTCTGGATCCACTGTAGTAATCGGGTCGATGCCTACTTTTGTTTCTTCAGCTTGCGCAAGTTGTGCCGCAAATTTTTCAATTTTACTTGTCATTTCTATCATCCCTTCTTATGTAAATTTTTAAAATAAGCGAATTAATAATATATCTACGAAGATTATGAAAATATTGCACGGTCCTTTCTAAATAACCGTGCAATATTTATCATGGACTTATAAAATTACAGTTTCACACAAATGTTCGTTAATTCAGTGTAGAATTCCCAGCTGTGAACGCCTCCAACACGGCCAAGACCACTGTCTTTTGTACCACCGAACGGAGTTCTGAAGTCACGTACGAACCAGCAATTGATATAAGATAATCCAGATTCAACTGATTGTGCTACACGGTGTGCACGACGGATATCGTTTGTCCAGATTGTATTACTTAATCCAACACGAGAATCGTTTGCCATTGCAATTACTTCTTCTTCTGTATCAAATGGAATGATAGAAACAACTGGTCCAAAGATTTCCTCACGAGTACAACGAGCACCATATTCTAGGCCAGTAATAATTGTTGGCTCTACGAAATATCCTTTATCTAATCCTTCAGGACGCTTGCCGCCTGTAACGAAAGTAGCACCTTCTTCTTCAGCAATTTTAAAATAGCTCATTACTTTATCATAATGTACTTTCGCAACTAATGCCCCTTGGTCGTAATCCAAATCAAATGGGTTACCAACTTTTAATTCTCTTGTTTTCGCTGCTAATTTTTCAACAAATTCATCATAGATGGAACGTTGTACAAAAATATTTTCACCGCAGACACAAACTTCACCTTGGTTTGTAAAGCTTGAACGGATTGTTGTTGCAACTACTTCATCAATATCAACATCGTCGAAGATGATGTTAGGGTTTTTACCGCCTAATTCAAAAGAAAGTTTCTTCAATGTTTTAGAAGCTTCTTCCATGATCTTAGCACCTGTTGAAACTTGTCCGATAAAACCAATACCTGCGATATCAGGGTGTTTGTTGATCGCACTTCCAGCACCTTGTCCAAAACCATGAACTAGGTTTACAACTCCGTCTGGAACACCAGCTTCTTTAAGAATTTCCATTAATTTTGTTGCAGTCATTGGCGTTAATTCAGAAGGCTTAATAACAACTGTACATCCTGCCGCTAATGCTGGAGCCAATTTCCAAGTTAATAGGAATAATGGAAGGTTCCATGGCTGGATTAATCCAACAACCCCGATTGGGCGGCGGAAGCCATAGTTAATCGCACCGTGAACTTCATCTTGGAATGCTTCGGTTCCTACAGAAATCATATAGTCAGCAAAGAAATGGAAGTTTGCTGCTGCACGCGGTGCATCAACGTGACGTGAGAATTTAAGATGCTTACCTGTATCTAATGATTCTAATTGAGCGATTTCTTCTTGTCTTGCTTCTAAGATATCGCCAACTTTGCGGATAATTTTTGAACGTTCTTGTGTGCTCATTTTACCCCATGGACCTTCTTCAAATGCACGTTTAGCAGCTGCTACAGCTAAATCAATATCTGCCTTACTTCCTTCAGCAACTGTACCATAAACTTCTTCCGTTACTGGGTTCACATTATTAAATGTCTTTCCGTCTACAGATGGAACAAATTTCCCGTCGATAAAATGTAAACAATCAAATGGATCAACTATTTGTTCAACAATTGTATTTTTAGTTTCAACTGACATTATTTAGTGTCCTCCTTGATAATAAATCATAATTGATTTGTTTTTCTAGAGTAATAATAACGCGCTTTTGTTTCATATACAACTACTTAGTTGCTCTATGTGAAACAAAAAAGAAAAAATTAATAATTTTTTCGATTCTCACTTCTTTAATATTACTTACTTGATGATGAGTTATGCGATAGATTTTACATTTCATCTCTTGTTATTTATACCATTTTCCTGCTATATTGTTTCATATAAAGCAACTGTGTTTATTTATATGAAATCAATAACTAGGAGGAATTAATATGACTCAAACGAATGAAGGAGAAAATTATCTTTCATCTGTAAAAAACGCTTTGCGCATTTTAAACAGCTTCACTATGGACGAGCCAGAAAAGAAAATTAGTGAAATAGCCTCATCCCTTGGGCTTAATAAAAGTACAGTAAGCAGAACAATGGCTACACTCGCAAGCGAAGGGTTTGTATTTAAGGATCCTGAAACAAAAACATATCGTTTAGGTTTTTCCATTTTAACCCTAAGTGGGGTCATCAATAGTAACATGGATATATACCGTGAATCACAGCCTGTTCTTAATAAAATAGTAGAAACGACTGGTGAAACCGCTCACATTTCTATATTTGATCAGTTAGAGGTTGTTTATCTGCAAAAAGTTGAATGCAATCACCCGGTTCGATATCTAACACATGTAGGAAAAAGAAATCCTCCTTATTGCACAAGTTCAGGTAAAGTATTCATGGCTTTCGCTGATGATAAAGTTGTCGAGGCCATTATTGAAAATGGATTACAAAAATACACAAAAAACACCATTACTGATCCAGATAAATTGAAGGCTCATCTAAAAGAAATAAGAGAAAAAGGGTTTGCCTATAGTTTCGAAGAATTTTCAGAAGGCGTTGTTACAATTGCAGCACCTATTTATGACTATACTGGAAAAGTAATTGCATCGCTTTCAATTGTTGGACCGAAGCAAAGAATCAGCCAACAAAAGATTCCATCATTTGCCAAAAAGATCATTAGTTCTAGTTTGGAAATTTCACGGAATATGGGGTATAAAAAATAAGGATGTACCGCGAGAAAAAAATATGTAATGAATAACCTTCCTCATCGTATCAAATCTATGATAAGTCGTAAAGATTCAAATGTAGTATTTTGGCGAAATTCATTAAAAATCACCATAATATTTGACGAAAATTAGCTGATATTTGCTTTTTCATTAGTTTCTATGTGAAAAACAACCACGTAATTATTTTCTTAAAATAATAATACAAAAAGGACACCTAGCTAGCTAAGTGTCCTTTTTGTATTATTCCCGTATTCCTAAGGCTATCTTTGCGTAACGTGACATCCGCTCCTTTCCCCAAGGGGGATTCCATACGATATCAATTTGGATATCTGTTAACTCTTTAATATTCATAGACAACTTCATTTTAGCATCTGCCATAATTTGACCAGCCATTGGACACCCCATGGATGTCATTGTCATTTTAATAAATGCTTGTTTCTCTTCGTTTACTTGAACCTCATAAACAAGACCTAGATTCACAATATCAACACCAAGTTCTGGATCTATAACTTCTTCAAGGACTTCATATATTTGATCCACTAGTACGTTACTCATTGTCTTCACCTCTGTATTATTCGTAAACCCATCTGTTTGGCAAAATGGGACAGCAATTGAATGATAACCTTTCTCAACAATAATGTAACATAAACACCATTCAAAGATTGTGATTCCTGTCATAGCTAAAATTTTTCTCATTTTGAATACTAACACAATCAATAATCATAATAATCTTTGTACTTTTTGGTATAACATGAATCACAAATAGAATAAGGATGATCCCATGATAATTTCTTCTTGCATTGACGGCATTTCTTTTGCATATTTTTAACTTCGTTTTTTAGTTGTTCATGTACTAATCCGCTGATTTCCTCACGTAGCCTTTCCCAATATACCGCGTCTGTTCGTTTATTTAAACGATACAAAAATAAAAGATGCAGACCGATTGCTTTATAGGTAAGCTCAAGGTCCTCTAATGTCCGCTTTTTTATTCTCGGTTCAGGTAATTTATGTCCAGCAACAATTGCTTCTACAGTCTTTTCCCATTGTCTAATTAACTCAGGTTCTCGGGCCGAAAAAGGTAAATGTAATAATCCGTAAAGGTCCATCAGCGAAAGACGTGCTTCCATTTCAGTTCCCCGGATACGTTCATATAACTCTCTTTCCTCTGTAAGTGATGCTTTTTTAGTTCCCTTTGGACTCTTAAACTTTTCCCATAGTTCAAAGAAAGTTCCAAGATCACGATAATACTTTTGAAATCGTTCGAAAACACTGTTTGTCGGGGCAATAGCAAAAGTATGAATAGGTTCATCTTCTTGACTAAGGAGATAGCTCATTTTTTTAACATCTGCAGTAAACGCTACTTTCCCGATATTATAAAGCCCTTTACGTCCGGCACGGCCAGCAATTTGCTTTACTTCTTGTGAAGTAAGGAGTCTCCTTTTCGTACCATCAAATTTGCTGTTTTCTAAAAAAACAATTCGTCGAATTGGTAAATTTATTCCCATACCAATTGCATCTGTCGAAACAACAACACTTGTCTCACCAAGGATAAACCGTTCGACCTGCTTTTTTCGGGTTTCAGGCGGCATACTGCCATAAATCATACTGACAGAATGTCCATCATTTTGAAGACGCGATGCTGTTTCAAGAACTCGTTTTCTTGAAAAACAAATTAGTGCATCACCTTTTCTTACTTTCTTAATATTAAATTCCTTTTCCTCCACTTGCAGCGGAGTATCCCGTTTGTATTCAATAATTTCTATATTCGAATCGCCCAGCAGTTGAACAAGCATGTCCCTCGCATTTTTACTGGCTATAATATGAATTTCGTTTGCCTGAACTTTTGTAATCGCTTTATACCATGAAAATCCTCGGTCTTTATCAGAAATCATTTGTGCTTCATCAATTACTACTACATTATAAAAGTCCTTTTCACGAAACATTTCAACCGTACTGGATAAATGTCTGGCTCCTGGTGTTTCTTTTTCTTCTTCACCTGTTTTTAGTGTACACGCGGTACCTCTTGTATTTAAAAAGTCGTATACTTCAAGAGCCAACAAGCGAAGCGGTGCCAAATAAAGTCCGCTCTCCGCTTCCATCATCCTCATTAGAGCATGATAAGTTTTTCCCGTATTTGTTTCACCTATATGTAAAATATAATTCACATTTCTGCCATTAGGAGGATTGTACTCAAATTCAAATATGTCCCTTAAGATTCGCGCTTCCTCAGCTTTTTTCCGCTCTCTTTCAGCCTTTTCCTCTGCTTTTCTTCTCTCTCTTTCTTGGACATCAGCAAGAAAGATTGTTTCATGTTGTTTTTCATCAAAAGGGATTTCAGCTAAACGTAATAAATTTGTAAGATACTCATCTCCTAGATACATGATGAATTCACTGCTGAAGTCATCGATGATGTCATTTAAAATATCCGATAAGACAGATTCTATCACCGTTTCTTCATAACTAGAATAAAATTCAGATAGGAGTAAAGATTTTATTTTTTTCGGAATAAGGTTAGACAAATATTCCCGAACTTTAGCTTCATATAAATCATAATAGGTCTCATACTCATAGTCATAGCGATTCCATACATAGACTTTTTGAATATTACCTGTTACCTCGCTGAAAAAATCCTTTACTAAGGAATAATCCTCATGGATAAATACACCTATTGGTACTAGCCGTTCTTCTATTTCATATGGATTAATCCTTTGATATCTAATTTTTGTATTAAAATCAACTTTTAGCTCATCTGCAATAAATTTTCTTGTATATAAATAAAATAAGTGCTGTTGTTTCGCAGAAATAGGATAGACTTCATTTTCAAGTAAGTCCCATAATTGTCGTTTTTTCTTTTGTAATGCTTCAGCTTCTTGGCGCTGATTATATTCATCTCTTGCCTTTTTGTACATTTCAGTCCATTGTTCGAGATCTTCAGCATATGTTTCATAACACCAAGCTTCGATTGGAAATGGATGATAAGCTTTTATTTCATTACGAAATAATTTGTTTATGATTTTCCGGTCAACTCCTTCAACCTCAAAACCACGCGAACGTAAATATTCTTTTTTTTCAACACGGGGAGTTCTATTAGAGGCCTGATTCATCCAGACATTGAGCCAAATTTGTTCAACATAATGCTTTCGCTCTTGAACATAGTCTGCATAGGAAGGTATTTTTTCTTTATCTTGCATGTAGAAGATAATATCATCACAAACTTTTTTCTTTGTATGTTCTACCGCCTCATCATATATAAAAGCTATTTTATTCATTTAAAATCCCTCCTTTGATTTTGCCAGACAAAGTTAATTATCTTTACTAAAAGGAACTGATGTTCGATTTTTTTTTTATTCTATCATTATTATTGAACGTATTAAACAAAAACTTACATCCATGAAAAAACAGTATAGCAAAACTGCCATACTGTTCGTCCTTTTAATCTATATCTACTTCCAACATAATCGGACAATGATCGCTTCCCAAAATATCATAATGGATATGAGCATCCTTTAAATTTTCTTTTAAATTATCCGATACAAGAAAATAATCAATTCTCCAGCCAATATTCCGCTCCCGTACCTTACTCATATAGCTCCACCATGTATAAACATCCGTACGATCGGGGTAAAAATAACGGAAACTGTCAATAAATCCAGCCTCCAATAATTCGGTCATTTTGTTCCTCTCTTCAAACGTAAATCCCGAATTCCCAAGATTCGGCTTTGGATTTTTCAAATCAATCTCATGATGAGCCACATTTAAATCACCGCAAAAAATAACTGGTTTATGTTGATTCAATTTAATTAAATGTTCTTTCATGGCATCTTCCCAAACTAATCGATAATCCAGCCTTGTTAAGTCACGCTTTGAATTTGGCGTATAAACGTTCACGACATAATAATTGGCAAACTCAAGCGTGATCACCCGGCCCTCTGTATCCGGCTCTGCTAATTCAATTCCGTACGTCACAGCCAATGGTTCTTTTTTTGAAAAAATGGCTGTACCGGAATAGCCTTTTCGTTCAGCATAATTCCAATACTGATGATACCCATTTAGCTCGAGAGTAATTTGCCCTTCCTGCAATTTCGTTTCCTGGATACAAAAGATGTCTGCATCGATATGATTAAAATAATCTAAAAATCCTTTTCGCACACATGCTCTAATTCCATTTACATTCCATGATACTAACTTCATTCTAATTCCCCTTGATGTATCTATATTTCATTAAGGCATGATTAACTCTAAAGCCTCAATATCCATTGTCCTGACGCTGATGATTAATTTCATTTTTTCGAACGTAAGCCTGTTCGATATCTTCCCAGCTGAACCCAAGCATTGTTCCAAGGTCCATATAAGAAGCGAACGCATCAATAAAGTGAAAAGCATCTTTTTTTGAATGCATTGTCATAATTTTTTCTGTCACACTTATAAAAGCAGAAACTAAGGTTATCTCTTTCACATCCTGCTTAAAATCACTAGCGTATATAGTGAGCAGGTGATCAATATTATATTCGTAGTTATTGGCAATACTTAAGAAAAAGTGAAGGGAGTCGACATATTCTTCTAATAACACATGATCCTCACTTGGCCCTTTTGTGCTCCAATGTTTAAAGCAGCGAGTTTCATTTGCTAACTCACTGATTTCAACTAATAACGCCAGTACTTTATTTTCTTCTAAATCCTTTCCTTCTAATTTATGTTCTTTAACAATTCTTTCGTCAAGAATCTTTTGCATTTGACACATTTTTTTAATATTCATATATTTTAACCTCTTAACCGATTATTTACTATTAGTTAACATCATTCTATTCTGGACAAATGAAAGATTACCAATTGTTTACTAACACAATTTTACCAATTGCCTGATTCGAGTCTAAATACTGATGAGCCTCTGCAACCTCATCAAAAGTAAATCGCTTTGGATCAATTAATGGACGCAGTTTCCCTTCTTCAATAACGGATGTAATTTTCTTTAAGAATTCTCCATTTTGCCTGCGGTGATTTTCATTTACTATATGTAAAAGCATAAACACAACATGGAAAGTCAAACCTTTTGAATGAAGCGGTGTTAAATCATGTGTAGACCTTGCTGCAATGGCTGCAACGGTTCCGTGCAAGGCAGCAGCTTCAAAGGAACAATCTAAGTTTACTCCGCCTACTGTATCAAAAATATAATCGAACCCTTTACCATTCGTATATTTATTCACATACTCCTCAACACTTGTTTCCTTATAATTTATGGCTACATCCGCACCAAGTTCTTTAGCCAGCTGTAGTTTTTTCGGATTAGATGCAGTTGTATATACTTTTGCACCAGCCCACTTCGCTAATTGGATGGCTACATGTCCTACACCACCAGTCGCTCCATGAATTAAAATTTCAGCTCCTGTTGATAATTTAGCTCGGTCAAATAAAGCTTCCCAAGCAGTTATCGCTACAAGCGGAATCGCTGCAGCTTCTTCCATCGTCAAATTTTTAGGTTTATGAGAAAGCAACCTGGCATCTGCAAGCATATACTCGGCTAGAGCACCACCTGTCCCCTTAAAACCGCCGGCACAGCTGTATACCTCATCCCCAGGTTTAAAATCAATAACCCCTTCACCTACTTCCGCTACAATGCCTGCTACATCCCCATGCAGAATAGCTGGAAAGACAGGAGACACTGCTGGTACCAATCCACTGCGAATTTTCGTATCAATCGGGTTAACACTTGAAGCTTTGACCTTGATTAATACATGTCCTGGAATTACCGTGGGAATCGGCACCTCTTCTACTTGAAACACTGAAGGATTACCAAATGTATGAATAACTTGTGCTTTCAAAAAAATCACTCCCTGATGCGTAAAAAATAAAATATATATTATCTTATTGTAACATGAAAAAGAAAAAGAGAGCACCGCTAAAAAGGTGCTCTCCCATTAACCTTATTTTGAAACAATTGTTGCTTTTTCATTTGATTGTTCATGACGAATCGTTGCCTGTGCTGCTGCAAGACGAGCTAACGGTACACGATATGGTGAACAACTTACATAATCTAATCCTGCTTGGTAACAGAATTCAATGGAGGATTTTTCACCGCCATGCTCACCACAAATACCTGTTTTTAATGAAGGCTTCACTTGGCGTCCAAGCTTAACACCTGTTTCAACTAATTTACCAACACCTTGCTGATCTAATACAGCAAATGGATTTTCTGGAAGTACTTTTTGCTCAATATAAGCTTGTAAAAACTTACCTTCTGCATCATCACGGCTGTAACCGAATGTAGTCTGTGTTAAATCATTTGTACCAAATGAGAAGAAATCAGCCTCTTCAGCGATTTGATCTGCAGTTAGAGCAGCACGTGGAATTTCAATCATTGTTCCTACTAAATAATTAAATTCCTTACCTGTTTCTTCTTTCACTTTTTCAGCTGTCTCAACAACAAGTTGACGCATCGCTTTAAGTTCATTCACATGACCTACAAGTGGAATCATAATTTCCGGCTCTACTGAAAGACCTCTATCAATTAACGTTACAACAGCATTGAAAATCGCTTTTGCCTGCATTTCATAAATCTCAGGGAAAATCATTCCTAAACGACATCCGCGATGACCAAGCATTGGGTTAAACTCAGCCAATTGATTTACTTTCTTCAATAAATATTCTTTTTCCTTTAATTCAGATGAATCCGGATCAGTCATTTGAAGTTTTGTCACTTCAACTAAAAGCTCTTCTTTATCAGGTAAGAATTCATGCATTGGCGGATCAAGTAATCGAATCGTTACAGGAAGGCCTTGCATAGCTTCAAAAATACCTTCAAAATCTCCTTGCTGCATAGGTAATAATTTGTCTAAGGCAATCATTCGTTCTTCATAGTTTTCAGCCAAAATCATTTCTTGAACAATCGGGATTCGCTTTGGATCCATAAACATATGCTCTGTACGGCATAGTCCAATTCCGCCTGCACCGAATTCAAGCGCTTTCCCGGCATCTTCCGGATTATCAGCATTCGCACGAACACCTAGTTTTCTCACTTCATCTGCCCATGAAAGCAATAAAAGGAACTCATCAGAAAGTTCTGGGTCAATCATAGGTATTTCACCAAGCATAATTTCACCAGTTGAACCATCGATGGTAATAATATCACCATAATTTACAACCGTTTCTCCAACCGAAAATTTCTTACCAACTAAATCTATTTTTAATGTTTCGCAACCGCAAATACATGCTTTCCCCATTCCTCGTGCAACAACCGCAGCATGGCTGGTCATTCCCCCACGGCTAGTAACAATTGCCTGAGAAGCAACAATACCGTGAATATCATCAGGAGTTGTTTCAGGACGGACAAGAATAACCTTTTTCCCATCATTTCCTAACTGTTCCGCTTCATCAGCATCAAATACAACAGCTCCTGTTGCAGCTCCTGGTGATGCAGGCAGACCTTTTGCCAATTGCTTACGCTCATATGAATCATCAATTCGACGGTGAAGCAGCTGATCTAATTGCTCTGGGTCAACACGTAAAAGGGCAGTCTCCTTATCAATAATTCCTTCTTTAACCATTTCAACTGCAATTCGAATAGCTGCTTGAGCCGTTCTTTTTCCAGTACGTGTTTGTAGAATAAATAATTCGCCACGTTCTACTGTAAACTCGATATCCTGCATATCTTTATAGTGTTTTTCAAGCAATTGACAAGTTGCAATAAATTTTTCATACACTTCAGGCATGTCTTTTTCAAGCACATGGATAGGCTGAGGTGTGCGAATTCCAGCCACCACATCTTCCCCTTGTGCATTAATTAAGTATTCTCCATAAAGCAGTGCTTCACCAGTTGATGGATTACGTGTAAAAGCAACACCTGTTCCAGAATCACTTCCCATATTTCCAAATACCATACTTTGAATATTAACAGCCGTGCCTAAATGATCAGGGATTTTGTTCAAACGGCGGTAAATAATAGCACGCTGATTATTCCAAGAATCAAATACAGCATTAATCGATAAGAATAATTGCTGCTTAGGATCCTGAGGGAAATCCTTTTTCGTATGTTTTTTTACAATTTCTTTATATCCAGCAATAACTTCCTGCCAATCTTCTGCAGTTAATTCAGGGTCAGCATGATATCCTTTTTTCTCACGTGTTTCTTCTAGATACTGTTCAAAATAATAACTGTCTATACCAAGCACAACATTACTAAACATTTGAATAAAACGGCGATAAGAATCATAGGCAAATCGAGCATTTCCTGTTAAGTCTGCCACACCTTTTACTGTTTCATCATTCATACCAAGGTTTAATACCGTGTCCATCATTCCAGGCATAGAAAAAACAGAGCCGGAACGAACAGAAACAAGCAATGGATTTGTAGGATCGCCTAATTTTTTACCCGTTTTATCTTCGAGGGTTTTTAGCGCAGCTAAAATTTGTTCTTCTACATATTGAGAGATTTTTTTGCCTGCTTCATAGTAATCATTACATGCCTGCGTAGAAATGGTAAAACCAAATGGCACAGGCAAACCGATATTGGTCATTTCAGCCAAATTGGCTCCTTTTCCACCTAGTATTTCTTTCATATCGCTATTTCCTTCATTAAAAAGGTAAACAAACTTACTCATTATTACCTGCTCCTCTCACTTTTCAAAATATCAATAATTAGATTAGCTGTTTCTTCAACCGCTTTGTTAGATACATTGATAACTGGACATCCGACTCTCTTCATAATTTTTTCGGAATATTCAAGTTCTACAAGGATTCGTTCAAAGCTTGCGTAATTAGCCTCAGATCTTAAACCTAGTGCCTTCAGACGCTCTTTTCGGATTTCATTCAATTTATCTGGTGTAATAACTAAACCAACACATTTATTTCGCGGAATTTTAAATAATTCTTCAGGTGGAGAAACCTCAGGAACTAACGGGACATTTGCGACCTTAAATCCTTGATGTGCCAGATACATTGATAGCGGTGTTTTCGATGTACGTGATACTCCGATTAATACAATGTCTGCTCTCATAACCCCGCGCGGATCACGACCATCATCATACTTTACGGCAAATTCAATCGCTTCAACCCTGCGGAAATATTCATCATCGAGCTTTCTCAATAATTTTGGCTGATGATTTGGCTCTTTTTTAAATCTTTTCATAAAAGATTCCATAAGTGGATTTAATAAATCAACGGCCATTATTCCCTCTTCACTTGCGCGCTGATCTAAATATTTTTTTAACTGCGGGATAACGATTGTATAAGCAATAATCGAATTCGTCTGCCTTGCCATAGCAATCACTTCTTCAATATCTTCTTTATCCTCAGCATATGAATGCCGGCGTATGTCAACATAACCCCCATTAAACTGGGTTGCAACCGCCTTTACAACAAATTCTGCTGTTTCACCGACAGAATCCGATACAACATATACAACTTCTTTTTCTGATAAGATAATACTCACACCCTTTTTCATTTGACGAGGGATATCATAAACATATTTAGGACGTCAAACATCTATATTAGTTTTCCTGTTACGAGAACTATAGCATCAAATATCTTATTGCTGCTTGTTAGTTCTTTCATTACTCTAATTAGATTAATGATTAACAACCATTTAAATATGTTATACTTTTTATGAATATAGAATAACACATTTAAAAAATCTCGTGAACATTTTTTTCGTTAAAAAGTGCACATTTTTACAAAGTGCAGATAAATTAAATTAATTATATAGTAAAAAAGGATAGATATGTAGGCTTTTTCCCTAATTATCTATCCTTTTAGTATTATTAAAATAGTTTTTCAATAAAACGTTAACATTTTCTCATCTGTCATCACCGCTTAACAATTTCCTCTATTTTTTGCCCGACAGCAAGTGTAAGCTCCTCTGTCATTTCCGGAATACTTGTTTTTAGGAGCGGATTCATAACCTTTGCCAACTTACCTTCGGCTGTAATCTCCAAAAATCCAGTCATACTTGTTTTATTTTCTGATAGTTTTGCAGCTTTAAAATAACCATAACCATTAAATTTTTCATTTAATCCCATAAGGTTAAATGTGACCTTTTCCGGTTCTTCCCAATTGGTTATATCAACTTTCATTTGTATTTTCTTCTTAATAATTTTCCCAAATGCGCTTTTGAAAGTCCAGGTAGATTCTCTTTCATTAATTATTTCATGATCAATATAACCAGGAATAAGCGGTGCCCAGGCATCCATTGATTGAACAAATTCCCACACTATTTCTATCGGGACATTCACTTCCATATTGTGTACATGAGAAGACATTAGAATTTCATCCCCCTTTGTTGTAATTGCACATGTATAGACTTATTCCAAAAAGAATGAGAATATTCTTATATTAACCAACTGATAATGAACTGAAATAAGTCCGGCCAAATGGTCCGGACTTATTTCAGTTCACCATATACCTTATCTATTTTTTTATCCAATCGTTTTAATATACGGAAGGCCCGTTCTATTTCAATTTGCCTATAATGATGACTTCCTCCCGGCTCCTCATCTTTTTCATCCGCTTTTTTGACAATTTCCTGAAGCGGTGTCCTAACTATTTCACCACCAGGAAAATAAGAATCTGTGTGAAAAAGAATGGCAAGGGCAATTTCTTTTGCCTTCACAGGGTTTTCACCTAACCGAATCAATAATTTATGTGCTCTTTCTGCTCCTTTAATAGCATGGATATCATTTTGCCGGTATAAATCATAATCCCAATTGCCATTTTTGTACCAAGTATAATGTCCAATATCATGCAGAAAAGCAGCTTTAGCAGCACTATCAACATCTACATTCTGCTCTTTGGCATATTGAAAAGCATGATAGGCACATGCAATTGCGTGAACCAAACCAGATCGGGTAACATATTTTTGGGCTATATGATGGTTAAAAATATCGGTTAGTAAAACATCTCTCATACGTTCTCCCTCCAGTCGAACAATTAATATAGGTACGTTGAAACATAAGATATTTTATCTATTTTAATCTTTTTTTGATTAGACTGACAAATATATTGTTTTATTATTATATTAATGATTAGAACAATCGGTCTCCAAACATCTCGTAATTTTTTAGCAGAAAAGGCCATTTCCTTATTATTTTACCAAATCTGACTAATTAAATAGGAAATGGAGAAAATATGAATTAAAATGGCTATTTTTTGCTAAAAATATGTTAATATTATGTTTGACGAAACTTATCATTACCATATGAATTAAAAGTTTCACAAATAATTATTTCAGGTAAGGAGTACAAAAATGGAAAAAATTCTTGTTTTCGGACATAAAAACCCGGACACAGACACCATCTGTTCGGCAATCGCATATGCACACTTAAAAAATGCGATTGGCTTAAATGCTGAGCCTGTCCGTCTTGGCGAAATTAACGGAGAAACAAAATATGCATTAGACTATTTTCAAGTCAGTGTACCACGTTTAGTAGAAAAAGTAGCTGCTGAAACAAGCCAAGTTATTTTAGTGGACCATAATGAGCGTCAACAAAGCGCTGATGACATTGATGAAGTTAGAATACTAGAGGTTATTGACCACCACCGTATTGCCAATTTCCAAACTAGCGATCCACTTTATTACCGTGCTGAGCCGGTTGGATGTACAACAACCATCTTAAACAAGCTATATAAAGAACATGGTGTTGAAATTCCAAAAGAAATTGCCGGCTTAATGCTTTCAGCAATTATTTCCGACTCTTTATTATTCAAGTCACCTACGTGCACAGAGCAGGATATTGCAGCAGCACGTGAATTCGCTGAAATTGCCGGCGTTGATGCAGACAAATATGGTCTAGAAATGCTAAAAGCAGGTGCTGACCTTAGCGACAAGACAGTGGAACAGTTAATCTCCCTTGATGCAAAAGGTTTTGACATGGGAAATTATAAAGTCATGGTTGCTCAGGTTAACGCTGTGGATACAAAGGATGTTCTTGAACGCAAAAATGAAATTGAAGCAGCACTTACAAAGACAATTGCAGACCAAAATCTTGATTTATTCTTGTTCGTAGTCACAGATATTTTAACAAATGACTCAGTTGGTCTTGCCCTTGGAAAAATGACCAATGCAGTTGAAACAGCCTTTAATGTGAAGCTTGACAACAACACAGCTGTTTTAAAAGGGGTTGTTTCTCGTAAAAAACAAATCGTACCTGTTTTAACAGATACATTAAAAGCCCTTTAATCATCATAGAACGGATAAAATAAAGAAGCATGGAATGAGCTATTCCATGCTTCTTTATTTCGGATTCACTTATATAAAAATATTATCCTTCACATACATAATCATGGCTATTTCGTCACAATGATGCAATTTGGGGCATGTAATACAATCCTTCCATACTTTTTGCGGCATATTATCCTTCACCGTTATCTCAAATCCACATTTTTCAAAAAATTCAACTTGATACGTAAGTGAAATTAGTTTTTCAATTCCTAATCGTTTCGTTTCCTCAACAATTTTTTCCACAAGCATTCTCCCAATGCCCATCTTTAAGGCAGAGGTATCAACCACCAGTGAACGAATCTCGGCTAGTTCCTTATCTAAAATGGTTAAGCTTGCTGACCCTATGACCTCTCCGTCCTTTTCTGCAACAAAGATAGAAAAAATATTTTGATACAGTGATTCTTTCGTTCTTGGCAGCAGTATCTCTTTTTCTGAATAAATATTGATTAACTCATGTAATCTATCAATATCTGAAATTTTTGCCCTTCTGATTTCAACCATTGTTGTCCTCACCTTTATCGAATTGTCTTTAATGTTTATTATCATACTTTATTTTCAGAAAAAGTCAATAAATAATCACAAAATTGTATAATTATAAAGTATTTTATTCATCACCCGAGTGTTTACGCAAAAAAAAACAGCTAAGACCAAATTCCTTAGCTGCTTTTCTCATATTCAATTATTATGCATCAAATACTTCAACTTTTTCCATAACATCTCCATTTTTCATGGAAAGCACTGCATCAATTCCAGATGTTACTTTTCCGAAAACTGTATGTACTCCATCTAAATGCGGCTGTGGCTCATGAACGATAAAAAACTGGCTGCCTCCAGTGTCTCTTCCAGCGTGTGCCATTGATAATGAACCAACCTCATGCTTATGCGGATTTCCTTCGGTTTCACATTTGATTGTGTAGCCTGGTCCACCCATTCCTGTTCCAGTAGGATCTCCACCTTGCGAAACAAACCCAGGAATTACACGGTGAAAAATAACACCATTATAAAAACCGCTGTTCGCTAGCTTTTCAAAATTTGCAACCGTATTAGGCGCTTCATTTGGGAATAAATCAAATTCAATTTTCTCACCATTTTGCATCTGTATGTATCCTTTTTTAGCCATTTGTATCCAACTCCTTTTTTTTAATGAAACAAACAAAATAATCATATCATTATTTACATCATTACACAAAGATAAGGGAACAATCTATATGGTATTTATTTAGCAACGAAAAAATTCGCCAATTCCACAATCATTGCACCCATTCGTTCATGCTCTGGTACAACGATTCTCTCCACACCAACATCACGCAAGGCTTCAGCTGTCACTTTACCCACTGCGGTTGCAACGGTTTTATCCTTAAAAGCAGTGATAAGCTCGTATCCAATTCCTATTTCTTGTGCATAGCTGAATAGGGAATGAACTTGAATGGCGGTTGTAAAGCAAACCGCATCCACTTTGCCAGTTAAGATTTCATGGCATAGAACTTCAACCGTTTCCCTAACTGGCGGAATATGCTGATAGGGCAGCAACTGAGTCGTCACAGCACCTTTAGTTGCTAAAAAGTTCATTAAAGCAGGAGCTTTTTCACCATGAAGTTGAACAACCGTCTTTTTGCCTAAAAAATCAAAATCCTTTAACTGACGAATGAGTCCCTGAGTCGTACCATCATCATCAGAAGCAACACTTTTTAATTCAAATTTCTTTAGGGCAGCAGCTGATTTATAGCCTCTTGTAGCTATTTTTGCGTTTCGAAGCTGTTTGATAAACACCTCTTTTTTTCCTAAACTCTCCGCTAGCTCCAGTAAAGTCTGAAAGCCAATACCC
This sequence comes from Niallia endozanthoxylica, assembly GCF_008710145.1. GTDB lineage: Bacteria > Bacillota > Bacilli > Bacillales > Cytobacillaceae > Bacillus_BD > Bacillus_BD endozanthoxylica. The sequence continues at coordinate 83,780 of NZ_VYKL01000015.1, forward strand.
GTTGTGAAGATAACCCAGTCAGCCCCCGACTCCACAAAGTCTTCAAGATCACGCTTTACCTCCTCATCCGCTTTATATACTGTTCCTTGGAGAGAACGTACTGCGGCCGTTCCTCCCTGTTTCTCAATTAATATGGTCATTTCCTCTGTCTTACGTGATGCCCCAAGTACTATATGCTTTCCTGCTAATGCATTACCCAATAGAATCACCCTTTTCTTCTATTTATGCTACCTTTATTTTTACATATATGTATTGTATTTAATAGGGCAGCTTATGACCTTTTATACACAATAATCAAATAGCCTCGGTTCACGACTGAACCCGAGGCCTGGAAATCTACTCTGTTTTGCTTTCATTTAGACTTGCTAAAATAGTAAACAACTCATCTAACTGCTTAATTTCATAATCAGGAACTACTTCATTGTGTTCTTTATTCGTCCGATTGATCCAAACTGATTTAATTCCTGCACGCGAAGCACCTAATATATCCGTCATTAAATTATCCCCTACCATCAACACTTCATCTTTTTGAAGATCGAGCAATGATAGTGCATGCTCAAAAATAGTTGGATCAGGTTTCCCTCTTCCAAAGGCTCCCGAGATGACGATTTGGTCAAAATAAGGAACGAGTTCAGATGTAATCGTAAGCTTGGTTTGCTGAAGATCAGGTGAACCATTTGTGAGTAATAATAATTTATATTTCCCTTTCAATTGATCTAATACAGAAAAACTGTCATCGTACACAAATGGTCTGCGGCGTCTTTCTTCAGGAAAGCGTTCAGCCAAGAGGGCAGCAAATTCATCATCATTAATTCCATGCTGCTCTAAGCCTCTCTTCCATGATTCTTTTCGATAAGTTGGGACAATGTCCTTCATTTTACGAAATTGCTCATGATCATCTAAAAAGTTTCCCCATAAACCTTCAAAAGGATTGATACCAATCATTTGCGTGAAAGGATACGTTTCATAACTTGAATAAAGTTTTCTTGCTTCTTCTCGAACAGACTCTTCAAGTTGTTCAGGGTCAACTTGATAGTTATCTGCCGCTACTTGACAAGTTGCAGTAAATGCTTCTTTCACACTTCGTTGATCCCAAAGAAGCGTGTCGTCAAGATCAAAAAAAATAGCTTTTATCATGCAGGTTCCTCTCTCTTCTCTTCTTTAATAGAATCTTTTATTTATGTTCAACCTTCTGTTCTACTTCTACAACCCAGCCGAATGGATCAGACTCTTTTCCAAGTTGAATACCTGTTAACGTATTATATAATTTCATAGACAACTCGCCTGTCTGACCGCCATTTACGATGATTCTTTCATTATTCCAAAATAATTCTCCCACTGGTGAAATAACTGCTGCCGTACCTGTGCCAAATACCTCTTCTAGCTGGCCATCTTTATACGCTTGAAATATTTCATCAATTGAAATTCTTTTTTCAACAACTGGTACATTCCAGTGCTTTAATAAATGGATGATGGAATCTCTTGTAATACCAGCTAAAATACTTCCATTTAATTCCGGAGTGACTACTTCACCGTTGATTTTGAAGAAAATATTCATACTTCCTACTTCTTCAATATATTTTCTCTCCACTCCATCAAGCCATAGCACCTGTGAATATCCTTTTTCTTCCGCCACTTCCTGTGCTTTTAAACTTGACGCATAGTTACCTGCAGTTTTGGCTTGACCTGTTCCGCCTGCTACCGCACGAACATATTTATTTTCAACAGCTATTTTAACTGGATGGATACCTTCTTTATAGTAAGAACCAACCGGTGACATAATAATCATAAATTTGTAATTATTTGCTGGATGAACCCCTAGAGTCGGCTCAGTAGATATAATAAATGGACGAACATAGAGAGAGGTTCCCTCTGCCTGTGGTACCCATTCACGATCAATATTAATGAGTTCTTTCAATGCCTCAAGCGCTAGCTCTTCATCAATAGCAGGAATACAAAGTCTATCATTTGATTGGTTTAATCTTTGCATATTTTTTTCAGGTCTAAACAACAGCACTTTTCCATCCTCTGAAAAATATGCTTTTAAACCCTCGAACACTGTTTGTCCATAATGAAAAATCATAGCAGATGGTTCGATTGTAATCGGTTGGTAAGGGGTAATCCGTGCATCATGCCAGCCTTTATCTGATGAGTAATCCATCACAAACATATGATCAGTAAAAACCTTACCGAATACAAGATTATTAACATCAGGTTTTTGTTTTTTATTTGTGGTTAGGGTGATACTAATATTTTTGTTTGACATGATTTTCGTCTCCAATCTAAATATAAAACTAAATTATGAAAAAACTGATAGTAATACTTTATCACAAAATATCAAATTTTAAATATAAATTATTTTGAAAAATATTTATTTTATCATTTTTAATCCAACATAACTCTTTTAAGGTTCAATGTAATTCTCAATAAGATTCTTCCACTCTCTGCCCATATCTATCGCATCATCTATTCCTTGATTCAGTTTTTCTTTCCACTTTGGAGCCTCTTCATTCAGCTTTTCTTTCCATTTATCCGTTTGTCCCTTCAACAGCTGCTGATAATCTGATTCTTCCTCTACTTGTTGGGCACGAACAGAATCCGTTGAAAATTCTTCCGCTTCAATATAAGGCTTTATACTTTCCATAATGGTTTTAAATATTGGAACTACTGTTTCAGAACTGCTCGATGATAAATAATGCTCTCTGTCTGTCTGATCATATCCAAGCCAAACTGCACCGACAATATTTGGCGTGTAACCGACAAACCATTGATCTTTCGTACCGTTTATATCCTGGTAAGGAAGTTGAGTAGATCCTGTTTTACCGGCCAGCTCCATACCATGAATCTGGGCTTCTTTTCCTGTTCCTGACTCGACAACACCAAGCAGCATGGATGTTATATCCTTCGCAACCTTTTTAGAGGTTACTCTTGTTGTCTCCTTCTTATAATTAGCTATTTCATTTCCTGTTGGTCCGATAATTTTTGTGATGAAATGGGCCCCCTCTCTTTTCCCTTCATTTGGAAAAACTGTATAGGCCTCAGCTAGTTGTAATGGAGAAACCCCTTTACTCATGCCTCCTAATGCAATCCCTAGATAATGATCATTAGGTTCAAGCGATATTCCAAATTTCTCTAATGAGGCAATCCCCTTATTTAAACCAATCTCATTTAGAAGCCAGACAGTTGGAACATTTAATGATTGCTCTACCGCTTCATACATTGAGACTTCACCTTGAAACGTTCGCGAAAAATTCTCCGGTGCGTAATCACCAATTTGGAGTGGTTCATCTTTAAGAATGGAAGTCGTTTCATAGCCCTCCTCGAGTGCAGGAGTATAAACAGCGAGCGGCTTCAATGTAGACCCGGGCTGCGCTTTCATATGGGTAACCCGGTTAAAGCCGCGGAAAACATAATCGCCTCTGCCTCCTACAAGCCCAAGAACACCCCCTGTGTTAGGATTTAAAAGTACCGAGCCGCTTTGAACGATTGTTTCTCCTTTTCCAGCTGGAAAGATAGAATCTCGATTATACACTTGCTCTAACATCGATTGAATATTTTGATCCATTTCCGTATAAATGCGATAACCCCGTGTCATAATCTCTTCCTGCGTAAGCCCATAGGTAGAAATAGCTTCATCTAATACAGCATCAACATAATAAGGATATTTACGCTTGATATAGCTTCCTCCGCCGTCTTCTAAAATAATCTTTTCACTCTTAGCCTCATTGTACTCGTCGTTTGTAATAAACCCTTGCTCTTTCATACTGAACAGAACAACATCTCTTCTTTTCATCGCCCGCTCATAGTGGCGATAGGGGTCAAGCGCTGACGGCGACTGTAGCAGCCCAGCCAACATTGCAGCTTCACTGATTGATACTTTACTTATGTCTTTATTAAAATATCTCTTTGCCGCTTGGTCGATTCCCCATGACCCGCTTCCAAAAAAAACTTGATTTAAGTACATGCTCAGTATTTCATCTTTTGAATAGTTTTTTTCAATTTCAACGGCCAAAAATAGCTCTTCTATTTTCCTCCGATAGGTTTGTTCTGGTGAAAGCAAGGCATTTTTGGCAAGTTGTTGTGTAATCGTACTGCCCCCGCCGGTAATGCTTCCCGCAAAAAGATTATTAAAAAATGCTCTTGTCATGCCTTTAATATCAAAGCCGTTATGTTCTATGAACCTGCGATCCTCGATAGCAATAACTGCATTAGGGATATGTGCAGGCAGGTCCTTCACATCAATTCCTTCTGTTCGATTGGTATCAACCTTCGTTGCTACATCACCATCTTTATCATAAATAACAGTTGTTTGCGTTAAACCTTCCTGCAGGGACTGCACATTCGCCTGCGAGGCAGTAAATGCAAAAAAGAGAATGGTCAATAAAACAATCATCAGACCGCTTAATAATAGAATTTGCGTCAGGTGTTTTTTTCTCCAAAAACTCCTAATCACTTCTAATATTTGTTTTAATATCTTAATTACAGGAGGACTCACACGCTGCCAAATATTATTTATTACATTCCAAATAGGTCGAAATCTTTCCATTTCATCTCCTCTAATCTTTATAAAAGGTTTATCCCACTCTTAACGGACAGTAAGACCCCTACCTCAAGATTATGAGTATACAAAAGAAGATAGGTGGGGGATCAATTGTCCGTAAAGGTCCATTCGTGAAATCACAGACTAAGAACGCCACATTTGTGGCAACGTCTGTGTGACCCACATCCTGTGGGCCTCAACTACCATCAGTGGGGGATGGAAAAAAACACTGACGGAAGTTTCACTTTATCTTTTCTTTACTAATATTAGCTTATAATAAATATAATTGAAAAGACTAACTTAAACATGTACAGGTATTCCAAAATAAAACGAATAAGCGAAACATCTTTTTAAAAAATTCAGACTTTTTTTAAAAAAACTATATTCTTTTCTCTCATTTTCATATATACTGTATTATAACAACAAGAAAAATAAAAATTCTGTATTATAAAAGGAGAGGGTAAAATGAATGTATTAACAAGCAAAATCTGTCCTGAGTGTGGTCAAACAGTAAACGAGCAAATTGAATCACATTTAATGGAATGTGATCGCTGCCTCTCAAAAAAGACCGAATAACCACAAATTTGACTATTTAAGCATATGTAAGATTATGTAAAACATAAGAAAAAGCCCTCCGGTTAAGGAGGGCTTTTGTATTAACACCTTTGGAGACCCAACCACTGTCATCAGCTGATAGGCGAACACTTCTCAAGTATAACCTGCGTTCTTTTCACTAAATACTAGCTTTTCAGCCAATGTGTGTTTGTTTCGCTATCACTTATTTGACTGCTGCATTATCGTTTTTCCCAAACGACAATTAGTTTTCAAGGGTATTGGGATTCCAATCATATCCCTTAGAGAAATAATCATTTCACATTATTGAATATGATGATTTTGGGCTTAGAGTCTATTATGAGCGTATAATTATTAGAAACTAGTCATAACTCATAACTGCTTTGCATATGGCTATAAACAAAATCCTTTTACTGATTCAGTTCTGATATTTGTTATAACTATTGGCACTTAATGAGTTTTTTGTAATTGGTTAAACGATACTCACAACTTTTTTGTAGGCAATTTTGATTTAGGCCTGACACTTGCAACTAATTAAGCTACTGTTAATAAGGTTATTACACGTTACTCAAGAAATTTTACGTCATTTCAGTATACCATTTTTTACTACTTGCTTTATAACTTTATTAGATTTCTTACAGTTGGAGAATGCATTTAATCAATTACTATTTTTAAGAAAATGATAAGTTATGCTCATTTCAATATTATAGGCTTATTTTCCACTCTATTCCGCTTGAATTCCCCCTTGTATTTAATTTTTTCAAAGCTCCTTTTCTACACTCAACAATCGTGAAAAATATCTCTTTTTTGTTAAAAGATCTATTACGATTGAGTTAAAAAGATATAGTTTTTCATTTCTTAAACGAAACGAACACTATATGGTTGAGCCTCCAAAAGTGTTAATTTATTTGTAGAGCATTTATATCTCTTCTCTACACTTTTATTATATCTGATAATCATCAATTGCAAACGCTTTAAATGTGAATTTTCCGTGAATATTTATTTTCTGCACTAATTTTTTAAACCCTTTTCTCGTCCTATTAAAGTGTGAACTCCAAAAAAAACTACACAAAAGTGTAGTTTATATCTTGGGCAGCTCCCGAACCTCCATCGTCATTTCGTGACCACATAAAGGACATTTTAAATCATCGGATGCAAAATCCTTCCTCATCCAACCGTTACAGACAGAATCACTGCAGGAATACACTTCAACATCCTCCAAAATATTTTCTAACTTATCATCCTGACCTTTTCTGTTAAAAAAAATCGGAATCGCCCCCTAATTTTTTATGAAAGTCCTCTTCTACATACGATAAGAATTGAACCACTCCATTTTTGGATAACCAATATGAGCTGTTTGGGTTAAATAATTGTTTGTCTCTTATTAGTATGAACAAATTATTAAAATTTAACAGGGAATCAAAAAAAATACAGTTGAGTACATTAATCATTTTACATATAAAAATCAAACTGATTTCATCTATACAGGGTTAAATGTTTAAAGCTTACACTTTCTCCTTCTTAATTATTATAACACGATTTCAATAAAAATGATTTGAATCACTAAGTTTATTCTATATTAAGGAATTGTTCCTAAATAATGAAGAAAATAAATATATCAATAATTCCTAATGAGAGAGGAATGTAATAAAAAGAAATATGTATATTACCATGACTTAAGATTAGTAAACAAAGGTTTACTAGCACATAATATGAAAAACAGGCAAGAACGCCAAGCATTCGTGCCTGTTTTTCATATAAACTTAAGAACGGTCAGGTGTCTCTTTCTTGTCCCGTCATGGTGAAGCGAATGGTCTACTTCTAATACCTCCCGAGGCAGATCAGTTTTATCAGGTAAATACAATGAAATTTTGGAGCGCGGCTCCGAAAAGCTGATTTGTATCCCCGACTTCTTCAACCGATTAACTAAATCAATTAGCTGTTTGCTAGGCATACTAAAAACTCCTTTAATGATCTCTAGGATTTAATGGTACATGGTAAATGTGAAATAAAGATGAATGAATATTATTAATTGGATGACAGTCACTTTTCCTTACCTAATTAATACGAGTTCATCACACTGTTCTCCTGCAATAATTTACAATTTTATAAAATACACTACCTTTTCCTTATATCATTTCTTATTCCTTTTCTCGCTCCAAATTCTTCCATTAATCTCTTCATACTCTATTTGTTACCATGAAAGGTGTTCTTCTTCATTAAAAATGGTATAATCGTGTCATATTGTGTTTTGGAGGAATAAATGTAAATGATTACTGTAAGCAATGTAGGTCTTCGTTATGGAGATCGTAAACTATTTGAAGATGTAAATATTAAATTTACGCCAGGAAATTGTTATGGATTAATTGGTGCAAACGGAGCTGGAAAATCCACATTTTTGAAAATTTTATCCGGTGACCTTGAGCCACAATCAGGGTCTGTCCAACTCGGACCAGGCGAACGTTTGGCTGTATTAAAACAAAACCATTTTGAATATGAAGAAGAAGAGGTTTTAAAAGTTGTTATTATGGGTCACAGCCGCCTTTATGAAGTCATGCAGGAAAAGGACGCCATCTATATGAAGGCAGACTTTACAGATGAGGATGGCATGAAAGCGGCAGAGCTTGAAGGAGAATTTGCTGAATTAAGTGGATGGGAAGCGGAATCAGATGCAGCGATTCTACTAAAAGGACTCGGTATTGAAGAAGATCTTCACTACAAAAAAATGGCAGATATTTCTGGTGGTGAAAAGGTGAAAGTATTGCTTGCCCAAGCTCTATTCGGAAAACCAGATGTGCTTTTACTAGATGAGCCCACAAACCATCTAGATATTAAAGCCATACAGTGGCTTGAGGAATTTCTCATCAACTTTGAAAACACCGTTATCGTGGTTTCCCATGATCGTCATTTCTTAAATAAAGTCTGCACCCACATTGCCGATCTTGACTTTGGAAAAATTCAAATTTATGTAGGAAACTATGACTTCTGGTATGAATCAAGTCAATTGGCTCTGAAGATGGCTTCTGATGCAAACAAGAAAAAGGAAGAAAAAATTAAAGAACTGCAAAATTTCATTGCCCGCTTTAGCGCGAATGCGTCTAAGTCCAAACAAGCAACCTCACGAAAAAAATTGCTTGATAAAATTACCCTAGATGATATTAGACCATCCTCACGTAAGTATCCTTATGTCGGCTTTACACCTGATCGTGAAATCGGAAATGATTTATTACGTGTGGAAGGTATTTCAAAAACGATTGATGGCGTTAAGGTATTAGATAATATTAGCTTCATCATGAATAAAGAGGACAAGATTGCTTTAGTTGGAGCAAATGAAACAGCTAAAACAACTTTATTCAAAATTTTGATGGGGGAAATGGAAGCAGACAGCGGGACTTTTAAATGGGGAGTCACAACATCGCAAGCTTATTTTCCAAAAGATAACTCCCACTATTTTGAAAATGGAGATTTAAATCTTGTTGATTGGTTACGCCAATTTTCACCTAAAGATGATAGCGAAAGCTTTTTAAGAGGATTTTTAGGAAGAATGTTATTCTCCGGTGAAGAAGTATTGAAAAAAGCAAGCGTTCTTTCTGGAGGAGAAAAGGTTCGCTGTATGCTTTCAAAAATGATGTTAAGCGGGGCTAATGTATTATTGTTAGATGAACCAACAAACCATTTGGATCTTGAATCAATTACTGCTTTAAATAATGGGCTCATTGCCTTTAAAGGTTCTCTCGTCTTTTCTTCACATGACCATCAGTTTATTCAAACTATCGCAAACCGAATCATTGAAATTACACCAAATGGTATTGTGGATAAACAAATGACTTATGATGAATATTTAGAAGACAGCGACCTGCAAAAACAAATTGCAGCCATGTATCAAAATTAACCGTTATTTCAAAAAGAAAAAGCAAAGGGAATCCCTTTGCTTTTTCTTTATAATTGTTTTGTTTTTTTTCGTGCAGAGGAAACTTCCTTCATGCCCGTTTCTACTGTTGTTGTTCCTTGTCCTTCTACCCGGGATGAGCTTAATCCTGTTTTTGACGGATCTTGTTTGCGTTTTCCCATTTTCAACACCTCCACCTTTATAGTGCCGAATTTCGAAAGTTCTTATGCTCAGTTATAAATGAGTTTCTTTCTTCATTTATGAATCAACAGTTGAAACTAGCTATTTATCCTTTTTTACTATTTTTTATATATTCTGCATATTGGTCATCTCTTGATAATGCCGCATTGTATTGTCTTTTGACAAAGTGTTCAGCTTCTGTAAAACTGTTAAATGACAGCGGCAATGTTTTGCTGCCATTCTCAACAATCCACTGATTATTATGTTCTCGGATAAACCATTTCTCTCGATTATTATTCTCATACAGTGAGCCTTCCGGATTGTTTTTTAGGTTGTGCTGATTTTTTGGTGCATCCAATCTAGAAGAATCTAGCGGAAAAACTTCGTGAACAAAAAGCTTATAAGCTGTTTCATTCATGGTACATCCTGAAGCCTTCACATGTCCTCCCCCGCCAAATTTACCTGCCACCGCAGAAACATCGACATGATCATGAATCGTACGAAAACTAACCTTTTTACCTCCCATATTCAAGATGACAATATAATCAAGATGACTATTCTCTTTCCCAAGCTCGTTCCCAAGTTCTGAATGGTACATTTCTGCATGTACAATACCAACACAATGATCATCAACAAAGGTTTGCACAAGTTCGCGATTTTTCTTACGAATGTATCGGTTTATTTTCTCTTCTTCCATTTTTAATAATTGCTGTTCAAACTCATTAAAGGAGAATGTATTTTCTGATTTCAGTCTCTCTAGCATTTTCCCTTCAAACTCATCAAGTGAAAGGAGAGAAAACAAATCATTCAACTGTTTAGCTTTTATTTCATTATTTTTTTCCCATTCCCATGTATCATATTGCCGAATCAGCTCGACAAATTCATCTATCGAACTCTTTGCTGTTACCCACTTATTTTCTAATAAATAATCATAAAACAAGGATGTGGCAGACGTTAGTCTTCCATCATCATATTCAACGGTTACCTTTGCCCAACTATATTCATTTAAATGCAAGGCAGTTTTATGATGATCGATGAATTGTGCTTTTCCTCCCTCTTGAACAAATTGTTCAATGCGTTTGCTGTTTGCCTCATTGACGCTAAGATCTGTAATCCATATAGTATTTTCATTTACCTGATTCGACTTCGTTAATTCGAAAAAACGTTCAACTTGCGAATTAATTCTAGCTACCGAATTATAATGAACCTCCACTTCTTCACCAAAGGCAATTTTAGCTAATATTCCGCATCCTAGACCATCTAAATCATTATGAGTATATAAATGAATCAAAATAACCAACCTTTCCGGTTTTATTAGTATTATGTACAAGAAAACCATCGGCACTGCCTGAACGACGCTCCCGCTGGTTTAACCAATTACCTGTATTCTCAAGGTATTTATCCGTATGAAACATAATATATAAAACATTATAACTTTACTTCCCTATTGTCAAAAAGAAATCCTTCTTTCATACAAAATGTTTATTCTGACAAAAAGAAAAAATGTAAAATCTCACGTTACATATTATTCATTTAGGTAGTTCTAAAAGAAAGTTCAAATTTAATGACAAGTTCCTATCCCTTGTCCGCATATAATACTTACCAGGACTTTATTTGGATAACAGCCTTACGCAGGGAGGGGAACTCATGAAGCTTATTATCATTAAAAAGCGGCTATTGTGGTATTGTATTATTTTCATGGTCATCTTAGCTTCTGCAGGCGGATGGTATTTTATTAACCAGGAAAACGAGGTTGTATTTAAACAAGAAGAACAAGCAGAAAAAGAGACGGGTATACGTAAAATCCATCTTGTGACGGGTGAATTCTCTTCCGAGTTGCAAAATGGTTCAAAACTGGAAGCGTACCGTTGGGATCCTGGAACCATTTATTTGAAAGTCGGTGAAAAGGTTCATTTAACTATTTTAGGCATAAACGGAAAAGAACACCCTTTTATAATTGAAGATACCAACATAAAAGGCACGGTAAAAAAAGGAGAAGAAACAGTAGTTCCCCTTCAATTTCACGAAAAAGGGATTTATCGATTAATTTGCCTTACCCATGCAGATAAGCATCACGAAGGACCCATGATTGCTTATCTAATAGTAGACTAATTTTTTGCATTCTTTTCTTCTCATTTATCACCTAAAAATTCCATACAAAAATCTAGACAGGCTGGGGAGAAATGTTTTTATTTATCTCTAGCCCTTTTTATACAACAGTATAACAAATTGCATTTTTGTTTATAATACAGTTTTAATAACTTACATATTTTTTAAAAATGCCTAAATAATCAAAAAGACATTAAAACCTTATATCTCAATGATTATTATAACATTCATAAAATGTTCATATATCATGTGATTCTTTTAACAAACAATCTGTTATATTAAATCTATAGTAATTGTACCACTAAAATTTACTTAAACCTATGAGGTGACATAACAATGGAACAATGGAAAGGTTTTATTAATGGAGTTTGGCAAAAAGAAGTAAATGTAAGAGATTTTATTCTGAAGAATTTTACACCTTATATGGGTGACAATAGATTTTTAGAAGGTCCTACGGAGGCAACAGCAAAACTTTGGAATCAAGTAATGGAACTATCTAAAAAAGAACGTGAAGCTGGCGGCGTATTGGACGCTGATACAAAAATCGTTTCAACCATTACTTCACATGGCCCTGGATACTTAGATAAAGAACTTGAAACAATTGTTGGTTTCCAAACTGATAAACCTTTTAAACGTTCATTAATGCCTTTCGGCGGAATTCGCATGGCAAAAACGGCATTAGAATCATATGGATTCGAATTAGATGAAGAGGTAGAACATATTTTTTCAGATTATCGTAAAACTCATAACCAAGGTGTTTTCGATGCATACACACCAGAAATGAGAGCAGCTCGTTCTGCTGGCGTTATTACAGGACTACCAGATGCTTACGGCCGCGGACGTATTATTGGTGACTATCGTCGTGTTGCACTTTACGGTGTTGATTTCTTAATGCAGGAAAAACTTAAAGAATATCAATATATCGGCGATGGTACGATGACAGACGATGTGATTCGTGACCGTGAAGAATATAGTGAACAATATCGTGCTTTAAAAGAATTAAAACAAATGGCAGCATCTTATGGATATGATATTTCCCAGCCTGCAAAAAATGCTAAAGAAGCAATTCAATGGTTATACTTCGGCTACTTGGCAGCTATTAAGGAACAAAACGGAGCAGCTATGAGCCTCGGACGTACATCTACTTTCTTAGATATCTATATCGAAAGAGATTTACAGAATGGTACTCTAACAGAAAAAGAAGCGCAGGAATTAGTTGACCATTTTGTTATGAAACTTCGTCTTGTTAAATTTGCAAGAACACCAGAATATAACGAATTGTACAGCGGAGACCCAACTTGGGTAACAGAATCAATCGCAGGTATGGCTCTTGACGGCCGTCCATTAGTGACAAAGAACTCTTTCCGCTTCTTACACACATTGGATAACTTAGGACCTGCTCCAGAACCAAACTTAACTATTCTTTGGTCCACCAAATTACCTGAAGGTTTCAAGGAATATGCTGCAAAAATGTCCATTAAATCAAGCGCTATTCAATATGAAAATGATGACATGATGAGAGAATTATGGGGCGATGATTATGGCATTGCTTGCTGTGTATCTGCAATGAAAATTGGTAAACAAATGCAATTCTTCGGAGCGCGGGTAAATATTGCAAAAGCATTATTGTATGCTATTAACGGCGGTGTTGACGAAAAGAAAAAAACTCAAGTTGGACCATCCTACCAACCAATTACTTCTGATTATTTGGATTACGAAGAAGTGAAACAAAAATTTGACAAAATGCTTGATTGGTTATGCGGATTATATGTAAATACGCTGAATGTGATTCATTATATGCACGATAAATACAGCTATGAAAGAATTGAAATGGCTCTCCATGACCGCGAAATTCTTCGCACAATGGCTTGTGGTATTGCTGGACTTTCTGTCGCAGCTGATTCACTTAGTGCTATTAAATATGCAAAAGTTAAAACAATCCGTGATGAAAACGGGCTTGTTGTTGATTACGAAATCGAAGGTGACTTCCCTAAATACGGAAACAACGATGATCGCGTCGATCAAATTGCTGTAGACCTTGTTGAAGGAATCATGAACAGAATTAGAAAACATAAAACCTATCGTAATGCAGTTCCAACTCAATCCGTTTTAACGATTACATCAAACGTGGTATATGGTAAGAAAACAGGTGCAACTCCTGATGGCCGCGCAGCAGGTAAACCATTTGCACCAGGAGCTAACCCAATGCATGGCCGCGACACAAAAGGAGCCCTTGCATCTCTTACTTCTGTATCAAAACTACCATATGAGTCATCATTAGATGGTATTTCTAATACCTTTACGGTTACACCAAAGGCTATTGGAAAAGAAGAACAGACGCAAGTAAGAAATCTAGTAGCAATGCTAGACGGTTATATGATAAAACACGGGCACCATATTAATGTGAACGTATTAAACCGCGACACATTGTTAGATGCTGTTGAACACCCAGAATTATATCCGCAATTAACCATTCGTGTATCAGGATATGCTGTTAACTTTATTAAACTCACTCGTGAACAACAAATCGATGTCATTAATCGTACATTCCATGAAAGCATGTCACAAGCTGTACAAAAAGAACCTGTCCTTGCATAAGGTTTATTGATACTGAAAGAGAAGGGTTTTCCCCCTTCTCTTTGAATTTTCTTTTCCGCACTTATCAAAAAGTGCTCTTTATGGTATTACGATTAAGCATTCATTATAGAGAGCATTTTTTTAATGAAGGGAGATTATGAACATGCAAGGAAATATTCATTCTATCGAGTCATTCGGTACTGTAGACGGACCAGGTATACGTTATGTCATCTTTACACAAGGCTGTCTGCTCCGCTGTCAGTATTGTCACAACGCAGACACTTGGGAAATTGGAACAGGAAAACAAATGTCTGTAGCTGACATTATGGAGGATTTAACTTCATACCTCCCTTTTATCGAATCTTCAGGCGGCGGAATTACAGTCAGTGGCGGTGAACCGTTGTTACAAATACCCTTTCTGATTGAATTATTTAAGGAATGCAAAAAGTTAGGGATTCATACGACCATTGATTCATCAGGCGGCTGTTATTCAACTGCTCCCCTGTTTCAAGAACAGTTTAATGAATTGTTGAATTATACAGATTTAATTTTAGTCGACTTAAAGCATATGAACCGAAAGAAGCATATTCAATTAACAGGTATGGCGAATGATCATATTATCCAATTTGCTAAGCTCTTATCTGAGCGCAAAATTCCTGTCTGGATACGCCATGTTCTCGTCCCTTCTATTACGGATGATGAAAATGACTTAAAAGAGCTTGGTGAGTTTATCGGCACGCTCGAAAATGTCGAGAAACTTGAAATACTGCCTTATCATAAGCTTGGCATTTATAAATGGGAGGCACTTGGACTTGATTATCCTCTCCAAAACATTGAACCGCCAAGTGAGGATAAAGTTAATATTGCTTATGAAATTCTAACCAAATCGTTGACGTTTTACAAAAAAGTACTGTCCTAATTGGAACAGTACTTTTTTGACAATATTCACCTAACTTTTCCACTGCCTATTTCCACCAGTCATCAAACATAGTTGCCGGCATTTCTCTTTTATGCTGAGACGCTTGGTATCTCTTCTCAATCTTCTCCGCACTTTCGGGGGACACGGTTTTACCTTCTAAGTAATCATCCAATTCTTCATAGGAAATGCCAAGCTCAGTTTCATCTGCCTGACCTGGTCTTTCATCTAATAAATCTGCAGTTGGAACCTTTAAATAGATTCTTTCTTCAGCTCCTAATACTTTTAACAATTCTTTCCCTTGTCTTTTCGTTAGACCCGCAAGCGGAACAAGGTCTGCGCCCCCGTCTCCATACTTCGTATAAAAGCCTGTCACAGCCTCTGCTGCATGATCTGTACCGATAACAAGCAAATTTTCCTGACCGCCAATGACATATTGAGCAATCATTCTCATTCTGGCTTTTACATTCCCTTTATGATAATCCCTTAACGGGGCACCTTCTATGTTACTGTCATACTCAGCTTTTACAGCATTAACCGCTTTTTCAATATTAAACGTAAATACTTTATCTGCCTTAATAAAGTCCAAAGCGGCCTGCGCATCATCTTCATCCTTTTGAACCCCATAAGGAAGGCGTACAGCAACAAATTTCACATCATAGCCCTCAGCCCTCAAGCTTTCAACAGCTAATTGGGCAAGTCTTCCGGCAAGAGATGAATCTTGTCCCCCGCTTATTCCAAGTACATATCCCTTTGCTTTTGTTTTTAAAAGGTACTCCTTTAAAAATTGAATTCTCTTTTGTACCTCCGCTTTTGGATCGATTACAGGCTGAATATGTAACTCTTTCATGATTCGCTTTTGCATACTCATGTAATTCCCTCCCTTTTGTCTATTCATATTATAGCCTTTTCTACACAGTTGTCTAATTAACAGATTTTATATCCAATTTCCCATACTGCTCTGTTACTATTCTCCATTGCTAAATGAACCAAAATCAATTATACTTGCACCAAATACATGCTATTCATACGCAATATTGAGGTGAACTATTTGTTAGAATTTTTACTGGATACAACAAATTTACAAGTAGATTATACGTTGTATATAAGTATCCTATTTGGTCTTTCAGTTAAATTGCTATGGATGCGGAATATTGAATTCAAATTCATTGAATCCATTTACACATCTTCTGACGTACAGTTTAACAGTAAAAACCTTTTATTGCAGAGAATAAGCCAAATCCCCTTTAATATCCAACTGATGTGGATATTAAAATATATAAGAAGAAAAAAAGACCTAAGTGATGAACCTGATTATACTATTTCCTCAACCATTTATTAAAAAATGAAATAATTGGAGGAAATAGTGAATATGAATGCCTTTAATACTTATTTTATTGAGCCTTTTACAGAGTTAATTATTTGGACATCTCATCTTTTTCATGATAATTATGGTTTAGGAATTATTTTAGTCACGCTGCTTGTTCGGATTATTTTATTACCATTAATGCTGAAACAATATAAAACGCAGGCGACTATGAAAGAAAAAATGGATGTATTAAAGCCTGAAATGGATGCTATTCAGAAAAAGCTTAAGGAAACAAAGGATATAAAAGAGCAGCAAGCCCTTCAAAAGGAAATGATGGGATTATATCAAAAACATGGAGTCAATCCTCTCAATATGGGATGTTTGCCGATGTTAATTCAAATGCCGATACTAATGGCCTTTTACTACGCCATTCGTGATTCCCATGAAATAGCCACTCACTCATTTTTATGGTTTAGTCTTGGTGAATCTGATATTTGGATTACGGCACTTGCCGGTATCGTTTATTATTTACAATTTAAGGTTTCCTTTTCGACCATTCCAACAGCACAGCAGCAGCAAATGAAATTTATGGGACTTCTGTCACCTATCATGATTGTGTTTGTTTCATTGAATGCTCCTGCAGCATTACCTTTATATTGGGTATCCGGCGGAATTTTTCTTATTTTTCAAACCTACCTCGGACGAAAACTGTACCCAACCCCAAATTCAAATCAAATGAATACTGTAAATATCGAAAAAACATAATGAAAAACATCCGCCTGCACAGAAGGCGGATGTTTTTCATTATCTTTGCTATTTGAAGCACAGTATTTCCATTAACGAATATTAAAAAGCTTTCTTGTCAAACTATAATTGTAATATCTATTTAAGGAGGCTTTTTACATGAATTGGAAATCCTTACTCACTACCATTTCCCTATCTTCACTCATTCTTTGTGCTTGCGGAACAGATGATGATACAGCTATGAATAATACAGGTGAAATAAACCAAGACGCTGCCAATTTACGTACAGTTTCTGATAATCAAACCAATGAAAATCAAACTAGACGAACCACGATAAACAATGTCAATAATAATCAAAATAGAGATATTACAGCAAGAAATATTGCTAATAATACTGCTGATAATGACCAAAATGGGAATATGGTAAATAACCGTAATAATCACATAGAAGTTGCAGACCGGGCGGCTGAGAAAATTGCTCAAATGCGCGAGGTTGATCGAGCAAATGTGATTGTTACTGATAATAATGCCTATGTTGCAGCAAAATTAGCAGACAACGCTGATAACGGACTAACTTCCTATGTGGAAAAAAGAATTTCCGACATGGTAAAAGCAGCCTATCCTGAGATTGAACATGTGTATGTTTCTGTTAACCCAGACTTTTATAAGAGAACAACATCCTATGCAGAAGATATCCGGAACGGACGCCCTGTTGCAGGATTTTTTGATGAATTCAGCGAACTTGTCCGCCGTGTATTCCCGACTGAAAGATAAACAGAAAAGTGGCTCATCACTGTTTAAAGGATAAACAGTAATGAGCCGCTTTTTTTATGCATTTTCAAAATAATCCTTGTAAAAACCGCCGACTTTTCCATTATTATCAACAATGAAATAAAACTCATCTGTTTCATTTTTTACATCGTATGTTTCTCCTGGCGTCAACACATGATTGACAATATACTTTTTCGCATTCGTATGTATACATTTTACCTTTTTAATTGTGTTACGTTCATGCCAGTCTAAATGAATCATTTTCATATCTCCTTCATATACATTTACTTTTTAGTATATAAGTAAGTTTTCCCTTGAGCAACTATATATTACTTTTTGGCTTTAGTGAACATTTTGTTAACAAATCAGAAATTAAATATTAAAAAATTAATGAATTTTTTAATATTCTCCTATTAATATTTTCATAAAATCTTTAAAATAGAATAATATTGAATATTCTATCCTTTACCTTGGAGGTTTGCATAATGAAAATTATGAGTAATGAACAGTTAATCGTCTCGTATCGTGATGCATTAAAATCAGGTAATGATAAAGACTGGATTAGAGTATTGCAAGTAGAAATAAAAAAGCGCGGTTTAAAGCCTATTAAGCATTAAGCAGGAAGAGCAAAGGAACCATCCTTTGCTCTATTTTACCCTCTTTAAGCAAATAATAAGGATTCTGGATCTTCGATTAAGGATTTTATATGTTTTAAAAACGACACAGCTTCTTTCCCATCAATTAAACGATGATCATATGTTAGGGCAACATACATCATCTGGCGATTTTCCATCCTTTCCGCATCGATCGCTGTTGGCCTAAGCTGAATGGCATGCATACCTAATATCGCCGACTGTGGGCCATTTAAAATGGGAGTTGACAAAAGAGAACCAAAAATTCCCCCATTTGTAATCGTAAACGTACCGCCTTGCAAATCACGGATTTCTAGGCTGTTATTCCTCGCCTTTTCAGCCAATTCAAAAATAGCCATTTCTATTTCAGCCACATTTTTATTATCCGCATTTCGAACAACTGGGACTACTAATCCCTGATTCGTAGATACTGCAATTCCAATATCATAATACTTTTTTATCAAGATTTCATCATATTGGATTTCTGCATTTAGCAATGGAAACTTTTTCAAAGCTGCAACTGCCGCTTTTGTAAAGAAGGACATATATCCGAGCTTAACTCCAAATTCCTGAAAGAACTGTTTTTTACGGTTATTTCTAAAGCTTATCAAGTCGGTCATATCTATTTCATTAAAGGTCGTAAGCATCGCTGTATTTTGCTTTGTGTCAACTAAATTCCTCGCTATTGTTTGCCGGCGTCTGCTCATGCGAATTCTTTCAACTGACCTTTCTTCAACTTTAAGAATTTTTTTCGTTTCCTCCGATGAGAGCATCGTTGATTGAGTAGAAACAGCCGCTTCATATCGCTGAACATCCTGTAGACGAATTCTCCCTAGTGGATCGATGGTTGGGACATTATTCAGATTAATTCCTTTTTCACGAGCTAATTTTCTAGCTGCCGGAGAGACTATTTGATGCCGTTTCTCCATCGCACCCGTTTGATCAGGCGGTGGTTTTTTTTCTAAGGCGGGTGACTCTGGCATATGTGCTTCTTTATGTTTTTCTGTCATTGTTACACGGACTTGCTCCTCGTTTTCCTTTATAACAGCAATCACTTCTCCCACTTTTACCGTACTTCCTTCCATCGCTTTAACTTCATAAAGAATTCCGCTGTATTCAGAGATAATTTCAATATTCACCTTATCAGTTTCGAGTTCAGCTATATAATCCCCCTTCACAATGAGGTCCCCTGCCTTTTTAAACCATTGAACGATTGTACCTTCCGTGATTGATTCAGCCAGCTCAGGTACTTTTATGACCGCCAACATCACCCGCCCCCTTTTGTTAAAACTTGTGAGATTATCCGTGCCTGTTCCTTTTTATGGACGTTAGGGTCACCTTCCGCCGGACTAGACCTCCGGCGTCTTCCTACATAAGATAAAGATAGATTTTTCTGTGTTCCCATTTTTCTTAAAAATGGTTCAACAAAATACCATGCCCCCATATTCTTCGGCTCTTCCTGTACCCAAATCAATTCTTTAAGATTTGGATATCGTTGAAGAATTACCCAAATTTCTTCCTCAGGAAACGGATATATTTCTTCAATTCTAACAATATGAAGCCACGCATTTTCAGTTTCGTATTCAAGCCGCTGTTCCAAATCGATTGCTATTTTTCCCGTACAAAACACAACCCTTTCGACCTTTTTGATATCATTTCCTAGACCTTTCTGCTCCATTACAGGCAGAAATACCCCCTGACTCAAAGATAAACTAGTACAAGCAACCAAGGGATTACGAAGCAAACTTTTAGGAGTCATGATAACAAGAGGTCTTACAACATCTGAGTTTAATATAGCTGCCTGACGTCTTAAAATATGAAAATATTGCGCTGCACTAGTTAAATTAGCCACTGTCCAGTTATTCTCTGCAGCAAGTAATAAAAATCGTTCAACTCTTCCACTAGAATGCTCCGGTCCCTGCCCTTCATAACCATGCGGAAGAAGAATGACTAAGCCTGACTTTTGGCCCCATTTTGCCCTTCCTGCCGCTATAAATTGATCAAAGATTACTTGGGCAGAATTAGCAAAATCTCCGTACTGAGCTTCCCAAAGGACAAGCGTCTCAGGAGCAAAAACATTATAACCATATTCAAAGCCAAGTACTGCCCCTTCTGATAAAGGGCTGTTATGAATAGCGAAAGAAGCCTTTGCAGTTGATAAGATATGAAGCGGCAAATAAGACTGACCGGACTTTGAATCGTGAATAACTAGATTTCTCTGGGCAAATGTTCCTCTTTCGGAATCTTGGCCCGTCAATCTTATCGGAACTCCATCTGAAAGTATGGAAGCAAAGGCAAGGCTTTCGGCTAGACTCCACTCCACTTTTCCTTCTATTTCAAAAAGAGATTTTCTTCTTTGCAAAATTTTCTCCAGCTTCTGATTGATGGTAAATGATTCCGGCCAACTATGAAGCTCTCGATTGAAATGTAATAACTTTTCCATTGAAACAGCGGTTTTTATTTTTCCAAACCCTTTTTCAATTGTGGGAGGAGGATTTTGAATGGCAGCATCATGCTTTTCTGCTGTTACTTTTTTATAAGAGTTTTGTAGATTCTCATGAACAGATTTTTCAAGTGCTTGCTTTGATTGTTCTGTTATCACACCATTCTGCAGAAGTTTGTTTCCATAAAGCTCCTTTACAGTTGGATGCTTTTGAATCATCTTGTACATGAGGGGATTCGTCATCATCGGTTCATCCATTTCGTTATGACCAAAACGGCGGTAACCGATTAAATCAATTAAAAAGTCCTTTTGAAATTTTCTACGATATTCACAGGCAAGTTTTGCTGCCTGTATACAGCTATCAGGGTCATCGGCATTTACATGAACAATTGGAATTTCATATCCTTTCGCCAAATCACTTGCATATCTTGTAGAACGGGAATCATGGGATTCCGTTGTAAAGCCTATCGTGTTATTAGCGATAATATGGATGGTGCCGTTTGTCCGATATCCTTTTAAATTCCCAAGATTAAGTGTTTCTGCTACAATTCCCTGTCCCGGAAATGCAGCATCACCATGAATAATAATGGATAAAGCAGATTCTGGGCTTTCCTTTGGATAGCCTCTTTCCATTCGATTATCCTGGGCAGCACGAGTAAAACCTTCAACAACTGCTCCGACAAACTCAAGATGACTTGGGTTATTAGCTAAATTTAATCGTACAGTCTTGGTACTTTCTTTTTTTATCTGACGGTCTAATCCTAGATGATACTTCACATCTCCTGTCCAGCCAAAATTTATTCCAATTGATCCTTCTGATGGAACAAGTTTTTTATTGGGTGCATACTGAAACTCAGCAAAAATAGCTTCATACGGTTTACCAAGTACATGGGCCAAAACATTTAACCGCCCCCTGTGGGCCATTCCAATATTAATGGTGTGTGTATCGGCTTTTACTGTCTCTTCTATTATTTCATCTAGTAAAGGTACCAGCGTATCAAGCCCCTCTATAGAAAATCGTTTCTGACCCACATAGGTTCGATGGAGAAATCGTTCAAACTCAGCCACTTCTGTTAATCGCTTCAACAAATTCATTTGTTTTTCTTTGTTTAAAAGATTTAGCATTAAATGTTTTTCAACTTTTTCCTGCAGCCACTTTTTTTCAGCAATATTGCTAACATGATGAAATTCATAGGCAAGCTTACTTGTGTACACACTTTTTAAATATTCAAAAGCATCCAGCCCATTTTGAACATTATCTAGTCCATACGGGCAGATGATTTCAGCAGGAATCAACTTTAAATCAGCCGGTTCTAATCCATAATAAGAAGGCTCCAGATGCCTGCTCTCAGGAAGATGATCCTTCAAAGGATAAATATCTGCCGCTAAATGTCCATAATCACGCGTTTTATCAGCCAACTTAATGGCTGACTGTATCTTTTGAAACCATTCCAATGAGTAAGTCGGTTTTTGTTCCATTCTATCGGCATCGTTTAGTATACTTCCCCAAACTTGAAAATAGTCTCTTAAGTCCTCGTCAACAGATAGAGGATTTTCCTTATATCTTTCATACATGTCTATCACATAGCCAAGATTCGGACCATAAAAGTCTTTTAATCGATGCTGCTCCCTTTTTGGCTTCTCCATAAAAAATGGTCCCCTCTCGAAAGTAAATTGCGATTACTAGCATGTTTATTTACTCTTAACAGAGTTTATGAACCTTTCTTCACAAATTAGAAAAGCTCCAGCATCTTGGAGGGGCTAAGCACTGAAGTTAGACAAAAAATTATGTTTCATTGATACTTTAACATTTTCATTTTAGTTTACATAATAATTTTATGTTATATAAATTATCAAATGATATTTATAAAAATGTAAATTATCGTTATTTTTATAAAAATGATTGCAAGTTTTATTCTATTGTAGTAAAGTTTAAGAAATTAATCATGATTTCTTATCAAGAGAGGTAGAGGGGATGGCCCAGGGACACCTCAGCAACCTTCAATGCCATGTATTGAAAAGGTGCTAATTCCAGCAAGTTTATATATAAACTTGAAAGATAAGAAGAAGTCCTGTTTATTCAATAAACTAAAGTCTTCTTCTTTAAGAAGACTTTTTCTTTTGGGTAAAAGCACCCTTTTTAACCAAGTACACTTATAAGAAATATCAACATGAAAAGGCGGTTAGGAGTTGTATCTCCCCCCTTTCTGAAGAATAAGGAGTGTTATTATATGTATAGAACAGATACGAAGCTAGCGCAAATTGGAAATAGAAGCGAAGAAGTAACAGGCACGGTTAGTGCACCTGTCTATTTTTCTACTGCTTATCGCCATGCTGGAATCGGCCAGTCTACCGGCTTTGATTACAGCCGTACAGCTAATCCGACAAGACAGATTCTTGAGGAAGCTATTGCAGATTTAGAAGGCGGAGACCGCGGATATGCATGCAGCTCTGGCATGGCTGCCATTTTAACGGTTCTTTCTCTATTTCAATCCGGTGATGAATGGATTGTATCGAAGGATTTATATGGAGGTACGTACCGCATTCTTGAGGAAGGCTTCAAAAAATGGGGATTAACCTGTCGTTATACCAATACAAGTGATGTTCAGAATATCGAAAAGGAAATTACCCCTCAAACAAAAGCAATCTTCCTAGAAACTCCGACAAACCCTCTCATGGAGCAAACGGATATTTCTGAAGCTGCACGAATTGCAAAAAAACACAATATTTTATTAATTGTTGATAATACATTTTATACCCCTATCCTGCAACAGCCGATTCTTCTTGGAGCAGATATCGTGATTCATAGTGCCACCAAATATTTAGGCGGGCATAACGATGTCCTTGCTGGCTTAATCGTTGCTAAAGGAACTGAGCTTTGCGAAAAACTAGCTAAATACCATAATGCAGCTGGAGCTGTGTTAAGTCCATTTGATTCATGGCTATTAATGCGAGGAATGAAAACTCTTGCTTTGAGAATGGAGCGCCATGAACAAAACGCCAAGGAAATTGTCGAATTTTTAAAAAAGCATGAGAGCATTACCGATGTACTTTATCCAGGGCACGGCGGAATGATTTCCTTTCGCATTATTAGTGAAAAATGGGTAAACCCATTTTTACAAAATCTAAAATTAATCTGTTTTGCCGAAAGTCTAGGCGGAGTTGAGAGCTTTATCACCTACCCGGCTACGCAAACACATGCAGATATTCCGGAAGAAGTCCGCAACGAAACAGGTGTTGATAATCGTTTATTACGTTTTTCTGTAGGAATTGAAAATGTACAAGATATTATCAATGATTTAACACAGTCATTGGCAGCTGTTAAAAAGGAGATTGTTATTCATGAGTAACCAATATACATTTCAAACAAATTTACTTCACAATAAACATAAATTTGATCCGGCAACAGGGGGTGTAAGTGTCCCGATACAACATGCTTCTACTTTTCATCAAAATGATATTGATACATTTGGAAAATACGATTATAGCCGAAGCGGAAATCCAACGAGGGAAGCTTTAGAGGAGGTAATTGCAGAATTGGAGGAAGGCTGCCGCGGCTTTGCTTTTTCCTCCGGAATGGCTGCCATTTCTACAGCCTTTTTATTACTGTCTAAAGATGATCATGTCGTGATTTCTGAAGATGTATACGGCGGTACCTTTAGAATGGTATCACAGGTTCTAATCCGCTTTGGAATCAGTCATACGTTCGTTGACATGACTGATCTAGAAGCAATCAAACAGGCCATTCAACCGAACACAAAGCTGTTTTATGTTGAAACACCTTCTAATCCGTTATTGAAAGTAACAGATATTAAGGCAGTTAGCGACCTTGCTAAAAGCCATGGAGCTTTAACCTTCGTTGACAATACATTTTTAACACCAGCTATTCAAAAGCCGCTTGCACTTGGTGCTGACATTGTCCTGCACAGTGCCACTAAATTCTTATCAGGTCATAGTGATGTTGTGGCAGGCCTCGCAGTTGTGAAGGACCCTGCTCTAGCTGAAAGACTTTATTTCTTACAAAATTCATTTGGTGCGGTTCTTGGTGTGCAAGATGCGTGGCTTGTTCTTCGCGGCTTAAAAACACTTCATGTCCGTCTGGAGCATTCTGTTTTAGCTGCTGAAAGATTAGCCAACTTCTTCAAGGAGCATCCACTTGTGAGTAAGGTTTATTATCCTGGCTTGGCTGACCATCCGCAATATGACATCCAGCGTACACAAGCATCTTCAGCCGGTGCTGTCCTATCTTTTGAGTTAAAGAATGAAGCCGTATTCAGAACGTTTGTTGAAAATGTAAAAATTCCTGTTTTTGCAGTAAGTCTTGGTGCAGTTGAGTCCATTCTCTCTTATCCAGCAAAAATGTCACATGCAGCAATGCCTGAAGAAGAGCGAGCACAGCGTGGAATTACGAACAGTCTCTTACGTCTTTCAGTTGGACTTGAAAATCCTGAAGATTTAATAAAGGATTTCTCCGAGGCACTAGATAAAGTAAAGCAATAAAATTTTGACCGGGGATGATTACATGAATTTTTTAAAAAGACTAGAAAATGAAATATTAATAGCTGACGGCGCAATGGGTACTCTCCTCTATTCTTATGGAAAAGACAGTTGCATTGAACAGCTGAACCTCTCACATTCAGAGCAGATTATGGATATCCATAAGGCCTATTTGGATGCAGGTGCACAGATTATTCAAACAAATACTTATGCGGCCAATTACTTAAAGCTTAGCCGTTATGGTTTAGAGGATTCTGTAAAGGAAATCAACAGCAAAGCTGTCCAACTTGCTAAACAAGCTGTCCAATCAAAGGCTTATATCGTTGGAAGTATGGGCGGAAATCGTGGAATTAACCCGCAAGCTATTTCAATCGAAGAAATAAAAAGAAGTTTCCGTGAACAATTATACTGCTTACTGCTTGAAGGAGTAGACGGTATTTTACTAGAAACCTATTATGATTTAGAAGAGCTAGAAACAGTTCTTGCGATTGCTAGAAAAGAGACCGATATACCGATTATTGCCCAAGTATCCATGCAGGAAGTTGGAATACTTCAGGATCATACTACTATCGGAGAAGCTTTAAATCGACTAGAAAGTTTAGGTGCTGACGTTGTCGGTTTAAATTGCCGCTTTGGCCCCCATCATATGCTGATGGCATTAGAACAAATTGCCATCCCGTCCAAAGCGTACTTATCCGCCTATCCGAATGCTGGACTGCCTGCTTATACAGACGGAGTTTTTCATTATGACGGCGATCCAGACTATTTCCGAAAATCAGCTCAATCCTTCCGTGAACAAGGTGTCCGCTTACTAGGCGGATGCTGCGGCACAACACCTGAACATATCCGTGCATTTGCCTTAGAGCTTAAAGATACTGAGCCTGTACAGGAGAAGGCACTAAAAATAAAGGAAGAGAAAATTGTCATTTCCACACCAACTATTGAACGAGAATATCTTCCTCTGCAAAATATTGTGAAAGAACGACCATCGGTGATTGTTGAGTTAGATCCTCCCAAAAAACTAGATACAACTAAGTATTTTAGAGGTGTGCAAGCCTTAAAAGAAAAAGGGATTGATGCCATCACAATGGCTGATAATTCACTTGCTTCACCAAGAATATCCAACTCGGCATTAGGCCATTTGGTAAAGCAGCAAACCGGGGTACGTCCACTCATTCATATTACATGCCGCGACCGTAATGTGATTGGATTACAATCCCATTTAATGGGATTGCACACATTGGGATTACATGATTTGCTAGCCATTACCGGTGACCCGGCAAGAGTCGGTGATTTTCCCGGAGCCTCTTCTGTATACGATGTTTCTTCTTTTGAGCTTATACAAATGATTAAGCAATTTAACGAAGGTCTATCGTTTTCTGGAAAGGATTTAGGACAAAAAACTTCATTTTCTGTAGCAGCAGCCTTTAATCCAAATGTACGTCAGCTTGATAAAGCAGTACAAAGACTTGAGAAAAAAATAACCTATGGTGCAGATTATTTTATTACTCAGCCTGTTTATTCAGAAGAAAAAATCATTAGTATATATGAAGAAACCAAACATTTAGATACTCCTATTTATATTGGATTAATGCCATTAACAAGCAGTAAAAATGCCGAATTCCTTCATCATGAAGTACCTGGCATTAAAATTGCTGATTCTATTCGTAATAGTATGGCAGCCTATAAAGATGACCCAATAAAAGCATCACAAGAAGGAATAAATATCACAAAAGCACTTATTGATACCGCGGCTGAATTATTTAACGGCATTTATCTCATTACTCCGTTTTTGCGATATGAAATGACTGTTGAATTATCCGAATATGCAAATCAAACATCAGAGAGATTAAGGAGGAAACACCGTGTCTAAAGCATCAATAACAGAACAAATGAACAAGAAAATTCTCATTATGGACGGTGCCATGGGCACGATGCTGCAACAAGCTGATCTTTCTGCTGATGACTTTGGCGGAGAACAATTAGAAGGTTGTAATGAGAATTTAAATCTCACCCGTCCTGATGTCATTGAATCCATTCACAGGCAGTATTTAGAAGCAGGCGCAGATATAATTGAAACGAATACATTCGGTGGAACGCGAATTGTACTTGATGAATACGATTTAGGTGCTAAAGCTTATGAAATTAATAAAATTGCCGCTGAAATAGCAAAACGAGCTGCAGACAGCTATTCTACCCCATCATGGCCGAGATATGTTGCCGGTTCTATGGGACCCACAACTAAAACATTAAGCGTTACAGGTGGAACAACTTTTCTCGAGTTAACGCAGGATTATGAAGAACAGGCCCGTGGTCTAATTGACGGCGGTGCTGATGCTCTGTTACTTGAAACAAGCCAGGACTTATTGAATGTAAAAGCAGGCTTTCTCGGAATCCAACAGGCATTTGAAAAAACGGGGACCACTCTGCCACTTATGATTTCCGGGACAATTGAACCAATGGGCACGACTCTCGCAGGACAGTCAATTGAAGCATTCTATATTTCAGTTGAGCATATGAAACCAATCGCCATTGGATTGAATTGTGCGACCGGTCCTGAATTTATGCAGGATCATATTCGATCCTTAGCTAAGCTGTCAACCTCTGCTGTCAGTTGTTATCCAAACGCTGGACTTC
Source organism: Niallia endozanthoxylica (assembly GCF_008710145.1). GTDB lineage: Bacteria > Bacillota > Bacilli > Bacillales > Cytobacillaceae > Bacillus_BD > Bacillus_BD endozanthoxylica. Next base: position 111,597 of record NZ_VYKL01000015.1, read on the forward strand.
CTGACGAAGAAGGCCATTATCATGAAACACCTGAATCACTGGCGCAAAAATTGTCAGGATTTGCACAAGAAGGCTGGCTTAACATTGTTGGCGGATGCTGCGGCACAACACCTGAACACATTAAAGCCATTTCAAAAGCCATGCAAAACTACCAGCCAAGACAGCGTGAAGAGCATAATCTTCACATGGTTTCCGGCATTGAAGCATTTATTTATGATGACCCAACACTAAGACCCATTATGGTTGGAGAACGAACAAATGTCATTGGCTCAAGAAAGTTTAAACGCCTGATTGCTGAAGGAAAATTTGAGGAAGCAGCTGAAATTGCACGAGCTCAAGTGAAAAAAGGGGCTCATGTCATTGACCTCTGTCTCGCCGATCCTGATCGCGATGAAATGGATGACATGGAGAACTTTATCAAAGAAGTCGTTAAAAAAGTAAAAGTACCTCTTGTCATCGATTCTACCGATGAAGCCGTAATAGAAAAAGCCCTTTCCTATTCCCAAGGGAAAGCAATCATCAATTCAATTAACCTGGAGGATGGAGAGGAACGTTTTCAAGCCATTGCTCCACTTATCCACAAATATGGTGCTGCTGTTGTGGTAGGAACAATTGATGAAAAAGGGATGGGTGTTACAGCTGAAAAGAAACTTGAAATAGCCGAGAGATCCTACCAACTATTAGTGGAGAAATACGGAATTCCACCACAGGATATTATTTTTGATCCGCTTGTTTTCCCGGTTGGAACTGGTGATGAACAATATATTGGCTCCGCCAAAGCAACCGTTGAAGGCATCCGAATGATCAAGGCGAAATTCCCGGAAGTCCAAACCATACTCGGTGTAAGTAATGTGTCTTTCGGGTTGCCGCCGGTTGGTCGCGAGATTCTAAATTCTGTTTATTTATATCACTGTACTTTAGCAGGTCTTGATTATGCGATTGTCAACACAGAAAAGTTAGAACGTTTTGCTTCCATTTCAAAAGAAGAAGTTGCCATGGCTGAACGACTTCTTTTTGAAACAACAGATCAGTCATTGGCTGAGTTTACTGACTTTTACCGTGATAAGAAAAAAGAAACAAAAAGCGGCCTGCCTGATATGACTCTTGAAGAACGGCTCTCCTACTATGTTGTCGAAGGTACAAAAGAAGGCTTGATTCCAGATTTGGAGTCGGCTTTAGAGAGCTATCCAGCACCGCTTGATATTATCAATGGCCCGCTTATGGAAGGTATGAAGGAAGTCGGCCGTTTATTTAATGATAACCAACTAATTGTTGCTGAAGTGCTGCAAAGTGCCGAGGTCATGAAAGCCGCTGTCTCTTACTTAGAGCCATTTATGGAAAAAAATGATACATCGGCTGCAAAAGGAAAAATTGTTCTTGCAACTGTAAAAGGTGATGTGCATGATATCGGTAAAAACCTTGTAGATATCATACTAACGAATAATGGCTATGAAGTGGTTGACCTTGGTATCAAAGTTGCACCGGCTGAATTAATTGATACCATTAAAAAGGAAAAACCTGATATGGTCGGATTGTCTGGCTTACTGGTAAAATCGGCACAACAAATGGTTATCACTGCTCATGATATGAAGCAGGCTGGTATAGACATACCAATTTTAGTCGGTGGCGCTGCCCTATCACGTAAATTTACTGATAATAAAATTTCAAAAGAGTATGATGGTGTCGTTCTTTATGCAAAAGACGCTATGAACGGACTGTCTCTCGCCAACCAGCTGCAGGACCCGGCTGAATTTGAAAAATTAGTTCAAGCAAAAAAAGAAAAGGAAAATGCTGTACCGCTTGAGCCATACGTAAGACCAACTGGTTCAGTTGCAGTGAAAGTCCGCAAAAAAGTAATCAGTGATGCGCCGGTTTTTGCGCCGCAGGATTTAAAGCGGCATTTATTAAAGTCTTATTCGTTATCCCATGTAGAACCATATATTAATAAACAGACGTTAATTGGCCACCATCTCGGATTAAAAGGAAAACTGGAAAAGCTGCTTAAAGAAAGGGACGAAAAAGCACTGAAATTAAACGAAATCGTCAATGGATTAATCGAGGATGCTAACAACAATGGCTGGATTACACCGGCTGCTGTCTATCAATTTTTCCCTGCACAGTCAGATGGAGACAAGGTGCTTATCTATGATCCAAATGATACAACAAAAGTAATTGAAACATTTGAATTTCCTAGACAGGAATCAGAACCTTTCCTTTGCTTAGCAGACTATTTAAAATCAGTTGACAGCGGAGAAATGGATTATGTATCATTTTTTGCTGTAACAGCAGGTAAAGGAATCCGTCAAATTGCAGATCGTTTAAAAAATGATGGTAAATTTCTAGAGAGTCATGCCCTGCAAGCCTTGGCATTGGAAACAGCAGAAGGATTAGCTGAATTAATCCATCGTCAAATTCGAGATCGCTGGGGATTCCCTGATCCTGTGAACTTTACGATGAAGGACCGATTTGCTGCCAAATATCAAGGCCAGCGCTTCTCATTCGGCTACCCGGCATGTCCTGATCTAGAGGATCAACAGAAGCTATTCAAATTGATTTCTCCAGAGGACATTGGGATTGAACTGACAGAAGGATTTATGATGGAGCCTGAGGCAAGTGTTACAGCCCTAGTCTTCTCCCATCCTGAAGCAAGATATTTTAATGTATTACGATAATAAAAAAAGAAATCGGTTATATTAAGCCGATTTCTTTTTTTACTTCCTGTGAACTTATAAATTCTCATTTTGCTGCCCTATTTCATTACTTGCAATAAGGATATTGGCTTCTTCCACTCTCTTATGTTCATCTACGGAATCACCGGCAACAATTTTTTCATTCGGAAAGATAGATCCATTTTCGACGGTAACTTTTTCTTCTTCTGGAGCAGTCGTAAGATAGTCTTTTGTTTTTGCTTTTGCCACGGTTTATCACTCCTTACTATAAGGGTAACCTTAGCCGTTTAACTTATGTCTGGCATTTTCAACAAAAAACAGCCTAGCCATTGTAAATGCCAGGTTGCTTACATTTCTAGTGCTGTTTCTTCCATTTTAGGAAGATATTGTTCAATATACTTTTCAATCTCGTCTATTGCCCTTTCGAGATGATCTGCTTGTATTTCCGTAAAATCGTTTGTATACTCATGTTGTTTAAATTGATAACGGGGGTCATAATAATATTGCAGTAGTAAGCGTATGACCTCCCTATACTGTTTATTTTTTGTATTCTCCAGCAAAGTATTGTATACTTCATCATCTTTTAAGCGTTTTTTTATTAATCCGACCTTTTCTAGAATGGTATCATGAAACCAAGGTTCATTTTCATTTGGTTTTACATACTCATTATAAATACGCATGACTCTTGTTTCAATGGAAGCATGTAAATAAATATTTAAACCATTAATTTTTTTCTCATAAAGCTCATCAGGCTGACCTGCTCTTCCAATTCGCTTGCTTTCTGCCTCAATAATGAAATAAGAAAATCTCTTTATCTTTTGCAGACTTTCAAATAATAAACTGTCAAAGGTCTTTTGATTATTCCCATCAATTGCAAATCCTACTGCCCCAAAAAGCGAACCGCGGTGAGCAGCCATTCCTTCTAAATCTATAACTGGATAACCCTTTTTCTGCAATTGTACTAAAATTTCTGTTTTTCCTGTACCAGTCATCCCATGAAGAACAAGCGCCTGCTTAGGTATTAACATAGGTATCTGTTCTAAAATATACTGACGATAAGCCCGATATCCTCCTGAGATGCGGACTGATTCAATACCGGCCAAATCTAAGAAGGAAGCGATTGATGCACTCCTCATCCCTCCACGCCAACAGTATAACACTGGCTGTTTACCTTCGTCCTTTATATTTTTAATAGAGCCAAGAATTTGTGCAAGCTTTGGGGAAACGATTTCCATTGCTCTCCATTTTGCCTCATTAGCCCCTGTTTGTTTATAAAGGGTGCCAACCTCTTTTCTCTCCTCATTTGTAAAAATAGGAATATTTACTGCACCTGGAATAGATGCCTCCTCAAATTCACCAGGCGACCTTACATCAACTGGTACAACATGTTCCATTTCTAATAATTCTCTTACAGTAATATCTTTCAAAATAACTGCCTCCACCTAATTCTTCACGTATAAAAAGGATATTAGTTATTCTAATATCCTTCTCATTTTTCTTGAGAATGATTGTTTGTCAGCTCTTCACGCAACTGTTCTTCTTCTTCCTTGACACAAATATAAGCGATTTGTTCCTCTAAAAGATGATGCAAAATATCCTTTTCATCTATACATTCACTTAACTTCTCCTCTTTCAAACTCATTACCTCCACGTCAGATATCTAGTATAATTTTTCACAATTATTACAATCTTATACATATAAGCTGCCTCTAGATATTTACATAAAAGTAACATTAAATGGATTAGTAAATGATATTCTTACCAGTTAATTTCGTAAGAGCACAGCAAAATTTTGTCCATTCTTTTGGGAAACATTGCAGCCCTTCACTTTTATACGTTTTAGACCTTGTTTCAAGTTTTACTGACCAGCTTGTACCATCCAGGACAATTCCAGCTTTATCATAATTCGGTTCCCAGTCCCAAATATTTAGTCGGTATATCTCCTGTTTGAATTCGTTTGTACTGCCTGATACTACCGGCCTATATTGCAATTTTTCACAAGGATCTAGATTCATTTCAAAAAAGATAAAGTGTCTATAATTGAAATCTACTTTTACTTGGAACCATGGACTTCCACACTTTTCAATATTTGCGGTTAATGAAACTAGATTTCTCTCTGGAAGTAGCGAGACCATATCATTATGAACATAAAAGAGATCTTTTTTTCTACTAATTACTGACTTGATATGTGTATGTCTAACAGGCTTTTTTCTTTCTTTCATAAATAATGGATTATTATTTACTTGTTGACAAATAGAAGGAATACTCGCGTGTCCCGCTTGATCGAGATAAGATAGAATAATTTCATACATATTCATTTATTGTACCTCCGAAAGATATCCTTTCATAATGGGTTCATTACAATCTTGTAAATTCCATCACTTACTTTAGTTAATGACAGTATACAGCAATGGTTTCGATTTATCTGTAACAATTGGCACTAACTGATTATAATTAACCATCATGTTTGGGATATTTTCCGACAATATGAATAGCTTGAATAAGCTTATTATTTATCCACTTACGATTCTCTTCACTATTTATATATTCAAATACTCGGTTTCTCCCTTCTTCTGTTGTTACATAATGACTGGGAAGAGTATTTAAACTAAGAGCGATGATTTCATTTCTGCATTTATAACAATGACAGAAGATTTGATAATCAGGGCTCATCATGAAAACATTGACAAGTGTTGAAATCACTTCTTCCATTACATTATAAAATCCTTTATCCATCGTTTCATCCTATCTAAATTTTTCATGAGCTGTAATGATTACTCCATCATATCACAGAATTTATCCATTTTACATGCATATCGATACCTTATTTACCCCATACTAGATATGATACCCTAATGGTTATCATAAGTTTCAGCCATTCTAATGAAGAGGTGATTCGATGAGTTACAGAGATCATGTAGATTCTCACTCCCAGCTTTTCCTTCATACTTGGACGAGACCTAAACATCAAAAGTCACAGGTGAATGGACAAACGAAGAGAAGTCAAAATAATATTATTTTGCGAAGTAACGCGAAGGCCCATCATTGGTAAGAATGCTGATACAAAAAAGAAGGAAGCTATATCAATAGCTTCCTTCTTTTGTATAAAAATAAATGGATTTGGAAAGAAATATTCTTATACATAAAAATATTTTTATAACAAATAAGACAATCATGGACGAATAAAAATAATGTCAGATTTTGATGGCATTTTTTTTATTATTCTTCCTCTCTTTGTGTTAAAATATTTGAAAAGTATAAAATTGTGTGATAAATCACATTTAAATAGTCTATACACTTATTAAATGGAACCAGTATATAATATAGTTCGGGGGTATATGATGGATATCGCGGTTACCAATCCATTATTTAAACAGAAATTACTTCAGCATATACAGTTACTTAGAGAGCAGCTTGTCCTTACCGGGATTAAAGAAGGATTAGATCACGAAAAAACAATCCATCTTAGCCAAAAGCTCGATGAGTATATTTATTTATATCAATCATATGATAAACAAAGCTGAAACAGGAATTACAATAAATACATTCATTAATAAAGTGAAACTTCCATCAGCGGGGGTTTTCTTCCTCCCCACTGATGGTTAGTTGAGGCCCATAGGATGTGGGTCACACAGACGTTGCCACGAATGTGGCGTTCTTAGTCTGTGATTCCACGAATGGACCTTTACGGGCAGTTGATCCCCCACCTATCTTCTTTTTTTATACTCAGAATCTTGAGGTGAGGGTCTTACTGCCCGTTAAGAGTAGGATAAATGTAAAAAAGCCTAAACAATTAGAATCGATGCTAATTGTTTAGGCTTTAACCATTTGCTTACAACGCAATGACTCAATTGGACAAAATCCTGAAACGGCAATCCAGATTTTATTCTTCATTTATAGTCCCACCAGGCTAGAAAAGAGGCTTCCTATCGTTGCCATGGCGAGGGTGATTAAGAAGAAAATAATAACAATAACGAATGATACAGTCTTCGAAAGCTGCCCAACCTTATGTAATCCTAGTGCGGTTAAAATCATGGTCCAAATGCTAAATAGCTCAAATGCGCCTAAAATACCGGATTTATTATTAAATAAACCACCAAGGCTTGTGATATATCCATCCGTACTGCTTACGCCAATCGCTGCCATAATAGCAAAATTCAATAGAGTTCCAATTCCAGTGATAAATGAAATATAAGTATTCATAGAAAATAATTGTTTAAAGGATGTCTCTTTTCTAGCAATTTTAACAATTATAAAATGAATAAGCGAGGAAAATAAAATAGCAAAAATCGGTGCTGCAAAGCCTGACACTGCTGTTGTTGCTTTTGCAATCGCAAGAGTCATTTCTGCTTCCTGTGTCGTCATACCTGGAAGCATTAAATCCTCTGCTGTCATAGACATAGCGATAATCAAATAAGCTGCTATGTTCAAAACTGTAACAACTAAAAGAGGAATCCATATTCGAGGATTTTTGCGGATCTTATTAAATTGTTCCCCCGGGCTCCAAATCATTCCTAACAGCTTTGGTCCTGGAATTTTTCCCTCTGCTTCTTTTTCCATTCCTAAAATCACTCCTTATGTAATAATAAAATAACCTAACCTTTTATTTATACGCAAAACTCGACAAAAAGTTTCGTTTTTCATTAAAATACCGGTCCAAACATCGTTTTTCATCACTTTCCTATGAATTTATTTATATTCTAAAAAAACGCATCAAAAATTAGATACGTTTTGCTTTTGTTCTATATTCATTTCATCGCACACCCATTTGCGAGTTGTTTGAATTAATTCAGTGAAATGTGCAGCATTAGAATAGGTATGATTCGCTCCATTTATTTCATATCTTATCACTTTACCGCTTAATCGTTTTGAAAGTGTCTTTTCATATTCTTTTGCATATTTGACAGGAATATCATCATCACCAGTACCATGAACAATTAATACATTTCCAGAATAATGTACAGTGCTTTGTAATGGCTGATAGAATGCAAGTGATTCAAAGAATGGCATTGTTAAAGAATATCCTAAATAATCGAATTCTGATACAAGCTCTAATGACCGAACGTTCTCCTTTCCAACAATCCTGCTAATATCTTCTAATGGATATGCTACCGAAGACCAGAGAATTAATCGTTTAATCCTCACATCCTTTACGGCTGTTAAAACAGCTGTCGCCCCGCCTAGGCTGTGTCCAAGTAATGTAATTTGATTGGAATTAATTTGTTTTAATTGACAGGAAAAATCAATAACCGTCCTCAATTGATCAATAAAATCGTGTAATCCTGTTTGACCATAATTGCCGCTGCTTTCTCCACACCCTGATAAATCAAAGCGCAGGACAATCAATTGATCCTGATTTAATTGTTGCGCTGCTTTTACAAAAAGCCTGTCAACTCCCACCTTACTTCCGATAAAACCGTGACAAATAATAACAAGGGGATATTTTACTCCCTCCTTTAAGTTATCAGGATAATCAATCGTTGCCGATAATTGTTCCTCTTTCCAATTGATGAATACAGATTGTTTCATTTAATTCTCCCCTTTCGTCCGCATCAAACACCTTTTTCAAATATTTCTTATAAGTTTACTTGGTTTTAATAATAAAAAAATCTCCACTTAAATAAGTATATAAAGATACTATATTTAATGGAGAGCTATTTGTCAATTATATTACATGCCATTTATCATTTATTTTGCACGGCCTGCTCAAATGGAGCGTAAAATTTCCCTCTTGGAGCAATGATATCTGAATCAGAACATAGTATTTCTCCATCTACCTCATATTCCCCTTCAGGAAAAAAATCAAACAGTACGCTATTAATATGCAAGTCTATGAAATAATCATATAATTCATACATTAATTGTCGATATTCATCATAATCAATAATTTCTCCAAATTCATCCACTTCAAAATTCTTTTTTATCGCTTCTTGAAATTCGAAGTGATTGGAAGTAGCTATTTCTAAATCAACATCTGCACATTCTAGACAAAGCAAAACCTCTTCATCTTTAATTTCTTCATATGATTTTTCTACAATGAACTGTAAAATTCCAATAATTTCTTGTTCGTTTAGTAGTTTTTTCGAAGTCTTTATCATAAAACAATCCTCCATGACACCCTTGACTATTTATTAATAACCATACAATCCAACACTTTACAACATTTTTTATTCTACAATGTCACTTTTTGCGGTTTCCCAAGAAATAATGAGAATTGCGAATGGCCCTGCTAAGTTACTATTATAATTCCAATTAATGATTACAGCCACAATGGAGCTTTCGCACATTTTTCCTTTTTTGGATTAACCATACATAATATTTTATTTTAAACAGAATCTAAAAGATAGATTTTTTATTCTACCCGCATCTCTTCTTTTTCAAAAGTTTGAATTTGCCGGAGGTTTATAACAATGGAAAAGAAATCACTTATTGAGGCCATTGAATATAGTGAAAGCCGTTTTACAAAACGAGTATTGTTCAATGAGGGAGGAAGCACCATATTTTTATTAAATTTCATGCCCGGTCAAGAGCTCCCCACCCATACTCATCCAGGTTCGGAGTTATTTCTGCATGTAATAAAAGGGAAAGGAAAACTAATCATTAATGGAAAGGAAACTGACATTACTGAATATGATGTCATTCATGCAGCTGGTGATGAAGAGTTTGCCTTCAAAAACTCAAGCAATGAACCAGTTAGTTTATACGTTACTTTATGTAAAATACCTAATGATCAATATGCGCAAAATATATAATCAATGTTTTTGATTTATAGCTAAAAGAAGGACAGCCTGCTCGACTATCCTTCTTTTTTCTTTTATTATTAGCCTCTAATCTGACCATCGCCTTGGATAAAATATTTACTAGAGGTTAACGCTTTAAGCCCCATTGGACCGCGTGCATGAAGTTTTTGTGTACTTATTCCAATTTCTGCACCAAAACCAAACTCAAAGCCATCAGTAAATCTTGTCGATGCGTTATGATAGACAGCTGCAGCATCTACAGAAGTTAAAAATTGATCCGCATGGCCCTGATTTTCTGTTATAATGGCTTCTGAATGTCTTGTACCGTATTGATTAATATGTTCAATAGCTTCTTCAACATTTGAAACAACCTTAATACTAACAATAAGAGCTAAATATTCAGTATACCAATCTTCCTCAGTAGCTTGCTTTGCAAATGGAACCTTTTGACAAACTTTCTCGTCTCCAATTATTTCTACTTCTTTTTCTTTTAAGGCAGCAACAAGCTGTTCACCATATTGATTAAACCAATTTTCGTGGATAAGAATAGATTCGATGGCATTACAAACAGATGGACGTTGAGTTTTTCCATTAATAGCAATCGTGACTGCCATTTCAGGTTTAGCACTCTCATCGATAAATAGATGACAGTTCCCTGCACCTGTTTCAATTACTGGTACAGAAGCTTCCTTAACAACTGTATCAATAAGCTTTTTACCACCGCGCGGAATTAACACATCTAAATAATCATTTAAGTGGAATAGTTCTTTTGCACTTTCTCTATTTGTATTTTCAATCGATTGAACTGCTTCAATTGGCAGGTTTGTTTTTGCAAGGGCACGATGAATTGAATTTGTTAATACCTGATTGGAAAATTGTGCAGAAGAACTGCCCCTTAAAATGATAGCATTCCCCGTTTTTAATGCCAACGTTGCTGCATCAACCGTTACATTTGGTCTTGCTTCATATATCATCCCAATTACGCCAATCGGCACCCGTTTACTCTTAATGATTAGCCCGTTGTCCTTTTGAATGGTCTCGAGTGTCTCGCCGACTGGATCCTGCAGTGTAATTAATTGTTGAATCGCTTCTGACATATCCTTTATTCTTTTTTCATTTAACATAATTCGATCTAAAACTGAGTCAGAGAGTCCATTTTGTTTCCCAAGTTCTAAGTCCTTAGCATTTTCTGCCAATATTTCTTCCTGATCAATCAATAACTGCTCAGCAACTCTCGCCAATGCTTCATTTTTTTCAGCCGTTGTTTTTCCATTTAATAGAAAGCTCGCCTTTTTAGCTGCTCTGCCTTTTTCCAACACTTCACTCATAATCCTCGTCCTCCCTATTTCTTTACTTTCACCCAATTATCACGATGAATCACTTCTATTGCTGCTACAACCATTTGTTTTTCCACTTCATCACTGCGTTTTCCCATTACTTTTTTCAATTCCTCTGATGAGTAATATACTTCGCCTTTACCGAGCAGACCGGTTGAACCGAAAACCTCAACAACATCTCCCTTTTCAAAAGACCCGACAATATCATATATTCCTGCTGGTAATAAACTCCTGCCTTCTATGGTTAAGGCCAATTCAGCTCCCTGATCAATGTAAACTTTACCAGCTACTTCAGAATGAAGAGCAATCCATTGTTTTGGATTATTTACCGTTGTAAGAGTATCATTCCCAATATAGGTGCCATCTCCATCTCCGGTAAGAATGTCAATTAATTTCTGTTTCCCAGATCCTTTCCCAATAAAGACCTTGACTCCAAGGGACAACGCTGTTTTAGCGGCTTCTAACTTTGATCTCATGCCTCCAGTTCCCACTTTCGAACCTGAGTCCCCTGCCATCCCCATAATCTCATCTGTAATGTCACTTATGTGAGTCCATTTTTTTGCTAAAGGATTGGTTTGAGGATTTGAATCATAAAGACCGTTAATATCTGTTAAGATAATCAACTGTTCAGCATGAACAAGTCCGCTGACTAGTGCTGACAACATATCATTGTCACCAAATGTCAGCTCCTGAACAGACACCGTGTCATTTTCATTGATAATCGGAAGAATCCCTCTATCCAATAATTCGGAAATGGTCTGAAAGGCATTTCTGTATCGGTCTTTTTTAGAAAAGTCATTTCTCGTTAATAGAATTTGTGCAGGAATAATATTAAATACACTGAACTGTTCAATATATGACTGAATTAATAAACTTTGACCTACAGCTGCAGCCGCCTGCTTCCCCTTCAATGTAACAGGCCTTGAGGGGTAGCCTAATCTGGAAAAGCCAGCCGCCACTGCTCCGGACGAGACTAATAGAACTTCATGCCCCTGTTCGCGGAGTGCAGCAACTGCTTCGACATGATCGCTGAACTTTTCTTGATCAATCTCACCCTTTGAGTTTGTCAATGAACTACTACCGATCTTTACAACAATTCGTTTCTTCTCCATTCTTCAACCCTCTACTTTTAATATTTTAACAAACATATTCGTAATTTTCAGTTTCTAGACATTAAACGATGGCTAAAAATACATACATGATAAACAAAAAACCCTTTTCATCCTCACTGTAAAGGACGAAAAGGGCTAATTTCCGTGGTACCACCTTCATTGAATGCTTAAAAACAACATTCCGCTTGAAATGATAACGCTAAATGAATAGCGCCCGTGCTTTAACACGAGACTCGGACGGCAGGTTCTGAGGCTTTACTGTGATGAGGTCTTCCAGCTTCAAACCTCACTCTCTTGCACATAAAGAATCTCATACTAATCCGTCGTCAGACGTTCGTATATCGTTCATTTTTTACTATTATGCACATGAAGTATTGAGTTGTCAATACTAAAGCTATCTTAGTTATCCCTTTAGAAATAAATATTATATAAAAATATTGATATTTTTTTACATTATTCTACAATGATAGATAGAGTAGATAGTGAGAATAATACTGATATTAATCCGTGATAAAGTGAAACTTCCATCAGTGGTTTTTTTCTATCCCCCACTGATGATTAGTTGAACCAATCGGACCTTTACGGGCAGTTGATTCCCCACCTATCTTCTTTTGTATACTCAGAATCTTGAGGTTGGGGTCTTACTGCCCGTTAAGAGTGGGATAAACAACAAAATAGCTCCGAGGTGAAAAAAATGAATCAAAGACGTGCCATTGTAAGTGTGATTGGAAAGGACCAGGTTGGTATAATTGCAAAAGTAACAACCATTTTATCTGAAAACAAAGTAAATATTCTCGACATCAGCCAAACGATATTACAAGATTTTTTCACAATGATGATGCTTGTCGATGTTACTGATTTTGAGGACCTCGAAGGACTACAAAAGCAACTAACCGAAATAGGTAATGCACTTGGTTTAAATATCACACTTCAATTAGAAGATATTTTCCAAGCAATGCACCGCGTTTAAATAAAAGAAAGAGGGTTTTCCACCTATGAATATTGCCATTAATGAAATGATTGAAACGATTCGAATGGTTCAGGTTGAAAATTTAGATATTCGGACTGTAACAATGGGAATCAGCCTTCTTGATTGCGCTGACAAAGATTTTGATAAAATGAACAAACGAGTTTATGAAAAAATTACAACTTATGCAAAAGATTTAAAAGAAGTAGCAGAAAAAGCTGAAAAGGAATTCGGGATTCCAATTATTAATAAAAGAATCTCCATCACACCGGTTGCTGAGCTATTAGGTCATGCCACAAAAGAACAGGCTGTAGAACTAGCAAAGACACTTGACCGAGCAGCGGTTACATTAGGCGTCGATTTTATTGGCGGATTTTCAGCACTTATACATAAAGGACTTTCCAATGGAGATCAAACATTACTAGACGCACTCCCAGAAGCATTGAGTGTGACAGAGCGCGTATGTGCTTCTGTTTCTGTAGCTTCAACCCGTTCTGGTATTAATATGGATGCAGTCAAGAGAATGGGTATGATTATTAAAGAAGCGGCCGATCGAACAAAACATAAAAACGGGCTTGCCTGTGCAAAGCTCGTCGTATTTTGCAACGCAGTAGAAGATAATCCGTTTATGGCAGGTGCTTTTCACGGAGCCGGTGAAGGCGAGGTTGTATTAAATGTTGGTGTCAGTGGTCCCGGTGTCGTTTTAAATGCGCTGAAAAGATATCCAGACGCAGATCTTGGTGAGGTAGCCGATATCATTAAAAAAACAGCCTTTAAAATTACCCGTGCAGGAGAATTAATCGGCCGTATTGTAGCAGAACGTCTTAACGTTCCCTTTGGGATTATGGATTTATCACTCGCACCAACAAATGCGCAAAATGACAGCGTAGCAGAGATTCTTGAAGAAATTGGCTTAGAAAGAGTTGGAACCCATGGCACAATCGCTGCTCTTGCCTTAATGAACGATGCAGTCAAAAAAGGTGGAGCCATGGCAAGTTCTTATGTAGGCGGTTTAAGCGGTGCATTTATTCCCGTTAGTGAAGATAACGGTATGATTCGTGGCATTATCGACAATTCATTAACTTTATCAAAGCTTGAAGCCATGACCTGTGTATGTTCAGTCGGTCTCGATATGATTGCTTTAACAGGTGATGTAACCCCTGCTACTCTTTCAGCGATTATTGCTGATGAAGCGGCAATTGGTATGATAAATAAGAAAACCACTGCTGTTCGAGTTATTCCAGTACCAGGTAAAAAAGAAGGCGAAATGGTAGAGTTTGGCGGATTATTAGGACGTGCACCTGTTATGGGTGTAAATCCATACAGTTCTGAAAAAATGATAAAGCGTGGGGGAAGAATTCCAGCACCACTGCAATCACTCATAAATTAATTAACGTAACTAAACCTTACATTTCTTGGCTTGGATGCTTTTATATCCAAGCTTTTTTACTTCTCAGTCTAAACCGAAGATTCGTTTAAAAATTATGTAAATACTTCTAGATTTGCTATAATTAATCTATCTTAGAGAAAAAGGTGAAGCATTTGGCAAAAAAGAAATTTCAATATTGGACACTGCAAATTTTGATTATCGTCAGCATTATTTATATATCAACTAAAATTTCATTTTTATTTGAACCGATTGGGATATTCTTCTCTACATTGTTTTTCCCTATCCTGATTTCTGGATTTTTATATTTTCTGCTAAATCCATTTGTTGGATATCTTCAAAGGCTTAAGTTACCGCGATTACTTGCTATCATTGTTATTTATGTTGTCATTATTGGCTTGATGGGACTCATCATTGGCAATTTAATCCCCATGATTTCAAAGCAGGTTACAGCCTTCGTAAATGATGTTCCAAGATATTATAGACAAACGATGTTATTTTTAGATCAGCTTTCTGATTCAGAACAATTTAAATGGGTCATGACACAAGAATATATCTCGATAAATAATATTGTTGAAGAGCTAAATAATTATGCTGCAACACTTCCTACGAGAATAACTAATAGTATATCAAGCATTGTTGGTGTGGTGGCTGATATTGCTATAACTATTGTAACTGTTCCTTTTTTGTTATTTTATATGTTCAAAGATGGAGACAAATTTCCCAATTTGATTTCAAAATTCCTTCCCCCTTCCTACCGAAATGAAGGCTTAAAAACGCTAAAAGAAACAGGCGAAACACTTGCTGCATATATAAACGGCCAAATAACCGTTGCTTTATTTGTCGGGACTCTTTCCTTTATTGGTTATGTTATTATTGACTTACCATATGCGCTAGTCATGGCCTTAATCGTAGCTGTCACAAATATCATTCCGTATGTCGGACCATTTTTAGGCGGTGCACCAGCCGTTTTGATTGCATTATTTGATTCACCAACAAAGGCGATATTAGTCATCGTAGTTATTACGATTGCTCAGCAGGTTGAAGGAAATGTTCTTTCTCCGCTTATCCTTGGAAAAAGATTAGATACTCATCCTGCCACAATTATTATTATTCTCCTTGTTGCCGGAAATTTAGCAGGTATCCTAGGCATGATTTTAGCCATTCCTTTTTATGCAGTCATAAAAACAATTATCCTTAATTTTGTCCGTTTTCTACAGCTAAGAAAATCAACAATCAATACGGATGGATAGAAAGGTGGATTATTATTCGAGGGACTAGGTATTGCAGCTAGACATTAACGAAAAAACAGCCACATTTTTTATGTGGCTGTTTTTTCGTTTCCTTTCCTGCTTGTTAGACACTCGCACGTACGACAAATAATTGACCATCTAAAGCAAATGAAATTCGGCCTGTTTCTTCAGATACGACGATGACCATAGCATCTGTCTTTTCCGAAAGTCCAATGGCAGCACGGTGTCTCGTTCCAAGCTTACGATGCTGATACGTAATATCTGTCAAGGGAAAGATATTTCCTGCCGAATGGATGGTATCATTACGAATAACAACTCCTCCATCATGTAAAGGATTCCCTGGATAAAACACCGTTTCAAGTAAAATATGGCTAATATCAGCTTCTATCAACGTTCCATTATGAATATATGGATCTAATTGATCAGAGCGTTCCACAGCAATTAATGCACCATGCCGTTTCTCCGATAGATACTGCGCAGCTAGTGATAAATTTATATATTGTTTAGTATAGGGAGCTAAATGTGATTGCAGATAATAAACAGCAGCAAAATTTTGAGCTTCAGATACAAGTCTTTGCATTTGATCAAGGTCTGATAAAATACAGCAGTCATGCTCATGTATTGTCGCATATATTTTATTTACATGGGACTCTATGTGCCCCATATATCGGTGTAAATGTTCCATGTATTGTTCCTTATGTTCCATCACTGTCATCCTTTTGGTATTCCTTGCTGTTTCTTTCGTTCATTACCGCTTTTTTCGTTTCCCTATATATCCTTCCCTAAACCTGGCCAAATACAACGATTCTAATAAATTAAACAGATACAGATTTTGCCGTTTGAATTAATTCTTTAATCCTAGCTTCATCCTTTTGTTCAAACAAATCAACAATTTTACTGCCTACAATTACACCATCACAGAATTGTGTCATCTCTTTTATATGTTCTGGTGTCGAGATTCCAAAACCAGCAAAAACAGGCAGCGGAGAAAGGTCTTTCACTCTTTGTAAATGTTTATGCAGTTCCACATGAAATCCCTGCCTTGCTCCTGTTATTCCATTGACTGTTACAGCATATAAGAATCCGTTCCCTTTATTAGAAATGGTTTTAATTCTTTCATCTGAACTATTTAATGTTACTAAACGAATAATTTCAATGCCTGCAATTTTAGCAAGAGGTTCAATTGTTTCTTCTTCTTCAATTGGTAAATCAGGCAGGATTAGCCCATCAATACCGATTCTTTTACAATCAGCAATAAAAGCTTCCTTGCCATAGGCTAAAATTGGATTCATATAAGTCATAAAAATAAGCGGAATGTTAACCTTCGAACGGAAGGATTCGATTGTCTCTATAATCTTCTTTACAGTCGTTCCTGCTTTAAGCGCCCGAATTCCTGCCTGCTGAATAACCGGACCATCTGCGACCGGATCTGAAAAAGGAATGCCTATTTCAATCGCAGTTGCACCGCACTCTTCTAAAAAGCGAATTCTGCTTTCGAGAACGTCTAGGCCGCCATCTCCTGCCATAATATATGGAACAAATGCCTTTTCATGCCCCAATTTTACATTTTGCAATGCTTTTTCCAAACGATTCATCTTAGTTTTCCCCTTCCAAATAGGCTTTAACGGCTTCAACGTCTTTATCTCCTCGGCCGGACAAGCAAACAACAATTCCTTCATCCTGTTTCATTGTTGGTGCGAGCTTAAGTGCATACGCAACAGCATGTGCGCTTTCTAATGCAGGAATAATCCCCTCAACCTGTGATAGTGTTTGTAAAGCTTCTAAAGCTTCAGCATCTGTAATCGAATCATATTGGACACGGCCTAAGTCCTTTAAGTAACTATGCTCTGGTCCAACCCCAGGATAATCAAGACCAGCAGAAATCGAATGCGCTTCCTGAATTTGCCCATCTTCATTTTGCAGCAAATACATGGATGCCCCGTGTAATACACCAGGTTTTCCTTTTGTCAGAGATGCCGCATGGAAATCAGTATCAATTCCCTGACCGGCAGCTTCGACTCCATATAATTTCACATCATTATCTTCAATAAATGGATAAAACATGCCCATAGAATTACTTCCGCCTCCAATACAAGCAATCAATGCATCTGGAAGTTTTCCTTCTTTTTGTGTGTATTGCAGCTTCGTTTCTTTTCCTATGACACTCTGGAAATCGCGGACAATCATTGGGAAAGGGTGCGGCCCCATAACAGAACCGAGAATATAGTGCGTATCATTGACATTGGCTACCCAGTATCGAAGCGCTTCGTTCGTAGCGTCCTTTAATGTCCTGCTGCCCGATGCCACACTGACCACTTTTGCACCTAATAGTTCCATCCGGAATACGTTCAGTTGCTGGCGCTTAATATCTTCCTCCCCCATAAAAATCATACATTCTAGATTTAAGAGAGCACAAACCGTTGCTGTTGCTACTCCATGTTGTCCTGCTCCTGTTTCGGCAATAATTTTTCTTTTTCCCATCCGGACGGCAAGGAGAGCCTGCCCTATTGTGTTATTAATCTTATGGGCACCAGTATGATTTAAATCTTCCCGCTTTAAATAAATCTTTGCTCCGCCTGCTTGTTTTGTTAGGTTCTTAGCATAATAAAGCGGTGTTTCACGTCCTACATACTCCTTTAACAAATCGTTAAGCTGTTTATGAAAATCTTTATCTTGATTCGCTTTCTTGTATTCTTCTTCTAATTCCAGAATCGCTGTCATTAGCGTTTCTGGAATATAGCGGCCTCCAAATGGTCCAAAATGACCTGTTTTATCCGGCATAGTATATCTGCTCATATGATTTCCTCCATTGATTGCTTGTTTTTTACAAAGTCTAAAAAACGTTTTATTTTATTGAGATCCTTTTGTCCATTACTTTCGACTCCACTTGACACATCTAACATATAAGCATTGGTTTCCAATGCCTCAGATACATTTTCTAAATCTAAACCTCCAGCCAATATCACTTTTTTATCTTTAAAGTCAAAGGTTTTCAGTATATTCCAATCAAACGCAATCCCGTTTCCTCCATAATATTTTCCCTTTGGTCCGTCTAAGAGAATGAATTCGCATGGATAAGTATGAATATTTTCCAAGTCTCGGGCAGACTCTATACTAAAGGCTTTTATCATCGGATACGGAATGGATTGACAAAATTCAGGAGATTCATGACCATGAAGCTGCACGATGTCGATACCTGTTTCAGATACGATTTTCTCAATCTCTTCCTTACTTGAATTGACAAATACACCTATTTTTTTGACCTCTTTTGGTAAAGTGGAAATAATCTGTTTTGCTCGTTCTACTGTTACTCGACGTTTACTTTCTGCAAATACAAATCCAATGGCATCCGCGCCATTTCTAGCGGCAAATAATGCTGCTTCCGCGTTTTGCAGGCCACATATTTTTACATTCATATTTGAGCACCCTTTTGAATCGGCAACTTCATTTCTTGTAATGTTTGAGCAAGATTTTCTGCTCTCATAAAAGTCTCACCGACTAATATTCCATTTGCCCCTGCTTTGACAGCCCGCTTTACATCCTCAATTGTTTGAATACCGCTTTCACTAATTAAATAGGCTCCTGCCTTCTTTACAATAGGACCCAGCTTTTCTGTAACAGCTAAATCTACTTCAAAGGTCTTTAAATTCCGATTATTCACGCCAATTATTTTCGCACCCACTCTGAGTGCAATTTCTAATTCTTCTTCATTATGCACTTCCACTAAAACGTCAAGATTTTTCGCTTTTGCATATTGATAAAGCTCAACTAATTTTTCTTCCTTCATCGCAGCTACAATAAGCAAAACAATATTTGCTCCCGATGCCTTTGCGATATCGATTTGAATCGAATCTACAACAAAATCCTTACAAAGAATGGGTGCATCAATGGCCTTTCGCACTGCCTCCAAATCTGAAAAACTTCCTTTAAAGAAACATTTATCGGTCAATACAGAAACAGCATTCGCACCATATTGAACATAGGAACTTGCTTGTTTGGCAGGATCTAAATCTGAATTAATAACCCCTTTTGATGGACTGGCCCGTTTAAATTCAGCAATGATGGCTAATTCCTCTGCCTTTTCAAGAATCGATAGAAAAGAATGCTGTGGATGATTGTTATTTCCCAATATATTTATCCTATTTCTTTGTAAATACTCTACTTCCACTTTTTTCTCTGTTAATATTGCATCTAAAATAGTTGCCACTTATATCACCTCTGACTTTACTTTGCTAGCTTCAATCAAACGATTTAGTTTTTCAAGCGCAGCTCCTGAATCGATTAATTCCTCTGCCATTTCCACACCATTTTGAATATTTACTGCTTTTCCTCCTATATAAATACCAATCCCTGCATTTAATAGCACAGTATCGCGATAGGCTCCTTTTTTCCCCTCTAAGACATTTCGCAATATTTCGGCATTTTCACGCGCATACCCGCCAACAATTGCTTCATTCGGATAAATCGGTAACCCTACTTCTTCGGGATGAAGCGTCTTTTCTGTGATTATACCATTTTCTAAAATGACTAAATAGTTATCACCTTGAAGTGATGCTTCATCCATTGATCCCGCACCATTTAAGACAACTGCCCGTTTTCGACCAAGAGCGTGAAGAACTTCAGCAAACATTTTTGCTAAATCCCGACGATACACACCTAAAAATTGTGTGTCTAATTCAACAGGGTTCATTAATGGTCCTAAAAGATTAAATACAGTTGGAATTCCTAAATCCTTACGAACCTTTTGGATTCGTTTAATTTTCGGATGTACATTTGGAGCAAATAAGAAGGCAATACCCACTTCTTCAATGATTTCCTCAATTCTTTCAGAAGGAAGGTTCAATTCAATTCCAAGCTCTTCAAGAACATCTGCACTGCCTGTTTTGCTTGATACACTGCGATTCCCATGCTTTGCAACCGGTATGCCGGCCGCTGCAATCACAAATGCTGAAGTCGAACTAACATTAAAGCTTTTTACCCCATCACCGCCCGTGCCGCAATTATCCAAGCAATCGGCAAACTTCTTCTTGAATTTTAATGAATTTGCACGAATACCGTTCACAAGTCCAGCTATTTCTTCTACCGTTTCCCCCTTCGTTTTTAATCCAATTAGAAAGGCTGAAATTTCACTGTCTGTAATATCATCTGAAAATAACCGTTCCGTCGCCAACTGAATCTCCTTATTAGTTAATGCTTCTCCTGCTGTTAAACGAACTAATATTTCTTTCATATTGCAACTTCCTTTCTTATTTCAGATAAAAAATTAGCTAACATTCGCTTTCCATCACCGGTTCCAATGGATTCAGGATGAAACTGTATCCCATATAGAGGAAATTTCTTATGTTTAATCGCCATAATCTCTTTATCATCACTTGAAAAAGCCGTTTCCTCAAACTCAGGTGTTAAGGTGCCTTTTTGAATCACTAATGAGTGATAACGCATCACTTCAATATCCTGAGGAAGACCTTGAAATAAATTCTTTTCTGAATGCCTTATTTGTGAAACTTTACCATGCATAATTTTTTCAGCCTTAGTAATGACAGCACCAAAACTATATCCGATTGCCTGATGGCCAAGACATATGCCAAGAATGGGAATTTTTTCATAATAAGACCGAATGGCCTCAACACAAATCCCTGACTGCTCAGGTCTGCCCGGTCCTGGAGAAATTACAATCGCTTCCGGTTGGAGTTTTTCAATATCAGCAATTGTCAGTTCATCATTTCTTTTCACAACGAGTTTTTCACCAAGTTCGCCAAGATATTGATAAAGGTTATACGTAAAGGAGTCATAATTATCAATTAATAAAATCATTTTCTGTCTCCTCCCAAAAACATTTGTAATTTATGAAGTGTTTCTTCATACTCCTTTTCAGGTATGGAATCATACACAATCCCCGCTCCAGCCTGAATATAGGCTTCCTTCCCTTTAATCACCATCGTTCTAATCGCTAGAGCAAAATCGAGATTTCCATTCGCTGAAACATATCCAATCGCACCCGAATAAATACCTCTTTTACTGTTTTCCATTTCATTAATGATTTCCATGGCCCTTATTTTTGGAGCACCTGACACGGTTCCAGCCGGTAAACATGATATTAATGCATCAATGGGAGAGAATGTGTCCACCAATTTCCCTTCTACTTCTGAAACAAGATGAATTACATGTTTGTATTTTTCAATTCCAAGAAACTTAGTCACTTCGACAGAGCCAAATTCACAAACACGTCCTAGGTCATTACGGCCCAGATCCACGAGCATTTTATGCTCAGCAAGCTCTTTTTCATCTGCTAACAAACCCTCTGCTAAGCGCAAATCTTCTTCATCATTTGCTCCTCTCGGTCTTGTGCCTGCAATTGGATTCGTGATGACCTGCCTTCCTTTTACCTTAATCAAGCTTTCAGGCGATACTCCAGCAATGGAATAATCTTGAAAATCAAAATAGTACATATACGGTGAAGGATTTTTGACTCTTAATTTTCGGTATAATGAAAATGGTTCTCCTTCTATTTCCGCTTTTAAGCGCTGCGACAAGACAACTTGAAAAATATCGCCTTCTTCAATGTACTTTTTTGCTTTGATCACATGATTGATAAATTGTTCTTTTGGAATAGAGGCTTGAAAAGCTGAAAGGGTTACCTCCTTCACACCTTCTTCAGACACTCCTTTTCTTATTTGTTCCTTTGTCATCTCAATTTTGTCAGATAACTCTTCACGCGATGATCCGTTATGCTGCTGTGATGCCACGATATAAACCTTTTGCTCAAGATGATCAAACACGACTAGGACTTCAAAAAATAAGAAGTGGACATCAGGAAGCATTAATTCATCATTAGGAACTTCACCAATCCTCTCATATTGACGAATGGCATCGTATCCAGCATAACCTACTGCACCTC
This sequence comes from Niallia endozanthoxylica, assembly GCF_008710145.1. Lineage (GTDB taxonomy): Bacteria > Bacillota > Bacilli > Bacillales > Cytobacillaceae > Bacillus_BD > Bacillus_BD endozanthoxylica. The sequence goes on from NZ_VYKL01000015.1 coordinate 133,960, forward strand.
CAATAAATGGAAATAACGGTTCTGGTTTAGGAGATTTTTCAGGCAATAATTCTTTTAACACTTCTAAAGGTTTTTTATTAATGTATTTATTTTCATTATTAATAATAATCTGACTGCTATTGCCATTACCAATTAACTCCATGAATGGTTCTGCTCCGATAAAAGAAAAACGACCTGAGTTTTCATGTTTTAAAGAACTTTCAAGTAAAAATTTCTTATCGCCCCTTAATTTTTGATAAATGGATATGGGTGTTAATGTGTCCCCTTCTATCTCCTCGATAATCAACGTTCCTGAACTCAACTCTTCTCTACTCAACTTCATAACAACATTCCCTCCATTTATTTTTGAAATAAATATATGAAATAAAAAAGTCCTCTATCCACATGTAAAATGTGAATAGAGGACGATAGATTGACCGCGGTGCCACCTCTGTTAAAACCCATTCAGGCTTTCTCTTTTCGAGTACAAAATTACCATACTCTATCCTTTTAACGGTGGAGTTCCGTGTATCCCTACTAAAGTTTCAGGCTACCTCTCGTAAGTCCATTCCAGCGATGCATCCGTACCGGTTCACACCATTCCCGGCTCTCTGTAACGAAGAACAATCGTGTACTACTCTTACTCAGCGATTTACATATTTTTTTATAAAAACAAAAAGGGCTTCCCGTCAAAAAAGGACGAGAAACCCGTGGTGCCACCTTCATTAGCTGAATAAATCAGCTCACTTAACAAGCATCAAAACAAAATGTTTTAATACTTGTCTCTTGTAACGATGAGACATTCGCCAAAGCCTACTACTATCAAATTCACCTCGTCGAATTTTCGTCCGGATTTTTATCGCGCTTCTAAACGCCACATCCTGTGGCTTCGTCCGACTAGGACGTCCTGTCCGTCGTCGAACTCGTTCGATAAATTACCCTTAAAAAATCCGTGACATCCGCCGGAGGCTTAACTTCAGAATGAAGTTAAAAGGTTCGGTTTGGGGCTCAGAAGTCCATTCGCTTTTCTTCCCACACTGATTTTCACCAACCATCAGCTCTCTAAAGTGTTTGGAAAAGTTACTCCTCTTCGTCAAGGCCGTATCATTTATTTGATAATTATAATAATACTTTATTAATCCTTCGTCAACCATAAATGATAAAAAATAATTAAAATATTATAATTTTTCCCAATAACTTTTATTTTTTTGCTATGTTAACGAATCATGTTGATTAGTCAGATTTTTGACCCATCCATGGGAAATGGCCATTTTTCTCGCCTTTTAGTTGTGCTGAAAGGTAGCTGTATGGTTAGGAAGCGACAGTGTTAATAAACAAAGCTATTTATTAAAAGCATGGTTCATTTTTTTTCCATGCTACTTTCAAGAAAAATGGCAATCATATAAAGGTGACTATTTATTAAAGGCGGTTTTTGACATGGATCATGTTGAAGAATTATTATCGATGGATCTAAAACAATCCATAAAAAAGAAAGATCGTGGTGCCCATAAACATAAATGGGCGGTACTCTCTATGTCATCAATCCCTCTAATCATGACATTAGGGAATTCAATGTTTATTCCGGTGTTGCCAACGATGGAGAAAAAATTAGCCATTTCTTCATTTCAATCGAGCATGATAATTACCGTCTATTCAATTGTTGCCATCATATTAATTCCATTAGCCGGCTACCTGTCAGATCACATTGGGAGAAAAAAGGTTATTATTCCTAGCCTGTTCATTGCAGGAATCGGGGGATTCATTTCCGGGTGGGCGGCTTGGAAAATGGCTGATGCCTATTGGCTGATATTGGTAGGCAGAGCTATGCAGGGTGTAGGTGCAGCGGGAGCTTCACCTATTGTTATGCCTTTGGTCGGGGATATGTTCAAAAATGAAAAAGATGTGAGTAGTACATTAGGAATCATTGAAACATCTAATACATTTGGTAAAGTCCTAAGTCCAATCCTTGGGGCACTCCTAGCTGGTATTAGTTGGTATTTACCTTTTTTCTCTATTCCTGTTTTTTGTGTATTTTCTACTTTACTTATGATATTTTTTGTAAAAGCACCAAAATCACAGGAGAAGCCAATACCATTCAAACAATTCTTTAGAAATATTAAAAAGACTTTTACACATAATGGGAAATGGTTGAATGCAATCTTTCTAATTGGAGCCATTCTCATGTTTGTTTTATTTGGAGTCCTATTCTACCTATCAGAAATGCTCGAAACAAGTTACGATATAACTGGTGTGAAAAAAGGATTGGTATTAGCAATTCCTTTAGGAGCTTTATGCCTAACCTCCTTCATTACCGGTAAAATAATTAAAGAAAATAAAGTATTGATGAAATGGATTATATTCTCTGGAAGTATACTGTTAGGAATCTCTGTGATTGTCTTAAGCTTTTCTCATATGCTTTGGTTTTTAATTAGTTTATTTTTATTTTGCGGTATTGGAATTGGGTCTGTTTTACCATGTCTTGATGCGCTTATTACGGTTGGTATTGAAAAAGAGCATCGTGGAACGATTACGGCTATTTACAATTCGATGCGCTTTATTGGAGTTGCTGCCGGACCTCCAGTACTTGCCATTCTAATGGACAAAACCGGACATTTATTATTCTATATTCTATGCGGCTGCAGTTTATTAGCAGCGTGTGCAACGTTTATGGCAATAAAACCGGATAAAGAAGAACCAGCACACTCATAAACCTTATTTAAAATCGCATTGATAATCAATGCGATTTTTCTATATTTTCTATAATAAAACCTGTAATCGTTTGGTTAACTAACTGGCTTTTTTTAGTTGGCAATTGATGAGATACATTAGGAAAGATAACTGCTTGTTGATTTGTCAGCTTTTCATACGTCTGCAAATGTTGATTTGTAAAGTCCCTCGAACCGTACATAAGCAAGAGGGGCACAGAGATTTCAGAGAGTCTTTCCGTACAATTAAAATATAATGACTGCTCATAAAATTCCATCCACATCTTTCGATTAGCTTTCTTCATATGTCGATTGATGTCATCACGATAGGATGATTGATCTGTATGAGCTGAGGATATTACATAGCGAAGAAAAGAGGGAAATTTTTTTGCGAAATACATTCCTGCTAGATGCTCATATTTAAAACCCAGTGATTGTACTTCAGAATACCCACTGATCAGGATCAGACCCAATGACATTTCAGGAAACCTTAGAACGAATTCCTGGGCTACACAGCCCCCAGCTGAATAGCCGCAAATCACTGCTTTTTTTATATTTAAATACTCTAGTAACGCCTTTACCTCCTTCGCGTATCCATCAATTGTTACCTTATGCTCAGGGCCTATTGAGTCTCCTGTCCCGCTTAAGTCGGGGATAATAACCGTAAAATGACGGTTCAGATCTTCCTGACAGCGAAAGACCACTCTTCCCATAGCAGGAGGGTGGATAAATATGATGGGTATCCCTTCTCCACTGATATCATAAACAATTCTTGTTTTCTCATATAGGAATTCAGCCATGATTAATAAATAACTCCTTTTTTGGTTACTTGACATAGATACAGCTAACACCATTTTGTAAAGAATCTATCATAATTAGGCGAAAGGACTCCCATCCTCAAGGAATGTTCAGGGCTTAGCCCAATGGGTAGGTGGGAGTGGGAGGTGAATCGCCTTTTTACGCAGCAAAACACTTGTTTGTATGGTAAAATATTCTTAAACAAATGTTCCTTGAAAACTGAACATAGTAGGTTGTAGCAAGAATCGTTGCTTTGCCACGTAAAATGTTCAAGCCAACCGTCAGCCGAGGTACACAATCGTGTGAAACCCAATAAGCTGAAAAAAGCAGTCCCAACGGCTAGACCAATGGGATAGAGGGGTTGGGCGTTACCAGCACGCCGATGTGGCACCTCCACTAGCGTTACTCGTTCAGCAATGTTCGATACGTTAGAAACCCCCACTTCAAATTTCCGTTAGAAAATTAAGTGGTGGGAGTATTCATTGTTATCATTCCTAATGTCATTTCATTGCATTCTCCACTTAATCATGGTTTTATTAACAAAAAGACCGCCGAGCTATTAGCCCAAGCGATCTTTGGAAATTTAGATTATTTATCGTTTTTTGTACTAATAGTCGTTTTGTTTTTACTGATTAACTGCTTAATGCTAAATATTGATATGCAATATTCATATTCTCCTGCAGCTCTTCTGGCTGGCCGTGATAGACAACCTGACCCTTGCTTAAAATGTACACATCATCTGCGATACTTAGAGCGGTACTGATATTTTGTTCTACAAACAACATCGACATTCCAGAATTCTTCAATTTCAAGAGAATCTCCATTACCTCGCCTACCATAAGCGGCGATAACCCTTCAGTCGGTTCATCTAAGAGAAGTATTTTCGGATTACGCATTAAAGCTCTCCCAATCGAAAGCATGGATTGCTCACCACCGCTTAAATTTCCTGCATGTGACTTTTCCCTTTCTTTCAACCGAGGAAAAAGTTCAAAGATTCTTTCGAGTGTCCATTCCCCTCCTTTATGATTAGCAAAGACACTCAAATTTTCCGTCACTGTTAAATTAGGAAATATCCGTCTACCCTGAGGGACAATGCCAATCCCCTTTCTGGCAATTTGATGGCTTTCGAGCCCAGCAATATTCTCTCCCTCTAATAATATTTCACCCTGTTTTTTTCTGACAAATCCGATAATGGAATGGATTGTCGTTGTTTTTCCCATACCATTTCTGCCCAAAAGAGTAACAACCTTCCCCTTCTGTACCTCTAAGTTAATCCCGTGCAGGACATGACTCTCGCCGTAGTAACTATGAACACTCTTTAATTCAAGCATGAACCATACCCTCTTTTCCCATGTAGATTTCTTTCACTTCAGGATCGTTTCTCACTTCTTCTGGTTTTCCGTCACATATTAATCTGCCGGTATGAAGTACCACAACCCTGTCCATATTGCCGAACAAAACGTCTATGTCGTGCTCAATCATAATAATAGAAACATCCTTTGGCAATTTATTAATTAGTCCTATAATTTGATCCGTTTCTAATTGTGACATCCCTGCTGTCGGTTCATCTAAAAGAAGTAATTTAGGCTCTCCGGCCACCGCTAGAATAATTTCAATTTGCCTTTGTACACCGTAAGATAAATCTTTTACAAGACTCTTAGAGTGCTCACTTAATCCCCATTCAGCCAGAAATTGATCTGCTGTATTAAATAGCTCGGAATAGTTTTTCTTATTTGCTCGTTTCCACCATTGTTTATGCTCTTTTCTCATCCTCTGCAAGACAAGGATAAGGTTTTCTTTAACAGTCAATCCAGCCATTAAGTTATTTTTTTGAAATGTTCGGACAATCCCTGACTGTGTCCGCTTAAAATTTGGTATTTTATTAATATTTTCACCAAAGTAAGAAATAGTACCGCTCGATGGTTCAAGATCACCAGCTATCATATTAAATAATGTTGTTTTCCCGGCCCCATTTGGGCCAATTAACCCAACTTTTTCACCTACGGCAATATCTAATGTTATATCTTCAATAACCTTTAATCCGCCAAATTGTTTGGCGATACCATTTAAAGAAAGTATCGTGTTTTTTTGCATGCTATTCACCAATCCTATCCATCCATATTCGTTTGTTTTGCAGGCTGTAAGATTGCGTTTGTTTCTTTTTTCGTAAACAGAGCCTTAATATTTTCTAAAATGCCGACAATCCCTTTAGGTGCAAAAATCGTAAACAAAATGAAAATAAGGCCGATAATCATCATCCAATTTTCTGTATAAGAACTGATAATGGTCTCCATCAATACGATAAAAGCAGCTCCAATGACAGGTCCCCATAAAGTTCCTGCACCACCTATTAATACCATAATTAATACCGATCCTGACATGGTCCAATATACATCTGTCGGTGAAATAAAACCGTTAAAGATTACATATAAGCTCCCTGCCAATCCGCCTAAAGTTCCAGCGATAAGAAAGCTGAGATTTTTATAAAATACTGTATTGTAGCCATTTGATTTCATTCTTTGTTCATTTTCTCTAATACCAATAAATACATAACCTAACGGAGAATGGAGAAGTCTATTAATAATCACTAATAGAATTCCGAAAACAACTAAAATAAAATAATAGATAAACACAGGATTTGATAATGCAAAGCTTCCAAACAGCACTGGTGTAGATATACCAGATAAACCATTCGATCCTCCTGTAACATCTGTCCATTGATAAATAATAGAATAGAGTATCTGTGAGCAGGCAAGAGTCAGCATCAAAAAGTAAAATCCATGTGCCTTAATGGATAAAAATCCAATTAATAATGCCAATACTGCCGCAACAAGCATACCGACAAAGATTGTTAAAAATACATTTGCATTCACATTAGCCGCAACGATTCCAGTTGCATATGCACCCGCACCAAAAAAAGCGGCATGACCTAATGAAACAAGACCTGTCTGCCCTACTAATAGATTTAAACTTACAGCAAAAACAGCGAGAATAAAAATTTCCGTTAGAATATTAACGTAATAGAGTGATAATACAAATGGAGCAAATACCATAAGTAAGAACAATCCCCATCCATAAAGCTGTTTTATTCTCATCTAAGCTTTCCTCCCAACTAATCCTTGAGGGCGAACAACTAGTACAATAGCCATCAAAGCAAATGTAATAATTAAACTTAATTCTGGTACTAGATATCTTGAGAAGGTTTCAACAAATCCAACCAATAGACTTGCAAAAAACGTTCCTGTAACTGAACCAAGACCCCCGACAACAAGAACAACCAACGATAGAATTAAAATAGAGAATTCCATACCTGGATAGGTACCCAATATAGGTGCACCAAGTACACCGCCAAGTCCTGCTAACAGACTTCCAAATACAAATACTGCTGTAAAAACAAGATGAATATTGATTCCTAGCGCTCCTGCCATTTCTTTATCAGATAGACCCGCGCGAACAACGGCTCCCCATTTTGTTTTTTCTTGTATATACCAAAGTAACAACACAATTGCTCCACCAATAACGATTAATGCCAGTCGGTATGATGGAATAGCATATCCTAGGAAATCGACAGAACTGCTGAATATTTCAGGAGGGTTTACAGATAATACGTTTTTCCCCCATATAATAGTAAATATGTCGTGAAAAACATAAGCTAATCCAAAGGTTAATAGAACTTGTGAGAGATGTCCTAATTTATATGTAGGACGGAGGATGACAATTTCAGTAAGATATCCAATGATAGCAATTACCAAAGGCACTACGATTAATGCAACCCAAAATGGCAGCCCTGCTTTCATGATTATAGAATAGGCTACATACGAACCAAGAAGATACAAAGATCCGTGAGCAAGATTTAACACACCAAGGATACCAAATACAATGGAAATCCCACATGTTATGATAAAAAGAAGAAATCCATAGCTTAACGAATTCATCAATTGCAGTAATAAAGTACCCATCAGTACCTCCTTAGAAAATTTCAGTATTTAAAATAGAAAGAGGCTAAAAAGCTGCCTCTTTTCTATTTTAATTATTTTCCCGGCAATCCTATTATTTTCCCGGATCTGCCACTTCTTCGATTGTATCAATTACCTTATTCTCAGTTGCTCCATCTACAACCTCTGTCTCCATGATGTAGATATTTTGAATAATGTTATGGGTTTCTTGATCAAACTTAATCGGTCCTCTTGGGCTATCAAGTTCAACTGCAGCAATAGCATCAACAACCTTCTTAGAATCAGATACATCGCCATTCAAGCTTTCAATAGCTTTTGCAATGACAGCCGCTGCATCATAACCTTCAAGTGATTCAATACTTGGTCTCTGATTATACTTTTTCTCATATGCAGAAACAAATGCTTTATTTTCTTCCGTTTCTAAATGGTAATCCCAGAACAATGTTGATTTGATGCCCTCAGCTGCTAATTTTTGCTGTGGACGTACATCTTCAGCGTTCAACCAGCCTGATCCAACTAGAGGTATTTTTCCTTTTAATCCATATTCTTCATATTGTTGAACAAAACGTACTGCGTCACTACCTGCATAGAATGCATAAATGCCATCAATATCATCGCGATTCATTTTTGCTAGATATGATGCATAGTCATTATTTCCAAGTGGAGGATAAACTTCATCAACAATCGTTCCGCCTGCTTTTGTATAAGATTCTTTAAATGCTTCTGCCACTTCATGTCCAAATGCATAGTCAGCAGCTGTTAAGTAAATTTTATCGCCGACATTTTTATAAGCCCATTCACCCATAGAATAACCAATTTGCCATGAGCTGAAAGAAGATCTCCAGATATAATCACTGCGCTTTGAACGAACTAGATCATTACCACCTGCATGTGAAACTAGGAATGGAAGCTTTTTATTATCAACTTCATCGCGGATAGCATAGGCAACCGCTGTGCTGACCGGTCCTGTTAGAATATCGATATTATCCTGATCCATAAGCTTTCTTAGCTTTCTTAGAGAAACCTGCGGGTCTGCCTCAGTATCTTCATGAATAATTTCTATTTTCTTTCCAGAAACTTCCCAATTATTTTCTTCAAAATAAAGATTCATACCGTTTAATAGATTTTCACCTAATGATGCATAAACACCGGTTGAAGGTAATAATGCTCCGATTTTAATCGTGTCAGATCCTTCACCCTTACCTTTATCCTCATTTGATGAGGTTGTGCTGATTGCCCCACCGCTACATGCAGACAACAGCAGCATGAAAGCAATTAATAGTAGAAATACACTCTTTTTCATTTTTTTAATGCCCCCCAATAAGTTTGATAACGATTTCAAAAACAGTCATTATCCCCTTTCCTTTTTCTAAAATATTTACAAGCTGATTATATGTTAAAAATCTGTCGATTTGCAATTAAATTTTTTGAAAAAACAAAAAATTATAAATTTTACAATTATTATTTTAGAATAGGTATAAAATACTACTAAAAAACGCATATTTTATACCATACATGCTCATTTTCTACATTTATGTATATATAGACCTAAATTGTTACCATTTTTTTATCAATTCACTATAATTAACGCATAATTAGACCAATGTTAATTCCCCTTCAGAATAATGCATTTTATATAAATACATGAATTGCTATACCAAAATAAATAATAGATATACTACCAAAGAAATAATTTTGAATTAATACCAAAAACTATAAAAATCATTTTTAATTCAATGCAAAAAAAGACGCTAAAACCATTTTAGTGTCTTTTTTTTGATATACCATTTAATAGATGAATGAAGTATTTTAATTTACTATTTGATATTTATTCCAGTTTGGGTATAGTAAATGTATATCAATGAATAAAGAGGAAATTACATGAGTACAAAAAAGAAAGAATCAAAACAAATTGCTTTATACTCACTCATAATTATGGGTGTTGGTTTCATTGCAACCATTCCATTTCAAGGAACATTTTGGGTTGATTTATTACAAGGTGGTTTTGAAGCGGGTCTTGTGGGAGGATTAGCCGATTGGTTTGCCGTAACAGCACTTTTTCGGCACCCTTTGGGATTGCCCATCCCACATACAGCACTTTTGCCAAATAATCGTGACCGAATAACAAATGCCCTAGTCAACACAATAAAACGGGATTGGCTTTCAAAGGAAAGCATTCAAGAAAAAGTACAAAATATTCCCTTTACAGATAAACTCATCCCGCTATTATCCAGACAGCTGCAGACCGAATTGACCCAAAAGGCAATAATCAAACTAATAAAGCGTGCAATTGAATCGATTGATATTGTAAGTATTGTGCCCATCGTTAAAAAGCAACTGGTTTTAACTCTTTCAGATATTGAAGTCAATAAAATTCTTAAATATCTGAGTTCACAATTATTGAATGAACATGTTGATAAGAAGGCTTTGGATTATGTTTTAGAAAAAGCTGAGATATGGCTGAGCCATCCGCAAACAAAATATAAACTAGGAAACATATCAATGAATGTACTGAATAACATTGAAGTAGATGGTTTTCTGCAGTTTGCTGTAAAATCTCTGCAAAATATTCTTAATGAAGAAAAACTAGGAAGTATCATCAAAAATCTACTCTTAAGTGGAATTAACAGTTTGAAGCATGAGGAAGATCCAAATCGAAAAGCATTAGTTCAATACATTCAAAATGAGTTAATTGGGATAAGCGAGAACCAAAAGCTTGTCGACATGATTGAAAACTGGCGTAAGGATGCATTAGAAAACTGGGAGCCTGATCAAAAAATAACAGAAATCCTGACTACTATACAGAAAAAGATATTGGACTTTATAGATGATAAAGCTTTTATCGATACATATCTATTTCCAATAATTAATCAATCTTTGGATTACTTAAAAGAAAAGCGTTCATATATTGATCAATGGGTCCAGAATCAAATAACCTTGTTTGTTGAAAAGAATCATTCACAAATTGGAGACCTTGTCCAAGAAAATTTAGATAAACTATCAAACAAAGAACTGATTGATATGGTGGAAAATAACCTAGGCAAGGATTTACAATGGATTCGAGTCAACGGGGCTGTTTGCGGATTTATTATTGGGCTGTTCCTTACTGGAATTCATGCACTATTAAGACTCATCTAACAAGGTAATGAAACGAAACAGGCATCCCGACAAAATAATAAGAAGAGATAAAAAATGAACAGTAAGGGGCTGCGGAAAAGTCGTATATCATTGACTTTTCCACAGCCCTTTATTGACCACTTTCCTGCATTTTTTCTATGCGTTCAGAAAATTCGTTTATGGCTGTATAGCCTTGCTGCTGTAAACGCCAGTTTTTTGCTGCAACTTCAATCAATGCGGCAATATCTCGACCTGGACGTACAGGAATTTCAATATGAGGGATTGGGACATCCAGATATTCAATGCTTTCATTTTTGAGAACGATAGCATCATAATACTTCTTTTCATCCCATGCTGACAATACAATATCTAGCCTAATGGTTGTCTCATCCTGAAAGGCGCCAGATCCATACAATCTAGGCACATTAATCATACCAATTCCCCGTAATGATAAAAAGTCACGGTTCGTCTGATTATGTGTTCCAATTAATGTTTCAGGATCTATTCTTTTAACAATCACTAAATCATCTGAAATAAGGCGGTGTCCCTTTTCTATCAATGAGAGTGCCGTTTCGCTTTTCCCAATCCCGCTTTCCCCCCTAATTAATAAACCAACCCCAAAGACATTCATACATACGGCATGAATTCCAATACTTTTAGCTAATTCCTTTTCTAGATAATTATTCAAGGTACTGATTACTCTTGTCGTTTTTTCTTTTGCGCGTAAAAGTGCTACTCCTTCTTCGTTACAATGCTTAATTAAATAGTTAAGACCTTCCTGATTATGAGTAATAATGATACACGGTGGATGTTTCTTAATCACATTTCCGATTCTTTCATCGCGTTGTTCCTTCGTCAATGAATGTAAATAAGTAATTTCTTGTCTGCCTAATAATTGAATTCGTTCGTTCGGAAAAAAACGAAAATAACCCGTTAATTCTAATCCAGGACGATGAATATCATCATTTTCAATGATTCGCTCAAGACCTTGTTTCCCTGCTACAATTTCTAATTTAAGCTTTTCTGCCAATTGTTGAATGGTTATGGTACTCATAGAAAGCTCCTACTATCTTTTTCTTTACTTTATGGTATTTTTCATTTCTTATTCAACTTTTATCTGACGAATCATGCGGATACTTCCTTATTTACTTTAAAATGGGGTTGAAAATTGAGCTAAATATCTGATATTTAAGCGACTGTGCTGAGACATTAAATAGGCTGATTTGACCGCGTTCTTTTTTCTAAGAGTGTTCAATGCTGCTATCATTTCTTCTGATGTTTTCACCCCTATTCCATGACCAAAATATAGGTCTCTTCCTAAATAAACTGCATTTTCACCCATCCAAATCGGGTGATCATAATCCGGGTTATAAAAATAAACAACATCCCCCGGGATAAAGTTGTTTCCACTTTCTGTATATATCCCAAGATCCCGATCATAACTCCAATCCCAAACGAGGAGTTTTTGAAATAGATGGTTAAAGCTTCTATTTGAGATTGAATCTAATACAGCTTTATAGAAAATTAAAACAACCGCTGTTTCACATTCAAAGCCATATTCACTGCTGTTATTATAAATATCACTAATTGCATTGGATGGCAGTACATTAGGTTTTAAACTATAACCAAAAGGGGTTTTTGTCCAAAATGTAGGATTAAATTTAGAGGTTACAAAAGGTGAAAAGTCAGGCCGTTTGTCATTTAGTAATTTTGCAGCCTTTATGATGTTTTCCTTTAAAAGGATGTCAAATAAGAACTGATGAGTAGTTTCATAATAATGAGGTGATAGACTATCTGCTAAAGCTAAATAAATTTCTCGTTGTACTCCATGAAAGCGGCTCATATGCGGTAATTGCCCATAATAAATAAAAATACTCAAACTAATCCCCCTAGCTCTAGCAACCATTAATGTACATTATGAATGTTCTTAGAAAGAGGTTCCATTGAGCAATGGAAGAGAGGAATTCGTTCATTTGTTTTGTCAGCATCTTTAATTCTTAAATTTTGTTATGACATATAATTCATTATGGAACTTATCTAAAAGCTCATTAAAAGAGGAGTGTATTAAGAGCGGAAACAATGTTTCAATTGCTTCATAATAAGGCTGTCCTAAAGCCATTCTTAAAAAAACAAACCGATGGAATAATATCGCTTTTTCAAAATCAATACCTAAATCATATAAGCCTGTATGAAGCTCATCCTGGGGGATTTGTTTAATTTTTCTTAAAATCTTCTCATTCTTTTCGATAAATTTAACCTTTACATAATGAGTTACATAATCTGTATAAATCATTTGTCCAATATGATTTGAATCTTTTTTTGAATAATTAAAACCAATCACACGATTTTCCTTATCTTCACTAAGAATATAGGTTTTGTTGCCCTGCAAATGAGTAATAAAATTCTTCACTCTCTTATCAAAGATTTTGTTAAATTCTATAATTTGATGCAGCTTGATAGCAAAATCGGCATGTTCTTCACCGACCACAAACAACCTGTCCACAATGGGTAAAAGGTTTAATACCCCTTCAGAAAGCTGACTTGATGCATCATAAATGATAATATTGTATTCTTTTTTCATCCTTTTGATTTTTTGTTTTTGTTCTGTAAGTGTTAATTCAGAAAACTTATGAATCAGTTCTTCTGAGATTTCTTCTTTTTCTAACGACCCATATGAAATAAAAGCGGCGTTTAAATTCGTATTTTCCTTTAGCCATTGATAGATGGACAAAGATAATTCAGTGACTCCTGATTTTGCTTTTGGAGAATAGAAACCAATCATATACATTTTATTCACCTGCCTTTTATTTCTATATTATGCAAATAGTAATTAAGCGATAAGGACAACCTCCTATGGCTAAAATTAATTTTCCCTTATAAAATACTAGAACCCCCATACACAAGAAAGATGGCTTTTCTTGTGTATGGGGGTTCTTTTTAACGGCTCTTTATTAATAATTCAACTGCTTCTTTGACCAAGTGGTCTGTACCTTCACCCTTTTCAATATTAACTCGGACACAATGCTCCAAATTAGCACTAACGATGACACCCATTGTACGGTCAATTGCATTACGTGCAGCAGATAATTGGGTAATAATTTCTCTACAGTCCTTTCCTTGCTCCATCATTCCAAGCACGCCTTTAATCTGTCCTTCAATTCGTCTTAAACGATTTTTAACACTTTTATCGTATTCCATTATTCATCCACCTTTCTATTACATGGACAATCGAGTCTTTCACACATACATATTTTCGCTAATTTTACGTAATTATTAATTATAATATACCTGAAGGGGTATCATGTCAAATGTTCAAATATAGTCAAAAAAAGGATACCGTCTAAAGTATCCTTTTTTCATCATAAAGCTGTTCGTTTTCTTAATCCTCATAAGAAGAGTTATTTATAAGCTAGTTAAGAATTCTCTTACCTGGTCAGGTGTTTTCGCATTTGCACTATGTAAATGGGCAAGTTTATCACCATTTTTGAAGACTAATAATGATGGGATTCCCATTACCTGTTGTTCTTCTGAGATTTCAGGAAACTCATCACGGTCAATAGTAAACCACTTTTTATCCATATTTTCCTCAATGATTTCATTAATAAACATGCCTAAACGTTTACAATCCGGACACCAAGTAGTCGTAAAAATTCCAATCGTCAATTCATTTTGATTAATCTGATCCTTATATTCCTGTTCCGTCATAATTTTCTTCATCCGTCATATCCTCCAGTATTCGTATATCTTAATAAACTTTATTGATAACCTTTCCTCGAAGCCACTAATAAAAAGGATATCCTTCTAAAAAAGTTTAACATAAGCGAGAACAAAAGAAAAAAATGATGACTTTTAAAAATATAAAACCATCTTCGTTTCCATCATTTTTAAAGAATGAGTCAATTTTATCATATGATATAATATAACTACTGTTTTAGTTTTGGAAAGCGGGGATAATACATGCCTACTACAATAAAACCAACCCATTCCATTGAAATAAAGGAACTGTTAAATATTGCTGAACAGACAATAAAAATAAAGAAAGACCAGTTCTTGTTTCAGGAAGGCCAAGCCGCTGAAGAACTCTACTTAATCCTATCTGGGAAAGTGCAGATTAGTAAAATTACTTCTGACGGCAGAGAACTGGTACTAAGAATTTGCGGATTAAACGATATATGTGGAGAATTAACTTTATTTACTGATTCACCAAAATATCTTCTTAGTGCAACCGTTCTTGAAGAGGGAGAAGCTGCTGTCATAAAAAAAGATGTGCTTGAGAAGCAAATTTTCCAAAATAGTGCTCTAGCCTATGAATTTATGAAATGGATGAGTGATCATTTCAGAAAAACACAAACAAAATTCCGCGATCTTGTATTGAATGGAAAAAGAGGCGCCTTATTTTCGACACTCATTCGAATGACCAATAGTTATGGTATCCAAAAAGATGATGGAATTCTGATTGATCTCCCGTTAACTAATCAAAAGTTAGGAGATTTCTGCGGTACTTCTAGAGAAAGCACCAACCGAATCTTAAATGACTTAAAACGAGAAGGCATCATATCTTTCACAAGAGGAAAAATTACGGTTCATAACCTGCAGTATTTAAAAAACGAAATTGATTGCGAAAATTGTCCGGCAGTCTATTGTAATATCGAGTAAGTAAAAACCATGAAAAGAGCCCTCACTGATACCAGCGAGAGCTCCTTTCATTATACAGTTACAGACGCTTCTTCTAAAGTTCCGGCAGGACCAAAGAACTCAAAATGAATGTTTTCTTCAGGTACTCCCCAATCCTTCAAGGTACGATACATAATTTTCATAAATGGAACGGGCCCGCAGAAATAAAAGTCTGCTTGATTCGTTGGCAAAATAGATTTCAACCAGTCTAAATCAATAAATCCTTGTTTATCGAAATTCTCTGCAGCAAGGTCTTGTTCTGTTGGGTCAGAATAAGCAACAAAGCTTGCTGCATTTTCATGCTCACTTACTACTTTTGCTACTTCATCTTTTAATGCATGAACTTGACTATTCAATGCACCATGAATAAATGTTACTTTTCGTTCAGGCTGCTCTTTAACAATTGTTTTTAACATGCTTACCATTGGTGTAAGACCGACACCACCGCTAATCAATACTGCCGGAGTTTCCTTTGCTTCGAGAACAAATTCACCTGCTGGTGCGCTGACCTGGATGATATCTCCTTCTTGAACTGATTTATGCAGATAATTAGATACTACGCCATCAGGTGTTTCTCCCAAACCTTGTTCCCTTTTTACACTGATTCGGTAATAATCCATACCAGGTGCATCTGATAAACTATAGTGTCTAAGACTTGTATATTTTTCTCCTTCAGGTAGTACTTTTACTGTAATATACTGACCTGCTTTATATGAGGCAATTGTCTTACCATCTTCAGGCTTCAAATAGAATGAAGTAATAACATCGCTTTCTTTAACCTTTTTATCTACAATGAAATTTCTAAATCCTTCCCATCCTCCTGGTTGTTCTTTAGCTTCTTTATACATTTGGGCTTCAATACCAATAAATGCATCTGCAATCACTCCATAAGCTTCAGCCCATGCATGAATGATTTCATCTGTAGCTGCATCACCTAATACGTCCTTAATTGCCCCTAATAAGTTTTCTCCTACTATTGGATAATGCTCTGGTTTGATTTCAAGTGCTCTATGTTTCATCCCAATTTGTTTTACAACCGGAATAATTGCCCCTAAATTATCGATGTTTGCAGCAGCCGCATATACTGCATTTGCTAATGCTGTTTGCTGACGTCCTTGTTTTTGATTTGCGTGATTAAAAATATTTAACAGTTCAGGGTTGTTTGTAAACATTCTTTCATAAAATCGTGTCGTAATATCCTTACCATATTTTTCAAGTACTGGAACAGTGCTTTTTACAATTTCAATTGTTTTTTGACTTAACATAATTCCATCCACCCTTTAAAGATATATTTAATTTACATCTTTAATAATATAGCAACACTGGAAATAAAGATATATTTAAGATGCATCTTTCAAAAAGTTGTCACAATTACATTTATTTGGCTTTAATGCTATAATGAAAGGAACTCAAATCATCATAAGAGGAGTTACTAAGATGAGGTTAACGAATTATACAGACTATTCGCTACGTGTATTAATTTATTTAGCATTAAAAAAAGATTTTGAACTTTGTACAATTAAAGAGATTGCCGATACCTATCAAATTTCTAAAAATCATCTAATGAAAATCATTCACGAGCTTGGAAAACTCGGATATATAGATACGATTCGCGGCCGCCACGGTGGCATTCGATTGGCCAAAAAGCCAGAGGAGATAAATATAGGAGAAGTTGTGTCAAAGACAGAAGAAGACTTTCATATTGTTGATTGCTTTAATAAAGAAAACCATTATTGTGTTATTACATCCGCCTGTAAATTAAAACATATCCTCGCTGAGGCACTGCTGGCATTTGTCAATGTTTTAAAGGAATATACATTAGAAGATTTAATCGAAAACAAAGGTGACTTATATCAATTACTAGAATCTTAAATGATAAAACCACTAGTCTTTTGGTTGACTAATGGTTTTTTTGTTCATTCATTATTCATAGATTTTTCTTTGCCGTATCCATTTAGTCGCTACCCATTTTTCACCAGTTAGAACAGGAGTACTGCTATGCGATGATAAGCGATCTGTCTGCCCCTTACTGTTTCCATAATGAAAGTAAATGGCCGAGCCTTTTTTAGGGGATACCGATAGACCTAGTTTAGGAAAAAGGGTCTCTCCTCCTGCTTCGACATCATTTAAATACATTAACAATGTGGCAATCCGCTGCCCTCCTTTAGAAGAAGCAACCTTACTTTGAGGGAAAAAGTCATAGTGTGTTTTATATTCTTCACCTCTGTTATAATGGAGAACTTGAAGACATTCTCCATGATCAATTGGATAGTCTATCAGCTCAGCAATTCTTTTCTCAATCCTAGAAATCATCTTATTTTCTAAAACCATAAACTCAGTCCCCTCACTTGTACGTCCAGGGACAGTTTTTTTCTTCCCTGTTGCTGCATCAATAACTTGTGAACGTTGTAAACGATTTTTTGAAAGAGCGATTAACTCATCACATTCCTGCGCGCTCAATAGATTGTCTAAACATAAAATGAAAGGTTTTTCCATTCTCATGGTTACTTTTATAGGATTGTGATTACTCGTATAAATAAGTTTCCCTTTCTGTGCAATTGGAGGTAGTTCATACGTGTAGGGGGATTGATTATTAATTGTTTGCACCGGTTGATTTTGAATGATACGAAAAATGGTTGTATAAGAATATCTTGCATCAAAACCTTTCTTTATCATCGCATCGACAATTAATTCGGGAGCTGCACCGCTGTTTAATGTTTTTTCAATCCATTCCTTTAATTCGTTTGAGATGCGGCTTATTTTTTCCACATAAATCTTCCCCTTTGAATACTAGATAACTTTCTATATTAATAGAATAAATGATTTATCTGAAAACCCTTTCAAAGTTGATTATATATCATCAACTTATTATAAAACACTTCCATTCATAAGAAAAATGAGGATATTCATTTTTTCTATTTATTAAAAGAATTTCCCTCATATATAATAAAAAAATATCATGTTTTTTAAAAAATATGTTAAAATATTTCTAATATATTTACACTTTACAATTAAGGAGAACCTTAAGGAGGATATTGGAAAACTTGTACAGAATTGTAATTGAACGCGAAGATGATGTGTACATGGCTAGTACAATAGGGAAAAGAGTTTCTGAGGAATATGGTTTGACCAAAAGCCAGCAAACCAAATTAGTCGTATCCATTATGGAACTAACTAGAAATATTGTCTTTTATGCAGGCAAAGGAGAGCTTTTCATCAAACCAATCCCCTCCTATGGAATTGAAATCATTGCTAGTGATCAGGGTCCCGGCATCCCGAATCTTGATCAAGTTTTAAATAATTCAGTCCCTTCCAAAACCGGTTTAGGATTGGGATTATCAGGAGTGACACGTCTCATGGATGAATTTGAAATCACAAGTACTATTCATCAGGGCACAAAAGTTAGGGCCGTCAAATGGTTTAACGAAAGGAAGGCTAAGTATAAATGATTAAATCACCCATGACTAATGATTTATTATATGGTTTGATTGAACTTAGCCCTGAAGGTACAATTCAACGGGCTAACAATGAAGCTAAAAAACTATTATTATCTGATGAAAATAATTCAAACTATCTTTTTCACCGGATAAAAAATACTGAAGTTAAGACAAAACTGCATGAATGCTTTATGGGGAAAGCAAATGAGTTTATTGTTACGATTGATTCGCAGCCATACTTTTTTCTATTTCATCGTTCTTATAAGGATGACTTATTAAATTGTATACACATTTACCTATTCAATGTTCAAAACTTGCAAAATTCTTACGACCATAATAACTGGAATAATCATTTGCTTTCTTCTGTTGGAGAAATGGCAGCCGGCATCGCCCATGAGGTTCGTAATCCCTTGACAGCAGTAAAAGGGTTTCTGCAATTAATGGATCAAACCTATAAGGAAGAATATTCTCAAATAGCCCAGAGCGAACTAGAGAGGGCCATTCATATTCTAAATGATTTAATGAGTGTTTCAAAACCAGAATTTATTCAAGAAAAGCAGACGAATTTCAATGTCCTTTCTGAAATTGAATCGATTCTGCTTTTATTTCAGAACCAGCTTTATTCCATCAATGTAATTAAGCATTTTGAAAATGAAAGCGCCATAATTGTCGGCAGGAAAGATCAAATTAAAAAAGCATTGTTTAATATTATAAAAAATGCCATTGAGGCAATGCCCAAGGGTGGAACCTTGGTAATAGATCAAACGGATGATGCACAAAATGTAAAAATTACGATTTCTGATTCAGGTATCGGTATTCCAAAAGATAAACTAAGGTTACTCGGGACACCTTTCTTTACTTTGAAACAAGATGGAAAAGGCATGGGGTTAGCACAAGTTTTTAATGCAATCCAAACCAATAACGGCAAAATAAGTGTTACGAGCGAGGAAGGTCACGGTACCTCGTTTATTCTTACATTCCCCAAAACAATTAAGCATGCCGAAACATTTATAGGAGGTCAATCAATGCTTACTACAATAGATTCTAGATTCGAATTAGCAAAGTTTTTAAATGAAAATGTCACTTTTTACTCAAAGCAATGGATTCAGTACCTTCAAGAAAATAAAAGCTATATCGCATCATTATTACAGGAAAATGGCGATTTAGATTACTACGGCGAATTTGGTAATCCATTTATTCGATTGCTTGCTGAGAATATGACAGAGATGAAAACCGAAGAAATTATGGATCATGCTAAAATGAGAGGTGTTAAAAGCGCTAAAACAGATTTCCCAATCCATTTAGCATGGGAACTTTTCCAATCAAGCCGGGGGATCATTTGGAGTGCAATTAAAACATTTTATATAGAATCTGGAATTAATCTTGAAACAGAAGAGTTTTTTATATTAGAACGTCATGTAAACGATGTTGTCGATTTATACATTGATTCTTATACTGCTTACTATGTCAATTATAAAGAAGAATTATTAAAAAGCCATCGTGAGACAGTCGATGAATTGTCTGTTCCAATCATTCCAATCACTGAAAAGGTTTGTATACTTCCGATTGTCGGGAATGTAGATACTTACCGCGCTAAGAAAATTAGGGAAAGAACTCTTGTCCGTGTTAATGAACTGAAGGCACATCAACTAATTATTGATATTTCAGGTGTACCTTATGTAGATACTGCCGTTGTGAACCATTTATTTAAAATTGTAAAAGGTATTAAATTGTTAGGCTGCTCTACGATATTAACAGGTATTAGTCCCGAAATTGCAGATACAATGATTGAACTTGGCATTGAAATTGATAATGAAGTGAAAACAAAGTCAGACTTACAGCAGGCTTTGCAGGACATCCACTTATTTCCAGGAAAATAAAGAAACGATGCATTATGGCGGATTTGTTCCGAAGCAATTGATAGAATGCTGTTTTCATTTAAATATTTTTGAGTAATGACAAGCCCTCTTTCTAAAATTAATTATATTATGTAAAACAACATCCGATTCCGCGTTCAGGAGGATATTCTATGGAGCATGCCGTCAATCTAAAAATAGATTTAGGTAAATTTATCAATAGCAATCTATCTTTTTATACAAATGAATGGTTAAACTATATCGAGAATACAAAAGGATATCTTACCTCTTTATTAAAAGAAACAGGTAAATGGACAACTATAGTAAAAGAGGGTAATCCGCTATTAAAATGTGTTGCTAATTATATTTTAGACTCAAATTCAGACATAGTTATGACTGCAGCAAAAATAAGCGAGGAGCACGCAAAAATTGATTTCCCTATTCATTTAGCATGGGAACTTTTCCAATCAACACGAGGAATCATTTGGAATGCTGTGAAATCCTTTTATATTGAAACAGAAATCGATTTAGATATGAAGGATTGCTTTGACATGGAAAGATATATTAATGATATCATCGATCAGTTTGTTGAAGCTTATACCTCTAGTTATGTCAGTTATAAAGATAACTTGTTAAGAAGCCAGCGTGAAACAGTCGATGAATTATCCGTTCCCATTATTCCATTATCGGCAAAAGTATGTATTCTTCCGATTGTCGGAAATGTTGATACGTATCGAGCAAAAAAAATACGCGAACGTACATTATTACGGATTAGTGAATTAAAATCTCAAAAGTTGATTATCGATATTTCCGGTGTTCCATATGTAGACACTGCTGTCGTAAATCATTTATTTAAAATAGTTAAAGGTATCAAATTTTTAGGCTGCTCAACGATTATTGTGGGAATTGGCCCTGAAATTGCTGATACAATGATTGAACTCGGTATTGAAATTGATAAGGAAATTAAAACGAAAGCAACCTTGCAGCAGGCGCTTCAGGATATGCTATTTTTTCATAGAAACTAGATCTAGCCTTATTGTTAAAGAATAGAGAGTATCCCGCTATAGTAAGATACTCTCTTTTATATTTTATACTGTTACTCTTGTTCAAATACAAGATCATTACTTCGGATCGTCATTAATTCATGACGATCAAAATTATTTTGCATCAGCAATCTCATTGCCTGCGTGCGAATGGATTTTTCAAGTACATTTCGTATATAGCGGCCATTTGAGAAGCTGTTTGAATTTAATGAAGTTTTTATCCATAATAAGTGTTCACGAAGTTTTTTTTCTGCTTCATGACTTAAAGTATACTCTTTTTCTTTCAACATCAGCTCTGCAATTTCCATCAGCTGGTTGATATTGTAATCGGGAAAATCAATAACAAGAGGAAAGCGTGAATGCAACCCTGGATTAAGCGTGAGGAAATAATCCATTTCTCTGGAATATCCTGCTAATATTAGAATAAATTCATGTTGTTTGTCTTCCATATGTTTTACAAGTGTATCGATTGCTTCTTTACCGAAATCCTTTTCTCCTCCACGACCGAGTGAATACGCTTCATCAATAAATAAGATGCCCCCGAGTGCTTTTTTTATAAGGTCTCTTGTCTTTTGTGCTGTATGGCCAATGTATTCTCCAACTAAATCTGCCCGTTCAGCTTCAATTAAATGACCTTTTGAAAGCACCCCCATCTTTTGAAACAACTTTCCAATCAATCGTGCAACTGTTGTTTTTCCTGTTCCTGGATTCCCTTTAAACATCATATGAAGAGCCTGTTTACCAGCTTTTAATCCGTTCTCTTCTCTTTTTTTATTAATATAAATCCATGCATAAATTTCTTTAATCATCTTTTTCATTACTTCCATGCCCACTAATGTAGCAAGCTCTGCTTCAATCTCTTTTAAAGCAGTATGTTCCGGCGGAATCGATTTTGGAGCAACAGAAGCTGGGTTAATGTCTCCTAAAATAGGACTACGCTTCTGTGAATTTAAAACAATACTAATTTGTCCATTGTTTTTCATTCGCATCGGTTGATCCAAACTCTTCACCTCACATTCTATAAACAGTATACGCCCTGAATTTTATATATGTGACAAATGCCTATCGTTATATATAGAAGGCAACCCATTCCATTCGTCCCTTTTGGATTTGAAAGAAGGTCATAGTGCAGTTCCGAATAAAGGCACTTATTTTATTTGTATTCAATATGCAGCTCGTTCATGAACCAAATGAGTCGTTGCATAGGTGTATCCCCTTTGGGAAATTAAAAAACATTCACATCAGGAAAATGTGAATGTTTCACTTTTTATTATTTTGCTTGCGGTGTTTCTATATCAATATGTACATTTCTTTGCGGAGCAAAGGTTGATATCGCATGCTTATATACAAGCTGCTGCTTCCCTTCACATTCAAAAAGTACAGTAAAATTATCAAATCCTTTTATTTGACCTCTAATCTGAAATCCATTTAATAAAAATACCGTACAATTAATTCCATCTTTACGGAGTTGATTTAAGAATTGATCTTGAATATTTACTGATTGCTTCATGTATAAAGCTCCTCCTCTTTTGTCTCTACTATTATGTATTCGATTTAATTTTAAGCTTTCCTTCAATATACGAGAAAATTTCAGTTATTTTTTTTTCTAATTCCTGTCGCTCTGTGGCAGCTGTCATATCAAACCATTCTACATCCATTTTATTACGAAACCAAGTTAGCTGTCTTTTTGCATAGCGGCGAGAATTCTGCTTTAAGTTTACGACCGCTTCATCAAGGGATACTTTACCGTCCAAGTATTCATACAGCTCTTTATAGCCAATAGCTTGAATGGACTGGCAATTTCTTATTCCTTGTTGAAATAACTGTTTTACTTCATTTAACAACCCTTCTTGCATCATCATGTCTACTCGCCTATTGATTCTTTCATACAATTTTTCACGCTCCATAGTTAAACCAATAACAGCAGCATCATATAAGGGCTCTGGCGTTTGCGTTTCCTGCCATTCACTCATTGTTTTTCCTGTACAGTGATAAATTTCTAAAGCACGAATAATCCGGCGGACATTATTGGGATGAATTTTTTCAGCACTTTCAGGATCATATTTCATTAGCTGATCATGTAAAAAGAGGTTCCCTTTTTTTTCAGCTTGTTCCTCCAAACTATGGCGAAATTCATCATTACTAGGGGCTTCAGAAAACTGATAATCAAATAATACAGATTGAATATAGAGGCCGGTTCCGCCGACAATAATCGGAAGTTTACCTCTACTCGTGATTTCAGAGATTTTCTCCCTGACTAACTCTTGAAATTCAGCAGCTGAAAAGGATTCCGTTGGATGTTTTATATCAATTAAATAATGAGGAATTCCTTGCATTTCAGCCTGCTTAATTTTCGCTGTACCAATATCCATTTGTTTATAAATCTGCATGGAATCACCACTGATGATTTCCCCATTAAAAGCATGAGCCAGTTTAATACTGGTCGCTGTTTTCCCAACCGCAGTTGGTCCAATCAGACATAAGAGCTTACATTTCGCAGTCAATTTCTACACTACCTTTTACGTGAAAATACAGTATAACCGCACATTTTTGGCTACCTTCTATATCATACCATATTTAGTTAGTAAAGCAGCCAAACATCTATTCATTATGACCATTTTACTGAGAACTATTCAATTCCATTTCAAGGTTTACAGTTTCTTTTAATTAAACATGATTAAATGATAAATTTTACTCATGTAACAGACCCGTGATTGAAAGGTTACAACTCATTTAAAATTGTATAACATTTGCCTTCTCTCCCACTTTTCATGCTAATGTTAAAAAGTGAGCGAATTATTATTGGAATTGGGTGAATAGGAATGTTTTCAAATGCAGAAATAGGGATTGATTTAGGAACTGCCAATACACTTGTCTATAGTAAAAATAAAGGAATCGTAATTAACGAACCTAGCGTCGTAGCTATTGATACCGTAACAAAAAAAGTGATTGCAGTTGGAAACGAAGCAAAAGAAATGGTTGGAAAAACACCGGAAAACATTATCGTAATCCGCCCTTTGAAGGAAGGTGTCATCGCCGACTATGATACCACAACAGAAATGCTGCGTCACATTATTGCTAAAGCTTCTAAAGCACTCGGATTTTCTTTACGAAAACCTAATGTTGCTGTTTGTACTCCATCTGGCTCTACAAGTGTTGATCGTAGAGCGATTCAAGATGCTGTTCGTAATGCTGGAGCAAAAAAGGTATATATAATAGAAGAACCGGTAGCAGCAGCCATCGGAGCAGGCATGCCTATCGATGAACCAGTTGCCAATGTAGTCATTGACTTTGGCGGTGGCTCTACTGAGGTTGCTATCATTTCCTTTGGCGGTGTGGTTGCCTGTCATACTGTTAAAATTGGCGGCGACCACTTAGATGATGATATTATCCAATTTGTTAGAAAAAAATATAATGTTCTAATTGGAGAACGAACAGCAGAAAGAATTAAAATGGAAATCGGCTATGCCGTGGCTGAACATGAAGAATTAAAAATGGAAGTACGTGGTCGTGACCTTGTCAACGGCCTGCCTAAAACCATCACTTTATCCTCTTTTGAGATTCACAATGCCATAAAGGAAGCGTTATTACAAATTTTGGAAGCAGTTAGAGCAACATTAGAGGACAGCCCTGCAGAACTTAGCGGTGATATTGTTGACCGCGGTGTCATTCTGACCGGCGGCGGAGCACTGCTAAAAGGAATGGAAGAATGGCTTACAAATGTAATTGCTGTTCCAATTGCTCTAGCGGAAAATCCCCTTGAATGTGTCGCAACTGGAGCAGGTAAATCATTGCAATATTTAAATAAACTTCTTACTGTAGCAAATTAAAAATGTCCATTTATGGTGCCTGTGCACCATGAATGGACATTTTTTGATTAATGAATGTGGATGATTCATTACACCTACATCACCCGCTTGAACATTTTTTCAAGCTCGTAAACGGATGTATGAATGATAATCGGACGGCCATGCGGACAAGTAAACGGATCAGATGTTTGTCTAAGTTCATCTAATAATGCTTGAATTTCGTCATTCCGCAAATGGCGATTCGCTTTTATAGAACCCTTACAGCTCATCATAATGGCAGCTTCTTCGCGCAGCTTTTTGATATCCACTTTCTTCATTGAAAGTAGCTGCTCAATCATATCTTCGATGATTTCCTTTTCTTCCCCTTTTGGAAACCATTGCGGATGAGCTTTTACAATATAACTGTTATAACCAAATGGCTCAAGGAATACTCCAACCTTTTCAAGCTCAGATTTGTATTCTTCAATTTTTACAGCTTCGTCTGTTGAATATTCAACTGTGATGGGAACAAGAAGTTCCTGTAATTCAGAAGCCACCATTCCTACCTTTTCCTTAAAAAACTCATATTTAATACGCTCCTGAGCTGCATGCTGATCAATGATATACAGGCCGCGATCATTTTGAGCTAATATATATGTGCCATGCATTTGCCCTATTGGATAAAGCGGCGGTACTCTGCATGCATTTACCTCCTCAGACAGAACCACAGTATCATTACTAGTTAGTTCTGAAGCATCAGAAGAAGCATCAACCATCCGCTCTTCAGCATCGTTTAGCTCCTTATCCATTTCTAGATTATTCCCTACATGATTGCCTTCATGCGGAGAGAGCTGTTCTTGCCGACTTATACCATTTACATCATCAAGAAACTCCTCTCTTACAGAAAAAGTTTCTTCCGCTCTAGACTGTTGTTTGCCTGCATCTGTCAAAATAGGGTCATGCTTTACAGAAACCCTCTCTGAAACTGAAATCTCCGGTTCAGTTTCATCTCTGTTTATAAAAGTGGGAGCAGGTATATGATCAAGCTGCATGATGGTTTGTTCAGATTGCGTTTTCTTTTGTTTATTTGTTGTAAAACCAGCTGGAATAAGTTCCTTCGTTTTAAATGCTTCTTTAATACTATTGGTAATAAGCTCATTCAATTCTTGTTCTTTACTGATACGTACTTCGAGCTTAGATGGATGAACGTTCACATCAACAAGAATAGGATCCATCGTAATATTTAATAATACAATCGGAAACCTGCCAATTGGCAGCAAAGTATGATATCCTTCCTGAATCGCCCTTACAAGCGGATAATTTTTAATAAAACGGCCATTAATCATAGTCGAAATATAATTTCTTGATGCTCTTGTAATTTCAGGAAGTGCAATATAGCCATCAATAACAAAATCAAGCGACGTTACATGGAGTGGAATCATTTTTTTTGCTATATTCATTCCATAAATAGCTGCTAACACTTGTCTAACATCGCCATTTCCAGTTGTATGAAGAAGCTTTCGTTCATTGTGAATCAAGCGAATGGATACATCCGGATGGGCAAGAGCTAACCGGTTTGTTACATCTGTAATATTACCTAGCTCTGTATGGACTGTTTTCATATATTTTAAGCGCGCCGGGGTGTTATAAAATAAATCCGTTATCGTTAGGTCCGTCCCTTTTCGAGCAGCTGCCTTTTCAAGTGCGGTTACTTTTCCGCCTTCAAGGACAATTCGAGTCCCTTCATTGCCGGTTGAGGTAATTAGTTCTAATTTTGAAACAGAAGCAATACTTGGAAGTGCCTCGCCACGAAATCCCAAAGTACGAATGCGGAACAAGTCATGCTCATTTTTTATCTTACTTGTGGCATGACGTTTGAACGCCATGGGCACATCCTTTTCCTCGATGCCATCTCCATTGTCACTTATTCGAATTTTCGAAAGCCCTGCCTCTTCAATTTCAATATCAATGATAGAAGCACCAGCATCAATAGCATTCTCAACTAATTCCTTTACAACCGACGCAGGACGCTCAACCACTTCCCCAGCGGCAATTTTATTCGAAAGCGCGTCATCGAGTTGTATAATTTTCCCCAAGTTCATTTACCTCCGTTAGCTTTTTATCTTTTTATGAAGGTCATAGAGTATATTCATTGCTTGCATCGGAGTCATATCTAATATATCTAACTCTTTAATCTTTTCAAGGACACGTTTTTCTTTTACGTCTAGGTGGTTTTTCTTTAGCTGTACAGGTTCCTCAGCAAAGAAGGAAAGCTGTGTTTCTGCAATCTTTACCGATACTGGTAGTAAGTCATGTTCTTCAGCAGGATCATCATTTAATTTCGAAATCCCTTCATTCATTGACTCAACGGATTGTTTGCTATTAGCTGCCGGTTCTCTTAGGGTCAATTTTATATTTTGTTGCTCTAAAGAGATTAGTATTTCATTTGCCCTCTTAATCAACTCTTCAGGCAATTGTGCCAGTTGGGCAACATGTATACCATAACTTTTATCAGCCGGTCCATCTTTTATTTTATGAAGAAAAACCACTTTCTCATTTTGTTCAATTGCGCTGACATGAATATTCTGTAAATGTTCTAATTCCTCCTCGAGAACTGTTAACTCATGATAATGTGTTGAAAAAAGTGTTTTAGCCCCAATCTTATTATGAATATATTCAATAATTGCCTGTGCTAAGGCCATTCCATCATATGTTGAAGTTCCACGTCCTATTTCATCAAATAGAATAAGACTGTTTTTTGTTGCATGGGAAATGGCATTTTTTGCTTCAAGCATTTCAACCATAAAAGTACTTTGTCCGGAAATTAAGTCATCTGCTGCACCAATTCTTGTAAACACCTGGTCAAATATAGGCAGAATGGCTTCAGATGCAGGAACATAACAACCAATTTGTGCTAATATAGCCGTTAAAGCGATTTGCCGCATATACGTACTTTTTCCTGACATGTTCGGACCGGTTATAAGAAGTATCTCCCTTTCATTATGCATAATACAATCGTTAGGTACATATCGATCTGCGTTCATCACCTTTTCAACTACAGGATGGCGGCCTTCTTTAATCATGATACGGCGTTCCTCTGAAAAAACAGGTTTAACATAATGACGTTCTTCACTAATGGTGGCAAAACATTGGAGAACATCCAGTTCACTGATTGTTTTTGCTAGCGCTTGTAATCTTGGGATATATTCTTTCACATGCTCACGAATCTCAGAAAAAAGTTGATATTCCAAGTCCATACTTTTTTCTTCTGCCTGTAAAATTAATGCTTCTTTTTCTTTTAATTCCGGTGTAATATAACGTTCAGCATTTGTTAATGTCTGCTTTCGTTCGTATCTGCCTTCTTCAAGCAAATGTAAATTCGCTTTTGTTACTTCAATATAATAACCAAATACTCGGTTATAACCGACTTTTAATGATTTAATACCTGTTTTTTCCCGCTCTTCACGTTCAAGCTGAGCAATCCATGACTTTCCATTTCTTGTAGCATCACGATAACGGTCAAGCTCCTCGTTATAGCCATCTCGAATCATATTTCCCTCTTTTACGGACAATGGCGGATTTTCAACAATTGCTTTTTCAAGCAAATCGGTAATTTCTTCACAGGCATCCAGCCGGTCGGCTAGTTGCCTGCTTACTTCATTACCAAGCTGCTCAACAAGATTATGAATGATAGGAATTTGTTCAAGAGATCTCCTTAATTGGACAAGATCTCGAGCACTTACATTACCGAATGCCACTCTTCCAGCAAGACGTTCAAGATCATATACTTCTTTAAGTTTTTCTCTTAATTCCTGTCGTTCAAAATAAGCATTTATTAAGGTTTCAACCATAAAAAGACGTGTTTGAATAGACTCTTTATCAATCAATGGTCGATCCATCCACTGTTTTAATAACCGTCCACCCATGGCTGTTTTCGTTTCATCTAGGAGCCAAAGGAGGGATCCCTTTTTCCCTTTCGAGCGAATCGTTTCAGTGAGTTCAAGATTTCTTTTTGAAAAATAATCAATCTTCATATATTGATAGATTTGATAGCTTGAAACAGGCTGAAGATGGCCTAGACTTCTTTTCTGTGTTCTATGCAGATAATTTAAGAGTCTTGCTGTGGTAGTTTGAAGCTTTTCCTCAGTTACATCACGAAACAGAGACTGGTAATTATCCTTGATTTCCTCATCATCTTCAAATGATATGGTTACTTGTAATCGCTCACGAATTTTCCTCTGCCATTCCCCTTCGAAGCTTGAGTTTACAACTAGCTCTTTTGCTCCTAATATGGCTAGCTCATTAATTACTTCTTCGAAAGACGCGCTCAATATAGTAACCTTATTCTCTCCTGTCGATAAATCATTATAGGCAAACCCATACGTTCCATCAGAAAAATAACTGATGGTAGCAATATAGTTGTTATCCTTTTCCTGCAATCCTTTCCCTTCCATCATTGTACCCGGTGTAATCAGCTGTACAACCTCGCGCCGGACAACACCTTTTGCCTGTTTAGGATCTTCTGTTTGTTCACATATTGCCACTTTATATCCACGTTCAACAAGCTGCTCAACATAGGTAGAAGCTGAGTGATAGGGGACTCCGCACATGGGAATACGTTCTTCTCCCCCGCCCTCACGGCTAGTTAAAGTAATTTCTAATTCCTGCGATGCCTTAATGGCATCATCAAAGAACATTTCGTAAAAGTCTCCAAGTCGAAAAAATAAAAAGGCATCTTGATAGTCTGCCTTTACTTGTAAATATTGTTGTATCATCGGCGTATAAACGACCATCATTTCCTCCAATAACCAAAAATAATTTCTATTACTTAATTATAGCATACAAGATATCAATCTCGTATGGGAGGTTTTTCTAAAGAGTGGCTCCAATGATTCATATCTATGTTTGAGCAAAGAAAAAACTAGGAAGTAAAGTCTTCCTAGTTAACTGCTATTTATCTTTTTTTCCGTGTAAGAAGTCAGGATCCAAATCTTCAAAATCCTCATCCTCTACATCTAGGCACCAATCATCATCATTATCATATTTATCCGGATAAACAGCTACACATACTTTTGTTTCTCCAATTACTTCAACCATAAATTCTCTTTCAACATGGACAATGATTTTATCTCCTTTTGGCGAAATAACACATTCAACACAGTTTGGCTGCTGCACCACTCTAGCGATAACATCTTGATCATCCAGGCAATCAGGATCGCGGTATTTTAACTTGATGACATCACAATATTCGACACGTTCAGTT
The DNA here is from genome assembly GCF_008710145.1 of Niallia endozanthoxylica. Classification (GTDB taxonomy): domain Bacteria; phylum Bacillota; class Bacilli; order Bacillales; family Cytobacillaceae; genus Bacillus_BD; species Bacillus_BD endozanthoxylica. The sequence goes on from NZ_VYKL01000015.1 coordinate 164,576, forward strand.
ACTACTTCTGTTTTTGTATTTCTATTAAAAGAATACCAAACGTTAATATCATAATAGCCCTTTACTTCAACCGTTTTTCCTACCTTTTTCGCCTCGTACGTATGGTTTATAATCCAACAGCCAAGGATACTTGACGGCTGGTGTGACGGGCAGATCGTATGATTGGACTGAGTACATTTACGTCCTTTTGCAACGACTGCTTTTGTGATTATCTCTCTGTAATCTCCCATTGCGAGCGAAACCTCCTCATTCATTTTCAATTCATCCTATGCGTGTTATTAGGCTGGTGTGCGATTATTTTTTGATGAATATCATAAAAAATATAGGCATGGTGCATTGTATGCTTATGAAAAGAGAAGGTTCCAACTTGTTTATAAGCCTGGTATTTCTTTAGATTCCGCTAAAATATTGATTACAGAAAGGTCATCATTTGTCGAATTGCAAAGAAGCCCGGATAAATATCCGGACTTTTTAGTATAATAATTTTTAATGACGGGAACAGTTCTTATTTTGTATTTCTGCTCCGGTTTCTCCGCTTAGCAAATTACCACCCGTCGCCTTAATAACTTCATCTGTTACTGCGTTAGAAATGGTGGTAGCAACTAGCTGTAATAAATCATTTACATCAGCTTGTGATTGTTTAAATTCATAGACGATTGGAATTTCATCTAATTCCTGCTCCAGTGCAGCAATTTTTTCCTCGGTCTTTCTCAAGGCTTCAACTTTTCCATAATGTTGGAAATTGACTGCTTGTTTTTGTAAAGCCTTGATGGATGAAATACTATTACGCACTTTTTCATTTGCATGTATTTGCGCTTCAGCACGTTTAAAATAATCCACCTCATCTGTCTCAGCAATCATCTTAGCTAAATCCTTTGCTCTTGCAACGATTTCATCTTTTGTATATTTCCCCAACATTTTCACCTCGATTGGTTCTAATTATTCCACCATTTCTCCATTCAATGACCATGTTTTTGCATCTGTTATTTTAACCTTAACTATTTTTCCAATGGCTGTTTTTGGCGCTATAAAATTAACAAGCTTGTTTCTGCGTGTATAACCAGCCAATACGTCCGGATTATTCTTACTTTCTCCCTCAACAAGAACTTCCACGATTTTGCCCTCATATTTCTTCAATGCGGCGGCTGACATTTCATTTACAACAGCATTCAATCGCTGCAAACGTTCTTTTTTGACTTCCATTGGTACATTATCCTCCATCTTCGCTGCCGGTGTCCCTTCACGAGGAGAGTAAATAAACGTATATGCAGCTTCATATCCAACTTCACGATATAGTGATAATGTTTCCTCAAATTGTTCATCTGTTTCATTTGGATAGCCGACAATAATATCTGTTGTTAAAGCTACATCTGGAATAGCAGCTTTAATTTTTCCTACCAATTCTAAATACTGCTCTCTAGTATACTTACGGGCCATAATTTTTAGTACATCTGTTGAACCAGATTGGACAGGCAGATGAATATGCTCAACAAGATTTCCACCCTTCGCCAATACTTCAATAAGGTGATCATCAAAATCACGCGGATGACTTGTAGTAAAACGTATTCTAGGAATATCAATTTTTCTTATTTCATCCATTAAGTCGCCTAAACCATATTTGATATCAGTGAAGTCCTTGCCATATGCATTTACATTTTGACCTAGCAGCGTAATTTCCTGATACCCTTGTGCGGCAAGGTGACGTACTTCTTGAATAACATCCTCTGGGCGACGGCTTCTCTCTTTCCCTCTTGTAAATGGAACAATACAGTACGTACAGAATTTATCGCAGCCATACATAATATTAACCCATGCTTTAATATTACCTCGTCTTACCTTTGGAAGATTCTCAATGACGTCCCCTTCCTTAGACCAAACTTCAACAATCATTTCTTTTGACAAATAAGCCTCTTTTAAAATATTAGGCAAGCGGTGAATATTATGGGTTCCAAAAATCATATCGACATGATGATATGTTTTTAGAATTTTGTTTACAACTGATTCTTCCTGTGACATACACCCGCAAACACCAAGTAATAAGTCTGGTTTTTCCAATTTTAAGTGTTTCAGATGCCCAAGTTCTCCAAATACTTTGTTTTCAGCATTTTCGCGAATAGCACAAGTATTTAATAAAATGACATTTGCATCCTCAACTGTATCGGTAGGTTCATAACCAAGGGCAAGGAAAATACCAGACATAACTTCAGTATCATGCTCATTCATTTGACATCCGTATGTACGGATATAGAATTTCCGACCTTGACCCAGCCCTTTAAATTCTTCAGCAATTTCAAAATCCTTGTGGTATTGAACGTCCTCTTTTCCACGTTTTTTTGCATCTTTTAAGGATGGTGCCGTAATAACTGTTTCAAAGTATTTACTGTAATCCTTGGCGGATTTTTTGTCCGAAGGATTTACCGTAACTACTTGCTGACCTTCTAATCGTTGCTTTTCATTCATTTATTTTTTCTCCTTTCGCTATCATTACATAAATAGATAGAGTAATGCACATTATAATAGTATAATGCCTTAAATGAATGAACACAATAGACATACTGTTTTCCTGACTAGAAAATGCCGATAGATTATTACCTGTTTGACAAAATAATGTTTGTATTAACAAAATAAGCAAGTGATTTATTGATATAAATCACTTGCTCTTTTGTCTTTCATTAATTACTTAAATTCTGCTACTAGTTTATCAAAGTATCCACTCTCTAAATCTAAATTCATTTTTGTGAGCGGTTGTTCAGAATAACCATGTAATAGTTCTTGATATGACTTACGCTCTGTGTTTTGATAGATTAATCCAGTTACAAGACCGTTATGCTCCATCAATGTTTGCATTGCAGCTTCACGATTTGACGTATCATATCCTTCGATATCGCTTAATTTCGTTAAGTTCTCTTTAAACCAATCATATGTGTTAATCTTATTGTAAGTTACACATGGACTGAAGACATTAATTAATGAAAACCCTTTATGATTGATTCCTGCTTCGATTAGTGCAGTTAAATCCTTTAAATCAGTAGAGAAACTTTGTGCAACAAATGTTGCCCCTGCTGTTAAAGCCATTTCCATTGGTGCAATTGCTTGTTCAATTGAACCTTTTGGAGTTGATTTTGTTTTAAACCCTGTTTGCGAACGAGGGGAAGTTTGCCCTTTTGTTAAACCATAAATTTGGTTATCCATAACAATGTAAGTAATGTCAATATTTCTTCTGATTGCATGAATGGTATGACCCATACCAATTGCAAAACCGTCTCCATCACCGCCGGAAGCAATGACTGTTAAATCACGGTTTGCCATTTTAACACCTTGTGCGATTGGCAACGAACGACCATGAATGCCGTGTACACCATATGAGTTAATATATCCAGAAATACGTCCTGAACAGCCAATTCCGGAGATTACGGCTAAATTTTCCGGTTCTAAACCAACATTTGCTGCTGCTCTCTGAATGGCAGCCTGTACGGAAAAGTCTCCGCATCCAGGACACCAGTTTGGTTTCACATTATTTCTAAAATCCTTAAATGTTGCCATTTAGAACAACTCCTTGCTCTTCGTGAATATTTTTGCATTTCGTATAAACTTCATATGGTTTATATGGGTTTCCATCATATTTTAATACTTTTTTAATTTTGTCAGCGTATCCAACATTCATCTTAATAATATTTGCCAATTGACCTGTTGCATTATTCTCTATAACAGCTACTTTTTTAGCATTTTTTATTAATGGTAACAATTCGTCTGTTGGGAATGGATGAATTAAGCGAATATGAGCATGATTCGCTTTAATGCCCTCTTCTTCTAGACGTAATACTGCTTCTTCAATTGCTCCACGTGTTGAGTTAAAACCAATTAATAACAAATCAGCTTCATCATGCGGGCAATTTTTATATACAGGAGTATTAAATTTAATGTTTTCAACTTTTCTAAAGCGCTTATCCATTTGAAGATTACGGTTTAGTGCTGCTTCAGAAGGCTTACCTGTTTCATCGTGTTCTACACCAGTAACATGGTGAATTCCATTTTTCACTCCAGGAATTACACGTGGAGAAACTCCGTCCTCAGTTACTTCATAACGCTTGAAATAACCACCCTGATCTGGTAAATCCTCAGTAATCAATTTACCACGTCGAATTTCAATTTTATTAAAATCAAGAGGTTCAACCGTTTGTTTACCTAATGATAATTGCAAATCCGATAAGACAATTACAGGGCACTGATATTCTTCTGCTAAGTTGAAAGCTTCAGCTGTATCATAAAATGCTTCCTGAACAGTACTTGGAGCTAAAACGATTTTAGGAATCTCACCATGTGTTCCATAAATCATTGCCATTAAATCTGATTGCTCTTGTTTCGTTGGCATACCAGTTGATGGACCGCCACGTTGAGTATCAACGATTACAAGAGGTGTTTCTGTAATACCAGATAAACCAATTGCTTCCATTTTTAGTGACAACCCAGGACCGGAAGATGCTGTAAGGGTACGCACACCACCGTAGTTTCCACCGATTGCCATTGTAACAGCTGCAATCTCATCCTCTGTTTGAATAACTGCTCCGCCAAGAGGAGGTAATTCTTTAATTAAGTATTCCATTATTTCTGATGCTGGTGTAATTGGGTATGCAGCCATAAAGCGACAGCCGCCTGCAAGTGCACCTAATGCAATCGCATCATTTCCAATCATAAATAATCTATTTTGACCATCAGCTTCAGCTAATTCCATTATTTCAGATTCATCTGTTAATTGATTTTTCAAGTAATCATATCCAGCTTTAATTGCTTCCATATTTTTAGCAACAACCTGCTGACCCTTTTTACCAAAAATCTCTTGAACTACGTCTTCAAATACATTAATATTTAGATTTAGGACTGCACATGTTGCCCCTACAGCAACCATGTTCTTCATTAATGAAGTGCCCAAGTCAGTAGCAATATCTGTAAATGGAACCGCATACAATGATGCTTTTGTATCATCCGGTTTCTTTGGATTTATCTTAGAATCTGCAATCATGATACCTTTATCATGCAATTCCTTATAGTTTACATCAATTGTTTCCTGATCAAAAGCTACTAAAATATCAAGATCATCAGAAATAGTGCGAACTTCTGTCGTGCTTACTCGAATTTTGTTATTTGTATGACCACCTTTAATTCGCGATGAAAAGTGGCGATATCCATATAAATAATAACCTAATCGGTTTAATGCAATAGAGAAAATTTCTCCTGTACTTTCGATTCCTTCACCTTGCTGCCCGCCAACCTTCCATGAAAGCTGATTAACCATAATTCCACCCCTTTGGATACGTAAAAAATTATGTCACTATGTACATAATAGTATAGCACCAGTCGATTAAATTCTCTAAGAAAATGCCTGACTAAATTATTTTCTAGGAATTTTCATTATATTTGGAAAATCGAATAGTACTAAACGATTTCAATTCTAGACCTATAACATAAAAAAAGCAACCTTTTCCGACGAAATTTTGACGAAAATATGAATATTTTTTCAAAGATTAAAAAATATTATATTAAATTATCGAAACAAGGCATAATATCGCTGATTACGACAACTTATTTTATACATTGTAAAACGATTTCATACTTCTATTATATCAACCCCTATATTTACAGCATATATAAAATTAAGCAAATCAAATATTATATTTATATAACATTTGATTGTAACGATATTCGCGAATTTATAATATAAACTAAATTGAAAAACCTGTTTGCATCGCAAACAGGTTCTACTTAATATTCATGCTGCTTTATCTTGGTTCAATTATCAACTTGATCGCAGTTCTTTCTTCACCATCAATCAATATATCGGTGAAGGCTGGGATACAAATCAAATCAACCCCGCTAGGTGCGACAAATCCTCTTGCAATGGCTACAGCTTTAACCGCTTGATTCAATGCACCCGCACCTATTGCTTGAATTTCTGCTCCACCTCTTTCACGCAGAACCCCAGCAAGCGCACCAGCTACAGAATTAGGATTAGACTTTGCTGAAACTTTTAATATTTCCATTCCTAGCTCCTCCTTGTTTGGTCCCTCCCATATGTTCGTGAAACGAACAATTCAGGTTATATCATTCCAATGCTACTATATTCAGGAAACAAATCAGTTATTCCGGCTTGGTCGAAAAAAGCAGTGCAGGATTCAAGATAAAAAATAAAACATACCATTTCCGCCACGCTTTAAAAAAGGGGACGGTAAATTGTATGTTTCAAGTTTCAACTTTATGAATGGGCTATGTGAACAAATCATGTTGATGAGTCAAAAATCAACCATGTTAATGCACAAAGCTTTATGAATAAAACGGGTGATCCTCATTGATTAAAATACGTTCTATTTTTTTGGCGATGCCAGTTTTTTTATCAATTTCAATAGATACAGCACTTAGTTGTGTACGGCCTGTTTTTGGAACCTCAAAACGTGCCGGCATACTTGTTAAAAATCTTTTGATTACAACATCCCTATCCATTCCTAATATCCCGTCATATGGCCCAGTCATCCCCACATCTGACAAATAGGCAGTCCCTTTTGGGAGAATTCGATTATCGGCCGTTTGAACATGAGTGTGTGTCCCAATGACAGCTGAAACTCTGCCATCCAAATACCAGCCCATCGCTTGTTTTTCACTTGTAGCTTCTGCATGAAAATCAACAAAAATGATTGGTGTTCTCTGTTTTGCCTCTTTAATCAATTGATCTGCTTTTTGAAATGGGCAATCATTCGGAGGCAAAAAGGTTCTTCCCTGCAAGTTGATGACAGCTATCTCATCGGTATTCATTTTTACATAAGCAATCCCTTTGCCCGGATTATTTTCTGGAAAATTACCAGGTCTGACAAGATACTTCGCCTCGTCAATAAATTCAAAGACTTCACGATTATCCCATGTATGGTTCCCTAAGGTCACAACCTGGGCACCGGCTTCTAGAAAACCGCGATAAATCTTTTCTGTTATTCCCTTTCCTCCAGCCGCATTCTCACCGTTAATTATCGTTATATGGGGACGATATTTGTCTTTTAGTTTAGGTAAATATTCGTTTACCATATCACGTCCTAAAGAGCCTACAACATCTCCAATAAATAAAATATTCATATTAAAACCTTTCTTCTTTTAGTTTAATGTTCATAAAAAAATCGTTGTCTACATAAAATAAAAGCGGTGTAAAAACACCGCTTTTATTTTGCATATTCAACCGCTCTTGTTTCGCGAATAACCGTGACTTTAATATGACCAGGATAATCAAGTTCATCCTCAATCTTTTTACGAATGTCACGGGCAAGACGATGTGCTTCTAAATCGTCAATTTGTTCTGGTTTTACTGAAATCCGCACTTCTCGGCCAGCTTGAATTGCAAAAGACTTTTCAACACCATCAAATGATTCAGAGATTTCTTCTAACTTCTCTAGACGGCGAATGTAGTTCTCAAGTGTCTCTCTTCTTGCTCCAGGCCGGGCTGCAGATAAGGCATCAGCAGCTGCAACGAGGACAGCAATAATCGAAGTTGGCTCTGTATCACCATGATGGGATGCAATACTGTTAATAACAACAGGGTGTTCTTTATATTTAGTTGCCAATTCAACCCCAATTTCAACATGACTGCCTTCCACCTCATGGTCAATTGCTTTACCGATATCATGGAGCAAACCTGAGCGACGTGCTAATGTTTCATCTTCACCAAGCTCTGCTGCAAGTATTCCAGTAAGCTGCGCAACTTCTATTGAATGCTTTAACACATTCTGGCCATAACTTGTTCGGAACTTCAAGCGGCCAAGAATTTTTATGAGGTCAGGATGCAGACCATGTACACCGACTTCAAATGTTGTTTGTTCTCCAATTTCACGAATATGTTCATCAACTTCTCGCCGCGCTTTATCAACCATTTCTTCAATACGCGCCGGATGAATTCTGCCATCCTGAACTAGCTTTTCAAGCGCTAAGCGAGCAGTCTCCCGTCGAATTGGATCAAACCCGGAAAGAATAACTGCTTCCGGTGTATCGTCAATAATAAGATCTATACCAGTCAAGGTTTCTAATGTCCGAATGTTACGTCCTTCCCTACCGATAATACGACCCTTCATCTCGTCATTTGGAAGATTTACAACTGATACAGTTGTTTCTGCAACATGATCAGCTGCGCATCGTTGGATAGCCAGTGACAAGACTTCTTTTGCCTTCTTGTCAGATTCCTCTTTTGCTCTTATCTCGCTTTCTTTTATCATTACAGCGACATCGTGTTTTAATTCATGTTCGACTCGCTCTAAAATGATGGCCCTTGCCTCTTCACGAGTTAAGCCCGAGATTCGTTCCAACTCTGATTGTTGTGTTTTTACGATCTCGTCCACTTTGCTTTCCATCTCTTCAATATGCTGTTGTCTTTTGTTAAGAGAATCATCTCTTTTCTCTAAAAGTGCTTCACGTTTTTCCAACGTTTCGTCTTTACGGTCAAGATTTTCCTCTTTTTGCAGTAAACGATTTTCTTGTTTTTGCAGTTCATTCCTTCGCTCACGAATCTCACGCTCCGCTTCATTACGAAGCTTATGAATTTCGTCCTTCGCTTCCAGCATGGCTTCTTTCTTTAAAGAATCCGCATCACGTTTCGCATCTTCTACTATTTGTTCTGCTGCATTTCGTGCTCCTGCAATCTTTGCTTCAGCAATGGATTTACGAACAAAATAGCCAACAACTACACCGACGATAAGGCCAAGCAAAATGGAGATGATTGCAGCTAATAGGTCCATCATTTCACCTCCTTCTGCTATGAACTTGTTTTGAGTTACGTTTCTAAAGTGTCGACTTGTACATTGTTCAGAATTCAATATACAGCTCAATGGCTTTTAATACTCATAGAAAAGTAAAATATACATATATAATTGTAAAGGTGAGTATTTTCAATGTCAAGTGATTGTCCTTACAGCTTTTGCTAATTTTACACATCGTACAATATAAAACACATTTAAAAAAAGCAAAGTCATTTCAGACTTTGCTTTTTTAAACAATTACTCAATAAAATCAAGTTCATCCTGCTCGGGTATTTCGGATTCTGGCATAACAACCGCATCACCATCAAGGCCGTAATGGTCCCGAATTTTCTGTTGGATTTCCAGCGCAAGAGCCGAATTTTCCTTGATAAACTGCTTTGCATTTTCCCTTCCCTGACCAAGACGCTCATCATTATAGGAATACCAGGACCCGCTCTTTTGAACGATATCCAAATCTGAACCGATATCGATGATTTCACCCTCTTTTGAAATCCCTTCACCATACATGATATCTACTTCAGCCGTACGGAATGGCGGAGCCACTTTATTTTTGACAATTTTAATTTTTGTTCTATTTCCAACAATATCATTTCCCTGTTTAATAGCCTCAGCACGACGAACCTCAATACGCACAGAAGAATAGAACTTTAATGCACGTCCGCCGGGAGTTGTCTCAGGGTTTCCAAACATAACACCAATTTTTTCTCGCACCTGGTTAATAAAAATAGCAATGGTCTTTGATTTATTAATAGCTCCAGAAAGCTTACGAAGAGCTTGAGACATCAAGCGCGCTTGAAGCCCCATGTGAGAGTCTCCCATTTCCCCTTCAATTTCTGCTTTTGGTACAAGAGCAGCAACTGAGTCAATAACAATAATATCAACAGCACCGCTTCTCACAAGCGCTTCAGCTATCTCTAATGCTTGTTCTCCTGTATCCGGCTGCGATAACAACAGCTCATCGATATTAACTCCTAATTTTTGTGCATAAATCGGATCAAGCGCGTGCTCTGCATCAATAAAAGCTGCCTGTCCGCCTTTCGCCTGTGCCTCTGCAATTGCATGCAGAGCAACTGTCGTTTTACCAGAACTTTCCGGACCATACACTTCAATAATCCGGCCTCGCGGATATCCTCCTACCCCAAGAGCTGCATCAAGAGCCAAAGAGCCGCTCGGACAAGTTGATATTTTTTTGTCTGTTTGTTCTCCCAGCTTCATAATGGAGCCTTTACCAAATTGTTTTTCTATTTGCTTTAACGCCTGTTCAAGGGCTGCTTGACGATCACTCACTATTATTTCCTCCTTTTAGTAAAAAACCTATCTAAAGCCAATTGCTATCGGCTGTCTCATCTCAAAATCTATCTTAACTATATCTTGTTTTTTCACTTTTGTCCATCAAAATATCGAACGTTTATTCGTTATTTTTCTAAGCTATAATTCTTAGAAAACACTTCAGTTTATGACTGATTTGTCCATTTTCAGCTATATTAATACAGTGAAAATGAAGATATTAACAGGAATCTTAATTTTGAAATAATTACTTTCAACTCTGTCATGTATAGTTAAATACAAAGACTCCTTTCAATTAAATAAAGGAGTCTCGTAATAGTTATTCTAATTCAAAAAATTAAATACTTTTTAATAGATAATTACATCCATGTTGAACCGTACGAATACGGATGGATGTCCGGTTGCCGCCCAACTTTAATTCTTCCACCTTGGTCGGCTGATCTTTAATTTTAATTCCAATAAATACCGTACCTGCCGGTTTTCCTTCTAATTCTTCGGGACCAGCAACCCCTGTAAAACTAATACCAATATCTGCATGCATCAATGAGGCTACATTTTCCGCAAGTTCTTTTGCACATTCGGCACTTACTACTCCATGTTGAGCAATGGTTTCTTCCTTCACATGTAATACGTTCTGCTTCACTTTCGGATGATAACAAACAACTCCGCCCATAAGCAGTGACCCTGCACCCGGTATTGATGTTAATTCTTTCTCAAACATGCCTCCAGTTAGACTTTCAGCTGCGGCTATCGTCAACTGTTTTTCTTTTAAAAGCTTTGATAGCTCACTCATAAGAGATGTTTCATCATACCCATAGAAATATTCTCCGACCCTGTTGAGGATTAGTCTTTCTGTATAATCTATTAATTCCTTGGCAGCTCCTTCCGATTGATGTTTGGCAGTTATCCTGAGTGTCACTTCACCATCTCCGGCAAGCGGGGCAATTGTTGGGTTGGTTTGCCCTACAATCAAATCATCAATCTCTGTTTCGAGCTGCGATTCACCAATTCCAAAAAAACGCAGCACTCGGGAAATAATCTTTTCCTGAACTTGGAGCTTATTCATAATACTCGGACGAGCATAGGTTAAAAACATCGGCTCCATTTCTTTTGGCGGACCAGGAAATAACATATAAATATGATTTTTCACTGGGATAATCATTCCCGGAGCCATCCCATGGTCATTCGGCAACACTTCAGAACCTTCAATAACCAAAGCTTGTTTTCGATTATTTTCAGACATGGTACGTCCAACCCGATTAAAATAAGCCTCTATGGATTCCATAGCCCTCACATCTGTAATTAACTTCCGATTTAAATGGGCTGCAATCGTTTCTTTTGTTAAATCATCTTTTGTCGGTCCTAGTCCACCTGAAAAAATAATCATATCCGCACGGTTTTCAGCTATCTCAATCGCAGCCTTTAACCTAGCAGCATTATCACCTACTACTGTATGAAAAAATACGTTAATACCCATATCCGCAAGTACTTTTGACATAAACTGAGCATTCGTATTAACTATTTGGCCCAATAATAACTCCGAACCAACCGCAATGATTTCGGCATGCATATAAAAAACCCCTTTAATATTCAGCTCTGACGGAGACCCGCAGCATGCGGGTCATACAGACATTACCACTTAAAGCGGCGATTTTCGTCTGTGTTCCTTAAATAGTCTAGCCGTCTCCGCATCTTTTATTATTTAGAATTAATAAATGGTTCTTTATTTTTAATAAAATAATCCCATCCCGACCAAACAGTGAAGAATAAGGCCACCCAGAGGGCAATCATATCAAAAGGAATCGCAATCATTTCAAATAGTATGTTATGCAGTAAGAGAGCAGAAATGGCAACAATCTGTGTCCAAGTTTTAATTTTCCCCAGCATATTAGCAGCAACAACTTCCCCTTCTCCGGCTAATACAAGACGCAGACCGGTAACCGCAAATTCTCGGCTAATAATAATAATGACAATCCACGATGGAGCCAGGTGAAGTTCGACCAAAACAATCAGAGCTGCAGATACCAAGAGTTTGTCTGCAAGTGGATCAAGAAATTTCCCTAAATTAGTAACCATATTGTATTTACGTGCATAATGTCCATCAATCCAATCTGTTGTAGAAGCGATAATAAAAATTAAAGCCCCAACAAAATGAGTGACTGGCATGGTTGTGCCGAGCAAAGAAATCTCTCCCCATGAAAAAGGAACAACCATGATAATGAGAAAAATCGGGATTAAAAAAATACGTGATATTGTAATCTTATTTGGCAAATTCATTAACTTTCCCTCCAAAACAAATGAGCGAGCTGACCTTCAGCTTACGAGAAAAAATAGTCATCACCTTACATGATGACTATTGATTATTTTTTACATATCGAATAATAATATCTTGACGAACGACTTCAGCAGGAGCTACTGCATATTCTAACTTTTGATCATTAATAAAAATTTCTGTTGCTGTTGAATTACCAGCCACAATAACAACTTCTGTTTCCTGTGACATATCAAGGGTTTGACTTTCTGTTTCACCTTTTTTCAGCATACCTTGGAAGAAGGAATATCCTTTATTATTTTTAATGTTTACCCAAGTTTCGCCAGTTGAAACAACTTTCAATTGAAATGTTTCTGTATTGGTCAACTCATAAATAGATTGATCACCGTTTGCTTCAACAACGTTTAATTCCTGAGAAGGTTGAACAGGATTATCCTTTTCTTCTTCTTTATTTTTATCATTTTCTTGTTGAGTATCCTCTGCGTTTTCTTTCTCATTAGTCTGATTCTGTTGATCTTCATTCCTTTCATTCGATAGATCCGCAGATTCCTCATATGTAATTTCTTGTTTACTTTCTTTTGGAGCCGTTTCCGCACCGTCATTACCGGAATATTTTTGTGCTAAATACCAAATAAAAACAAAGACTCCTATGACAAGTACCCCAATTAAAATTTTCGGCAGAAGATCTAAAACCTTTGAGCCATTTTCTGAGATAGTTTTTTTTGTTTGGACTCGGGAAAGCTGTCCTGGAATATCCTCACTTAAAATACTCGGGATTTCATTATTAAATTCTTCGAAAACCGCTTCCGGTTCAAGTCCAACTGCTTCGGCATATTGCTTAATAAATGCCCGTACGTAAAATTTTCCCGGCATTGCGCTATAGTTGCCTTCTTCAATGCCAACTAAGTAACGCTTTTGAATTTTCGTCGCTTCCTGTAAATCATCTAAACTCAAACCTTTTTCTAAACGTGCTTCCTTTAAGCGATTACCTAATTCTGTCAATTGTAACACCTTCCAACTAACTAAAAGTCAAACTCTCCAAATTCCGCAGAAGAAAATAGAGTGTTCTTTTCCACAATATCATATGTAATTTCTTCTTCTGGATCATGACGAAGCTCTATCATATAATCAAAATCATCGAGTGTATACTCTGTATTTTGAATAAAGATATCTGGATGCTCGATTACTTTTACTGCCGGTAATCTCATTATCTCCCTAATTAATTGCCAATGTCTTTCATTTGCTCTTCTAGTAGAGACGATTCCATCAATAATAAATAAGTTATCTTTGTTATATTCATCTTCAATTAATTGATTTCGGATTGTTTGCTTTAATAAAGTCGATGAAACAAATAACCATCGCTTGTTAGCACAAACACTTGACGCGACTATCGATTCAGTTTTTCCAACCCGTGGCATTCCCCGAATTCCAATTAATTTATGACCTTCCTGCTTAAATAATTCTGCCATAAAATCAACTAAAATCCCGAGGTCATCCCGAACAAAGCGAAATGTTTTTTTATCATCTACATCTCTTTGTATGTAACGACCATGCCTAACTGCAAGGCGGTCCATAAGCTTTGGCTTTCTTAACTTGATTAGTTTTATTGTATCCATTGTATGTAAAATAGACTCAAGTCTTTCAATTTGCTTATCATCTTTCGCTAAAATCAGTAATCCGCGTTTGCCTTCTTCAACTCCATTTATTGTAACAATATTGATAGACATCATTCCTAATAATGAGGCAATATCTCCTAGCAGTCCAGGTCTATTAGATTGGATTTCATATTCTAAATACCACTCTTCTTTCTCCATTCCACAACCTCCTCCTTCTATAGGCCGCTGCAATTACCGAAAAAAAAGACAACCCGTTTCGGAAGCAAGATAGCAATAAACCCTTTAAAAAACAATCATAAATGACCGTCCATTGAATCCCAACCTCTATCATATCTGATTTCTATAGAAGATGAAAGAAAAATGCGATAAATTTAGCAAAATTCGTCAAAAACAGCACTGATAGGTCCGTATAAATATTCAACGAATAATCCGACTATTATTATTTTAATATATTTTAAACAAAAGCTTTATTGATTAACATGATTCGTTAACATACCCTAAATAAAAAAAGGATATTGGTTCCTTTGAACACAATATCCTCTCCTGCCTATTTAAAATAAGGGGTATTAGGTCACTTAGGTTATGATTGATTTGTTCCGTTATTTTCAACGAGTTTAACCATTATACTTGCGATTGCATGTTGTTCCTCAGGAGAAGCAACAGACCATAAATCAGCCAGTACTCTTTCCTGTTCGTTTTTTGGATCTACCTGTTTAGCTAAATAGTCTCCAACCTGATAAGCAAGATCATTTATGGTTTCTTTGTCCATACCTTGCTGCTCTGCTTGATTTAAACGATCACCTAAAAAATCTTTCCATTGATGCCAATTTTCTAAAATAGACATGATTTTGAACCTCCTTTGTTGGTATTACCTTTTTATTTTGCATAATTAAGATTCAAAATATACATCAATTTATTAGGTTAAATACATCCCTTTTATGTATACCAGCCTCCATTGACACTTACTATCTGTCCTGTTATATATCCCGCTTTTTCAGATAGTAAAAAAGAGACACTTTCTGCTATATCTTCCGGCTCAGCTAAACGTCCCATTGGTATATCTCCTTTTATTATATCCAAATCCTCCTCGCTGAAATGTTCCAGCATAGCCGTATTTACCGCACCTGGCGCCACACCATTGACGCGTATCCCACCTAAGGCTAGTTCTTTACTTAAAGATTTTACTAACGAGATTTGTGCTCCTTTCACGGTGGAATAAATGGCTTCACAAGCGGCCCCTGTTTGTCCCCAAATCGACGTGATGAATAATATATTACCTGACTGCTGTCTAATCATTTTCGGAAGCAGCTCTTTTGTTAACATAATTGGTGAAGTTACATGAACCATCAGCAGATTTTCAACAGTGTCTAAATCTGTATCCACAAATAATCCATAATGGCTAATTCCACTGTTATGAATAATACAATCAATTGAAAATATATTTTCAGATAGTTTTTTATAGCCATTCCGTTCAGACAAATCAGCTTGAATAGGGATGTATTCTCCTTCATAAACAGATAATTCCTCCAAAAGTTCCCTAATTGATTGTATATTTTGATGGTAATGCAAATAGAGAGAATAGCCATCCTTTGCTAATTTCTTTGCTACCGCACGTCCAATCCCGCCGCTTGAACCGGTTACTAAAGCATACTTCCTCATGCAAAAATCACTTCCCCAAACAGTTTTTCACCTTTTTAAAATATTGTATCAAAAAAACGCCGACTAAGCGGCGTTATTTTTTCGGAACCACTTGACAAACAGTGATCCTTTCTTCATCAATAAAATTAACTGCAGCTGTTTTCAATTCATCAACAGTAATGCTTTCTAACGTTGGAACAACTTCAAACAAGTTCATCTCATTAAAAGCATAGCGGGTAAACTGATTAGCGATATACTCTGGAGAATTAATAGCCCGCAGGAATGTTCCAATTTTTTTCCTTTTTGTCCGTTCTAAATTTTCAGGCGTAAAGACATTTCCTTGTTTAGCTGATAACAGCATGTTTTCCAAGTTTTCAGCCAAACGGTCAGGATCGTTTGTATCGCCGCCGACCATCGCAAAACCAAAACCCTTTTCCTGACTGTAGTCGAATGAAAAAGAATCATCAATTAAGCCCGCTGAATATAACACATGATAGTTTTCTGAGCTTTTTCCAAATAAAATCTCCAGCATCATATTTAATGTCAGTTCGTGCTTTAACATTTCTGCACCAGTCTGGTTAATTTTCTGTGCTTTTATACCGACAAGACATTTTGAAGTTTGAACATTCATTTGTAATACTTGATTTTTCTCAGCAACTTCAACAGGCTCCTCTTCAAACTGTCGTTTAATTTCCTCTACATGGTTATATTGCTTTTTACTTTGGTTATTTTTAATTTGCTTCATAACTTTATCCGGTTCAACCGGGCCGACGACAAATAGAAGCATATTGCTCGGATGATAAAAAGTGTTATAACATTCATACAGTAAATCTTTTGTAATATGTGAAATGGATTCCACTGTCCCAGCTATATCAATCTTAACCGGATGGTTTCGATACATATTTTGAATAACTCCATAGTACAAGCGCCAATCAGGATTATCATCATACATCGTTATTTCTTGACCAATAATCCCTTTTTCCTTTTCAACTGTCTTTTCACTAAAATAAGGCTCCTGAACAAAATCCATTAAGGTTTCAAGATTAAGCTCAACATCAGACGTACTTGAAAATAAATAGGCAGTCCTTGTGAAAGAGGTGAAAGCGTTTGCTGAAGCCCCCTGTTTACTAAATTGCTGAAAAACATCACCATCTTCTTTTTCAAAAAGCTTATGCTCTAAAAAGTGAGCAATCCCGTCTGGAACTTTTATATATTCTTCTTTCCCAAGTGGAACAAAATGATTATCAATTGAACCGTACTTTGTTGTAAAAGTAGCATAGGTTTTATTGAAACCTTTTTTTGGCAGAATATATACTTCTAAACCATTATCAAGCTTTTCATGGAAAAGCTCCTCTTGGAGTTGATTAAATTCAATTTTTTCCATTCTACTGCTTGCCCCCCTCTGTTAAAAAATAGATGGTATCTAATTCAATCTTACCTGCTACTTTCATTATTTCATCCTTTGTCACTTGGTCCATAGCAGCTATCCAGTGATCAAGAGATATATTCTCATCAGCTACTACATTATGATATAAAATCTCTACCATTCCTCTAGCATTATCAATGGTTTCCAATAGCTGATTTTTAATCACTGCTTTTGTTTGATTGATTTCCTCTTCAGTAAACTCACCTGCAGTCATGGCTTTCATTTGTTCTTTGATGATTGTAACCGCTTGATTATAATTTTTGTTATCAATGCCTGACATGACAAGCATTAACCCTTTATGACTTTCTAACCGGCTCGCAACATAATAAGCAAGGCTCGCTTTTTCCCTGACATTTATGAATAATTTTGAATGAGAAAAGCCGCCAAAAATACCATTAAATAATTGCAATGCATAATAATCTTCATCGCCATAGTAAACATTCGTACGGAACCCGATATTTAATTTTCCTTGTTTTACATCCTGCTCCTCCTGGATTTCCTTAGCCTCCGGTTTACCATTGTACCCCTTCCTATCAATTGTTTTAGGTGTACGCTCTTTGAATTGGAACAAATGAGTGACTAGTCTCTCTACTTCCTCACTATTCACATCACCGACAACATACAAATCTAATTCATCTGCAGCTAGTGCATTTTGATAATATTCAAGTAAACTAGTTGCAGTAATAGAATCAATATCATCAAGTTGTCCATGAACATGTAATGCATATGGTTCCTCTTTACACATTTCCTGAATCAGCCTGAAATTAGAATACTTCATTTTATCATCATAAACAGATTGTATCCGTTGTTTTAAAGAACGCTTCTCATTATCTACAGTTGTTTGATTAAAAGCCTGGCCATCTATATTCGGATTGGTTATGACTTCTGCCAAAAATTCAAATGCTTTTTCCAATAAAGGTGTTGAATCAGATAAAAATTTTTCATTGGCAATTTCCATTGAAAAACTTAGGACATGGTATTCTCCCTTTTTACCTAAATCCACATGAAACGTCGCACCATACAGTTCATCTAAATAGGATCTTAACTGAGCGGTAGTTGGAAACTTCTTTGAATTGCTTTGTAATACATGAGGAAGTAATGCCCGTTTTGTGACATTTTCCTTCTCTAAAGGGGCTTTCATTTTAAATACTATGGTATTGGTTTTATATTTTTCAGTGGGAGTAATATGGAGCGTCATCCCATTTACATCTATTTTTTTTTCTGACAATACACCCATCTACGTTCCTCCTTTAAATTCCGCTTATTCTTAAGCATATGTAAACACTATAACGGTTATTTTCTATAATCTCCTCTAAAAACTAACATATTCTTACTATACATCTGTTAAATTCTTACAATCAAGTGTATATCGAAAAAAACCTTTCTTAATAGGCATCATGATATTGACAACCCACTATAGATAAACTATAGTATTAATGATTATTAACTCGTATTAATCGGTGATTTCCATCGGAGAGGTTCATAGCAGACACCCTCTATAAAAAACTATGGCTTTGATGATTCCAATCAACCATATCCCTCTGCGGATATGGTTTTATTTTTTTCAAAGTTATAATAGATGCTATGAGCCTTTCTACATGAGACAAAACATATAGGGAGGCTTATTTTTTATGCCAAATAGACAAGAAAGTGAATTAGATGGTCTGACACTCTTAGGTAATCAAGGAACAAAATATACATTTCAATATGCACCAGAAATATTAGAGGTATTTGATAATAAACATCCTAACCGTGATTATTTCGTTAAATTTAACTGTCCGGAATTTACAAGCCTGTGCCCAATTACCGGGCAACCTGACTTTGCAACCATTTACATCAGTTATATTCCGAATCAGAAAATGGTCGAAAGCAAGTCACTGAAGCTTTATTTATTTAGCTTTCGAAATCATGGCGATTTTCATGAAGATTGTATGAATATCATTATGAACGATTTAATCCAGCTTATGGACCCAAGATACATAGAAGTATGGGGAAAATTCACTCCAAGAGGCGGTATTTCCATTGATCCGTACTGCAATTACGGCAAACCAGGCACTAAATTTGAAAAAATGGCTGATTATCGCTTGATGAATCATGATTTATATCCTGAAACAATTGATAATCGCTAAGCTAAAAATTTTGTTATGAGAGGAAGAACTGAAATGAAAAATGAAAAAGCGGTGGTCGTTTTTAGCGGCGGACAGGATAGTACAACTTGTTTATTTTGGGCCATTAAGAATTTTGCAGAAGTAGAAGCCGTAACGTTTCACTATAACCAGAGACATTCAGCTGAAATTGATTGTGCTAAAAATATTGCTTCTACACTAGGGATTAAACATCATATTCTAGATATGAGCCTTTTAAATCAATTAGCGCCAAACGCTTTAACAAGAAATGAAATAGAGATAGAAGAAAACAAGAGCGGAGGCTTACCTTCAACATTTGTGCCGGGAAGAAATTTGCTATTCTTATCTTTTGCGGGGGTCCTTGCTTATCAAATCGGTGCCAGACATATCATTACAGGCGTGTGCGAGACAGATTTTAGCGGTTATCCAGATTGCCGGGATTCATTCATTAAAGCCTTAAATGTCAGC
Source organism: Niallia endozanthoxylica (assembly GCF_008710145.1). Classification (GTDB taxonomy): domain Bacteria; phylum Bacillota; class Bacilli; order Bacillales; family Cytobacillaceae; genus Bacillus_BD; species Bacillus_BD endozanthoxylica. The sequence continues at coordinate 184,192 of NZ_VYKL01000015.1, forward strand.
TTAAACCTATCAATGGATAAATCTTTTGTCATTCATACACCACTGATGTGGCTGAATAAAGCGGAAACATGGGAGCTGGCTGATGAATTAGATGCTTTCGATTTTATCCGTGAAAACACTTTAACCTGCTATAACGGAATAATGGCTGATGGCTGCGGGGAATGCCCTGCCTGCAAGCTAAGAAGAAAGGGACTTGAAGAATATTTAAATGTTAGAAGGGATTTGTAGACATGTATGGTTTTCGAATTGTTGATAAACTGCAAAAAATGGACATTGATATCAAGAGCCAGCAATTAAAGTATCATACGAAACGTGTTCTTGTCAGCAAGGAGTTTACCTTTGATGCTGCCCATCATCTTCATCAGTATGAGGGAAAATGCAAGAACCTGCACGGACATACATATAAAGTCATTTTTGGGATAAGCGGGTTTGTTGATGAAAGAGGAATCTTAATTGATTTTGGTGATATTAAAGAAATTTGGAAATCAGAGATTGAAATCCACTTAGACCACCGCTACTTAAATGAAACACTGCCGCTAATGAACACAACAGCGGAAAATATCGTCGTTTGGATTTATGAAAAAATGACAGAGGCACTGCAAAAGGAAAATCGGCAACAACTCTACTCAGGCGCAAGGGTAGAATTTGTCCGCTTATATGAAACACCCACCTCCTATGCAGAGGCAAGAAGGGAGTGGATGGAAAATGAGTAAAATCCCTGTTCTGGAAATTTTTGGACCCACTATTCAAGGAGAAGGAATGGTCATTGGTCAAAAAACAATGTTTGTCAGAACTGCCGGCTGTGATTATTCCTGTGCCTGGTGTGATTCTTCTTTTACTTGGGATGGAACAGGTAAAGAAGATATTCGACAAATGAGCGCAAATGAAATTTGGGAAGAACTAAAAGCATTAGGTGGGGATGGTTTTTCTTTTGTTACCATTTCAGGAGGAAACCCTGCTTTATTAAAAAACATTAGTACTTTCATTAACATTTTACAGAAGAATCAAATCAAGATTTGTTTAGAAACACAGGGCAGCCTTTGGCAAGAATGGTTTTATAAGATAGATGAACTAACTCTCTCACCAAAGCCGCCAAGTTCTGGTATGACTACTGATTTTGATCGATTGGACACTATTATCGGCAACTTGGAACAAAGTGAAAGAAAACAAAATATATCATTAAAGGTTGTTATATTTAACGATGAAGATTATCAATATGCCAAAAAAGTGCATTTCCGCTATCCTGCTATTCCTTTCTTTTTTCAGATTGGTAATGATGATTCCAAAACATCAGATGATAATCAGCTTCTAGAAAAACTGCTGCAGAAATACGAATGGCTTATTAATAAGGTTATGTTCGATGACAGCTTAAAGGATGTAAAGGTACTGCCGCAATTGCATACGTATATTTGGGGAAACAAACGGGCAGTTTAACATTTTCTATTATATAAAAAAAGTGCAGCAAGTCAGTCTGCACTTTTTTATATAATATCTTCAGATGAAGGTTTAGACATCAGTACCGACCGAGGCTTACTGCCTTCATATGGACCGACGATTCCGCGTGCTTCCATCTCATCTATCAATCTTGCTGCTCTTGTATACCCAATCCGAAATCTCCGCTGCAGCATCGAAACTGACGCAGTCTGCATTTCTAAAACTAAATCAACTGCCTCACCATATAACTCATCTTCCACTTCTGATCGGTTATTCGGTATATCATCAGGTATCATATCCTCTTGGTACTGGGCCTTTTGCTGATCAATGACAAAATCCACTACCTCTTCTACTTCTTCATCAGACAGAAAGGCACCTTGAACACGTACGGGCTTTGATGCACCGACAGGGAAAAACAACATATCCCCTCGACCTAATAGCTTCTCTGCTCCTCCCATATCAAGAATGGTCCTCGAGTCTGTTGCAGATGAAACAGCAAACGCGATTCTTGATGGAATATTTGCTTTAATGACACCCGTAATAACATCAACAGAAGGACGCTGTGTAGCAATAATGAGATGAATACCTGCTGCTCGCGCCATTTGAGCAAGTCTTGTAATGGAATCCTCTACGTCCGAGGAAGCAACCATCATTAAATCAGCAAGCTCGTCAACAATAACTACAATATACGGCAAAAGCGGCTGCTGACCTTCTTCTTCAACATTATGACGTCTTATATGCTCATTATACCCCTCGATATTTCTTGTACCGCTATGAGAGAAAAGATCATATCTTCGCTCCATTTCGTTTACAACTTTTTGCAGTGCCTGTGAAGCTTTTTTCGGATTTGTCACAACAGGAGCCAGCAAATGAGGGATTCCGTTATAGACATTTAGTTCAACCATTTTCGGATCAACCATCATCAGCTTGACCTCATGTGGTTTTGCCCTCATAAGTATACTGGTAATAATCCCATTGATACAAACACTTTTCCCGCTCCCTGTCGCACCAGCAACAAGTAAATGAGGCATTTTATTCAGCTCTGCCAAAACGGCTTCGCCCGTTATATCACGGCCCAAGCCAATCATCAGCTTGGATTCTGGTTTATTATTTTGCTTTGACTCTAAAACTTCACGTAATGAAACCATTGCAATCTCTGTATTTGGAACTTCAATGCCAATCGCTGACTTTCCTGGTATTGGTGCTTCCATTCGAATATCTTTTGCCGCTAAAGCTAGTGCAAGATCATCTGTTAAACTAACAATTTTACTTACCTTTACCCCTACATCCGGATGTACTTCATATTTTGTAACCGCAGGTCCAAGATGTACCTGTGTAACCGATGCTTTTACACCAAAGCTTTGGAAAGTACGCTCAAGCTTAGCCGCATTTTCCTGAATTAAAGTATATTCCCCACTTTGGTCGGTGTGCTTAGGCTGATTTAAAAGGTCAATTGGTGGCAATTTATAATCTACATTTTCAACTTCTGTTACTTCGTTAAATGTAATCGGAGGTGTATCTTCCTCTATTACTGTTTCGGTCGCCTCTACCTTTTCTAATTCAGGTTTCTCAGTTTGCTGATAAGCACGTTCTGCAAAACTAGAAATAATCGGTTCCGGTCTGACGCTTTCCACTTGCTCCTCAAGAGCCGTGTGAATAATGGGATTTGCATCCTTATCTTCTTCTGACCGCTTACGTTTTCCCTCTGACTGCCTACCTTTTCCCTCTTGTCTAAGAGCACGTTTTTCTTCCCGCTTTTTTTGCTGATCCTCTTTCCAATTAAACATATCATCTTTAAAGGACAGCCATTGATTACCCATAAAGCGCCCAAACGAAGTAAATACTTTTCCAACCGCTTCACCAAATGTTTTCCCTGTCACAAGGATAAATCCAATTAATATAAAGACAAATGAAAGAAGCTTTGTTCCAGCTTCATCAAATAAATAATGAAAAAGTGCAAATAATACAGCCCCTGCCATGCCACCGCCAAGATCAGCTGTACTTGCTTCCCCGCGCACTTCGAGCCAATATAATTCCCATGTGTTAGCAATTACACTGGGACTTGCCAACTTGTCTCCATTTGAGAGGAGCTGAAACAGTGTAATATGACTTAATAATAAGAGAGCAAAAATGATAATATATATCCCGATAAGCTTTGTTGAAAAAAGAAAGGGGCGTTGTCTTTTCCACATTAAATATCCGCCATAGATAATCATACCAACAAGCCCAATTACATACCATTCGCCGATAAAAAAACGGTAAAATAGTACAACCGCATGACCGACAGCCCCTAAATCAGCCATTGAAATAATCGACAGGGTAATTAATAAAAGGGCAACTAATTCGAATTGAATGGTTTGTTTGAGATGAGTTTTATTTCTTGATTGTCGCCTTTTTCTTTTGACCATCGTATCACCTTACTGATATTGATTTAGTAATGAAGAGAGCAGCCTAAGGGCTGCTCTTCATTGTAGTAGTTTTATTATATCATATCAAGTAACCGAACACATATGCTAATCATGCAAAAATCTCCTCAACTGGTATATGATAGGATTCCATATTGTCAAAAAAATAAAATCAAGAATATTTCTTGTTGGATAAAATGGCTCCTGGACAAAAACGATTGTCCATATAATGACTTGGATCACTGCTCATGACCTGCAAGACTCGATAATCATGATTTTCATTCATTTCAACCAATAAAGGAATCCCTTCAAAATCAATGACTTTTTGTTTAGCATACTCTGATTCCTGTGTTTGATATACGAGTTCTTGCGGCATTGTTGTATAGAGTATCATTGCACAAGCCTCTCATTCTCTTCATTTCTTAGTTCAATTAATTCATTTAATTTTTTCAGTGCTTGTCCGATACCTCCAACCTCATCAATTAACCCAGAGTTGACAGCATCTATTCCAATAACATTTGTTCCGATATCTCGCGTTAAGTTGCCAGTAGCAAACATTAAATCTTTAAAATGATTCTCACTTATTTTAGAATGTTTTGTCACAAACCTAATCACACGATCCTGCATTTTGTCTAAATACTCAAAGGTTTGTGGAACGCCAATCACTAGTCCTGTTAATCGTATTGGGTGAATCGTCATTGTCGCAGTTTCAGCTATAAAACTATAATCGCATGAAACAGCAATAGGAACTCCAATCGAGTGACCTCCTCCCAGCACAATCGACACAGTTGGTTTCGATAATGATGAAAGCATTTCAGAAATCGCAAGTCCTGCTTCAACATCCCCGCCTACCGTGTTTAATATGATTAATAGACCCTCTATTTTCGGATTTTGCTCAATAGCCACAAGCTGCGGTATGATGTGTTCATACTTCGTTGTTTTATTTTGCGGCGGCAGCTGAAGATGACCTTCTATTTGACCAATGATTGTCAGACAGTGTATTTTTGAATCCTGTGAAAGCTGAGGGACATTGGTTTGTCCAAGCTGTTGAATTTTTTCCATTAACGCAGAAGGTTTCTCTTCCTTTGTTGGTTCTTGATCCCCATTTCCATTATCATTTCGGACGAACTCCTTATCCATCTGTTATTCTCCCTTCAAAGACATGATAAAGATAGTATGAGATGAGGAAAGATTTTTCATTCAAACATATGTTAATTATTGCTTATTTCGCATTCTTTACTTCTAGCAATTCTAAGAAGTGATGTAAGACTCGAGCCGTCAATCCCCAAATCACTTTTCCTTTATACTGATAAAAATATTCGTCTAAATGGCGGAGCGTCCATTTGTAATTCTCTCCACCCGGTATTAAGTGAAGCGGAAAACCTTCCTCAGGAATCACCTGATAATAAATTTTATATACTTCCGGTTTTGTTTCTCGAAAAAACGATAGCGGCACCGTAAAAATTTCTCCAACTTCTGAAGCATTCGGATTTATCTGTTCTGGTTTTGTAATTCGGCCAACAAATGGATAGATAATATTACTTGAAGCATTTAACATAAAATCTAATGGGATAATATCTTCTATAGATGATTCATCAATTCCTAATTCTTCTGATGTTTCACGAATCGCACATTGTCTCTGATCAGCATCACTTTCATCTATTCTACCACCCGGGAAGCATATTTCACCGGGCTGTCGACGTAAATTCATTGATCTCACTTCAAATAATATATGCGTCTCATTTTCAACCTCGACAAGAGGGAGAAGCACCGAATATTTTAGTAATTCAGCTTTTCCAAGAATAGACGGATCTCGCCCTTTTAATTTTTCCATTACCTTTGTGATATTCAATCTGTTTCACCCCAAGACTTTGTTTAGTATTAAGTTATAATATCTACTATAACATTCATTATTTGAGAAATTTGTCAAAGCAATGAAGGAAGGAAAGACTTTCGTCTTAACAAATGGAAATGAGGCCGATTTAAAAATTAATCAGCCTCACAACTTATCAATGATTTGATAAAAATATATAGATACTATTTTACTTCCATGATAATTGGCAGAATCATTGGTCTGCGTTTTGTTTTTTCATATAAAAATTGGTTTAAACAATCACGCATGTCCTGTTTGATTACGGCCCAATCAAAGGAGTCTCTTAAAATACTTTGATCAACTATATCGCGTACTCGTTTTGAAGCCTCATCAAGGAGCTTTTCAGATTCTCTTACATAGACAAACCCTCTTGAAATAATTTCTGGACCAGAAGAGATTTTCTTTTCCTTTTTGTTAAGCGTAACAACAACAATAAGAATCCCATCCTGTGATAATAACTTACGGTCTCTTAATACGATATTTCCAACATCCCCGACTCCGCTGCCATCAATCAGAATATTACCTGCAGGTACCCTGCCTGCAGGACGGATTCGATCATCTATTAACTCTATTACTTCCCCTTTTTCAGGAAGATAAATACGATCATCGGTTAAGCCACATTCCTTAGCTACTTTTGCATGAGCTTTGAGCATCTTAAACTCTCCATGAACCGGGATGAAAAATTTCGGATTCATCATATTGATCATAAATTTCAACTCTTCCTGACTGCCATGACTTGATGTATGATAAGAATTTTTACTAGCTAATACAATAGCACCTGCACGGAATAACATATCAACCGTTTTTGAAATAAACAGCTCATTTCCACGAAGGGCAGAAACTGCAAAAACAACAGTATCCCCTTTTTGAATATTGACATGTTTATGAATTTGTTTGGCCATTTTCTGCAACGCTTCAATTGGTTCCCCTTGGCGTCCGGTTGTTAAGATAACAATCTCATCATCTGGATAGTTTCGAATCTCTGAAACAGGAATAATAATTTCATTATGAATTTGTAAATACTCAAGTTTAATGACCATATCAAATATACGCTGTAAGTTTTTTCCAACAATAGCCACTTTTCTTCTGCTTTCATATGCTGCGTCAAAAATATGCTGAATTCGATTTAAATCAGAAGCAAAGCAAGCTGCAATAATTCTTCCTCTTGCATTATAAAAGGCATCATTCATTTCCCGGGCCACTACTGCTTCAGAAGGAGTATAACCAGGCTTTTCAGCATCTGTACTGTCAGATAATAAACACAGAACGCCCTTTTCTCCAATTTGCACCATTTTTCCAATTTCAGGTTTATATAAGTCACTAGCCGATTGATCAAACTTAAAATCACCCGTATGTACGATGATTCCCGCAGATGTATGAACACAAATAGCAACTGAATCGGGGATACTGTGATTCGTTTTAAAAAAAGTGATGGTTGCCGAGTCAAATTCAAGGATAGAATCAGATGTAATTTCTCTAAATTGAGCCTTTTGCTGAGCATCCTGTTCATACATTTTCGTTTCGGCAAAAGCTAGAGTTAACTTCGTTCCGTAAACAGGGACATTTATTTCACGTAACAGATAAGATAAAGCACCGATATGATCTTCATGTCCATGTGTTAAAAAAATCCCTTTTACTCTGCTTTTATTCTGCACTAAATAACTATAATCTGGGATTACAATATCAATTCCGAGCATTTCATTTTCAGGAAACATTAGACCGGCATCAATGACAAATATATCTTCATCTACTTCAACTATATACATGTTTTTGCCGATTTCGCCAACTCCCCCAATTGCAATAAGTTTAATACTCTCATTTTCTTTTCTCTTCAAAACAAGCTTCCTCCTATGTTGTATTACGCCGATCGAAATCAGATACCTTTATTATACTTGAAATTAGAAAACCTTTACAACTACGAAGTAGGTTATCACTCCATGTACCCTGCTCGGCAGCTAATAAACAACAACCATTATTCGAGAAAATGATTTTATATAAATGAAAACCAGCCAAGATAACTGTGGCTGGTTTTCATTTATAATTATTATTTTTTAATAAGCAATAGCTGGGATAACTGTTCCCTTTCTTTTTCTGTCAACGGGACGAGAGGGAGACGAACAGTACCAACATCCAGCCCTTTTAACTGTAAAGCAGTTTTCACCGGTACAGGATTAGGAGCCTTAAATAACCCTTCCATTATTGGCAGCAGCTGATGATGAAGCTTTGCAGCCCCTTTTATATCACCTTGAAGAAACTTCGAAATCATTTCCTGCATTTCATTTCCAATTACATGTGATGCAACAGAAATAACGCCATCTCCGCCAATTGCTAACACAGGTAATGTAACAGCATCATCTCCGGTGAAAAGCTGAAAATCATCATCTGTATTGGCAATAATTTTGGTCATGCTATTTAAATTACCACTGGCCTCTTTGACAGCAACAATATTACTGATTTTTGAGAGCCTTATAATTGTTTCCGGTTCAATATTGATAACAGATCTGCCAGGGATATTATATAACAGGACAGGAAGTAAAGTGCTTTCCGCTACAGACTTAAAGTGCTGATACAATCCCTCTTGGTTCGGTTTGTTATAATATGGTGCCACAAGCATGATGCCGTCAACACCAATTTTTTCTGCCTTTTTTGTCAATTCAATCGTCTCATAAGTGTTATAGTTGCCAGTACCCGCAATGACAGATACCCGATTATCGACTACTTTGACAACATGTTCAAATAATGCTAACTTTTCTTCTTTAGATAATGTGGGTGATTCTCCAGTTGTTCCGGATACAACAAGTGATTCCGTACCATTAGCAATTAAATAATTAATTAGTTGAGTTGTTTTCGGAAAATCAATATGACCTTTGCTATCAAACGGGGTTACCATTGCCGTAGACACTCGACCAAAGCGTACCATCCAACCACTCCTTCCAAATTAGCGATTAGGAGCAGATCCTACCGGCTAATTTTCTTTATCCAACTCAAACACATCATGCAAGGCATTAACAGCTGTAGATAAATCAACTTCTTTGATTAGAACCCAAATGGTTGTATGACTATCTGCAGATTGTAATATACGAATGCCATTCTCAGACAAAGCACCTACAATTTTAGATGTAACACCAGGGACTCCTGCCATACCTGCACCGACAACAGACACTTTTGCACAATTCCTTTCAACAGCAGGCTCATGTCCAAGCGAGCGGAGAACAGAAATGGCCTTCTCTGTCATTTCTTCTGTAACGGTATAGACTACTTGATTGGGAGATATATTGATAAAATCAACACTGATTTTTTCATTGGCCATTGCTTTAAAAACCTCTGCCTGCAGATTATATTGATCTTTTTTGGCAAAAACTTTTATTTGAGTGACACTTGAAACATGAGCAATTCCAGTCACCATACGGTCTTTGACCATATTCTCACGAGACATCGAAGTAACTAAAGTACCTGGATTGTCTGAATATGTTGAACGAATTCGTATCGGTACTTTTGTTTGCATGGCAATCTCAACTGCCCTAGGGTGAATGACTTTCGCACCTTGATAGGCCATATTACATACTTCCGTGTAAGTGACAACTTCAAGCGGCCTTGCATTATCGGCAATACGAGGGTCAGCAGTCATGATACCTTCTACATCGGTAAAAATATCAATGAAATCCGCATTTAAAGCGACTCCAAGCGCAGCCGCCGATGTATCGCTTCCACCTCTGCCGATAGTTGTTATATCTCCATTTTTTGCCTGACCTTGAAAACCGGCGACTACCACCACATCATGTGTTTCAAATGCATTCATCAATCTCTCACATCTCATATCAATGATTTTTGCATTCATATGGTCATCATTTGTTCGAAACCCCGCTTGGGCGCCAGTTAAAGCTGTAGCTTTTATGCCTGCTTGTAATAACTGATTCGTAAAAACAACACTTGAAATAATTTCACCGCATGACAGTAATAAATCTGTTTCACGATTACTGATATTACTATTTGAACTATTTACTAGTGAAAGCAGCGTATCTGTAGCATATGGGTCACCCTTGCGGCCCATAGCCGAAACGACCACTGCTACTTTATATCCCTCGTCTAGTGCAGATTGAATATGTTTTTTTGCATGCTCGCGACCTTTATCGTCACGGACGGAGGTTCCGCCAAATTTCTGGACGATTATTTTCATCGTAACACCTCTAAATCCATTTAATGATATGGACTTTTCATGATTTTTTGTTCCTCTAGATGCTGTCTCCATTCATTAGCAGGTAGCTATTGCTGTGAAAATAACTAGTTCATCCGAGACATACCTGTATTAGAAAAATATATGAATAAGAACTAAGAATTTTTTATTTCACTAAACCAAGTTTAATTAGACTTTCTGCAATTTGAACGGAATTCCAAGCAGCACCTTTTAATAAATTATCAGATACAACCCAAAGATGGAAACCTTTTTCATCATGTAAATCTTTACGGATACGTCCAACAAATACATCATTCTTTCCAACACAATCAGCAGGCATTGGATAGACTTGATTTTCCGGATCATCCTGCAATACTACTCCTGGAGCATCCTTCAATAGCTCCTTCAAATCAGCTGCTGTCACTCCTTCGGTATCCACTTCAATAAATACTGATTCTGAGTGACCTACCGCTACCGGAAGACGTACGCATGTTGCAGCAACACTTAATTCTGGTCTATGCATGATTTTTTTCGTTTCATTTATCATTTTCATTTCTTCGTACGTAAAACCATTTTCCTGGAATAAGTCAATCTGAGGAATCGCATTAAAAGCAATTTGATAATGCTTTTTATCGCCCTTAACAGGCAGAATTTTCGGTTCAAATTCTTCATTGTTAATAATCGCTTTTGTTTGCTCATTTAATTCCTCAACTGCGACAGCGCCAGATCCTGAAACGGCCTGGTAAGTTGATACGATTACTTTATTTAAACCGTACTTTTGTCTAATTGGCTCAAGTGCTACAACCATTTGAATGGTTGAACAGTTTGGATTGGCAATAATCCCATTATGGTTTAGTAAGTCATTTTCATTTACTTCAGGTACAACAAGAGGGACATTTTCATCCATACGGAACGCACTAGTATTATCGACACAAATAGCACCGCGTTTAACTGCTTCAGGCGCTAATTCTTTTGATACACTTCCCCCTGCACTGAATAAAGCAATATCCACACCTTCAAAGCTTTCAGGCTTCGCTTCTTGTACTGTATATTCAGCTCCATTTACCTGCACTTTTGTACCAGCAGATCGAGCGGACGATAATAAAGTTAATTTTCCAATTGGAAACTGTCTATCCTCTAGTGTTTTTAACATTTGTTGCCCAACTGCTCCTGTTGCTCCAACTACTGCTACGTGGAATCCTTTTTTCTGTTCCATTTTTTGCTCCCCTTCCAATTCTGTAAAAATTACGACTATTTTTTTAGTACTAGAACGTCACTTTATTATATGAGGAATATTTCAGTTTGATAAGGTCAACCTAATAAAAAGACGACGCTAAGAGTAACTATACTTAATTATATAGCGAATCGACTCTACACTCTACCCAATTTATCAAAACTAAATTAGGCAGGGACTTTACAGCTTGAATGACTTTATTACCTCATACAAAGAAGGCGCGGTAATTTGACCTGTCGCCATCTTTCTACTATAATAACATTTATTTTAAAACAATCAATCAGGAAACAATTATACTTTTATGGGAAAATTAATCTTAGTCCTTATATCTTTCTACAATAACCGGTTGAATTTGTTTTCCGTTTAATGCTGCTTCAACTGCTTCGCTTAACATTGTCATTCTCGCAACCATAGAATTCGGTTTTTTTATTGGATCATCTTGACCGTATGGGATAAAATAAATATTTTTTGTTGCCATTAATCTCATTAAGTTTACCCCATTTAACCCCAATGCATCATTTGTTGAAATCCCTAATACAACAGGTTTTTGATTTCTTAGAGTTGCCTTTGCTGCCATTAAGACAGGACTATCTGTCAATGCGTTTGCAAATTTGCTCATTGAATTACCTGTTAATGGGGCAATAACCATACAGTCAAGAGGGATTTTTGGACCTAATGGTTCAGCCTTTACAATGGAATCAATGACTTTATTCCCTGTTAATTCCTCAATTCTAGTAACCCAATCTTCTCCCTTCCCAAATCGGGTCTCCGTCGTTTGGACTGTAAATGTCACGACAGGGAGCACCTCAGCACCTGCATTGACTAATTTTTCAATTTCAGGAAAAACAGCATCATATGTGCAGTGAGATCCCGTTAATCCAAATCCAATTCGTTTTCCATTTAAACTCATGATTTTATCTCCTTTCGCTTATCATATAAATCCTGAAGTAAATTAGAAAGGACTCCTGCTAATATATTTCCCGCTGTTTTTGGAGCAACAATACCTGGAAGACTCGGTGCTAATAGAGCTTTTATTCCCCTTTTTTCTGCATATCGAAAATCCGTTCCACCCGGCTTTGAGGCAAGATCAATAATGAGTGTATGTGCAGGCATTTTTGAAATAACATTTGCATTTACAACTGGATGCGGAATCGTATTAATTAATATATCAGTATCTTTAACCCATTTGTTCATGTCATCTAAATGGAATGGAGTCAGTGCCATTTCAGTAATTCTGGCAATATGCTCTGATTTACGTGCCCCTACGCTAACTTTTGCTCCTAGTAAATGGAACGTTCTCGCAACGCTCATTCCTACTCTTCCTAATCCTAAGACAGTGACATTTGAGCCGTGTATGGTAAAGTCTGTGTGTTGAATAGCCATCATAATCGTTCCTTCCACTGTCGGAATCGAATTATAAATAGCCACATCATCTCTTTTAAATAATTGAACAAGAGTCCTGTTAGCACGATCCGTAATACCTGTTAAATAGGCATTCGTAATCCCGGAAAAAATGACGCAGTGCGGCGGTGTTTTCTTAATTTTATCCTCTAAGAGGATAACTTTTTCATTAGAAAATATCGTATCAACGTTACCCTCAAGGTTCGTGCCGGCTACCGGCAGGATAATGGCATCAAGCTGTGAAAAATCAAGGTCTGCTATCTTTTCCTTTGTTGCTCCGGAAAAAGCATGATCCAACTGTTCAAAGCCTATTAAAGAAAGCTTTGCATCCAGTTCCGTTAATTTTCGAATGATTTCGAGCTGTCTCGCATCACCGCCAATAATTGCAATTTGCATATCTGTCAGCATGAAAGATTCACCTTCTTTTTTAGGGCTTGAATTACGGAAGTCTATTTGACTTTCTCATGTATCGAAAAGCCTAATTTCTTAATCAAGAAGCCCAATTTTAGATTCATCAACCTAATCCCTTAACCTCGCTACTTGCAATTTAACAAGATATCTAGTGGGAACTACTTCAACATCATATGTTACATTTACCTAATCGGTGACGCCATCGAAGTTTTGCCTTAAGTCAATCAATCCTGCTAAAATTCTTTTGCACTAGGCATTAATCTATTTAATTAAAAAAAACAAAAAAAGGTGACTCATCGAGCCGCCTTTTTTTGTTTTTTTAATTTTCCATATCAATAATCAGCATATCATTGCCAATTTTTTTAATTTGCTTCCATTCAACACGTATTTCTCCACCTTGTTTTTTCATTCCGAACCATTTTAAAGTCGGAATGAGCAATGCTTCGATTTGTCCGCTTTGCACATTAATTTCTAAATCTGTCTGTCCAAGAACGCCTAAGCGCTCAGCACGATTTACATCAACAATTTCTTTCCCGCTTAATTCACTTAATCTCAATTTTTTCCCCTCCATTGTGAACAGTTGACCACCCTATATTTATACTAGTATTTAGGCCCAATTAGACATCACATTCTAGATAAGAGGAAAAAATGAGAAAGCCGTCAATCATTTATGGCATTTGTTTTGTTAGACTCCTTTTGGCAGCTCCCCATTAGGACTAATTAATGAAACAGAAAATTGATTCGTAAACACTCGATTCGCCATTCGATCTACATCTTCTTTCGTAACTGAATCAATTTGTTCAACAATTTCATCCAGCGAACGGTGCAGTCCAAGCAGCAATTCATTTTTACCGTTACGGCTCATACGACTGTTAGTACTTTCAAGACTTAGCATTAAGCTCCCTTTTAATTGCTCTTTGCTATTAGATAACTCTTTTTCCGTGATACCATCTCTTTTTAGAACTGCCAGTGTTTCCTGTACTGTTTCAAATAAGAGATCAAGCTGCTTTGCTCCGGTACCTCCGTAAATAGTTACAATACCGGTGTCCTCAAAAGCAGAATGATAAGAGAATACAGAGTAGGCGAGCCCTCTTTGTTCCCTAACATCTTGAAATAATCGACTGCTCATACTGCCACCCAAAATATTATTGAGAGAAATAAGACTATAAATGTCATCATGTCCGACTTGAAGTCCCTCAAACCCTAGACAAAGATGGGCCTGCTCTGTTTCTTTCTTACGTGCAATACGATTGGTATGAAAAACAGGTACAGTTGTTTCAATCTCGCGTTTCCCGCCTTCATAGGAGCCAAAAAGCACCTCTACTTCCTTAATAAAGGCATCTGAAATATTCCCTGCTACAGATATCACAACATGTTCAGGTGTATACATGTTATGTACATAATCCTTTAACGTCTCACTTGTAAACGTAGATAAAGTTTCCTCAGTACCAAGTATTGGATAGCCAAGTGAATGATCCTCATAAATAGCTTTACTAAGCAAATCATGAACGATGTCATCTGGTGTATCTTCATACATTTTAATTTCTTCATATACAACATTTTTTTCCTTAACTAATTCTTCTTCCACAAAAGTTGAATTAAAAAACATATCTGCTAATACTTCTAAAGCAAACTGTGCATGGTTATCAAGTACTTTTGCATAATAACAAGTGTATTCCTTCGACGTAAAAGCGTTTACTTGACCGCCAATACTATCAAAGGACTCAGCTATTTCTCTAGCTGTTCTTGTATTTGTTCCCTTAAAGAACATATGCTCTAAAAAATGTGAAATTCCATTATTAACTGGAGTCTCATTGCGTGAGCCTGTGCCAATCCAAACACCTATTGCTACAGACCTTACAGTGGGAATATTTTCTAATACAACTCTTACACCATTTTGGCAAGTATATTTCTTTATCAAATAAACTCCTCCTGTTCTATACCTCAGTTGCATCATTGATTTCATTATCTTTATTTCATCTATGCCAAGTAAGTATATACTAATACCGTTATTTTTTCCAAAAACTTGACTTTTAGGCAAAATTTCTTAATCCTTCTTATGGTCTTTCATCTTTTCCATTGAAAAAGAATCAACAGATCTTTCTTCTTTTAATAATTCAGTAATCGTATTAATTTGCAATTGCTTTTGCTTAATTCTAATAATTAATCTATCTAACGATTGTGCGGTTGGAGAGGTTGGATGCATAAGAATAATGGCTCCATTATGTACCTTGCTCATCACACGATTAATTAATACATCTGGAGAAGGTTTTTGCCAATCGACAGTATCAACACTCCACATGATTGTACCCATCTTTTCCTCTGCCGCAATGGTGACCACTTCATCACGATAGCTGCCGCTTGGCGGTGCAAACCACACCGGGCTGGAACCTATTGTTGCTTTGATTACACCATTTGTTTTCATCATTTCCTGACGAATTTTCGCTGCCGAACTCACTTTTAAATCAGGATGAGTAAATGAGTGATTCCCAATCTCATGGCCTGCATCAGCAATCATTTGGGCAAGTTCTGGGTATTTTTGAACCCATCTCCCTTCAAGAAAAAAAGTAGCGGATACATGATGTTTTTTTAAGGTAGCTAACATATCTGGTAAATATTCATTTCCCCATGCAACATTTATAATAAAGCTTACCATTGGTTTATCCGGATGCCCTTTATATATCGGAGCAGGTGGAAGATCTTCTAGATGTACAGCAGGCTTTACTTGTTTGAATACTAATTTTTCTTCTTCAAATTCTCCGCTTTCTTTCATTTTTTTATAAGAGGCTTCAATGTCTACTTTTAACCCATTATATCCCGGTATTGCTTTCCAGATTTTATCTATTTTTGCATCACTAGCGGGAACCTTGTATTTCTCACTATTTAATACAATTTCATGATAAAGAGAATCCTTCTCGATACTTACCTCAAGAGAATTCCCTTTTATTTTACTTATAAATTCATTTGTTAAAGGATTACTAACCATCATAAATGCCATCACGAAAATAATTCCAAAAACACTCATTTTTTTCATTAATCTGCCTCCTCCATATAAAATATGAAAAAAAAGGACAAGGTAGAACGAAAAAAGAAAAGCACAAGCGTCTTGAAAAGAAGGATGACTATAAAAACCGTCACCTCCTGTGGCGAACGTAGACATCCGAATATCCTATACTGGTCCTCCAAGCATAAAACAGCTTTTAGCCTTCACTCAGGAGTGCCATATCATCTGGGGCTAGACAAAAAAACAGTCAGAGTCCTGACTGTCTTTTTTGTCTAGCTTTTATTATGTCTATTTATTGTTGAGCACTTTGCTCATGTTCACGCTGTTCCTTTAAGACAGCCTTACGCGACAGATTCACGCGGCCCTGCTTGTCAATTTCGATAACTTTTACAAGCATTTCGTCACCAATCTTTACAACGTCTTCCACTTTTCCAACACGTTCCTCTGCGAGTTCAGAAATGTGTACAAGTCCATCTTTACCTTGGAATATTTCAACAAATGCACCGAACTTCTCAATTCTCTTTACTTTACCAAGGTACAATTGTCCAGCTACTACTTCACGAACAATATCCTCAATAATATGTTTAGCCTTTTGATTCATTTCCTCGTCAACTGAAGAAATAAAGACCGTTCCATCCTGCTCAATATCAATTTTAACTCCTGTTTCTTCAATAATCTTATTGATTTGCTTACCGCTAGGTCCAATAACATCACGAATTTTATCAGGATTGATGGCCATTGTTAAAATTTTCGGAGCAAACTTTGATAATTGGCCTCTTGGTTTATCAATTGTCGCCAGCATGGAATCTAAAATTTGCATCCGGCCTTTTTTCGCCTGCTGCAATGCCTCTTCTAAAATTTCTTGAGACAGTCCTGCAATTTTTATATCCATTTGTAATGCCGTTACACCTTTAGCAGTACCGGCCACTTTAAAATCCATGTCTCCAAGGTGATCTTCCATCCCTTGAATATCAGTCAGAATTGTATAGTGTTCACCTGATTTAACCAATCCCATAGCAATGCCAGCTACTGGTGCTTTAATCGGTACCCCTGCGTCCATCATCGCAAGTGTGCTAGCGCAAATACTTGCCTGCGAAGTAGAACCGTTAGATTCCAACACTTCAGACACTAGGCGTACTGTATAAGGAAATTCCTTTTCATCTGGGATTACAGCTAATAACGCTCTTTCCCCCAATGCACCATGTCCAATTTCACGGCGTCCCGGCCCTCGCATTGGTCCTGTTTCACCAACACTGAAATTAGGGAAGTTATAATGGTGCATAAATCTTTTTTCTTCTTCAAGTCCTAAACCATCTAAAATTTGTACATCACCTAAAGCACCTAGTGTGCAAATACTTAACGCCTGCGTTTGACCGCGTGTAAACAAGCCCGATCCATGTGTACGAGGTAAAATATTCACCTCAGAAGATAACGGACGGATTTCAGCAATGCCTCGGCCATCAGGACGTACTTTTTCCTCTGTAATAAGGCGACGAACTTCACCTTTAACCAGTTTATCTAATATTTGCTTTACCTGTTTTACAGTATCTTCTTCTGCTTCTTTTTCTTCATAATGAGCCAATATACGGTCTTTTACTTTCTTTATTGCTTCTTCACGGGCATGTTTCTCCTGAACTTGAATGGCCTGAATCATATCTGCTTCGCAAAGGTCACGAACTTCCGCTTCTAGCACAGAATCAAGTTCAAATAGAACAACTTCTAGTTTTCCCTTCCCAATTTCTGCAACAATGCTTTCTTGGAAGGCAATTAACCGCTTGATTTCTTCATGACCAAACATAATAGCTTCCAGCATGGTTTCTTCCGGAACTTCATCTGCCCCTGCTTCAACCATATTAATAGCATCCTTTGTACCAGCAACAACTAAGTGAATATCACTTTTTTCTGCCTGCTCGACAGTAGGATTAATGATAAATTGATTATCAATTCTACCCACTGTAACACCTGCTATCGGGCCTTCAAATGGAATATCAGAAACGCTTAATGCAAGTGAAGATCCAAACATAGCAGCCATTTCCGTAGAACAGTCCTGATCCACACTCATAACCATACTCACAACTTGAACTTCGTTTCGGAACCCATCAGCAAATAAAGGTCGAATCGGTCTATCGATTAATCGACTAGCTAAAATTGCCCGTTCACTTGGACGTCCCTCTCTTTTAATAAAACCGCCGGGAATTTTTCCAACCGCATATAAACGTTCCTCATAATTCACTGTCAGCGGGAAGAAATCAACATTTTTTGGTTCCTTTGAAGCGGTTGCAGTGCTTAGCACCGCTGAATCGCCATAGCGAACTAAAACAGCACCATTGGCTTGTTTTGCTAACTGACCAATTTCGACAGTCAATTTTCGGCCAGCCCAATCTATTGAATAAACATGCTTATCTTGTCCCATTTAATTATTACTCCTCTCTACCTGAAATACATTAGAGGTACTGCGAAACTGAAACCATTCGCACATACTGATTCTATATATATAAAGCAGTTTTCTTATAATAAAAACATAGCTATTATTATTATGTACATTTTTTGTTGAATTTAAGCTCTATTATACATACAATTCCATAATGAATTTGATTCACAAACCAGATTATGGTATATATTTTTAAGCTAATAAAAAAGCGGGAAAATTCCCGCTTTTCATTGACTATCTACGTAAACCAAGTTTATTAATCAGTTCACGGTAACGTTGAACATCTTTATTACGTAGGTAAGTTAATAAATTACGACGCTTACCAACCATTTTCAAAAGACCACGACGTGAGTGATGATCTTTCTTGTGTGTACGTAAATGTTCATTC
Organism: Niallia endozanthoxylica; assembly: GCF_008710145.1. GTDB lineage: Bacteria > Bacillota > Bacilli > Bacillales > Cytobacillaceae > Bacillus_BD > Bacillus_BD endozanthoxylica. The sequence continues at coordinate 202,947 of NZ_VYKL01000015.1, forward strand.
AAGTTGTTAATTGATTCTGTAAGGACAGCGATTTGAACTTCTGGAGATCCAGTATCCGTTTCGTGTACTTTATACTCGTTAATAAGTTCATTTTTGCGTTCTTGAGTGATTGCCATCCTGCTTCACCTCCTAAATTTTTCAAATCCCCTATTACTGAGCAAACGTTGGTGAATCGTATTGCCAAGCAAAGGTTCAATTTGATACGTTAATAAGAATACAACTTTTTATGATAAAATGCAAGTGTCTGTCCTGTATTTTTCAAAGTAATTTTGGGCACTTGCTTTATCCTTTTCAATTTGGGCAATGAGCTCATCAATCCCAGAAAATCTTTGTTCACTTCGCAGTCTGCGATGCCATTCAATCGTTACTTCTTCGGCATATATATCACGGTCAAAATCAAAAATATATACTTCAATAGAAGGTTTATCCGCTTTTTCCTTATGAAATGTTGGTTTATAACCGACATTGCATACTCCTTGGAATGTCTCTTTACTTTTTGCAATCGTAAATCTCACAGCGTATACCCCTGTCGGAGGCAGGAGATAATCATCGTGAATATCAACATTTGCCGTTGGAAATCCAATGGTTCTGCCTCGTTTTTCTCCATGTATAACTTTGCCACTAGTCGTATAAAAACGGCCAAGAAAATGGGGTAGCTGTTCCACTTTTCCATCATGGATTCCCGCTCTGATAGAAGTTGAACTGATTTTTTCCTGACAAAATTGCAGTTTTTCTATAACTGAAAAAGTGAATTTTTCTCTTGAGTGGAAGGTTAATGTTTCCATTGTTCCTTTCCCCATTCTTCCATATGTATAATCAAAGCCTGCAACAACATGCTTAACGTTTAAATTAATTAAGTACTGATCTACATATTCCTGCGGTAATAAATTAGCAAATTCCTCAGTAAAACGAACAACAAAAAAGTAATCAATCCCAAGATTTTGAATTAACCTGATTTTTTCATCAAGAGGGGTTATATATTTAATATGCTGTACACTTCTCCCAAGAACAACAGATGGATGCGGATTAAACGACATAACAGCACTTTTAAACCCTCTTTTGTCAGCTTCTTGTTTTGCCGCTAATATGACTTTTTGATGTCCAAGATGCACACCATCAAAAAAACCTAAAGCCATAACCGACGGCGGGATATTTTCTTGTTTCATTTGATGAGGATGATCTAGATAATAAACTTCCACGTTCTGTATCACCTTTTCTATAAAGCATGCTTACTCTATGGATCTTAGCACCTTTGAAGGCTTCATCATTCCCGGTTTTCCTGGATGATGAATATAAATGGCTAATGCCTGACCAGATTCTGTTTCGACTACAATCGGCTTTGTTTCATTCATGCACGAATCAGGAGTAGGTAAAACAGCTCCATTTTTGACTTTCTCCGCTATTTTATCATTGATTCTATATTTGGGCAAATGTGCTAATGCCGTTTCAATCGGATATAAAATATCCTTAATCTTCCCTTCTTCCATTTTTTCCTCAACCTGTTCAAATGTGAAACAATCAGCAAGAGAAAACGCCGCTGATTGGATTCTGCTTAAATACGACATATGTGCGGGAAAGCCAAGAGCTTCTCCAATCATAACAGCTAGTGTACGAATATACGTGCCTTTGCTGCAGGAAACACGAAACCGAAATGAAACCTGTTCGCCACTGAAATTTTCGCGGTCATCTAAAAGTTCGATTGAATAGATTTCAACCGTTCGAGTCGGCCGCTCAACTTCAATGCCTTGTCTAGCATATTCATATAGTTTTTTTCCATTGACTTTTACAGCAGAGTACATTGGTGGTGTTTGATTAATTCTCCCAGTAAACCCTTGCAATACCTTTAGGATTTCATCTCGGTTCATTACACGATTGACTGTTTTTCTCGCGATCATTTCTCCGCTTGCATCTTCAGTTGTTGTTGAAAAACCTATCGTTACTTCTCCTTCATAAGCTTTCCCTGCATCGGTAATGTATTCTGCCACTTTTGTAGCTCGGCCAATACAAATAGGCAATACACCTGTTACATCTGGGTCAAGAGTTCCCGTATGACCCACTCTTTTCGTATGCAGGATTTTTCTCAATTTAAATACACAATCATGTGATGTCATACCCTTAGGTTTATAAAGAGGAATAATTCCTTCCATTAGCTTAATATCCTTTCTTTATTCTGAAAAAAATGGATAGACCAGTGTCTATCCATTTAAAACCATTATGATTGTTCATTTTCATTAGGTTCGTTTGCTTTTTCCTCATTGTGAATTTGATGTAATAAAGTATCAATTCGATGTCCATAATCAATTGATTCATCAAATTCAAATAAAATTTCAGGTGTTTTACGCAAACGTATCCGTTGTCCAATTTCTGAACGGATAAAACCTTTTGCTTTTGCAAGTCCAATTAAAGTATTTTCACGCTGCTTTGCATCACCTAAAACTGAAATATAAACGGTTGCCTGCTGCAGGTCGCCGGTTACATGTACATCGGTTACGGTCACAAATCCAATGCGCGGATCTTTAATTTTACGCCCGATTATCTCACCAAGCTCTTTTTTCATTTGTTCCCCAATACGATTTGCTCTCACGCTCATAATCTCACCTCTTTTATTAAAGCCATTCTATATCGGTGATGGTCCGTTCCAATTCTGGAAACGAATCAATAAACTTAAGGGCATTCTGCAATTCTATTTCCGCTGCTACATGAGCAGATGCAACAGCAGCAATAGCGAGTTTACTTCTTTGCCAAGTATCTTGAAAATCCACTTCAGCAATTGACACATTATACTTTTGCTTTAGTCGAGTCATCACTCGTTGTAAGACTGCCCGCTTTTCTTTTAAGGAATGGGCATTGTAAATAATACATTCGAAGGCGGCTAAGCCAACTATCATTAACGTCCCACTTCTTCCATAATATATGCTTCAATCACGTCACTTTCTTTAACGTCATTGAAGTTTTTGATGGTAATACCACATTCATAACCTTGACTAACTTCTTTTACATCATCTTTAAAGCGTTTCAAATCATCAATTTCTCCTTCAAAAATAACAACCCCATCACGGATTAAACGAATACCGCTGTCGCGCGTAATTTTTCCGTCTGTTACATAGCTTCCGGCAATCGTTCCCACTTTGGATACTTTAAAGGTTTGACGAACTTCTGCTTGACCAATGATTTTTTCTTCAAATTCCGGATCAAGCATCCCTTTCATGGCAGCTTCAATTTCTTCTATCACTTTATAGATAATACGATGTAAACGAATATCCACATCCTCTTGGTCTGCTGCCCGTTTTGCATTATTATCCGGACGAACATTAAATCCAATGACAATCGCATTTGACGCAGCAGCTAGAGAAATATCGGACTCATTAATCGCTCCAACAGCCGTATGAATAATCTTGATATTTACACCTTCAACATCGATTTTTTGTAATGATGCCGCAAGTGCTTCCGCAGATCCTTGAACATCTGCTTTAATAATAATATTAAGTTCCTTCATTTCACCCTGCTTCATATGCTCGAACAAGTTATCAAGGCTTATTCTTGTTTTTTCGCTGCGCTGCGCTTGCAGGGCGGAAGATGCTCTCACTTCACCTACTTGGCGAGCTGTTTTTTCATCATCAAAAACAACGAAACGATCTCCAGCTTGCGGAACTTCGTTTAATCCGGTAATTTCCACTGGTGTTGATGGACCTGCTTCTTTTACTCGGCGTCCTAAATCATTCACCATGGCACGGACACGACCAAATGTATGACCAACAACGATTGGATCTCCAACTTTTAATGTACCGTTTTGTACAAGTAAAGTTGCGACAGATCCGCGACCCTTATCCAATTGAGCTTCGATAACTGTTCCAACCGCTTTACGATTTGGGTTGGCTTTATATTCTTCCACTTCACTGACAAGTAGAATCATTTCTAGTAAGGAATCAATTCCTTCACCGGTTTTTGCAGAGATTGGAACAAAAATGGCATCTCCACCCCATGCTTCTGGGACAAGACCATGTTCTGTTAATTCCTGCATCACACGATCAGGGTTTGCTGTAGGTTTATCAATTTTATTTACCGCAACAATAATTGGAACCTCAGCAGCTTTCGCATGGTTGATAGCTTCAACTGTCTGTGGCATAACCCCATCATCTGCAGCTACAACAAGAATCGTAATGTCTGTGATTTTTGCACCTCTAGCACGCATCGTTGTAAAAGCAGCGTGACCAGGAGTATCTAAAAACGTAATCTTCTTCCCGTTTTCAACCACTTGATAAGCACCGATATGCTGTGTAATTCCTCCTGCTTCTCCTGCTGTTACTTTTGTGTGACGAATGGAATCAAGCAATGTGGTTTTCCCATGGTCAACGTGACCCATGATTGTAACAACTGAAGGTCTTTCAACTAGTTCTACATCTTCATCATCTGTGAAGTAAACTTCAAGATCTGTTACATCAATTTTAATTTCTTCTTCAACTTCTACCCCATATTCACCGGCAATTAATTCAATTGCATCTTTATCAAGATCCTGATTAATGGTTGCCATAACACCGAGCAAGAATAATTTTTTGATGATTTCAGATGGTTCTCGATGCAGCTTTTTTGCCAGCTCTGCAACAGTTAAAGATTCAGTGAATGTAATTTTAGCAGGAAGTTCCTTTTCTTTCTTCTTTTCCGGCTGTGCTTGATACTGATGTTTACCTTTATGCTGATTGTTTTTATTTTTATTTTGATTATTTTGGTTACTTTTACCTTTATTTTTATTAAAGCCGCCTTTTTGGTTTGCTTGTGTATTTTGACTTGGCTTTTTAGGCGACGATTTAATAACATCTTTGGTTTTTACCACATGCTGTTCATCATCCAACTCCGTTTGATACTGAGTTTTTTCTTTTCCTTGCTGCCCAGTTGCATCAAGCTTTTTATCATCCTTCTTTTGAAAATATCCGTCTAGCTTTTTCACAGCATCATCCTCGATTGTTGTCATATGATTTGAAACCTCTATATTCATGTCTTTTAATTTCGTAATAACTTCTTTACTTGAGATATTTAATTTTTTTGCGTATTCATACACGCGTATTTTACTCATACTTTCACCCCCGCTGATATTTAATCGAGCAGCGTCATTAATTTTTTTGCAAATCCCTCATCTAATAATGCAACCACAACACGTGCCTCTTTTCCAATTGCACGTCCTAATATTTCACGGTTTTCAATGATTTTTAAAGGAACTCCGTAGGATTTACATTTATCTGTAATTTTTTTAGCTGTGTTAGCAGAAGCATCTGACGATAATAGAATGAGCTTTGCTTTACCGCTTCTAATTTCTTTTACGGATAACTCTTCTCCCGAAATAATTTTCCGCGCTCGATTGGCTAATCCAAGCAATGATACCCATTGATGTTCATTCATTAGGATAATCGATTCTCCTTTTCGATAAGCTCCAATAACTCATCATATATAGAATCATCAATTGATACTTGTAAATGATTGGATAACACATTTTTCTTTTTTGCAGATAGAACGGTTTCTTTATCCAAGGAAAGATATGCGCCACGACCCGATTTTTTACCCGTTAAATCGACTGACACTTCCCCTTCTTTAGAACGGACGATTCGAACTAATTCTTTTTTAGGTTTCATTTCACCAGTCACGACACATTTACGTAAAGGCACTTTTTTTCGACTGTTCACCCTCATCCCTCCTTGAATAATTTATCGTTCATCATCAAAGTTGTCAGTATCAAAGTTAATATCATCATCTACATCGATATCATGATTATGTTTTAACTCAAAGTCCACTTCTTCTTCTATATCTTCTTGATTAAAGGTTAATAGTGATTCCTCACGAGGAAAAATACCTGCTTCGCGAGCATCACTTTCAGATTTGATATCAATTTTCCACCCTGTCAGCTTTGCAGCTAAACGTGCATTTTGACCACGTTTACCGATTGCAAGCGAAAGCTGATAATCAGGAACAATAACCGTCGTTGCTTTATCTGCTTCATTTACGATTACATCGAGAACCTTGGAAGGACTTAATGCATTCGCAACAAAAACAACAGGGTCAGCTGACCATTTTACAATATCAATTTTTTCACCCTTCAATTCATTAACAATTGCTTGGACACGAGATCCTTTAGGTCCTACACAAGACCCGACTGCATCTACTTCTGGATTATCAGAGTGAACAGAAATCTTTGAGCGGTCGCCAGCTTCACGCGCAACTGATTTAATTTCAACCGTACCATCATAAATTTCAGGTACTTCTATTTCGAATAATCTTTTTAATAACCCCGGATGTGTACGGGAAACAAATATTTGCGGACCTTTTGTTGTTTTTTCAACCTTAGTTAAAAATACCTTAATGCGATCATGTGGTTTGTATCTTTCATTCGGCATTTGTTCATTGCTAGGCAAAATTGCTTCAATTTTACCGAGACTGACATAGATAAACTTTGGATCCTGTCTTTGCACAATCCCTGTCATAATATCTTCTTCGCGATCAATAAATTCTGAATAAATAATACCTCGTTCTGCCTCACGAACACGTTGCGTTACAACTTGCTTAGCCGTTTGAGCTGCAATTCGACCAAAATCCTTTGGTGTTACTTCTAGCTCAACTACATCTTCAATTTGGTAATTTGGATTAATGCGGCGAGCATCATCAAGTGAAATTTCAAGACGAGGATCAAATACTTCATCTACCACTTCTTTTCGGGCAAATACACGCATAGACCCTGCACCTAAATTAATATCAATTCTTACATTTTGAGCTTGATTAAAATTTCGGCGATAGGCAGAGATAAGTGCTGCTTCAATCGCTTCCATTATGACATTTCGAGAAATTCCTTTTTCCTTTTCAAGCACTAACAGAGCATCTAGTAATTCACTGCTCATGAGAATGGTTCCCCCTTAATTTACAGTTCTTCCTTTGTTAAGAAAAGCTAACAGCAAGTCTTGCCTGTGCTACCTTCTCATAAGGAATGTTCACGCTTTTCTTTCTTGTTTTTATTTTGATTTCTAGTGTAACAGTTATTCCATCAAAGTGGGTTAAAATTCCTTCAAATTGCTTTTCACCTTCAATTGGCTCGTACGTTTTAATGAATACATTTTTTCCAATCGCTTTTTCAAAATCTTTATCCTTTTTTAGAGGGCGCTCTGCTCCAGGTGAAGAAACTTCAAGGAAGTAATTATGCACAATCGGATCAACCTCGTCTAATTTCTCACTAAGTCTCTCGCTAACTAATCCACATTCTTCAATATCTATGCCAGTTTCTTTGTCAATAAATACTCTGAGAAACCAATCTTTACCTTCTTTAACATATTCAATGTCAACAAGCTCAAGTCCCATATCATCCAATATTGGCGTGACTAATTGACTAACCGTTTCTGCCACTTTGCTCACGGTATCCCTCCTTTACACTTAAGCACCATAAGTTTAAATGAATGTAGAAAACTCCTGTATATTGCTTATGCCTTCTTCCAACTGCGTGAAGAAAGCTTAGGAGCACAGGAGTTACAAAAATCAACCGTATTGTTTAAACAGGGCCGTTTCTAAAAGCAATAACTCACCAGGATATGTATAGACAATACGAAAGAGTGGGTTTCCCCACTCTTTATTACCAGAGTTATCCTTAGTATTTCCACTAAAACTATAACATATCCAAATATTTAATGCAAACATCGAAATGCGGAAGCGTCTTGGTCAGATTCGTCAGCTAGAAAACAATAAAAGGGGAGACTTCCTCTCCCCTTTTCAACAATTAATATTAAAATAAGGATAGTTGATTTTGATCTGGTAATGATTCAAGACAGCCTTGATTATCCAAGTATTCCATAATTGTCTTTGATACTTTTCCTCTTTGCTGAAGGTCTTCTTTTGATAGAAATTCCCCTTGTTCACGTGCTTTTACAATATTATAAGCTGCATTTGTCCCTAAACCAGGTATGGCATTAAACGGAGGAATCAATGAATTACCATCAATAATAAATTCTGAAGCACTTGATCTGTATAAATCGACATTATTAAACGAATAGCCCCGTTCACACATTTCAAGCGCAAGCTCCAATACTGTCAACAAGTTTTTTTCCTTTGTCGAAGCATCAAGCCCTTTTCCATTGATTTCATCAATTTTCGCCCTAATGGAAGCTGAACCTTTTGCCATGGCTTCAAGATCAAAATCCTCAGCACGAACCGTAAAATAGGCTGCATAATATAAAATCGGATGATGTACTTTAAAATAAGCAACACGAACTCCCATTAATACATAAGCTGCAGCATGGGCTTTAGGAAACATATACTTAATCTTTTTACAAGAATCAATATACCACTCCGGAACTTCATTCTTGCGCATTTCTGCTTCCATATCTTCTGTTAGGCCTTTCCCTTTCCTCACTGATTCCATAATTTTAAATGCAAGTGATGGTTCAAGGCCTTGATAGATTAAATAAACCATAATGTCGTCACGACATCCAATTACCTCGGGAAGCGTACAAATATTATTCTGAATCAGCTCTTGAGCATTTCCAAGCCACACATCCGTTCCATGAGATAGACCAGATATTTGAACAAGCTCAGAAAAAGTTGTCGGTTTCGTATCTTCGAGCATCTGTCTTACGAAACGAGTTCCAAATTCAGGAATCCCCAATGTCCCCGTTTTACACATAATTTGTTCTTCCGTTACACCTAAAGACTCGGTACTGCTGTATATTTTCATCACTTCCGGGTCATCCGTTGGAATCGTTTTAGGATCAATCCCGCTTAAATCTTGGAGCATCCTAATGACGGTTGGATCATCGTGTCCAAGTATATCTAGCTTCAAGACATTATCATGGATGGAATGGAAATCAAAATGAGTTGTCTTCCATTCTGAATTTCTATCATCGGCTGGAAACTGGATTGGTGTAAAATCAAATACATCCATATAATCTGGAATAACTATGATTCCGCCCGGATGCTGTCCTGTTGTTCGTTTGACCCCGGTGCATCCTGAGGCAAGCCTTTCTACTTCTGCACCACGAAGCTGAAGGTTATGGTCCTGCTGATACGCTTTTACATAACCAAAAGCTGTTTTATCGGCGACTGTACCGATCGTTCCTGCGCGATAAACATAATCTTCACCGAATAATACTTTTGTATAGTTATGAGCACGAGGCTGATATTCTCCGGAAAAGTTTAAATCAATATCGGGTACCTTGTCCCCTTTGAAACCTAAGAAGGTTTCAAACGGAATATCCTGACCTTCTTTTTTATACAATGTGCCGCAGTTCGGGCATTCTTTATCAGGAAGATCAAAACCAGATCCAACAGAACCATCATTAAAAAACTCAGAGTGCTTGCATTCAGGACATATATAATGCGGCGGCAGTGGGTTAACCTCGGTAATTTCCGTCATAGTTGCAACCAGTGACGAGCCTACAGAACCACGAGAACCAACGAGGTATCCATCGTCAAGAGATTTTTTAACTAGCTTATGTGAAATCAAATAAATAACAGCAAATCCGTGGCCAATTATACTTTTTAATTCTTTTTCAAGCCTTGCTTCAACAATTTCCGGAAGCGGGTCACCATAAATCTGTTTTGCCATACCGTAACTCATGTTTCGGATTTCATCTTCGGCCCCTTCAATTTTTGGTGTATACAAATCATCTTTAATCGGTTTTATTGGTTCAATCATATCAGCAATTTTATTGGTATTTTCAACAACAATTTCTTTTGCTTTTTCTTTTCCAAGAAAAGCAAAAGCATCAAGCATTTCATTTGTTGTTCTAAAATGAACATCCGGTAATTTATGTCGATTTAACGGATTGGCGCCGCCCTGTGAGCTGATAAGAATCTTCCGGTATATTTTATCATTTGGATTTAAATAGTGAACATTCCCTGTTGCAACAACCGGTATGTTTAGCTTTTCACCGAGCATGACAATATTACGAATAATTTCCTCCAACGCTTTGTCATCACGTATTAGTTCTAATTCAATTAAATGCTTATATACTTCCTTCGGGTGAACTTCTAGATAATCATAGAACTCAGCAATCTTCTCTACTTCTTCAGGACCCTTTTGCATCATGCCTTCAAACACCTCGCCTTTATCACAGGCAGAACCGACAATAATGCCTTCGCGGAACTTTTCTAACTGTGAGCGGGGAATTCTAGGAACCCTGTAAAAATAATTAATATGGGAAACAGAAACCAGTTTAAATAAATTTTTTAACCCAATATCATTTTGTGCCAGCAATGTACAGTGGTATGGTCTAGATCTTTGGTAAGCATTTCCCTGACCCATATTGTCATTCAACTGATTATGGTATTCAATACCCCTTTCAGCCGTGTCTTTTAACATTTTCATTAGAATATATCCAGTTGCTTCAGCATCATAAATCGCCCGGTGATGCTGCGTTAATTCGACATCCAGCTTTTTGGCGAGCGTATTTAAACGATGGTTCTTCATTTCAGGGTATAAAAAGCGACCTAATTCCAACGTATCGATAACCGGGTTTGATGCCTTCTCCAAACCAATTTTTGTATAGCCCATATTTAAAAAGCCCATATCAAAGGAAGCGTTATGCGCAACAAGTACAGCATCTTCCGCCCATGTATGAAATCTTTTTAAAACAGCTTCCACTTCTGGTGCATCTTGCAGCATGTCATCTGTAATATGTGTCAAATTGATAATCGTTGCTGACAGCGGACGATGAGGATTGGCAAATGATTCAAAGCGGTCGATTATTTCTCCTCCGCGAACCTTTACTGCTGCCAATTCAATGATTGTATCATATACAGCAGACAGACCGGTTGTCTCAACGTCAAAAACGATATACGTATCATCAGCTAGTTTTCGATGAGCCGAGTTGTAGGCAATTGGCACACCGTCATCAACTAAATTAGCTTCAACACCGTAGAGAATTTTTATATCATTTTTTTTACCAGCACTAAACGCTTCCGGGAAGGATTGTGCGACAGCATGGTCAGTAATCGCAATGGCTTTATGTCCCCATTTTTTTGCTTGACTGACAAGAGAACTGACAGAAGAGACTGCATCCATTTGGCTCATCGGTGTATGCAAATGAAGTTCAACGCGTTTTTCATCCTCAGGTGCCGTATCTTTTCTACTCGGCGGCTTTATTTCATTAACATCATTTCCGATCATAACAAGGTCACGAACGAACGTATCATTTTGGATGCTTCCTCGAACTTTTAACCACATTCCCTTTTGAACACGATTAAACATGGCTGCATCTTCTTTATCACGAGAAAACATTTTAACAAGAATAGAGCTTGTATAATCCGTAATTTTAAAGGTTAATAACGTACGGCCGCTGCGAAGTTCCTTCGTTTCAGCAGCAAATACATATCCCTCAATCACAATCCTGCGCTCTTCATCTGTTATTTCTTCTAGTTTTCTGAATTCCGTATCATCACGGATGGTTAAGCCAATCGTTAGTGGTCCGCTGTCCTCGACCACATCATCAGCCTTTTCATCACGCTTCTGCATTTCAACGAGTGCCTGCATACCTCTTTCTTCATCTTCTTTTTGCTTTGCCAACAAAAATTGTTGATATTCTTCATTTGCCTGTTCCGTAGATACTTCCGTATCAATTGCAAAAATAGGAAAGCCGTATTCCTCATAGATTTGAGAAATCAAACTGGCATATTTCCGTTTGATCGATAAACCTTCCATTTCATTTCGAACTTTAATCAACATCTTGTTCCCCTGTAATTTGGGGAGTTGTTCGTTTAACAGCTTGGAAAGCGGCGGTGAGATTCCTTCTATTTCTTGAATACATTTTCTCCAATAATCTACTACCAGCTGTTCAGTAAATTGAGAATCTAATACTTTAATGGAGTAGGAAATTTGAGCAATGTAAGAGAAAGTTGTTTCAAGTTTATTTAAAAAAGTACTTAAGACATTGTATGGTAAAATACTCTCGAATAAAAAGTGAAAATGCCATTTCCTAGCCTTTTTTTCGATAACCAATTTTTCAATCTGGGCTTTCGAGAAATATGGAACAATGGCATCTTCAGTAAGGTTTAATTGCTGTAATAAGAGCTGAAAACGCTCATTTTTTCCTGAGTCAACACTCATTTAGATATCTCTCCTCCCGCTTACTATTTCTTTTTATAATATAAGCACAAAAAGTATTATAGCACACTACACTATTATTTAGGATGGAATTCCATCGTATAAATGAGTGTACATTCCTTTAGAAAAAAATTAGCGCTTAAAAAGTTCCCATTATGAAGAATAGGTCCCTTTACTAAGCGCTAACTCTTTTGACTATTTTATAAAGAAGAAAGAATGTCTGTAACCTTTCCAATCAATTCACTAGTATGAACCTCAAACATTTCACCCGTTTGACGAACTTTGACTTCAACAATTCCATCGCTTGCTTTCTTGCCAACCGTAATACGGACAGGCAGGCCGATTAAATCACTATCAGCAAACTTAACTCCTGGACGTTCCTGACGATCATCGAGTAATACGTCGTAGGTTTGTTTTAACTCATCATAGAGATTTTCAGCAAGTGAACTTTGAGCTTCATCCTTCATATTGACAGCAACAATATGAATTTTAAATGGGGCAACCGCAACTGGCCAGATTAACCCTTTTTCATCATTAAATTGTTCGGCAATGGATGCCATTGTTCTAGAGATACCTATGCCGTAACAACCCATAATAAATGGCTGTGTTTTTCCATTCTCATCAAGATAAACTGCATTCATTGCTTCACTGTATTTTGTACCTAATTTAAACACATGCCCTACTTCAATACCCTTTGCAAATAAGATATTTCCTTCGCCATCCGGAGACGGATCACCTTCCTGAATAAAACGGATATCTTCATAACGAGTAACAGAGAAATCACGTCCAGGATTTACATTTACGTAATGATAGTCCTCTTCGTTTGCGCCACACACACCATTTACAATTGCTTCGACAGCATGATCAGCAATAATCTCTACACCCTTTGCATTTACAGGGCCTAACGAACCAATCGAACATCCAAGAATATTTAGTGTTTCCTCCGGCTCGGCAAGTTCTACAATACCTGCATCAAAAATATTTTTCAGCTTTATATCATTTACTTCATGGTCACCTCGAACCAATACAAGAACAGGCTTCTCATCTACCTTAAATAATAATGATTTTATACATTTTTCAGAAGATACATTTAAAAAGGCCGATACTTCTGAAATCGTCTTTTGATTTTCAGTTAATGCCTTTTCTAATTCCTTTTCTGTCTCATTACCTCTCTCATATGAAGCCACAACAGGAGCCATTTCAATATTAGCCGCATAGGAAGATGTATCAGAATAGGCAATGGTATCTTCACCGATATCTGATAAAACCATAAACTCATGTGTCCCCTTACCACCGATAGAACCTGAATCTGCAATAACCGCACGGAAATTCAAGCCACAGCGTGAAAAAATATTAGAATAAGCTTGAAAAATCTCATTATACACTTCATCTAAGCTTTCTCTTGACGAATGAAAAGAATAAGCATCCTTCATAATGAATTCTCTTCCTCTTAACAAACCAAAACGCGGTCTTTTTTCATCTCGAAACTTTGTTTGGATTTGATATAGTGAAAGCGGCAGACGCTTATATGATTTTACCTCATCTTTAATAAGGCTCGTAATTACTTCTTCATGTGTTGGCCCTAATGCAAATTCCCTGTTATGCCGGTCATGTAATCTCATTAATTCAGGACCATATGTATACCATCTTCCTGATTCCTGCCAAAGCTCTGCTTGCTGCAGTGCAGGCATTAATAATTCTACGGCTCCAGTAGCATCCATTTCTTCACGGACAATTTGCTCCACCTTTTGAAGGACACGTTTTGCTAAAGGTAAAAAACTATACACACCACTTGCATTTTGACGGATAAAACCTGCACGTAATAATAATTGATGACTCTTAATTTCAGCATCTGCTGGGATTTCTCTTAGAGTAGGAATAAGCATCTTACTTTGTTTCATCATTTGCACCTCGGGTTAAATTATTAATAAAAAAATTCATTTCAATAAAACACTTGCTTTTCTTATATGCAACCACAAGTGGAGGGCTTATGAATCCGCCCCCCATCAGCTAAAGCTTTTAACTACAAAAAGAATCGTTGAATATCATTCCATGTTACAACAAGCATCAGCAGCATCAATAAGGCAAAACCCAGGAAATGAATCATCCCTTCTTTTTGGCGGTCAATAGGTTTCCCCCTAACAGCTTCAACCGCAAAGAACAATAATCTGCCTCCATCCAATGCAGGAATCGGAAGAAGATTCATGATGCCAAGGTTAATACTTAACATTCCTGCCCATCTCATTAAATAATAGACCCCAGACTGTGCAACCATATCTGTTGATTGATAGATTCCAACTGGGCCTGATAAGGCATCAATCGAAAATTGACCAGTAATCAGTTTACCTAATGCAGAGAATATTTCAGTTGTCCAAAAATACGTTTCAGTCGCTCCATACGTAATCGCTTTAAGCGGTGATTTTTCTACTGGACTGAATACTCCTATTATTCCAATGGTAGTGCCATCTTCTAATTTTTGTGCATTAGGAGTAATCGAAATTTCCTGTTCATCTCCGTCCCGATTAATTAAGAAAGTTAATTCTTTTTCAGGATTTTTCCGAATCACTTCTACTACATCTGACCAATTAGATATTTCGACACCATCAATGGATTGAACAATATCGCCTTCCTTTAGACCTGAAGAAAGAGCGGAACCATCCTCAGTCAGTTTACCAAGCATAGGCTCGTTTGAAGGAATTCCTTGCAATAACGCAATCAGTACAAAAATAAAAAAAGCTAAAACAAAATTCATCATCGGTCCGGCAAAGATTGCCATTGTTCGTTGTCCCAATGTTTTGGAAGCAAACTGACGATTGTATGGAGCGATTTGAGACTCTACTCCATCCTCAACAATCACTGCATTTGGAAGGATGCTGTACCTTTTCATTACTTCCTCATCGTCGCCTTCAAGAAAACCCTTTACAAACAGCTCATGTTCCATATCTGCATATTCTACTTCCATGATGATAGCATTTGGAAACTTATCTTTATTATTTAAGATTATTTTTTGTACTTTATCATCGTTGTTTAAAACAAGCCCGACTCGATAGCCTGGTTTAATCTCAACTCCTTCAGGATCTTCACCAGCCATTCTGACAAATCCACCAATGGGCAGTAAGCGTATCGTATAGATGGTTTCATTTTTCTTAAAAGAAAAAACCTTTGGTCCGAAACCAATTGCAAATTCACGACATAGGATTCCAGCTCTTTTTGCGAAGACTAAGTGACCTAATTCATGAAAAAATACCAATGCCCCAAAAATAACGATGAAGGCTATTACTGTTGTCAATATATAACCACCTTTATTTAAAGATAGAGTGCTAGAACATTACAATCATGATGATATATCTTTCCTTCTAGTTTAAAGGGATTGAAAGACAAATTCTCTTGTTTCACGGTCAATTTCCTCTATTTCCGACAAACTCGGATTCATAACCCCGCTGTGACGTTCCAAAGCTTGTTCAACCATATTCTCAATTTGTAAAAATGTAATTCTTCCTTCTAGAAATGCAGCCACAGCTGCTTCATTTGCAGCATTCAAAACAGTTGGAAATGATCCTCCGGCCTTTCCTGCCTCAAATGCCAATTTCAAACAGCGATAGCGCTCCATGTCCATTTCCTGGAAATGAAGCTTTCCAATTTCAGCCAGGTTTAATCTTTGCCTAGCAGAAAGCGGAATTCGATCTGGATAAGTCAGCGCATAAAGAATAGGAACTCTCATATCAGGACTGCCTAATTGGGCAATGATACTGCTGTCATGAAACTCAACCATAGAATGTATAATACTTTCCCTATGCAGCAGCACATCAATTTGTTCATATGGTAAATCAAAAAGCCAATGTGCCTCAATGACCTCCAACCCTTTATTCATCATGGTAGCAGAATCAATTGTAATTTTTGCACCCATGGACCAATTTGGATGATTAAGCGCTTCTTCGACCGATACATTTTGAAGTTCCGCTCTCGTTCTATCTCTGAAGCTTCCACCTGAGGCTGTTAGAATAATTCTTTCAATATTCTTTCGATTTTCTCCTTGCAATGCTTGAAAAATAGCCGAATGTTCGCTATCAACTGGTATTACTTCAACGCCTTGTTTTTTTGCTGCATTCATGACAAGATGTCCAGCTGTTACAAGTGTCTCTTTGTTGGCGAGCGCTATCGTTTTATTTGCTTCAATGGCTTGTAAGGTTGGCTTCAAGCCAACACTGCCCATTACCCCGTTAACCACAATATCAGTTTTTTCATAGACAGCTACTTCAGTTATCCCATTATCACCATATGTAAAGGAAACATGAGGAAACTCTGATTGTAGTATGTCAGCATCCTCTTTTTCCATAGTTGAGACAAGGTTTGGTGACAAATCAGTGATAATTTTCCGGGCTAAGGGAATATTTTTCCCTACCGACATGGCTTCTAATGAAAACTCTTCCTTATGGTTCAATAAGATATCGATTGTTTGTGTTCCAATCGAACCCGTGGCTCCTAATAAACTGATTTTTTTCATGAAAGAACACTCCTAATCCTTGGGCAAAACCTTACTATTTTTTAAGATATTAACGTAAATGAATAGACATTCCAAAGTATTGATATTTAATCACTATAATAAATGGAAAAAATGAATTAAAGGCCATACGAAAAGCAAACTGTCAAATCGATCTAAAATTCCACCATGTCCAGGCAGGATGTTTCCTGAATCTTTCACATGATAATGTCGTTTTAATGCTGATTCAACCAAATCACCAATTTGTCCAAATATAGATAGAAAAATTGTCACAATGGCAAGCAGAATAACGGAAGTGTCCATATCTGCAAATAAACCAAAAGGAATGCTGACGATAACTGCACTAAAGATTCCCCCGAAAAACCCTTCAACTGTCTTGTTTGGACTAATATCAGGCCAAAGCTTTCTTTTTCCCATTGCTCGACCGGTAAAGTAGGCACCTGAATCAGTCGCCCAGATAATAAATAACGAATAAAATATATAAACAAGACCTTCTTCACGTGTTTCGATAAAATAATAAAATCCCATTCCAATATATAATATTGCCATAATGGAAAAAGCAACATCATCATATGTAAAGCGATTTTTTGTCACAACAGTATAAGCAAATAAAAGCAGAACAGTGACTAGTAGGACTTCAACTTTCGTTAACTGAATACGTTCAAAAAAAACCTGGTATTTTTCTGGAATCAGAAATATCCATAAAGCAAACAATGTTATCATACCAGAAATAGAAAATAATTTCAGTTTTCTCATTTTTAATAATTCATATACAGCAATCGATGCAAACAAATATGCAAGGATGACAAACGGTATCCCCCCCATTAACGTGAGGGAAATGAGTATGGCCCCAAAAATGATGGCTGTAATAATTCTTTGCTTCATCTAAATGTCAACACCTTTGTTAGACTCCACCAAAACGACGTTGGCGCCTCTGAAATGTTTCAATGGCTTCAATCAAATGATTTTCTGAAAAATCTGGCCACAATACATTTGTAAACCAAAATTCAGTATAGGCAAGTTGCCATAACATGAAATTGCTAAGCCTAATTTCACCACTTGTGCGAATCAATAAGTCCGGATCAGACAATCCACTCGTCATCAAATGGTTAGAAAATAATTCCTCATTGATATCATGTTCACTCAGTTTACCATTTTTGTAATCGTTAATAATACTTTTAACCCCTGCAATGATTTCGGATCTGCTTCCATAGTTTAGAGCAAAATTCAAAATTAAACCCGTATTATCCTTTGTATCCTCAATTGCCCTTTCTACCGCATTAGATGTATGCGACGGAAGTTCCTCTAAATACCCGATTACTTTGACTTTAACATTCTCTTCAATTAATTCCGGGAGAAATGTACCAAGAAATTCCTCTGGAAGCTTCATTAAGTATTCAACTTCTGTTTTAGGCCTTTTCCAATTCTCCGTTGAAAAAGCATACAATGTAAGTGTTTTAACACCTAATTGATTAGCCATTTTTGTAACTTTTCGAACAACCTTCATTCCTTCATGATGACCGGCTATTCTTGGTAAGGCTCTTTTTTTTGCCCAACGTCCGTTTCCATCCATAATAATCGCAATATGTTCGGGAATTGGCAGTTGTTGTACTTTTTCTATTCGTTCTCGGAGATTGGAAGAGTTCTTTGGCCTCTTCCATATTTTAAATTTACTAAACATATGTAGCTCCTCCAACAGGTTAGCTCACCCTCGGATAAAAGATGAATCCCCTATTTGTTCCTAGGCATTCGATTTTACCTTATTCTATCATACCAAAAAAATTGTCTTATATCTCTATAATCGAAAATTACACCGGCAAAAATATTATTCAATAACGTTCAATATTCTTACTGTTTCCTTTAAATGAGTAAAAAAACCCCCTAATCGTTAGAGGGTCCTTTCAATTTCAAAAATAAAATGAAAATATGTCATTTATACTTCTAAAATCTCTTTTTCTTTTTCTTTTGTCATTGAATCAATTTTATTAATATTTTCATCAGTCACTTTTTGGATATCATCTGAATATCCGCGAAGATCATCCTCTGTTATATCTCCAGCTTTTTCACTTTTTTTCAAATCATCATTTGCATCACGACGAATATTACGAATTGCAACCTTTGCTTCTTCAGCTTCTTTTTTGACCAATTTCACAAGTTCTTTACGACGTTCTTCTGTTAAAGCAGGAATCGCAATTCGAATAATATTTCCATCACTTGTAGGATTCAAGCCTAAATCAGACTTTTGAATCGCTCTTTCAATTTCTCCAAGAATCGATTTATCATAAGGTTGAATAACTAACAAACGTGCTTCAGGAACTGAAATACCTGCTAATTGATTGATAGGTGTCGGTGCACCATAATAATCAACTGTTATACGATCCAATAATGATGCATTCGCTCTGCCTGCACGAATACTTGCTAACTCACGAGAATATGCCTGAATCGCCTTGGTCATTTTTTCTTTAGCACTCGTAATAATTTGTGTTGGCATAATTATTTCCCCCTAACAATTGTTCCAATTTTTTCACCCATAACTGCCCTTTTAATGTTTCCATTTTCCATTATAGAAAAAACAATTAATGGTATGTCATTGTCCATACATAAAGAAGAAGCTGTTGAATCCATCACGGCTAATCCTTCTTTAATCACATCTAAATAGGACAATTCATCATATTTTTTTGCATTTTTATCAACACGAGGATCAGCAGAATACACTCCATCCACGTTATTCTTTGCCATTAAGATTACTTCTGCTTCAATCTCAGCTGCTCTTAATGCAGCTGTTGTATCTGTTGAGAAATATGGGTTCCCTGTTCCGGCAGCAAAGATAACAACACGTTTTTTCTCTAAATGACGAATAGCTCTTCTGCGGATATACGGTTCAGCAACCTGCCGCATTTCAATTGATGTTTGAACACGTGTCTCACATCCAGCCTGTTCAAGACTATCCTGAAGAGCCAAAGAGTTCATGACAGTAGCTAACATTCCCATATAGTCTGCAGTTGCTCTGTCCATTCCCATTTCTTCTCCAATTTTTCCACGCCAAATATTTCCGCCGCCGACAACTACAGCCACTTCGACACCTAGGTCAGCAAGTTCCTTCACTTGTGCAGCAACCGATTTAATGACTGCCGGAAAAATTCCAAAACCTTGGTCTCCAGCTAAGGCTTCTCCACTTAATTTTAAGACAACGCGTTTATACTTTGGTTTGGTCATAAAAACCTCCATATGTATTATACTATTTATTTACTTGCTTTAAAAACAGGGAACACATTGTGTTCCCTGAAAAAAGTTCGTATTTTATTATGCTCAAAAATTATTTTTTCATTTGGTTCATAACTTCTTCAGCGAAGTTTTCTGCACGTTTTTCAAGACCCTCTCCAACTTCGTAACGTACGAATTCACGAACCTTTCCACCTTTAGATTCAACAAATTGACGTACTTTTTGGTCTGGATTTTTAACGAATGCTTGGTCAAGTAAGCAAACATCTTCAAAATATTTTCCTAAACGGCCTTCAACCATTTTAGCAACGATATTTTCCGGCTTACCTTCGTTCAATGCCTGTTGAGTTAACACTTGACGCTCACGTTCAACTTCTTCTGGAGAAACTTCGTCACGAGATACGAATTTAGGATTTAAAGCTGCAATATGCATAGATACATCTTTAGCAGCATCTGCATCAGATGTTCCTTCTACTACACTTAACACACCGATACGTCCACCCATGTGCAGGTAAGCACCAAATGCATCGTTATCAGTTTTTGTTTTCACTGCGAAACGACGAAGGTTCATATTTTCACCAATTTTAGAAATGGCAGCATTAATATGTGCTTCTACAGTAGCACCATTAGCCATTGTTGAAGCAAGCGCTTCTTCTATAGTTGCAGGCTTTGCTTTTAATAGTTGCTCTCCTAATTCTTTTACAAGTGTTTGGAAAGCTTCATTTTTTGCTACGAAGTCTGTTTCAGCATTAACTTCTAAGATAACTGCATCATTTCCTTCTACAAGAACGGAGGTGATACCCTCAGCAGCAACACGGTCTGCTTTTTTGGCAGCAGATGCAATACCCTTTTCACGTAAGAAATCAATTGCTTTTTCCATATCACCATCAGTTTGTTGAAGTGCTTTTTTACAATCCATCATTCCTGCACCAGTTTTTTCACGAAGTTCTTTAACCATTTGCGCTGTAATAGCCATTATGTGTTTCCTCCTTAAAATAATATGTATTGTGTTCAGTTCATCACTTTTTTTGAAAAAAAGGTGATAAAGGGAGCTTCCCTCTTATCACCTTTCCCTGTACGGTCTAGCCTATTCTTTACATTTAGAGAATAACTTAAACGTACTTAAAGCAAATTACCATTAAGCGTTTGTTTCAACTACTTCTGTTTCTTCCCCTTGCTTCGCTTCTAAAATAGCATCTGCCATTTTAGCAGTTAATAATTTAACGGCGCGAATTGCATCGTCGTTAGCTGGGATTACAACATCGATTTCATCTGGATCACAGTTTGTATCAACCATACCAACGATTGGAATATTTAATTTATGTGCTTCAGCAACAGCGATACGCTCTTTACGAGGATCGATAATAAATAGAGCATCAGGAAGTTGTTTCATATCTTTAATTCCGCCTAAGAATTTCTCTAGACGCTCTTGTTGTTTTTTCAATTGAACTACTTCTTTTTTAGGAAGTACATCAAATGTTCCATCTTCAGACATTCTCTCGATTTCTTTTAAACGAGCAATACGCTTTTGGATAGTTTCAAAGTTAGTTAATGTTCCACCTAACCAACGTTGATTTACATAGTACATACCAGAACGGATAGCTTCTTCTTTAACAGAATCTTGAGCTTGTTTCTTTGTACCAACAAAAAGAATTGTACCGCCGTTAGCAGCAAGTTCTTTTACATATTTGTAAGCTTCTTCAACCTTTTTAACTGTTTTTTGAAGGTCGATGATATAAATGCCGTTACGCTCCGTGAAAATATATTTTTTCATTTTAGGGTTCCAACGGCGTGTTTGGTGTCCAAAATGTACACCAGCTTCAAGTAATTGCTTCATTGAAATAACTGACATGATAGTTCCTCCTAATGGTTTTGTTTTCCTCCGCCCATTTCATCTCTATACGAAAACTGTCGAAACAGCACCATTCATGTAGATCCGTGAGCGTGTGTATTAACACCGTTTTATACTATATCATATGTATTTATGACATTCAAGTTATTCTTTATGATTTTCATTAATTTTAAGCAACAAAGCAATTTCTGATTGCCCTTTATTCAGTCGCTTCGCTATTTCTTCAATGGAAAAACCCTCTTGTTTCATATTTAATATTTGAAATAGCAAAGATTCTTGCAACCGTTCGTTACTGGCCGGCTTTTTTCTCTTTTCATCCTTTGTTGAGTTATGCACTACTTCATCATGTCGAATCTCCTGAGCTTGGGAGGTATCGGGCTCAAGTACGTCTTCTTTCCCAGGTTGATTCTGCGTTTGTTTTTGATAAGCTCTAACAGCTTGAAAGTTAACTGTACTCTCTAATCGTGATGAAAGTTCCTGCTTTTCAACTTTTGGTAACACACTATCCGGCTTTTTTTCAAATTCTTTATGCGGAATAGATGCCTTTTCTGGTAATTGATTAGATGAAAACTGGACTTTATTCATTGTCTCAAAGCGTTTAATAAAACGCTCATTTTCATCTTTCATTTCTAATATATAAGAAGACATTAGTTCTTCCATTTCTTTCATTGTTTTCTTTTGATTTTCATCAACTTTTACCAATTTATTTTGTCTAAGAAATAAGATAACGATACCCATAATGGCAATAATATTTATGATAAAACTAATAATAATAAAAAAAACGGTCATGTAATCCCTCTATCCACTGTAATCATTCTAAGCTCAGCGTCTCCAATAAATAATCAGATTACCTTTTTAATAATTGTCTCAATTTAAAAATACATTTAGAATGAATTTGCGAAATTCTGGATGTAGATAATCCCATAATTTGTCCAATTTCAGTTAACGACAATTCTTCATTATAAAATAAGCTAATGACCAATTGTTCTTTTTCGTTAAAGGTGGAAATAATCGCTGCAATTTCATTTATTGCTTCATTTTTTAATACAGCCTCTTCTGGATTTTCTTCTTTATCATCCTTTAAAATAAATGTCGCAGTACTCTTATCGTCGCTTTCATTAGGTTGCTCATCAATTGATAACACATTGGCAAAAAATTGTTCATTCAGCGTTGCGTATACCTCATCAATTGAAATATTTAATTCTCTGGCTATCTCTTCTTCTGTTACATGACGTAAATACTTTTGTTCCAGCCTTTCGATGACAGAATCCATTTTCTTTGATTTTTCCCTTGAACTCCTAGAAAGCCAATCTTCTTTTCTTAACCCGTCCAAGATAGCACCCCGAACGCGGAATGAGGCATAAGTATCAAACTTCAAATCCCTGTTTGGATCAAACTTCTCTAGAGCATCATATAAGCCTATCATCCCTAAACTAGTAAGGTCTTCTCTCGAAACCGTTTTAGGAAGAGAAACAGAAATCCGCTGAACATGATAACTAACTAGTGATAAATACTTTTTGATTAATATATTTCCTGCTTCTTTATCACGAGAAGTTACCCATTTATCCCAGTATAGCTGTTCATCTGGTGTAGTAACATATACCATCTAATTCCTCCTTCTCTTTAAAAGCAACACATACCACCATGCTAGTTTTGGAACTATTCCAACAGACAGCATGATTAAACAAGCAACAATCATGCTTATGTTTATCTAAAAAAACCTCTCTCATTCGTTGAGAGAGGAAAGTAGAAAAAGAATATAGAACAGCAGCAATAACGAAGAATTTCTCAAGTTTATAAATAAGTAATACCTCTATTAACTGTTTTAATGTGTAATAAATAGGTTTTCGGATCAAACTCAATTGTACGGCCGTTATTTCCTCCTACGTCTTCGCCTACAATTTCGATATGGAAAGAAGCTAATTGTTTCTTTACCGCTTCAACATTTCTTGGCCCTATTCTCATTAATTCATTCCCTGATGAGAACTGAAACATTTGCGCTCCCCCGGCAATTTTTGCTTTAAGTGCTGTTTTTCTTGCCCCATGTTTAACTAAGCATGCAACTAGTTCATTTACTGCAGTATCTGCATATTTAGCTGCTGTCATGGACCCATTCTTGGCCAATGATGAATCAGGCAGCATAATATGCGCCAATCCGGCGATTTGTTGATACGGATCATAAACAACTACTCCAACACATGAACCAAGACCTGATGTACGAATCAAATTCGGAGCCTTTACAATATTCATATCCGCAATTCCAACCCTAACGATTTGTTGAAGATTATTCATCTAAGGCAACTCCAAGTGATTGAAAAATAATATCAAACGATTTCGGGTCAGGTAATAGAAAAAAATGCCCGTCAACAAGTTCAATATTTTCATCATTCGTTTTGTTTAATGCGGTATCAATGACGATGACATAATCACTAAACTGCGAAAGCTCGATAAAGCCAAAACTGATTATGGCGCCTAGCATATCAATACTTGTCGCTGGAACTGAATGAAATAAATGTAATCCAGTGAAATTTGATAAAGATGTCAAATAAGAGCCAGCTAGAATATTCCCTAATTCCTGCAGTGCTGATAAAGCCAATTCACCATATGGGAGGGTTTCAAATGATTCACTTTCTCCTGTCATTTGTTCAATATATTTATTTGCTTGCTCTAGAGGAAGAATAAAAAACATATGAGAAGGAGCGTCCCCTTCAATACGCAAATAGACACTGGCCACAACATTTTCCGCTCCACCGGCCATTTCAATCATTTCATTAAAGGACACAACCCTAACATTTGGTACCGACATTTCAATCTTTTTATTTAGAATCATAGAAAGTGCAGTTGCTGCATTTCCTGCACCTATGTTCCCAATTTCCTTTAATATATCAAGATGAGTCGATGAAATCTTTTGAATAAAATTCATGATATTATCCTTCTACTTTTAATTTTTCACGGTCAAGAATTTTATAAAGGTCTATAATAATTAAAAGTCGATTTAAAACTTTGACAACTCCTTTTACATATTCATCTTCCTCCACACCTACTAAGTTCGGAGATGGCTCTATGACATCTTCAGTTATATCGATTACATCATTTGCAGCATCAACTACCAAGCCTACTTCAATATCATCAAGCGCCACAATAATAATACGGGTTACATCCGTATATTCACATTCCTCGATTCCAAATCTCTTTCTAAGGTCTATAATAGGCGTAACTACACCTCGAAGATTAATAACACCCTTTACAAATGGTGCAGTACCTGGAATTCTAGTAATATGTTGAACTTTTTCAATCCCATGGACATAATGAACGGAGATTCCATACTCTTTTCCATTTAACTGAAAAACAATTAGTTTAATATCTTTGGAGACTGTTTCGGACATTGGATACACCTCTTTTTCGTCGCCTTCTTTTTCTTCTGCATTACCTTAAGCCAGCTAACTATTTAAGCAAGGCGTTGCAATCAATAATCAACGCAACCTGACCATCTCCAAGTATCGTCGCACCTGGAATAGCAAAAACATTTGTTAGGTAATTTCCAAATGACTTTAACACTACTTCTTGTTGACCAATAAATGAATCTACAACAAGGCCAGCCATCTTTTCCCCTTTACGAATAATGACAATAGAGACGAATTCACTTTCTTCCTTTACAACAGGTACTTCAAATAAGTCCTTTAAGTATAATAATGGTACAATTTTCCCGCGGAAATCGATAACCTTTTGATTATGCGCATGCAAGATTTCATCCTTTTTAATAATTGCTGTTTCAATAATGGAAGAAAGAGGAACCGCGTACTTTTCCATTTGAATTTCAACCAGCATAACAGAAATAATAGATAAAGTAAGCGGTAATTGTATTGAAAAGATGGAACCTTTCCCCGGTACTGAATCAACGGAAACGTGTCCTCCAAGATTTTCAATCGTATTTTTCACTACATCTAATCCAACACCGCGTCCGGATATATCTGATATTTTTTCAGCAGTTGAAAAACCTGAAGCAAAAATTAATTCATATACTTGCTTATTTGACAATGTCGCCGCTACTTGCTCTGTAACAATGCCATTTTTCAAGGCAATCTGCAATACCTTATCACGATTAATCCCTGCACCATCATCTTCTATTTCGATAAAAACATGATTACCGCTATGATAAGCCTTTAACGTAACCGTTCCATCTACACTTTTTCCATTTGCCTTCCGTACTGCAGGAGTTTCAATTCCATGATCTATTGAATTTCGGATTAAATGGACAAGAGGATCTCCTATTTCATCGATAACCGTACGGTCTAACTCTGTTTCAGCACCAATAATCTCTAAATTTATCTTCTTATCCAAATCACGTGCGAGCTGACGAACCATTCGTGGAAACCGGTTAAATACAGTTTCAATCGGCACCATACGCATATTTAAGATAATATTTTGCAAATCACCGGTATTTCTCGAGATTCGGTCAACTGTTTCTTGCAATTCTTGATTTCTAAGTTCAGAAGCAATTTGTTCAAGTCTGCCTCTATCAATCACTAACTCTTCAAATAAATTTAATAAAATATCAAGCCGTTCAATATTCACCCTTATTGTTTTGCTGGCAGCTTTTCCGGCTGTCCCGGCTTTGTTTTGATCATGTTCAGGCTGTTTGGACTTACTTTTCTCATAAGTTTCCACTGCAGGCGCTGGCATTTCTTTTGTCTCATGTTTGTTCGTATCATTCACCGTTACTTCTAATTTTGAACCAACTTTTGAAGGTGACACATTTGTTACCCTAACTGTTTCTACTTCAGAGACATTCTGCACTTTCTTTTCAATATCTATTGAATTTTCCTTGGAAATCAATGTAACAGTAAAGTCTTTATCAAATTGTTCTTCTTCGAGTTGGTCTACTGAAGGCAACGATTTAATAATCTCTCCCTGTTTCTCCAGAATCTCAAAAATCATATATACTCTTGCTGCTTTTAATAAACAATCGTCCCGTAATGCTACATATACTTCATATGTAGTAAATCCCTGTTCATGTGATTCTTCAATGAGCGTTCGCTCAAATTCATCATAATCAATATGCACTGCTGGTTTTAGTTCAGTTGCAATTGCTGCAGCTACCTCTTTTTCTGACTTGAGTAATGCCTCGTTACCCTCTTCAATCATCTTTAATTTTCCAACGATACTTGAAACATCTCTTTTCCCATCACCGCCTTCAGCAATTGAATTAACCATTGCTTCCAGATCATCAACAGCTTGAAATACAACATCTAATAATTCAGGTGACACCGAAATAGTATGATGCCTAATTGCATCTAAAACATTTTCCATTTGATGGGTCAGTTTGGCTAAATCATCATAACCCATTGTGGCCGACATTCCCTTTAATGTATGGGCAGACCGGAAAATTTCATTAATAATGCTCATATTATCTGGACTTTTCTCTAATTCAAGCAAATTATCATTACATGCCTGTAAATGTTCTTTACTTTCTTCAATAAAAACCTCTAAGTATTGATTCATATCCACTTGGTTCACACCCCTCGGAATCAAAGATATTTCAAAATCGTCTTGGCTATCTGTTCAACATTTACTATGTCATCAATAAGCTCAGTTGCAATTGCTGCTCTAGGCATCCCATAAACTGTACATGTTTCTTCTGATTCAGCAATCGCCTTAACCTGACCTGTTTTCTTTAATTCAATAAGCCCATTCGAACCGTCAGAGCCCATGCCTGTCATCACGACAACAATCTTACCATAGTCCTTTAAGTTAGAAGCTGATGCAAACATTAGGTCAACTGAAGGACAGTGTATATAGCTCGTGGTTAAATAATCAAGCTGCACAAAAACTTTTTTTCCAGAGGCCTTTATTTTTAAATGGCAGCCCCCCGGAGCAATATAAGCGGTACCATTTTGCAGAACTTCTCCATCCTCTGCTTCCTTCACCGTAAGATTCGACAGTGAATTAAGACGGTTTGCTAAAGATTTAGTAAAGCCGGACGGCATGTGCTGGACAATAACAATCGGAGCAGCAATTTTTTTCGGCAGTCCGGAGAGAACCGTTTGAAGGGCTCTTGGACCGCCAGTTGAAGTACCTATTAAAATAATCTTATTCGTTGTATGATTCCAATTTGTTTCTATAGCAGTATTGTTTAGTTCTATTTTACTATATCTTTTGTACATGTTAGTAGTCTTTTTTCCTTCAAAAGGCTTTATTATTTCTTGGTTCACCACCTACACTACCTTTCAAAAAGGAATTGTTTCAATCTGGCAACAAGATTCGGCTTTTTGAAATGAATTGGAAGTTCAAACTCTTGTTGACAATATTTTTCTACCATACTAAACAAAGCCATTGAAGCGGGTGCTTTTTCGTTTAACTGAATAAAAGGTGTTTGCTTTTTGACTGCCTGGGGAATAATCGGATCCTCAGGTATGACACCAAGCAAAATCGAGCCTTTTTCAAGGAAATGATTTAACACCTTAGAAATTCGGTGATACGTCTCTGCTCCTTCTCGTTCTGATTGAGCTCGATTGACTATAATATAGAATGGGAGAGTTTTATTTGAGAGTGTGATAAATTTCATCGCCGCGTACGCATCTGTTATTGAGGTCGGCTCACACGTTGTAATAACAATAATCTCATCTACTGCTAAAATAAAACGTAGAGAACTTTCACTCATACCAGCACCCATATCGAAAATAACATAGTCATAATCACTCATTAAACTGGAAAACTGATCAAAAAAGCTCTGTAATGATTCCTCTGTTATTTTAGTGAATTGGGATAGACCTGTCCCTCCAGAAATATAGTGAATACCACCTGGTATCTCTGTAATCATGCTTTTAAGCAGAACATTACTTGTAAAGAAATCAGCAATGGAATGCATGGAGGAAGCTCCCATAAGGATATCAATATTTCCCATACCGATATCCATATCAAATAAAAGGACTTTATGTCCCTTTTTTTGCAACATAATGGCAAAGTTCAATGAAACATTGGATTTTCCTACTCCGCCTTTTCCACTAATTACAGCAATGGTTTTTGTAGCCCTACCTGATTGTTGTTTTCGTAATTTTTCACGTAATCTTTCTGCTTGATCTTCCATGTTAATCGACTCCAATTATGCGACTTACTACATTCTCAGGAGTAGCTGCAATAAAATCATCTGGTACATTCTGACCATTTGTTATATATGCTGCTGCCTTTTGCTTTTTATAAATCATATTATATAGCGAGCCAAAAGTTGATGTTTCATCAGCTTTTGAAAATATCATCTTATCAATGGATATAAGTGAAAATTGTTGATAGATTTCCTCCATATCCATTTGCTTCGATGTTAAAGAAAGAACTAGAAAGGTTTCAATATCTTTTTGAAAATCAATAATATGATTCAAATCTTCCACGTATTTACGATTTCGAAAATTCCTTCCCGCCGTATCAATAAAAACTAAATCATAATTAGTAAAAGCTTGAGTTGCCTTTTGAAAATCATCCAAATTATAACAAACCTCAATAGGCGCATTTAGAATATTTGCATATGTTTTTAATTGATCAATTGCAGCAATGCGATATGTATCAGTTGTAATAAAGGCAACCTTTTTTTTATATTTTAAGATACAGTTTGCTGCAATTTTTGCTAATGTTGTTGTTTTTCCGACACCGGTTGGTCCGACCACAAGGATAAATTTCTTCTTAAATGAAATATCTCCAAAGGACAGATGACTTATTTGATTAATTAAATAAGTTTTTGCCCATTTCAATACCTCGGCACCAGTCATTTTCCCTCCGTTACTATACCATTCCTCAATAGCTGCTTTTAATAGAGAATTCATCAACTCCTGATCAATTCCCTGATTCGTCAACCGATTTTTCAAGTCTTGAATAGGAGTTGGTAAAGGGATGCCTTCGCTGCTTTCCATTTTTACATTTTTAAGCAGTGCTTTAAGTTCCGTTAATTCATTTTGTAGGTCTTTTGAAATCAACACATGATTATTATCGACACTTTTCAGGATTTGTGAATTCTTCGAAGGCCCTTCTGTTTCGACGGACTTTTGTTTTTCCTTAATCACAGGTTTAATCGGATCTTTCATTTTGTCATCAAGAGCAGCAATTACCTCAATACTTCGCTTTTTAAAAAGACCAAAAAAACCTCGAGTTTGAATCACTTTTGAATTCAGAATAATAGCTTCATGGCCAAGTTCGCTGCGAACTAGCTTCATGGCTTCAGGCATTGTAGCAGCTCGATATTTTTTTACCTTCAATCTATATTCACCACCCCAACACTTTGAACTTCAACATTTGCTTCTAATTCATTGTATGACAGAATCGGAATTTGCGGAAAATAACGTTCCGTTAATTGACGTACATACATTCTGACAGCGGGTGAACATAGAACGATTGGTGTTTGCTCCATTAACGAAAGATGCTCTACCTGTGCTGCTATCGCCTCTAATATATGTTGTGAAACAGCCGGATCGATGGCTAAGTAATTTCCATGTTCTGTTTGTTGTATGCCATCAGCTATTATTTTTTCGACTTTACCAGACAATGTAACAACTTTTAATGAATCATTTCCTTGTAAAAATTGATTTGTTATTTGGCGAGCAAGAGACTGTCTAACATATTCCGTTAGAAGTTCTGTATCAGAAATCATTTTCCCATAATCAGCCAGTGTTTCAAAAATAATCGGTAAGTTTCTAATAGAAATATTTTCTTTTAATAGTTTAGCCAAAACCTTTTGAACTTCTCCAATGGAAAGTGGGTTTGGTGTGACTTCTTCGACAAGAATCGGATAATTTTCTTTCAAATGGTCAATTAGTTGTTTTGTTTCTTGTCTTCCTAATAAATCGTAACCATTCGTTTTAATTACCTCTGTGATATGTGTTGATACAACTGAAGGAGGATCGACTACTGTATATCCTAGTATTTCAGCTTCTTCTTTCATATCTTCAGTTATCCATTTTGCAGGCAGCCCAAAAGAGGGTTCAATTGTATCAATTCCAACAATTGAATCATCATCTGTACCCGGACTCATGGCTAAATAATGATCTAATAACAACTCGCCATGCGCCATTTCAATTCCTTTTATTTTTAATCGATATTCATTTGGCTGTAATTGAATATTATCTCTTATTCGTACAACAGGTATAACGATACCAAGTTCAATAGCAAGCTGTCTTCGAATCATAACAATTCGGTCAAGGAGGTCTCCCCCTTGATTTGTATCCACAAGCGGGATTAAACCATAGCCAAATTCAAATTCAATAGGGTCCATGCTTAACAAGCTTACGACACTTTCAGGACTTTTCATTTCATCTGCTTCAGCGTCTTCTTCCACTTCCGGCAGGAGGTCCTTCTCTTGGTCAGGGATATTAGTAAACCTGTAGCCTGCAAAAATCAGAAGTCCGGCAATTGGAATAGTCAGAACATCATTGATAGGAGTAAATAAACCTAAACAAAGAATAGTCCCCCCAGTCACATATAACATCTTAGGAAAATTAAGCAATTGGGATACAATATCAGCTCCTAAGTTACCATCAGATGTAGCTCTTGTTACAACAATCCCAGTTGCTGTAGAGATTAATAAGGCAGGTACCTGACTGACAATACCGTCACCTATCGTTAATAATGAAAAATGACTTGCTGCATCAGCAATACCCATCCCCTGCTGCATGACACCAATAATAATTCCAAAAATCAAGTTAATTAATACGATGATAATGCCTGCAATGGCATCCCCTTTCACAAATTTACTGGCACCATCCATGGCTCCATAAAAATCTGCTTCTCTGCTGACTTTTTCACGCCTTTCCCTTGCCTGCTGCTCAGAAATCATGCCTGCATTTAAATCAGCATCAATACTCATTTGTTTTCCTGGCAATGCATCGAGAGTAAATCTTGCTGCCACTTCAGACACACGTTCAGAACCCTTAGTAATAACAATGAAATTTATAATAACCAAAATAAGGAAGACGACCATGCCAACAATTAAATTCCCACCGACAACAAAGGATCCAAATGTTTCTACTACTCCGCCTGCATCACCATGAGTAAGAATAGCACGGGTTGTCGAGATATTCAGCCCTAAGCGAAACAATGTCAAGAGCAGCAAAAGGGATGGGAAAACGGAAAACTGAAGGGGTTCTGTCATGTTCATAGATGTTAACAGAACTAACAACGCAATCGAAATATTTACTATAAGTAAAATACTTAATAACCATGTCGGAAGAGGGATAATTAGCATCGCAACAATCATGATGACGCTTATTATGACAATTAAATCTCTTGCTTTCATGTTATGCCCTCCCAATAAATAAAGCACAAGGCCCTGATTTTTTTTAGCTGTTCACTAGCTATTTTTTTGCCAAGTTCAGGGCCGACCTGCCTCTCATAAACTACTTGACCATATTTTTCGTTCGGTAAACATATGCTAATATCTCAGCAACTGCTTTAAAAAATTCTTCGGGAATCACATCCCCGATATCAGTTTGACTATATAAAGCCCTTGCCAACGGTCGATTTTCAATCATGATGACATCATTTTCCTTAGCCACTAATTTAATTTTCTGAGCCACAAAATCGACTCCTTTCGCTACCACAAACGGGGCATCAAATTTCGTTTCATCGTATCTTAAAGCAATAGCAAAATGAGTTGGATTTGTAATGATGACATCTGCATTCGGGACTTCCTGCATCATTCGGCTCATTGCCATTTCTCGCTGCTTTTGCTTAATTTTTGATTTAATTAACGGATCCCCTTCAGAATTTTTATATTCATCTTTAATATCTTGTTTTGACATTCGGATATTTTTTTCAAAATCATATTTTTGGTAAAGGTAATCTAGCAGTGCTAAGAACAATAAGGCTCCACCAGCATATAAACCCATTTGTACAGTTAGATTGGCTAAGAAAGCAAGTGCAGCTCCAATTGATTTTTGCGATAATGTCAAAATTTCATACAAACTGTTCCAGATAATTAGAAAAGTAATTATGCCGACAATACAAATCTTTAATATCGATTTTAAAAATTCAACAACCGAGCGAATGGAAAAAATCCGCTTAAATCCCTTAATCGGATCAATTTTTTCTAGTTTTACCTGCAGGGTTTCTGTTGAAAAAAGAAAACCTACCTGTAAATAATTTGCAGCCACACCAGCTAACAGAGCCACAAGCATGATGGGACCGACAAACAATACTAGCTCCTTTAAGAGCTCTATTAAAATCATATATACACTCTCTTCAGTTACATCCATAAGCATATAGTTTTGAAATGAATGTTTAAGAATGGATACTAGTTTTTGTAATAAATATGTACCTGCAAATAACAAAAACATAAATACAGCAAGTAAACCAATTGCCGTATTCACATCCTGACTTTTCGCAACCTGGCCCTTTTTTCTTGCATCACTTCTCTTTTTGGGAGTCGCTTTTTCTGTTTTTTCACCGGCAAAATATTGCAAATCTAAGGCTACTAATTTCAATGTTTAAAGACCCCCAAGAAGATTCATAATTCCTCTCATCGTTGTCAGCATTAATTTAAATAAATTTGAAACAGAAATCATCATTGTACCCATAACTATCATTAGTATTAAGAAACTCACACCAATTTTCAACGGAACACCAACTACAAAAATGTTTAACTGTGGAAAAGTTCTAGCTGTAATTCCAAGTGCGACATCAACTAGGAACAAACTGCCCACAACGGGAAGTGACATTTGCAATGCAATCATAAACATCGTACTAAATGACTTCAGTATATATTGCAGCAAATGTTCAGAACCAAGCGGCAGCCAAGCCTGTTCAAGAGGGATAAATTGATAACTATAATAGATACCATCTATCATTAAATGATGTCCGTTAACCATTAGCAGGAAAAATAAACTTATGATATTCAAATATTGCCCCATTAACGGACTTTGGGCACCGGTTTGCGGATCCATCACGTTCACCATACCAAATCCCATTTGAAAATCAATAAATCCACCTGCTATCTGGATAGCCGACATAACCAAATAGGCCATAAAACCAAGCAAAATCCCAATCAATGCTTCCTTTAAAATCAATAAGTAATAAACTCCATCCATTTCCAAAGCAGGCGCCTTTATATTAAAAAACATAATTAAGGCTAAAAAAAATCCAAAACCGACTTTAAAAGTAGTTGAGACTGTCCGATAAGAAAAAAGAGGCATCATTAAGAAAAAGGATGTTACCCTTACAAAGACGAGCAAAAAGGCAGGGAATGTTTCAAAAAGATTCACCATAGATTCAGCCTATAAACCGAACTAAATTTGAGAAAATATTGTTTGTATATGAGAGCATATGACTAAGCATCCATGGACCAAAAAATACAATTCCAAGTAAAACCGCAACAATTTTCGGTACGAACGCTAAAGTTTGCTCTTGAATTTGCGTTGTTGCCTGAAATATACTAACGACCAA
Source organism: Niallia endozanthoxylica (assembly GCF_008710145.1). Lineage (GTDB taxonomy): Bacteria > Bacillota > Bacilli > Bacillales > Cytobacillaceae > Bacillus_BD > Bacillus_BD endozanthoxylica. Next base: position 237,009 of record NZ_VYKL01000015.1, read on the forward strand.
ACCGACGACAAGTGCCAGCGCTAAAAGCGGACCGCTTATCAGCAGAACAACCCATATTCCTTCTTCCGCTATGGCTATGACTGTTTCAGGAGTCATTCTTATCACCTACTTAAAAACTTTGTAACAGAGATTTAACAACTAAGTTCCAACCGTCTACAAGAACAAACAGCAAAATCTTAAATGGCAACGAAATCATAACAGGAGGAAGCATCATCATCCCCATCGACATTAAGACACTAGCTACCACCATATCAATTACTAAAAAGGGAATGAATATCATAAATCCGATTTGAAAAGCTGTCTTAAGCTCACTGATTGCAAAGGCCGGAACAAGGGCAGTCAGCGGGATATCCTGAATGGATTCAGGCTGCTCTGCTTTTGAATAATTAAGAAATAAAGCCAAATCCTTTTGTCTAGTATTGGCGCTCATAAACTCCTTAAAGGGAACTACAGCATTCTCATAGGCCTGTTCTAAATTGATTTCATTGTTAAATAAAGGTGTAAGTGCCTCTGTATTTACCTCTTGAAATGTTGGTGCCATAATAAAAAAACTTAAAAACAATGATAGACCAATAATGACTTGGTTTGGCGGCATTTGTTGAGTGGCTAGAGCCGTTCTGACAAAAGACAGTACAATGACAATTCTGGTAAAACAAGTCATTAAAATAAGGATACTTGGAGCTAAAGAAAGTACCGTTAATAATAATACAAGCTTTACAGAAGTAGATACATTTTCAGGTGAACTGTTATTAAAAAATTCCATAAACTCATTCATTGCTTGTCCGAACCCTTCTCTTTCTCTAATTCATCGTACAGTTTTTGTCTTCCTTTTGAAAAATCAACTAATTGCCTTTGAAGCTGAGATTGGAAGCTTATGCCCTCATCCTTTTTCTCAGAATTCCCGCCTGCCTTATTGAACAATTTTGACAATATATCTCCAGACTGTGTCAGCTGATCCATTTTATTGTTATAGGTTGACAAAAGTTCTTCAAATTCCTTTGAATCATCGATTTCTTTAATCAAATGAACATTTTCACCAACCCCAATAACAAGGATACGATTCCCTATTTTAATCAGTTGAACAGACCGATTTGCACCAAGTGTAGTGCCGCCAAGATTTTCTATCAGTTGCGAGCTTTTAAATAAGCGACCTTTTTTATTAACGAACATCAAGATGAAGTAGAGCAGTGCAACAACAAAAATAGTGGCTGCTATCATCTTAATAAAATCCCAAATCGTTAGTCCTATGGTATTCCTATCATCTGTCTGCTTTGTAACAGAATCATCTGTTTGCATATTCTGCTCTGTATTTGGTTGATCTCCACATGCTTCAGGCTGTTCAAAGCAATCTTTTACACTTTTTTGTACTTGCTCTGCTGAGGCTTCTTCACGAAACCCCAATAGAGCAAATACAAGTATAAAGGCAATGAAACAGAATTGTTTTTTCCGCAACATCCTGCACCCTCTAGTAATAAGTCTTAGCCGAGCGTTTTCGAAATGGCTTCCAATACACGATCAGCTTGAAATGGTTTTACGATAAAATCCTTTGCACCTGCTTGAATGGCGTCAATAACCATTGCCTGCTGTCCCATTGCAGAACACATAATTACTTTTGAATTTGGATTAATTTTTCTAATTTCTTTTAAGGCTGTAATACCATCCATTTCCGGCATCGTTATATCCATGGTAACAAGGTCAGGTTGCAGTTCTTTATATTTTTCAATAGCCTGCTGACCGTCAGCAGCTTCCCCCACAACCTCATAACCATTTTTAGTTAAAATGTCCTTTATCATCATTCTCATAAATGCAGCATCATCTACAACTAAAATTCTATGCGCCATTAATCTTCTACCCCCATAGTGATTTTTGTATTAATCTCGTTAATAATTTAACATCTGTTATTTTAGCTTTTTCAACCTGTCTGACTGGCTGATAATATCTGTAACTCTGACACCAAAATTCTCCTCAATCACAACCACTTCTCCTTTAGCAATCAATCTGCTGTTAATAAGGATATCAACAGGTTCACCTGCCAACTTATCCAGTTCTATAATAGATCCTTGAGACAGTTCGAGAATTTCTTTCACTGACCTTTTTGTTCGACCCAGTTCCACCGTAACTTGTAATGGTATATCAAGAAGCATATTCAGATTTTTTGATTCAGGCTCTTGAATAGGGTACGGTTCAAAATTAGAGAACAGAGCAGGCTGTACATTAGGCTGCACACCCAAAGGATTTGCCGAACCAAAATGCTGCGGACCAGTAGGTTGATTTACCGGAGTAACACCAAATGAATGATTTCCGGAATAGTTTTGTTGGTTTAATGGCTGCTCACGGCTTTCAAATCCATAAGGAGTCTGTACCATATTGCTTTGTTGAGCCGAATGGTCCATTTGGTTTTGCGTCGGCTGATTATACTGTGGTTCTTGATAATAGGATTCTTGAAGCTTCTCTGCTGTCTGCGGAGGGACATTTACCTCTTGGATTGGCTCTGATATTGGGTTTAACAGTTCATATACTAATCCCTTAGCAAAATCCAATGGCAGCAACTGCATAATATTAGAGTCAATTAAATTCCCAATCTTCAATCGGAAAGATATCTTTACTAATTTGTCATCATTTGGCAGTTTATCGGTTCCTGTACCGTGAAGCATATCTAAAAGATCAATTGAAGGCGGGGAAATATCCACTCTTTTACTAAAGATGGTGGACATGGATGTTGCTGCAGACCCCATCATTTGATTCATTGCTTCTTGAACAGCACTCATTTGGATTTCGCCCATTAAATCCGCCGGTTTTTTTCCATCTCCGCCAAGCATTAAATCAGCAATAATTGCTGCATCATTCTGCTTAATCACTAACAAATTCGTTCCAGAAAATCCTTGAGTATAACTTACTTGAATCGCTACATTTGGTTGAGGAAACTCTTCCGATAATTTATGTTTTAAAACAACTGACACTTCTGGTGTTGTAATATCAACCTTTTGATTTAATAACGTAGACAATGCAGTAGCTGAACTGCCAAAAGAAATATTCCCAACTTCCCCCAGTGCGTCTTTTTCCATTTCAGATAAATAATTATCCGTGGTATCTAAATCTGAAGTGACCAGTGATCCGTCATTACTTCCTCTTAGTAAAGCATCAATTTCATCCTGTGAGAGCATTTCATTACTCATCTTCTTCATCTCCCTCCTTCCATGTATCTAATACTTGTACGGCTAGTTTTTTATTCATTTTTCCAGGCTGTCCGACAAATTTGGGAACCTCACCTACTTTTACCAATAACGGTCCATCAATCAGTTGATTTAATTCAATTACATCACCAATATCAAGCATTAAAAAATCTTGTATAGATATATTTGCCGTACCAAGCTCAACTGCAATGGGTATTTCAGCCTGTTGAATTTTCTTTTCAATCTGTTTAACTTCATCAGGCTCCCTGACTTTTTTTTCTGTCTGCATCCAATATTGCATGGACAATTTGGGAATGATTGGCTCTAGAACAACATGCGGAATACAAATATTAATCATACCTGTGGTTTCAGCAATCGCAGTATTTAGAGAAATAACTACAACTGTCTCATTAGGTGAAACCATACGTAAAAACTGTGGATTTACTTCAAACTCTGACAAAACAGGGTCAATCTCAACAATCGTTTCCCATGCCTCTTGTAAATAATCACATGCCTTCTCAAAGATAGCTGACATGATTTTGGTTTCAATTTCAGTTAAATTATCTACTTTATTAATGCTCGTCCCCTTTCCTCCCATCATTCGATCCATCATAGCATAAGCAATATTGGGATTGACCTCCATAAGGATTCTTCCTTCTAAAGGAGGGACATCAAAGACATTTAATATCGTCATTTTTGGTATAGAACGTATAAATTCCTCGTATGGAATTTGATCTGCGGATGCCACACTGATTTGCACATATGTTCTTAACTGAGCAGAAAAAAAGGTTGTTAACAGTCTTGCAAAGTTTTCATGTATCCGTGTCAAACTTCGGATTTGATCTTTTGAAAATCGTAAAGCCCTTTTAAAATCATAGACTTTTATCCGTTTCTCAAATTCCTCTTTTTTTAAGTCATCTGCATTCATTTCACCTGTTGACAAGGCAGACAATAAAGCATCTATTTCATTTTGAGAAAGCACATCTCCTGACATCAAATTCACCTCCATTGCTTATACTCTTCTCAGGATGTCTTTTTACTGGAGGAGGAATTGAGTAATGTAGACCTTTTCAACTTCACCTTCCTGCATAATCTCATTGATGCTGACCTTTAAATTTTCTTCCAGCTGCAGCTGACCTTCTCTTCCCTTTATAGTTGCAGCCGATTGTTCAGATAGTTCCAAAATAATAATATTGTTCACTTGAAAACTTCGTTTTTCTAATTCTTCCTTTGCCTCTATACTATCTGTTTGAATTTTAAACGAAATACGTATAAAATCATTTTCAGCCAGATTCGTTGTAAGTTCTGGAATATCAACCGATGCCTCAAGGACTTCATCAATTGTTGGTTCTGCGTTTTTATCCTGGCCGTTTTGATTCAGCACCAATACAATGGCCACCGTTCCAGCTAGGGCAATCGCAACAAGAAGGATTAACATAATCATAACAAGCTTATTATTCTTCACGCTCATTTCCCCCTAACTGTTGTCCAAGAAGGTTTACAGATTGATAGAATTTCCGGATCATTTCCAATACCTTTTCTTCCGTCTCTTTGACAATATATTTACTGCCATTTGTCAATGTAATGGTTGTATCTGGAAATGACTCAATTGTTTCTATGTATAACGCATTAATAATAAATGGTTTCCCGTTTAATCGCGATACTTTAATCACTGTTAAATTTAGGGTTAAAGGGGGTTCCTCTAACCCTATCCTCCTTTAAATTAACGTTTTAAATTAACTAATTCCTGCAGTATTTCATCTGAAGTCGTGATAATTCTTGTATTCGCTTGGAAGCCGCGCTGCGCAACAATCATATCGGTAAATTCTTCTGAAAGATCAACGTTGGACATTTCAAGGGCACCTGATACGAGTGTTCCTGCTCCGTTTGTACCGCCGGGAACATCAACTGTTGGTGCACCTGAATTTGTTGTTTCTCGGTAATTGTTCGAACCAACTTTCTCTAATCCACCATTATTAGAGAACTTTGCAAGTGATATTTGATCAGCCGTTGTTAAAGAGCCTCCACTGTCGATATAAGAAAGGGTACCATCACTACCAATACTAAAACTTTTTGCATCTAAAGGAATATTAATATTCCCGCTCTGGCCTTGTACATAATTTCCGTTTGCATCAACAAGATCTCCCGCATTATCTAAATAGAAGTTACCTGCACGTGTATACGTCGTCATTGCTCCATCCGTAAGTATAAAATAACCATCTCCGGAAATTGCTAAATCCAATGTTCTTCCAGTAGTTTGCAAACTTCCTTGGATATCTACTGTATCAATAGTTGATAACTGTGAACCTAGACCGACCTGCTTTGGATTTACACCACCTTTACTTCCGGTTGGTGCGCTTGCACCAGAAATACTTTGGCTCACCAAGTCTTGAAAGGTTACGCGGCCTTTTTTAAATCCATAAGTATTAACATTAGAAATATTATTTCCAATCACATCTAATTTAGTTTGAAAGTTTTTCATTCCGCTTATTCCAGAATACATTGATCTTATCATATCCAATTTCCCCTCTCAGAATGAAGCTGCGTCAGCCACTCAGCAGCTTATGGGCTTCCTAAAAGGTCCAGCCCTATGTTAATCCATCAAAATCGTTCCATTTATATTCGTAAAAATTTGTGTTGTTGCTTCAGCACGGTTCATAGCCGTAATAACTGTATTGTTTTTTGCACTTACAATTAACGCGGCCTCTTCTAAAAGTACAAGCGATTCTTTTACGCCCATGTTTTTCGCTTGTTGTACTTTTTCATCAATTTGCTCCCAACGAGCAGCATTTATTGTGATACCTCTTTGTTCTAGTCTCTCTTGTGCATGTTTAGATATCGTTAATTTGTCACAGTTAGGTTTTATAGCGGAATGGAGTTCAACTACAAAAGATGTTTCTTCCTTTTTATTTGTTTTATGCGTTTTTCTCATATTTCCTTGAATAAATGGCTGTGTCAGCGGTCTGTAAACTTGCATTAAAACCTCCCCTTTATTCGATTTTTATCACTTGTGAAGATGTAATTACTGAGTTTCCTGTATCATCTAACTGGAATGAGATTTTTCCATTTCTAAACGAAACCGAATGGATGACGGCACTAACTTCTTCATTTGATTCATTTACATAGGTCACTTTTTTGCCAATCATCATGCTTGCTTGAATCATGTTCGACTCATTAGCTGTCGCATTGACTTGTGAGATATTGGCCGGTTCAAGCTTTGTACCATCTTCAAGAATGAAAAGTACTTTTTCATTTTTATATTGAATACTTGTAACTTTACCAGAACCTTCCTTTACTTCTGCCGTACCATCTTCCAATTCGCTGAGTTTATGCCAGGCAACCTCTTGACCAACAAATTGATTATAGGAAATCAATAGGCTTTGCTGCTGCTGTGTGATAAATCTTTCAAGCGTACTGTTCATATTTGTCATTTGTTCTAAAGAAGAAAATTGTGCCATTTGAGCAATGAACTCCGTATCCTGCATAGGATTTGAGGGATCCTGATTTTGCAGTTGTGTCATCAATAGCTTTAAAAAATCATCTTTTCCAAGCTGAGATGATCCGGTTTTCCGCTCAGCTTTCTGGTAATTAGTGAGGTATAAATTGGAATCAATGGTATTGGTCAAAACTTTCCCTCCTATGCTTCTACATTTAAAAGAACTTCCTCGAAAGAAACAGCATGCGTCTGATTTCCACTGTCCTGCTGTTCTTCCTGCTCATTAGGTTGCTGTTGTCCCTGCTCCTTTTGCGGATTTCTATTAAGGAACCGCTCCTGTTGAAGCTGCTGATTTATCTCAATTTTTTCCACCTGCAGATTTTGGTTAAGAAAGGCTTGCTTAAGATTTAGAATTTGAGATTCTAATAAATCCTTCGCATTTTCAGTAGTTGTTAAAATTTTTGCTGTAAATATTGAATTTTGCTGTATTAATTCAATCCGTAAAGCTCCTAGGTGTTCTGGGTATAGCTTAATGAAAAGCTTTTGGTTCCCGCCTGCAGTGATAAATTGACTTTTGGCTAAAATAGTTTCAAATTGTTTGATAAGCTGATCTTTGGAAACCAGCTGCCCTGATTGCTCTTGCAGCAAAGCCAATGGATCCTGTTTTGCCAAAAACGATAAGGAATGAATAGAACCAGTCGGCATGAATCTGCCCGTTTGATTGCTATCTATCATGCTCAACTGCTCCTCGTTTTGCCCATTTGCTATTAGACCCTCCAGCTTTTCAACTGTCTTTTGTAAAAGCTGCTTCATCTGAGTATTTTCCAGATTGGGCTGCTCGTAGTGTAAGAGCAATTCCAGCAGTTTGAATGACTTGGCTAATTGGACACCTTCTTGGTCTGCCTCAAACGACAGCTGATTGATATTTATGCTTGGCAAAATTTGAAGTAAAGACATTAAAGCTTCATTTAGTTCCATGTTTGGAAGTTCTTCCATTAGTTGTATTAGCTCCATTTCTTCAAGAAAAGCATTAAGAGCTGAACGCAACTCTCCTTCATTTAAATGTAACTTTTCTAAAATCACCATTGACAAATCAGTGTTACCTTCTGTCAGTAAGTCCTCTATTAAATCACTTCCATACTCAATTTCAGCTAAGTCGGATGCTTGTAATAACTTAACAGCCTCTTTTATTTCAGTATGAGATAGTGCAGGAAGCTCCTGCCTCGCTGCTTTCTCCATTTTAATGCTAGAGTTAGGCTGTTTGAGATTTGACAATAAATGGGCAAATCTGTAATTCTTCTTTTGTCTCGCATTTACATTGCGCGTAAAATCTGTTTTTGCCATACTGACTGAATTAATTTGCGTATCCATCATTCCACCTCCTTGCAAATAAGAGATAAAATTAAAGAGTTATAGTTATTCATTACTGCTATTTTTTGTTAATAGGACAGTATATTTAGCTGCATCTTGAGCATTCATTTTCTCAAGAATAGCCGCTAATATATCCGGCTTTAAGCTTGACAATATTCTAATAGCTTCATCATCATTCATTTCAGCAATAATAGGCGCTGCTTTTTTTGCTGATATTGTTTCGAATGTATTTACAATTTCTTTAAATGTTTGCTGACCTTCTTCCTGAGTTAAGAGCAAATCATCTATTTGAGACTGCAATTGTTCTTTTTCCCGTTGGAGTGTGTCAATTTCTAAATCTTTTCCTTCAACTGCTGTTTCAAGCTGAGCAATGACTGCTTCACGTTCTTCAATTTCTGCCTTCAATTTCGTTAATGTACTTTCGCCTTCTTTTAAAGCGTGTTTATCGCTTAATTCTTCCCTTGTTGGTACAAACGGAATTTTGTCTCTGAACTCGTTAGCCTTTTCGAATACATTAATACCTGCAACAGTTAATACAAGGACAGCTACAGTTACGGCAAATAATGTAGGTATAACAATCACTACAAAAAACCATTGTACTTTACTGTATTTCTTTTCTTCCTGTTCTTCTATTAACTTTTCCATGTTTACACCTAGCTTCCTCGATGAACAAAGTGTTGAATGGAGATATCATCCATTTGTTTGGCTTCAACATGTTTTACTTCCTCTAAGAACTCATGCAAGCCTTTTTCCTTCATTTTTACAAATTTTTTCACTTCGATATTTTTATGCATTAATTTTTCCTGTTGGAAAAGCATATGATTACGGGCATTCTGCACCATTTTTTGATATTGCTCAATTGACTTTTGTAAGTTCACAATAAACTGTTGATGATGTCTTATTTCCAGCACTGGTAAGCCGCTTACAAGCTTCATAGACTGATAGCTTTCTAAATCCTCTTTTTTTTTCAGCAGCTCATATAATTTTTCGGCCACTTCTTCGAACCTTTTTACTGAATCATTGTAAGCCGAAAGAGCTTCGTTTTTCTCACGTTCTTTGACAGACATAATTTTTTCAAACTTAAAATGGTACCCCATGAGGTTATTCTCCTCTTCCTATTAATTGGTACAAAGTATTAACGCTGTCCTGCATGGACATTTTTTCATGGGTTCCTTGCTTTAAAAAGGAAATAATCTCTGGATATAACTGGATAGCAGCATCAATTTCTCTTGATGATCCCTTTTTATACGCACCAATATTAATTAAATCCTCGGCATTATAATAAGTGCTCAAGAGTTCTCTTAGTCTCTCAGCTGATTTACTATGTTCCCTGCCAACGATATTATTCATCACTCGACTGACACTTTTTAAAACATTAACAGCTGGATACTGACCTTTATTCGCTAAGCCTCGATCAAGTACAAAATGGCCATCGAGAATTCCACGTACCGTATCAGCTATCGGTTCATTCATATCATCACCATCAACAAGGACAGTATAGAACGCGGTAATAGAACCAAGTTCATTTGTTCCTGTTCGCTCTAACAGCTTTGGCAATAAAGCAAATACAGAAGGTGTATACCCTTTAGTTGTAGGAGGCTCACCGATTGCCAGTCCTACTTCCCTCTGCGCCATAGCAAAGCGTGTGACAGAATCCATCATTAACATCACATTTAATCCTTGATCACGAAAATACTCGGCTATCGCTGTAGCCGTAAGCGCTCCCTTTAAGCGCATCAGCGCAGGCTGATCAGAGGTAGCTACAACAACAATCGATCGCTGCAATCCTTCTGACCCGAGATCTTTTTCAATAAACTCACGTACCTCCCGACCCCGTTCACCTATTAATGCAATAACGTTTAAATCTGCTTTTGTATTACGCGCAACCATACCAAGTAATGTACTCTTTCCCACACCGCTGCCGGCAAAAATACCTACGCGCTGACCATTGCCGACGGTTAACAAGCTATCAATCATCCGCACACCTACCTCAATTGGTTCAGATATAGGCGGTCTTTTTAACGGATTTGGAGGTGCTTGCTCTGTTGGCACAGATGTCAAACCTTTCGGTAAATCCATCCCGTCAAGGGGATTCCCTAACGCATCAATGACATTTCCTATTAATGCAGATCCCACTTTAATTTCGAGAGGCTTCGAGGTGGCTTCAACAAGGCTGCCGGGAGCAATATCATTTACAGATGTGTAGGGCATTAAGATGACATTTTCTCCTTTAAAACCGACTACCTCAGCTTGGATTACTCTATTTTTTCGATGGCGAACATGAATGAGACACAAGTCTCCAACGGAACTTTCCGGTCCTTGCGATTCAATCATAAGACCAACAACTTGTTTCACTCGCCCAAAACGTTTATAGGAGTCAATTCCCTCCAGTTTGTTAACTAAATCAGCGGCTTTCAACTCTGATCACTCTCCAGCCATTCAGTCAGCCTCCGTTTTATTTCCGCAAGCTGAGTATCAATACTTGCATCAATGCGGCCATATGGTGATTCCAACCGGCAGCTGCCTGCAGGTAAGTCACTGTCGGGATAAATAAACAGCTTTGTATCATGTGTAAAAACAGCCAGCAATTCTTCTTTTCTGGAAAGTAAATATTCATAGTTCTCAGGGTTTACATGTATCTCTACATCTTGAAATTCCTTAACTTCCCGCACAGCTTTTTTCACAAGCGATACAAAGAACCCTTGGTCATCTTCAACCTTTTGATGAACTATTTTTTCAGCAATACGCACCGCTAAATCTAAAATGGTACTTTCTGATGCTTCTAAATATGCGTCATAATCCGTTTTAGCAGAGCGAATCATTTGTTCCGCTTGTAAAAGTTTTTCTTGATACTCAGAATAGCCCTTTAATTCTCCCTGTTCCCATCCAGCATGATAACCTTCTTCCCTAGCTTGATTTACCAACTTGACCCTTTCCTGCTCCCATTCCTCCCGTGCCTGTTGAACTTGGGCAAAAAGTGCGTCAGTTTCACTTTTCGCCTTTCTCTTAATCCTGTCAGCTTCAAGCATCGCTTCTTCAATTATTTGGCTGGAAGTTTCTTCTTCCATTTCTGGATCTTTTTTTAAAGAGAAATCTTCCTTTACTTCTGGCATATTAAATAATTTAATAGAAATGACTCTCTTATCAGATGAGGTATCCGACCATTGTGATTTAATAAGCCTAGACAATGATATCATCTCCTCCGCCACGGGCAATGACAATTTCTCCTGCTTCTTCTAAACGGCGAATAATCGCAACAATACGCGATTGAGCTTCCTCTACATCCCGTAAGCGAACAGGTCCCATATATTCCATTTCTTCTTTAAACGTTTCAACCATTCTTGTTGACATATTTTTAAAGACAGTCTGTTTAACTTCATCACTAGAAACTTTAAGTGAAAGCAATAAATCCTCATTTTCGCATTCACGTATAATCCGTTGAATCGATCGATTATCCAATGTAACAATATCTTCAAATACAAACATTCTCTTTTTAATTTCTTCGGCAAGTTCAGGATCCTGTATTTCAAGAGCATCTAAAATCGTTCTCTCAGTTGTTCTATCAACACCGTTTAATACCTCTACCACAGCCTCAATGCCGCCTGTTTGCGTATAATCCTGCGTTACAGTCGTTGACAGCTTCCGCTCTAATATCTGTTCAACTTCATTTATTATTTCTGGAGATGTGCTGTCCATTACAGCAATTCGTTTTGCAATATCCGCTTGCATCTCCTGAGGCAGCTCAGATAGAATTTGGCCAGCCTGCTGAGCGTCTAAATAAGAAAGTATTAAAGCAATGGTCTGCGGATGTTCATTTTGAATGAAATTTAATATCTGACCTGGGTCTGCTTTCCTTGCAAAATCAAAGGGACGGACCTGCAATGAAGAGGTAAGTCGGTTTAAGATGACCGCTGCCTGCTCTTCCCCAAGAGCCTTTTCAAGAACTGTTTTTGCATAGCCAATTCCACCTTGGGCAATATAATCCTGGGCAAGTGCGATTTGATGGAATTCCTCCACTACTTCTTCTTTAGCCTGACTGTCAACCTTTTTCACTCCGGATATTTCTAATGTCAACTTTTCAATTTCTTCCTCACTTAAATGCTTATAAACCGATGCAGAAACATCCGGACCAAGAGAAATTAAAAGAATGGCTGCCTTTTGTTTTCCACTTAATTCCTTTTGTTCATTTTTTGCCATCTTATCCCCTCCCTTTAGTCCTCAGCTATCCACGACCGTAAAAGCTTAGCAAATTCTTCCGGCTTTTCTTTAGCCATTTTTTCAAGTTGTTTTCTGCGAAGACTGTTTTCTGTTTCATTACTGTGGTCATTAACATCAGGAATCTCAATTGGATGTATAAAGTCTTCCATACTTTCCTCATCTTCTTCAGAGCTCTTTCTACGAGCTCTAATATATAGAAATACTAGTAATCCAATTACCGCAACAAGCACCCCGCCAATAGCATAAATCCACCATGGAATAGAGAACTTCGCTTCCTCATCAAAAGCAATCTTTCCTTTAAATGGCTGAACGGAAACTGAGATTTTTCGGTTAATATCTTCATCAGTCAATTCTGCATTCTCATTTTTATCAATTGAGGTTCTAACAATAGTGGCAAGCATATTTCTCATATCATCTACTCGTTCCGCAGGCAATGAATCTGGATTATCAGCTTCAGGCGGTTCGACCATCACTTGTATACCAAGATCTCTAATCTTAAATGGACTTTCAACAATTTCTTTTCGGATTCTATTAATCTCGTAATTAATCGTATCATTAACTTTTTCGTAATTACCGCTATTTGCAGCGCCGTCTGGTTGAGTATAGCCAGTATCTCCTGCTTCCTCAGCCTGTGGAACTCCCTCAGGAGCATTCCCTGAACCTGTATACGCTTCGGTAATTTTTTGGGCGCTTATTGCAAGCCCTTCCATATTTTCCTCGTCAACAGGTGTTACTAGATTCTCTTCTCGATTTTCCTGCGTAAAATCGATATCTGCAGTTACAGAAACAACAACTTTATCCTGCCCCATCAATGTACCTAACATACTCTGGACTTGACGCTGTACATCACGTTCAATTTCCTTTTTCACTTCTTGGTGATTAGCAAAAATAGATCCTGATAAATTATTTTCATTTTTTAAATCAAAATACTCAAAGTTTTGGTTCATAATGACGATATTATCAGTAGGCAAGTTAGGAACGCTTTTTGATACCAATTGATACAGGGCTGTAATTTGATTTTGTTCAAATTGATAGCCTGGTTTTGTACTTAATACAATGGAGGCTGAAGCCTCTCCCACTTGATCAGTGACGAATAAACTGGTTTCAGGAAGATTAATCATCACCTTTGCATCAGTAATTCCTTCAATTCCTTTTATTAGATTCGCAAGCTCTGTTTGCATTGCATCCAGCTTCAGCACATTAAATTCATTTTCAGTCGTTCCCATTCCGGCGTTTTGACTAAAAAAGGAATAGTCGATGCTACCTGATTTTGGAAGACCTTCTGCCGCCAATTCAACCTTTAATGTATCAACAATTTCCTCTGGAACTTTTATTGTTTGACCGCCGTCGGTTATTTCTGATTCAATCCCTCTTCCATCAAGGCTTTCTTTAATAGAACCGGTCTCAGAAGGAGTGAGATTGCTATATAAAGGCACTAGATTAGTCCTTGTTGTCAAAAATGTAATAACTCCGGCAGCCATTAAAATAGAAACAACAGCACTGATTAAAATGATCCGCTGTTTTTTTGAGCGACTTGTCCAGTACTCTTTTAATGGGTTTACAAATTTTTGTAACGATTCCTTCATGTTTATCCCCCGGTTATTAGATCTGATTCGTCAGTAGTAAATAACCTCCAAAATACGCTTCTTATTTCTATTAAACTTGCATTCTCATCATTTCTTGGTAAGCTTCTACCGCTTTATTACGTATCTCAAGTGTCAATTGCAAGGACACACTTGCTTTTTGTGATGCGATCATCACCTGATGCAAATCAACATTCTGTCCGAGCGCTAATTTTTCCGTTAATTTATCAGATTCCATTTGTGCTTGATTCACTTTTTCAATTGAACTTTTAAAGAAGGAAGAAAAGCTTTTTTGTGCTTCAGCCGGCGTAGCGGCTGTTTGTGCAGTTTTCAACCTATTAGCTGATACTGCCGGCGTAATGGTAATTGGCTTCAATTAGATGTCTCTCCTTTATTTTCCAATCTCTAATGCTTTCATTAGCATATTTTTAGATGCATTAAAAACCGTAACGTTTGCTTCGTAAGACCGGGTTGCACTCATTAAATCTACCATTTCCTTTAATGGATCAACATTCGGCATTTGGACGTAACCATCCTCGTTCGCATCTGGATGCGAACGATCATAAACAAGCTGAAATGAAGATTCATCTTCTACGATTTTGCTTACTTTTACACCATTACCGGCTCTCTGACGACTATTCGTATCCAGCGCCGTTTGCAGATAAGAAGAAAATTGATCTTCTTTTGCCTGCATGACAACAGATTTCCGACGATAAGGTTCCCACTCGCCATTAACAAATTTGGCACGAGTTGTATCTGCATTTGCCATATTTGAAGAAACAATATCCATCCGAAGGCGCTGAGCGGTTAAGGCTGATGCCGTTGTATTCATGCTATGGAAGATTGACATTACTTCCCACCTCTAATCACATTCTGCAATGTTGAAAATTTTCCACTTACCCTTTCAGTCAAGGCATTATAGTAAATTTGATTTTTTGCTAGGTCAGACATTTCCCGGTCGATATCAACACTGTTACCATTCTCATTATAAGAAACTAACTTTTTGTTTATAACACTTGATGAAGCGTCTACTGGTTTGTGTAAGACAAAATGTCTATAATCCGTACGGTTTGTTGAAAAAGATTGATCCACAGCATAATCTAGCGCAGCTTTAAAGCTGACTTCCTTTGCCTTATAATTGGGGGTATCTACGTTTGCAATATTTTGAGAGATGACCTTTTGTTTTGTTGAAGAATAATTAAGTGCATTCTCTAACAAAGATATTGTGCCTGAAAATAAATTCATCGTTTCACCTCTATACTTCAATAATATTTATGACCGAGAAATATGTAGAATTATGATGAATATTAACGAATCAATAGTTACAAATCTAATTGTAAATAAAACGTAATAATATGTCTATGACTGTTACGTTAATTTTAATAAGCAAATAGTCCCATTTTATAAAAACACGCGAAATATCCATTATTTGATTACAATTTTTTATAGAATCTTAATACAATCCTAGTAAAAATAAATTAGGTTAATTAATTCGATATACCTAGATTAGTCCATTTAAATGGAACATTACGAATATATTACATTGTAAAACTTAATGTAATTTACTGTTCAACTCTATTTATTCTATTTTTTACATTTTGTCGAATTCAATTCAACTAAATAGATCTAATATTTTTCTTATATAAGAAACAAAAAAATCATCTGCTTAAACAGATGATTTTTAATCATTTATTTAGTTTGTTTTTAATTTTTCTAATTCCAGTAAAAACTTATCATTTAGAACCTTAATATAGGTTCCTTTCATTCCAAGTGATCGTGACTCAATAACACCAGCACTTTCAAGCTTACGCAATGCGTTTACAATAACTGACCGAGTAATACCAACACGATCGGCAATTTTGGAAGCAACTAGGAGACCTTCAGTACCATTTAATTCTTCAAAGATATGCTCTATTGCTTCAAGTTCACTGTATGATAATGAGCTGATTGCCATTTGAACAACAGCTTTACTGCGTGCTTCCTCTTCAATTTCCTCTGCCTTTTCATGAAGTATTTCCATTCCTACAACCGTTGCACCGTACTCTGCAAGAATTAAATCATCATCATTAAATTGTTCTTCTAGTCTTGACAGAATCAGAGTACCAAGACGATCGCCTCCGCCAATAATTGGTACGACAGTTGTTAAACCATCCTTGAAAAGATCCTTATTTTCCGATGGGAAAGCAGAATAGTCACTTTCAATTGTAAGGTTTGGTGTTGTTTCATTAATCCCGAATAGATTCTTTGTATATTCCTCAGGGAACTGACGGTCTTCTAGCATTTTTTTCATCCGGTCATTTTCAATCTGTTGGTTTACAGAGTAACCAAGTAATTTCCCACGGCGGCTCACAACAAAGATATTTGAATTAATGACATCACTCAATGTTTCAGCCATCTCTCTGAAGTTTACCGACTTTCCGGTAGCTTTTTGCAACATTGCGTTAATTTTTCTTGTTTTTGATAATAAATCCATTACATTCTTCCTCCTATTAACTAACAACCGATTATTCTTTATCTAGGTTTAGTTACATTTGTTGATTTTCTTCTATTAGACGTAACATGCGATAGAGAACTTAAAGAATAAAACGGCTTAGATCTTTATTCCGAGAGATTGCCCCTAACTTTTCTTCTACATATTGCGGTGTGATAACGATTTTCTCCATTGTAATTTCTGCAGCCTCAAACGATAAATCTTCAAGCAGTTTTTCTAATATCGTGTGCAGACGTCTTGCCCCAATATTATCTGTATTTTGATTCACCTCAAAGGCAACTTCAGCTATCTTAGTAATAGCATCGTCAGAAAATTCAATTTGTATACCTTCAGTTGCCATTAATGCCTGATATTGTTTAATTAATGCATTATCTGGTTCTATCAGTATTTTCACAAAATCTTCTATCGTTAATTTTGTCAGTTCAACCCGAATTGGAAATCTCCCTTGTAATTCAGGTATTAAATCAGAAGGCTTTGCAATATGAAAAGCTCCAGCAGCAATAAAAAGAATATGATCTGTTTTAACTGAACCGTATTTTGTTACTACTGTTGATCCTTCAACAATCGGAAGGATATCCCGCTGTACACCCTCACGAGACACATCTGCAGATGAACCACCGCTGTTTTTACTAGCAATTTTATCAATTTCATCAATAAAAATAATTCCTGATTGCTCTGCACGATAGACCGCTTCTTGTGTAACCTCATCCATGTCGATTAACTTCGCTGCTTCTTCTTGAGTTAATACTTTTCGCGCTTCATGAACAGCCAGTTTTCTTTTTTTCCGACGCTTTGGCATTAAACTTCCTAATGCGTCTTGCATATTTAACCCCATCTGTTCCATCCCCGAGCCTTGCAGCATATCGAACATGGATGGTTGATTTTCTTCTACTTCAACAGTTACAATTTCATTTTCTAATTCTCCTGCAGCTAGCTTTGCCAGTACACTCTTCCGCTTTTCTTGAAGATTAGCTTCATCAGATCCGCTTGTCTCCTGTTGGTCTTGATTACCACCACCGCCAAATAGCATCTCAAGAGGATTTTTTATTGATGCAGTTTTTTTATTTGAAGGCACAAGCAATTCAACCAAACGCTGATTGGCATTTTTTTCCGCTTTGCCCTTAACACTTTGCATTTTTTCCTCTTTTACAAGCCTAACAGAAGTTTCAATCAAATCCCGAACCATTGATTCCACATCACGTCCTACATAACCAACCTCAGTAAATTTTGTAGCTTCAACCTTCACAAACGGTGCCTGTACAAGTCTTGCTATTCTTCTCGCAATTTCCGTTTTTCCGACACCTGTCGGTCCAATCATTAGAATATTTTTTGGACTAATTTCATCACGAATTTTCTCATCCAATAGACTGCGGCGATATCGATTGCGAAGTGCAACAGCAACCGCTTTTTTAGCATCGTTTTGCCCGATAATATACTGGTTAAGTCGTTCAACAATTTGACGGGGTGTTAAATTTATACCTTTTACCATGTACTTAGACTCCCTTCCCACTATAACTCTTCAACGATAATATTATCGTTTGTATACACACAAATTTCAGATGCAATTTCAAGCGATGCTTTCGCTATCTCTTTCGCCGTTAAGTGTTCTCCAGCATATTTCTTTAATGAGCGTCCAGCAGATAATGCATAGTTCCCACCTGAACCAATTGCTAAAATGCCATCATCTGGCTCAATAACTTCCCCTGTTCCTGATACGAGCAGTAAATCTTTTTCATCCATAATAATTAGCATAGCTTCTAATCTTCTTAAGACCTTATCACTTCTCCACAATTTTGCTAATTCAACAGCAGCTCGCTGCAGGTTGCCATTATACTCCTCTAGTTTTCCTTCAAATAATTCAAATAATGTAAAGGCATCTGCCACAGAGCCGGCAAATCCAGCTATAACTTTTCCATTGAAAAGCTTTCTAACCTTTCTAGCTGTATGTTTCATGACAACTGCGTTTCCAAACGTAACTTGACCATCACCAGCCATTGCACATTTTCCTTTGTGATGAATCGCAAAAATAGTGGTCGCATGAAATTCTGCCATCAAAAAACCTCCTTATTATTCTTGCATATTTAATCGGTCTATATAATATCGGGGTGGCACAAGATGTACTGACCTCGACGTAAACTATAGGACACGGCGATTTTCAGTTGATATTTCTCCTCTTATCCGCCTCCGCTTTTCTATGTCTAGCTGCAGCGGCTAGACCCTCGAGGTCATAAGCTGTGACAATGGAAAGGTGAAAGGACAATCTTCCCATTGCCCCATCTTATGCTTGTCAGGTCTGAGCAAGCCGCTTCCGCTTTTCTTATTAAGCTCTTGGGTGATGAGACATATATGACTTTCTTAAATACTCATTGGTTACATGTGTGTATTTTTGTGTGGAAGATAAAAAGGAGTGACCTAACAGCTCTTGTACCGTTCTCATATCTGCTCCGTTTTGCAGCAGATGTGTTGCGAACGTATGCCGGAGCATATGTGGGTGTATTTTCCCGTTATAAGAAGAATCCTCAAGTATTTTTCCTAAAATAACACTTATTCCCCTCGTTGTTAAAGGTCCGCCCCTATAATTAACAAAAAGAAAATCATGGGTATTTTGGTTTTTCATTAATTGTTTACGAGCATTATGTATATATTGTTCTAGTGCATCATGAGCAAAACTTCCAAACGGCACATATCGATCTTTTGAGCCTTTTCCGTGAACGAGAATTGTTGATAAAAAGAAATCAACATCCTTGAGCCGCAATTGACTGCACTCTCCTACACGAATACCTGTCGCATACAATAATTCCAATATGGCTAGGTTTCTTAAACCTAAAGGTGACTCTGTCTTGATTGCATCAAATAATTGCTGCATTTCCTCACCATAAAAGAAATTTGGCAGCCGTTTTTCTGCTTTTGGAATCGATACAAGCGTAAATGGATTTTCCTCTATTATTTTTTCCCTAGACAGAAATTTATAAAAACTGCGCAAACTTGAAATTTTTCTTGCAACTGACTTCCTTGCCAGCCTTTCCTCATACAATTTCGTTAAATAGATTCGGATGTCTGAATATGTAACATCATTTACACTGTTAATATTTTGTTCATTCATGAACATAAAAAAATCTTTTACATCAAACTCATAAGACCCAATTGTATATTGTGAATAATTTCGTTCAATTTGTAAATATTCAATAAACAACTTTAACATAACGTTCACATTTTCAACCATTCCAATCACCTCACATAGGCTACTATAGCATACCATATTATAGCAGCCTACATCAAATAAATCACAAACTCTTCATAAAGTTCTGAATTGTTTCTAATGCTCGTTTTGCATGTTGTTCATTTCTTTCCTGCTTCCCTCTGATTTTCACAGGTAATTCAGGAAATAGCCCAAAATTCGCATTCATTGGTTGGAAGTTTTTTGCATTTGTTGTCGTTATATAATTAGCCATACTTCCAATTGCCGTTTCAACAGGAAATCGAACCGGCTCCTGGTCATTTATCAGCCTTGCGGCGTTAATCCCCGCGACTAATCCACTTGCAGCTGACTCAACATACCCTTCAACACCAGTCATTTGTCCTGCAAAAAACAAATCTTCACGAAGATTGAATTGATAGGTAGCCTTCAGCACTTTGGGTGAATTAATAAAGGTATTTCGATGCATGACACCATAGCGGACAATTTCAGCCTGTTCAAGTCCTGGAATTAATTGCAGCACTTCCTTCTGTGCTCCCCACTTCAAATGCGTTTGGAACCCGACAATATTATATAAAGTGCCGGCAGCGTCATCCTGGCGCAGTTGAACAACAGCATAAGGCCTTTTCCCAGTCTTTGGGTCCTCTAATCCAACTGGCTTCAATGGACCGAATAACATCGTCTTTTTTCCTCTTTGGGCCATTACCTCAATCGGCATACAGCCTTCAAAGAATATTTCTTTCTCAAATTCTTTTACAGGAGCTGTTTCAGCAGTAATTAATGCATTATAGAAACGTTCAAATTCTTCCTCAGTCATCGGACAATTTAAATACGCGGCTTCCCCTTTATCGTATCGGGATTTCAAGTACACCTTATTCATATCAATGCTGTCTTTTTCAACGATTGGCGCAGCAGCATCATAGAAATATAAATAGTCTTCACCAGTCAATGCTTTTAATTTATCCGCAAGCGCTGAGCTTGTTAATGGACCAGTAGCTATTATTGTTACACCTTCTGGAATCTCCGTTACTTCCTCATTCATGACCATTACGTTAGGATGATTTTTCACTTTTTCTGTTACAAGCCCTGCAAACTCATGCCTATCAACAGCTAATGCTCCACCAGCCGGCACAGCACATTCGTCAGCAGAGCTGATAATAACTGAATCAAGCTGACGCATTTCTTCTTTTAAAACACCTACAGCATTAGTTAAGTTATTGGCTCTTAAGGAATTACTGCAAACTAATTCAGCAAATTTATCCGTATGATGAGCAGGTGTTTGTTTCACAGGTCTCATTTCATACAACCTGACGGATATCCCCCTTTTTGCTAACTGCCAGGCAGCTTCACTCCCAGCCAATCCAGCTCCAATCACATTTACATATCTATCTGTCATACTAAACCTCCTATATTAAAAAACACAATCCTCAGCATAACATAAATTTGAATCCAATCGAAAAAATTCAGATCGCTATTACTACTATCAACTGTTATATATAATAATTATCTTTTTATTTATATTCACTTTGCATTTTACACAATATTTTCAAAAGAATAAAGTTTCATTTGATGATTTATGTCGATTTTTATATAATTTTGTCAATATTTTATTATATATTACTTATTACATTGCCATACTAATAAGCCTTCTCTGTAAGCATAGAAAAGAGTGAGTATATCACTCACCCTTAACTTTGTGGTTCTTCTTTATAATCACATTCCACACATTGTACCTGTACGCCCTTTTTCAGTTTCTTTTCAACCAAGAGCCCTTCACATTTAGGACATTTACGAGGTAAAGGCTTATCCCAAGACAGAAATTCACATTCTGGAAAACGGTCACAGCCATAAAAAATTCGTTTTTTCTTACTTTTTCTTTCAATAATATTTCCTTCGTTACATTTCGGACACTTTACACCAATTTCTTTCACAATTGCTTTTGTATTCCGACAGTCAGGAAAATTACTGCAAGCCATGAATTTTCCATAGCGTCCCATTTTAAAGACCATCGGATTTCCACATTGTTCACAGTCTTCACCGGCAGGTTCATCTTTAATCTCTACCTGTTCCATCTCTTTTTCAGCAATTTTAAGTTTTTTCTCAAATCCCTGGTAAAAATCATCAATAATTTTTACCCAGTTTATTTGCCCCTCTTCGATATTATCCAAATCTTGTTCCATTTTTGCCGTGAATTCTACATTAAGAATTTCCGGGAAAAATTCAAACATCAGCTCTGTCACAATTTCTCCAAGCTCAGTCGGGATAAAACGCTTATTTTCAAGAGCGACATAACCCCTTTTTTGAATCGTATCCAATGTTGGCGCAAACGTAGAAGGACGGCCAATCCCAAGTTCTTCAAGTGTTTTAACTAGCCTGGCTTCCGTATAACGAGGAGGAGGCTGTGTAAAATGCTGTTTTGGATCAATATCCTTCTTAAAGACCTCGTCACCTTCTCGTAAATCCGGCAACAAACGATCCTTCTTCTCTTCAGCATTGTCATCTGTACCTTCTACATATACCTTCATAAATCCAGAGAACTTAATTTTTGATCCAGTCGCTCTGAATATGACGGGACCATTCTTTAAATCAACACTCATCGTATCCATAACAGCCGCTGACATTTGACTTGCTACAAAGCGTTCCCAAATTAATTTATACAGTCTTAACTGGTCACGAGAAAGGAATTCTTTTAAGCTATTCGGCTCTCGTAACGTACTAGTCGGTCGGATGGCTTCATGGGCATCCTGAGCAGTTGAATTTTTCTTTTCCTTACGCTGTTCTTCTTGTAAAAAGGCCTTGCCATACGAACGTTCGATATACTCTGCAGCCTCTGCTTTTGCTATATCTGATATACGAGTAGAATCCGTTCTCATATATGTGATAAGACCAATCGTACCCTCACTTCCTATATCAATACCTTCATAAAGCTGCTGCGCAAGCATCATAGTCTTTCTCGCCCTGAAATTTAATTTCCTAGCGGCTTCCTGCTGTAAGGATGAAGTTGTAAACGGAGCTGCCGGGTTACGGCGCCGTTCTTTTTTCGTAACACTTTGCACTGTAAATCGGTCTTCATTTATTTGCTTCAATACATTTTTTACGTCTTGCTCAGAAGATAACTCCACTTTTTTCTGATCAATCCCGTAAAACGATGCCTCAAAACTCTCATTCCCCTTTAAAAATTCCCCATCAATGGTCCAGTACTCTTCTGGGATAAAGGCTTTAATTTCTTTTTCCCTGTCAATAATCAAACGAACGGCTACTGATTGAACCCTGCCTGCACTTAAACCTTTTTTTACCTTTTTCCATAACAATGGACTAATATTATAGCCTACTAGACGGTCAAGAACTCTACGCGCCTGTTGGGCATCCACTAAATCCATATTAATCGGACGAGGATGCTTAAATGACTCTTTAATGGCATCCTTTGTAATTTCATTAAAAACAACTCGACAATCTGAGTGAACGTCTACGTTTAAACTATTCGCTAAGTGCCAAGCAATTGCTTCTCCTTCGCGATCAGGGTCGGCTGCAAGGTATACTTTTTTTGCCTTTTTTGCAGCTGTTTTTAAATCCTTTAAAATAGGACCTTTCCCTCGAATCGTAATATACTTTGGTTCAAATTGTTTTTCATAATCAATACCCATTTGACTTTTAGGTAAATCTCTAATATGTCCCATCGATGCTTTTACTTTATATTTTTTTCCTAAATACTTCTCAATCGTCTTCGCCTTTGCAGGTGATTCAACGATTACAAGAAACTCTGACATTCCTAAATCCTCCTCAAGAGGGACTATATCCGCACTATTTCTATCACTATAACTGTAAACTTAAAATATTCATTATTATTGTCCAAATTTATCACGTCTGTCAACAAAAGATGTTAAATAATTTATAATATTTCTTCTTTTATATGACTGCTCCCAAAAAGGAAAACGGTTTCAGGCTATAAAAATAAGTATTAAAAGTCTATTCCATTAACTTACTTATCATCCATAAACACGGATATTTTCCGACACATTTTTGTTACCTTTGATGCAATTTCTCTTCATTATAATACATTTTCAGAAATTGAGTCATGACATAACTTATGTTGCAAAATGTATAACAGATTAATAATAATTTCAACCTTTTTATTGAATATTTAACAAAAGTAAGGGGAAAACACAATAAAAACGGTTATTTTTTCTTCATTATATTTAGAAATGAACTTTTTATTACGTATTATAAATTAGATTTCTTCCAAAATGTCCTTTGCCGTAATGACAAGTTTAGCACCTTGTTGAATCAGTTTATTTGTTCCAACAGAATATGGAGAAAGAATATGTGCGGGAACGGCAAATACATCCCTGCCTTCTTGTAGAGCGTAATCAGCAGTAATAAGCGATCCGCTTCTTTTTTTAGCCTCAACAACAAGAATACCATGGCTTATGCCTGCTATAATACGATTTCTCATTGGAAAATGCCATTTTTGAGGTGTGGAATGCGGAGGATATTCGGAAAGGACCAAATGTCTTTCCATCATATATTGTGCAAGCTTTGCATTTTGCTTCGGATAGATGTGTTCAAAACCGCCAGCAATCACACCAATTGTCCTTCCTCCAAAGCGAATAGCCGTTTGATGGGCTTCTGCATCTATACCGGCTGCCAAACCGCTTACAACGACAATCTCGCGTTCTATTAACTCCGGGAATAATAACTCAATGGACTTTTTACCAAATACAGTTGCCTGCCGCGAACCAACAACAGCAAGACGCCTATTCGCCGATAGTAAACTAAGGTCACCTTTCGCATATAGCACCCAAGGAGGTTGATACGTTTCTTTTAGCAAAAGAGGATATTCAGGATCAAACAAGGTAATTATACCAATATTATTTTGCTCATATTGATTAATCCTCTCTATAATATGCTGAGATTTTAAATCTTCAAGAATGGAAGCTGCTGTTTTAAGTGTGGAAAAATGGCTGCCAGAGCGAAAATCATAAAGGGAATGTAACTGTGGGTCTTTTTTGAGGATGGTGTGAATACTATCCCAACTTGCTCCTTTGCATTGGTGAAGATGGACTAGCTTTTGTTTAAAGTTCATGGTAGTCCTCCTTATAATCAATTAATTTTTTACTGTATACCGATGCAAATTATACATGCATCTTCAGGTAACCGGAAAAAGCCCCTTAATGACAAGGGACTTAATCCTATTGGTATATTA
The DNA here is from genome assembly GCF_008710145.1 of Niallia endozanthoxylica. Classification (GTDB taxonomy): domain Bacteria; phylum Bacillota; class Bacilli; order Bacillales; family Cytobacillaceae; genus Bacillus_BD; species Bacillus_BD endozanthoxylica. The sequence continues at coordinate 261,680 of NZ_VYKL01000015.1, forward strand.
TTAATGTGTTTTACACTTTTCGTAAAGGCCTTTTTCCTTTAATACAGTGATTAACGTTTCACCCATTACAGAAGGAGTATCCGCCACTTTGATTCCACATTCATTCATAATACGGATTTTCTCGTCTGCAGTACCTTTTCCGCCGGAAATGATAGCACCAGCATGTCCCATACGTTTTCCTGGAGGTGCTGTACGGCCGCCAATAAAGCCGACAACCGGTTTTTTCATATTTGCTTTTACCCACTCAGCAGCTTCTTCTTCAGCAGTTCCCCCGATTTCACCAATCATGATAACTGCTTCCGTTTCAGGGTCTTCATTGAATGCTTTTAAAACATCGATGAAGTTTGTACCGTTAACAGGGTCTCCACCAATTCCAACAGCTGTTGTTTGACCAATACCAGCCTGTGTTAATTGATGAACTGCTTCATACGTTAATGTTCCAGAACGAGAAACAACGCCTACATGGCCTTTTGTATGAATATAACCCGGCATAATACCGATTTTACATTCGTCAGCTGTAATAACGCCCGGGCAGTTAGGACCGACTAGACGGGTTTTCTTGCCCTCCATGTAACGTTTTACTTTTACCATATCCAATACTGGAATATGTTCTGTAATACAAATCGCTAATTCTATCTCAGCATCTACTGCTTCAATAATAGCATCAGCTGCAAAAGCTGCTGGCACATAAATGACAGATGCAGTTGCGCCTGTAGCATCTACAGCGTCTTTGACAGTATTAAAGACTGGTACTCCTTCAACCTCTTGTCCGCCTTTACCAGGTGATGTACCTCCAACAATTTTCGTACCATATTCAATCATTTGTTTTGTATGAAAAAGGGCAGTTGAACCTGTAATCCCTTGAACAATGACTTTTGTATCTTTATTTATAAATACGCTCACGTTTATTCTCCTTTCTATTACTTCACTAGTGTAACGATTTTTTGTGCTCCGTCTGCCATTGACTCAGCAGGAACAATATTAAGACCTGATTCACGTAAAATTTGTTTTCCAAGATCTACGTTTGTCCCTTCTAAACGTACAACAAGTGGAACTTCAAGGCTTAATTGCTTTGCAGCTTCGACAACACCCGTTGCAATAACATCACACTTCATGATTCCGCCAAAGATATTGACAAAGATACCTTTAACATTTGGATCAGAAAGGATAATTTTGAACGCTTCTGTTACCTTTTCAGCAGTGGCACCGCCCCCAACATCAAGGAAGTTTGCCGGTTCTCCGCCATAGTGATTAATAATATCCATCGTTGACATCGCAAGTCCAGCACCGTTAACCATACATCCAATGTTTCCATCAAGGGATACATAGCTTAAATCATATTTAGATGCTTCGATTTCTTTTGGATCTTCCTCTTCAAGGTCACGATATTCAAGAATATCTTTTTGTCTATATAATGCGTTAGAATCAAAATTTAATTTTGCATCAAGTGCCATTACTTTTCCATCACCTGTTACTACAAGTGGGTTGATTTCGGCAATTGAGCAATCCTTTTCAATATAAGCATTGTACAGTCCAATCATAAACTTCACAGCCTGATTGATTAGATTATGCGGAATATTAATATTAAAAGCGATTCTGCGTGCTTGGTATGGCATTAAGCCTAGTACCGGATCGATTTCTTCTTTGAAGATTTTCTCCGGAGTCTTTTCTGCCACTTCTTCAATCTCAGTTCCGCCTTCTTCAGAAGCCATTAAAGTAACTCTTGACGTAGCGCGGTCTAATACAAGACCAACATAGTATTCCTTCTTAATGTCACAGCCTTCTTCGATAAGTAAGCGTTTAACTTCCTTACCTTCTGGACCTGTTTGATGTGTGACAAGTGTCTTGCCAAGAATTTCAGTTGCGTATGTACGAACCTCATCCAAATTTTTTGCGACTTTTACACCGCCGGCTTTTCCTCTTCCACCTGCGTGAATCTGTGCTTTCACTACACAAACATCTGATCCAAGTTGTTTTGCTGCTTCTACCGCTTCTTCGACAGTAAATGCAACCTTACCATTTGGAACTTCTACCCCATATTTTCTGAGGATTTCTTTCCCTTGGTACTCATGAATATTCATTTCCCATCCTCCTATTAAACTATTGGAAAGCATCTGCAATATGCAGAACTCTTTCATTTCAACAGATTTTCACTATTGAATTTTAAAAATATACTGCGCTTTCATTTATTTTATATTAAGCAAATAGAGCTTGTCTACAATAATGAATCAAAAATTTATTTTTTTATAAATATTCAAACATCAATCATATTGTAAACGGTTGCAAAAATATAATATTATCCTTAAATAGCAAAAAATGTTAATTTAATTCTTTGATTTTATATAATCCCCCGTTAGCACAATAAATATTCCCTATGTATTTCTATTTACTTATGTTACTTTTTATTCATTAATTGATCTGCTTGATAAATGAAAGCAAATACCTCTGCAACAACCTGATAGAGCTCCTCCGGAATTTTCTCATTAATATTCAGCTTCCCTAATAATTCAACTAGAGAGGGGTCTTCCTGTATCGGAATTTGATGTTTTTTGGCTTCTTCAAGAATTTTGTCGGCCGTCAGTCCCTTACCTTTCGCCACAATAACCGGAGCAACCGCTTGCTTTTCATCATAGGTAAGGGCAACAGCTTGTTTTCTTTTTTCTAAATGTTTCATCATATACGAATATCCACTCCTGAATAGGGACTATTAGAAAGATAGGACGATAAAGCTTTTGTTTCGTTTTTCATTTTATACTCAGTCGGTTTTACGAAATGCACAAATGACAGCTTATAGCCGAGTGCTTGTAAATTTTCTTTTAGTATATCAGTATAAGGTGAGGTCAATTGTTTTAAATGGTTATATTCATTTACAACAGTCAACGTAATAATGCGATTTTGCACCTGCATATCAACCATTGTGTCTTGTAATTGTTCTAGTTCTAAATAAAATAATATCCGGCAATAACTAGGATCAATTTGACCATTTTCAAGCTTTCTTCCGCTCCATTGCATAGTTAAATCAACTGGTTTTTTCCATAGTGAAAGAGGAATTTGGAATGCAAATTGTTCTATTTGCGCAAAATCCTGTGCTAGAAGCTGCAATCCTGTTATTTTATGCAGAACAGCTTCAGCTGCTTCTCTTACAGACCCAGTCGATTCTTCTCTAATATAATTTAACAGCAGCGGCTTTAAAGCATTCTCTTTGAAACCATCATTAGAAAGGTCCTGTAAAAACCCTCCTACTTCATGCTCATACGTGTAGCCTATCCGTTGCATTAGCTCTTTAACAATCTTCACAAACGACGCAGGAGCATGAGGCGGAGCATCCGCTGTTATTTTAGATTTATCTGTTGCAGCCAATTCCGCTCCAGAATTAGAAATAGCTGCTTCATTTACTGTAGAATTCGCTAATAGCTGCTTTACGAAAGAAGCTAATTGCTGACCGGAATGGGATAATGACTCTTTTTGCATAAGACCACTTAATCTCTCTAGAGACTCTGTCAGTGAAAAGGAATCTGTTGCCGCAAGAGTGGCCTGAAAGGTTGTTGTTGTCATAGGCAGCTGTCTTTTAATCATCTGTTTGACTGCTTCTAGACCAGCCTGAACAGATTCTGACTCTTTGAGCCAAGCAGCTGTCTGTTCAACCGTTTCTTTACTAATCGGAAGCTGTTCCTTTAGAAAGAAACGAGTAATATTTTTATTCTCCGCATTAACTGGTATTTGCAGTTCCTTTATTAATGAGGAGATAGAGTCACCTGAAGTGCCCCCGTAATCAGCTGCTGATGCAAGCACCTTCAGTCTAACCTTTCCTTCACCCGGCTGAACTTGAAACCAGTATCGTTGATTAGCTTCTAGTGAAGCCTCCAATTGGGCCACAACCTTCGCCGCCCCCACCTGCAGAGAGGCGATCCCGTTTGGAAAGAGCTTAATAATTTTTCCGTTTAATATCTGCCCTGGATGAAAAGCAGTCGTTTGGCTATCCGATATTGTTCCGTTACGATTCAATCCTGCTAATATACTGCTGATGTTATTCATGCTCTCACCCTTATAATATATATTCCTTAATTGGTGCAAAGCTTTTCCGATGGATTGGTGTAATTCCGTAAGATTGTATAGCTTCTAAATGCTCCTTGGTCCCATAGCCTGCATGATTAGCAAAGCCGTAATCAGGGTATTGAACGTCATAATCCTTTAATATTTGGTCACGTGTTACCTTCGCCACAATAGATGCGGCTGCAATAGAAATACTTAGTCCATCACCTTTAATAATCGATTCCTGCGGGTACCGTGTATCCAGCTTTACTGCATCAATCAAGAGAAAATCAGGTTTTGGTTCTAGTTGAGAAATCGCCTCTAACATTGCTTTTTTCGTAGCTGCAAATATATTTATACGGTCAATTTCATCATTATTAATAATACCAATACCAATGGCTACTGCCGTTTCTTTTATTTTCATGCAAAATTGCTCACGTTTTTTCTCATTAAGTTTTTTTGAATCATCAATACCCGGCAGATAAAAGTCAGGAGGCAGTATTACAGCAGCCGCAACAACTGGTCCAGCAAGCGGTCCACGGCCTACCTCATCAATGCCAGCAATATATTGATACCCCCCCTGCCTATACTTATGTTCATATTCTGTCATTTTAATAAATTTCTCATGCTGTATCTTCTGATGCTCACGCACACGTTGCCACCTTTTTATAACTGTTTGAACACCTTTTCTCTCATCCTGCTGGATTTGTCTAAAGAATTCATCCTTTTCATCGTTTATTGTTACAAGCTTTTCTTCTATCTCCTTAATCGTCCATTTCAACTACATCTACCCCTATAATCTGTTAATAGTATATATATCGGTAAAAAAACAAAAAAATCAAGACTATCATTCATCCTGTAGTCTTGATTTTTTTATTTTTTTCTCCTAGTCTTCGGTAATAACTTGTTGGCTGATTAACCCAGGCCTTTCAAATGATAGAGCACCCATTTTCTCCGTTCTAATCTCACGAATGATAAGCTCAGTCACCTTATCGTAGTCAATTTCACCTTTTCCAAGCAGGCACCCTCTCTGTTTGCCAATGATATTGAAAAATTCAATAATATCTTCAGGGAATTCTTCAATATGAAAACGTTCTTTAAATCGATGAGGATAATTCTGCTCTAAAAATCGAATAGCATAAATAGCAACATCATGGAGATTTAAGATTGCATCCTTAATTGCTCCAGTTAATGCCAGCTTTAAACCAACTTCTTGATCTTCAAATTTTGGCCACAAGATTCCCGGCGTGTCCAATAACTCGAGTTCTTTTCCAACCTTAATCCATTGCTGGGCTTTAGTAACCCCTGGAGTATTTCCTGTTTTTGCAATATTTTTCTTTGCTAAACGGTTAATTAACGTTGATTTTCCTACATTAGGAATCCCTACAATCATGGCTCTAATCGCCCGAGGATTTACCCCTTTTGCTTTCATTCTGTCAAATTTATCTTTTAATATTCCCTGAGCTTCCAACACAATTTCCTTCATCCCTGTACCAGCTTGGGAGTTGATAGCTATTGCTTTTATCCCCTGCTCCGCAAAGAACTCTACCCATTCCTTTGTAATGGCTTTATCTGCCATATCTGCTTTATTTAATAGAACCAGCCTTGGTTTATGCTGAATGATTTCATCAATCATTGGATTACGGGAAGACAGTGGAATACGGGCATCCACTAACTCAAAGATGATATCTATAAGCTTTAATTTTTCTGTAACCTGTCTTCTAGCTTTGGCCATATGCCCGGGAAACCATTGGATTGTCAAATTACAATACCTCCTAATTATTTGATAAAACGTACATCTTCTAACGGCCAATAAATGACGCTTGTTTTTCCCAATACCTTTTCCATAGGAATTGTTCCAATATGTCGACTGTCCTTACTGAAACGGCGATTATCTCCCATCACAAATAATTCCCCTTCAGGTACTGTCGTCTGGCCAATTTTTTCTTCTAATGTAAATGGCTCTGTTAACGGTCCATCAATCACTTGTTTTTTATACTCATCCAGATACGGCTCCTCATATGCTTTTCCATTCACATAAAGCGTATCATCCTTATACTCAATTGTATCACCTGGAAGTCCTATCACTCGTTTTATGTAATCTTTTTCTTCAGGTGCATGAAACACGATAATGTCAAAACGTTCAGGCTCACCGATTTTATAACTAAATTTGCTGACAATCATTCTGTCTTGATCATGTAACGTCGGCATCATGGAAAGACCATCTACGACAATTGGAGCAAATAAAAAGTAACGGATAACTGCTGCTAATAATACGGCAATAACCAGCGCCTTAATCCATTCCCAGAATTCATTCTTTTTCTTTGCCAACTTTAATCCCCACCATTCTTGGGTATATTTATGAAGCAGTCATATTCAGACGAATAAAGTCGACAATTAGATAACAAATATGTATGTTTTCTATTGACCTACAAATAATTAGACTGATTCATACCTTCTTGTATATTTTACAATAATTTCTATTAAAAACAAAAATAATGAATTTTAATCAATAAAAAGGAGCCTGTTACCAAGCTCCTTTTTTACCGCTCTATTATCGAATTTCTTTGATACGAGCTTTTTTACCACGTAGATTACGTAGATAGTAAAGTTTCGCACGACGGACTTTACCGCGACGAATAACTTCAAGCTTCGCAATTTTTGGTGTGTGGACAGGGAAAGTACGCTCAACGCCTACTCCGTAAGATACCTTACGAACTGTGAAAGTCTCGCTAATTCCACCACCACGACGCTTAATCACAACACCTTCATATACCTGAATACGCTCACGAGTTCCCTCAACAACTTTTACGTGTACACGTACAGTGTCACCAGGACGGAATGTAGGAAGATCTGAACGAAGTTGTTCTTTTGTGATTTCTTCGATTAATTTATGCATCGTTTTCAACTCCTTCCAACAGATGCTCTTGCACAACAAATATAATTTTCTTAACTGCAGCGGAACATCTTTATAAGACTTAGAACCACTGTTCTAAATCACAAAATTTATAATAGCATAAAATATTCATGAATACAATAGTTAGATTGTTTTCAGATAATAAAATTAATTCACTTACAACTTCTAGCTCTTCTTTTTATCAGATTCTTGTTCCTTTAAGAATTCTTGAAGCCATTTTTTTTGCTTATCATCTAAAGTGTACTCTTCTAATAAATCCGGGCGCCGCAAAAACGTTCTTCTCAATGACTCTTTTGCACGCCATTCGTCAATTAAGCGATGATTACCAGAAAGAAGAACATCCGGGACTTTCATGTCTCGAAATTCAGCCGGACGAGTGTAATGAGGATGCTCGAGAAGGCCTGTACTAAAGGAATCCTTTATATGAGACTGTTCATTTCCTAGTACGTCCGGAAGAAGTCGTACAACACTGTCGATGATTACCATCGCTCCAAGCTCTCCTCCCGTCAATACAAAATCTCCAATCGAAATTTCATCTGTTACAACATGTTCTCGAATTCTTTCATCATAACCTTCATAATGTCCGCAGACAAAAATCAAATGCTCAGACTGAGCTAATTCCTCTGCTTTTTTTTGATTAAAGCGCTCACCTTGCGGACATAGCAAAATTACACGCGGCTTTTTCGATTCGGAATGAGCTGTTAAATCCTCTACTGCATCAAAAATCGGCTGCGGTTTTAACACCATTCCAGCTCCCCCGCCATAAGGATAATCATCAACAGTCTGGTGCTTGTTATCGGAATACTCTCGAAAGTTCACAACCCGATAGGAAACAGCCTTTATCTCTTCCGCACGTTTTAAAATAGAGGACCCAAGAACTCCGGAAAACATTTCAGGAAAAAGGGTTAATACATCCATTTTCATCATGACAACAATCCCTCAATCGGGGAAATTATAATTCTCTTCTCATTCACATCTATTTCTTTAACAACATCCTCTATATATGGGATTAAATGTTCCTTTCCTTTACCTTTCACTACCCATACGTCATTTGCCCCAGGTGTTAAAATTTCCTTTACCTTTCCTAACTCTTCACCTTCATCCGTGATGACAGTACAGTCAATTATTTCATGGAAATAATACTCATCTTCATCAAGTTCACCAAGCTGATTTTCAGGAACCTTTAACATACCCTCTTTAAAGGTTTCGATTTGATTAATATCGTCATATCCCTCGAAAGAAAGTAAATCAAAGTTTTTATGATTACGGTGAGTTTTGACAATTAATTCAATTGGCTCTAGTATACCTTGTTTAAATAAAAATAACGTATTTCCTTTTTTATATCGTTCATCAGCAAAATCCGTTTTGGAAATCACACGAACTTCACCTTTAATTCCGTGCGTGTTAACAATTTTTCCAACATTAAACCATTTTTCCATCAGATCCTCACCTCTAACGTATTTCAATCACGATATCATCCTTTATGACGATTGTTTTTCTTTGTATCAGCTCACTCCAACGATCGCCTTCTTGGATTTCAACAAGTGCCTGAACTTCACTCTCTTTAATTTCGCTGCCTAAAGGTAGCATATGTAATTGTTCTAATTGAAACTCAATCAGTTTTACTTTTTCAAGCCTATTTTGTATTTCTTTATCAAATTGACTTTTCAAACTGGCCTGCTGAAATTTTTTCGACTTTTCTAGCTTTTTCAACTCAAAACGCAGCTGGTCACATTCTTTTTGAAGTTGTACTAAACTCGTATGATATTTCTTTTGCAGTTCGCCCTTACTCTTATCAGTTAAAACCTGCTTGACAACAACTGATTGCAGCAGCTTCATCCAAGCGCCCCCTATCATACTTTTATTTTGGTACAAAAAAGTAAAAAACACGCAGTTTATTATCTGTTAATGCTGTTTACATAATATGTATACATGATAAGTTTTGAACTATGTTAAAAAAGCGCAGGAGCCAAAAATGGCACTTGCGCTAATCTTTCTTTTCGACAGCTCTCATATTTATAAACAAGAACCTTTATCGATGTTACTCTTTAATTTCTAAAAATGCCTTTTGCTGCAGGTTCGTTGTTGCCGCCGCATAAACGACTGTTCGTATCGCTTTAGCAACCCTGCCCTGCTTACCGATCACTTTTCCCATATCTTGTTTGTTGACAGAAAGCTGATAGATGATTCGATTATCCTCTTCAAGGACATTCACTTGAACATCATCAGGATAGTCAACAAGGGGTTTTACAATCGTTTCGATAAGTTCCTTCATACGTAAGAAGAATTACTTAGCGTTTTTGATATTATGGAATTTCTCCATAATACCTTGTTGTGAGAATAGGTTACGAACTGTATCAGATGGTTTTGCACCGTTTTGCAACCATTTTAATGCTAGTTCTTCATCGATGTTAATTTGTGCTGGTTGTGTAACCGGGTTGTAAGTTCCTACTGTTTCAATAGAACGTCCATCACGAGGAGAACGAGAATCTGCTACAACAATACGATAGAAAGGAGATTTTTTTGCTCCCATACGTTTTAAACGAATTTTTACTGCCATTTTAATAAGCACCTCCGAATAGTTTCACACAAGATAATATATTATCAATTGTTAAAAGCTTTGTAAAGTCTTTTTTCTTGTCAGTTAGAAAAAACTGCCGACAAGAGATTAAAACGGTTTAAATGGAAATTTGAAACCGCCTTTTTTCTTTCCTTTTTGCTGCATTCCAGCCATTTGCTTCATCATTTTTTTCATATCGTCAAATTGCTTAAGCAGTCGATTTACCTCCGGAACAGAAGTACCGCTTCCTTTCGCAATTCGTTTACGACGGCTGGCATTAATAATTTCAGGCTGTATTTTCTCCTGCTTTGTCATTGATTTAATGATTGCTTCTACATGGGCAATCTGTTTATCGTCAATCTGCAGATTATTTAAGCCCTTTATTTTGTTCGCACCTGGCATCATCTTCAGCAATTCATCTAATGGACCCATATTGCGAACCTGGCCAAGCTGTTCAAGAAAGTCATCAAAGGTAAAGGATGCTGTGCGCATCTTTTGTTCTAGTTCCCTTGCCTTTTCTTCATCAACATTTGCCTGCGCTTTTTCAATAAGCGTCAGAACATCACCCATGCCTAGAATTCTTGAGGCCATTCTTTCAGGATGAAACGTTTCAATTGCGTCCATTTTTTCCCCAAGACCAACAAATTTGATTGGTGTATTGGTAACGGAACGAATAGAAAGTGCTGCACCCCCACGAGTATCGCCATCAAGTTTTGTTAAGACAACACCTGTTAATCCAAGCTGTTCATTAAAACTAGAAGCTACATTAACAGCATCTTGACCGGTCATGGCATCGACAACAAGAAAAATCTCATCGGGCTTTGTGAGCTCTTTAATTTGCTTAAGCTCATCCATCAATGCCTCATCCACGTGTAAACGCCCTGCTGTGTCAATCAAAACATAGTCATGATGATCATCTTTTGCCTTTTGAATAGCCTGTTTAGCTATTTCTACGGGGCTCACTTGGTCTCCAAGTGAGAAGACGGGCATGCTTAATTGTTTTCCGAGCGTTTCAAGCTGCTTAATTGCTGCTGGTCGGTAAATATCAGCGGCAACAAGCATGGGATTGCGGTTATATTTCTTACGAAGTAAGTTTGCGAGTTTCCCTGTTGTTGTTGTTTTACCGGCACCCTGCAGCCCAACCATCATAATGACAGTTGGCGGCCTATTCGAAACAGCAATTTTGCTCTGTTCCCCACCCATTAGTTCTGTCAGCTCTTCCTTAACTACCTTTATTACTTGTTGTCCAGGTGTTAAGCTTTTCATTACTTCTTGACCAACAGAACGTTCGCTAACCTTTTTAACAAAATCCTTCACGACTTTGAAGTTAACATCGGCTTCTAAAAGAGCTAGTCGTACTTCACGCATCATTTCTTTAACGTCTGATTCCGTGACCTTCCCTTTACCACGAATCTTTTGAATCGTACTTTGCAGTCGGTCGGCTAAACCTTCAAATGCCATGTATGCCGCCTCCTAATCTAATTTCGCAAGCTCATCAACCATTTCAGACAATTTATGTAGAGATACTGTTTCCTCTTTCAGTCTCTCTTTCATTTCCTCAATTAACTTTGTACGCTCTTGAAATTTCTTGAATAATAACAGCTTTTCTTCATATTCTTCAAGCATGATTTCCGTCCGTTTGATATTATCATAAACAGCTTGACGGCTAACATTATATTCTTCTGCAATCTCACCCAAGGAAAAATCATCTAAATAGTAGAGAGCCATGTAACTGCGCTGCTTCGGTGTTAACAACGATTGATAGAAGTCATATAAGTAATTCATTCTCGTTGTTTTCTCAAGCATCGCGATTCCCCCTATGTTAAGTGAAAAGCCTTTACAAAAGTTAGTCTACACACTAATGACTAAGATGTCAAGAAAATATCTTTACATATACGAAAAGCGGAAGCGCCTTGCTTAGCGACGTATGGACTGGAACACTCCGGACTGAGATAAAGGAAACACGAAGAACGCGCTAGGCGTGATTCGATGTTGACGAAATCGTTGCGGAGGAAGTGTGAAGTCCACTAGGTGCTAGGCGCTGGAGCTAGACAAAGAAAAGTGGAAACTCCTTGCTCAACCTACAATATAGCGTTTATTCAGCCTTTTCGACAAGGTCAGCAAATAGTCCATAAACATATTGTTCAGCATTAAAGGTTTGCAGGTCATCCATTTTTTCACCGAGTCCAACAAATTTAACCGGGATATTTAACTCATTACGAATTGCAAGGACAATTCCTCCTTTTGCAGTGCCGTCAAGCTTGGTTAAAACGATTCCTGTTACGTCCGTTGCCTCCTTGAACGTTTTAGCCTGGATCATTGCATTTTGACCTGTAGTAGCATCTAACACAAGCAATACTTCGTGAGGAGCACCAGGAATTTCCCTTTCAATCACCCGTTTTACTTTTTCTAATTCTTTCATCAAATTAACTTTATTTTGCAGACGCCCTGCTGTATCACATAACAGAATATCTGCATTTCTTGATTTTGCTGCTTGAATCGCATCAAACATAACAGCAGCTGGATCTGAACCGGCTGCTTGCTTAATGACTTCAACGCCAACTCGTTCTCCCCATACTTCCAATTGTTCAATAGCACCTGCTCTGAAGGTATCTCCTGCTGCCATTAAAACCTTCTTTCCTTCCGATTTAAATTGATAACCTAATTTACCAATTGTTGTCGTTTTACCAACACCATTTACACCAACGAACAAGATGACCGTTAAGGCATTCTCCTGAATATTTAATGAAGAAGACGCATTTTCGCCTCCCTCATAAATGGCAACAAGCTTTTCAGAGATAACACTTTGTACTTCATTTGGATCTTGGATATTTTTTCTTTGTACCTCACGTTTTAATTCTTCGATAAGAGTCATCACCGTATCGAAGCCAACATCCGCTTGAATGAGGATTTCTTCCAGCTCTTCAAAAAACTCTTCATCCACCTTTCGATAACGGGAAACAAGATCATTTACACGGCCTGTGAAGCTGTCCCTTGTTTTTGTTAAGCCTTCTTTAAATTTTTCCGTCACACTATCTGTTTGCTTTGTAATTTTTTCTTTTAATTTTTTGAAAAAACTCACAGAATCACTTCCTTTATATTTATATACATACTGATTATTCTTCTGAACTCAACAGCTAATGGAAGACATTATTATGGGGACGTCCTTAAGGAGCTGCAAATTCTTTTGTCTCTTCAAGTCGGACAGATACCAGCCTGGAGACTCCCGATTCCTGCATGGTGACACCATATAAAACATCCGCCTCTTCCATCGTTCCTTTACGATGAGTGATAACGATAAATTGAGCTTCCTTGCTGTATCGTTTTAAATATTGGCTAAAGCGGTACACGTTTGCTTCATCAAGAGCTGCTTCTACTTCATCTAGAATACAGAATGGGACAGGTCTAGTTTTTAAAATAGAAAATAACAGTGCAATTGCAGTTAAAGCCCGTTCTCCTCCAGAAAGCAGTCCTAAGTTTTGCAGTTTTTTACCAGGAGGCTGTGCAACAATCTCTATCCCTGTGTTTAATAAATCCTGTGAATTTGTTAAACGCAAATCTGCTCTGCCGCCGCCAAATAATTCTTTAAACACTGATTCAAAATGAAAACGAACCTCTTCAAACGTCTGCTGAAACCGTCTTTTCATTTCAACATCCATCTCATCGATTACTTGGAATAACGTATTTTTTGCTTCTTGAAGATCGTTTCTTTGCTCCTTTAGAAACTCATAGCGTTCTGAAACTCTTTCATATTCCTCTATTGCACCAAGATTAACAGTCCCAAGCTCCTCTAGTGCCAACTTGATTAATTTGACTTTCGTCCGTGCTTCATCAATTGAAAGCATGAGCGGGTAAGCTTCCTTAGCCCCTTCATATGATAACAAGTATTCTTCTCGTAGGTGTGCCAATTTATTTTCTAGCTCTACATCAAGACGATTCAGCTGTACCTCTTCATCCTTCATAAAAACAGACAAGCCTCTATGCTGACGCTTTAATTCTTTAATTTCCAGCTCTAGGTCATCAAGTTCACTCTGTATGTTCAGACGTTCTCTCCGTCTACCTGCAATCAGGTTCACTGTTTCATTTTTATCACGGAGTTTTTCTGTTGCTGCTGCTTCCAGTTTACTTTCTCCTGACGAGCTCTCAGACATTTCGGAGTCCAATAGTTGCAAATCCTCCTGATAGAATCGCAGTTTTTTTTCGCTGTCTTCCAGTTCAAATGAAACTGAAGCTAGTTTTTCTTTTGTATAATTCACCTGTTCATTTTTTGCAGCTAATAGAGCTTTTAACTCGCTAATTTCTGAAAGCAAGGAATCTTTGGATAAGTTTTGCGAGACCTTTTGCTCACTTAACTTTTGAATCTCAGTTTCAAGCTGCACGATAGCCGAATGCTGATTTTCTAATAAACTTGAAAGAAGCTTCTTTCGGTCTGTCATTCTTTCCTTTTCAATCAGATACTCTTTTTGATTAAGATCATAGATTGAAAGACGTTCATTCATATTCTTTTCCTGTAGCTCTGCTTCTCTTAATTGCCCTTTAATGGCCTGCTCTTTCAATCTTAGCGTTTCGCCATTTTTACGCATGTGATCAAGTTCTTGCTCCTTCGATACTACATCCGTTTTTAACCCCTTGATTTTAGCTTCTAAATTAGTTGTTTTATCTTCCATATCAGCTAATTTTTCCTTCAGCTCATCAAGTTCACTTTTTCGCGACAATAGTGAAGAAGAATTTTGCTTAACGGCTCCCCCGGTCATAGATCCTCCTGCATTGACAAGATCACCGTCGAGCGTCACAAATCGGCAGCGATAGCCAAGTAGCTTTGCCATTTCATTCGCGCTCTTTAAATCCTTCGTAATGACAACCATCCCTAAGAGACTTTTCATGATATCTTCATAAGCTGAATCAAAGCTAATAAGATCCGACGCAACGCCAACAAAGTCAGGATGTTTAGAAATTAGTTGCAATTGATTACTTGCTAACGATTTTCCTTTTATAACACCTAGAGGCAGGAAAGTAGCACGCCCAAAACGATTGTTTTTTAAATACTGGATCGCGTGTCTGCCATCCTGCTCATTACGAACTACAATATGCTGCATGCTCGCACCTAAAGCTGTTTCTATGGCAACCTCATATTCCTTTGGTACCGAAACTAATTCAGCGATGGCACCTTCAATCCCCTGCAATTTCCCTTGCCGGGCTTTTAAAACCTCTTTAACCCCTTGGAAAAATCCAGCATATCCTTCTTCCAACTCTTCAAGCATCTCTTTGCGTGATTTTGTTTGCTGCAAGTACTGATACGCTTGATACAGGGTTTTCTCGTTTTTGTCATACATATTTTTTAATGCTTCATACTTCCCCTGTTCCTTATGATAAAGGTGGGCTTGATTTTCTAGCTCTTGTTGAACTGCCTTTAATGAATTTTTAATTTTCATTATCGTTTTCTGCAGCTCAGCACGCTCGGCAATATATTTGGCATTATCATCTTCCTGTCTGCCATTTCTTTCACTTAACTGTTTTAATTGCTGCTCAATGAGATGTAATTCGTTTTTCGCAGCAGCCTGTTTATTTAAAACCTCAATATATTCACTTTTTCTATCATCTATCGTTTGCTCAATATTTTCACTAAGGCGGTTCATTTGTCCTTGTTTATCTTTTAACTGGGTCTTTAATGTGTCTGCTTCGGCTTCAAGCACAAGAGCCTGCTTCTCGAGCTTTTCTTTTTGAATGGTTAAACTTTCTGCCTTTTTGCTCAAGTCTTTTACACTATTCTCTAGCTGTACTTTATTTTGAGCCGCATTTTTCTTTCTTTCCTTTAAAACTTCTTTTCTGCCCTCAAGCTTCTCGAGCTCCTCACTTGCATGAAGCAGTACATTTTGCAAATCATTTATCGACTCATCTAACGCCGTCATATGATTTCGTAGCTCTTCAAGCTTAACTTCTTTTCTTTGCAAGTTTGTGGAAAGCTTTATTTCGTTTTGCTTATGTTCCTGCACTTTCTCAGACATCGATTTCCATTTGGTATGTAATTCTTCAATTTCAAACACAGTTACAGCAACTTCTACTTTTTCCAGCGCTTCTTTTTGTTCTAGATAGTCTCTTGCTATTGAGCTTTGAATTTTTAGTGGTTCAATCTGCCCCTCTAATTCAAAAAGTATATCGTTCACACGATTTAAATTTTCTTCGGTTTCATTTAACTTTCCTTCAGCCTTCTTTTTTCTTGTTTTATATTTTAATACACCGGCTGCTTCTTCAAAAATAGTCCGTCGGTCCTCAGCTTTACTGTTGAGAATCTCTTCCACTTTTCCTTGGCTGATAATCGAAAACGCTTCTCTTCCAAGCCCTGAATCCATAAAAAGATCAACAATATCCTTTAAACGGCATGATTGTTTATTAATGAAGAATTCACTGTCACCAGAACGAAAGACCCTTCTTGTAACGCTGACTTCGTTATAATCGACAGGCAGAAATTGATCTTCGTTGTCTAATGTTAATGTGACTTCTGCAAAGTTAAGAGGTTTTCGCGAATCGCTTCCAGCAAAAATAATATCTTCCATTTTTGCCCCCCGAAGCGATTTAGCGGATTGTTCCCCTAAAACCCAGCGAATAGCATCGGTAATATTGCTCTTTCCACTTCCATTAGGACCGACAACAGCAGTGACCCCTTGAACAAAATCCACTGCTATTCGCTCAGCAAACGATTTAAAGCCCACAATATCTAATCGTTTTAGAAACACTGTGCTTCCTCCTTACTCTGGATGCGTTTCTGTTAAATTTCCATGTAGATGTGCTTTTAGCTTTTCCAGAGCCATTTGGGCTGCATGCTGCTCGGCTGCTTTTTTCGAACGCCCCGCACCTGTACCAATCTCTGCTCCATTTAACAAGACAACAGAGATAAATTCACGGTTGTGCGCCGGACCTTTTTCTACCAGGATTTTGTATTCAATCATTCCTGTGCTGTCCCGTTGAACTAATTCTTGAAGCTGACTCTTGAAATCCATAACATGTGAAAAAGCCCCCGCATTGACCTTTGGAAAAACATACTTCTCCAAAAAAGCAACAACTGTGTCAATACCTTTATCCAAAAAGAGAGCACCAATGAATGCCTCAAATACGTCAGCTAATAAAGCAGGTCTCTCACGGCCGCCTGTCAATTCCTCTCCCTTACCAAGCAAAATGAATTTCCCGAATTGAAGCTCATTAGCAAATGCCACGAGGGATGGTTCACATACAATGGCTGCCCGTAATTTAGTCAACTCTCCTTCACTCATCATTGGATATTTTAAAAATAAAAATTTCGAAACCGTTAGTTCAAGTACCGCATCACCTAAAAATTCTAAACGTTCATTGTCCTCGTACGGCTTTCTTCTATGTTCGTTGACATATGAAGAATGGGTAAAGGCTTGCTTTAATAATTTGATGTTTGTAAATGAAATACCAATCGTTTCCTGTAATTCTTTAAATTGTCTATCATGCGTGCGTATACCTTTTTTCTCTTTTCCATTCTTACGCATTTATAATTCCACCTTAACTAGAAACTTAACTACCTATAAAAGTTTAATTAATAACGATAAAAAAGGCAAAGAAACTTTTAAAAAAGCTTTATTTTGCCTAATTGTATTTTTCGAACTTTATCATAAAAGAAAGCCCCGTAAGTATACGGAGCTTTGTGAATCCAACGATTATTGTTTTGCTTGTATGTAATTCACAGCATCACCGACTGTTGCGATTTTTTCAGCATCATCGTCAGAAATTTCCATGTCAAACTCATCTTCAAGTTCCATAACAAGTTCAACTACATCAAGGGAATCTGCACCAAGATCATCTTTAAAAGAAGCCTCTAAAGTTACTTGAGATTCTTCTACACCTAAACGGTCTACAATGATTTTTGTTACGCGTTCTAATACCTCTGCCATTGGTCATTCACCTCCCCTCAGGTCATTATAGAGTATTTCAAATAGATTAGCTAGATTTAATTTTAAAGATAATAAAATACGTAAGACAGCCTTTGTTACATGACCATTCCGCCATTAACATGAATCGTTTGTCCAGTGATGTAACGGCTATCATCAGATGCAAGAAATATAACTGCATTGGCTATATCCTTTGGCTCACCGAACTGTGCCAGAGGTATGGCTTTTAACATCTCTTGCTGAATTTCCTCCGATAATTTATCAGTCATTTCTGTTGTGATAAATCCAGGGGCTATTGCGTTAACAGTAATCCCTCTTGGAGCAAGCTCTTTAGCTGTTGTTTTCGTTAATCCGATGACACCGGCTTTAGCAGCAACATAGTTTGCTTGTCCTGCGTTTCCCATGGCACCGACAATGGAAGAAATATTAATGATTCGGCCGCTTTTTTGCTTCATCATTTGTCTCGTCACTGCTTTTGTACAAAGGAATACACCTTTAAGGTTGATATTCATGACATCATCCCATTCGCTTTCCTTCATACGCATCAGCAGGTTATCTTTTGTAATTCCAGCATTATTAACAAGAATATCGAGTCTTTCAAATCTTTCAATTGTTTCTTTTACCATATTTGCCACAGAATCACTGTTTGAAACATCACATTGAACGGCGAATGAATCTCTTCCCATTCCTTTTATTTCATCCACAACTTCCAAAGCCTTTGCTTCACTGCCGGCATAGTTAACCGCAACATCAGCGCCCTGTCTTGCAAGTTCTAACGCAATTTCTCGGCCAATTCCACGAGAAGCACCTGTGACTAATACTTTTTTACCTGCTAATTTCATCTTGTCCCCTCCTTCAATGCTTCCATGACTTCTTGGCATGTTTTCTCATCTGAGACTGCATAAGTAACTGCCGTACGGCTTACTTTCTTGACCAAGCCGGATAACACTTTTCCAGGACCAATTTCAATAAATGTCGTTACGCCTAAATCAAGCATTTTCTGTACACTCTTCTCCCATTGAACGGGTGAATAAAGCTGCTCAATTAGTTTTTCTTTTATTTCTGCTGCATTGGACATCTCTGATGCTGATACATTGGCAATTACAGGCACCTTTGCGTCCGTAATGTTCATTTCATCAAGCACCGCTCTAAGCTTTTCGGCAGCCGGCTTCATTAATTCAGAATGAAAAGGTCCGCTAACTTCAAGAGGCAGCACGCGTTTTGCTCCGGCTTCTTTTGCTTTAATACCGCCTAGTTCAACACCTTTTCTTGTCCCGGATATGACAATTTGTCCTGGGCAGTTAATATTTGCCAATTGCACAAGATGGCCGCTTTCTGAAATTTCATTTGTGACAGCTTCCAATTTGTCACTGTCAAGTCCAAGCACTGCAGCCATTGTTCCTTCCCTATTAGGGACAGCTAATTCCATAAATTCGCCTCTTTTATGAACCGCATAAACCCCTTCTTCAAAAGAGAAGGCGCCAGCAGCAACAAGGGCAGTATATTCTCCAAGACTATGGCCGGCTACATAATTAGGTGTAATACCTGACTGTTTAAAGTACTCCATAATTGCAATACTGGTTGTTAAAAGAGCCGGCTGTGCATTAGAAGTCAATGTCAGCTCAGACTGAGGCCCTTCAAATATCAGCTTTGTAAGAGGGTATTCCAATTTTTTATCAGCCTTCACAAAAAAATCATTGGAAGGCTGATACGTCTCTGCTAAAGATTTTCCCATTCCAACTGTTTGTGAACCTTGACCAGGAAATATAAAAGCTATTTTACTCATTACTTTCCTCCTATGATTGACTATTCGTTCTCGTTTTTTCAACAGCTGCTCTAATGGTTTCTACTACCTGTCCTTCCACCATCTCGCGTGTTTGTCTAACCGCGTTGAAGATAGCCGTCGCATCAGAGGATCCATGTGCTTTAATAACAGGTGCCTTTAGACCAAAGAGGCCTGCACCGCCATACTCTGAATAGTCCATTTTAGTCTTTAATTGATATAAATCAGGCTTTAAGACAGCAGCCGCAAGCTTGCTTTTCCAACTTGACATTAATGCAGATTTTAACATTTTCATAATCGACATGGCGGTTCCTTCAACCGTTTTCAGCACCATATTACCTGTAAATCCATCTGTGACTGCTACATCACAAACACCTTCCATTAAATCACGAGCCTCTACATTACCAATAAAATTCACTTCTAAATTTTGCATTAATTCATATGTATGTTTTGTGAGCTCATTTCCTTTTTTCTCTTCCGCACCAATATTCAATAAACCGACACGAGGATTTGATACCCCTCTTACCTTTTGACTGTATATAGAACCCATTAAAGCGTATTGGAGGAGATGTTCAGGCTTAGCATCAGCATTAGCTCCAACGTCTAAAAGTACAAACCCCTCTCCGCCAATTGTAGGTAGAGTTGGTGAAAGTGCTGGGCGTTCAATCCCCTCAATTCTTCCTACAATAAACAGGCCTGCAGCCATCAACGCGCCAGTATTGCCGGCCGATATACAGGCATCTGCTCTCCCATCGGCTACTTCCTTGGCAGCAAGCACCATTGAAGCGTTTTTCTTTCTTCTTACAGCGCGGACAGGCTCGTCCTGGCTGGATATCACTTCTTCGGTATGAATAATGGAGATTCGATCATGATCCTTCATATATTCTTTGATTTTTTTTTCATCCCCGACAAGTACAATTTGAACATCGGTATAGGTTTCGATTGCTTTTAGAGCTCCCAGCACAATTTCTTTTGGGGCATGATCTCCACCCATAGCATCAATAGCAATTTTCATGATGTCTGTCCACTACCCTTCTACCTGCATTCACTCATTCTCCCGAGCGATACATTTCAAATTCACCTTTGCACACTAGTTGATTATTGACAAAGCTCTGAACTTCCACGATTGTTCGGCCTATTTCATTATCAATATTGCTAACCTTTGCTTTCGCAACCACCCGCTCACCTTCTTTAACTGAATGGATAAAATGGATGTTTGCTTTTGCTGTCAGCGCAAGTTCATCATTAATAACAGCAACAGCAAGTGAATTAGCCTGCGCAAATAAATGATGACCACGTGCTATGTGATTCCGCTTAAAAACATGCTCAGGTTTTACATCAAAAATAGAAATGGCTGTTTTATCTAATTCAATATCAATAATTTCTCCAATGACCTCTTCAATAGGCAGAGAGCGAACCTCGTCCTCAAACTTTGTTGCTGCAACATGCTTAATTCGTTCTCTTAACTCTGGAATAGATAATTCAAGCCGGTCCAACCGAATCGTTTGAACACTTACTGAGAATTTTTCTGCCAATTCTTCATCGGTAATAAACGGATTTTCTTTAATGGTTACCTGTAAGTTTTTTTGTCTGTCCCGCTTATTTCTTTTCATTTATGACACCGTCCACGATACTAAGACTAGGTACTAATAGTAGTATATATTTTTAAAAAACAGATTGCAAGAATAAAAGTATAACCTCCTTACAGATTATGAAACCACAAAATACGAAGTGCATCCTATAAAGAATACTAAAAAGCACTCAACTGGAATGGAAAGCTGAGTGCTCCTGTATATATTAGTCTAAATTTTCACCATCGAATACTCCAGTTTCTTCGAGATAGCTTCGTAATGGCTGATATTCTTCCGCATTCCAAAAATAAGTCGATTCTACAAGAAGATGCGCATCCTGTCTGGCTGTTTCTAAAGCTCTATAATCATGTATCATATCTGCTACCTTAAATTCCGGCACACCGCTTTGCTTTTTCCCAAAGAAATCTCCGGGTCCGCGCAGTTCAAGATCTTTTTCACTTAGTACAAAACCATCATTTGTTTCGGTCATAATTTTCATTCGTTCTTTACCATTTTCCGATTTAGGATCTGCCAGCAATATACAATAGGATTGTTCACTGCCTCTGCCAACCCTTCCCCTAAGCTGATGCAGCTGAGAAAGACCAAAACGCTCGGCATCGTAAATGACCATTAGTGTGGCATTAGGAACATTGACGCCTACTTCGACAACAGTTGTAGAGACAAGAACATGTAATTTATTGTCACTAAACTCCTTCATTGCAGCATCTTTTTCGTTTGCAGGGAGACGCCCATGCATCAGACCTATTTCAAAGCGGTTTTGAAAATAATGTACAAGAGTGCTGTGTACATCAATCGCATTTTGCACATCAAGCTTGTCTGATTCTTCAATTAAAGGACAAATAACATAGACTTGACGTCCCTTCTGCAACTCTTTATTCATAAAGCCGAGTATTCTGTCCATCATATCAGGCTTTACCCAATACGTTTCAATGGTCTTTCTTCCCGCAGGCATTTCATCAATAATCGACACATCCATTTCACCAAATGCAGTAATTGCTAACGTACGCGGAATTGGCGTTGCCGTCATAAATAAAACATCTGGATTTTCGCCTTTTTCTCTTAGAATACGGCGCTGTTCAACCCCAAAACGGTGCTGCTCGTCCGTAATCACAAGCCCGAGTTTTTTAAATTCTACTTCCTCTTGAATCAAGGCATGCGTACCAATTAAAATATGAATTTCACCTGTTTTTAAACGACTAAGAATTTCTTTTCGTCTTTTACCTTTCACAGAGCTCGTTAAAAGTTCACAGAAAATACCCGCAGGCTCAAGCAGTCCCTTTAAAGATTCCGCATGCTGCTCAGCTAAAATTTCAGTTGGCACCATCAGCGCTCCTTGAAACCCGGCGGAAACACTGGCAAATAAAGAAATAGCTGCCACTACTGTCTTACCCGAACCTACATCCCCCTGCAGCAGACGGTTCATACGGTAAATCGATTTCATGTCTGAAAGAATTTCATTTACTACTCTAACCTGGGCATTGGTTAATGGAAATGGCAGATGTGCAATAAACTCAGCCGTTTTTTCTTCTTCATATACCTGTGAAATACCTTTTGACTGCTCGCGTTCTATTTTGCGAAGCGTCTGCATTTTTAATTGAAATAAAAGAAATTCCTCATAGACAAACCGTCTCCTCGCTTGTTTTAAATCGTTCTGATCAAGTGGATAATGAAGAGCTCTTAGTGCTTCCCTTCTGTTCATTAATTTATACTTTTTTCGTAACGAACCTGGTATAGTTTCCTCTACCAATTGGCCAAATTGGGAATAAGCTAGCTGAATACAGCGTCTTATTCCCTTCATAGTCATATCCCCTTTTATAGCATACACCGGTTCAAAATCCTTTGATCCAGCAGAAGAACCAATTTTCAGTTCACTCGCTGTAAGCATTTGCCTGTGCCCATCCCATTTTCCTGAAACCGTCACTTGTTCATTCATCGCTATCTTTTTCTTTAAATATGGCTGATTAAATAGCACTACTTGAATTAAATAACGACCCACCAGGAGACGTATGGTTAAACGAGATCGTTTTCGACCATAATAGGTAAGAGAAGGCTCACTATGAACCTTCCCTTCAATTGTTATTTTCTCCTCATGCTTCACTTCTGCTAAATCACGAAGACGATAATCTTCATACCGATACGGAAAATGCTCTAATAAATCTTGAATCGTATATAATTTCATATCAGCTAATGCCGCTGCTGTTTCTTCTCCTATGCCTTTTACGGCAGTTACAGATTGTTTTAATAGATTTGTCACTTAATTAATCGGCCTACCAAAGATCTTTGCTTCAAGTCTGCGACCGGTTGGTGTAGCCGCCAACCCTCCCTGTCCTGTTTCTTTAAGCGCCGTCGGCATCGATTGCCCGATTTTATACATCGCACCAATCACCTCATCGCATGGAATTCTGCTTGTAATACCTGCGAGTGCCATATCGGCTGCCACTATGGCATTGGCCGCTCCCATTGCATTTCTTTTTACACATGGGACTTCCACTAAACCTGCCACAGGGTCACATACTAATCCTAACATATTTTTTAATGTTATAGCCATCGCTTCCGCACATTGATTAGGAGTTCCTTCCCGCATTTCTACAATTGCAGCCGCAGCCATTCCTGCAGCCGAACCAACTTCAGCCTGACAGCCGCCAGCTGCTCCTGAAATCGACGCATTATTGGCTATAACAAAACCAAAGGCTCCAGCAGTAAAAAGATAGGCAAGCATTTGTTCCCGTGTTGGGTTCAGTTTATTTTTTAAAGCAAATAATGTTCCAGGAACCACGCCCGCCGAACCAGCTGTCGGAGTTGCACAGATAGTACCCATAGCTGCATTCACTTCATTCGTTGCCATCGCTTTACTAACCGCATCAAGAATAAGATCCCCTGCTAAGAATTGTCCTTTTTCAAGATATTTTTGAACCAGGACAGCATCCCCGCCTGTTAATCCCGAATGAGACTGAACACCCGCGAGACCGCGTTCAACGGCTTTCTCCATTACACCTAGATTTTGTTCCATTAGAGCAAGAATCTCTTCTCTGGAACGTCCGGTAATATTTATTTCTTGCTCAATCATTATTTCGGATATTTTCTTTTTATACTTATTTGCTTGTTCAACTAGCTCTGCAACTGTACGAAACATGTTTTAACCTTCCTTCATTGTATCTTTTCCTTTTTTCTTTTTGACCACACGGAAGGCGTAATCTAGCTTCTATTCGACGATTTTAGTTACCTTGCTAATATTATCGAGCTTCTCTAATTCCTTTAGTATAGAAGGATCAATAGTTTGATCGACTTCGATGGTCATAAGCGCCTGTTTTCCAACCTCTTTTCTCGCAACCTCCATATGTCCAATATTAATTAAATATTTGGCAAGTACATTCGATACACTTGCAATGGTCCCAAATTTATCATGATGAAAAACGAGAATGGCCGGATGATTACCTGAAAGTCGCAGGGCGAATCCATCTAGCTCAATCACTTCTATTTTTCCTCCGCCGATTGAAATTCCAACCAGCTCTAATTCCCCATTCTCATCTCCGATACGGACGCGGGCAGTATTGGGATGAACAGGAATGGCATCTTCGATAATAAATTGAAGCACGATACTTTTTTGCCTAGCGATGTTAATTGAATCAATAATCCGCTTATCAAAAGTATCAAAATCCAGTAAGCCCCCTACAATGGCTACATCCGTTCCATGCCCGCGGTACGTTTGGGCAAAAGATCCATAAAAGGATATTTTCGCCCACTTCGGTTCTCTTCCAAATAAACTGCGTGCTATTCTGCCAATTCGTGCAGCACCTGCAGTATGAGAACTAGACGGTCCAATCATTATAGGTCCGATAATATCAAAGACACTTTTATACTTCACTTCACAACCTCCAAATAAGGGGTGATTGCTAATAAAAAAGGGTATAATCCTTCTTCATAGTTTATAGCAACAAATCATTTATTGTTACTATAAAAAACGAGAGAATTATACCCTATTGATTTACCATATATAGCGAAAAGGTGTCAGGTCGCAAAGCCTCTATATAAAATCACTCAACTGCAATGATAAATGGATATAACGGCTGCTTTCCGTTATGGACTTCCACTTCAACATCTGGAAAACGTTCATCGATAAATGAAACTAATGCTGTCACATCTTCATCAGACGAATCCACCCCTTGTAAGATTGTGACAATTTCAGAATCTTCATCAATCATTTGTTCTAACAGCTCCGTTGCAGTGTTTTGCATTTTTTTGTTTTTAACGACGATTTTACCATCTAATATACCCATAAAATCATCTTTTTCAATTTCAAGACCATCAATCGTAGTATCCCGAACAGCAAAAGTAATTTGCCCTGTTTTTACCTGTTGAAGTGCCTCAGACATAATCATTTTATTTGAAGCTAAATCAGCATTAGGATTAAATGCAAGCAGTGCAGATAACCCCTGCGGAACCGTTCTTGACGGAATAACCACAACGTCTTCATCACAAAGTTCCACTGCCTGCTCAGCAGCCATAATAATATTTTTATTATTCGGCAGGATGATTACCTTATGAGCATGTACTTCTTTCACAGCTTTTACAATGTCTTCAGTGCTCGGATTCATTGTTTGTCCGCCTTCAATGACAACATGAGCTCCAATACTTCTAAATAAATCAGCCACTCCGCTTCCCATTGAGACAGCAACAATTCCGAATTCCTGCTTTTCCTTATTTGGTGCAGGTTCTGCTTCTTTTAATACTCTGTGTGTTTCACCAACGATATTCGTGTGCTGCTGACGCATATTTTCAATTTTCATGTTGATTAGGCTTCCGTAGCTTTGACCGTAATTCAACACATTGCCCGGTTCTTCTGAGTGGATATGCACTTTTACTACCTCATCATCAGATATGACCAATAAGGAATCACCATATTTACTCAAATCTTGTCGGAAGAGTTCTTCAGAAAAAGGTTTCTTATCCTCTAACCTGACCATAAACTCAGTACAATAACCAAAAACGATATCTTCTGTATTGATATGGCCCTGTACACTTTTATGATGTTCAGCACTTACAAGTTCATCCATTGACGGCAGACTTGATGGTGAATCAGGCAGCTGTTCTCCTTTTAGTTCAGCTAGAAAACCTTCATAAACAAAAACAAGCCCTTGTCCGCCGCTATCAACCACGCCTACTTCCTTTAATACCGGCAGCAAATCAGGTGTACGATTTAATGATGCCTTTGCTTCTTTCACAACTTCTTCCATAATGTAAATAAGGTCATCACTTTTCTTTGCTGCTATAACTCCCATTTTGGCAGCATCTTTAGCAACTGTAAGAATTGTTCCTTCCACCGGCTTCATAACTGCTTTATAGGCAGTCTCAACGCCCGCCTCAAATGCACGGACAAATTCCGTTCCGTTAATCAATGCTTTTTGTTCAATGGCTTTTGAAAAACCTCGAAATAACTGGGATAGAATAACCCCAGAGTTACCTCTCGCACCCATTAACAAACCTTTTGAAAGTGCTGATCCCACTTTACCAATATGTTCTTGAACATTTTGTTTAACTTCTTTCGCTCCAGAAGTCATTGATAAATTCATATTTGTTCCAGTATCACCATCTGGAACAGGAAATACGTTTAATGCATCAACATATTGGGCATTAGCAGCTAAATGATTAGCTCCCTGAATAATCATTTCTGCAAAACGTTTTCCGTCCAAAACTGTAATTGACACAATTCTTCCTCCCTCACTACGGATTCGTTACACGAACACCCTGAACGTATATATTTACTGTGTCAACGGCAAGTCCAACTGTTTTATCCAATGTATATTTCACTTTTGATTGAACATTATGGGCAATCTCTGAAATTTTTGTACCGTAACTTACGATAATATACATATCAATATGTACTTTTTCTTCCTCTTGACGCACAATGACGCCGCGGGTAAAGTTTTCTTTACGTAAAATATCTGTTAAACCATCTTTAATTTGATTTTTTGATGCCATCCCGACAATTCCATAACAATCAACTGCTGCACCGCCTGCGATGGTTGCTATAACGTCATTTGATATATCTATTTGTCCGTATGTTGTTTTTAATTCGATGGACATGAGTTTTCCCCCTTTTGGAAATTGCTCCTTGACTACTGCCATTTTACTATAAGCTTTCCTATTTTAAAAGGCATACTTATTATGCGTTAATTTTCGAGAAATTATCTGTTTGATGGATTATGTCGATTAAAGACTGGACCAGCATCCGGAGCATCTAAAGCTGTCGAACTCGGGGCACTAGGGACGACCGGCTTTCGCTTTTCTTATTGTCAAGTAATTTTTCTTGAAAGGTTTGATTTGAAGTATTGCAATCAGAATGGTTGTATGATAAATTATTAAGGTATCTTTAATGGATGAAAAACGGAGTTTGTCCTGTTTTTCTCATTTTTCCGGATGGATAAAAGATCTGATTAATAAAAATGTAACTGAACTGTAGAAACGATTCAGTTTTTCTAGTAAGGAGGGAAAATATATGCCACGCAAATGTGTTGTAACTGGTAAAAAAACAACTACAGGTAATGCACGTTCCCACGCTATGAACGCTAACAAACGTACATGGGGTGCTAACCTTCAAAAAGTTCGTATTCTTGTTAACGGAAAGCCAAAGCGTGTTTGGGTTTCTGCAAGAGCGTTAAAATCAGGTAAAGTTGAACGCGTATAATGAAGAGTGACGTCCTTTTAGGACGTCTTTTTTTTATTTAGATGCAGGCGAACAAAAACACCCAATAATGGGTGCATAAAGGTTAAGTTTATATCTATTTTCCAAAGGTTAGTTAATAATGGTTTGTCATCCCTTTTTAAACGTACCTAACATAGCCCGGACAAGACCGCCTAAAAATTTAGGCAACTTAATTGTATAAAATTTCATAATTATGTCCCTCCTCAAACATCATACAAACTAGGATGGTGCTAACCAGTTTAAAACGACTTTGAATTTTTCAACCACATTATCTTATTCAAATATCGGTAATAAGTACATTTATTTTCAAGCTTTTTAATCAATCGGTACTTCTTACAATCATTAATATGCCTTCAGAAAAAGAAAAAGTACCATAATCACCAATAAGCTCATTACTAATACATAATGTCGAGCCCAACGAAATATGGCGATTTATCAATGGATATTTAAAACCCTTTAGTGTAATGCCTTTTACATGGTTAGAAAGAGGAATAAAGGAAATATATTTTTTTTCAGCCAAAGCATCAATTGAATACTCCCCTGGGGTTCGAATAAAGATTGTGTTTTGTTGGTCAATCATTTCAATTTGAACAAATTGATTATTTATACTTGCTTTGAGCAATAATTGAACATTTCCAAACATATGATCCAATCTTCCTCCCGTTGAACCAAACATTCGAACTGTACGAGGCTGCTGCGCGATAGCCCAATTAAGAGCATGCTCCATATCCGTTTCGTCCTTCTCTGGTTTATATTTATTCAACTTCATAACCTTCTTATTAATAAATGAGAATTCCTCATCAGTCACTGAATCAAAATCGCCAAATGCAATATTAGGGTTAATCCCTTTTTCAATTAACGTATATACACCACGGTCCACCCCTGCCCAAACAATATCTTGCTCATGATACAAACTAAAATCAGGTAAAAGATTATCAGGACCACCACCTAATAAATGAATAATCATTTTCTCCATCCTTTCCTTATGTATAATTGAATACTTCCAAAATAAAGGCTATATTAACGAACCATGTTATGAGTCAAAAATTAATCATGTTAATAAACAAAGCTAAAATGAAAGAAAAGAAGCCGGCATAATAGCTGACTTCTTTTTTATCTTCTTTATCCCCTTAATGCTGCAATGGCTTGCTCGCGATTAGCTTGATCATAAACAGCAGAGCCGGCAACCAAAACAGTCGCACCTGCTTGAATACAAAGGGGAGCCGTTTCTTTATTGACACCACCGTCTACTTCAATCTCAACATTCAATCCTTTTTGAACTACTAATTCTTTAACTTGTTTAATTTTAGTAAGCACTGACGGAATAAATTTTTGTCCGCCAAACCCGGGATTTACTGACATTAATAATACCATGTCAAGGTCGTCAATAATATGATCAATCATTTGCACAGGTGTTGCCGGATTCAAAACAACACCTGCTTTTACACCAAATGATTTTATTAACTGGATTGTGCGGTGCATATGCCTGCATGCCTCCACATGAACGGTAATATAGTCAGCACCTGCTTTTGCAAATGCTTCAATATATTGATCAGGATTTTCAATCATTAAATGCACATCGAGCGGGAGCTTAGTAATAGGTCTAATGCTTTCAACAATTAACGGGCCAATGGTTATATTTGGAACAAAATGTCCATCCATCACATCAACATGGATGTAGTCGGCCCCGCCCTTTTCAACGTCCTTAATCTCTTCTCCTAATTTTGAAAAATCAGCAGATAGTATAGATGGTGCAATTTTTATCATCATTAATACCTCGGCTTTCTATTTTTTATCTCGTCTAGAAACTCTAAATAATGTTCATATCGGTAGGCTGGCAATTCCCCGTCCTCATAAGCCGATTTAACAGCACATTTTGGCTCAGAGATATGCAGACAGCCGCGAAACTTACATTCTTCACTAAGTGCTTGAATTTCAGGAAAACAGAAGTTTAGCTCCTCTGCTTCTATTTCAGTAAATTCTAAAGAGCTAAATCCAGGAGTATCTGCTACAAGCCCCTCACCAATATGGATGAGTTCTACATGTCTTGTCGTATGTTTTCCCCGGCCAAGATGATTAGATATATCATTTGTTTTTAAACTTAAGTCAGGACGAAGCACATTTAATAATGAGGATTTACCAACACCTGACTGCCCGGCAAAGACAGAGATTTCTCCTTTTATATAAGGTAACAATTCGTTAATCCCTTCTGCTGTTTCTGAAGAGGTTAATAAAACATCATAGCCTGCTTTTTGATAATCCTCTGCAAACTTATGGATATTGATTTTTTCAGCCTCACTCGTCAGATCCATTTTTGTAATACAAATTAATGGACGAATCCGATTGTATTCAATCAGTACAAGAAACCGGTCTAATAGAGCGGTGCTAAAATCCGGTTCTACTGCCGAAAAAACGAGGATAGCTTGATCAACATTTGCAATCGGGGGACGAACTAACTCATTTTTTCGCTCTTTGATTTCAAGAATATAGCCCTCCGTGTCATTTTCAGCTTGAAAGACTACCTCATCTCCGACTAATGGAGTAATTTTATTCTTACGAAAAACTCCCCGACCACGGCATTGAACTAATTTATCATTACTGAAAACATAATAAAAACCACTCAACGCTTTAACAATTTTGCCTTCAGGCATAGCAACGCTCCCTTAATTCAATATTGTTCAGCTTCACCGCCTAGTCGCGTCTGACAGGTAGTGCAGCTCTTCTAATTTATCCCACTCTTAACGGGCAGTAAGACCCCCACATCAAGATTCTGAATATACAAAAGAAGATAGATGGGGAATCAACTGCCCGTAAAGGTCCATTAGCGGAATCACAGACGAAGAACGCCACATTTTTGGCAACGTCTGTGTGACCCACATCCTGTGGGCCTCAACTAACCATCAGCGGGGGATGAAGAACCCCCCACTGATGGAAGTTTCACTTTATTCCGGGTAGGGTACAGCTTCTTCAAGAATGACACTTTTGTCACGCATTACTTTATAACCGGCTGATTCCCCATGAACAATGATTAATTCGATAACTTTTCTAGTATTTTCTTGAATATAGAAAGTTTCATCCGCAACTGTCATGCTATTGTTCATATCTTCAATAAAGATTTGAACCTCCTGTGGCATTCCCTCTACTTCAGGCTCATATGGAATATCAATTTCTTTAGTCACAGTTTTTGGCGGTATTTCCTCAGGACCTTTTGAAATAATGACTGTAATTTTTGAGCCTTTTTTGACCGCTGTACCAGGTGCCGGTGTTTGGGATATGACAAGACCCTTTGTAACCGTATCACTGAATTGCTCCTGCGAAACATCTGCCGCTAACCCTTCCGATTCAGCATAAGCTTGTACACCCGAAGCATTAGTCCCAGATAGATCCTTCACTTCAATCATCGCGGGGCCTTTAGAAATCGTAAATTCAAGGATTGTTTCATCAGGTACCACTTCTTCTCCTGCTGGATAATTTTGATCTAAAATCATCCCAACACTCGTCTCTTCATCATAAACTTCTTTTTTCTTAATATCTTTAAAACCCTTTTCTTTTAATAGAGTTACAACATCATCATACATTCTTTCTGTATAGTCCAATAACTCAAATGTCTCTTTTCCGGAGCTTTCAAAAATAGTGACCGTTGTGCCTTCCTTTACCTTTTTGCCTGCTTTAGGTTCTGTTTTTACAACATAGCCTTCTTCGAGCTCCTCATGGCTTATCTCTTTTGTGCCACCAATCACAAATCCAGCTGTAACAAGCTCAGTAACAGCTTGATCTAATTCCATACCTGCAACATCCGGAATCTCGATATCCTTCGGAGAGAAGAGACCTGGTAAAACAGTAATCGTTAACACACTAAGAATAATTAAAAAGCTTAAAATTGAAAATAATATAATCGGCAATTTTTTTCTTTTCTTTTTACTCTTCCCATTTTCTGTTGCTTTTACAGATGTCTCATCAGAATTCAATTTGAAATCTTTTTCATGAACAATTGTTTCATCAAGATTAGAATAAGGCCCATCATCCGTAATAATTGGTATTGCTTTTGTTGCATCTTCATCCATAGGAACTGAAAATTTAGGTTCATCCAAACGTTCTAGATTCAAAGAAGTTCTTATATCATCCTCCATCTCTTCGACACTTGCATATCGATGGAAAGGATCCTTAGCAGTAGACTTTAAAACAATATTTTCAACACTCTGAGGAATAGATGGATTCCATCTTCGTAATGAAGGAGTTTCAGACTGCAAATGCTTTAAAGCAATAGAAACAGCTGATTCACCAGAAAATGGAAGCCTACCTGTTAATAATTCAAACATAACAATACCGAGTGAATAAATATCTGATTTATTAGTGGCAACTCCCCCTCTAGCTTGTTCTGGCGATAAATAGTGAACGGAGCCGAGCACTGAATTGGTTTGAGTTATACTCGTTGCACTTAACGCCATTGCAATGCCGAAATCAGTTATTTTGACATTCCCATTCAAGTCCATCAGTATATTTTGCGGTTTAATATCTCGGTGAATGATATGATTATGATGCGCGTGTGAAATGGCTGATGTCAGCTGTTGCATAATATCAATGGCTTTTTCAATCGGAATAGGTGAATGATTTTGTATGTATTCTTTGAGGGTTTGTCCTTTTACATATTCCATGACGATGTAATAAATAGAATTTTCTTCTTCTCCGACATCAAAAATATTCACAATATTTGGATGAGCAAGGCTTGTAGCCGATTGAGCTTCCCTGTGAAACCTGCGAATAAATTCTTCATTGTCAGCAAAGTCAAGCCGTAACACTTTCACTGCCACATCTCTGTCAAGAATCATATCATGAGCTAAATAAACATTAGCCATTCCTCCGCCGCCAACCATCTCCAATATTTTATAGCGGCCGCTTATTCGTTTCCCAATCATCACTCTACATCACCCTTAATGCCAACAGGACCATATTCAACAATAATGAGTGTAATATTATCCTCACCGCCATGATTATTAGCGAGCTTAACAAGGGAATGTGCCTTTACCTCAATTTCCAAATCATTTTTCAGAATATCGACTATTTCCGTTTCCGTTACCTTATTAGATAATCCATCAGAACAAAGTAAAAGACGGTCACCCTCTTCAAAAAGAATCGTTTTAATATCCATTTCAACTGAAATTTCAGTACCTAACGCTCTTAATAATACATTCTTACGAGGATGATGTTCAGCATCTTCTTTCGAAATCTCTCCGGAACGTACAAGTTCATTAACAAGTGAATGATCTTCTGTTACCTGAGAGAACCCAGTCTCATTTAAAATATAACAGCGACTATCCCCTATATGAGCGATGGTGGAAAATAGATCAGTAACAATTGCTGCCACAATAGTTGTCCCCATTCCCTCGCATTCGGAATGTTTTTTCGAATGTTCATAAAGGACCCTATTGACTTGATTGATATGATTCTTCAGCCAGTTCTCGGCTTGGTCAGCCGTTTCAATTCTAACTGTTTTTTCCCATTCCTCCTGCAGCTTTATTAAAGCCATTTTACTAGCAACATCGCCTGCACGATGCCCTCCCATCCCATCTGCTACAATGGCAAGGCGTTGCCCAGATTGGCTAATAAATACACCGCCGCTGTCTTCATTATGCTGACGAACCTTTCCTTTGTCTGTCACGAAAATAGTCTTCATATCTTCACCTCGTCTCTTCTTTTCGTTCCTTTGCACGCAACTGTCCACATGCTGCATCAATATCAGATCCTTGTTCCCGACGAATAGTTACATTCACACCAGCATCTTTCAACGTTTTTTCAAATAGAAAAATTTGATCACGCGGTGTGCGGACATAATCACGTTCAGGAACATAATTGACCGGAATTAAATTAACATGACATTTTACATCTTTTATTAAACTGGCTAATTCTTTGGCATGTTCAACCTGATCGTTGACTCCTCCAAATAACCCGTATTCAAAGCTAACCCGACGGCCTGTTTTATTTATATAATATCGAACAGCTTCCATCAAATCCGGAAGTTTATATGCCTTATTAATCGGCATTAACCGGCTCCGTAATTCGGTATTTGGTGCATGCAATGAGATAGCAAAGTTAATTTGCATATTCTCATCAGCAAATTGATAGATTTTCGGAATAATCCCACTCGTTGAAACAGTGATATGTCTTGCACCTATATTTAAGCCTTGATCATGATTAATTATCTTTAAAAAAGAGAGCATATTGTCAAAGTTATCAAATGGCTCACCAATTCCCATAATGACAACAGAGCTGACTCGTTCCTCTGTTTCATCAAGGGCCTGTTGAACTTTAACCACCTGCGAGACGATTTCACCTGCTTCTAAATGTCGCTTAAGACCCCCAAGAGTTGAGGCGCAAAACGTACAGCCAATCCTACAACCCACTTGCGTAGTAACACAAACTGAATTTCCATAGTCATGCCGCATTAATACAGTCTCAATAGAATAACCATCGTGAAGTTCGAATAAAAATTTAATCGTTCCGTCAGCTGATTCCTGCTTAATAATTGTATTTAGAGTTGTCAAAGTAAAATGCTCCGAGAGCATATCCCGTAAATTCTTAGATAAATTACTCATTTGAGCAAAATCAGACACTCTTTTTTTATATAACCAATCAAAAATCTGCTCCGCTCTAAATGCTTTCTCATTCTGTTCCTTTAACCATTCCTTTAACTCTGAAAGCTGTAGCGAATAGATGGATGGCTTTTGGCTTAATTCTGTTATAGTCTCCTGTGTGGTCATTTTCTCCATCATTTACCCCTTCTTCCTTAAACAAGCAATATAAAAACCATCTGAATTCATATACTGCGGTAAAATTTGCATTTCACCGTTTTCTACATATGGTTTTATTTTATCAGGCATTCGATCTCTTACTGTTAAGTCTCTTTCAAATTCAGCGTGCTGTCTTAAAAACTCTTCAACCACCTGCTGATTTTCTTCCTGATCAATTGTACATGTACTGTAAACTAGAATACCACCTTTTTTTAATAAAGGGGAAACAGATTCTATTAATGATTTTTGAATTTTTTGCAGTTGAAATACGTCTTCTTCTTTTTTTGTGTATTTAATATCTGGTTTTCTTCTCATAACACCAAGTCCGGAACAAGGAGCATCCAGAAGAATACGGTCAAAGGATTCTTTTTCAAAATGCTCTTGAACATGACGGCTATCAAGTGTTTTTGCTTTTATATTCGGCAAATCTAGTCTTTCGGCATTTTCACGTATCAACTTAACCTTATGTTCATGTAAATCAAGAGAAATTACCTCACCTGTACCATGTAATCTCTCTGCAATATGAGTAGTTTTGCCTCCGGGTGCCCCGCAGGCATCAAGCACATACTGATTCTCTTTAACGCCAAGAGAAAGAGCAACTAGCATGGAGCTTTCATCTTGAATTGTTAAGAATCCCTGTCTAAATACTTCGGAGTTTGCCAGATTTCCTTTGTAGCAAAGAATTGCCTCAGGTACAACTGGGCTTGCTTCAACTGCAAAACCTTCTTCCTCTAAAAGTGCTAGACATTTATCCCGGCTTATTTTCGTTGTATTCACACGGCCAGTCATGACAGGGGCTGTTAAATTTAGTTCACACATCTCTTTCGTGTTTTCATAGCCAAATTGCTGGACCCAGCGTTTGACAAGCCAAAGCGGATGACTTGTTGATACCGAGAGCCTCTCTGTTGGATCTTCAATTGTCTCAAAGGAAGGAATCCCTTCTCTTTGGATACTTCGGAGGACACCATTAATCAGACTGGAAATTCCTTTATGCCCACGTTTTTTAGCAATCTCGACAGCCTCAAATATTGCCGCCCGGTCCGGTATTTTATCTAAATACACCATTTGATAAACGGTCATCCTTAATAATTGTCTAACCCAATTTTCCACTTTTTTATTTTTCAATAAAAAAGGTGATAGATAAAAATCAAGCGTCATTTTTCTTTGCAGGGTACCGTACGTTAATTCCGTTAATAAACCAATGTCTTTTGATTCGAGCTCATTTTTTTTAATGACATTATTCAAAAGGAGGTTACTATAGGATTGATTTTTTTCGATTAACTCCAAAATCTCAAGTGCTGCTTCACGAACATTTTTCCGTTTATTTTTCATAGTAATCCCCTAATCGTATACCTATGGTCAAATCACTTCCAGCGCCTCTTAAAAATTGACCTGTAGTCATCTTTTTCTTACCAGACGGCTGTAATTCCTTGACTTTTACAGATATCTGATTTCCTGTTGCGACGATAAATCCATCCTCTTCAATTCTGACAATGGTTCCAGGAGCTTCATTTACTTGTAATGGAATTTTTTCAGACTGCCAAATTTTCAACACACTGTCTTGCAGCGTTGTATAGGCTCCAGGCCAAGGGTTTAGTCCACGAATGTGGTTATAAATTTCTTCCCCAGACTTCGTCCAATCAATCTTCTCCTGCTCCCTTTTAATATTAGATGCAAATGTCGCTTCCTCTTCATTTTGTTGAATGGGTGTCAATTCCCCATTAATAAGCTTTGGCAATGTGTCTGATAATAGTTCGGCACCTGCTTCACTCAGTTTGTCATGCATTGTACCTACATTATCTTGTTCTAAAATAGCTACCTCTACCTGTGTTAAGATATCCCCGGCATCTAGTTTTTCAGCCATATACATAATTGTGATACCCGTTTTTTCCTTCCCTTGCAGGATTGCATAGTGAATCGGGGCACCGCCGCGAAGCTCAGGCAAAAGAGATGCATGAACATTGATACAGCCATACCGAGGAGCATCCAGAAGCTGCTTTGGCAGAATTTGACCAAAGGCTGCTGTCACAATCAAGTCTGGCTGCAAGTCCAATATAGGCTGTAATTCTTCAGGACGCCGGATTTTTTCCGGCTGAAATACCGGTATCCCATGTTCTAACGCCTCAACTTTAACTGGAGGTGGTGTTAAAACTTTCTTTCTGCCTACAGGCCTGTCTGGCTGGGTGACGACTCCTATCACATCGTAGCCATCTTCAATAATTTTTCTTAATACCGGTACAGAAAAGTCCGGTGTTCCCATAAATACAATTTTGGTCATTCTTCCTCCACCTCCTGAAGTTCTTTTTCATCTATATACCTAGTTACCTTTGATGTAAACAAGATGCCATGCAAATGATCGATTTCATGCTGTATGGCACGAGCAAGAAAATCTTCAGCTTCGAGTGTAAACGTTCGCCCTTTCCGGTCCTGTGCTTTTACTTTTACATAATAAGGACGGCTTACCTCCCCATACAAACCAGGGAAACTTAAACATCCTTCAACACCCGTTTGTTCACCCTTTGTTTCAAGGATTTCCGGGTTAATCATTTCTATCGTGCCTGAGCCGTCATCAATATCAACGATAGCAATTTGCTCATCCACACCAACCTGCGGTGCCGCCAAACCGACACCATCAAATTCAATCATCGTATCATACATATCATTCAAAAGCTTCTTCAACTTATTACTAAAGTCTGTTACTGGTTTACACGGCTGTTCTAATATCTCCGCCGGGTGCATGACAATCTTTTTAACTGCCAATTTAGTTCCTCCCCTGTTTTTCCATTTTTACGTCCAGCCCTTGCGGCTAAGGACCCAAAGTCTTAGGCTGTCTGCCTCTATACAAGCTCTACATTTTCTTAATAGTTTTTCCAATTTTCTTGAATCATAACATTTAATATACAATTTATTGTCTACATGAGGATATAAGGATTCTTATCAATGGCTATTTGAAGACCTGACTGGTGCATATCCTGTTGATGATGATCGAGAACTGTTTTTAGGACATCCGTTAATTTCGGTTCACGTTTATACTTAATCAAGCACTGATAGCGGTACCGATTATTCAATCTTGGAATCGGAGATGCAACAGGACCTAAAACGACGGCTTCATTTGACAACCTCGAGGTAATAAACCCCGTTATTTTCTCCGTTACATCTACTGTTTTCATCAATTCTTCATGGCTGACTGTTATTAAGGCAATATAATAAAACGGAGGGTATTTATGAACCTTTCGAATCATCATTTCCCGCTCATAAAATTGATCAAAGTCCTGTTCACCCGCGAGCTCAATACTATAATGCTCAGGCGTATAAGTTTGAATCACCACTTCACCTGCCAGCTCATGCCTTCCTGCCCGACCACTTACCTGTGTTAATAGTTGAAAGGTCTTTTCTGATGACCGAAAATCCGGCAGATGAAGCATCGTATCAGCTGATAATACACCAACTAATGTAATATTAGGAAAATCAAGGCCTTTTGCAATCATTTGCGTACCCAGCAAAATATCAGCTCGTCCTTCCTGAAATTGCGTTAACAGCTTTTCATGTGCCCCTTTTCTAGATGTTGTATCAACATCCATCCGAATCACTCTTGCCCCAGGAAAGACTTTCGCAATTTCTTCTTCAACCTTTTGTGTACCTGTCCCGAAATAACGAATATGGTCGCTGGCACATTCCGGACAGGTTGTCGGAACAATTGATTCATAACCACAATAATGACATTTCATTTGCTGATTAAAGCGATGGTAGGTTAAAGAAATATCACAATTAGGACATTGCAGCACAAGCCCGCAGTCACGACACATCACAAAGGAAGAATGCCCGCGCTTATTCAAAAACAGGACAGTCTGTTCTTTTTTTTCTAAACGGTCTTGTATTTTTTCATGCAGTACACGAGAAAACATCGAACGATTGCCTTCTCTTAGCTCTTCACGCATATCGACAATATCCACATGGGGCAAATGACGCTCGTTCATTCGTTTTGATAAGGTTAAGAGCTGATAGACACCTTTTTTCGCACGGGCGAATGTTTCTAACGAAGGTGTCGCACTGCCTAATACAACTGGACAATTGTAACGCTTAGCCCTTTCAATGGCTACGTCACGTGCATGATACCTTGGGTTATCCTCCTGCTTGTAGCTCGTTTCATGCTCTTCATCTATAATAATAATCCCTAAATTTTCAAACGGAGCAAAGACAGCTGAACGTGCACCTACAACCACTTTGACTTCTTTTCGTTGTATTTTTCTCCATTCATCATATTTTTCTCCTACTGATAATCCGCTGTGAAGAACTGCTACTCTATCTCCAAAACGACCTTTAAAGCGATTGACCATCTGAGCTGTTAATGATATTTCAGGTACAAGGACAATGCCTTCCCGCCCATCCTCAAGCACACGTTGGATTGATTGTAAATATACTTCGGTTTTTCCGCTGCCAGTTACTCCATATAAGAGGAAGACATCATGTTTTTTCTCTTCTAACGCAGCTAAAATCGGTTGAATAGCCTGTGACTGATCACTAGTCAACTGCAAAGGCTCCGTTTTTTCAATATCACGGTCCCTATAGGGATCACGATAAACCTCCCTTGTTTGTTCCGTTAAGATACCTTTTTCAAGCAGCCCCTTAATCACAGCACTTGAAACCCCTAAGATGGACATAACTTTTTGTCTTTCCATCGGCTCATGGTGTTCAATAAAATGGTCAATCAATTTTAGCTGCTTCACATTGCGGCTTGGAAACTCCGAACGAATCTTCTGCAATTCTTTGTTTGTGACAGCTGGTGCAACCATCTTTATTGTTTTCTTTTTTACTCTTTCTTTCACTTCATATAAAACTTCAAGCACATCGTTTGCAATTTCCTTTTGTAATAACGAAAGTTCATTTCCTTTACTTACTTCTTCCCATTTAATGACGTCACCATTAGAAAAAAGGGATTGTAAAACAGAGGGCAGCATGGCAAGATGTGAGCGGTTTTTCAATCTTACCTTTTTCTCGTATTTTGCCTTTAATGCAGGAGGAAGCATCACTTGAAAAGCAGAAATCTTATAGCATAACGTCTTTTCAGTTAACCAATCCGACAGTAAAAGAAGTTCCTCGTTCAATACCGGTTCAATATCCATCAACTCACTGATTTCTCTTAGCTTTGGAAATTGTGACTTTTCGGCAATTTCAATCACAAACCCCTGAACCTTACGGGGACCAAAAGGAACAATCACACGCATTCCAGGCACTAAGACATTCATAAGCCTGTTAGGAATCCTATAGTCAAAGGGTCTGTTTGTTTGCTTTGCCGGTACATCAACAATCACTTTTGCCACTGCCATTAACGCTGTTCCTTCATAAGCAAACATACTTCATCTATAATTTTACTTGCTACTTCTTTTTTTGATAGAATAGGAAACTCCTTTGTTACCCCGTCTTTTCTGTAAAAAGTTACGATATTGGTATCCGTTCCAAAACCTGCCCCTTCTGTTTTTACATTATTTGCAACAATCATATCAGCATTTTTACTCGTTAATTTTTTTCTCGCATATTCACTGACATGATCTGTTTCAGCAGCAAATCCAATCAAGAGCTGCTTGTCTTTTCTTTGACCAAGCTCCATTAAGATATCCTTCGTTCGCTCTAGTTCTATCACTTGTTCTCCAGGCTGTTTTTTTATTTTATGATCCGCATAATTCTTCGGACGATAATCGGCAACAGCAGCTGACTTAATGACAATATCAGCATCATTATATTGGCTGATAACCGCTTCATACATTTCCTGTGCACTCTCTACTTTTACAACATGTATCCCTTGCGGCGGTGCCAGTGAAACTGGACCGGATATTAAAATCACTTCAGCACCTGCTTTTGCTGCTTCCTCTGCAACGGCATAACCCATTTTTCCTGTTGAATGGTTTGTCAGGTAGCGAACAGGGTCAATTTTTTCTCTAGTTGGGCCGGCTGTGATTATTATTTTTTTACCTGAAAGCCTTTCATCCTTTTGATGAAAAAACGCATTTATTTTTGCAACAATGTTCTCTGGTTCTTCTAGTCTTCCTTTTCCAACATACCCGCACGCTAAGTACCCCTCACCAGGTTCAATAAACGAATAGCCATATTCTAATAAAGCAGCCATATTTCTTTGTACTGCAGGGTGGCTATACATATGAACATTCATTGCCGGAGCAATCCAGACAGGAACTGTTGCAGCGAGTAAGGTTGTCGAAATCATATCATCCGCAATTCCGCCTGCCAGTTTACCAATGATATTAGCTGTCGCCGGGGCAACAAGTATGATATCTGCCCAGTCAGCCAAATCAATATGGGCTATTTTTTTGGAATCCTTTTCGTCAAAGGTGTCAGTATACACATCATTTCGAGATAAAGCTTGAAAGGTTAGTGGCGCTACAAATTCACAAGCTGATTTGCTTAAAATGACACGCACATCCGCACCTTCCTGGGTGAGTTTACTCGTCAAAGCTGCCGCCTTATATACAGCAATGCCACCTGTGACACACAATAAAATATTTTTTCCATTTAGCATAGATCTGACCCCCATTTACAGTATTCTACAACACATTCACACCTTTGCATTGTCATAATGCAAAAGAAAAGGGTCTGACATGGTCAGCCCTTTCTTCCTTTTATTCATACCTTGAACCTAAATTTCTATCTGCTAAGCGATAAATCAATTTGTCAGCATTAATTTCCTCTAGTGCTTTACCCACATTTTTATGAGAAATATAACGGTTTAATAGTGTGGATTCTCCTAATTGCATTTGACGTGCCCGCTTAGCTGCAACCGATACTAAAGAGTATTTACTATCTATTTTTGTCATTAAAGAATCAATTGATGGATCTAACATATTACTTTACCTCCAACATTTTTAAATATTTTGGTTCTACACGTTCTCTGCGGCAGTGCTCTGCCACAACAATTGCATTTATGCGCTCACAAGCAAGATCAATTTGATCATTTTCGACCACATAATCATATAAGTGCATCATTTCAATTTCTTCTTTTGCTACATTTAAACGGTTATTTATTATATCCTCTGTTTCGGTTCCTCTTGTCACAATCCGATTTTTTAATTCTGTCAGACTTGGCGGCATGAGAAAAATAAATAATCCGTCAGGAAACTTTTCACGTACTTGTCGTGCTCCTTGAACTTCAATTTCTAGGAAAACATCTCTTCCTTTATTTAAAGTTTCACGAACATAGTCTACCGGTGTCCCATAATAATTGCCGACAAACTCTGCATACTCCAACAGTTTACCTTGTTCAATCAACTGTTCAAATTCTTCCCGGGTTTTAAAAAAATAATCCACGCCGTTAACTTCCCCTTCGCGTGGAGATCTCGTTGTCATTGAAATAGAATATTCAAACTTTGTATCTGGCTGTGAAAAGATTTCTTTTCTTACCGTTCCTTTCCCTACCCCCGAAGGTCCGGATAATACAATTAATAGCCCTTTTTCATGCATCCATTTCGTCCTACCCTTCATCCAATATTTCATCCCGATCATTTAAACGATGTGCAACCGTTTCAGGCTGCACTGCACTTAAAATCACATGATCACTATCCATTATAATGACAGCTCTCGTTCGTCTGCCATATGTTGCATCAATTAATGAACCACGGTCGCGTGCATCCTGAATAATTCTTTTAATGGGTGCTGATTCAGGACTCACGATAGAAATGATCCGGTTGGCAGAAACAATGTTGCCGAAGCCGATATTAATCAGTTTAATCACCTGATTTTCCTCCTATATCAGTTAATTAGTTTCACCCTGACAATTATTTTTAAACAAGCACTACTCAATGTTTTGTACCTGTTCTTTCATTTTTTCAAGGATACTTTTCATCTCAACCACTACTCTGGCAATTTCGGAATCATTTGCTTTTGAACCAATCGTATTTACTTCTCTGTTCATTTCCTGCAGAAGAAAATCAAGTTTCCTGCCTATCGGCTCATTTAAAGTAAGAATTTTCCCAAACTGCTTAATATGGCTATTCAGCCTGGTTAATTCTTCATTAATATCTGCTTTATCAGCAAAAATCGCTACTTCAGTAAGAATACGAGCTTCATCAACTTGATCACCGACAAATTCATGTATTCTTTTTGTTAATTTCTCACGATACATTCTGACGACAGACGGTGCGAGCTCTGTAATTGCTGCCACCAAACCCTCGAAAATATGTAAATGTGAACCTATATCCTTTTCTAGCGCAGAACCTTCAGCTTTGCGCATTTGAATGACTGAACCAGCCGCCTCCTCCACTGCTTCGAGAACAATCTGTTCAAGTTCTTCATCACCAGTTTCTTCTTCTTCAATACTGATAATATCTTCCCTACTGAGTAAATCCTGGAGTGATAAACCGTGCTCAAGAACATATTTTTGTTTGATGCTGGCAATTGCCTGTACGTAATGATCGAGCAGATTCCAATCGACCAAGACTTTTCGATTAACAATTCCTTCTCCCTCAACCGTCACATAAACTTCTATTCTTCCTCTATGTATAAATGAGCTCAACTTCTTTTTAATTCTATCTTCTATTTTATTAAACTGACGGGGCATTCGAATATAAAATTCTGAAAACCGATGGTTTACCGTTTTTATTTCGACTGAAACAGAAAAAGAATCAGTATTTTTTT
Source organism: Niallia endozanthoxylica (assembly GCF_008710145.1). Lineage (GTDB taxonomy): Bacteria > Bacillota > Bacilli > Bacillales > Cytobacillaceae > Bacillus_BD > Bacillus_BD endozanthoxylica. The sequence continues at coordinate 304,608 of NZ_VYKL01000015.1, forward strand.
TACTTCTCCCAAATCCTGTCATACTCATAACCATTAAGACCACATCCAATCTGCTCCTAAAGCGTCAGGAGACTTTTCATGCTCATTTTCATCTGATGTTTTATTATTATGTTAGCATTTATTTATAAAAAAGTGGAGGTAGTTTGGCTTACGAAAGAAAAGGTAATAGAGATATCTCTACTACCTAAGAAATTATAACATATTTCATTTTGTTTTTCGCAGTAAAAATGAACCCGCAAGTAAAAAAGTTGGGACTGCCGCTAACCCAGTTATAATCCACCAGTCAGAAGCTAAAATTGGAACAGTATGAAAAATAGGCTGAAGAGGCGGATAATAGATCACAACAAGCACCATCAACAGTGACAAAATGACAGCCCATACTAAATATTTATTCCCAAATGGATTACGTGAAAGTATCGATTTTTCACTTCGGCAATCAAATACGTGAATTAATTGCGCTAATACTAATGTAGCAAATGCAACTGTTTGCGCATATTCAAGGTGATCCGGGTTGTCCTTGTACGCAAACATAAATGCAAGCAAAGTAACCAATCCTATTAAGAAGCCTCTTGATATGATTTTCCAGCCTAACCCTCTTGCAAACACTCCTTCTTTTGGACTTCTCGGCTTTCGTTTCATCACGTCTCCTTCTGGCTGATCTAGACCAAGTGCCATCGCTGGTAAGCCATCTGTAACTAAATTTACCCATAGGATTTGTATTGGAACAAGAGGCAATGGCAATGCTAATAACATCGCAAATAACATCACAAGAATTTCCCCAACGTTGGAGGCTAGTAAGTAACGGATAAATTTGCGAATATTTTCGTAAATGTTACGCCCTTCTTTAATGGCCGCTTTAATGGTAGCAAAATTATCATCAAGCAATACTAAAGCAGATGACTCTTTAGCCACATCTGTACCAGTAATCCCCATTGCAACACCAATATCTGCTGCTTTAATAGCAGGCGCATCATTGACACCGTCACCCGTCATAGCGACAATATGACCTCTATTTTGCAATGCTTTGACGATTTTTAATTTATGCTCTGGAGATACACGCGCAAATACAGATACATCTTCCACAACATCTTCTAGTTCCTCAAGTGACATATTTGAAAGAGCTGGTCCATCTAACACCTTTGATTGATTTGAAAGGATCCCAAGCTGTTTCGCAATAGCTTTTGCTGTTATAACATGGTCACCTGTTATCATAACCGTTTTAATTCCTGCATCCTTACATTCCTTAACAGCGAGCTTTACTTCTGGACGCGGCGGGTCAATCATTCCCTGCAAACCAATAAAGGTCAAACTCTTTTCTGCCTCTTTTTCATCAAGAACCATTGTCTGCGCAGGGATTTCCTTAAATCCGATAGCAATCGTTCTGAGAGCTTTTGACGCTAACTCATTGATGGCAGACTGAACAGTTTGCTTTGCATCCTGTGATAACAGTTGTTTTTTGCCATTCCAAAGAATCGCTTCGCTTTTTCCTACCAGAATATCAGGCGCTCCTTTTGTGACAACAAACTGCCTGCCATTCGGGTCCTTAATAATCACGCTCATCATTTTCCTTGTTGAATCAAATGGAAATTCCTGAACGATGCTAAATTCATTTAATAGATCCGCTCGATTATATCCTGCTTTGATGGCGGCAACAAGGAGCGCTCCTTCAGTCGGATCCCCGTCAACAATATATTCCTTTTTCTTTTGAATTAATTCTGCATGGTTACATAACATACCAAACATGAGCATCTGCTGCAATGCTTTCTCGTTATGAACATCTATTCTTTCATCTTTATGGTAGAAATCTCCTCTTGGCTCATAACCGACCCCGTCAACAAACCATGTTTGGCCGCTGCTCCATAAATGCGTAACCGTCATTTCATTTTGTGTCATGGTTCCAGTTTTGTCTGAACAGATGACAGAAGCACAACCTAAGGTTTCAACAGCTGGGAGCTTTCTAACAATGGCATTTTGCTTAATCATCCGCTGAACACCTAGAGAAAGAGCCACCGTGACAATGGCTGGAAGTCCTTCCGGAATAGCAGCAACAGCAAGGGAAACTCCAGCTAAAAACATGGTATATAAATCATTACCTTGAATAACACCAACAATAACAACAAGAGCGGTTAAGAAGAGTGCTGTTACGATTAATATTTTTCCAAGCTGCTCCAATCGTCTCTGCAGCGGTGTTGTCATTGATTCAGCGCTTTGGAGTAAATCAGCAATCTGCCCCATCGCTGTTTTCATACCCGTCCCGACAACAACCCCCATTCCGTTTCCTCTTGTCACCATTGTGCCCATAAAGGCCATATTGGCCATATCACCAATACCGAGATTTTCTGCGGGTAGTTCATCTGTCATTTTTGAAACAGGCAGTGACTCACCGGTTAATGCCGATTCTTCTATTTCAAGACTTTTCACATCAATCAAGCGTAAATCTGCACCGATTCGATCCCCGCTTGAGAATTTTAATATATCACCGGGGACAATTTCTTTTGAAGCAATTTTAATCCATTGTCCATCTCTTAACACTTGTACCTGCGGTGCAGAGAGTTCTTTTAAAGCCTGCAGTGATTTTTCCGCCTTTATTTCTTGAAAAAAGCCAAGAAAAGCATTCACAATAACAATTGCAATGATTGCAATTGCATCAATATATTCCCCTAAAAAACCAGAGATAAGGGTCGCTGCTAATAAAACAAGCACCATAAAATCTTTAAATTGACTGAAAAACAACAACCAGGCAGACTGCTTTTCACCTTCTTCTAATTCGTTGTGTCCATATTGCTTCAACCTTTGTTTAACATCTGCACTTGATAATCCTGACGAGAGGTCTGTATTTAGCGCTTCCTCTACCTCTTTCGTGTTCATCTCATGGTACTTCATCCCGCCATCTCACTTCCCCCTTAAATATGAAAAGCGTAACCGAAGCCTAGTGCCATACTCCGGGAAGCCTTTCATTTAGTTAGATAGATAACTTTTTCTGCATCTAAGGAAAGCTTATTCACTCTTGTCCAAAAAAATGCTAATATAGTTGCACTTCAATCAAACAACTTGTACATTTAAAGATAGATTAGCAAAGATAGCGGAAGCGTCTTAGCCTTAGATAAGCTGGCCGCTTGTGCTAGACTACTATCAAAGTTTATTAAGTAAAGGATGTTTGTCATGTCGTTTGATGGTTTATTTACCAGGGCAATGGTTAAAGAACTTGCAGATTCACTCCAAGGCGGCCGAATCAATAAAGTACACCAACCGTATAAAAATGAAATTATTCTCGTCGTAAGAGCAAACGGGAAAAATCAAAAGGTATTACTCTCTGCACATCCGTCGCATGCAAGAGTCCATATTTCGAAAGAAGAATATGAGAATCCATCTATCCCTCCAATGTTTTGTATGCTTTTACGAAAGCATTTAGAAGGGTATATTTTGGAGAATATCCATCAAATTGGACTTGATCGGATGATTATTTTTGATATTAAAGGAAGAAATGAAATCGGAGATATTTCCTATAAGCAGCTGATTGTGGAAATTATGGGACGTCATAGTAATATCATTTTAGTAGACCGTAACAAAAATATGATTCTTGACAGCATTAAGCATGTATCAGCAGCTATAAATACATATCGAACGGTCCTTCCAGGACATGAATACATCTTTCCGCCAGAGCAAGATAAAACGAACCCTTTTGAAGCTGATGAACAGGACCTATTAAGACGTCTAGATTTCAACGGTGGCAAACTAGATAAGCAGCTTGTCAGCGAATATGCTGGACTTTCACCTTTAGTTGCAAAAGAAATTACCTTTCGGGCCGGTCTGGTCAATCGAAATACATTGCCAAAAGCATTTCTTAAGCTAATGAATCACATTAAACATCATGAGTATTCCCCTTCCATCATGGAAATTAATGGTAAAGAAAACTTTTATTTATTCCCACTCGAAAGCACGCAAAGTAATCATGTAAAATCATTTACAACCCTTGGTGAAATGTTGGACCGCTATTATTTTGGAAAGGCAGAACGCGATCGTGTCAAACAGCAGGCAAATGATATTGAACGTTTAGTTTTCAATGAGAAAGAAAAAAATGAGAAAAAAATTGCTAAGTTGAAAGAGACTTTACATGAAGCGAATAAAGCCCAAGAGTTTCAATTATATGGTGAATTGTTAACAGCCAATATATACGCTGTACAAAAGGGTCAGAATGAAATCGAAGTGGTGAATTATTATGACGAACATGGTTCAACTGTACGAATCCCGCTTGATTCATTAAAAACACCTTCTGAGAATGCTCAAAAGTATTTTACCAAATACCAAAAAGCAAAAAATGCCATTGAAATTGTTAAGGAGCAAATTGATAAAGCAATAGAAGAGGTCCGTTATTTTGATGCGCTTATTCAGCAGCTTGAAACAGCCTCACCGAAAGATGTTGCTGAAATCCGCGATGAATTAATTGAAGAGGGCTATATTCGAAACAGACAGAAAAAGCAGTTGAAAAAACAAAACCAAAATCAAAAACCTGCCTTAGATTATTATTTAGCTTCTGATGGGACTGAAATTATCATCGGCAAGAACAATAAACAAAATGATTATTTAACCAATCGATTGGCAGCCCGTGATGAGATTTGGCTGCATACAAAAGATATTCCTGGATCACATGTGGTGATTCGAAGCAAAGAACCAACAGAGAAAACCATTCAAGAAGCGGCAGTTCTTGCAGCATTTTTTAGTAAAGCACGTAATTCCAGCTCGGTTCCCGTCGACTTTACCCGTGTACGCCATGTAAAAAAACCATCAGGAGCAAAGCCTGGCTTTGTGATTTATGATAATCAGCAAACAGTCTATGTTACACCCGATGAAGAAACAGTCCTTAAATTAAAAAAACGGCTATAATGTATTTACTCCAGTATACGCTGTCTATTTAACAAGGATTTCTAAAACCAATTAAAAAGAGTGCAACATGCACTCTTTTTATCCATTTTCCCCGTTGTCCGGCAACGCTATATTCTTTGCGGTTAAAACACGTTCAATCGTTTGAATCATAATATTTAATGTTTCTAAACGGGCATAACGTTTATCATTGCTTGGAATGATATGCCATGGTGCATAGGGTGTATCCGTCTTTTCAAACATTTCCTCAGCCGCTTCTAAATACAAATCCCATTTCTCCCGATTCCGCCAATCTTCATCAGTCAATTTCCAGCTTTTAAGCGGATTGGCCTCACGCGCTTTAAAACGCAATAATTGCTCATCCTTACTAATATGAAACCAAAATTTCAGGATGACATATTGATCATCACTTAATAATTTTTCAAAACCATTAATTTCCTCGTACGCCCTTGACCATTCTTCTTTTACTGCAAAACCTTCAATTGGTTCCACTAGAACTCTTCCATACCAGGAACGGTCAAAAATGGTTAACTCACCGTGCCGCGGAAGTTTATTCCAAAATCGCTGCAGATAATGGTATCTTTTTTCATGAGGCTCAGGAGCAGCAATTGGCCAAACCTTAAATCCGCGCGGATCAAGATGTTCCGTAACTCGTTTAATTGCCCCTCCCTTGCCGGCAGCATCCCAGCCTTCCACTACCATAAGAACTGCTATTTGCTCTTGACGTAAAATATGCTGAAGTCTTAATAGCCGTCTTTGGTAACTGAGCAGTTTGGTATTATACTCTTTTTTATTGTCTACCATCTTGGTTAAATCAACCTGACCTAAACGATTATTCACAGCTTAAATCCTCTCCCTAACCGAATCAATAAGAATATTTCTTTCATTTATATGATAATCGGTTTATTGCTGCGCATATAAAAAAGAAAATTAGCCTGACAACATTATGTCAGGCCTGAATAGTCATTTATTTTCCCCACTCAGCAGGGTTTTTACGCCACTCCATCAACTTTTCCCAGTCCTTTTGTTCAATGTAGCCTTTTTCGCTTGCTACCTCAACAAGAGTTGAAAAATCAGTTAACGAAAATACAGTAATATCTGCATTTTTCATTAACTCAAAACCTTTTTCAAGCTGATAGGTAAAAATAGATACTACACCTAATACTTCACATCCAGCTTCACGTAATGCCTCTACAGCAGTAATGACACTGCCTCCCGTTGAAATCAAATCTTCCACTACAACCACTTTTTGCCCTTTTTCCGCTTTTCCTTCAATTTGGTTTCCTTTTCCATGACCCTTCGCTTTTGATCGTACATAGCACATTGGCAGGTTTAATTCCTCACTTACCCAGGCAGCATGCGGGATTCCTGCTGTTGCAGTTCCAGCAATAAGCTCAGTGCCCAGAAATTGTTCCTTAATGATTCCGGCAAGCCCTGATGCAATGTTTCTTCTAATTTCTGGATATGAAAGAGTTAACCGATTGTCACAATAAATAGGTGAAATGATGCCTGATGCCCATGTAAAAGGTTCATTTGGACGCAGTGTGACAGCTTTAATTTCTAATAAACTTTCGGCAATAATTTTTCTCACAGTTGAACACCTTCCCATGCTTGTATAAACTTTTGATAACTCTCGTGAGGATTTTCAGATTTTGTAATCGAACGGCCAACCACCATATAAGAGACGCCTGCCTTTTTGGCAAAGTCCGGTGTTGCCACCCTCTTCTGATCACCTGCTGCATCCTCTTTTAAACGAATACCAGGGGTAACTGTTAAAAAGTCATTTCCCAGCACTTCACGAATCATCGCAGCCTCATGTGAAGAACATACAACACCATTAAGTCCGGACTGTTTCGTAAGCTTTGCATAATGAAGCACTGATTCCTTAAGCGGTACTTGAATCAGCTGCTCTTTTTTCATTTGTTCTTCAGACGTGCTTGTCAACTGTGTTACAGCAATACAAAGCGGTCTTCTTTGTCCTGCAGAAGTCCCTTGATCCAATCCTTCTAATGCTGCCATCATCATTTCTTGACCCCCAGCAGCATGTACGTTAACTAGATCACATTGAAGCTTTGCAAGGCCCTTCATAGCACTTTTTACAGTATTTGGTATATCATGAAGCTTTAAATCCAAGAAAATTTGATGTCCTCTTTCTTTAATATCATGAATAATGGCCGGACCCTCTTGATAAAAAAGCTCCATCCCCACTTTAACAAACAATTGTTCATTAGAAAAACGATTTAAAAATGTTAAGACCTCATCCTTAGAAGCAAAGTCAAGAGCAATGATTACTGGTTTCCCCATCTACTTCCAGCTCCTTCCTGTACACTGTGAAATATGATCAAAACCGAGCTGCATTAATCGTTCAGGCAGTTCATCGATAATAGAAGGACAAACAAAAGGGTCAACAAAATTAGCTGTTCCGACAGCTACTGCACTTGCACCGGCATAAAAATATTCAATCACATCTTCTGCCGTTTGAATACCACCCATACCGATAATCGGTAGGTCCACCGCCTGACTTACCTCATAAATCATTCGAATCGCAACAGGCTTCACTGCTGGTCCGGATAATCCGCCGGTCTTATTCGCTAGTATCGGTCTTGCTGATTTTATATCAATTCTCATTCCGACTAATGTATTAATCATTGTTAATCCATCCGCACCACCAGCTTCAACAGCTTTTGCCATATCCACAATATTGCTTACATTTGGTGATAATTTTACATACACGGGAACAGACGATACTTCTTTAACTTTTTTTGTTAGCTGTTCAGCAACTTCCGGTATTGTACCAAAGGCAATACCGCCTTCCTTTACATTGGGACAGGATATATTAAGCTCAAGTGCATGTACATTAGGAGATTTTGAGATTTCCTGGGCTACTGCCACATAATCTTCCTCGGTAGATCCTGCTACATTAGCAATAATTGGAACATCAAACTGTTCTAGCCATGTAAGTTCTTCAGAAATAACTTTCTTTAAACCGGGATTTTGCAGTCCGATGGCATTAAGCATACCTGCAGATGTTTCAGCCACCCTTGGAGTCGGATTCCCAAAGCGCGGTTCAACGGTCGTTGCTTTAATCATAATAGCTCCAAGTTTGCTTAAATCATACAATTGGCTGTATTCACGTCCGAAGCCGAAACATCCTGACGCCGGCATGATTGGGTTTTTCAAATCAAGTCCTGGTAATTTCACATCAAGCATGCTCATAATACAACCTCCCCAGCCCGAAACACAGGACCATCACTGCAAACCTTTTTATACGTGTAACCATCTTTGTCATTCTGTGTATGACATACACAAGCAAAACAAGCACCAATACCGCAGCCCATTCTTTCTTCTAATGAAAGAAATACTTTTTTATCGGCAAAATTTGTTTCAATTGCTTTAAGCATCGGAGTTGGTCCGCATGAGTAGAGCGTAGTAAATACAAACTCTTTTTCAGCAATCACATCTGTTACAAAACCCTTTGTACCGTACGATCCATCTACAGTTGCTATATAAGTCTCACCTAACAGGGAAAATTCATGTTCATAAAAAACAGCTTCTTTTGACTGAAATCCAAGAACATGAATCACGGTAACCCCTTTATCAGTAAGCTGCCGCGATAATTCGTAAAGGGGCGGTACACCAATTCCTCCACCTACTAAAAGAGCAGTTTCGCCCTTTTGAGTTTCTTCGAGTGGAAATCCAGACCCGAGCGGACCTAATACATCTACTTCATCACCGGTCTGCTTTTGCGCCAAAAGAGAAGTCCCTCTGCCCTCTTTTCGATAGATCATCGTAAATTCACTGTTTTTCTTATCAATTCTTGCAATGGAAATCGGACGTCTCAAGAGCGGATCCATGCCATTAGAAACCTTTAGATGGACAAATTGACCTGGTTCATTCATTTGTTGAACAAGCTCACCTTTTAAGGTGAGCTCATAAATAGAATCGGCTAATTCAGTCTGTGAAACGACTGTACACATTTCTTTATTTATCATGAGAGAATAGCCTCCCTGGCATTAACTGGCTGAGCCATTGCTTCTGCTGAAAAATTCATGGATTCAATGACACGTAAAATCGCTTCAGCTGTATCAAGTGAGGTTAAGCATGGAACTCCATTTTCAACAGATTCGCGGCGGATTCTAAAGCCATCGCGTTCAGGCTGTTTACCTTTTGAAAAAGTGTTTATAACAAATTGGGCTTCCCCGTTTCTAATTACATCTAAAAGATCAGGACCTTCTGAGCCAATTTTGCTGACAACACTAACTGGAATCCCTGCTTTTTTCAAGAATTCAGCTGTACCGCTTGTTGCCATTAGACGATAACCAATTGCGGCATAACGTTTTGCAATATGCAGTGCTTCTTCTTTTTCTTTATCAGCAATGGTCAAGAGCACTGTACCAAATTTTTGGATGGTAATTCCAGATGCAACAAGTGCTTTATACAACGCTTTTTCCAATGTGTAATCTTTCCCCATTACTTCTCCTGTTGATTTCATTTCTGGTCCTAATGAAATATCGACATTACGCAATTTTGCAAAGGAGAATACAGGTGCTTTTACATATACACCAGCTTTTTCCGGAACAAGACCGGAAACGTACCCTTGTTCAGCAAGAGACTGACCAAGAATCGCTTTTGTAGCAATATTTGCCATTGGCACATTTGTAATTTTACTTAAAAATGGCACCGTACGGCTTGAACGCGGATTTACTTCCAGTACAAATACATCATCATTACTTACAACATATTGGATATTTAATAAACCAACAATATTCAATCCAAGCGCTAATTTTTCAGTATACGTAATTAGTTTTTCTTTTACAGTATTTGAAAGACTTTGCGGCGGATATACAGCTATGGAATCGCCTGAATGTACTCCTGCACGTTCAATATGTTCCATAATTCCAGGAATCACTACATCCTTACCATCGGATATCGCATCAACCTCTATTTCTTTACCTGTTAAATAACGGTCGATTAAGACAGGGTGCTCTGGATTAATTTTTACTGCATTCTCCATATAATGAAGCAGTTCTTCCTTCTTATAAACAATTTCCATCGCTCTTCCGCCTAATACATATGAAGGTCGCACTAATACCGGATATCCAATTTCCTCTGCGATTTTTAATGCCTCATCTACAGAAAGAGCTGTTTTCCCTTTCGGCATTGGAATCTCTAATTGTACTAATGCCTGTTCAAACTTATCACGATCTTCAGCACGATCTAAATCCTCTAGAGTCGTTCCTAAAATTTTCACTCCATGCTCAACAAGCTTGGAAGCAAGGTTAATTGCCGTTTGACCGCCGAACTGTACGACAACACCTATTGGTTTTTCCAAATCTATGATTGCCATAACATCTTCCGTTGTTAATGGTTCAAAGTATAATTTATCTGAAATACTGAAATCAGTTGAAACCGTTTCAGGATTATTATTAATGATGATAGCTTCATAACCGGCTTCTTTAATCGCCCAAACGGAATGAACGGTTGCATAATCAAATTCAACACCTTGACCAATTCGGATTGGACCTGATCCTAGTACGATTACACTCTTTCGATCTGTAACAATTGACTCATTTTCCTCTTCATAGGTTCCATAAAAATACGGAGTTTCTGATTCAAATTCTGCTGCACATGTATCAACCATTTTATATACTGGTACAATCCCTTGCTTCACACGCCAATCATAAATGGAACGCTCTGTTGTATTCCAAAGTTTTGCGAGTGAAAAATCCGAAAATCCTTTTTTCTTCGCCTTTTCTACCCATTCACGATCAAATGGATGTTTGGATAGTTCTTTTTCAAACAAGATAATTCCTTCCATTTTATATAAGAAGAATAGATCGATTTGACTCCACTCATGAAGGGTTTCAATACTGACACCACGTCTTAATGCTTCAGCAATATAAAATAAACGTTCGTCTCCTGCTTTACGGATTCGTTTTTCAATTACTTCATCACTAAACTCTTCTCCATTTGGCAAAGCAAAATGATAGACATTACTTTCAAGTGAGCGAATTGCCTTTAATAACGACTCTTCAAATGTTCGTCCAATGGCCATTACTTCACCAGTTGCTTTCATTTGTGTTCCAAGTAAGCGATTCGCAGATTCAAACTTATCAAACGGCCATCTTGGTATTTTCGTTACAATATAGTCCAGAGCAGGTTCAAAACAAGAGTATGTTTTGCCTGTAACTGGATTCATCATTTCGTCCAGTGTCAGACCCACAGCAATTTTAGCTGCAAGCTTTGCAATTGGATAACCCGTTGCCTTTGAGGCAAGAGCCGAAGAACGGCTGACACGCGGATTGACTTCGATAATGTAATAATTATAGCTGTAAGGATCTAGGGCAAGCTGTACATTACATCCGCCTTCAATTCCAAGTGCACGAATAATTTTCAAGGAAGCATTGCGCAGTAATTGATACTCCCGGTCACTTAATGTTTGGCTCGGTGCCACAACAATGGAATCTCCTGTATGCACACCCACAGGGTCGATGTTTTCCATGTTACATACAACAATCGCATTATCAGCAGAGTCTCTCATAACTTCATATTCAATTTCCTTGTATCCCGCAATGCTTTTTTCTAATAAACATTGTGTGACAGGACTGTATTTTAGCCCGCTTGCGACAATTTCAACAAGCTCTTCTTCATTATGACAGATTCCACCGCCGGTACCGCCTAGTGTAAAGGCCGGACGTACAATTACCGGATATCCAATTCTCTCAACAAAAGCATACGCTTCCTCAAGATTATGAATAATATCACTTTCAGGAACCGGTTCGTTTAATTCATTCATAAGTGTTCTAAATAAATCACGGTCTTCCGCTTTTTCAATGGCAGTTAGCTTCGTCCCTAATATTTCAACCCCACATTCTTCCAATAAACCAGATTTTGCTAATTCTACGGCGAGATTTAATCCTGTCTGTCCGCCTAATGTTGGCAACAATGCGTCAGGCCTTTCTTTTCTGATAATTCTTTCCACAAATTCAAGTGTTAATGGCTCTATATAGACTGCATCCGCAATCTCTGTATCTGTCATAATAGTAGCAGGATTGGAATTAACAAGGATAACTTTATAGCCTTCTTCTTTTAATGCTAAACACGCTTGTGTTCCTGCATAATCAAATTCTGCAGCCTGACCGATGACAATTGGCCCAGATCCGATTACTAAAATACTATTTATATCATTACGCTTTGGCATAAGTGTTTCCCTCCTGTTTAGCAGTCTCAATTAGCTCAAGAAATTGTTGAAATAAATTATTAGAATCCTCAGGTCCTGGTGAAGCTTCCGGATGATATTGAACAGTAAAAGCAGGGAAGTCTTTGTGTTTCAACCCTTCTATACTTCCATCATTTAAAGCGATTTGTGTGACTTCTAAGCGTGTATTCTCAATTGATTTTTCTTCGACTGTAAAACCATGGTTTTGCGATGTAATATCTACTCTTCCGGTTGCCAGATCTTTTACCGGATGATTTGAACCGCGGTGACCAAATTTCATTTTTTCAGTATTAGCTCCACATGCAAGAGCGAACAACTGATGACCAAGACAAATCCCAAATAGTGGTACTTTACCAAGAATACCTTGAATCATTTCGATTGCTTCTGGAACATCCTTTGGATCTCCAGGTCCATTTGAAAGCATAACACCATCAGGACTTAATTCAAGAATTTCTTCAGCTTTTGTATTATAAGGAACAACAATTACATCACAATCACGACGATTTAATTCTCTTAAAATTCCATGTTTCATCCCAAAATCAACAAGTACAACTCTTCTGCCTCTTCCAGGGCTTGGATAGGCTGTTTTAGTCGATACCTGTTTAACCTGATCACGTCGAACTTCAGTTGCCCGTAATCTTTCCAATACATCGTCAACATTTTCGCTCATATTACATAGAGCACCCTTTAATGTACCATGCTGACGAATAATTCTTGTCAGTTTTCTCGTGTCAATCCCTGAGATTCCTGGAATATTCTTTAGCTTAAAATACTCATCTAATGATTTTTCACTTCTCCAGTTAGATGGAAAATCGGCTGTTTCTTTTACGATAAAACCGCTGATTGCCGGCGTAATTGATTCAAAATCATCGCGGTTAATTCCATAATTACCAATAAGCGGGTAAGTTAATGTAACAATTTGTCCGCAATATGAAGGATCTGACAGTACCTCTTGATATCCAGTCATACCGGTATTAAAAACAACCTCCCCTGTACAACTTGTTTCACTTCCAAATGCTTCACCAATAAATACAGTTCCATCTTCTAGAATAAGCTTCTTTTTCATATCTTTTCACGTCCTTTTTCCCAAGCTATCTTTCCATCAACCAATGTGACAACAGGCCATCCTTTACATTCCCAGCCTCCAAATGGTGTATTACGGCCTTTTGACAAAAAGCTTTGCGGATTGATTTTTTCTTTATGATTTAAATCAAGTAAGACGATATCCGCCGGGGCACCAACCTTTATTTCTCCTGCATGAAGACCGAATGCTTGTGCAGGCTTGCTACTTAAATAATCGATTAACTGCGGTAATGTCATCATTCCCTTATCAACAAAATGTGTATATAGGAGTGGAAAAGCTGTTTCTAAACCAACAATACCGAATGGAGCTAGCGTCATACCTTCATCTTTTTCTTCCTTTGTATGTGGTGCATGATCTGTCGCAATAAAATCAATTGTCCCATCCAAAAGCCCCTCTATTAAAGCCTCCCGATCATCTGATCCGCGTAATGGAGGATTCATTTTAAAATTGGGGTCCAAACCTGGAATATCCTCTTCACACAACAATAAATGATGAGGAGTAACTTCCGCAGTGACATGTATTCCTGCCCGCTTTGCATCTCTCACGGTCCTGACTGATTCCTTCGTACTGATGTGGCATACATGATAATGACAATTAGCCGCTTCTGCTAGGAGAACGTCCCGAGCAATATGTACAGACTCACAAACAGAAGGGATGCCGTTAATTCCATGTTCTTTGGAGAAAGATCCTTCATGTACCGATCCTTTATTAATTAATGTATTTTCCTCACAGTGAGCAACAATGGTTAAGCCTTCTTGTGCCGCTTTCTTCATCGCTGAAAGCATCATATCGGCTGATTGAACACCAACACCATCATCTGTTAAGGCAAATACACCTGCTTCCTTCAATGCAGAAAAATCTGTCAGTTCCTTGCCTGCTTCTCTAATTGTAATGGAACCATATGGAAGTACCTTTACAGCAGCAGTTTCATCAATTCGTCTATGCAGCCATTCTAATTGCTCCTTTGAATCAGGAACCGGCCTTGTATTTGGCATAGCAGCAATTGTTGTAAATCCACCTTTTGCTGCTGCAAGTGTCCCTGTGGCAATGGTTTCTTTCTTTTCCCCTCCTGGCTCACGTAAATGAACATGAAGGTCAATAAACCCTGGAGCAACAACCAAGCCATCCGCTTCTATCATTTCATCTGCCTTTACGTTTGTGAGGGTTCCAATTCCCTTAATGAATCCATCCTCAATAAAAATGTCACCAGTTATTAATTCCCCATTAATTAGCAATTGTCCATTTTTGATGAGTATTGACACTTTGCATTCCCCCTTGTTTATCTAGTGCTCGCTTAATAACAGCCATGCGTACAAATACACCGTTTTTCATTTGCGTAAAGATTCTTGATCTGCTGCATTCAACTAATTCATCTGCTATTTCAACATTTCTATTTACAGGTGCAGGATGCATAATAATGCTTCCCGGCTTCATTTTTTTCTCGCGTTCAATCGTTAAACCAAATTGCTGATGATAATTTTCCGACACACCTGTGTCACTTCCATCATGACGCTCATGCTGTATACGCAATAGCATAACAACATCGGATGTTTCAATTGCAGTATCCACATCCTCGTAGCCCCCATTTTCAAGAAATTCTTCATCAAACCATTCTTTAGGACCAGAAAAAACAACCTTTGCTCCTAATCTTGTTAAAGCATCAGCATTTGACCGAGCTACTCGGCTGTGTCTAACATCTCCGATAATCGCTACCTTTAATCCTTTAAAATCTCCATATTCCTGTTGAATGGTCAGTAAGTCTAATAAAGACTGCGTTGGATGATGACCGCAGCCATCACCTGCATTAATAACAGGTATTCCAACACGGCCGATTAACTCATCAAAATATTGATCCTTATCATGCCGGATGACAACAGCATTGACTCCAATTGACTCTAGTGTTCGAACAGTATCATACAATGTCTCGCCCTTTAACACACTTGAAGAACCAGCATCAAACGGGATAACCTCTAGACCAAGCTTTCTTTCTGCTACTTCAAAGCTTGATTTTGTTCTTGTGCTTGGCTCGAAAAATAAATTCGCTATAAACTGCTGCTCAGTCGGTTTCCATTGTTCCCCTTCTAAAAAACTTCGCGCTTGGCTCAGAATTTTTTTAATTTCCTCTACAGATAGTGAAGCAGTTGATATTAAATGGTTCATTATTAAAGCCTCCTTTTAATAAGACCAACACTAAATACATGCCGTACAAATCAGTTAAATCAAATGTTTTTGAATAAACCCTTTGTTTCTTCTATTTAATATAATCAGACAATTATTTATATTGTTTTCATGGTATTGAATATAGAATTTGAAATTTATAAGTGCGGCATTCAAAAATAGTTTTCGTAATTATTGTTAAATTACCGCACTCTAATTAAATTGCGCCAGTTATACCTGTTTTAATGTGTGTCGAACATATCTTCTTTTACCTCTTCTCTGCCAGGTAAAATTAAATTCAATATAACTCCAATAATTGCTGCAAAGGCCATACCTTGAAGCTGAAATTGATCAGAGACTTTAATTAATGCACCGCCAATCCCTAATACTAGAATGACTGAAGAAATAGCTAAGTTTCTGTTGCTGCCAAAATCGATTTTATTATCAACCAGCATTCTTAACCCTGAAGAGGCGATAATTCCAAATAACAGGATTGACACTCCTCCCATGACAGCCTGTGGAATGGTATGAATCAATGCGGAAATTTTACCAATAAAACCAAACACTGTTGCGATGACTGCCGCTCCTGCTATGACATAAACACTATATACTTTCGTTAATGCCAATACACCAATATTTTCGCCGTAAGTTGTTTTTGGAGGACCACCGATTAAAGCAGATATCATTGTGGCTGTACCATCACCAAGAATGGATCGATGTAAGCCAGGTTCCTTAATATAGTCACGGCCTACTACTTTACTTAGTACTAATTGATGACCAATATGTTCTGAAATGGTAACAACAGCAATTGGAACCATTAAGAGAACAATGTCTAACGTTATCTTTACATCATAATGGACAAAAGGAATGATAAATGGCGGCCATTCAAACCATTTTGCCTCAAGAACTGGAGTAAAATCGATCATTCCAACCAACAATGCATAGACATATCCAACGATTATTCCAGCAAGAATGGAAACCATACTCAAAAATCCCTTAAAGTAAATCGAGAAGATTATCGTTGCAGCCAAGGTAACAAGGCCTATCGAGAAAGTAAGTAAATCATACTCTCCTGTTGACGGCTCATTCATAGCCATACCAACTGCTGTTCCCGCCAAGGATAAACCAATAACCATAATAACCGGACCAACGACGATTGGTGGCAGCAGCTTCATAATCCAGCGATAACCTGCTTTTTTAATAACGAGTGCAACTAGACCATATACAAGTCCAACAATAAAACTTCCAATCATAGCAGCTCCAGGCCCTCCACCGCTTGCTTTTGCAGCAATAATCGGCGCTATGAAAGCAAAGGATGAACCTAAGTAAGCCGGAACCTGCCATTTTGTAATAATAAGAAAGGCAAGTGTTCCAAGTCCACTAGAAATAAGGGCAATGGCTGGACTTAAATCCACCAAAACAGGAACAAGTACAGTGGCTCCAAACATGGCAAATAAATGCTGTAAACTAAGAGTCACCCAATGTAACGGTGATGGAATATCTTTAATATCTAATACGGGTTTATTCATTGCTGTCTTTCCTCCATCAATTTAACTTTACATAAAAACCCTCTTGTTTTATGCACAAAGAGGGTAGAAAAGGGCAGGCTAAAGACAAGTCTTATACCTTTCCCTTTGTCAGCCTCTCTGTGCTGCTTTTAAAAGGGCTATATTATTTTTCATGAATACTTACCTGATCAAATTTATCAATCTCGTTAAGCTCTACAACAATTTTTTCAGAGCTTGAAGTAGGAATATTCTTTCCAACGTAGTCGGCTCTGATTGGTAATTCACGATGTCCTCTGTCAACTAGTACAGCGAGCTGAATCGAACTTGGACGGCCAAAATCAACAATTGCATCTAAAGCAGCACGAACTGTTCGGCCTGTGTATAAAACATCATCAACAAGGATAACTGTTCGATCCTGTATTTCCTTTTCGATGTGCAAACCTTTCACAAGAGGTTCGCTATCAACTGTTTTTGTTGTTAAATCATCACGGTATAACGTGATATCTACTTCACCGACTGGAACATTTTTACCTTCTATTTGATTAATTCTTTCAGCAAGCCGATTAGCGATAAAGATTCCCCGCGTACGGATTCCTACAAGAAGAAGGTTATCAATACCTTTATTTTTCTCAATAATTTCATGAGCTATTCTCGTTAATGCTCTTCGAATCGCTTGTTCATCTAATACAATTGCCTTTTGTGTCATGTTTTTTCCACCCTTTCATAAAAACGTCCAATCTGTTTGAAATGATGCATTCTTAAAAGACTATCCTATGAGAAGATAAAAAAACCCTCTTACCGTGACGGTAAGAGGGTAAACGAATAAGATAATACATTTGGGCATAGTACACCCAGTATAAAATCCGTTTCCTTCTCAGCCTCACAGGACCGATTTAAAGGACTTATTCAACTAAAATTAGTGTAATGCACGTGTAGAATTTTGTCAATTAATTTTTGCGCAGCTTTTCAAGAAGTTCCTCATATTCCTTTGGCAATGGCGCTTCAAATTCTAAGTACTCCTCTGTACGCGGATGAGTAAAACCAAGAATGGCTGCATGCAGTGCCTGCCCATTAATTTCTAACGTTTTTCTTGGACCATACTTCGGATCACCTACAAGCGGAAAACCGATGTATTTCATATGCACACGAATCTGATGCGTCCTCCCTGTTTCCAAACGGCATTCGACAAACGTATAATCTTTAAATCGTTCGAGCACTTGAAAATGTGTGACTGCATGCTTACCGTTTTCAACGACTGTCATACTTTGCCGATCTTTTGGATCTCTTCCGATTGGAGCATCAATGGTACCATAATCATGGCCAATATTCCCATGAACCAATGCTTTATATTTTCTTGTAACTGTTTTTTCTACCAATTGATTAACTAAATGCTCATGTGCTTTATCATTTTTCGCAACCATTAATAATCCAGATGTGTCTTTATCAATCCGATGAACAATTCCAGGACGCAGAACTCCATTTATTCCTGACAAATCTTTACAATGCGCCATCAAACCATTTACAAGGGTACCAGTCACATGGCCAGCAGCCGGGTGCACGACCATTCCTTTTGGTTTATTTACAACAATTACATCACTATCTTCAAAATAAATATCAAGATCCATTTCTTCTGGAATAACATCGAGGGCTTCCGGATCTGGAATCGAAATTTCGATATGATCCTCTATATTACATTTATAATTTGTTTTAATTATTTTTTCATTAACTAAAACCAGTCCCTCTTTAATCCATTGCTGAACTTGGGTCCTAGACCAATCAGAATCTAGACTGGTAATTACTTTATCAATCCGCTCATTCTTTTCATGCTCAAGAACGGTGTGTTCCACTTTCTCCATTAACTTTCTCCTTTTCCTTTTTCTCTTCTAGCAGCATATATATGATTAATATAGCTACTCCTATGACAAGTGCGGAATCTGCAATATTAAAAATCGGAAAATTATAGCCAAAAGGATACGTATGAATAAAGTCTACTACTTCTTGACGGAATACACGATCGATAAAATTCCCAATCGCTCCTCCCAGCATTAAAGCAAGTGAAAATTTGAACAGCGGACTTTCCATTTCGGATTTTTTCAGATAATAAATAATAGCAATAATGACGATTACTGTAATCACATAAAAGAACCACATTTGCCCTTGTAAAATTCCCCATGCTGCACCTCGGTTTCGATGAGATGTGATATACAGGAAATTTTCGATTACGGTTATTCGTTCACCTAATTCCATATTCTTAACAATCAGCCATTTTGTCCATTGATCGGCAAGAACGGCTAGTAACGCTATTATGTAATAAAACACAAAGGCACCCTCCAAAAGATTAGATTTCTCCTTTGCATTTTAGCACAACCCCAAGTAAAACGACAGCAGAAGCTTTGCCGGATTCTGGCTTGTATACATCATTTTCACTTTTTTGTTAATCTTAATGCTGGCTGATAACATAACTTACTGTTTTACAGTCATCAATGGTTTTCAGTGTTGGGATAATTTGCAGCAGTTCCATCGGCATCAGCTCTCCTGATAATTCACACGTACCAAAAGTACCGTTTTCAATTTTTTTTATTGCTGTTTCAATATCCGTTAGCTCTTCCTCTATATAGGGTCTCACTAGCGAAGAACAATTTTCATTGGATATCCGCTTAAGCAATTCATTTTTTGTTTTACGGAGATCTGAATAGATTTCATTTGTATTTAGATCCATGTCTTTCCCTCCGTTCTTGTTGTACACATTATCATTTCCCGCTTGTTTGAATAAACACGGAAAAACATTTGTCAAGGCGCACAACAATTAACGAAGGTGGAATATTTTATCTTATTATTGATTTCATCTTTACAAACACTTTCAAAAAAAGGATAAAATTTCATATTAAGCAACACGAAAGGCAGACTTTACCTAAGTCTGCCTTTTGTAACAAATAGATTAGACTAAATGGCTGTAATGTTCCTGAACGACATCTGCACAGCGCGGGCAGAGTGTTGGATGGTTTTCCTTTTCACCCACGTGTGGAGTCACTGTCCAGCAGCGCTCACAAGTCTCACCTTCTGCTTTTGACACAACAATCGCTGCAAGTTCAAGCTTTAGCGCTTGTTCTGGTGCCTTATCATATCCATCAACTACTTCAAATCCAGATATAATAAAGAGTTGTTGTAAATTCTCTTTAATTGATTCTAAAAGACTCTTCGTCTCATCATTTACATACAATGTTACTTTTGCTGTTAATGATTTACCAATAACTTTTTCATTACGCGCTTCTTCAAGTGCTTTTAACACATCATCACGAAGTTTCATGAACCTTGACCATTTTGCCATTAATCCCTCCGCTCCCTGTAATTCTTTTGCTTCAGGGAAATCGGTTAATTGTACACTCTGTTCTTGTACAGCTGGAATAAAGCTCCACACTTCATCAGCTGTATGAGAAAGAATTGGAGAAATCAATTTAGTTAAGGCAAGTAAGCTTTCATATAAAACCGTTTGAATCGCACGGCGGTCATACTGATCACTTGCTTCGATATACAGGACATCTTTTGCAAAATCAAGATAGAATGAGCTTAAATCAAGTGTACAGAAATTGTTCACTGCATGGTAGATACTAGCATACTCATAGTTTTCATAGTTATTACGTACTTGTTTAATTAAATCATTTAATTTAACAAGCATAAATTGATCAACTTCACGTAAGTTTTCATATGAAATGGCATCCTTAGCCGGATCAAAATCTGCAAGATTTCCCAGTAAGAAACGGAACGTATTTCGAATCTTACGGTATACCTCAGCTACTTGCTTTAATATCGCATCGGAGACACGCACATCCGCTTGATAATCAACAGAAGCAACCCAAAGTCGGAGGATATCTGCTCCTAATTGATTCATAACTTTTGCAGGAACAACTACGTTCCCAACGGATTTACTCATTTTTCTGCCTTCGCCGTCAAGTGCAAAGCCATGGCTTAATACGCCCTTATATGGTGCTTTACCTGTTACAGCAACTCCTGTTGACAATGATGAGTTAAACCAGCCGCGGTATTGGTCGGAGCCTTCTAAGTAAAGATCTGCTGGCCGCTGTAAGTCATCGCGTTCTAATAGTACTGCTTGATGAGATGATCCGGAATCAAACCAAACATCCATAATGTCTGTTTCTTTTGTAAAGCTGCCGTTTGGACTTCCAGGATGTGTAAATCCTTCCGGTAGAAGATCCTTTGCCTCACGTTCAAACCATACATTCGATCCGTGTTCACGGAATAAGTTTGACACATGTTCAATCGTCTCATCCGTAATAACAGGCTCACCATTTTCTGCATAAAAGACTGGAATTGGCACACCCCATGCACGCTGACGTGAAATACACCAGTCGCCCCGATCGCGAACCATATTAAATAATCTTGTTTCACCCCAAGCCGGCACCCATTTTGTTTCTTTAACGGCTTCTAACAAGTCATCCCGGAAATCCTTAATAGATGCAAACCATTGTGCTGTCGCGCGGTAAATAACCGGTTTCTTCGTTCTCCAATCATGCGGGTAGGAGTGCGTGATAAAGGATAGTTTTAAAAGTGCACCAACCTCTTCTAGTTTTTCCGTTATCGCTTTATTCGCTTTATCATAAAATAATCCAGCAAACCCTTCTGCTTCCTTCGTCATAACACCTTTATCATCAACTGGACAAAGAACATCAAGACCGTATTTCTGACCAACATAAAAGTCATCTTCCCCATGTCCTGGCGCTGTATGAACACAGCCTGTTCCAGCATCAATTGTTACATGCTCACCAAGCATAACAAGAGAATCACGATCATAGATCGGGTGTTTGGCTACAATTCGGTCAAGCTCTGATCCCATAATAGTTTGAACAATACTCGGCTGTTCCCAACCGATTTCGCTTGTTACAGCTTCAAGAAGATCATTTGCGACAAGATATTTTTGTTCATTTTCTTCTACAACAACATAAGTCAAATCTGGATGTACAGAAATACCTAGGTTTGCTGGAATCGTCCATGGTGTTGTTGTCCAAATAATAATTTGAACATCCGTATCTAACACACCTTTTCCATCTCTTACTTTAAACCCAACATAAATAGATGGTGACTTTTTGTCCTGATATTCAATTTCAGCCTCCGCAAGAGCAGATTCACTTGAAGGAGACCAGTAGACAGGCTTTAATCCCTTATAAATATAACCTTTTTTAGCCATTTCACCGAATACTTTAATTTGCTGAGCCTCATACTCAGGCTTTAATGTAATATATGGATTTTCCCAATCTCCTCGAACACCTAAGCGTTTAAATTGGCTGCGCTGACTGTCAATTTGCTCATAAGCATATTTTTCGCAAAGCTTTCTAAATTCAGCAACAGTCATTTCTTTGCGGTTTACACCTTTGTTTGTCAAAGCCTGCTCAATTGGCAGACCGTGCGTATCCCAGCCTGGGACATATGGAGCATTAAAGCCGCTCATTGATTTATAGCGAACAATAAAGTCCTTTAAGATTTTATTCAAGGCATGCCCCATATGAATGTCACCATTCGCATATGGAGGTCCATCATGTAGTACGAACATTGGTCGATCCTTTGTTCTTTCTTGCACTAATCTATAAATATTCATGTCTTCCCATTTTGATTGAATTTCAGGCTCTCTTTTTGGGAGATTACCACGCATTGGAAATTCAGTATTTGGCATTAATAAAGTATCTTTGTATTCCATGTCTCTTCCTCCATTTAATTCATTAGCAAAATTCTTAAGCTGACCTTTTGTCAAAATTGTTTAACCCTGTATTGTTATTACCGATATTATTGATAATGAAACTTCTTTTTACAGAGCAAAATAAAAAAGCCTTTCACATCCCATAAAGGGACGAGAAAGGCTATTCCCGCGGTACCACCCTTGTAGATAGAAAAACTCTTCTATCCGCTCAAAACATCCTTAACGCGAATGACACGCCTTGTCTTAATCCTAATGATTAGTTTCAGCAAGGAACTCAAGGGTGATCTTCCAGACTTACTGCTTATACCGGGCTTCCACCATCCCCGGTTCGCTAGATAAGCTAAATGAAGCTGTACTGTCCCTATCAACGCTTAATCGAATATAATAGATCAATTAGAAAATAAACTTTTATAAGAAATTATATGCTTTTTTACTGCCAAACGTCAAGCAAAGGAATCCTCTTCTTGAGTTGACTTTAACTCGGTGGAATCAAGCTCATACTCGAGCAAATGATCCCAATCATCATTATTCAATAAATCAAGCTGTGCTTCAATCAACATTTTAAAGCGGGTACGAAATACTTTCGATTGCTTTTTAAGTTCTTCTATTTCAAGAGCAATTTTTCTTGCTTTTGAAAGGGACTCATTTACAATACGATCGGAATTTTTTTCTGCCTCTTTAATAATGAGCTTTGCTTCTTTTTGAGCATTACGCTTTACTTCTTCAGCCGCTTCCTGAGCTACAACAATTGATTTATGCAGAGTTTCTTCTAACGAGTTAAAATGACCCATTCGATCCGTCATCTCGTTTAACTTATCTTCTAACTCTTTTTTTTCACGCAGTACGATTTCATAATCCTTGATGACCTGATCAAGAAATTCATTTACTTCATCCTCATCATAACCACGAAACCCTTTACTAAACTCCTTATTATGTATATCCAAAGGCGTTAATGGCATACTGCCACCTCCCAAGTATTTTCTCAAGTTTGCACTTTTTCTTTTTCGACACGTTTTATTTTATTCCTGCTTGAAAAATAATTATTTTTGTCTTCCAACTGAAATACGCCATTTCTCTTTTTTAGTTTGGCCTTCAATAGAGAACAGCTTGCCGCGGCCGAAACCACGTACTGAAATCGTATCTCCCTCACCGCATTCAAATGAAGTATTTTCTATGCTTGTCCAATTTACTTTTACGAGTCCGGAATTAATTAAACTTTGAGACTTTTGTCTAGACAATTGAAAAATGGTTGCCACAACCGTATCGAGCCTTAACGAAGATACTGAAACAGACTTTTCATGCCATAAATCTTCGTGTGCGATGCTTTCAGACAATGGCTGTTCAATTAATTGAACAGCAGCCCTGCCCACTGTTTGTAATTGTATACGTACATAATCCCCAATCTCTTCTGCACAATAAAATTGTAAACGTTCACCTACGCTAACAATATCACCAAACTTTTCGCGTCTTAAGCCGAGGGACATAAGACTCCCTAAGACATCACGATGGGCAAGATTGATAAATTTATTCGGGTATTCAATTTCATATAATTTTATCTTATAATCGCCATCTTCGTTTTGGGAATATTCTGGATATAATAAAGCTCTTTTTCTTTCCGTATAGGCAGAGCCTCCAAAAAAACTCCATTTAACTTCCAGTTGCTGTCCAATAATCATTTTAACTATTTGTTGTTCACGAGGATTTAGAAAATCAGTTAGTTTCGGGGCATATGCCTGTTCAACATACGCCTTCCAATTTAATACCTGGTTGATAAAATCGCGTTCCTCTGGCCGAAAATGCTGGTAAATTGACATATTTTTTCACCTTAGATTTAATCTCAAAAGAGACAGGGATTAAGTCCCTTTTCACTTTATCTTTTCTTCTGTTTTAAGCAAACCATCTAGCAAGCTGTCCTAAACCTGCTGTAGCAAAGTTCAGAACCATAAATGCAACAATTGGTGAAATATCAATCATCCCAATTGATGGAATAAAACGACGAAATGGCTCTAAATATGGTTCACATATACGACCTAAAAACTGACCAATGCTTGATGAACGGGCATTTGGAAACCAAGACATTAAAATATAGATAATCAATGCCCATGAATAGTAATAAATTAAAGTTGACAAAATGCTAATAATAAATCCCATTTACGATTACCACCTCGAATGTTCAAATTCTTTTTCTTGAAGAAATTCTGATATACTGCCTGAAACCTCAACATTATCTGGTGTACAAAGAAAAATATCCATACCGATTTTTTGAATATCTCCGCCTAAGGCATAGACCGTTCCACTAAGAAAGTCGACAATTCTTCTTGCCTGGTCATGCTGAATACGTTGTAAATTAACCACAACTGCTTTCCTGTTCTTCAAATGATCTGCCACATCCTGCGCTTCAGCATAAACACGAGGTTCGACCAACACTACTTTAGAGGACTTTTGTATGCTTTGCAGACTTACAACATTTTGCTTAGTTGGCGGCGAGAAGTTTTTTTGCGTTTTTTCTGGTTCATAATCTTCTTCAACTTGGTCCTCTTGGTTGTCAGCATATTCATCATCTAAAAAGAAAAATGTTTTAAATTTAGATTTAATGCTCATCTTTCGAACCTCCTATTCTTCCCCGACTAAGGCTGTCCCAATGCGTACCATTGTTGCACCTTCTTCAATGGCAATTGCGTAATCATTCGACATCCCCATCGATAATTCTTTACAAGGTGCATATTCTAGTTCTAATTTTTGAATGTCCAACTGAATCTTCCTCAATTTTTTAAAGCATTCATGTAAAAATTCCCGATTATCTATGTAAGGTGCCATTGTCATTAAACCAGCAATTTCAATATTCGGAAATTGTTTTATTTCGTCTATAAAAGTCATAACCTCTTCTGGTGCCAGTCCATGTTTCGACTCCTCACCAGACACATTCACTTGTACTAAACATTTAATCTTTTTATTTGCCCGTTTATTAATCTCTTTAGCCAGTGATAGACGATCAAGAGAATGAATATAGTCTACTTTATCAATAATATTTTTTACCTTACGTGTTTGTAAAGATCCAATAAAATGCCACGTAGGCTTCCCTTGTAAAGCTTCCCATTTTGCCGCTAAGCCTTCTTCTCGATTCTCTCCTAAATCAACAATACCAGCATTTAAGGCTTCCTTTGCCCGTTCAATCGATACATATTTAGTCACTGCAATAATTTTAACTTCTTCTGGACTTCGGTTCGACTGTTCACACGCTTTCACTATCGTTTCATTGATTGTCTGTAAATTATCTGCAACTTTCATTTTTTAAAGTATATCCTCCTTCCAGCCGATAAAACTCATCATTCTTCCGGTTTTGCCGCGATCCCTACGATGGGAATAAAAATGATCCTTTTGACAGCTGGTGCACAAATTGGTTATCAGGATATTTTCTCTTAGCACCCCTGCCTTTAAGAGGATTTCTTTATTGCATTCTTTTAAATTTAGATTATATTGATGATCACTAATTAAATTATATGGTTTTAACTCGACATCTTCTAGTTTATTTTGCACTAAATTTATCACACGATCATCAACTATATAACAATTTTCGCATATAGAGGGGCCAATTGCCACAAAAATGTCATTTGAATTCAATCCTTCTGATTGAAATGCACGTATCATTTCCTCGGCAATTCCATTAACAGTCCCTTTCCAGCCTGCATGGGCAATTCCAATTGCACATGATTCAGGGTGTAGGAAGTAAAGCGGTACACAATCTGCGTAACATAAGGTCAGCAATATTCCATGCTCAAACGTATAGAATCCATCCGTTTGCTTAAATGCATTTGCATAGGAGACTGCACCATTACCCTTATCTGCTGCTGTGATTTTTTTAATTCCTATTTCATGGGTTTGCTGGGCGCCTATCCAATTGGTTAGTGGAAAATCAAGTTTTTCTGATAAAAGAAGCCGGTTTTCATTTACAGCTTGTTCGTTATCATTAACATGAAAACCGACATTTAAACTTGAAAAATCCCCGCTGCTCTTGCCGCCATTTTTAGTTGTAAATCCAACAGATAAGCTTGGAAACCTTTGGACCCAATCATCAACAATAAAATATTCTTTCTCTTTTAAAATAAATGGATCCATAACCTTACCTCTTCTTTATTTTATTAAATTATTCTATCACACAATGAATACGCATCACAGTAAAATACCAATATTATGATTCTTCTTCATTCGGTTTATATTCAGAGGATTCCTTATAACGGACTAAAATCACATCTTCACCTATTTTCAAAATATTCTCCCAAGGAATAGTGATGTCATCATCTTTACCAAAAAAGCCAAGTATTTTACCTGAACCAGAAATAATGATTGCATCAATTTTTCCGGTTTGAACATTAATTTCTATATCACCAATATTCCCTAGCTTTTTGCCATCAGCAACATTCACCACATCTTTTATCTGAAATTCAGAAATTCTTACCATACCAATCACTCCCGCAGTTAGCCTTATTTATGTATATGAATAACTGAATACGAAAAATCACTTTATACTCATGCATAATGAAGATTTTTTTACATTAGACTATGTTAACAAATCATGTTGATAAGTCGGATTTTTGACTCATCCGTGAGAAATGTCCATTTCTCACGCCTTTCAGCTGTGCTGAAAGGTTGCTGTATGGTTAGGAAGTGACAGGAGAAAATGAATTTTCTCCTGTCACTTCCTAACCATACAGCTTTAGATGAGTCAAAAATATTAATAAACAAGGAAATAAATTAAAAAAAGCTGCCATAATTCGGCAGCTTTAACTTTGTATATTTTTATTCATTTGTTTTATGGCAGCTTTCTCTAGCCTAGATACTTGCGCCTGAGAAATCCCAATTTCTTCGGCCACTTCCATTTGTGTTTTACCTTGAAAAAATCGCTTTCTCAATATCAGCTTTTCCCGTTCATTCAGTCTGCGCATACCTTCTTTAAGCGCAATTTCTTCAATCCAATTGATATCCTTGCTTTTTTCATCACTTAATTGATCCACGACATAAATGGGATCTCCTCCATCATTATATATGGGTTCAAATAATGATACAGGGTCTTGAATCGCATCAAGAGCGAATACAATTTCTTCATGAGGTACATCAAGCTCTTTTGCAATTTCTTCCGCTGTAGGCTCGCGTGATGTTTTACTCATTAGTCTTTCCCGTACTTGCAGTGCCTTATAAGCAATGTCCCTAAGTGAACGTGATACTCGTATCGGGTTATTATCACGCAAATAACGTCTGATTTCTCCGATAATCATCGGAACAGCATAGGTGGAAAATTTCACGTTTTGACTTAAATCAAAATTATCAATTGATTTCATAAGTCCAATACAGCCAACTTGGAACAGATCATCAACAAACTCGCCTCTGTTATTAAATCTTTGAATGACACTTAAAACAAGGCGCAGGTTCCCATTAACGAGTTTTTCCCGTGCGGATATGTCCCCTTCTTGTTGCATTTGCTTAAAAAGCAATCTCATTTCTTCATTTTTTAATACTGGAAGCTTTGATGTGTCAACACCGCAAATTTCTACTTTGTTTCGAGTCAATCCATTTCCCTCCTTACAGGAGTTGCTGTACAAAAAACAGTATTTCCCCTGTAAGGAAAAATATGCACTGATGAAACAGCAGAAAATGGACCAAGCAGAAAAAAAACGTAACAAACCTTGAGAGTTATCCTATTTTCAAGTTCTAAAAATTTTTTTATATCCATTCGGTTTTCGAATTTTGACACGTATTTTTATTGGGCTTTTAGGTTCATCCGTCTTTAAGAAGTGAAGATCTTTTGCTGATTAAAGTTAGACCATTTTATTAAATTCCTTTTTAAGTCTTTTAATAATTCTTTTTTCTAACCGTGAAATATAGGATTGTGATATTCCAAGCATATCAGCAACATCCTTTTGTGTTTTTTCTTCACCTGTACCTAGACCAAAGCGAAGCTCCATTATTTGTTTTTCACGATCCGAGAGCTGATGCAGGGCATTTAACAATAGTTTTTTATCCACACTGGCCTCAAGATCCTTCGTAATGATATCCTCTTCAGTACCAAGCACATCAGAGAGTAACAATTCGTTTCCATCCCAATCGATGTTTAATGGTTCATCAAATGACACTTCCGAGCGGATTTTATTATTCCTCCTTAAATACATGAGGATTTCATTTTCGATGCACCGTGATGCATATGTAGCAAGTTTTATTTTCTTTTCTGGATTAAAAGTATTAACGGCTTTAATTAAACCAATCGTTCCTATGCTTATTAAATCTTCAATATTAATACCCGTATTTTCAAATTTCCTTGCAATATACACGACTAATCTAAGGTTGCGCTCAATTAGGATTGATCTTGCCGCTTTATCACCTTGTGGAAGCTTTTCAATCAGCATGGCTTCCTCTTCTTTATTTAAAGGAGGTGGTAATGCTTCACTCCCGCCAATGTAGTAGGTTTCATCGGCTTTTAAGCCTAACTTAAACAATAGTTTATACCACAAATAAGAAAGGCGCAGTTTGAGTTTTTTCATCATTATTCCTCCTTTTGGCGGTTAATTATTTATTAACTCTGTCGTCCCTGATCAAGCCGGCTCCGCTTTTCTTATTCCATTGAGCATTTTGGGGTGGACGATGCATTGGAAGCTGTCATCCGAAGATAGTTCCTGCATGGTAAAGGAGACCAGGCCTTTGTCGACTTTGATGGTCTCTCTGTTTTGCGTAATGATGATATCATCCGGCTTGATGGCAATAATTAATTGATGCTCCTTCCCAAGTACTTTATAAGGAATAACTCTCATCCGGTTCTCCCATTCGGGTGCTAATGGTTTATTTCCCATAATAACTTGCTCAGAACTTAAGGCAACCTCCTTTAATGCTTCTGGCAATTCCTCTATTATTTTTTTTACTGATAGAAACATCACCGGCATTTTTGATATGGGATCATATAACTGATTGCCGCTGTCTACTAGCCCGGTAAAGTTATACGATTTTCCACCTAAAACAATTTCAAGAAGAACTTTCTGGTTAAATTGAATTTTCGCTACTTCGATACGTTCAAAATTCCGTTTTGAAAACTGCCATGCTAGAGGAAAACCAATAACCACGAACAGCCAGCTGATTGGGTCACCAAACCCTTTTACACTTGCCATAAAAACAGACGATGAAAGATTCATATCAAATTGGACAAAATAATGTATGCCCATTAAAGAACCGCCAATTAGAAAAGTAGTCAAATAAAAAGTCATTAGCCCGCTAATAAAATATTTAAATCTCTTATAACCGAAAACTGTAAGTACCATAATGACTGAAAACAATAATTTTACAATTGGGTGTCCTGAATAGGCATTCAATGGTGTAATCGTTAATATGATAATGAATGAACCAATAATCCCCCCCAAAAAAAGTCTCCAATAATGAAAATCCCTTTTTAAGACTAGGGCAGTTAAATAAAGTAGGAGGCTATCAAAAAGGAAATTTAATAACCATATAATATCTAAATAAACTGCCAATTGGCTTCCTCCTATCTATTAATCTGTTACAAAAAAGTATACATTACATTCAATGATGAAGTGTGTCACTTTCTGGTTATAAAAAAGCAGAACTTTTCACTATTCCAAACGCTTTTTGTCACTATTTTATTTTCAGTAACATTCACATATACCTTTATTGTTCCATTTCCTAAAATCTACTACGTACAATAATAGAAATCCAATCTTCCCTGTATTGAAAAATATGAAAAAGGCACAGCCGATGGCTGAGCCTTTTTCATACTTTATCTTCTTCGATTACGGTTTCTTAGGAAGGTTGGAATATCAAGAACATCTTCACCCTGCTGTGGTGCACTTACTCTTGTTTGTTCAACAGGAGGCTCTTCTCTCTTAGGCTCCCTTTTCACTGTATTCGTTACAGGCTTTTGCGGTTGACCAAGGGACGGTCTTAATGGCTTTGCCTGCATCATCACTTCTTCGTTAAAACCTGTTGCAATTACTGTTACAACAATCTCATCCTTTAAATTATCATTAATGACAGATCCGAAAATCATATTTACTTCCTGGTCAGAGGCACTTGCCACAATATCTGCTGCTTCCTGTACCTCATAAAGACTTAAGTTTGAACCGCCGGTAATATTTAATAATACCCCTTGGGCACCATCAATGGATGTTTCTAGTAACGGTGATGAAATGGATTTTTTTGCCGCTTCAGCAGCACGGTTTTCACCTGAAGCTACACCAATTCCCATCAAGGCAGAGCCTTTATTGGACATAATCGTTTTTACGTCAGCAAAGTCAAGGTTAATCAAACCAGGTACAGCAATTAAATCGGAAATACCTTGGACCCCTTGACGAAGCACGTTATCGGCTTCTCTAAAAGCCTCAAGCATCGGTGTGCTCTTATCAACAATCTCAAGAAGACGATCGTTAGGAATGACAATTAATGTATCGACCGATTCCTTCATAGAAGAAATTCCACCGGTTGCTTGTGTTGCCCTTTTTCTGCCTTCAAATGTAAACGGTCTTGTTACAACACCGACTGTTAGAGCACCTAAATCCCTTGCAATTTGCGCAATAACAGGGGCTGCACCAGTACCTGTTCCACCGCCCATTCCAGCAGTAACAAACACCATGTCTGCTCCTTTTAAGGCTTCCTCAATTTGCTCCTTGCTTTCTTCCGCAGCCTTTTTCCCTACCTCAGGATTGGCACCTGCGCCAAGTCCCCTTGTTAATTTACCGCCAATTTGCATTTTCACTTCTGCTTTTGACAGGTTCAATGCTTGGGCATCAGTATTGACGGCAATAAATTCTACACCTTGCACACCATGTTCTATCATACGGTTAACGGCATTATTCCCACCACCGCCAACACCTATAACTTTTATCGTTGCTAATGCCTCTACATTTGATTCAAATTCCAGCATGACAAATCCTCCTAATTCGTCGATATTCCTGTTAGCAGTGCATACTCGGATTGCTACATTATATCAGTCTGTTATTTCGTTATTATTATTCGAAAAAGTAACCAAAAAACTTTTTCATTTTAGTGGATACTTTTTCTTCCGGTTGCTTTTCCGGCTTTGATTTCGCCTGCGTTTGCTTGACCGGCCTTTTTTCTTTTACTTCATGATTGACAGAAGGCGAACTCATCTGTCTGCCTTGAATTTTTGCATTTTTATATGCAAATTTAATTAAACCGACAGCTGTCGTATAGTGCGGCTCTCTCACTCCAATATAGTCAGGAATTGCGATACGAACCCGGTTTTCAAAAACAACCTGTGCTAGTTCAAGGATACCAGGAGTATTTGCTACACCGCCTGTTAGGACAAAACCTCCCGGCACATCCCTTACACCTAAACGATGAATTTCCGCTAAAATCAATTCAAATACTTCTTCCAATCTAGCTTCTATAATATCACTTAATTCCAATTGATTAAATTGTTGTTGCTGATCACTGCCAATAATTGGAACATTAAATACAACATCCTCAGAAGCATGGTCATAAAAAGCATGCCCATATTTGATTTTTATTTTTTCGGCGTCCTCAGATGAAGTTCGCAAACCAATGGAGATATCTTTTGTAATATGTTCCCCACCCACAGGAAGAACTGATGTTGCACGTAAACCGCCTTGTTCGAATAAGGCAATCGTTGTAGAACCTCCGCCAATATCTATGAGTGCAACTCCCAGGTTTTTTTCATCCTTTGAAAGGGCAAACGATCCCGCAGCTAGCGGCTGTAAAGTTATGTCTAATATTTCTAAACCAGCCTTTTCCACACAGCGCAAAATATTATGTAGGATTGTTTTTGAACCTGTAATAATGGTTCCTTCTACCTCAAGCCGAACACCAATCATTCCACGTGGATCATGAATTTCATCTAGGCCATCTACAATAAACTGCTTCGGTATCACATCAATGATTTCCCTTTCCGGAGGAACGGAAACAACTTGTGCCGCCTCTAAAACTCTTGCGATATCCACATCTGATATTTCCCTATTTTCACTTGATACGGCCACTACTCCGTGTGATGGCTGCAGCATGATATGATTTCCTGTAATTCCAACAATCACTTGTCGGATGTCCATCCCTATCATTCTTTCAGCCTGTTCTATTGCTCTCCCAATAGAATGAACGGTTTCATCTATATCAACAATTGAACCTTTTCGTAATCCTTCAGAGGGTACATTCCCCACCCCGATAATATTTAATGAATCGTTGACCATTTCACCTATGATTACTTTCACACTGGATGTACCGATGTCAAGGCTAACGTAAATTTCATTGCTGTTCATTCTATGGCACCTCCCTTTACAAATACTAGTTGAACAACAAGTCTCTAAATTAAGTAATAATTATCTTTGACGAGCAGCGAAATCTGCTTTGTACTTTTAGAACGAAAGCCTGTTGCCATTTACGCAATTTTGTTCGCTTTTCCTATATCTTAAAATTATTCGTCAAAATGTAATTATTCCCTTTTTAAAATTTAATATTTTTTTACATTTTTTCCTTATTTGCTGACCATTTTGTAAGAAAAATTCTCCGAATAACAGCAATATTTTGAAAAAGCCTAACACCAAATGCAAAAACTGCTGCTAAATATAAGTCTACACCAAGATGGACACCTAGAAAAGCTAAACTTGCAGCTAAAATAATATTAAAGAAAAAGCCTGAGACAAATACTTTTTCATCATAAATATTTTGCAAATGAGCTCTAATTCCTCCAAATAATGTATCTAACGCTGCTAGGACAGCAATCGATAAATAATTAGCATATTCAGCCGGGATATTAATATCCGCAAGTGAACCAAGAAACAACCCTATGAGTAACCCTAGAACCGGAAGCCACATGTTTACCCCCCTTTTTCAGTTTCAGCCAACTCCATGTGACGGATTCTAATGCTTTCCTGATATGCTGGAATGGTTATGTTTGACTTCGACTCTGAAATCGTTAAACGAAAGTTATCAATAAAAAATTCCTCTGCTGAAGAAGAAACCTGCATACGGTTACGTAGTTTTTCGGCCGCTTCCATATTATTAACAACAATTTTTACTTCAATCGGTAAATTATCAAGACTATAGCCATCTACTTTTGTCTGACCGTTGATATTACGAATCATACTAGAGTTTATCAGCCGTTGACCAGCAATAGATATATGGTTGGCGCCATATTGATTTAATTCATTGACTAACTTCTTGATTAAATAGGTAGAAATAGGCGAAACCTCTTCTCCAAGTAATAAGTCTTCATTGACATGTTCAATATTGATCACAACCCCCGGTCCTTCTACTTCAAATAAACCTGCTTCAGCTTTTAATTCATTTAAAGTCTCTTTCAGTATCTGTTCCTTACTTTGTGATCTTTCAGTTTCGTATTTTTCAAGCTTTTCTTCATTCGATCTGATTTCACGAATCAAACTTAAATATAGTTCTTTTTCTTTAACTAAATCTTCCCGCAGCTGTGACGTATCACGAGTGTCGCGAACAACTGGTTCTTTTACGTTTTGATACTGAACTGCTACCATAAAACCAATGATTAGTGTAATCATTGTCATGCTAAGATAACTTTTTTGCCCCATGTTCGGAACCACCTTACTTAACCCAAAGCCATTAACTCTTTAATTTTGCAGTTATCACGATTTCATCTTTCTTTTCTAACGTAAATTGTACATTTTCATTTACAAGAATATCTTTAACTCCGCCATTTAAATTTAATGACTTCTCCATTGTATCAGCATCACCAATTGCCGTGATAACAAATGGTGCAGGAAAACTCTTCCCATCCACTTCTATAACGGGACCATTACAGAGCACATATGAATCATGTGACAGCCGCTGCCCATTGATAGCTATCACACTTGCACCAGAAATATAAAGTTCATTAATTACTTTAAACACATGATGTTCATGAACAATATATTGATTAGGATTATACTCACCAAGATTATAGTCACTGTCGGCAAGGGTGACCTGAACACCCTCGCCTTTTACGTTAACCTTACCAAGATACATACGATATTTCTCTATATCCCCGGCAAGCTTAGAGTAAATTCTCGCTTCATTTGATAATTCCTTTTCAATGTTCAACACTTGCTGCTGTTTTTGGCTTAGCTCCTGCTGAAGCTCGCGGTTTTTTTCTTCCTGTTCAATCAATTCGTTTCTAAGTTCCATATCCCTCTCAAATTGACTGCTTGTCATATTTGTATTACTTTCCTTTTTTTCAGTGAGATGGTAGGAGAATGCAAGCATAAACCCAAAAACAAGACAGACAATAGTTAATATGACGTACCTACTCTTCACTTTCTTTATCGGTTTCACTAGACTCATCTCCTTTCAATTCATAAGCTTTAAAGTATGAACCAACCTCTAAATTAATAACACCTTTTTGGGTTGGATCTAACTGGCTTATAATTGAAGGGTAATGGGACATCTTTTCCGCAAATGTTCGAATCGTTGCGCTGACTTGATTACCGTCATTCATAAATAACGAAATATGATATAGATCTGATTTCCATGGATCATAATGGATTTCGGAAATTGAGTTCAATACTTCAGCAGGTAATTTTTCTAAGCTGACAATCATTTCCTTCAATGCTTTATTTTCAGAAAAACTGAATAGGATGGGGGCATTTAATGGAAGGTCAGTTGTTTTTTTCTCATGAAGAATATTGCCATTTTCCAAAACAGGTAAAAAGTGTTTCCCTTTCGAAACATAGGAAATACGTTGATATTCCTGGATGTTTATGATGACTGAATGAGGCAATTTTGTTTTCACTTCTGCCTTTTTCATTTCAGGTAAACTATTCAGCTTCTTTTCCATTTCCTTATTGCGAACTTTCCAAATATTTGTATCCTTCCTAATCCCGACAATTTCCATGATTTCCTCATCAGAGTGAGCTGAATTTCCGTTGATTACAACATGTTTAACATTGCTTAATGGGGATTGAAAATATAAGATAAAAGCGATTAGAATAAAAAATAGCAATAGTAAAAAAATTAGTCGTCGATTGGCTTTTTTTCTGCGCTGTTGTTTTAATTTAGGTATGCGCTCTTCAATTGAGACAACATTACCATTTCCCATCCCAATCACCTCACATCAATCATAGTGCTTGTCCATTTTTTTGCTTCTAGCTCCGCTGGCTAGGGGCTCATGTCATAATCTGTCTCGGTAGTGAGGTTAAAGTACAACCTCACTACCGAGACAGATTATACTAGTCGCTCCTGACCAAGCCGACTCCACTTTTCTTATCAAAAACAACGGCACGAGTATTCATGCCGTTTTGTTTTTTTAGGGTTTATTTCAATTGATAATTATAACATATTAAATGGAGAATGCGGTTGGAAGTTTTTTGTTACTTTCTACCTATTATTTCTACTTCAGTTTCCATTTTCACTTGGTATAATTCAAAAACGGTTTTTTTCACATGTTCTATTAAGTTTAATACGTCCTCAGCCGTTGCATTTCCTGCATTAACAATAAAATTTCCATGCATTTCTGAAATTTGCGCACCACCTATTTGATAACCCTTTAATCCTGCTTCTTCAACTAGTCTTCCTGCATAATTAGGCAAAGGATTTCGGAAAATGCTTCCTGCACATGGAAAATTCCATGGCTGTGTTTCTTTTCGGTAATCTTTATTTTTTTGCATAACCTCAACTATCTTTTCTTTTTCTCCTTCAGTTAACTGGAATCTTGCTTCAATGACGATACCAGGGCGCTTTTTCTGCAGTACAGATGTACGATAAGAAAATTCCATTTCTTCGTTAGATAACCATTCAAACGTACCGTCTTCAAATAGTATATGTGCCTGTGTTAGGATTTTAGATATATCTGACCCATGTGCACCGGCGTTCATATAGACCGCTCCACCAACAGAACCAGGGATACCGCTGGCAAACTCAAGTCCTGATAATCCCTGCCGGCTGATTTTCATTGCAAGACTTACAAGAGAATAACCTGCTCCAACAGTCAAAACCGTGCCATTCACATCCATATGATCTAAACCGCTGCCTAATTTTATAACTACTCCCTCAATTCCATCATCTGAAACAAGCAAATTGGAGCCTCTTCCAATCGCTCTCCAGCCCAATTGATACTTCCCAATTAGTTTTAGGGTAGTTTTTAGGTTATCAATCGAGTCCGGCTCAATAAACAAATCAGCAGGACCACCAATTTTGATTGTTGTATGATTGGCTAGCGGCTCATGTTTTTTTATTTTTCCAACATTCAATTCTTTAAGCTCTTTCATTAAATCATTCATCTTATTGTCCATAAAAACCTCCTGAAAATAAGGTTACCATAGTGTATGCCGTAAACATAAATGGGCTACTTTTTCTTATCAACAAGCTCTTTCATTAACAAATATAGTCTTCTTGCCGCATCTGGAATCCCTAATTCTTTTGCTGAATTTTTCATTTGTTTCAATACTTTTTCATCCATCAGGATTCGGTCAATTTCCTCAATTAGTTTCTGGCTTGTTAATTCTTTTTCAAGCACCAGTTCAGCAGCATGGTGTTCACTTAATGCACGTGCATTTTTCTCTTGATGATTATTTGTTACATATGGACTGGGGATTAGAATACTTGGAATCCCAAGTGAAGTAAGCTCTGCAAGAGTTGTTGCACCTGCTCGTGCAACTGTTAAATCAACCCCTGCAAGCACCTCAGGCATATTATGAATAAATGGTTTGATGACGACATTCTTCGGATTTCCGACTAATTCAACTTCCTTTTTCACTTCTTCATAATGAACATCACCAGTTACATATAGCACTTGATAAGGCTTTTCTCCAAGCAGCGATAAAGCTTTTAAGACCGCTTCATTAATTGGTCTTGCCCCTCGGCTACCCCCAACAATTAATACAACAGGATCCGATACATTTAGTCCCGCCGATAATTTTCCTTTTATACCGTCTTGGTGCAATACTTCTGATGCTCGAGGATTACCTGTAAGAACCACTTTGCTTTCCGGAAAAAAAGATTTTGCTTCTTCAAAGCAAACCGCAATTCGATCGACATAACGACTTAAGAACTTATTCGTTAACCCTGGAACACTGTTTTGTTCATGAATGATTGTCGGGATTCCAAGTTTTGCTGCTGCATAAACGACAGGACCACATACATATCCACCTGTTCCAATGACAACATCTGCTTTAAATTCCTTTAACATTTTTTTACTGTCATTTACACCTTTCAGAAAACGTAGAATGGTTTTTACATTATCAATTGAGATTTTTCTTTTAAAGCCGGTAATATGTATCGCTTTGAAAGGTATATTTTCTCTCGTCACAAGCTTACTTTCAAGACCTTTTTCCGTACCGATGTATAAAAAGTTTACATCCTTTGTTTCTTTCTTTATTTCACGTATTAGAGCCAGAGCTGGATAAATATGACCTCCAGTTCCTCCTCCACTTACAACAATATTCATTTGTTCACCTCATAAAACAGATAAATAATATTAAGTACAGGTACAAAGAGTGAAAAAATCACTGCATTTACCATTCCTATTCTACTATATTCCAAACGTAAGAAAGATACCATCAAAAGAATGTTATAAAATCGTAATCATTAATAAAAGAATGATATATGTGTAATAAGCGGATATGAACTGGTAATGATTTAACCCCACTCCTACACAACTATACATTATCATCTTCTTTTCATGATGAACGAAGGCTATTCTTTTCTGTCTTACTCCACAAAAAAACTGACCTGAATACCGGTCAGCTTTAATTGGAAACACCATCAGTACCTGGAGTAGCGGCTAATATTTAATAACACACCAATGGCTAATAGCATTAGGGTTAACGAAGAACCTCCATAACTTAAAAACGGAAGAGTGATTCCAGTAACTGGCATTAGGCCGGTTACTACTCCAATATTAATCATTACTTGGATTGCAACCATTGCAATAATCCCGACAGCAAGGAAACTTCCATACAGATCCGGAGCACCTAAAGCAATTCGTATCCCCCGCCAAAGCAAAAGCGAAAACAATAATAAGATAAATGAACCACCTATAAAACCTAACTCTTCCGCGAGAATAGCAAAAATAAAATCTGTTTGTGGCTCAGGCAAATAGAAGAACTTTTGTCTGCTTTGTCCTAAACCTAATCCGAATAATCCTCCCGGCCCGATAGCAAATAACGATTGAATGATTTGAAACCCGCTTCCAAGCGGATCCTGCCACGGGTCTAAAAATGAAGTAATCCGTTTTATTCGATATGGAGCTGAAATAACAAGTGCAGCAAAACCAGCTATTCCAATCAACCCTAGTACAGCAAAATGACTTACCCTTGCTCCTGCAATAAAAATCATCACAATACAAGTCCCTACCATGACAGTTCCAGTTCCTAAGTCAGGTTGAAGCATAATCATTCCAAAAGCTAAAAACACTAAACCTAACGAAGGTGCTAAGCCTTTTTTAAAGGTTGTAATATATTTTTGATTTTCTGATAAAAATTTTGCTAAAAAAGCAATCATTGCTAATTTCATAAATTCTGAAGGCTGAATGGAAAACGCACCGATTCCAATCCAGCTTCGTGAACCATTACGAACATTCCCAATTCCTGGTATTAATACAAGCACCAGCAGTACAAAGCAAACAATCACTAACACTTTAGCCCACGTTCTCCAAGTCCAGTAATCAACGTTCATAATAAAAAACATTCCGACAATCCCTACACCAGCAAATAACATTTGTCGTTTCGCAAAGAAGAAGGAATCATCAAATTTATAATCTGCCCAGATGGCACTTGCACTGTAAACCATAATTAGTCCTATAGCTAAGAGCGTAAATGTCAATATCATTAAGATGATATCAGGAGTCGTTTTTTTTGTTGGCAAAAGACCACACCTCGAAATGCAAGTTTTTTGGCCTGTTTAGAGATATGACGTACCACTCTGATGTTGACAAGCCCTTACTTAAGCATATGCACTGCTTCGATAAAAATGTCTCCTCTTACTTCAAATGTTTTATATTGATCCCAGCTAGCACATGCAGGCGATAAAAGAATAACATCCCCAGGCTCTGATAACTGATAGGCAAGAGGTACAGCTTTTCCAACATTATCGACACGTCTAATTGTTTTTATTCCAGTCTTTGTCGCAACGTCTTCTAATTTTTTCGCTGTTTGCCCAAATGTTATGATTGCCTTGACATTAGTAAAGGAAGGAATTAATTCATCAAATTCATTTCCTCTATCTAACCCCCCTGCCAACAGAATAATCGGTTTATCAAAAGCGGCTAATGCATTTTTTGTTGCAAGTATGTTTGTCGCCTTTGAATCGTTATAAAACATCCTGCCATCCACTTCATCAATAAATTGCAACCTATGTTTTACACCTGTAAAAGTGTTGAGCACTTGATATATTGCTTCATTATTAACACCTGACAGCTTAGCAGCAGCTACAGCGGATAATATATTTTCAAGGTTATGTGATCCAGGCAAGCGGATATCTGATCGCTTCATAATCTGTTCGCCGTTAAATATAACCCAGTCATCTTTTATATAAGCACCTGAAGAAAGCTCTCTAACAGCAGAGAAAGGGACTATCTGAGCCTTCGACCCTCGTGCAATGTTCATCACATCAGCCTGCTCGGCATTCACAATAAAAAAGTCATCACTCGTTTGATTTTTAGTTATATTTGCTTTTGCTTTCACGTATTCTAATCTTGTCCCATGATAATCAAGATGAGCATCATACAAATTAGTTAATATAGCAATCCTAGGTCTGAAGCTGGGAGTTCCCATTAACTGAAACGAGGATAGTTCAATAACAATCTGATTATGTACCTTTGCTGCTTGTGCAACCTCAGAAGCAACTGTTCCAATATTTCCCGCAATAAGAGGAGATTTATGCCCTGCATTCAGTATTTCATAAATAAGGGTTGTAGTCGTTGTTTTTCCATTTGTACCTGTAATGGCAATAAACGGAGCCTCAGAAATTTGAGATGCCAGCTCAACCTCCGTAATGACAGGAATCCCCCTTTTCATCGCCCCTTCAATCATTGGGTTATGATATGGAATCCCTGGATTCTTGACAATTAATTCAAAACCTTCTTCAAGCAGTTCTATCGGATGTTCACCACAAATTACTTTTATACCTTGCTCAAGCAGCCCCTGAGCCTCAGGATTTTCCGATAACGGCTTATAGTCATTTACAGTTACAAATGCACCAAGCTTATGTAAAAGTAATGCAGCACTAACACCACTTTTTGCCAAACCAAGAACAAGTATTTTTTTATGAGTATATAAATTAATTTTTTTCAATTATAACCACACCTCAATATAGATTCCCATAATGGCTAATAATAAACCGGCAGTCCAAAAGGTTACAACTACCCTCCACTCACTCCATCCTACTAATTCATAATGATGATGAAGCGGGCTCATTCTGAAAATACGTTTTCCCGTTGTTTTAAATGAAACCACCTGCAAAATGACTGAAAGTGTTTCAATAACAAATACCCCGCCAATAACTAGTAAAAGGAGTTCAAGCTTTGTTAATATGGCAATGGATGCAATGGCGCCTCCTAATGCCAATGAACCTGTATCACCCATAAACACCTTAGCCGGATGAGCGTTAAAGACAAGAAAACCAAGCACCGCTCCGACTACAGCTATAGAGAAAATGGACACCTCGAAATTAGATTGATTCCATGCTAAGACAGCAAATGCACCAAAAGCAATAGCTGCAGTTCCTGATACAAGACCGTCAAGTCCATCTGTCAAATTTACAGCATTTGAAAACCCAACAAGCCAGAATACAATAAATAAAACATAAAAAAAGCCAAGTTCAAATGAATAATCAGTAAAAGGAATCTCCACAGATGTTGAGAAATCAGTTTGCTTTAATAAGAAATAAACAATAATTGAAACGATAATTTGACCGAGTAACTTTTGTTTCGATGTTAAGCCCAGATTTCTTTTCATTGCCACTTTTATAAAATCATCCAGAAAACCTAAAAGACCGAATCCAATCGTGACAAACAAGAGAATAAATGTCTTGATTGTAGGATCACTAAATTTCTCCGTCATTACAAGTGTAGTAATAATAATGGAAAGTAAAATCATGATTCCACCCATCGTCGGAGTACCTGTTTTCTTTTGGTGCGATTTCGGTCCTTCCTCACGAATACTTTGTCCAAATTTCAATCTTCTTAAAAACGGTATGAAAAAGGGAGATAGTAAAACGGTTATGAGAAATCCTAGTAAAATGGTAAAAAACAAAACCTGCTCTTGCATTATTCTCCCCTCCCATCATAGCTGTCTTTCATGAATTGCTCCAATTGATTCATCATTACAGATAAATCATATGTTTGTTTATTTCCATTCAGACTGGTTTCCGGTAATAAATAAAATCTCATCTGCTCGATCTGTTCCTCTTCCATATCCTGTTGCTTCTTTCGATATAATTCAATCATCTTTTTTAAACCTTTCAGTAAATCATTACAATAAAAAACAATAAATTGATTAGGTGTATAAGTTGGAAGCGGCACTTTTTCATCCCATAATGCAGCTATTGCACCATGATCAATCGCTTCCTTTAACTCTCCTGAATCCTTATATAATGGAATAAAGATTCCTTTAGGCTGATTGATTTTAGCATAGGAGGTTACCGTTAAAAACTGTAAGGATGGATCACATACTCCCTTATTATTAGGAAATAACTCAACTAGATCATCATATAGTAACATCATTGCATCTTCTCCTCAATAGCCGCTTTTGCAACAAGTCGATCATCAAAATCAAGAATTTCCCTACCTATTATCTGATATGTTTCATGTCCTTTTCCAGCGATTAATATGACATCCCCCTGCCGAGCTTCGTTGACCGCATATCGTATAGCCTCCTTACGATCTGTAATACTTTTATAAATTTTGCCGGCGACTCCTGCTTCCATTTCACGTAAAATTACTTCCGGGTCCTCACTCCGTGGATTATCTGATGTAAAAACAGGGTCAGTCGCTAATTCACAAGCAATTTTTGCCATCAGCGGCCGTTTTGTTCTATCCCGATCCCCTCCGCAGCCAACAACTACAAATATACGTTTCTGTGCAAACTGACGTACTGTTTTCAAGGCATTTTCAAGACTGTCAGGTGTATGAGAGTAGTCAACAATAACGGAAAAATCCTGCCCTGCATTTACAGCTTCAAAACGACCTGAAACTCCTTCTACTTCCTCAATGGACGCAATGATTCTATCCATTTCTACACCGGATACAACTGCAGCAGCTATACTTGCTAAAACATTATATACACTGAATTTACCAATTAACTTCATGTTTATTGTATACGTTCCAATCGGGCTTAATAATTCAAATGATGTTCCAGCTGCTGTTATTTGAATATTCTTCGCATAAAAATCAGCCTCTTGATCAATTCCATATGTCACTACTCTTGCTGCAGTGCTGATGATATACTGTTCACTAACTTTATCATCTGCATTTAAAACAGCAAATTTAGGTTTTTGACTATTAAAGGTATTTCCTAGCTGTGAGAATAACAGTCCTTTCGCCTGACGATATTCATCCATTGTTTTATGGTAATCTAAATGATCCTGGGTGAGGTTCGTGAAAACAGCAACATCATAATCACAGCCATGGACTCTTCCTTCTACCAGCGCATGTGAGGACACCTCCATTACAGCAGAAGAAACACCTCTATCAACCATTTGCTTAAATGTTTTTTGCAGAGTCAAACTCTCAGGTGTCGTATTTTTCGTATTATACGTTTCATCAGCAATCTTCGTATACATGGTCCCAATTAGACCTGTTTTCTTACCCTGGTCAGCAAAGATTTTTTCAATTAAATGACTTGTTGTCGTTTTGCCATTTGTACCTGTAATTCCAACAAGATGCAGCATATGAGTTGGATGCCCGTAATAAAAGTCTGATAATAATGCCATTGCCCGCTTTGTACTTTTGACTACAATTACCGGTATATTTAATGATAGTTCCCTTTCAGCCAAAACAGCAGCAGCACCATTTTTTTCAGCAGACTCCGCAAAATCATGACCATCTACCGTATAACCTTTAATACAAACGAACAGACCCCCCTGTCGTACCTTTCTATTATCATTTTCAATTGATGTAATCTCTGGATTTTCACCATCAACAGGCAGATAAGGATACAAATATTGAAGTATCGTATGTAATTTCAAATCACTCAAATCCTCTCAAAATTGTCATGCATATATGTTTCACTCACAAACAAGTGCGATACTATTTTACATGATAAATGACAATTAATCTATTTTTCATTTTTATTCAAGCGAAAAAAATATTCTATATGTTAAATATATGAAAGGGGCAGCGTAAAAAACTAGCCGCCCCTAGGAAATATATGATTGATTGACACTTTGATACTACAATTTACTCATTTTTATTTGGAGAATTTCCAAAATAAAGTCTGATGGTTGAACCTTCTTTTAATTTGACCCCTGCTTCTGGAGTTTGTTTTACAACTGTTTCTCCATCTCCGCTTGCATCAATCTTTAAATTCAGCATGAGCTCTCGAATTTCCGTTTTTGAGATACCTACTAAATCAGGAACGACAATCATTGGAGTATCCATCCAGGTCAATTCTTTTTCAATTTGTTCTTTTCTTGGCTCCACGCCCATTACTCTAAGACTGTCACCAATAATATTTCCAACAATTGGCGCAGCTACAGTTCCCCCAAATTGTACAGTTCCTTTTGGATTATCCACTGCCACATATACCACAATTTTCGGGTCATCCGCCGGCGCAAAGCCAATAAATGATACGATGTGATTATTTTCCAGATAGCGCCCATTTTGCGCCTTTTGCGCGGTACCCGTTTTTCCACCGACACGGTAACCATCTACAAATGCTTTCCCGCCTGTTCCTTGGGCAACAACACTTTCAAGTGCATATCTAATTTTAGCTGAAGTTTCATTTGAAATCACTTTTCTCTTAGCCGTCGGATTCTTTTTCATAACC
This sequence comes from Niallia endozanthoxylica, assembly GCF_008710145.1. GTDB lineage: Bacteria > Bacillota > Bacilli > Bacillales > Cytobacillaceae > Bacillus_BD > Bacillus_BD endozanthoxylica. The sequence goes on from NZ_VYKL01000015.1 coordinate 349,123, forward strand.
ACTTCCCCGGTGGTTGGATCAATCAATTCCTTAGCTACATACGGTGTATATAAGGTCCCTCCATTGATTGCAGCTGACACAGCAGTTACCTGCTGGATCGGTGTAACCGATACCCCCTGTCCAAATGCAGTGGTAGCTTGTTCTACCGGGCCGACACGTTCAAGATTAAACAAGATTCCTTTTCCTTCACCTTGCAGATCAATCCCTGTTTTCTCGCCAAAACCAAAATTCTTTACGTATTCAAAGAGTTTATCTTTTCCTAATCTTTCTCCAAGTTCAACAAAACCGGGGTTACAGGAATTTTGGACAACTTCAAGAAATGACTGGCTGCCATGCCCTCCTTTTTTCCAGCATCGCAATCTAGCACCGCCGACACTAACATACCCTGGATCATGAAACTCCTCTTTTTCCAAATCAACCTTTCCCTCTTCTAGAGCAGCTGCTAATGTGATAATCTTAAAGGTCGACCCCGGCTCATAACTACTCCAAATAGGAAGATTTCGATTGTAGATCTCTGGTTCTACATTTCGAAAATCAGCAGGATCGAAGCTTGGCCTTGAGGACATCGCCAATATTTCGCCTGTATTCGGATCCATAGCCATCCCAATTAGACCATCTGGATTATAAGTAGCTTCAGCATTATCAAATTCACGTTCCAAAATCGTTTGGATTTTCGAATCAATAGTTAGTTTTAAATCCAAACCATCAACTGGCGGTTCATAGTCATCCGCCATATCATTCATACGTTCTCCCTTTGCATTTGCATAGAATTTTACAGAGCCCTCCGTTCCGCTAAGCTCTTTATCATAATAAAGCTCTAATCCCATTAAACCTTGATTATCAATTCCAGCAAAACCTAATACATGAGAAAGATAGTTTCCAAACGGATAATGTCTTTTTGAATCTTCACCAATATAAACTCCATCAATCCCTAAGGCACGAATCTCTTTTGCTTTAACGTGAGAAATTTTTCTTCCTTCTGGAATTTTTACACTGCTCGTCTTTTTTATAATAAGTTCATAGGCTTTTTCTGTTGACATATTTAAAACAGCCGCTAGTTTTTCCGCTGCCTCCTGAGGATTTTTTATTTGACGCGGAACAACATATACGGTAGGTGCACTAATATTGGTTGCAAGAGCGACACCATTTCGATCAATGATTTCTCCCCTGTTTGGTTCAAACGGGATATTACGGCTCCACAACCCTTTTGCCTTTTCAGTCAGTCCATCACCCAATAAAATTTGAACATATCCTAGACGCATATCAATAATAAAGAAAACAAATATCCCTACTAGTAAGACAATTGTCAACCTCTTCCTGACGGTTACATTTGAAACACGCATAAAAAAGAACGAACCCCCTTTCAACATGGCTCGTTCAAATATATGCTTGTACTTTTTCTATTAGAACGGACGGACAGTCAGTCTATCCACCTGTGTTAATCTTTCACTTCTACTTCGTCCGTTTCTTCTTCATCTTCAGCTTCTTTTTCTCGATTTAATATGGTTTCAGGATCATTCAATTCAACAATTAGAAATTCTCCTTCCTTTATGACAGCGCCTTCCTTAACATTTTGTTTGACAACATAACCATTTCCAACTGAGTTTAATTTAAGATTTGCTGCTTCAGCGACTTTCATCACATCACGGATAGACCAGCCTGTCATATCAGGAACGGTTAAATCTCCATCTGTTTTGAGTACAACTCTTTCACCAGCTAAAAGCTTTTCATCCTTGACAGGAATTTGACTAACAACCTTTGCACTATTCCCAACTATAACTGGATTTATCCCCTTTTCTGTCAAGACATCAGATGCTTCACTCGAAGAAAGTCCGATTACATTAGGAACTTTTGCTATTTCAGCCGGTTTTTCTCCGCTTGGTTTAATTTGCAGATATTGGAGACTGCTTTTCATAACTGGATTAAAAATCATAGACACGGGAACAGCGCCATCTGAGTTATTCGTTAAATCAGGCTGCTGTACCGCTACATACATAATCAACTCTGGATCATCCTTTGGGGCCATCCCAAGGAAAGAAAAAATATAGTTACTTGCTCCTGTTAAATAACCTCCCTTGCCAGGAATCTGAGCAGTCCCTGTTTTCCCCGTAACTTCATAACCTTCGATAGCGTATTTTTTACCTGTTCCATTTTCACCCGTTACGACTGTTTCTAAATAATCTCTTACTTCAGTAGCAGTCTTTGCAGAAATCGGAGTTCCGACTACCTCTGGTTTTGTATCTTTGATTGTTTTACCTGTGTTTGGATCAACAATTTTATCAATAACATGAGTCTGCATCATGTTTCCGCCATTCGTAACGGCAGTAGTTGCCTGTACCTGTTGAATCGGAGTAATCGCAGTACCTTGGCCAAATGATGTGGTTGCCTTTTCTATAGGATAGGTATAAGCTAATTTTCCATTTGTTTCATTTGGTAAATCAATCCCTGTCGGCTGATCAAAACCAAAATGAGTTAGATATTCTCTAAATGTATCAAATCCCATCTTCTCATTCGCCAGCTTCGCAAAAGCAACATTTGATGATCTCTGTACCCCTTCTAGGTAGGTAATGGACCCCCATCCGCCTCCGCCATTATGGTCCGGTACTTTTCTCGACTTAGAATCTACCGCATAGGTTCCTGATTGATAGTACTCGTTTGGATTAAATACGCCTTCTTCTACAGCTGCAGCAAGAGTAAAAATCTTCATGGTCGAGCCCGGTTCAAATGATGTTTCAACCGCTTCATTATACCAGCCTTTTTCAATGCCTTGCCTTGTCTCTGGATCAAAAGTAGGGCGCTGTCCCATTGCAAGAATTTCTCCCGTTTTTGCATCCGCTACAATCGCAATCATTTTTTTAGGTTTAAATTCTTTATCTACTTTGTTCAACGCATCCTCAAGCAAAATTTGAATTTTACGGTCAATCGTTAAATAGACGTCCTTTCCATCACGTGCAGGAGTTATTTGTTCTTTGCCATCAGGAAGTAAATAGCCCCATAAATCACTCTCAAATTTAAATGATCCATCTGTACCCGTTAACACATCATTCAAACTTTTCTCTAGGCCTAATTTGCCAACAATCGCTGTTTTATGATTTTTGTCCTCTTTTGTTTCTGTATAACCAATGACATGTGAAGCAAAAATTCCATTTGGATAAAATCTTTTCATTGTTCTTGTAAAAGCAATACCAGGAAGTTCTAGCTTTTCGATTTTATTTTTTGTTTCATAGGAGATATCACGCCCGGCTGCACCGAACTCTACTTGAAATCGTCCTTTTTCCTTTCCATCATTTAAAATAGCAAATATTTTCGACTCTTTTAAATCAATAAACTTTGCCAGTTCACTAGCCGTTTTCTTTAAATCAACGACATGATTAGGTTTATCCAAGTCCGTTGTCATGTCTTCATCAAGAATAGCAATTAAGCTAAAAGAACTTCTATCTTCTGCAATTACCTCACCATTCCGGTCGTATATTGTCCCTCGTTTTGCTTCAATTTTAGTTGAATTTGTATACTGCTGTTCAGCTTTTGCAGCCAGCACCTGTCCCTTAACTTCTCCCGTTGCCTGGATAAAGAAAAAACGGAACAGTAAGACAAAAAAGAGCACGCTAAATATTAGAAATAATATAGCTGCTCCAAAATTAATATTTCGTTGTTTTTTTATCATTAATCCTGCACAACCTTAACATTTTGATCATTTAATTCAAGGCCAAGCTTTCTTGCTTTTTCTTTGATTCGATCATACTGGCTTAGTTCGCTTACTTGAATCGATAAATCACTATTCGACTTTTGTTGTTCTCGGATCATTTCTTTCGTATCTTGAATCTCTGCATTAAGTTCGTAAATGGATGCTTGATTGGAGATGATATGAATGGATCCAAAACAAACCAGCGCTCCAAATGTAATTCCTAAAATCTTTTCACCAGGAGAAAACCATCTCTTCTGTTGTACTTTTTTCTTCGGAGCTTTTGGAGCCTTTATTGTTTGCTGCTCCCTTTGCTCCTGTCGAAGCTGTCTTGCTAAATTAGTCATTCATATCCCCCTCCAATTTGTTCATTTAAATGTTTCGTATTGTTATCGTTTTTCAGCTATACGAAGCTTAGCTGATCTGGCCCGATTATTTTCTAATAATTCCTCTTCCATAGGTACGATTGGTTTTCTTGTGATTATCTTTAAGACAGGTTGATACTCCTCTGGAATAATTGGCAGTCCAGGGGGCAAATCAGGTGTTTCACTTGCCTTTTTAAAGGTAACCTTACAAATTCGATCCTCAAGCGAGTGGAATGTTATCACACTAATGCGTCCACCTGGCTTTAGAATAGAAATTGCCTGCTCTAATGATTTCTCAAACACACCTAACTCATCATTCACAGCAATGCGAATGGCTTGGAAAATCCGTTTTGCTGGATGACCGCCTTTTCGTCGTGCCGGAGCAGGAATGGCATCCTTGATAATGTCAACTAACTGTCCTGTTGTTTCAATGGGTTTGTTCTCGCGAGCTGTTTCGATTTTGCGAGCAATTTGTTTGGAGAATTTCTCTTCACCATACTGAAAGAATATACGAACAAGCGCTTCATAAGACCATTGATTAATAACATCAAAAGCTGAAACATCAGCATCCTTGTCCATTCTCATATCAAGAGGGGCATCATGATGGTAGCTAAAACCTCTTTCGGGATTATCAAGTTGTGGGGAAGAAACACCTAAATCGTATAAAATTCCATCTACATGATATACATTTAGTTTCTCTAGCTCTTCCTTTAAATGAAGAAAATTGCTCTTAATAATTGACAGTTTCTCTCCATATTGAGCTAGCTTGACTTTTGCATGATCAATAGCACTTTGATCTTGATCAAAAGCGTACAATTTCCCTGTTTCTGAGAGCTTCGAGAGAATCAATTCACTATGACCGGCTCCTCCAAGTGTACAGTCTACATATATTCCATTAGGTTTTATATTTAAGCCTTCTACAGTTTCATTTAATAATACAGTTTTGTGATTAAACATCAGTGTCCACCTTCCAATCGAAAAGATCAGGAAATTATTCTTACATAATATCCATTCCTGATTATATATCAAACCCTATCATATTTTCTGCAATATCAGCAAAAGAATCCGCTGATTCGCTGAAATACTCGTCCCAAATATCTTTACTCCATATTTCAATTCGATTGGAAACGCCTAATACAACACATTCTTTTTCTAGATTTGCGTAATTTATAAGCGGAGTCGCAATATTAATTCGTCCTTGTTTATCCAATTCACATTCAGTAGCACCAGAGAAAAAGAAACGAGTAAATGCACGGGCATCTTTTTTTGTTAAAGGAAGATTCTTCAATTTCTCTTCAATAATCTCCCATTCACTAAGCGGGTAACCAAACAAACATTGATCAAGACCACGAGTTAATATAAACAAATCGCCTAAATCATTACGGAATTTAGCAGGTACAATCAAACGACCTTTTACATCAATGGTATGATGATATTCGCCCATAAACATACCTACTACCCCCACTTTCTAAAATTACTTTACCACATCCCTCCACTTTCCACCACTTATTTTTAAGTAATTCTCCCCTATGGAATAAAATCCTTCTAAAAGAGCACATTAAATGATTTTTTTTGAAAACAAAAAAATAGACCTTTCCACTAGGGAAAAGTCTCGAATAGAATCAAATTCGTCTCGTCGAATTTGCGCTCAGATTTTTATCGAGCTCGTTCGATAAACTACCTCTAAAAAGTCGCAAGGCTCGCCGAAGGCTTAACTTTATTCACCCGGGGCTTGAACCCCTACTGAATCAGAGAGCTTTTTGCATTCATCCCTTAACTTTAGAAGTGGGGGATTTCTACTGAATAAAGTTAAATCTTTATCACTTTATGCTTTCCATCGAACGAATAGGAAAGGCTCGCTAAATCAGCTAGAAAAGGAATGCCATACTGGTTCATATAGGAAACAGCATTTAAGATTCGTTCCTGCGGAGCATTTAAAGGTCTCAACTTATTATTTACTCTGCTAAATTTATTCAGAATCACTTGATGTTTCTCTTGTAACGAATTGTCTACTTTTCCTTCCATAAATTCAATCTGCTTGAGCAGTAGAGCCTGGTTTTTTTCTAATAGCGGATAAAGTCCACTATCAATACGCTCTCTAATTAAGCGATAACTCCCAAGCAGCTGCTCTTTCGTATCATGAAATAGAATATCGAGCTCTTTATCTTTAACTGAAGATAAATACTCTTCTTTTTGCTTTTCCGCTCCAGTAATCAGTACAGTCTCAAGAGATAATCCCAATTCATCGAGATCCGTTTCAACCGACCGGTCAACAAGTGTTATGTTTAAACGAGGAACAATGGGCGGCATTTTTATCGAATAACTTTCAAAGACTTTTTTCAATTCAGCCCAATAAGCAATTTCCCCGGGACCTGCAATAAAAGCAAGAGTTGGAAACAGTAATTCCTGTGTAAGAGGCCGAGTCACTACATTATTACTTAATTTCCACGGGAATTCGGAGGCAATTTGCAATAATTCCTCAATCGTGAATGTTATCGCTCCGTTTTTACCAATAAATTCTTTTTCTTCTGGATTATATTCAAGTAGAATTCTTTCCTTATATTTCTCATCATAATAAAAAATATTGCCAGCATGCCTGCTAATATCTATCGATTGAGAAAAACCTTCCTTTTCAAGTTCTGCTTGCATTTCTTTCACATGATTGGTTATACTAGCCGCTTGTTTAATCTGCGAAATCAAGATTTCTTTTTCAAGAAAGCGAAGGCCTGTATAACCAGAATCAATCACCAGCAGGCCATAATCCTTAAATAACTCCATTACCATATGAGCAAAAAAATCAACAAAGGTTGCTGATTGGGTAACAGCCTTCCTCAAAAAAGCCAGCAGTTCATTTGTGTGATCCGTTTCACCTAATATTTCAATGATTTGTTCCACCCAATCCAAACATAAGTCTTGATTAATAGAAATATCTGAAACCATTTTCCTTTCAAGAATTTTTTCAGGATAGACTATTTTTTGAACTTTCCCTTCATTTTCCATATAAATATGATTAACTTCTTGATAATCATGATCTTCTCCGGCAATCCAAAAGATGGGAACAACAGGAACCCCAAGTTCCTCTTCCTTTTGTCTTGCTAGTACAATGATAGAAATAATCTTATGTATGGAGTATAACGGACCAGTTAAGATTCCAGCCTGTTGCCCGCCAATTACGACAACACTATTAGGTTGTGCTAATTTTTGTAATGATTCGAATACTTTATTAGAGGTTGGAAAACCTTCCATATATTTTTCTATACATGAAGCCAATGCTTCTCTCATGAATGTTCGTTTTTCTAACTCAATTATTCTTTCCTTATAATCAGACACATTCTGATATTGATAGTGAAAAAAACGTTGTATCTCAGGTGCGCCGGCTAGGTAACCAGTTGCAAACCGATTGGTTGACGGCAGCTCGAGATTTAACATCTCCATTTAAGACTTCCTTTCTACAAACAAAATTATGACATTGAAACAGACATACTAACACGATAAAAGAGTCCGTATACAATTAAAATAATATAAAAAAAACTAAACAGCAAAAAATTGAATCGCCAGTATCCTTTAAAAACGATGGAAAACTGAATGTCGTGTTTTATTTTCCAATGCACAATGACAAATATAACTGCTACAAAAAGCATGATTAGAAGAATAACCCATAGTAAAGAGATATCCCAAATGGCTATGATAAAATAGTGTACTGCTAATATTAATAATAGCGTTGTCACATCAATCGCCATTCTTACTGACTTCCGATGCTGTTTTGTAACAAGCTTACATGTTACAAACACGATTATATACCCAAGTAACGGAATAGTCACGAATGTTGCAATAATTGAAGAAAAGAATCCTGTCACGTTTTTACTCCCCCGCTCTATACTCCTTCCCTTTAACCGCCTGATAAAAAGATTGAATGATAGGAGTGTTTATTTTTCTTTCTGCTGCTTTCTCCAAAATAAACCCAAGTATCGCATCTATTTCTGTAGGGCGATTCTCCATTAAATCACGAAGCATAGATGACTGGTTATGTGCTGTTTTCTCACAGACAGCAATAACGTTTTGAAAATAACCCTCCTTATTTTGGAAACATAAACTATTTTCAATTTCAGCAAAAATTTGTTTCACCATTTGAAAGTAATGAGGATTTTGGATAAGTTCACCATTTTTAACCTGCAATATGGCCGTTAATGGATTGATTACAGCATTAACTACCAGCTTTTTCAAAAGCATTTTTTCATAATCTGCTTCTATTAGAAAAGGAAATTCTTCTTTTTGTATATGATTTAATAAATTCTGCATTTTAGCCATGGAACGGCGAAATGGAGCAAGCTTTGTCACACCAATACCCGTATGCAGAACATTATTCGAGTTAATCTTCAATGCACCGTGTTCAACCGTTCCTACATAGATGTCCCCGTGTAGTTTTTCAATCATTTTTAAATGCCCCATACCATTTTGCAAAAATAACAGGCCTCTTCCGGGATGACTGAATAAAGACAGCTGTCCTATTAAATCCGGTAAATGATATTGTTTAACAGCAATAAAGGTTGCATCTTCTTCCCCGCACCATTCAGATACGAATTTGACATCCAGATTTATATGTTTTTTCACTCCGTCGCGTTCTAAAAATAACCCATTTTTCTGCAATTCTTCTGCTTGCTCTTTAGAGCGAACATATAAACAAACAGAATGATCAATATGTAAATAATAGGCAAATAATAAACCAATAGATCCGCCACCAATAATTCCTATTTTCATAAACGATTCCCTTAACCCTTTCTTTGCCTCAACAAAAATACTCAGAACCTATCTCCTTATTATAAAGGATTTACTATCCTTTCGTATAGAAGATTGAAATATAAAAACACCCGTCATTATTCAAGCATAACGGGTGTTGCCTAATTATACAGGGTATACAGGATGCTTCCTGCTGCTAAATGTCATTTCCTTCGTTTCATACAAGGCAAAGCGGGTTACAAGGAAATTTCGTAAATCATTAGGTGCAACAATATCATCTATAATAAGCTCAGCTGCTAATTTATAGATATCAATTGTGTCCTGGTATTCCTTCTGCTTCTCAAGTATAAACGCATGTTTTTCTTTTGAATCTTTTATTTCATTTAATTTATTCGAATAAACCGCATTAACGGCAGCCTCTGGTCCCATTACTGCAATCTGGGCAGTCGGAAGAGCCACACAGCAATCTGGCTCAAAGCCCGGTCCTGCCATTGCATAAAGACCTGCGCCATACGCTTTCCGTATAATAACAGAAATTTTAGGCACAGTGGCTGAACTCATAGCTGCAATGAATTTTGCGCCATGACGTATAATTCCCGCTTTTTCTACCTTAGTCCCAATCATAAAGCCTGGAACATCAGCTAAAAATAAAAGCGGAATATGGAATGCATCACAAAGGGTGATAAATCTTGCACCTTTATCTGCTGAATCAACAAACAATACGCCGCCTTTTACCTTTGGTTGATTAGCAATGATACCTACTACTTTTCCATCAAGCCTTGCTAATCCAGTAATTAGTTCAGCTGCAAACAACTTTTTTATTTCAAAAAAACTTCCCTTATCAACGATTGAGTCAATACAATCATACATATTAAATGGGATATTTTGATTGGTTGGAATCACATTCTCTAAGCAGGAACCTTCTTTTGGAGCCGTTCCTGCTATTATTGAAGGTTTTTCTTGATAATTAGCAGGGAAATAACGTAAGTATTGCTTCGCTTGCTTTATAGCTTCTTCTTCGTTTTCCGCTAATATATCACCGCATCCACTTATTGTGCAGTGCATCCTAGCCCCGCCCATTTCCTCTAAACTCACCTTTTCGCCAATCACTTTTTCTGCCATTCTAGGAGAACCTAAGTACATGGAGGCATTTTGATCAACCATAATAACTAAATCACAGAAAGCTGGAATATAGGCTCCTCCAGCAGCTGATGGACCAAATAATAAACAAACTTGAGGAACCATTCCCGATAGCTTCACTTGATTATAAAAAATTCTCCCTGCTCCTCTTCTATTCGGAAACATTTCTAATTGATCTGTAATTCGCGCACCTGCTGAGTCAACTAAATAAAGAATAGGCACTTTCATTTTCTCAGCCGTTTCTTGAATACGGATAATTTTTTCAACTGTACGAGCACCCCATGAGCCTGCCTTGACAGTTGAATCATTTGCCATTACACAAACAGTACGACCATGGATCCTCCCTATCGCTGTCACAACACCGTCAGCTGGAAGCTCATCATTAAGACAATTAGCAAATTTTCCATCCTCTTCGTATTGTCCTTTGTCAAATAATAATTCGAGACGTCTTCGAACAAAAAGCTTGTTTTGTAATGAAAGCTTATCATGATATTTTTTCTGCCCGCCCGCTTCAAGTTTTTGTTTTCTTTGTTGCAATATCTTTATTAACGATTGAATGGAAGACATATTCCTCCTCCTTTCCATTTATTTAATAATCATTAATACATCACCTTCATTAACAAAATCGCCGACTGCTACAAAGATTTTGGTCACTTCACCTGATTCAAGGCTTTCAATCGGGATAGCCATTTTCATTGATTCCAAAATAACTACCTCCTGCCCGGCTGAAATATGCTCTCCTTGGTTTACTTGAATCATCAGCACCGTCCCCGCCATAACTGCTTTTATTTCACTCATTGTGTTCCCCTTTCGATATCATTCAGTCATTGAATATTTTTGTAACCGTTTACTTTCCACACGGAGGAATTTTACAAATAAATAGTATATAATAAAAATTGTAAACATTTTTAATTTTACAAATTTACTAAAGACTTTATTACTATACGTATTCATTTAAAACCATTAACATGATATTTTTGCTTGAAAAGGAGGAAGGTTTAAATGTCGATAGAAATTAATAAACTAAAAGTAAATTACAAAACACTTGAAGAATTTAAGAAATTTAAAGAATATGGAATTCAAGAACTATCAATGAGCGAGGATCTTGAAGCAAATATTATTGAAAATGACAGTGAATCACCATTTTACGGCATTTATTTTGGGGATAAGCTTGTTGCGAGGATGAGCGTATATCAAGTAAATGCAAAATATAATCGTTATTTTGAACCTCCAGTAGATTATTTAGAAATTTGGAAACTCGAAGTTCTTCCAGAATATCAAGGAAAAGGCTATGGAACTGCCCTTGTGGAATTTGCTAAAGGATTTAAGATGCCGATTAAAACCAATCCAAGAATAAAATCAAGAAGCTTTTGGGAGAAAATGGGCTTTCAATCTGTCAACTATGACATGGATCGTGATTTAGGAGAAAATCCACTCATCTGGCATCCGGACGGTGTGAAGGAAGCAAAAGTATAAATAAGAAAAACAAGCAGACAAAGCATTGTCCGCTTGTTTTTTATTTATCAAGCTTTTCTAAATTTCCATTTCTATCCATTTGAAAGCGAACCTTCTGAGCAAATTCCTCTTCTTTTAACACAACCATTTTACGGGCTCTTTCCATTATCTCAATCAAAGCCTTATAATCATGCTCCATTTCATATAGCGCCTTTGATAATCGATCGTTTTCCGCTGTAATATCTTGTATTTTCTGTTCAAGTACCTTCATTTTTTGTTCATATAGCGACAGACTTTCTTGATAATCAGTTGAATTTTGTGCTCGATCATATAATTTGTTCAAGTAGCCTATTAAATCTTCAAACGTTACTTCCTTTAAAACAGGCGGGGATATTTCTTTTGTCTTTACAGGAGGAATATAGGCAGGTTCTATCCCTTGATTGTTAGCATCATGTTTTACGTTAGGGCTTCTTTTTGCATCCTTGCGTTGTTTTTTTGCCAATTCAATACCGGACTTATACAGCTTTCTAATCGATGAATTCCAGCGAAAACCGCATGCTGCTGCTGTTCTCGAAAGCCGTTTTCCAACCTCTTCAAAAGCTTGAAGCTGTGTTCCACCTTCACGAATATGACGAAGTACAACTTCAGCAAGAAGCAAATCCTCATCCTGTGTCCAGGCATCCTGTCGTGTAGTTGACATCTGAAAATCCCTCCTAGTGTTTTTTATTCATACATATGCTTCTACTAGAAAAGATAGACTGACATCATCTCAGTTTTCAGTGATTTCTTAAACTTTACTTTTTATTAAGGAATTTTTCTACTTGTATATGGTGGGCATCTTTTTCCCATAACACAGCACAGCGTCTTACTTCGGCTTCAATTCTTTCAATTACCCCACTCTCTTTCCATTTTCTTACCATCATTTCTTTATAGGAAGAAGTTACACTAGGATCAATCTTTAACATTTTATGTACAAAAGTTTGCAGTCCTTCGTTAGAATTTCCTTCATACAAATAATCTACAAAACCAAGCTCTTGTAATTCTTCAGTATAATAGAGGCCTGCTTCCATCAACATTTTAAACCCTTTTGATGGAAGTAATTTTTCAAGGATCATTGTCCCTCCTCCCCAACTAGTTGTAATAGCTAACGTACCTTGGATAAAACCTGCTTTTATCCCCCTTCTAGCAATCCGAAAATCACAGGCGGCCGCCAGTTCACAGCCGCCCCCAACTGCCGTTCCATTTAACAAAGCAATAGTCGGCTTGGGTAAAAGAAATACCTCCGTTAATATTTGCGACATTTTCGAAAGCATTCCATATGCCTCCTGTTCAGTATGTAATTGATGAAATTCAGACAAGTCTCCGCCAGAGCAAAAGGCTTTGTCACCGGATCCCGTAATAACAAATGCAATTACATCCTTTTCATTAGCAATCTGTACAGCTTCTGCCAATCCATTTATAATTTCATCATTAATTGCATTTCGCTTATCTGGTCTATTAATTGTAAATACTAGCAGTCCGTCCGAATGCTTTTGAATCAAATACGGTTCCATTTCTGTTTCCCCTATCATCAGTTAATTTTTATATAGATTTATCATTTTCTACTTTATATTAATAGCTAAAATAACAAAAGCACAAGAACCTATAGGTTCTTGTGCTTTCATTTTACATGGAAAAATTAGTCGTTAACTACTTCCTTGCCTTTGTATGTTCCGCATGCTTTACATACGCGGTGAGCAAGTTTCATTTCACCACAGTTTGGGCATTCTGTCATACCTGGCACCTGTAATTTAAAATGTGTGCGACGTTTTCTTTTCGCAGTTTTTGATGTTCTTCTAAAAGGTACAGCCATTATTCCCACCTCCTTAAAGAGTATTAAGAAAGTTGCGAAGACCAATCATCTATGTCTTCAACTGCTTCTTTTCTCCTTCTGATTATGTATCAGAAGTTTGATCATCCTGATCAAAAAATTTAGCAAGCCCAGCTAGACGAGGGTCAATTTTTTCTTTCTTATCATGCTCATGAATTACTTCCCAATCTTTACCAGATTGAGGAGCACCTTCTTCCGTGCTGTCTTCACAAAAAACTTGCATTGGTACTTCAAGTAATAAAATTTCATGTATAATCGGCATCACGTCAATTACATCATTTTTTACTTGATGAACCTCCTCATCGCTTTCGTAATCGTAGCCATTCAGAAGGAAAGTTTCGGTTGTTTCAACATTAATTGGATAATTCACGTCAACTAACGTACGAGAACAAGGAAGAATTAAATAACCGTTTATCTTTAAATGAAATGTAATTTTTGATGAACTAATATCGGCGTAGCCGGTAATATGCATCGGCAAAACCTTACGAATCGACGGATCGATTTTCATTATTTCATCAGCATGAACCATTTCATCTATTGGAAATTCCTTACTTCGATGTTTCTGTAACTGACTTAAAGTCCATTTCATTCGAATCACCCCAAGGCAACAAAGGTAATTATAGCTTTCATATAATTATTTGTCAATATTATTTCTTTACAGTAAAACTGCTGTTTCCAAACATTTATACGTACTTTCATTAGTTTACCCCAATTAGTTGTTTACATCCACAAATTAGATTAAAATGGTAAAAAAATCCTGAACTCAAAAGCGCTCGAGCTTGATAAAAAACAAAGGAGTATTGATAAAATGAAAGCAGTTGGAGTTGTTGTTGAATATAACCCTTTCCATCATGGCCACGCCTATCATATTGAACGGGCGAAAATGGAGACTGGCGCTGATATAGTCATTGCAGCAATGAGCGGAAACTTCTTACAAAGAGGCGAACCCGCTCTTGTATCAAAATGGGCTCGGACTGAAATGGCACTAAAGAGCGGTGTTGACCTAGTCTTTGAGCTCCCTTATTCTTTTGCGGTCCAAAAAGCTGATACCTTTGCCTATGGTGCCGTTTCACTTTTAGTCGCAGCCGGCTGTGATACGATTTGTTTTGGCAGTGAATCAGGTAACATAGAAGACTTTTATCATACCTATCAGTTCCTTGAAAAATACAAAGACCTTTATAATCATGAAATTAAACAATTCATGGGCAAAGGGTACAGCTATCCAAAAGCCTTATCACTGGCATTTCAAGCATTAGAACCGGAGGAAAATGGAATTGACCTAAGTTTACCCAATAATATTCTTGGCTTTCAGTATGTGAAAGCTGCTGAAAAAAGTGAGTATCCTGTCAAAATGGTAACCATTGCCAGAAAAAGTGCCAATTACCATGATCAACATTTTGCTTCTGCATCAATTGCTAGTGCTACAAGCATACGTAAAGCACTTTTTTCAAACAAGGACGATATCACTGCGATCCATTCGTATGTTCCGATAGATACATATGAAGGATTACAAAATTATCTTCATGACTTCGGCGCTTTTCATAACTGGAATATGTACTGGCCCTATCTGAAACTCAATCTGCTGCAATTAAGCCCAACTGAGTTAAAAAAAATCTATGAAGTAGAGGAGGGAATCGAAAATCGCCTGCTGTCACTTGCTATTAAATGTGAAACATTTCCGGAATTCATGGAAAAGTTAAAAACAAAACGATATACATGGACCCGTTTGCAAAGAACATTGACACATATTCTCACTCATTCAACTAAAAATGAAATGACAGAAACGAATGAAGTGTCATACTTACGGTTGCTTGGAATGACAGAAACTGGACGAATGTATTTAAACCAATTAAAAAAGGTTTGCCCTATTCCCATTATTTCAAAGCGGTCATCTTTTACGAATCAACAAATTCAGACGGACACAAAAGCAGCAAGGATTTACGCAATGGGATTGCCTGAACCTTATAGACAAAAGGCGATTGAATTGGAATTTATGCAGCAGCCCATTTATATTCAAGATGATAGAAATGAGCAAAAAAATAAAGCGATCTAGTCGCTTTATTTTTTGGGCTGCAAGTTTTCCAAATACGTAATAGCATCATCAAATGTATCAACCGGTATGATTTTCATTTCCGTTCCAATATCCTCTGCTGTACGGACAGCCGCTTGATAGTTAGAATCTTTTGCACCATTTTCATTAGGTGCAAGAAAAATATCTGCTCCAGCATTATCTGCTGCAATTACTTTTTGTTCAATTCCGCCAATTTTCCCAACTGTCCCGTCAGGAGAAATTGTACCAGTACCTGCAATTTCATAACCTTTTGTTAAATCAGACTCTGTTAATTGGTTATAGATTTCAAGAGAAAACATAAACCCGGCAGAAGGACCGCCAATTTCATCCGTTTTAACCTTTACATTTGGTTTTACAATTAACTCTTTATCATCCACAAGCCCTATCCCAATCCCTATTCTCTCTTTATTCTCATCATCTTTAAAGGCCTCTGCCTGTATATTCACATGATTAATTTCATTATTTCTTTCATATGTCAGCTTAATTTGTTCACCTGCTTTTAAACTGCTGACATACTTTATAAATTCTTCAGAAGAATGAAATTCCTTTCCATCTATTTGAAAAATTCGATCGGCAGCTTCCAGCTTTCCCTCTGCAGGCATGTCAGGAACAACATGCAAAACATAAACCCCGTTATACTTAAAATCTACTGGGATTCCCGCTTTTTTATATGCAACCTCAATTGCAGCAATTTTCGAGGAATTCATTAGATGCAATTGTCGGATATTATATTCCTCATCTGTTTCATTCTCCCCTCTAACATACTCGATAGGATAGATTTCTCTATAATCAATCAACTTTGCAGATAGATAGGAATAAATGTTGGCTCTTCCCATTCTAACTGTTGTAAGCATGAACTTCCCTTCTTCCTCATATCCATCTTCAACCTCAATAATCGGCTCTAGCTCCTTTGCCATACCTGGCTTGGAAATATAGTAAGGAAGATAATAAAAGGAAGAAGCTAGCAAAAAAACAGCAAAAACAAGAAGAATCCGTATCATTTTAATTTTTTTCATTCCTTGTGAATCTCCTCCCAGTCACCCACGATTCTCTTAATTTCATCTAGATGTTTTTTGGCTTCCTCTTCACCCTTTAGAATCATTTCATCTATATTTGTAAATGCCCTTGAACTGTATTCTTCCACTCGCGGTCGAATCATAATATCCGAAGCAATCTGTCTGTACTCAACAAGTTCCATCTGCATGATATCCAGACTTTGCATAATGACATCATAGATGGTCGAAATGTCTGCATTTGTTTTTACACGCGAAACGTCTACGCCAATAACAATATCTGCTCCCATCTCCTTAACAACTGATACAGGTACGCGGTCAACCACACCGCCGTCAACCAGAAGGCGCCCATTTTGTTTTTCTGGAACAAAAATACCTGGTATTGAAATACTTGCCCTAACAGCTTCAGCAATTGGTCCTTTTTGAAAGACAACCTTTTCTCCTGTCATTAAATCAGTTGCCACTACCGACACGGGTATCATCAATTCTTCCAGATGTTTGCCTTTTGTAAAAACACGAATAAGTTCCTTCACACGTTTACCAGCAATAAAACCCATTTTCGGAACTGTAAAATCCAAATAATACTTTCTCTTAAATGCCGTTGAAAGCTTGTAAAGACGATCCATTTCTATACCTGCGCCGTAAAAACAGGCAACTAGTGACCCCATGCTGCTCCCGGCTATATAATCAATTTGAATTCCATTTTCAACTAATACTTTAATAACACCAAGATGAGCAAACCCTCGTGCTCCCCCCGAACCAAGCGCCAAACCAATTTTGGGACGACCCAAAAAAATCCCCTCCACCACCTGCGGTATATAATCTTATGGTCTATTTTAATCTTCTATGAGTATATTGAATTATATGAGGACAAGACCGAATACAAATAAAACTCTATATTATTTTACCATTGAATGATTCTGTTAAACAATTCGTTAAACTTGAGGGAGGAAAGCAAGTGTTCCGTTCCAAATTAAAAACTATTTTTTTAGCCTCTGCTGCATTATTTATGGCGTTTTCGCTTATAGCCTTTCCTCAAGAAGCAGTTTCCGCGTCACTTCGAGGATTGGATATGTGGCTTCAAATTGTGTTTCCTTCACTTCTGCCTTTTTTTATTGTATCTGAGATGTTAATTGGCTTTGGTGTTGTCAAATTTATTGGTATTTTACTAGAACCTTTTATGAGACCGTTATTCCGAGTTCCAGGAGTTGGCGGTTTTGCATTAGCAATGGGTATGGCCTCAGGCTACCCTGCAGGTGCCAAATTGACTGCAAGACTTCGGCAAGAAGGGCAGATCACAAAAACAGAAGCTGAACGTCTTGTCTCATTTACTAATTCCTCTAACCCGCTTTTCATCTTCGGTGCTGTGTCTGTAGGATTCTTTCATAATGCCAAGCTTGGTATTATCTTAGCGTTAGCACATTATTTAGGCAATCTAACAGTTGGTTTAATTATGCGGTTTTATGGAAATAGAGAGTCAAAAAGAGAACAAGAAAAAAAACAAATTTCAATTAGGGTAGCTTTATCCGAGCTCCACAGAACGAGAATAAAAGATAATCGTCCAATCGGAAAGCTGCTGGGAGACGCAGTTATGTCTTCTGTCCAGACTTTATTAATGATTGGTGGCTTTATCATTTTATTTTCAGTCATTAACAAGCTGTTATTTCATCTTCATATTACAGCTTTTTTCGCCGAGGCCTTTGAGATTGTCTTATTAATCTTTCATTTCCCAGCGGAATTAAGTATTCCATTCTTTTCTGGATTATTTGAAATTACATTAGGTAGTCAGTTAATCAGTCTAATACAGGAAGCAACATTAATGGAGCAAGCTATTGTCACAAGTCTTATTCTTGGCTTTTGCGGTTTTAGTGTCCAGGCACAGGTTGCCAGTATTTTAGCTCAAACGGATATCGATTTTAAGCCCTTTTTCTTCGCCAGAATTATTCATGGTCTTTTTGCCGCCTTCTATACTCTGATTCTTTGGGGGCCGGTATATGAACGCATCAATGAAAATGAACAGCCATCCAACACATTACCGGTCAGTTTTCTTCATGAAGACTCTCCATTTTATACCAATATGGCCAGTTGGGCTGAATTGGGATCTGTCATAACAATTGCTATGCTTGCACTGTATGTCGTTATCTACGCAAAAAGAATGGTTTTTACTAAAAATAGTTAAAGACGAGCACTCATTTTAGTACTCGTCTTTAATAATACTTTATATTAATTACTGCCTGAGTATTTTCTTTTTAAAGCAATCTCTACTACTTCTGGTACAAGCTCTGAAATATCTGCACCGTGACGCGCCACTTCCTTTACGATACTGGAACTCAAAAAGGAATATTGATTTCTCGTCATAATAAAAAATGTTTCAAGATTTTGGTCTAATACCCGATTCATCGCAGTAATAGACATTTCATATTCAAAATCAGATACTGCCCGTAATCCTCTAATATTGGCAATGGCACCGACCTTTTTAGCATAATCCACTAAAAGACCGCTATAGGATTCTACTTCCACTTTCGGTATCTCCTTAGTTGCTTCTTTTATTAAAGCCACTCTTTCCTCAGCTGTAAACAAAGGATTCTTAGAGCCATTGTTCAATACTACTACATATAGTTTATCAAATATACGTGCACCTCTTGTTATTATATCAATGTGCCCATTTGTTACCGGGTCAAAACTACCTGGACAAATTGCAATTCTTTCCATGATATCCCCCTATCCTCTCCTATAGCCATAAATGGAGATAGCAATTATTCCATATTTTTCCTGTTTATATTTATTGAAGTTTCCTATCATTTGGGGCAATTCAATATCAGAACCATGCTCACAAATAATTGCTCCCTCATCGTCTAGTAGATTATGTCCACTAATCATTTCTAAAAGCTTTTCGAGTTGTTGTTTCTTGTATGGTGGATCGAGAAAAATAAAATGAAATGAAAGGTTTCTTTTTGATACCGCTTTAATAGCTCTTTCGGCATCATTTCGATATACCTCAACCTTATCCTCAAGACCACATTTATGTATGTTATCACGAATGGTTTGAATGGCTTTTCCATCGCGGTCAACAAAAATTATCTGATCCAATCCCCTGCTCAATGCTTCAATACCAAGACCACCGCTTCCGGCAAATAAGTCAAGACCCCGTCCCCCATCAAAATAAGGACCAATCATATTAAACATGGCTTCTTTTACTTTATCTGTTGTTGGCCTGGTTGAATTACCCGGAACAGCTTTCAATGCAATTCCTTTGCAGCTGCCTGAAACTACTCTCATCCTATCACCACAGCACTTTTGATTTAATTTACTTTTTTATCCTAACATACAGATACAAAATATCCAATCACAACATACATCAGATTTTTGAAAAAAGAATCCATTTAAACGTATATCAATCCTAATTGTGGAAATAATACTAGTAACAACATCATTCGAGGATGTTGTTGCCAACCGCGGAGAAGACTTACGTTTCCCCATAAGTTCTTCCTCCGGTTTCTCCTCTCCCTTTACCTTCTATCCTTATAGGATATAGAAGGACCCTGCAAAAGTTGCAGGGCTTTTTTTTATGTCATTTTCCTTGACTATCGTTCTTCAGCACAATAGATAGTTGTTCTTCTATAATTGAAACACGGAAAATCGTTTGCAATGTCTTATTTGTTATATAAACACCTGCAATTTCCTCATACAATGGATTTTCAAGCAATCCAAAATCAGTTCCATTATGAGTAAAAATTGGCTGGTTTAAGAAAAAGGTGTATTGTTCTTTTGTATTTGACACATAAAATATATCATCATCCGATTTTACCTGAAAGCCCATTGCCTCCATTGTTTCTACAAACGGGAGCAGCATTTGATTTTTTCTATGTACAATATGAATACTTGTTATTCTATCGTTAACAATTAATTGTCTCTGATCTATAAAAAATAATGGTGTCCATTCACTTTCTTCCATCTGATTAGCTGAGAAAAAAGTGGTCTCTAATCCTTTACTATTTCCAAGCATCTGATTGAGCATCTGAAAATTGATTAACTTTTCCTCCTTTTGAACAGCCTGCAGAAATAATTTTCGTTCTTTTTCTGTCATATATAGCGATAACTCTGCTAGCATGAATTCACTTTTCGGGTGGGCTGGCGGAGTTTCAAGCGTTAAGGCCGTTAAAAGATCAATCACCCATTGCTCATGTTTTGAAAGCTTAAGAAATTTTTTAAAATAGTAATCATTCATCAATTCACGTTCGATTACCTCAACTTGACTTGAAGGAGATACAATTTTAATTCCCTGTCCCGTATATGGATTCACAGAATCTGTATAGATTATAGCAATGAATTCCTCTCCTCCCATTAATTCAGGTATTTGATAACTATTACTCTGTACAAACAACGGATTGCCATAAATGGCTAGTGATTTACTTAATGTCTTTTTTTCAAAAGGGTTAGGGTCCCAATATATAGATGGTGTACCCCCTTTTCCTTTAAAGGCATAGAAATCAATTAATGATAATCGTTCATATCCTGTTTGCGGGAGACCTGCCACCCAGGTGCTGTCTCTTTTTTCTTTTTCTACTATATCAATAGTTGTTTCTTTAATGTCTACATTCTTAATGGTCGTTGTCCAATCTGTTAATAAAAAAGCAGATTGCTGCTGAATAGGTATAACAAAAGTAAATCGAAGTTCCCCTTTATCAGCAAGAAATATATGTGACTCTTGAGAAAATGACTTACAATTCTCTTCGTATCCATCTATACATTGCCATCTAAAGAGATGGTCCGGTTTTAGAATCTGATACTCCTTATCCTTCCCTAGACCTGTTACTGTTTGTGTAACTTTCAGTTCTTTTCCAGTTGCTTCAATTGTTATATGCTGTACAGCCTGCTCCATTTGATGTTTAAGGTTTTCTTTAGTATTTTCTGAATAAATTTCCCATTGCCATATCAGTAACCCTGAAGTAACAGCTAAAAGGAACACTAATAATAGTATGGACTTTTTAGACATTTAAAACGATATCCTCCTAAAAGAAATGCATAAGCATAAAGAACAAAAAGGCCTGAGTCCACAAGCCCCCTATCTAAATGATGTTTCAAATTAGATTGGAGCTTTTTTGTGGATTCAGACCCCTAATTATGTTTCGGATTATGTTTCTCTCGCTATTAAATTCCCATTTTATAATCGTATTCCTTGGCTTTATCAGGCTTGGAATTTTCAAACTCAATTTTAATAAATGGCTTTTGCGAAGGCTCTACTTTTTTTACAAAAGAGTACGACTTTAACTTAGCCATCAGCTCTTCAATCTCGTCTGAGTTACAATATAAAACAGCGTATTTTAATCTTTTTGAAACATAATGGACATTACCAAACCTTCTAAGCATTTTCGCTTGTTTTAGTGAATGCAGCCAAACAATAAGTCCTTGACGTTGACTTAACATAGCATTTCCCCTCGTTACTGTTTCTTTTTCTAGTCTAGCACAAATAATCTAACATTTTCAATGAAACCCTTTCCTTAAAAGAAAAAATCGGATTCATCCAAAAAGGATAAATCCGATTTTTTCTTTTAAGCTGAGCAACCGCAACTGCCGCCTGAGCCACACCCTCCACTACAGCTTGAAAGTGAGTCAAAGTAAGGATTCCCTGTTGGAACTTTAATATGCTCTGAAACGGAACGGCCAATCAAAACACTAACTTCATCAAGCAACTCTTGGAGCTCATTTTCCGCTTTTCGAAAGTCAGCAACATGAATGTCCAGATCCATTTCTCTTTTACAATGCCTAACCGTTTTCATAACTGTTTTATAATCTGGATGATATTTACCAAAGCGCTGGACTTCTTCATATAGCTCCTTTACCTTAACAAACTCACGAATTTTATTCTGAGTTTCTTGATTGTTCTTTATATTATTTATACATGTACGATAACGATCCGCTATTTCTGATTGCAAAATCATTTTCGCTATTTCCTCAGCATTTTCTAATATCATTATTCTTTCCATTGTAGCAAGCAAGTTAAGCCCACCTCCGATTCATATTTTAACATGAATGGGACCGAAAACGAAGAGGTTGTTATTTTGTCTATTATAGAAAGCTATCCCAAATTTATTTATTAATGAGTATATCCATTTCTTTTACAGCAGCAGCCACTGCTTCATTCTCTTTAAAGAGCTCTAATTTCATGTGATGCGGGCCAGGTTGCAGTCCTTTAACAATAAAAGCAGCATTTTGATATTCAGTTTTATCCTTTCCATCAATTAACAAAACGATTTTAGCACTTTTATTTCGAAACGATGCATTCTTTGCAATACATTCAATATAGACATCTCTTCCTTTAACATGGTATTTAACAAAGAAAGTATCTTCTTGCGCTATTCTCATACTAGAAGCTTCTACCGTCACATTGGAGGAGGAAGAAATATCCTTTGTTTCCGGCTCAGGTATATCCTTTTGACAAGCAGATAATGTAAGTAGGCAAAACAATACGACTAAACTAAGCATCTTTTTCATAATTATCACTCCTTACACTTGTTTGCAGGATGAAACAAATGTTAGTTTGCTTATTTCTAATCGTATTGTTTGCTAATCAATGATCTTTTAGTCGATTCTTATTTACCATATTCTTAAACAGTATAAAACGAAAAAGGAGGATATCCCCCTTTTTTAAGATTGGTTATTCATAGTTTGAAACATACTTATCATCATCGAAGCCATTTGAACCCCATAGGTGATTTTTTCAACTTGATGAGGAATTGTTTTTTTATAATAATGCAAGGCAGCAATTTCCATTGCTTGAATTTGGCTGGGATCCCGAGTTAGTTTTCGATACCATATTGGTTGTTCCCGTATAAAGGACTGTAATTCTTTATTTTGCTCCAAATAGCTGTAGACATCTTTTCTCATTACAAGCTCCCCTTAATAGGTTAGTCTTTTCTAAATGTAAAGGGATTGTTCGGCTTTTGATTTGGAGAATTGGGTTTGTTTTTATTAGTACCGTTTTGGAACTGAGCCAGCACTCCTTGAACTGCCCCGAGAGCTTGGCTTAAATGACTAATATTATGCTGCAACTGCTCAGGATCCATTTTCTTTAGGGAGCCGAGAACATTGGATAACCAATCGCCTTTTATGTCTTTTCCACCGCGGTCCACTTCTGAGCTTTCATGTTCCCATTTTGAATCATCCTCACCCAACAAGTACCAGTCTTCATATAATTCCTGCAGCGTCGCTTTTCCACTTCTTACATCTTCAAGAACTTTTGGGTTCTTTTTTACAAAAGCTTTAAACTCTTCAATCGATGGATGAAGCTTTTTATCTGCCACTTTGTTTCACCCCAAACTAAACAATTGCCTATATTACGATATGTTAATAGTTAGCTTTGGTGAATAAATTCATTATTTTGGGATTTGCAGCAGACTTTGAGTGTAATATTCATTATAAACACCAATACCAGTATGTGAGAAATTCTTATCTAACAACTTTTCACGTTTCGACTTACTATTCATCCATCCTTCTACTATTGCAGGCGCATCTAAATAATCAGCTGCTGCAATTTCTTCTGCCATTTCAACATTAAGTTTAAAAGCCTTTAGACGAATCGACAGTTCTTCAAGATCATTAGGTTGGAGTGAACCTTTATCCATTTCATACATATTCATACTATTTTTATAGGCAATATCAGCTGCTCGCTCATCCCATAATAAAGGTTTTAAATCGTAACGCATTCTAACAATATTCACCAGCTCAAACAATTGTTTTGCATTACCTATGTCAAGTTTTTCTTGGTCAACATTCCTTTTCCTCTGGGCAGCCTGCAGCTCTTTATTAGCAAGTTCAAAAGGATGCAGCTGAATTAGCGTAGGAACATCCATTAATCGAACACTTGATAGTTTCCCTGAAAATTTATCAATGTATAATTGCACAAAAATATTTCCTAATCTTATAAGCGGCCGTGAATTGATGTCTTCCTCAGACAGCTCATAATAGTATGAACTCCCCTTATAATCCAAGCTGACAATTGATTCAATGAAATAATTGGCATAAATCTCACTTACAGGCTCCCCAATATAAAATGGCCTTATATTTACATCATTACCTATCGCAAAGATAGTAACGACCCTATCGTCTTTAACACCTACTTGAACATATTTTCCCGCGTCTGAATTGTAAATCCACCATTTATAATCATAGGCAGTTAAGTCTATCCTTGACGGCTTTCCAAACTCAGCTTTCAGCTCTTCTACAGTTTTTCCAATGAGGTTAAAAACTCCTTCTGTTTGAACAGCTTCATTTTTATTTTCAGATGAAGCCTCTTCAATCGATTGAACTGTGTCAGATGGCGTACGATCTTGATTTATTAATCCATCTTCATTCCCTTCTCTAATATTTAAGAAAAAACCAACTGCTGTAAAAATCAAAATAATGGCTATAACTCTAATAATTATTTTCAGAGATCTCCCCCCTTTCACAGTTGCGGCTTTCACTTTAATAAATTCTTTATGCCATTATAACATTACAAAGAAAATGAAAAATGTTAAAAAACCTTTAACTTTTGACTTTATGGACTCTAACTAAGCTTTTACTTCATTGGCTTTATACAAAAAAGGCACCCTCAGGTACCTTAATGTTGAATTTGATTTGTTTGTTCAGAAATCTCAGAAAGCGCTTGTCCTGCCTGCTCATCCGTTAATTTTCGAATGGCAAAATCCCCTAGACTAACAATACCTATCAGCTTATCGCCTTCAACAACAGGCAAACGGCGAATCTGATGTTCTGACATTAATTTTGCAGCCTCTTTAGTTGGTGTATCAGCCGTAACTGTTATTAATTTATCACTCATGATTTTCTCAACTTTTGTAGACCCTGGATTTTTCTCTGCAACTCCACGCACCGTAATATCTCTGTCCGTAATCATTCCTACAAGTTTTCCTTCATCCACAATAGGAATGGCTCCGACATTTAATTCCTTCATTTTAAATGCTACTTCATACATATTATCTAATAAAGAACAACATTCTACATCATCCGTCATGATATCACGTATCTTTTCCATTAAATCTCCTCCTATCCTATATTAATTACAGAAGCATTTGTTAAGCTCTCCAATTTATTAATATATTATGCAAATGAAAATTCCTCACGATAACTAATTGAAACTTATACGTTTTTGAACTATTATTAAAGTTGGATATAATTAGATTTTTAGGAACAATAAGAAAACTTATCAGACTAACTATCGCTTGGAGGGAAAAATATGAAGTTTGAGAACAAAGGTTACGAGGGTATAAAAGCAGAATTAAACCGCCTTGACGATTGTATGCTTGAATATGGTTTAGTTCGAGCAGGGCAATGGGATTATGAAAGAGTTACATATGACCGAAAGTTCGAATTAAAAGAAGGTGTTTTTTATTTACGTATTCAGGGATACGCGGTCGAAGGTGATGTTGGTTCTGGCAAAGCTCTTATTCAACTAATGACACCTTTACTTGGAAAGCATTATTATCCACATGGAGTTGAATACGGAGATCGGGAAAGTTTCCCTAAGTCATTAGTAGCTCAATGCGATAAAATGCTAACAGAGCTTAAGGCTGAAATTGCTCATTTTACAAAGAAATAACAAAACTTCATAATTTAAACCAATAAAAGACGCATATACCATGCGTCTTTCTATTTCTATAGACAAACGGCCGCATGAACAGCAGCCATTTGTTAAAAACCTAATATTGCTTTGATTACGGAAGTTGTTTCGCCCCCATGATAAAATACATAAAGTAATAAATAAACAGCAACGCCTGTAATGGCCGTACAAAACCAAACAATACTTGTGATTGGACCTACTTTACGATGCAAGGAGTGGTTATTTTTTAAACCTGTTATCAATGATACAATTCCTAAACCAGCACCAATTGTAGCTAATGTGATATGAAAAATGAGGAAGATCGTATAGTAAATCTTAAGGTGTTCTGGTCCCCCAAAACTTGTATTACCGATAAAAATGGTTCTGCTTGCATAAATGATAAAAAACACAATTGCAAAAATGGCAGCCCATAACATGGCTTTTTTATGTGCTTCAATTTGCCGCTTTCTTATGAGGCTCCATCCAATTGCAACCATAATTGCACTGAGTACAATAAATGATGTACTAATTGTCGGCAATATTGGCAGTGAGTATTCCATATTGTTATGTCCTCTCGACTTTTAATATGTATCTATTACGTATATATCTACTATTGTAGTAGAGCAGGAGTTATTTTTCAATAATAATCAGATTTCTTTTACAAAACATTTGTATTTTTTCGTTTTTATTAAAATTGACTATGATAACAAAGCATGTTTATATGTCAAATTTTTGACTCATCCGCGAGAAATGGACATTTCTCACGCGCTTCAGTTGTGCTGAAAGATTGCTGTATGCTTATGAAGTGAAAAATACTTAATACAATAAAAAAAGCCTCACATTAAATCATAGGAGGCTGTACACGTATTTTCGTTACTCAACCGGCTGTGGATGATAGGCTTTTAACTGCTCAGCTTCCGTTTCCTCTTGCTCTTTCCGATACCAATCAAAGAAAACACGGGCTAATACAATACCATAGACAATTTCCTGAATAATTTTCATC
Organism: Niallia endozanthoxylica; assembly: GCF_008710145.1. GTDB lineage: Bacteria > Bacillota > Bacilli > Bacillales > Cytobacillaceae > Bacillus_BD > Bacillus_BD endozanthoxylica. Next base: position 376,057 of record NZ_VYKL01000015.1, read on the forward strand.
AAAATACCGCCAAGCTGCTGATCATGAATCAGCGATAGAGAAGTAAACATTTCTGGACCGCTTAAATCTAAAGAAGCTAAGGTTGCCTGCGGTACACAAAGTGCTAATGCTTGAGCCCATAGTTTTGGATCAGAATAAGCAGCATACATCGGGCTGTCATTAAAAATAATCAGTGCACAAGCAGGCAATATCAATGCACCGCTTGCAAAAATATAAGCAACCTTTTTTAAGCCAACAATACTTCTATTTTTATCTAGTTTATTAACAAGCGGCCACCACATAGAGAAAGCTAACATAAATAATAGACTTGTATACGCTTCATGAAGCCACATAGTTGTTTTGATGACATCAAAAATAAAAGGGATATGATATAAAGAAAACGTAACATTAAAAAGTACTAGTGCAATAATGGGTCTAGTGAAAAATGCCATAATTGTTTTTAAGACAGGTATTGACCATATATCCTTCCATAGCCAAACAGGTACAGCTAGAATCAGAATGGGAGGAATGATAAATAATAATACTGACATTTGAATCATATGAGCATAAAACATTAAATGTCCCATTAAATCAAGCGGAGATCCCTTTACAATGTAAATCAATACCATAGCGAAACCGAAAAGGATAATCTGTGATTGCGTAAGTGGTTTACTATTTTTAAAGACATGAGTATATTTTGTTGTCAATAAAAAATAACTAGCTGTAATCAATATCACAAAAATAAGGAAGATTGGACTCCATAAAGCCCTAAAACCAAATATATCTAGAGACAATATTCTTTCACCTCTTTCATTTATAAGGATTGTTAGCACCAAACTATTATCATAGATTCAAACTATTAACATTTATTATACTATTTTAACATTATATACTCAAACAATGCCTACTGTTTTATAATGTATAAAAGGAAATCAGCCAGGCTGATTTCCTTTTATTATCTTACCACCAAATAATTGTCATGAAAGCAATCACCGTAATGATTGCCACAAACACACCGCTAAACATAAATATCGCAGGCATCTCATGACCTTTGTGGCTCATATGCATAAAATAATAAAGCTGATAAGCTACCTGAACACCGGCTAGCAATAAAATAAATGGTACTATAAACCAGCTGCTAAAACCATCATAACCAACAGCAACAAAAGCAATCAGCGTAAGGAAAATCATCAGTGCAAATGTAATCACTTGATGCTTCATTTCCTCCGCATTTTTTTTACGACGATACTTAATATCATTAGGGTTAACTGAATTTAGATGTTCATTGCTCATCAGATTATCCCACCATTCCCATTAAATATACAACTGTGAAGATAAATACCCACACAACGTCAATGAAGTGCCAATAAAGACTTGCTAAATAAAACTTAGGTGCATTATAGAGGTCTAACCCGCGTTTGCCATTTCGAATCATTAACGTTAAAATCCAACCAAGACCAAACGCAACGTGAGCACCATGAAAGCCTGTTAATGTATAAAAAGCTGAAGCAAAAGCACTACTTGTAAACGTATGATGAAATTCATGTACGTAATGATTAAATTCATAGATTTCTAAAGCTAAGAAGGAGCCGCCTAATAGAACAGTGATACCTAACCAAAGCATCATCTTATTAAACTGAAAATTCTTCATATGGTACATAGCGTACACACTTGTTAAAGAACTTGTTAATAAAATCATCGTTGTAGCAAAAACAAGCGGCATCTCAAAGATATCTTTCGCTAGCATATGCTCTGAACTTGGTACTTTATCCTTTAAAGCAAGATACGTCGCAAAAAGGGTGGCAAAAAGTACTGTCTCGCCTCCTAGGAATATCCAGAAACCAGTAAACTTATTTTTAGCTTCAAGGGTTTGTCTCTCAGGCGAAGCCGGCCACGTTTCAGCTGTCCATTTTTCTTCCGCGTGCATTATGCCTTCCCCCCCTTATCCAGGTCATCGATTAATTCTTCTTTATGAATATGGTAACCATGGTCATCCTTCACAGAGCGGAACATCATTGACCCAAATGTAATCACCAAGCCGACAATAAATACCACAATGGCACCTGGATTAGCAAAAACATCGTCATTTTTCATGTCGTATTGATACATCGCACCAAATGCAGCGATAAACAAACCTAAGCTAATCATAAATGGTGTAAAAGATGAATTTGGCATATGGATATCTCCAAGCGGTTCTGCAGGTGTTAAATTCTTTTTACCTTCCATTTTTTCAATCCAATATGGATCCAATCCACGAACAAGCGGTGTTTGTTTAAAGTTATAATAAGGCGGTGGTGAAGCAATCGCCCATTCTAATGTACGTCCATCTTCCCAAGGGTCGTTTCCAACTCTTTCATTCTTAACCACTGTAACAATCACGTTAATTACTAAAATAATTACTGCCACTGCCATTAGGAATGCACCTATTGTACTAATTAAGTTAGCAGCTTCCCACCCTTGATTTGGAAGGAAAGTAAATACACGGCGTGGCATACCCATTAGACCAAGAAAATGTTGAATAAAGAATGTTAAATGGAAACCTATTAGGAATAACCAGAATGTCACTTTACCTAATTTTTCATTTAACATTGTACCAAACATTTTTGGCCAATAGAAATGTGTACCTGCCAATAATGCTAATACAACCCCGCCCACAATTACATAGTGGAAATGAGCAACAATAAAGTAACTGTCATGCAGCTGGTAATCAAGTGGTGCAACTGCCTGCATAACACCCGTTACACCGCCCATTACGAATGAAGGGATAAACGCAACAGCATACAACATCGGTGTTGTAAATTTAACACTGCCGCCCCACATGGTAAAGAGCCAGTTAAAGATTTTAATACCTGTTGGAACCGCAATAGCCATTGTTGCAACAGCAAAAATTGCATTTGCAATTGGACCAAGACCAGTTGTGAACATATGGTGAGCCCATACCATGAATCCAAAGAATCCAATTAAAACAGTTGCAAAGACCATTGATGAATAACCAAACAGACGTTTTCTTGAGAAGGTAGAAAAAATCTCAGAGAAAATTCCAAAAGCAGGTAAAATTAAGATGTACACTTCTGGGTGACCAAAAATCCAGAAAATATGTTCATAAATAATCGTATTACCCCCACCAGCTACATCAAAGAAATTAGCTCCAAACAAGCGGTCAAATGTTAGAAAGAATAAACCGACTGCAAGCGGAGTGAAAGCAAACACAATTAGTGTTGATGCAACAAATGTAGTCCAAGTAAACAGCGGCATCCTCATGTATGTCATACCAGGAGCTCTCATATTAATAATTGTTACAAGAAAATTAATCCCTGACATTAATGTACCAAAACCAGATATTTGTAATCCTAGCGTATAAAAATCAATTCCATGGCCTGGTGACTCAAGCGACAATGATGCGTATGAAGTCCAACCGGCATCAGGCGCTCCGCCTAAGAACCAGGAAAGATTTAAAAAGATACCGCCAAAAAGAAATAACCAAAATCCTAATGAGTTTATAAATGGAAACGCAACATCACGAGCACCAATTTGAAGCGGTACAATCGCATTCATAAAGGCAAATAATAATGGTGTTGCTGCAAGGAATATCATGGTTGTTCCATGCATGGTAATAATTTCATTAAATAATCCAGCACTGACAAAATCATTATTTGGTTCCATAAGCTGGATACGAATCATCATAGCTTCTAGACCACCGATAACGAAAAACAGTGCACCGGCAATAAAATATAGGTGTGCGATTTTTTTATGGTCGACAGTTGTTAAATAGTCCCATAAAAAGGCTCCGACCCCTTGTTTCTGAGCATAGCTACTCACAGTTTTACCTCCCCTTAACACATTCTAATTCGAATCATTACTGAATTTTCAGACTCATTAAATATTCAGTCAATGCATCAAGCTCTTGATCCGTTAACTCACCATAAGCACCAGTCATTTTGTTTCCTGGCTTAATGCTCTCAGGATTCTTTATCCAATTTTTAAGGTTTTCTTCATTATAATCTAGGATGCCGGCGATAGTTGTACGATCACCAAAATTCGTTAAGTTTGGTGCAAGTCTTGCTGCTTCAGGTGTTGTATTTGCAGGTGTAACAGCATGACAGCCAATACAGCTTTGGTTATAGATTTCTTGACCTTGCTGAGCTGAAGCAGTTGTTGCTTGCTTTGGTTCTGTAACACTTTGCATATCCTTTACCCAATTATCAAATTCTGCACGAGAAACCGTCTTTACTTTAAAGTCCATCAGTGCATGCGAAGGACCACAAAGCTCAGCGCATTTTCCGTAGAAAAGATTTTTTGCTTCTTCAGCCTTTTTGCTATCAAACTCTAGCCAAAACTTATTGACATTGTCTGTATTAGTGTCCATTTTTCCACCGGCTGCAGGAATCCAGAATGCATGCTTTACATCAGAAGCTTTTAAGTTAAAATAAACTTTCTCATCTGTTGGTACGACAAGCTCCTGTCCCGTAACAATCTTTTCGTTTGGATACTCAAACTCCCACCAATAAAGATTCGCACGTACATTAACTACCAGTGCATCCGAATCCTTCTTGTCCATTTCATCCACATCTCCAAGATTAAATGTTGCAGCAACTGTAGGAACCGCCAAAATCAAGAGCAGGATAATTGGAATAGTAGTCCAAATGATTTCTAACTTATGATTTCCTTCTACTTGCTTTGGAATCCTGTCATCTTTACGTCTAAACTTTAAAATCACCAATAAGAAAATTAAGACAACGACAACAATAACTCCCACCATAATTGCAGTACTTAACAACATTAAATTATACTGCTTCTCCGCAACTTCCCCTGCTGGCTGCAGTGTTGATATAAACGGTTCACCACAACCTGAGAGAACAAGCGCCAGCACCGACAACAACGGAATTAGACGCCATTTTGTTAGCCTCTTCATAGCGTAAACATACCCCTCTTTCGTGAATAATTTCTTTGCAAAAAGTAGTGCCATAAAAATATGGTTAAATTCTTTCTGTCCTGAATTTCCCATAGGATGAAAGAATTCCCTACCAACCCCTAAAGGAAACGCCACTCATCCCCTTTTCCTGAGTGACGCCCTTTTAAAAATCATGATATGTGTCATCAATAAAGAAAAATGATGTACTGTCTTATACGTTTTATATAAATGTCACAATAACCATAGAAACAAACAAAATGGTTAAATACTGTAACGAATAAACAAACATTAATTTTGCCCATTTCATATCATCATTAAACCTATTAGCATAAATTCCTGTTAGAATCCAGCCAATATTCAGCACCGTTGCAAGAACAACAAATGGAATTCCTAATTCAGTCATAAAAAACGGAAGCGGTAACAAAGCACTTATCCATAAATAAATATGCCTTTTTGTTTTTTTGAATCCCTTTACAACTGGGAGCATAGGAATGCTCGCTGAACGATATTCTTCCACTCGTCTCATTGCTAAAGCATAAAAATGAGGCGGCTGCCAGGCAAACATAATAAGAAATAACATCCAAGCCATAATATCAAGATTAGGATCAATTGCGGCCCAGCCAATTAACGGCGGTACTGCACCAGATACACTTCCAACTACCGTATTGGATACATGCTGACGTTTAGACCACATAGAATAAACAACAACATAACTAAATACGCCTAATACTCCAATAACAGCTGCTGAAATGGTTGTTAAAAGAAGACATGCTAATCCAAGAATAATAAATAACAATCCCATTATGGCTACTTTCTTAGGATTCATTTTCCCTGTAACAGTAGGTCTTGCTTTCGTTCTCTCCATTAAATGGTCAATATCACGATCTATGTAGTTATTGAGAGTACAAGAACCCGCCATGATAAGAGCAGAGCCAATCAAGGAAAAAAAGATGCTATCCAAATGATCAAAAAACCGTTTATCAACAATAGTAAGTGCAAGCCATATTCCTGTAAAAGTTGTAATTAAATTCGAATTAACAATACCAATTTTTATTAATGCAAGAAAGTCCTTCCAAGCAGTTGTCTCTGGTATCTTTGCTTTTACGTCATCTCCATCGCTGGTGATAACAGCTTCAGTAATGGTCCTCGAACCAGACATTCTACTTCCTCTCCTTTTACGTTTTACAACTTCTATTATTAAAATTTCTATTCTATCTGCTTTTCTACTTAAAAATCACTCATGAATTAGCAAATTTCGTATGTACTATAATATTAAAACTGTTCTATTGTTAACTGAATATTAAATCAATATACCTCTCTTCAGTATATTAAATCACACTTTTAGCGATTTTTGTGAACTTTTTTTGAATTAATTATGAAAAAAGTGTGTCTTGCAAGAATATTTTATTTCCTTTATTGTTATTTTAGTGCCATAATGAAGGAAATAAAATTTAATTTTGAATTTTTACTAAACATATTATCTTCTTAATTTTCTTTCTTATCTATATTTCTAACAAACTATCACTCAAGTTTCAACTGTTTTCATAGTTAATACAAGTAAAAAGTGCATTTTATTTACCATTTAGGAAATTACTGTAATAATTATGTATGAAAAATGTAATTTTTATTATAATTCTCTGATAATTCACTATGCTTTAAATTGTAATATTATTTTGTGTATTTATTTTATTATATCTATTAATGTATTACTATAGCAATAATAAGAACATTTTCTAAGTAGGTGAAAAAAATTGTATCGTTCTCTCAAGTGGTTTTCAGTATTAACAACAATAGGCATGCTCTTTATTCTATTAGGTGGAGCATTGGTTACAAAAACAGAATCTGGAATGGGATGCGGCCGTTCTTGGCCTCTATGTAACGGACAACTCATACCAGCTGAAATTACTAGTGAATTAGTTATTGAACTTGCCCATCGCGTAGTATCAGGTTCAGTCGGAATTATGCTAATTATTCTTTCGATTATGACTTGGCGGGCAATCGGTCATATTAGAGAAACAAAGTTCCTTGTTATAACTTCATTGCTCTTCCTCGTCCTACAGGGGCTTATAGGAGCGGCAGCCGTCATTTGGGGACAATCTGATTTTATATTGGCAGCCCATTTTGGCATATCATTAGTTTCCTTTTCTACAGTATTTCTTTTAACCCTTCTCATATTTGAAGTCGACAAAAAGTTTCAGGCTGAAAAGCTTGTTCTAGATAAGCGAATGAAAAAACATATCATTGGTGTAACTCTCTATAGTTTTATTGTTGTCTATACAGGTGCTCTTGTACGTCATGTGAATGCAAGTCTTGTTTGCCGTGATTGGCCTTTATGTCTTAATGATCAGCCTGGGCTGCCAACCAATATGTATGAATGGGTTCAAATGAGTCACCGTGCTGCAGCAGGGTTGATTTTTATTTGGATTGGATACTTACTGTTTTTAGCTATTAAACATTATCGTCACGAAAAAATTGTGTATTGGGGATGGATTATTTCATTTACCCTAGTCTCTTTACAGGTTATAGCAGGTGCTTTTATCATTTTCTTACGGGGTAATCTGTATATTGCACTTGCACATGCCTTTTTCATTACCTGTTTGTTTGGGATGTTAAGTTATTTTATTTTGTTGACATACAGAAGCAATCATAATTCTACAGCTTTACAAATGCAGAATAAACAAGCTGTAGAAAAGGATCCTTCACAATCATCATTCCTATCAATTAAATAAAAAAGAGTTACAGCTTAGCTGTAACTCTTTTCAGATTGTCGAGGAACCTTCGTAGGTACTCTACAACTCGAACTATATTAATAGAAAATAGTAAAAATGATTAAGATACAAGAAAAAATCCTTCGAAATCGTTCTCCATCCCCTCTTTTTGGTGAGATGGAGGGCTATTTTTTTCATGTTTTGACAGGCAGCGGTCATAAAAGCCTGTTCTTGGACAGACTTCACCCCTCGAAACCGGGCATACCGATATCCATGAAGTTCTTTTGCATCGGCAAAACTCCGTTCAATACTGGAACAGCGCATTCGATATAGCTGTTTCCCTTCAGCTGTTCGCTTATTTTGGCGTATTATCTCCTTATACCCTTCCCAGATATGTCGCGTGATCGTACGTTGCTTTTGCTTGGCGGACATACAATCTGAACGAAGAGGACAAACTTCACAATCACTTTTCTGCGATTTATAGTGACGATTTCCATCACGATCTGTTGTAGAATACGAAAGAATACATCCCATTGGGCAGGCATATACATCCTTTTCTTCTACATAATGAAATTGACGTTTAGGGAGACTTTTTTTCGAACTTCCAAAACGGCGGTATCCCATGACAGTAAAAATATTTTGTTCGATCAGCTTTTTACAAATATAGGTGTTAAAATAACCAGCGTCCAAAGCGGTCGCTTCTACATTAAATTGAAATTTTTCCATTTGTATTTGAAGGCGTTCCAAATACGGCTCGGAATCTGCCACATTTCCAGCCGTAATAAAAGTATCCGTGACAATGTTATATTTGACATCGACTGTGCGATGATCTAAATAGTAAAATCCCTTCGGTTTTCCATCCCTCATCAGAAAGCCACTTTCAGGGTCGGTTTTACTTACTCTTGTTTGTTTTGGCTTGGCAATGCCTTCCTTTCTTGGCTTTAAAGCTTTTTTCCGTGTTGAATACGGTCTTCTGTGACAGTTGCTTCCAATTCTTCTAAATACTCCTTTGGACGCTCTTCTTTGACTTTTCGAATGAATTTATTTTTATTCGCATTCGCTTTCACATGAGTAGAGTCTGACGTTAAAATACGTCCTCCTACCATTCGGTGTTCGATGGCTTGACGAACAATTTCATTAAAAATGTCTTCAAAAACGGTCGTGTTAAGGAATCGAGTACGTCGGTTAAAACTAATCGTGGAATGATGAGGAACTTTATCGGATAATGAAAATCCTAGAAACCAACGATAAGCAATGTTCGTTTCGATTTCCTTCGCTAATTGGCGTTCCGAACGAATGCCATAAAAATAGCCAATAAACATCATTTTAAAAAGAGTAATTGGATGAATGGAGGGTCTTCCGTTATCCTCACAATAATAGGGTTGTAACTTTTCTTCGATAAATGAAAAATCGATTGTCGCTTCTACAGCACGCAAAAAATGATCGACTGGAACTAATGATTCAACAGATACGGTTACTTCTTGATTTCGATGATTCTTTAAGGCTCCCATCATCCTGCATCTCTCCTTGCTTTTCCTTTTCTAGCAGTTTTGACAGGTAGGAACTCACTTAAACTCAAAAAAGGCTGTTGAGAAAAACTTTCTCAACAGCCTGAAAAGAGTTACAGCTTAGCTGTAACTCTTTTTTATCTTTACTTTGCTATTTCAATAAGAAGATCTCCTGTTTGAATAGCTTCTCCACTTTGAACATAAATATCTTTCACAACTCCTGAGAATGGAGCTTGTACAGTGGTTTCCATTTTCATCGCTTCAGTAATCATTAAATGATCACCTTTTTCCACTCTTTCACCTTTTTCAACAATGACTTTTACTACTGTTCCAGGCATTGTTGCTGACAAGTGATTTGGATTTTTCGGATCAGCCTTCACCTTTGATTGGATGGTTGATTTGATGCTGTCATCCTTCACAACTACTTCACGAGATTGACCGTTTAACTCAAAATAAACTGTTCTCGTACCATCTGCCTGAGGTTGTCCGACAGATACCAGCTTCACAATAAGCGTTTTACCTGTTTCAATTTCTACTTGAATTTCTTCACCGAGACGAAGTCCATATAGGAATGTTGGTGTATCTAAAACAGAAAGGTCGCCATATTGTTGAACTGTTTTTGCGTATTCTAAAAATACTTTTGGATAAAGAGCATATGCAATGACATCATGGCTTGTTACTTCTCTTCCAAGCTCATGGTATAATTCATCTCTTAATGTTTTAAAATCAACTGGTTCGAGCAATTCACCAGGACGCACTGTAATTGGTTCTTTTCCTTTTAGAATAACTTTTTGAAGATCTTTCGGGAATCCTCCATGAGGCTGTCCTAAGTAGCCCATGAACAACTCGATTACAGAATCAGGGAAATCGATTGTATCACCTTTTGCTAGTACATCCTCTTCAGTTAAGTTGTTTTGGACCATGAATAAGGCCATATCACCAACAACTTTTGATGATGGAGTAACCTTTACAATATCACCAAACATTTGGTTTACACGGGCATACATACTCTTCACTTCATCCCACTGTTCACCAAGACCAACACCTTTAGCTTGCTGCTGAAGGTTACTGTATTGTCCGCCCGGCATTTCGTGCTGATACACTTCAGTATGAGGCGCAACCATACCTGATTCAAAATCTTGGTAATACTTTCGTACATCTTCCCAATAATGAGAAAGTTTTTCTAAAGACTCTACTTTTACATCTGGCTGACGCTCGTTTCCTTGCAGCGCATAGAACAGTGTATTTGCACTTGGCTGTGATGTTAAACCAGCCATAGAACTGACAGCCACATCGACAATATCAACGCCCGCGTCAATCGCACGTGAATACGTGTAAATACCATTTCCGCTTGTATCGTGTGTGTGCAAATGAATTGGAATATCAATAGTCGCCTTTAATTCAGAGATTAATTGATAAGCCGCTTCTGGTTTTAATAAACCTGCCATATCTTTAATAGCTAATATATGTGCACCTTGAGCTTCAAGTTCTCTAGCAATATTCTTGTAGTAATTTATATCATACTTGCTTCTTGTTGGATCCGTAATATCACCGGTATAGCAAACAGCTGCTTCAGCAATCTTTCCTGATTGTCTTACCGCATCGATAGCTACTTCCATTCCTTTTACCCAGTTTAAGCTGTCAAAGATACGGAACACATCAACACCGGCATGTGCTGATTTTTCAACAAATTCACGAATTACATTATCAGGGTAATTTTTATACCCTACTGCATTTGCTGAACGTAACAGCATTTGGAACAGAACATTCGGAATTTGTTTTCTTAACGTTAATAAACGATCCCATGGATCTTCCTTTAAGAAACGGTAGGCTACATCAAAAGTTGCCCCGCCCCACATTTCCATTGAGAAAAGCTCAGGAAGCAATTTGGCGGTTGGTTCGGCAATATGTGTAAAGTCATTTGTTCGAATCCTTGTTGCTAATAATGACTGGTGAGCATCACGGAATGTCGTATCAGTCAGTAATACTTCTTTTCGATCCTTTACCCATTTAACAAGTCCGTCAGCACCCTGTTCATCCAAAATTTGTTTTGTACCATTTTGAAGCTCCAGGCTATGAGGAATTTTTGGTACTCTTGGCTTTTCAAACACAGGTCTTTTCTTTTTCTCAACTCCTGGGAAGCCATTAATAGTAACCGTTCCAATATAATTAAGCAATTTTGTTCCACGGTCTTTTCTTTTTGGGAAAATAAATAATTCTGGAGTTTCATCAATAAATGATGTGTCGTAATCTCCATTTATGAACTTTTCATGCTTTACCACGTTTATTAAAAACGGAATATTTGTTTTAATACCGCGAATACGGAATTCATGTAAATTTCGAATCATCTTTGATGCAGCTTGTTCAAATGTATGTGCATGTGTGGTTACCTTCACAAGCAATGAATCATAGAACGGTGTAATAACTGAGCCTTGGTAAGCATTACCGGCATCTAACCGTACCCCAAATCCGCCGCCAGAACGATAAGCCATAATCTTGCCTGCATCCGGCATAAAATTATTTAATGGATCTTCCGTTGTAACACGTGATTGGATAGCAAAACCATGTGTTATAATATCCTCCTGCTGAGGCATGCCGATCTTTTCTCCAAAAAGTTCATAGCCTTCTGCAACAAGGATTTGTGTTTGAACAATATCAATACCAGTAATCATTTCTGTAATAGTATGTTCTACTTGAACGCGAGGGTTTACCTCAATAAAATAGAAATTATCCCCAGAAACTAAAAACTCTACCGTACCTGCGTTTAAATAATTCACATTTTTCATTAAGCTGACAGCTGCATCGCATATATCTTGACGAAGTTCATTTGAAAGAGAAACACTTGGCGCAACTTCAACCACTTTCTGATGACGGCGTTGAATAGAACAGTCTCTTTCATATAGATGAACAATATTCCCTGCTGAATCTCCAAAAATTTGCACTTCAATATGCTTTGGACGATTAACATATTTCTCAACATACACTTCATCATTTCCAAAAGCAGCTTTTGCTTCTGATTTGGCACGACTATAAGCTTCTTCCACTTCCTCGATACCGTTGACAATCCTCATTCCACGACCGCCGCCGCCTAACGAAGCTTTAATGATAATTGGAAAGCCATGCTTTTCTCCAAAGCTTTTCACTTCTTCTAAGCTATTAACGGGACCATCAGAACCAGGTATGACAGGAATATTTGCTTTAATTGCTTGCTCCCTTGCTTTCACCTTGTCACCGAACATATCTAAATGCTCAGATTTTGGACCGATAAAAATAATACCTTCTTCTTCACATCTTCTTGCAAAATGAATATTTTCAGACAAGAAACCATATCCAGGATGGATGGCATCTGCGTCACTATTCTTTGCGATTTCAATGATACCTTCAATATCAAGATATGCATCAATTGGCTTTTTTCCTTCTCCAACTAAATATGCTTCGTCCGCTTTATATCGATGTAAAGAACTAGTGTCCTCATTCGAATAAATCGCAACAGTGCGAATATTTAATTCAGTACACGCCCTAAAGACGCGGATGGCAATTTCCCCTCTGTTCGCAACTAACACTTTATTGATGCGTCTGCTCACATAAAACACCTCATTTACATAGATAAATTTTTGGATTAATTAATGAATCTTTCGAAAATAAAAGATAGACTAATGCAGCGTTGATAACAGAAAAAAATTATATGCCCTGTTTATCCCGGTTTACATTAAGAAAGATTATGAATCAACCCTATATTAAAGCGGGGGGGATTAATCCCCTCGCCTATTTACGAAATAAAAAAGCTTGTCCATTCATTTTTTTTGTTGTTTCCGGCTTCGTTCGTTCATTCTTCTGTTTATAATTTTGCTCATAATTCACAAACATGGATATATTCAATAGTATGCCCATTGCTATAGATAATTGCAATAATGATGAACCACCATAGCTTACAAATGGCAAAGGTACACCCGTTAATGGTATAACTCCTGAAATACCTCCGAGGTTGATAAAGGATTGAATTCCCACCATCGAGGAAATCCCAATCGCTAATAGGCTTCCAAATGGATCTTTACATTTGATTCCTATAAATATCCCTCTTAATACAATATACCCCAAGCAAACTATCACAAAACCAACACCAAAAATCCCCAATTCCTCTGCAATTACCGCCATGATGAAATCCGTATGGGATTCAGGCAAATAACCAAGTTTTTGGATACTTTGACCAAGACCCAAACCTTTCAGTCCGCCGGAGCCAACAGCCATATAAGAATTTGCCAGCTGCCACCCTACTCCCTGCTCATGTTGAAATGGATCTTGAAAAGCAAGAAAACGTCCAATACGTACATCGGAAAAGAGAATTCCCTTCATTATTAAAAGACATGGAATCGCAAATAATAATCCGATTCCTGTAAGCTTACCAATATTACGAAAGCTCATCCCAGAAGAAAAGACAACTGTTGCTGCAATTAAGCAAATGATTGCTGCTGTTCCAACATCTGGCTGGACTGCAACAAAAACGACGACTAGTACTAAATAGGCTAAAGGAGGAACAACTCCCTTATTAAATTCATTGATATATGACTGTTTCTTAGCATATACAGCAGATAAATAAATAATAACACATAATTTGACAAATTCTGAAGGTTGAAGGCTTGAGGCTCCAATTTTAAACCAACTTTGTGCATTTCCAGCCACATGACCGAAAACAAAAAGACTACCTAAGCCGAAGAGGGACAAAAAAACCATAGGAACAAGAATTTTATTACTCTGTAGCATTTTGTATGGAATCCATGCCGTTACAATAAATACTAGTCCGGATATGATTAAATTCAGCTTTTGCTTTTGAAAAAAGTAATCACTTTCCACTTCATACCGCTGAACTGCTGAAACCATGCTGGCACTGTACACCATAATTAACCCGAAAATAACTAACATCGTCAAAACAATAATTAACGAATAATCATATGATTTTAAGATTTTTTTAAACATCCAACCTCTTCCCTCATCTTCAAAGTTGTATTATTTATTCTACTATACTATCAAATATCCTGCCTATAGAGAGAAGAAAAATGTTTACTTATGAAAGTAAATTGTATTTTTTATATCATACTAGTTATAGCGCACTCACGCAATAATCAATTTTAATTTTTTTGATAACTTTGTCGCCTTTTGTCAATTTCCTTCGAGTCTTACTACATTTCCAATCCATTAACCCTATCGTTTAGGATAAAAAAACTCAAACAAGTTATCCCATTGTTTGAGTAAAGTACTTATTTTCTTATCGATGATTCATGCAAGTGAATCAGCTCTTTTTCCAATCCATCCAAAATATTTTTTCCTTCATTTTCATCAATTAGCCCAAGTCGAACCGCAAAGTCTATTTCACGCGATAAACCAAACATCTGCGTGTCCAAAACATCTTCATAAAGAGGGCATTGTGGCATCGTTAAATTCTCCATCTGTACTTTAATCAGCCTTAATATTTTATCAGCATCAGCTTTTAACAATTCATTTGCTTTTTCTTTGTGATCAATAGTGATTTCAGAAGCCAAAGTTGATCCCTCCTGTTTTGAAAGCGATTATCCTATCTGTTAAATTTTATACTTTTAAATTCAAAAATGCAAGCATCTGCAGGTAATCCATGACAGTCATCTATTTTTAGAGTATAATTTAGCTAACAATGAAAAACACCTTATAAATCAACAACAGCATGAATCTATGAAGGAGGAAAAAATGGAGAATATTATACTCATTAAGGGAAAAGTCAAGTTCCCCATTACACTTGATCCTACTGTTTGGATATTTGACGATCGCAAGCTTGATTTAGATACATACTTTGATCAGCAAGAAACAGAGATTAATGAATTAGAGGAATACACAAAATCTATTTCCAAGCATTGGGATAGAGAGATTATTGAAGGTGCTCAGCTTCCGACCACTAATAAAACCAAGAAAAAATTTATTAAAGAAGAACTGACTACCGGAAGCTTCGGAATTCGCTTCCAACCCTTCTTAAACAATGCCGAACCTTTCAATGATGCTACAGTTGTCATCATTGAGTCCGCCGATCAAGAATACTCCCTGCCAATTGAAGAAGCAAAGAACATTATATTAGGTTTCTCTGCAAACGGTAAACCTTTAATGGAAGATGGACCTGCTCATGTTTACCTCAATAAAGACAGTAAAAGTCAACCCATCAAAAGAATCAGAGGCTTCAGAGTTGAATAAAGTACGAATCATTTTAACATTGCAAATAAAAAAGGAGAAGAAGCAAACACTTTTTCTCCTTTTATTTTTAACTAGAGTAAATCAGCTGCCAATTGAGCAATACCAGATCGTTCACCCTTTACCAATTTCACATGACCAGCAATTTTTTGGTTTTTGAACCTTTCGACCACATATGTAAGGCCGTTATTATAGGCATCTAAATAAGGATGGTCAATTTGTTCCGGATCTCCCATTAAAACAATTTTACTGCCTTCTCCAACCCTAGTAAGAATCGTTTTTACTTCATGTTTTGTTAAATTCTGTGCTTCATCAATAATAATATACTGATCAGGAATACTTCTCCCCCTTATATACGTTAATGCCTCCACTTCAATGGAACCCATACCAGCTAAGATAGCCTCCAGTTCACCTGGCTTTTTGGCATTAAATAAGTATTCCAGGTTATCATAAATTGGCTGCATCCAAGGTCTAAGCTTCTCCTGCTTTTCACCGGGAAGAAAGCCGAGATCTTTGCCTACCGGTACAATAGGTCTGGCCACTAGTAATTTTTTATAGTCTCCTAAATCCTCTGTCTGCATCAAGCCAGCCGCGAGTGCGAGTAATGTTTTTCCAGTACCTGCCTTTCCAATTAAGGTAACAAGAGGCAAATCATTCCGGAGCAACAGCTCAACTGCCATGGTCTGTTGGACATTTCTAGGCTTTATCCCCCATATATGTTCATGATCAAAAACTAGTTTTTTCACTTTATTCCCTTTCTGATCAACCATTCCAATAGCTGAAGAAGAGGAACCCAGCGCATCTTTTAAAAGAATAAATTGATTAGGATAAAATGGGTGGTTGGCAATTTCCGTTAGCAGCAGTTCCCCTTTTTCATAAAATCGATTTAATAATTCAGTGTCAATAAAGACATTAATATACCCTGTGTAAATATGGTCATTTTCTACAACACGATCGCTAAGAAAATCTTCCGACAATAATCCAATTGCATCAGCCTTGACCCTGACAAGAGCATCCTTACTGACGAGAATAACTTGCTTTCCATTTTCTTTTGTTTCTTCTTCAAGCGATAAATTTTTTGCTACCGCTAATATTCGGTTATCATTTGTTTTTTCAATAAATATCTCCTGAAGCTGGTGAAAAGAACGATGGTTAAGTTCTATACGGATTTCACCACCATTTTCAAGTTGTATTCCTTCGTGTAACTTTCCTGTTTCCCTCAAACCATCAATCATTCTCGCAACTTGGCGTGCATTCCTCCCAATCTCATCCATATATCGCTTTTTTGAATCAACTTCTTCCAGCACTACTGCCGGAATAATAACTTCATTATCATCAAAGGAAAAAATAGAATAGGGATCTTGCAGTAATACATTCGTATCTAACACGTATATTTTACCCAATCCGATGCCTCCTGCTCCTATGCATTCTATTTGCTGTGATGTGCTCCCTCAGTTTTCTTTCGGCAAACGATGTGATGATTTGTCCACCATAATTAGCATTCTGTTCACCCTTACGTAGAGTTTTCTATTATGTCTTCACAATGCCCTGTGATGAAAGTCGTTCTTTCCTGGATGCCACACCCCTTCATTCATGTACTAACTTAGGACAGTAGCTCTTTGGTAAAATATATGTTTTTTTGTATAAAGATAGAAGATATTTTGCACAATAACTAGTAATGATTTCAATAAATAATTGAAATAATTTCAATCACCTAAAAAATTGCTGTCATATTTAAGGAGGTGTTCCCGAATTGAAAGTATATTTAATGCTTCTTTTAAGTTTGTTTATTCTATGTGGCTGCGGAGGAAATAATGAAACTGCAGAAGATAAGCAGCGTACCATCAATGTTAAAAACAGCACCATACAGGAGGTCGATAAGAAGACAGGCCAAGAGGTTTCAAAACATTTGGCAGACCTTGCAGCGAGTATTCCAAATGTTAACGATGCTACCGCGGTCGTTCTCGGGAAATATGCCATTGTCGGCATTGATGTGAACAAAAATTTAGATCGATCTGAAGTTGGTTCAATTAAATATACCGTAGCCGAAAGCCTAAAGAACGATCCTAACGGAGCAAGAGCAGTTGTGGTTGCAGACCCTGATATAAATGCACGTTTGAAAGAGATAGCCGAGGATATTCAACAAGGAAAACCGGTACAAGGTATTATGAATGAGCTGGCAGATATTTCAGGCCGGCTGATGCCTGAGATTCCAGCTGATTTAACAGATCCTAAGCCGAAAAACATGTTAGATGAATCAAAAAAGAAGCTAAATGAAGGCGAAGAAAAAAAGCTTGAACAAAAACAAGAAGAGCAATCCAATCATCATAAATAAGAAAAGCGTAAGCGCCTTGCTCAGCGACGTATGGACTGACTTGCACAGGATGTGCTGACATCGACGTTTGCCACAGGACGTGTCTTCTTTAGTCAATATTCCTCTTACTTCCGGACTGAGACAAAGCAAACACGAAGAACGCACTAGCGTGATTCAATGTTGACGCACTCGTTGCGGAGGAAGTGTGACGGCGCTGGAGCTAAACTACTATCAAAGTTAAAAGTTATATATTTCTTGGCATCCGAAAAAAGCTTAGTCTATACTAAGCTTTTTTCAATGCCTCCATCACCTGGGTATCTAATCTTTTTGCTGCTTTTAAATCATAGGTTTTTTCATATTCAGGTGCTACAGAGATTTTAGAACCATAAAACATAACATCTCTGACCTCTTCTACATCCATTTGAATTTGAGCAAGCTTTAATGGAACATCCTCCATTTTCCTCTGTCTAATCCGTGCATTGCCGCTTATAGAATAAGTGGATTCATTTGCAATGACATTAATTACAATTTTCGGATTATGCTCAATGTTTGTTACAATACGAGAACGGTTATCAACAGCAAACAAAATGGTTTTTTCATTCTTTGCCAACAACCAAGAAATAGCACTTACGTTTGTTCCACCTGTCTCATGATCAATCGTAGCAAGAAGTACAAAGCGCTCTTTTTGCAGAAAATCAAATAATGGTTTCGTTAGTTCTGGTTCTACTTGATTTGCCATAAGAGAATCCCCTTTATAATCAAATTCGCCCCGTCGAATTTGCGCCCGGATTTTTATCGAGCTTGCGCGATAAATTACCTTTAAAAAATCCGAGGCATCCGCCGGAGGCTTAACTTCATTCAGCCGGGGTTTAAACCCCCACTGAATCGGAGAGCCTTTTGCATTCATCCGCAACTTATAGAAGTGAAGGACTTCTGCTGAATGAAGTTACCATCATCATATTATTAAAATACCTTACTTTCAACGATTTCACACACAAATCGAAGATTTTACTCATTTATATTCGTATCTCATAAAAACATATTATATAATTGACATAAATCAATGTATAATGGTCATTACCATAATCATCAAAATGTAAAAAGGATTGATTTGAAAGTGGTTTTCCATTCATCTAAACATTATAAGAACTGAATTTAAATTCTCCTGAGGTGTATAGAATGAGAGTAAAATGTGTTATTTGTGATAAAATTGAATCTATTGAAGATAATTCCTTTCAAGCAAAGCGTTTAAGAAATAGACCTATTTATACGTATATGTGTAAAACTTGCACTAATCGAATTACAGAAAAAACGGAGCAACGAATTGCTACCGGGAATTTTCAGCTTTATCGAAGTAAAAAAAATGAAGATGCTTGGGAGTAAACTATAACTATCTATATCTCCCGTAACAAAAGACGCCGTTTTCTACAGCGTCTTTGTTGTATGTTATTCGGGATAATTTTGATATCTATCTGGGCTGTCATTAATTTGATTAATCATGACTTCTATTAATTCCTGTGAAAAACGGGTATTATGCTGTTTCCCCTCATTTACATATGAAATATTGTAATAACCATTTTCTTTTTTCACTTTTATCTCAGAAAGACCAAGTTCTTCCGTTAATATCGACCTAAACAATTCTTCCGTTTCCACAGCTGCTTGATCGTCAGGTCTTTCATCGATCACCGCCTTTATAGTCAACCAGTTATAAATTGCATCTTGTACTTTTTTCATTAACCAAACTCCTCTTCAAGATGATACTTATGCGTTTTTATGCCTGTGTAGCCGAATTTTGTAGATAACCAGAATAAGCGCTGCCACAACGAGTCCCTCCGCAATTGGAAGAAAAATAGCAAGAAACGTTAAAAATGTACAGCCGAAAATTAAGAAAAAATAAATAATAACTGTCTTCAACAATGGCAACTTTTGAGCAAAGCCAAGTTTAAAAACAATAATGCTTAAGAGTAGAATGGTGATATACAACAGCCACATTCCAAGGTCAGAATTTATATTTACTTTATATAATGCAGCAAAAAATGATAATCTCTCCGTGATATCCATACTCCATTGTCTCCTTTTTTTCAAAACTCATAATCTTAAGATTACTATACTATTTTTGTACAAACCATTCAACAATCTTTAGTTCATTAGGTCGATTCATAGCCTAGGTACATTCCAACACAAAAAATAAAAGGAGACGCAATGTCTCCTTTTTGCTTAAGCTTAATATGATGTTTATGCCTGAACTTCAGCACCTTTTTTCTTTTTCGCTGCTTTTTCACGTTCATTCTTATTAAGAATCTTCTTTCGAAGACGAATCGATTCTGGAGTAACCTCGCAATATTCGTCTTCGTTCAAGTATTCTAATGATTCTTCCAACGTTAAAATACGAGGTTTTTTCATTGTATTGGTTTGGTCCTTTGTTGCTGAACGAACATTTGTCTGTTGTTTCATTTTTGTAATGTTAACGGTCAGATCATTTTCACGATTATGTTCACCGACAATCATGCCTTCATAGATTTCTGTACCGGCGTCAACAAAAATGATACCACGATCTTCTACGCCCATAATTCCATAAGTTGTCGCTTTTCCATTTTCCATTGAAACAAGAACTCCTTGACGTCTGCCGCCCACTTGACCCGGCTGCATTGGCTGATAGCTGTCAAAGGTATGGTTCATAATCCCATATCCACGTGTTAAAGTTAAAAATTCAGTAGAATATCCAATCAAGCCTCTTGCAGGTACATTAAAGATCAAACGAACTTGACCATTTCCGTTGTTAATCATATCAAGCATTTCACCTTTACGAGAGCCCATTGATTCCATAACAGCACCTGTGTGCTCTTCAGGGACATCAATTTGAACACGTTCCACCGGTTCACAGCGAACCCCATCAATTACCCTGACAATTACTTCTGGTTTAGAGACCTGGAGTTCATAGCCTTCACGACGCATGTTTTCAATCAAGATGGATAAATGTAATTCTCCACGTCCAGAGACAATCCATGCATCAGGGGAATCCGTGTTATCTACACGTAAACTTACATCCGTTTGCAGCTGTGAACGAAGTCTTTCTTCAATTTTTCTTGAAGTCACATATTTCCCTTCACGACCGGCAAATGGACTGTTATTCACGACAAATTCCATTTGCAAGGTTGGTTCATCGATTCTTAAAATTGGTAATGCTTCTTGATGCTCAACAGGACACACCGTTTCACCGACATTAATGTCTTCCATACCAGAAACGGCGATTAAATCACCCGCATAAGCTTCTTCAATTTCTAATCGTTTTAAACCAAAAAAGCCCATTAGCTTTGTCACTCTAAATTGCTTAACTGTTCCATCCAGTTTCATTAATGCGACCGACTGTCCAACCTTTATCGTACCGCGAAACACACGGCCAATACCGATTCTGCCTACAAAGTCATTATAATCTAATAATGCAACCTGAAATTGAAGCGGCTCATCACGGTTGTCAATTGGAGCAGGAATATGGTCTAAAATCGCCTCATAAAGTACTTCCATATTTTCATCTTGTTTTTCAGGATCAGTACTTGCTGTTCCATTAATTCCAGAAGCATAAATAACCGGGAACTCAAGCTGATCTTCATCTGCGCCTAGTTCAATAAATAAATCGATTACTTCATCAACTACTTCTGTTGGACGGGCAAAATCACGGTCAATTTTGTTAACGACAACAATTGGAGTTATTTTTTGCTCCAATGCTTTTTTAAGAACGAAACGAGTCTGCGGCATAGTTCCTTCATATGCATCAACAACTAAAAGAACTCCATCAACCATCTTCATAATCCGTTCTACTTCACCGCCGAAATCAGCATGTCCCGGTGTATCAAGAATATTAATTCTTTTATTTTTATACTGTATTGCGGTATTTTTTGCTAAAATAGTAATACCGCGTTCTCTTTCTATATCACCGGAATCCATTGCCCGTTCTTCTACATGTTCATTTGAACGAAATGTACCAGATTGTTTTAATAACTGATCCACTAACGTCGTTTTACCATGGTCTACGTGGGCTATGATTGCAATATTACGAATATCTTCTCTGCTTTTCAAAAAATTTCCTCCTACCTATCATAAGGTGAATCAATTGCTAGCTTATATAAAGGGTCTTAAAGATAACCCGGATACACTGAAGCTTAACTGAGACATTATAACACAATAGAGTGGCAAAGAAATAATTTTTTGTGTAAAATGTAATTAAAGTTTTTTAAATGATTGAAATCTTTTATTTTATTTTCTTTATAACTGGAGGCTTAACCTTGAAAAAAATCAAGTGGATATCGTTATTATTTGCATTTCTTGCGACAGCATGCATGGCTGGTATTGGCATTGCTATTGCTGAAAGAAGTGTTGTTGGCATCGCAGGTAGTATAATTATGCTCATTCTTGTTATGGGATTTGGCTTTATGCAAAAGAAAAAAATGAGGGAAAATGGGATTCTTTAATCCCTTTCCCTCATTTTTGTGCAAATTAAAAATAATTTTCTGTTCTACCAATCGCCATTACACAAAAACTTCTTCAACACTTCTTCATGCAGGCCAGGTTTCGAAACAAAAATAGAGCATTGTTCCAATAAATTGAGCGGTTTACCTCTTAAATCAGTTACATCACCGCCCAACTCTTCAATAAGAATTTTACCGGCAGCAAAATCCCATGGCGATAACCGTAAAGAAATATAGGCATCGAGCCTGCCTGCTGCTACATAAGCAAATTCAAGCGCTGCACATCCGTAGGATCTAGTTCCTCGAACGTCTTTAACAAGAGGAGCAAGAATAGCAGAATCAATTCTTTTATTTTCAGTTACCCATGAAGCATTTATTCCAATAATGCTCTCAGCTATATTCACTTCTTCTAACGGTCCTAGCTGAAGCTCATTCATGTATGCCCCTTTATTCTTGATGGCATGATATAGTTCATCCCTTACAACATCATAGATTAACCCAATCATTCCCACACCATTTTCATAAATACCTATTGAAATGGCAAAATTACGCTGCATATGCACAAAATTCATGGTTCCATCAATTGGATCAATGATCCAGATAATTCCGTCCATTGTCTTCGGCTTATCACCAAAACCTTCTTCACCAATTATTTTATGTTCTGGATAATTTTTTCGAATTTTACCAATAAAAAATTGCTCAATTTTTTTATCGATTTCTGTAACTAGATCATTTCGATTTGACTTTGTTTGAATATCTAATGTTTTACTAAATGAACCCTTAATGATTTCAGCAGCTTCCTTAATCCAGCCTTTTGCGTTTGTATCAATATCCGACCAATTTGTCATTCTGTACCTCCGACATCAATCGTTTCCAAATTATGAATTAATTCATCTATTATTGTAAGCCATTTTGTATAAGAGAACCAATTTTTAGTATAGCCAAACATAAAAAACGAACTCTACATTTAATAACAGAGTTCGTTTCTAAATCAAAATTATTCTCTTCATTTTCTCTCTCTTTCTCCCTTTTCATTTTACAGTGCTTTTAATGTAAGAAGTTCCTGCCTAATTCTTTCAAGCCTTTCCTTGCTTTCTCTTTTTTTACTTTCATTATTTTCTCCCATTGCCTCAAATAATACAGCCAGTTCATAATCCATTTCTAACTTCAAGACAGCTTTTCTTTCCTTTTCAATCGCTTTCTTTTTTACTGAATTCATCACTTGTTTCATTGACAGTACACCCCTTCCAAGTATATTTTTCTCAATAAAAAGTCTGATTATTTGTATTATTATATTATGTGGTTCTTATCATTCTTGCAACTAATTTGCACACTCGCCTATTAACATTGCACTTTCCCATTTTTCAATTCTCCATTTTATGCCTTACTTGAAAATCAACTTTCTTCTTACCACTAGATGTTTGTGATACAATATTTGTCGAAGTACAACCAGGAGGTAATTACATGACATTCTCAGGATTTTCAAAATCAGATTTTGAAGTTTTTTCTATAGATGGATTAGAGAACCGTATGGATGCTTTAATAACACATATCCGTCCGAAGCTAGATGCACTTGGGGAACACTTCGCGCAAACTCTATCTGTAATGACTGGCCAAGAAATATTTGCACATGTCGCGAAGCATGCACGTCGAAAAGTGAATCCACCAAACGATACATGGGTAGCATTTGCCAACAATTCAAGAGGTTATAAGATGTTACCACATTTTCAGATTGGATTATGGGGGTCTCATGTCTTTATTTGGTTTGCCATGATTTATGAAGCTCCTCGAAAGACTGAATACGGAAAAATCTTTCAATCAAATGTTAACCAAATATTCCATGACATTCCAAAAGATTTTGTTTGGTCTATTGACCATATGAAGCCTGATGTTTTAAAACATGCCGAACTGTCCAAAGAAGAGCTGGTAGACATGTTTGTCCGTTTACAAACGATTAAAAAGGCTGAAATACTTTGCGGTTATCAAATTTCTAGAGAAGAAGCCATTGAAATGTCAGGACAACAGCTTATAGACCAAATCCAGCGTGTGTTTACACAAGTTTTACCCTTATACAAACTGGTCCAATAAGCAAAAATGGTTTCTAAATCATAAGACCGGAAAGCAATCAACAATGACATTATATTGCTGGTAACAAATCCTCCTAAATCTTGACCATTTAGGAGGATTATGTTTGTTTTTCATTATATGCAGCTAATTACGAATGCATTCTAATAATTGAATCAGAATCTGATTCTTTTCCCTTCTTAATTGTTCGATAGGATGAATAACCACTGACCTCTTCGAACTCTGCACAAAGCTTTTTCTCCTGTGCTTTACTTGGGACTATTTCTTTAAATCTCCTATAGACCTCGAGCAGACTCTCTCGCTTGACACCTTTTTCATAAGCTTGTTCAATTGTTTCAAAAAAACGAATCACATCAATGATTTCATCTGTTGACCAGTCATGATCAATTGGATATTGATATTCCATTTAACTCATCCCTTATCTTCTATTTTCATTCAAATAATCCTGATTCTCATTCCCGCTGCATGTTTTAAAACATTCCATTATAAATGTTCTCTTTTCATGTTTAAATTCCTTTATAAATTAGAAACTAAGAAAAAGACATGCTAAAATTAGCGTTGCAAACCAAGAAATATAAAATGAAAAATTAATTGTCTAATCTTATGTATACTATAAAAAATTTATCTTTGCAAAGAATGGTAATAGTGCTATAATTCATATGTTTTATGACTTCAACTTAGTACTAGAACTCTTTTTTCTAGACAATAAGTATTTTAATAAAAGGGTGTGGTAATAAATTGTCTCAACAACATACTCCGTTATTTAGCGGCTTAATTGAACACGCAAAAAAGAATCCAATTCAATTCCATATACCTGGACATAAAAAGGGAAGTGGAATTGCACCGGAATTTCGTGAATTTGTCGGCGATAATGCCTTGTCAATAGATTTAATTAACATTGGTCCACTTGATGATTTACACCAACCAAAAGGGATGATTAAAGAAGCGCAGGATTTAGCAGCGAAAGCCTTTGGAGCCGATCATACATTCTTCTCGGTGCAAGGGACAAGTGGAGCCATCATTGCCATGATTATGTCTGTTTGTGGACCAGGAGATAAAATTATTGTTCCGCGAAATGTGCATAAATCCATTATGTCTGCTGTTATCCTTTCAGGTGCCATTCCAATTTTTATTCATCCTGAAATTGATAAGGAGCTTGGTATTTCTCATGGGATTACAATTGATTCAGTTAAAAGAGCGCTTGATCAATATCCCGATGCAAAAGCATTATTAGTTATTAACCCAACCTACTTTGGAATATCTGCTGATTTAAAATCTATTGTTGATCTTGCCCATTCATATGATGTCCCTGTATTGGTAGATGAAGCACATGGAGTACATATCCACTTTCATGAAGAACTACCTTTATCTGCTATGCAGGCAGGCGCAGATATGGCTGCAACAAGCGTTCATAAACTGGGCGGTTCTATGACACAAAGCTCTATACTTAATGTAAAGGGCAAACGGGTATCATATAAACGGGTTCAATCTATTTTAAGTATGCTTACAACAACATCCACTTCCTATTTATTGTTGGCATCATTGGATGTCGCTCGAAAAGAACTCGCTACGAATGGCAGAGAACTTGTAGAACGCGCTATTCAGCTCGCTAATTCTATTCGGAAACAAGTAAATGAAATTGAGCACGTTTTTTGTGTTGGAGAGGAAATCTTGGAGTCTGAAGCAGCCTATGATTATGATCCAACCAAGCTAATTATCTCCGTCAAAAACCTCGGCTTAACAGGTTATGAAGTAGAGAAATGGTTACGGAAAAATTATCATATTGAAGTGGAAATGTCTGACTTATATAATATTCTTTGCATTATTACACCAGGAGACACAGAACGTGAAGCGGATATTTTAATTACCGCTTTAAGACATTTATCAGATGAACGGCATGAGCTTGCAGAAAAAGTGGAAACTCAAGTACTTCTTCCGGAAATACCGGTTTTAGCTGTATCTCCAAGAGATGCATTTTACTCCGAAACTGAACTCATTCCATTTGATGAATCTGAGGGAAGAGTAATAGCTGAATTTATTATGGTATATCCTCCAGGTATCCCTATTTTTATACCAGGAGAAATCATTACGGAAGAAAATTTACTTTATATTAAAAAGAACAGAGATGCAGGACTACCCGTTCAAGGGCCTGAAGATTTTGACTTCCGGATGCTTCGGGTTATAAAAGAGCACCGGGCAATTAGATAATAATAATAAGGATAGCCCAGAAATATCATTGGTATATCACTTTTATCAATAAAAAAAAGCATGCAGCGCATGCTTTTTTTTATTGATATTATTATTTTTCTTCATTATGATCATGTTTACCGCAGTTACAATTTGAGGAGTAAAGAACCGATACCTTCTCATCCTCAAAGAAATCAATTATTGAATTGCAATCCTGACATACGATAGTACCCATTATATCCATCTCCCTTTATATTTAATCTTTCTGTAAAGTAAGCGTTTTAATATCTTTAAATATATAATAATATAACACTTTTCAAAAAACAACCCTAAATTGTATAACACATTTAAAAAAATATATGAATAAATAGCTTTATTTATTCATATTGTTGATTTTTGACTCGTCTAATGCTGTATGGTTAGGGAGTAACAGGAGAAAAGCGTGAGAAATAGACATTTCTCACGGATGAGTCAAAAATTTGACCTATCAACATAATTCGTTAACATAGCGTAATAAATAAAAAAAAACGTTATGGCCATAGGAACCTCTTGTTCAAATGACGATAACGTTTTTCTTAAAGTTTTTATGTTTAGTAATAATCTGGTTCATATGCTAAACCGGGTAATTCTTCTGCAAAAAAGTCAGCTAATTCTACAGCTTGCTTTCGATCTTCTATTTTAAATATTGATTGCAAGTATTCAATATCTTCAAGGTCTAGTGGATCGAGGAGTGTTGAACGGCCAGTTTGCATACAAATTACTAAAGGCTTACCAAAAAATAAGTTCGTATAAACAATTCCAAAATCATATCGAGCGACTTCAGTTGTAAAACCTACAAAACGAACTTTTACCTTCTCATCTTCATCGTATAGTTTTTCAAATAGTTCCATCTTCATTTCTCCTCCCTATAGTTCTTTCTTTAGAATGTTATTATATTTTAATATATGCAGTTTATGCAATTTGTTTTAAAAATGTTTTGAAAATTGTCATAAGTTTTTAAACAATGTTAGAATAAGTAATGTAGACTATATACATTTTTAATTACAGTTAATAGTTCACTAAAAGGATGTGGATAAAAATGGCAAATCAGGCATATATTAAGCTTGTTCCTTCTTCAGTTAAACAAACCATTACCATCGATGAGTTGAAGGAAACGCTAGAGTATTATAAGGAAATCACAGGTAAAACAGGAGAACAGCTAAATTGGCAATATAACGAAGCCGCATTTCCTTATGAAATAACGGAGGAAATAGTTAATAATACAAAACAACTTATATTGATATCTAATCACGAACGATATCATTCAATTACACTGAGTATAAATGAGGAAAAGGCTTCTAACAGCGATGAAAATGAAGCCATTCAAACATATATACAGCTTACGCTTACGAATCGCTCAACATATGGAGATAAAGGGAAAGCAAATGAATTTTGCAAATTTCTAGCAAATAAATTCCAAGGTGAACTTCATTTATTTAATGGCCGCATTATGTATTACTATAAAAGAAAATAATGAATCTTTCTAAAATGGATATTAAGCTAAATAATAAAAAGTATGTCGGCTAGACATACTTTTTTACCATAAGCTTAACAAAACAATATGCAGAAAACTATATAGACTTAAACTAATAAAAGTAATCATCATTGTTTTTCTTGTGGAATGAATAATCCAATTTCCAATGACAATAGCTAAATAAAAAAAAATGAAAAACATGATCATCTTGTATATATACCAATCAAACCTTGAAAGCCACTCAATATATGTAAATCCACTCCAAATCATTAACTGAATAATAATTACCATATAAGCCCGCATACAACACCACCATAAAAAAAGTCGATTGCATACTACTCTATACAGTAAATATATGTAAAGTCCCTCTTACTTATTTTTCAAATGTGTAACAAATAAATAACAATACAGATAATGACAATTATGTATGGTATTATAATGCTACTATTGAACCTTCACTATAGGAGGTTTTGATTACGATTTATTATGTAAAGCGAGGCATTGGTTACATGAAAAGGAAACCTATTCTTTTAATGACTGCTAGTTTGTTACTACTTTTGTCCTGCGACAAAAAAGAGCCGCAACATTCATTGAGTATTGATCATAACACTAAGCAGATTGTATTTTTTTCAAATGATGAGGCTCTAGAACAAGAAGTTTCCTATTACGATGCAATCATCGAATTAAAGAATAATTATCCAGAGGAAATGAAAAACTTAAAAATCCTTTCCGCTTCTGAATTAGATGATTATTCACGTATATTCGAAATAGACCATTGCCCCGCCTTGCTTGTATTTTATCAGAACAAAGTAATCGCAGAAATTGAAGGAGTAGCTACTAAAGAGGAAGTTATTGCACCAATAGCAAAAGTATTATCTGGCACTTCGTAATTAATCTCTCAAATTTAATTCCATTCTTTATAAATAGAAAAAAGCTGGCTCTAAAATGAACCAGCTTTCTTCTTACTTCAATATATGGATAGGATGACCTACAGCTACCTCTGCCGTTTCCATTGTAATTTCACCCAATGTTGGATGAGCATGAATAGTCATAGCAATGTCTTCTGCAGTCATACCTGCTTCAATTGCCAGACTAAGCTCGGAAATCATATCAGACGCACTCGCACCAGCAATTTGAGCACCAATAACAATACCATCTTCTTTTCTTGTTATCAACTTCATAAACCCGTCCGTGCTGTCAAGAGATAGGGCACGACCGTTTGCTGCAAATGGGAATTTCGCCGCTACGATATCAATACCATCTTCCTTGGCCTGTTTTTCTGTATAACCAACAGAAGCAAGCTCAGGTTCCGAAAATACAACTGCAGGAATACCTAAATAATCAATTTCAGATGCATGTCCCGCTATCGCTTCTGCTGCAATTTTGGCTTCATAGGAAGCTTTATGAGCTAACTGCGGTCCGGGAACAATATCACCTATTGCATAAATATTGCTGATATTCGTACGGCATTGTTTATCTATATCAATAATGCCTCTATCACTCATTTTAACACCTATTTGCTCAAGGCCCATTTCATCGGTGTTTGGACGGCGGCCAACCATAACAAATAAATAATCAGCTTCAACTTTCTTTTCTTCACCGTTTACTTCAAAAGTTACAACTACTCCGTTTTCAGTTTCTTCTACACCTTTAGCACTTGCTTTTGTATAGAATTCAACACCTTTGTTCTTCATATTACGTTTAACAAGTGCTGTCATTTGCTTTTCGAAACCAAGTAATATATCATCAGCACCTTCAATAACTGTTACTTGTGTACCAAAGTTTGCATAGGCACCACCAAGCTCCAAGCCGATAACTCCTCCGCCGATTACAACTACTTTTTCCGGAATCTCGTCTAATGCTAATGCACCTGTAGAGTTTAATACACGCTTAGAGTATTTAAATGCAGGTAATTCAATTGGACGAGAACCAGTTGCAATGATTGCATTTTTGAAATTATACGTCTGTGATGAACTCTCACCAATTACACGTAAAGAATTACCGTCGACAAAATAAGCTTCACCATATGCTATTTCAACTTTATTTCCTTTTAATAAACCTTCTACTCCGCCAGTCAGCTTTTTAACAACACTTGCTTTCCATTGTTGAACCTTTGAAAAGTCAACTGTTACATTTTCAGCCATAATCCCAAAATCAGCAGAATGCTTGGCTGTTTCATAACGATGTCCTGCTGCAATTAATGCTTTAGAAGGAATACATCCAACATTTAAACAAACACCGCCAACCGTATTTCTTTCTACGATAGTTACCTTCTGTCCTAACTGCGCTGCACGAATAGCAGCAACATAACCGCCAGGCCCAGCTCCAATGACTATAGTATCCGTTTCTATTGGAAAATCTCCTACTACCATTTATTACGCCTCCATTAACAATAGTTCTGGGTCATTAAGTAAACGTTTAATATGATTTAAAGCATTCTGCGCTGTTGCACCATCAATCATACGGTGATCGAAGCTTAAGGATAATGATAATACAGGCGCAGCTACAATTTCTCCATCCTTAACAACCGGCTTTTCAGCAATTCTTCCGATACCAAGAATTGCCACTTCAGGATGATTGATTACAGGAGTAAACCATTGTCCTCCAGCTGATCCGATATTTGAAATTGTACAAGAAGCACCTTTCATTTCATCTGGCGCAAGCTTTCCATCACGTGCTTTTACAGCCAACTCATTAATTTCATTTGAGATATTGAAGATTGACTTACGATCAGCATCTTTTACTACAGGGACTAACAAACCTTTATCTGTGTCAGCAGCAATTCCGATATTGTAATAATGCTTATGAACAATTTCATTATTAGCATCATCAAGTGATGTATTAAGTGCCGGGAATTCACGTAATGCACTCGTTAAAGCCTTAACAACATAAGGTAAGAACGTTAATTTAATACCCTTATTTGCTGCCACCTCTTTGAATTTTTTACGATGAGCAACAAGCTTCGTTACATCCACTTCATCCATTAATGTAACATGCGGTGCAGTATGTTTAGAATTCACCATTGCTTTCGCAATTGCTTTACGAATTCCACTCATTTTTTCACGTGTTTCAGGATATTGCCCCTGTGGAATAACAGGCGCTTGAACGTTAACCGTTTCTTCTGCAGATGTCTCTACAGCCGCTTCATTTGTTGCAGTTGCCGCGGCGCCACCATTCATGAATGCGTCAATATCCTGTTTTAAAATGCGACCATTATTTCCGCTTCCAGGAACTAAACGAATATCTACTCCTTTTTCTCGAGCATATTTACGTACCGAAGGCATAGCTACTACATGACGATTCGCATCAACTTCCGCCTGTACAGCAGTTCCTTCATTATTAGAAGCCTCAGCCTTAGGAGCTTCTTCTTCAGCTTTTGGCTGTTCCTCAGTTTCATCGCCTTTAAATTGCATATCTTCGTATCCAGGAGCATCAAATTTAATCAGCACCTGTCCTACTGTTGCAACCGTTCCTTCTCCAACCAATACTTCTTCTACCGTTCCTTCTACTGGAGATGGAATTTCTACAACTGCTTTATCATTTTGGACTTCACATAATACATCATCTTCTTGGACTTTATCCCCTGGTTTTACAAACCATTTGACTATTTCACCTTCATGGATACCTTCACCAATATCAGGCATTTTAAATTGAAAGGACATTATAAATTAACCTCCTATTATTATGAATGTCTAAATAAGTATCGTTCGATAGTATAAAAATACATGCCCTGTTAACAGCGTGCCTCCATATTTGAAAAAGCGCTATTAATCATTCAGGGCAATGTAATAAAAAAGCATTAATAAAACTAATTAAAAGGTTAATACTTTTTTAGCTGTTTCAATTACATCTTTAAAGTTTGGCAGCCAAACAGCCTCTGCTTGCGGGAATGGGAATACCGTATCCGGTGCAGCAACTCGCAATACTGGCGCTTCAAGACTCAATATAGCTCGATCATTAATTTCAGCAACAACATGCGCTGCAACACCCGCCATCTTTTGAGCTTCCTGCACAACAATCGCACGGCCAGTTTTTTCAACTGAAGCAATAATCGTATCAATATCAATTGGGCTGACAGTTCGTAAATCAATAACTTCTGCAGAATACCCTTCCTTTTCAAGCTCTCCTGCCGCTTTTAAGGACTCATGCACCATTGCACCATATGTAATGATTGATACATCGGTACCTTCACGCTTTACTTCTGCTTTTCCTAATGGGATAGTATATTCTTCTTCAGGAACTTCCTGACGGAAAGAACGATACAGTTTCATATGCTCAAGAAAAACTACTGGATCATTATCACGGATCGCAGAAATTAACAACCCTTTCGCATCATATGGTGTAGAAGGAATAACTACTTTTAATCCAGGCGTTTGTGCCATTAGACCCTCTAAACTGTCTGCATGCATATCAGGGGTATGCACACCACCGCCAAATGGAGCACGAACTGTAACTGGTGCATGGAATTTCCCACCTGTACGGTAGCGTAATCGAGCTAATTGTCCAGCAATTTGATCAAATACTTCAAAAACAAATCCAAAAAATTGAATTTCCGGAACAGGACGGAAGCCTTGTAAACTTAAGCCGAATGCTAAACCGCCAATTCCTGACTCGGCAAGCGGTGTATCAAAGACACGATCTTCACCAAATTCATTTTGAAGTCCCTCAGTAGCACGGAACACACCGCCATTTACGCCAACGTCTTCTCCAAAAATTAATACATTTGGATCATTGCGCAGTTCTGTACGTAACGCATCCGTGATTGCTTGAATCATTGTCATTTGCGCCATGGCTTATTTCGACTCCTTTGCTTGATAAATTTCATATTGTTCTTTTAAGTTGTGTGGCATTTCTTCAAACATGTTTGACATTAAGTCTGTCACCTTTTGTTTCGGAGCAGCATCTGCCTTTTTAATGGCCTCTTTAATATCCTCTTTAGCTTGTTCAATTACTTCATTTTCCTTTTCTTCACTCCATAATCCTTTAGCCTCTAAGAATTTACGGAAACGAACAAGCGGGTCTTTCTTTTCCCATTCATTATCAAGGTCTGAAGTACGATAGCGTGTTGGATCATCACCCGCCATTGTATGAGGACCATAACGATAGGTTAATGTTTCAATTAATGTAGGACCTTCTCCATTAACAGCACGCTCACGAGCTTGACTTACTGCAGCATATACAGCTAATGGATCCATACCATCAACTAGAATTCCAGGAATCCCAGCTGCAACAGCTTTTTGGGCAAGCGTCTCGGCAGCCGTTTGCTTCTCACGTGGAGTTGAAATAGCAAATTGGTTATTTTGTACAATAAAGATAGCTGGCGCTTTGTATGCACCTGCAAAGTTAATTCCTTCATAAAAATCACCTTGAGATGTACCGCCATCGCCTGTGTAAGTAATAGCAACCGCTTTTTGCCCACGTTTCTTTAATCCAAGAGCAACACCAGCTGCTTGAACATACTGGGCACCGATAATAATTTGTGGAACATAGACATTTACACCTTCAGGAATTTGCCCGCCTTCAAAATGTCCTCTTGACCATAAAAATGCTTGGTATAATGGCAAACCATGCCATACGATTTGCGGAACATCACGATATCCAGGCAGAACAAAATCTTCTTTTTCCAGAGCAAATTGCGATGCTAATTGCGATGCTTCCTGTCCTGCTGTTGGAGCATAAAAGCCCAAACGACCTTGTCTATTTAATGAAATGGAACGTTGGTCGAGAATTCTCGTATATACCATACGGCGCATTAACTCTTGTAATTGATCATCTGTTAAATCAGGCATAGCTGTTTCATTCACAACCTGGCCCTCTTCATTTAATATCTGAAACATTTGAAACTGCTCAGCAATTTTCTCAACTTGTGCTGCTGCATCAAATTGTACATTCTTTGTATTAGAAGCCATCCCAGTCATCCTTTCGTTTCTTTTAGACGTTAATAGAGTATCCAAAAATCAAGTATTCATAGCATTCCACCACAAGAAAAACTTTTTTAATATAAAAACACTTTCTTCTTCATTAATAAAAACAAAGAAAACACTTTTACATTACCCCATAATGCCTATACTATCTTTTTGAGTTCATGATACAGATAACAGTAATAATAAATTTCATTATCACTGTTATCTGTATCAGTCAATTCATTAAATAATTATAATACACATTCCGAACTGCATTATTAGTTTACTTATAAAACCAAACGGAGTCAACCAATATAATTAATTTTTTTAAAATCTATTTCTAAAGTTTGCTCAATAATTATCAATCTGTTTCATTTTTATTTTATACCTGTACTATATAACATATAGAACAAAAAAGAGCTGTTATAGGAAAGAATTGCATAAAAATAAATTCTCTCTACATGTTATTTCAGTAAAATGAATGACGAAAAAAACCATTGATTTTATAACAACAACAGATTGATATTTCCATGATTTTATTTGATTTAACACTATTGCCATACACTTTACCTCCTTAACAAATTATTATGTTATTATTTCTATTATTTTTGTAAGATATTTTGCCCTATTCATATCTCTTCATTTTTATTAACTTTTGACTTTTTCTTTGTTAAAATTGGACTACATGATTTATTAGAAGGAAGTGTTTAATTTATGCTTACAATGGATGATATTATTCGGGATGGACACCCGACATTAAGAAAAATAGCTGCCGAAGTTTCCTTGCCTGCTTCTGAAGAAGATAAGAAAATATTAATTGAGTTAATGAAATATGTTCAAAATAGCCAAGATCCAGAGATTTCATCTAAATACGGTTTGCGTCCGGGAGTCGGACTGGCTGCACCTCAGATTAATGTGTCAAAAAGGATGATTGCCGTTCATGTTACAGATGAAAACGATAAGTTATACAGCTATGCTCTTATAAATCCTAAAATCATTAGTCATTCTGTAGAAAAATCTTATTTAGCTTCAGGAGAAGGCTGTCTATCAGTAGATGATCCTTATCCAGGCTATGTACCAAGATATGCGAGAATCACAGTTAAGGGGTATGACGCAGACAGTAACGAGGTAAAACTACGCTTAAAAGGTCTCCCTGCCATTGTTTTTCAGCATGAAATTGACCATTTAAATGGGATAATGTTTTATGATCATATAGATAAAACAAATCCAATGAAAGAACCTGAAAACGCAATAAAAATAGGACGCTAATACATTTTTATCGAAAAAGGACAGAGCTTCTGTCCTTTTTTATTTCTAAGCTTTATTAGCGAACACTGATAATACATCTCATTTTTGACTCAGTCGTGAGAAGCGGACATTTCTCACGACTTTCAGCTATGTTGAAAGGTTGTTGTATCGTTATAAAGTTTATTCATCCTGCTACAAGTTAACTCAATCATATTCTATGCCTGAATTTTAATAAGGCCTATTTTCAACCCAGTTAAAATTCCATGTTTCACCATGAGAAATTTCCTGCTCAAAGACAAATAATATGACTAAAAACAAGAATAAATCTTTTTTAAACACCCATTTCTGCTTTACTTTAGACTAGGATTGTTTAAAATAGAAATAAGGAGATGAGCCACAATGTTAAAGAAGCTGAAAAAGAAGCTCTTAAAACAGTGGAACGATATGTTGCGAAAAAAATCAATTGCCTGATTTATTTGAGCCCTTCACTCTTACGAAGGGCTCCTTCCTTATTATTTCGCACAAAAGTAAAGTGCACCGCTAAAGTCCGGAACTTAACTTGATTATCAGATGGCTATACTTGATAGAAAATGGAGAAAATGAAAAAACATATATTAAAATTGTTTTTTTATAAAAATAAATTAACGATAAAAGGGATTAAGGAGTGATTTACGTGATTTTTAAGGTTTTTTTCCAAGAATCAAAAAACCAAATACCAGTACGTGAGAAAACAAAAACGATTTATGTTGAGGGCGAGACAGTAAGGGAAATCCGAAAAAAATTAAAGGATTACCCTTACAACATTGAACATGTAAGTCCAATAGATGGAGCTTTCTTAGAATACGAAAAACTGAACGAAGATTTTAAAGTATTGGAGATATAAATAATGAAATTTGTAAAAAATGATCAAACTGCTGTATTTGCCCTCGGAGGATTAGGGGAAATCGGCAAAAATACGTATGCAGTACAATTTCAAGATGAAATTATTCTAATTGATGCTGGAATTAAATTTCCAGAAGACGAGTTACTTGGAATTGACTATGTTATACCTGATTATTCTTATTTAGTAAAAAACGAGGATAAAATCAAAGGGCTTTTTATCACACATGGACACGAGGACCATATCGGCGGAATTCCTTACCTATTGCGGCAGATAAATATTCCTATTTACGGAGGCAAGCTTGCACTAGGTCTACTTCGCAATAAATTAGAAGAGCATGGTCTTTTAAGACAAGCAAAGCTTCATGAAATTAAAGAAGATGATATCATCAAATTTCGTAAAACATCGGTTACCTTCTTTCGGACTACACATAGTATTCCTGATTCATTTGGTATCGTGGTCAAAACCCCTCCAGGACAAATTGTCCATACAGGTGATTTCAAATTTGATTTTACCCCAGTTGGAGAGCCTGCTAATTTAACAAAAATGGCAGAAATAGGTAAAGAAGGTGTGCTTTGCTTATTATCAGACAGTACAAACAGTGAAATTCCTAATTTCACAATGTCCGAAAGACGTGTAGGTGATACAATTCATGACATCTTTCGAAAGGTTCAAGGACGAATTATCTTTGCGACTTTTGCATCTAATATTCACCGTCTGCAGCAGGTAACAGAAGCAGCAATTGCTAACGGTAGAAAAATTGCCGTTTTTGGGCGCAGTATGGAGGCAGCTATAAATATTGGATTAGAGCTTGGTTACATTCGGGCACCAAAGGATACCTTTATTGATGCGCAGACCATTAACCGTCTTCCTGCCGACCGTGTAACTATTTTATGTACCGGAAGCCAAGGAGAACCAATGGCTGCACTTTCTAGAATTGCAAATGGTACGCACCGCCAAATTCAAATTATTCCTGGAGATACAGTTGTATTTTCTTCATCTCCAATTCCAGGAAATACGATAAGTGTCAGCCGGACAATTAATATGCTGTTTAGAGCAGGAGCAGAAGTTATCCATGGTAAATTAAGCGATATCCATACTTCTGGGCACGGCGGACAAGAAGAGCAAAAGTTAATGCTAAGGTTAATAAAACCAAAGTTCTTTATGCCAATTCATGGTGAATACAGAATGCAAATTATGCATGCAAAATTAGCTGTAGACTGCGGTGTCGATGAAGACAACTGTTTTATTATGGATAACGGCGAAGTCCTTGCTCTTAGTGAAGATCAAGCACGAGTGGCTGGTAAAGTACCATCTGGAAATGTCTATATTGATGGAAGCGGTATCGGTGATATCGGGAATATTGTACTTCGGGACAGACGTATCCTTTCCGAAGAAGGACTTGTTGTCGTTGTCGTCAGTATTAATATGAGAGATTTCAAAATTGCAGCTGGACCTGATATCATTTCACGCGGGTTTGTCTATATGAGGGAATCAAGCGATTTAATTAATGATGCACAAAGCTTAATAACAAAACATTTAAATAAGGTCATGGAAAGACGCACCACACAATGGTCAGAAATAAAAAATGAAATAACAGATACACTTGCACCTTATTTATATGAAAAAACAAAGCGCCGCCCGATGATTTTGCCTATCATAATGGAAGTATAAAGTATTGTAACAAAACAAAGAAGCACCCGAATGGTGCTTCTTTGTTTTGTTACAATACTTTTTTCTCAAAACGATTAATATCGGCATCTGCACCAATAACAATAAGAATATCTTTTTCATGGATAATCTCATTTGCCTGTGGAGATACAATGATTTCATTACTTCGTTTGATTGCAACAATATTAATGCCATACTTAGCTCGAATATCTAAATTAATAATAGAATGGCCGTCAATTTTTTCGCTGGCAACTATCTCAACAATACTATGCTCATCCGAAAGTTCTAGATAGTCAAGTACACTGTTGGAGATCATATTATTTGCAATCCGTCTTCCCATATCCCTCTCCGGGTGTACAACATGATCAGCCCCGATTTTCAGCAACACCTTTTCATGATAATCATTTTGTGCTTTTACGGTAATATTCTTTACACCAAGTTCTTTTAAAATAATCGTTGTTAAAATACTTGCTTGAATATTATCACCAATGGCGACAATCACATGGTCAAAATTACGTATCCCCAGGCTTTTTAATACCTTTTCATCAGTAGAATCACCAACAACAGCATGTGATGCAATGGCTGAATACTCATTAACCCGGTCTTCATTGTTATCAATAGCCATTACTTCCATTCCTTGTTCAGCAAATGTACGGCAAATACTCCCCCCGAAACGACCTAAACCTATAACTGCAAATTCTTTTTTCACATTTATTCCTCCAACAGTAATACAAAATAG
Source organism: Niallia endozanthoxylica (assembly GCF_008710145.1). Classification (GTDB taxonomy): domain Bacteria; phylum Bacillota; class Bacilli; order Bacillales; family Cytobacillaceae; genus Bacillus_BD; species Bacillus_BD endozanthoxylica. The sequence goes on from NZ_VYKL01000015.1 coordinate 414,380, forward strand.
ACTCTCCATATTTTAGCATAAATACACTTCACGATATGTATCATATTCAACTTAATAAAACAGAAGGCTGGTCATAAAAAAAACCGGTTACCCGGTTTATCATTGTCTACTCATTTCCTTTATATTCAATATATTGGCATATCATATTTATTGCTGTATCAATTGCCTTTTCATTTGGGTTTAGCTTGGAATGATGCAAACCATATTCTGACTCTACACCTAGCCAAAACATAAAACCGGGTATTTCCTTTAACATATAGCCAAAATCTTCACCGGTCATAGCTTCTTTACATTCAATTACTTTCACATCCGTACGCTTCGCTACAAAGTCCATAAACTCTCTTGTCAGCTTTGCTTCATTATACACCTGATAATACATCACACCAAAATCAATATTTGCTTCACATTGAAAACCAACTTCAATTCCTTTAACAATCTCCTCAATCCGTTTTTTCACCTTTTCCATTGACTCTACAGAAAGGGTACGGATCGTTCCTTCAAGTCTTGCTCTTTCAGCAATTATATTTTGTACGGTACCACTCGTTATTTTCCCAATCGTAATAACGGCACTATCAAGTGGATCAACATTTCTAGAGATAACCGTTTGCAGCTGTGTTACTAAAGAACACGCCGCAATAATCATGTCATTCGTTTGATGCGGAAATGCTGCATGACCGCCTTTCCCCTTTAAATCAATAAACAATTCAGAAGTATTAGCGAACAAAAGCCCTTCTCTAATCGCGATGGTTCCTACCGGATATTCAGGAGCAATATGAAGCGCCATAATCATATCAGGCATCCATTCCTTCATTATATCCGTTTTTAACATTGGTTCAGCACCGCCAGGTCCTTCTTCTGCAGGCTGGAAAATAAATAATAAATCATCATTAATAGGATGATAAACAAAGTGTGTTAAAGTTCCAAGTGCAATCGACATATGAAAATCGTGACCACAGGCATGCATTTCCGTTTCATGCTTAGAGTGAAATTCGAGTCCTGTTTCTTCGACAATTGGTAAGCCGTCAATATCCGTTCGGTATCCAATTAGTTTTTTAGGGTTTATTCCTTTTACCTTAACAAATATTCCTGTTTCCCATTGCTTAATCTCTAGTCTATCTTCTGGTAATGTTTGAAGATAGGTCAAAACATAGGACTGCGTTTTAAATTCTTGAAAGCCAAGTTCCGGAATTTGATGAAGATCACGACGAATTTGAACAAACGAACTCACTTTGACACCTTCCTTTCCATATTATACAACGATAAAGTGAAACTTCCATTAGTGGGGGTTTTTCTTCATCCCCCACCGATGGTTAGTTAAGGCCCACAGAATGTGGGTCACACAGGCGTTGCCACAAATGTAGCGTTCTTAGTCTGTGATTCCGCGAATGGACCTTTACGGGCAGTTGGATCTCCCGCCTATCTTCTTTACACCCTCAGAATCTTAAGGTGGGAGTCTTACTGCCCGTTAAGAGTGGGAGAAATTTCTGTAAAGAAAGCGTGGACTCATATGGTCCACGCCTAGTCCTAAATTACAGCTGACGAAGCTCTTGTTTAATTTCTGTTTTTGATTTGGTTTTTTCATCAATTTCTTTAATAACACGTGCCGGTGTACCCGCTACCACTGTGTATGGAGGTACATCATCAATCACGATAGCACCTGCTGCTACCACAGCTCCTTTTCCAACAGTAACGCCTTCAAGGACAACACAATTTGCTCCAATTACCACATCATCCTCAACGATAACAGGCTTAGCGGAAGGCGGTTCAATTACACCTGCCAATACAGTACCAGCCCCAATGTGACAATTCTTACCGACAGTTGCTCGTCCACCAAGTACAGCATTCATGTCAATCATTGTACCTTCACCAATTACTGCTCCAATATTAATAGAAGCACCCATCATAATAACCGCATTGTTCCCAATTTCAACTTGGTCACGAATAATAGCACCAGGCTCAATTCTAGCATTAATATTTTTCATATCCAATAATGGAATCGCAGAATTTCTTCGGTCATTTTCAATAACATAATCCTCAATTTGACCTTTATGACGTTCAATTGCTTGGCTAATTTCATCCCATTCACCAAAAACAACTCCGCTGTTTCCAGTAATAAATGATTTACTGTTTGAACCAAACTCAATTCCTTCTAAATTACCTTTTATGTAAACTTTTACAGGTGTTGACTTTTTACTATTTTGAATAAATGAGATGATTTCATTTGCATCCATCATTTTCATTTCTATTCCCCCCATTTTGTTCATATATATTACTAAAAATTACTTTATCAAACTAGAGCATTGAAAACAAGCAAAAATAACTATACCTTGGAGTTGAGTGCTCAATTAAAAATGCTGACAATTGCAGCAAGTCTACGCTGCAATGCCAGCATCTATCTTATTTATGACTGAATGAATAATTGAACCCATGCTCCATTATAGAAACCTACACCTATTGCATTATAATTCGCATTAAGAATATTAGCACGGTGACCAGATGAATTCATCCAAGCATTCATGACCTCTTGAGGCGACCTTTGTCCCTTTGCAATGTTTTCTCCTGCAGATCGATAGGATATTCCAAAGGCTCTGAGCATATCGAATGGACTTCCATAGTTTGGGCTTGTATGCGAAAAATAGTTACTATTAATCATATCCATTGCTTTTTTCTCGGCAACATTTTTAACATCCGCACGATGCTGAAGTGGCCTTAATCCCTGTTTGGCACGTTCAGCATTAACTAAGCGAACCACTTCTTCTTCAAACGTTCCGACTGACGCAGCACTTTCTTTTAAACGAATAATTCCCCCAACCTGCATATTATAGGGGTCAACGTTAGGATTAAGCTGCATCAGCCGTTTGTAATCTAATCCATAGCGCTTTGCAATAAACCAAAAACTATCTCCTCTTGAGATTTTATAAAACTCAAAGGGAGGCTCTTTGAACATTGTAATCGATTGAGCATTCGCGGCAGGTGGTATTATACTCAATCCAATCAACATGCTTAGTAATAAAGAAACTACTTTGTTCAATGTAATCATCTCCTCACCTTCATTAGTTTTGAAAAAACAAATAAAATTATGAGAAGATTTTTGTGGAAATCTTTATGGATATTAAATTCGTCCCATTGAATCGGAGAACTTTTTGCATTCCTCCCTTAACTTTAGAAGTGAATGACTTCCGCTGAATGAAGTTAAACCTTTTTCTCACGCGGCAATAGTAAGATTAGAACAAAACTAATCACGGCAATTATCAGTACAGCAAAATACACAATATTTAGAGAATAGGTTAGTCCATCTTGCAGGAATTGCAGCAGACTGTCTGGTATCCTATTTCTCTCATTTGGGTTCAATAAAATATTGATTGAATCTACAGTCAAATTCGCATTTATCTCCTGACCATTTTCCTTAAAATAACGTAAAATTTGGCTGTTTAATATACCTCCAAGAAGTGCTGCACCGATTGTATTCCCTAGATTTCTCATAAATGAATTAGAAGCAGTGGCTATACCTCTTCGCTCCCAATCGACAGTACTCTGGATAGTAACAATAAACGTTGTTGATGTTAAGCCCATTCCGAGCCCGACAAAGAAAGAACCAACAGCTGCCCAAATCGGACCGGCATCAGGTGTTAATGTGATAAAAAGAATACTTCCTAATATTAGGGCCACTCCCCCTATAAGAGAAGTGGTTCTAAATCCAATCTTTAACATAAGCGTGCCGGCAAATGTGGAGGCAATTGGCCAGCCAATCGACATGGTAGTAAGTGTAAAGCCTGCAATGATCGGCGGCTGCTCCATCACACCTTGTACAAATGTCGGCAAAAAACTTGAAATACCTATAAGCATAATGCCTGTTGTTAACGATGTCATATTCGCGATAAAAATGGAGCGTTCCTTCCATATGGAGAAGGGCATAATGGGTTCTTCCGCCCTTTTTTCTTGAAAATAGAAAAAAATAAAGGCGACAACACTAACGGTCAGTAAACCTAAAGATTCTCCAGAGAGCCAGCTCCATCGAGTGCCACCTTCAACAAGAACAAACATTAAACATGAAACGGAAATCATCATTAAGACAGAACCTGCATAATCCACTCGATGTCGCTTCTTTTCCACATTTTCATATAAAAATATACCTACTCCAATCATGGCTAGAATTCCAAGCGGTATATTCAGCCAAAAAACAAATCTCCAGCTTACGTACTCCACAAGAATACCACCCAGTGCCGGTCCAGCAATCGCTGAAATACCCCAGACACTTGACAAATACCCTTGAATATTCGCTCTTTCTTCTTTCGTATAAATATCACCGACTATAGTAGTAGCAATCGGCGTAATAGCCCCTGCCCCAAATCCTTGAATAAAACGAAAGACGATTAACATTGTCATTGATTCAGCAAAACCACACAGAATCGAACCAATTAAAAAAATCGTAATACCGAATAATAATATGGGTTTCCGGCCAAATAAATCAGATAGCTTGCCATAGATTAATACCGTTACAGCATTCATTAGTAAATAAGAAGAAAATACCCAGCCATATAGAGAAAAACCGCCTAATTCACCGACAATTGCCGGCATTGCAGTTGAAATAATCGTTCCTTCTATAGCACCTAAAAACATAGCAAGCATAATAGAAGCAAGAACAATCGGGCGATTCGTTTTCCTTCTCGAAGGGTCTTCTGACAGCGCTTTTACCATAAAAACAACCCTTTCTTAGCACTTTTGTTTATGGTGAAAAACATAAAATAGAGGATGTCTTTTGACATCCTCCTTCATTTAGTTTCACCTTGCAGACCATCACTTAATAAATGTAATACAGCTCTTCTTGTTAATATTCCTTCAAACAATCCATCTTGATTTTCTACACATAAAAAAGGATGGTCCACTAACAAGGCAATCGTATTTTGAAGAGAAGCATTAATTAAGAGATGCGGAACGTTACTATTCATTACTTGCTCAACGCGGGTTTGTTCAAGCTTTTCATATTCAATCCTTTCGAGCCCAAGAATCGATTCCATAATAATGGGGGTAGAAATAAGTCCATGAAGCTTATAATGAGGGTCAAGGACAGGTATTGCCGTGTAACCGCTTTTTGTCAAAACCAATAGAGCATGCTCCAGACTATTTCCTACTTGTACATGAGCTACCCGCTCAGAAGGAATCATTATATTGCGGATATTCATCTCTAAAAACTCATTGCCAAGATTGATCATAGCTGAAAACTCCCCAAACATTGTAATTTCATAAAATTTATTTTAACACAATTTACAATTTTTCGCTTCCATAACTCGGCCCATTTTTCAATTAGCATTAGTAGACAAGGCTTTAAAAAAAGGAACCAAATTGGTTCCTTTTTTTAAAGCCTATTGAATTAAATCAAAGATTTCAATTGTAATCATATCAATATTGTCAAATTGGTATCTTTTTGGCTTTTCTTTATCAAAATAAACTTCCAACTCAAAGGTTTCTGTCTTCGGTTGGTACGTTACTTGACATTTCCGTTCACCGTTCACCTCAAAAAAACGTTGTGAAGGTTCTCCATTATTTGATTGTTCCTGCAGGTTTTTTAACCTTGATATAATCCCTTGAAGCTGTGACATGCTCCCTCTCCTTTCAACAAAAGCCAAATATCTTACTACTAGGTTTCTCATTTGACTTATTTCTAAACCATAAATATAAAGTCTAAATTTTCCTGTACGAAAATAACTTAGCCAATATAAACAGCATAAAATAAAATGAATAGAGAACACAAGTAAAAGATGTAGAAAAATCGAGTTTTTTTTACATTAATACAAAAAAATAAGCTTTTTTCGACACAAATTAACAAAAGAGCTGTCACTTAAGGTTAAAGTAAACTATCATTTTGATAGAGAAAATCGTAGGTTAAATCAATAAATAAATATTCATGTGTATTTAAGGGATAAGAAAACGTTCTAGTTGTTTCACCTGTTTCAATGTCACAATATAAATCAGATAGAAGCCCTCTTTTATCATTACGCATTCGAATCAAGTTTTCTAAAAAGTACGGACGCCAACTCCAATTTTTTTTCATATACTCAGGCTGCAGCTCCCATTCATTTTCTTTTTTAAACAAATTCGGGGAAATTTGAAAGCCGTCTTCATCACAAACATATATTCTAAATGCCACTTGGTCTAAACCTTTTCCAAGAGCTATTAACAAATCTTCAATATTCATTGATTTACGATTTTTGCTTAATATTTCCTGGAGTTTTGTTTGAAAGCTTTCAGTTATTTGAAATACAGTTTCAAGTTTCTTCTTCTCATACATGATAAATTCGTGGAATTCTGCCTTTAATTTATTCTTTAAAGTATCTCTAGCAATAAAATTGGACAGCGGCTTTTCTAAGTAATATCCTTGATAGTATCTCCCGCCGTGCTGCCAGGCAAATTGAAGTTGATAAGTCATTTCAATATTTTTAAATAGCAAGGTTGCCCCGATTTTCCTAGCGAGAATCGCTAGAGAGTATAAAATATCCTGATAGGCAGGCGCAGGATTCATTGAGCGTAATGGCATCAAATCAACCTTTACAATATCAGGTTTTAACTGGCCAATTCGATCCAAGTGACTGCTTTCATCCCCTAATTTATCGACTGCAATTTTTATCCCAAATGTTCGGTAATAATTTAACAAATGATTCATCTCATCTTTTGATTCATCCATTGATACTTCAAGTACAATTCGATTTAAACCGATCCCCTTTGCTTGAAATTGCAGCAGGAATTGAAGAAATTCTTCACCGCTGTCATGAATGAGAAGATCGGCATCTCTGTTTACAAATAGCAGGATATCAGAATCTAATTCAGTTGCAAGCTCTAATGCCTTTGTCAATACCACATTATCTACTTCTAGTCGATACTCATCTGGGATGCTTTTATCTTGAAAAAATGGGCCAAGACTAATGATTTGATTATTATCAGTATATCTTCCTAATATTTCATAACCAATGACGCGATGTTCATCTGCACTGAATACCGGTTGAAAATAAGGAAAACAATGGCCTAAGTTGGTTAAGATATCCAATGCGTCCATAGTGAACCTCCTCGTGGATAATGAACAATTATACCATACTTTATTTTCCACTTTCTAAATCATCTTTTCAATTGATAAAACAACAGTTATAAAGCCTTATATTTTCTTAAACTACTTCTAATCACAAAGTTCGTTTGATAGTATATAAGAAGGTAATTTCAATGATAGGTCGGATAACTATGCAAAAAAAAATATCACGAAGAAAGTTTATAAAAAAAACAATGGGCTCTATATTAACCTTAATTGCAGCTGGTGCGGGCAGCTATTACTATGCTAGAGAAATAGAACCCAGATTACTTGATATTAACCGCCATACAATTAAACACCCCCTCATCCCAAAAAGCTTTGATCACTTTAAAATCGTTCAATTCAGTGATACACACCTCGGCTTCCAATATACACTCAAGCAATTGGATAAATTAATTGATCGAATCAATCGATTACAGCCGGATATTGTGTTATTTACTGGTGATTTAATGGACGAACCAAATAAGTTTCCAAAGAGTGATCAAATCATTCCTAGTCTATCAAATATTCAGGCTCCATTTGGTAAATTTGCTATTTATGGAAATCACGATCATGGTGGTTACGGTACTGATATTTATAGGGATATTATGGATAAAAGCGGGTTTACATTGCTGCAAAATGCTGCTCAAGAAATAAAGTTACTTGATGATAGCCGAATTCATTTGATTGGACTTGACGATGCTATGCTCGGGAAGCCAGATTTAGAAACTGCCACCTTAGACTTGCCTTCAGACACATATAAAATCCTTCTAGCTCACGAACCTGATATGGCTGAATTAGCCATTTACGAAGGTATTCATTTACAGTTAAGCGGACACAGTCATGGTGGACAAGTTAAGATTCCTTTTATAGGAGCCTTAATAACACCTCCATACAGCGAGTTATACTATGAAGGCTTTTATGAACTAGGAGAACCACATAGCCCGCTAACTTTATATGTGAACAGAGGCCTTGGAACAACTAGACTGCCCTTCCGTTTTTTATCAAAACCAGAACTGACAGTGTTCACATTAAAGAAAGTAAATTAACCACTGTAATGCTAATAAAACAGCAACTCATATAAAAAGAGCAGCCACATGTGCTGCTCTTTTTATAGCCAATTGAAAACTCAGAAATACCTGCGCTTATTTATTCTTCGACATCTTCAATCACCAATTTAGAATTTTCAATAAGGATAGCTTGGCTGTCAATATTAGGCTCATTCTCCTTTTTTTGAATATAACGATAGACCCCTTCATTATCCTGTTCCCGAGCTTTCAAATTATCTGATAGCTGGAGAGAAAGTAACTGCTTTAATTTTCTCTTTAATTTCCCCTCAAAAATAGGGAACAAAATCTCCACTCGTTTTTCCATATTTCTCGTCATCATATCAGCAGAGGATAAATAAGTTTTTTCTTCTCCATTGTGATGAAAGTAATAAATTCTGCTATGCTCTAAAAACCTGCCTACAATACTTATTACACGAATATTCTCACTGACATTTTCTATCCTCGGTTTTAAGCAGCAGATTCCACGGATAATCAAGTCAATTTTCACCCCTGAGGTGGATGCCTCATACAATTTCATAATAATTTTTTTATCCGTTAATGAATTCATTTTCGCAATAATATGTCCATTATTAAATTGCTTATGATATTCTATTTCTTGGTCAATTAATTTAATAAACTCTCCTCTAATATCATGTGGCGCAACAACAAGATAATGATAGACTGGCTTTTGTGTATAGCCACTTAAATAATTAAAGAAATTTGTTGCATCTATTCCAAATTTCTCCTTCGTTGTAATATAACCAAGGTCTGTATAGACTTTCGCAGTTTGATCATTATAATTCCCCGTCCCAAGATGAACAAATCGCTCAATCACACCATTCTTTCTCCGTACAACCAAAGTAATTTTACTGTGCGTTTTCAAATGTGTCATACCATAAATAACATGGCATCCAGCTTTCTCCAATTTCTTTGCCCACTGGACATTATTTTCTTCATCAAATCTAGCTTTTAATTCCACTAAAACAGTTACTTGCTTTCCATTTTCTGCTGCGCGTTTTAATGCTTCAATCACTGGAGAATCTCCGCTCACTCTATATAACGTTTGCTTTATGGCCAAAACGTCCGGGTCATCAGCAGCTTCTGCTACAAAATCAAGAATCGGCTGAAATGATTCATACGGATGGTGCAGCAGCATATCATGGTCCAAAGCATTTTGAAACATGTCTTTATTAGAATCAATTTCTAAAGAAGGCACCGGAATAAAGGGCTCATAAGTGAGATTATCTCTTCTTGAGGCAAACACTTTATAAAATGAAAACAAGAAGGTTTTATCCAACGGACCTGATATATAATAGACATCGTCTTCTTCAATTTCCAGTTCATCAAGTAAATAAGCTAAAATCTGTTTATCTAAATGTTCTTCCTTTATCTCAAGTCGAACAGCCGCTCCCCATTTTCGTTTCTTTAGTTCTTTTTCAATTACCTGCAGAAGATCTCTTGCCCCCTCCTCGTGTATTTCTAAATCAGCATTCCTTGTAATTCTAAATTGTGTAACGGATAGAATCTTATAACCATTAAAAAGTTTTGAAATAAAATAACAAATAATGTCTTCAAGCAAGACAAAACAAGTCGTGCCGTCAATAAATGGTACCTCGATAAAACGTTCTAATAAAGATGGAACTTGTACAATAGCAAGCTGCTGTTTGACTTGATGACCAGAAATACTATCCATCTCGATTGAAACTGCAATATTAATACTTTTATTTAAAAGCATTGGAAATGGGCGATAGGCATCGACAGCCATTGGAGTTAACACAGGAAAGATTTGTTCATTAAAATAAAGTTCAAGAAATTTCTTTTGAGCTGAGGTTAATTCATCAACCTTTAATAAATGAATATTTTCTGCTTTTAATTCATGGAGAATTTGTTGTTGAAAAGTCTCATCCTGCAGCCTAACAAGATAATGTGCTCTTTCAGATATTTTTTCCAGCTGCTGTTTCGGAGTCAAACCAGCTTTATTTTCAGGTTTCATAAACCCTACTTTTACTTGATCCTTTAAGCCTGCCACACGAACCATAAAAAACTCATCTAAATTAGAACTGAAAATTGCCGAAAATTTGATTCTTTCTAATAATGGATTTCTTTTGTCTAAAACTTCCTGAAGCACCCGTTCGTTAAAAGCCAGCCAGCTAATTTCCCTATTGTTATAATTTGATGGATGATTAAAATGACTATTATCCATATAACCCACACCTTTTTTGCGAAATTCGACCTATATAAAGTAATAAAAAATGCATTTTTTATTAAATAAGAATATATAATTAGAACTTTAAACGCCAAGTAATCTATCAAAGTTCAAGCATACTGTATAAACTTCAAGTGTATTGCTTTCTGGAGTACCTTTTCTAATTGACGAATATGTTTTTCCGTCTCATATTGTTCCACAAAAGGGTTCCCCTCACAATAAATCGTTAGCTGCATCAAATCATTAGAAGCTTCTTCAAAATGAATGTTCTTAACTATGCCTCTTTTTGAAGCATCAAGCGCAGTAGCGAGCTTAGCAACTGCACCAGCCATACGAATATCCTCCATTTCCTTTTTCGTAAACCAATTTGAAAATGGAGTAAAATACTGCTTTAATAATGTTTTATTTTTAAAGGAAGCGATATATGCCAATTTCAATCGGTCTTTATGGAATAGTCCATTAATGGATTGATTAGCTAACAAATAGAATGTATGCTGACTGCTCGAATCATCATCAATATACTGTCCTAGATAATAAAGTTCCGCCCCTTTTTTCACAAACTTACTTAGCGCTTGTTTATTTTCACAATGATAATAAGTGCTTGTTTTCTCAAATAAGATTTCAGCCAACTTTGCACGGTGGCTTGCATGCGCTGGGGCGACTCCATAATCAATAAGTAGTTCCGCAACACTATTTTGAACAATTTGATCAGTGTCCAAAAAGACATCATCAGTCTCGCTTGTTTTTAAAGAAATTCCATCTCTTAGTCCCTTTTTACTGAACATAAAAGAAAAAGATTGACTATATTCACAAAGACCCACAAATACTTCAAGTGCAGGTACAATAATATCCGCACGATCTTTCGAAAGTCCTTCCACCTTTTCTAGTTGTTCAATCGTTAGCTGACCAAGATACATTTGTATTTTTTGCAGGTCGGAATAACTCATTACATACTGATGTATCCCTGCAATTGGATATTTTTTTAACGTTTGATCAATTTGAGCAATGTTCCTTGCACTTCCTCCTATGGCAATAACTGGAACCTGTAAATTCTTTAACCACGGGAGCTGCTTTAAGGAATCCTGGATAAAATCAGAAAGTCCCTTTCTTTCTTGTTCTGTTATAGGATTGTTTTTAATGAACTGCTTTTTTAATGAGACGACTCCAAAGGGAAAACTATGATAATGTATTAATTTTCTATTTTCAAAATAGGTAATCTCTGTACTTCCTCCCCCCATATCGATTGTGACACCTGTATCAATAGGGGTTGAATGTGAGACAGCATAATAACCAAAAAACGCTTCCTCTTTTTCGGATAATATTTTCATATCAAAACCCGTTTTCTCTTTCACAAGAGCTTGGATTTCTACTTGATTTTTTGATTGCCTTACAGTAGCAGTTGCTGTACAATGAATTTTCGTCACTTGATGAAAGGCTAGAATTTCTTTAAAACCTTGCAGTATATCAATGAGGAGAGCTATTCCTTCTTTACTCAAATCATTATCTTGGTTAAGGTATTGGTTTAATCTCGCTACTGTTTTAATATTTTCAGCTTCCTTATAGCTTCCGCTAAGGATTTTTGCATAAATAACAAGGCGGATGGTATTAGATCCAATGTCAATCACTGCCCATTTTTCTTTCGTCATCTCCATTCTCCTTCCTGATTGTATACTAATTAAACGCAGCTGATTCATGCTTAGTCATTGCTATGTACATAAAGTATGATAAACATAAATCTATTCATTTTAAAAGAAAAAAGGAACTTTTGTCATCTTCATTCATAAGAATAATCATAACCCAAAACGTCTAGGAGGAGTAAAAATGGTTCATATCGTAAAACGGGGAGAAACATTGTATTCGATTTCAAAAAATTATCGTGTCTCAATTGCAGCACTGTTAAAAGCAAACCCCCACCTCACCAATCAAAATAATATCTATATTGGTCAATCCATTCAAATTCCAGGCCTGCCAAATCCAGACACTATCCCTTACCGAATTTCAATATCCAGAAGGAACAAAACATTACAGCTTTTTCTTAATAACCGCTTGATTAAAACATACCCCATTGCAGTCGGTAAAATGCTGACACAGACACCGTCCGGCACATTCGTTATCGTGAACCGTGAGCCAAATCCCGGCGGACCGTATGGTGTCATGTGGCTATCTCTTTCTATAGCCGGCTATGGCATTCATGGTACAAATAACCCATCCTCGATAGGAAAGGAAGTATCTCAAGGCTGTGTCCGAATGCATAATCATGATGTTCTTGATCTTGCCAAACAAGTTCCTAATGGAACCCTTGTGGCCATACAATAGAAATTCTACCGATTATATTCCTGCTATTCTTTAGACATAGCATAGTTTTTTCGAGAATTTATTTTCTTTTATTGCCAAAAGGGGTATAATAAACAATAATAATTAAAATTCATTTTCCTTGACAATATAAAAAATAACATTCATTAACTTTTCTATACCTCCAAAATACGGAAAGGAGACATCACATTGTCCACTAATAGGGATTATCCATCACAACCTCAATTAAACCCAACAATTAAAAGCCTCGCTCAAGCGATCTTCATTATTAATCGTCATGCAAAAACTGCCCCTAATCCAAAATTTTTATATAAACTTAAATATACTGCTCTGCATAAGCTTATAAGGGAAGGAAAGGCAAAAAAAATCGGTCTGCATTTTTCAAATAACCCTAAATACAGTCAGCAGCAATCTGACGTTTTAATCGCTTGTGAAGACTACACTTTTCACTTACCACCTTCAAAGAGTGATTTTACAGAACTTCCACACCTAGGCAAGTTGGACAAACAGATAAGAAATCCAAAAGCCTCACTTTCACTAACTCAAGCGAAAAAACTACTTTGCGCCTATACCGGTCTTAAAGAACATGAAAATAATGCGATGCCTCCAAGAAAAAAATATAACAAACCTATTTTCAAAAAGCTGGGGGAAAGTTATTTTTAAGAAAAACAGAAAATAAAAAACTTCCATTACATACGAATGGAAGTTTTTTATTTACCATTTACAAAGCATATTGATCAATTAAAAGTACCAGCTCCGCAATTTCCGGTTTACTCACCTGTGCATCAGCCCCTACAATTTGTCCTTTATGGCGCAGGTCATCTGTTATGAGGGACGAGAAAATGATAACAGGAAGTTTTGACAAATCACTATGTTCCTTCACTTTTTTCGTTAAATGATGACCATCCATTTGCGGCATTTCAATATCAGTAATAACTAGCTGAACTTCTTTTTCAATTTCCTTCCCGTTTTTCGCAATGGTTTCAAGATAAGTAAACGCATCTTTTCCGTTTTCAAAAAACTCAATATTCTGATAGCCAGCCTCATCTAATGTATCTTGGATTAACTTACGCAACAATGGCGAATCTTCAACGACCACTAAATGTTTATTTGATCGTTCACGATCACCGAGTTTTTTAAGTCTTTGAATATTAATCCCTGTATTTGGATTAATTTCAACAACAATTTTCTCGAAATCTAAGAGTAAAATCATCTCTCCATGAAACTTTATTACACCAATAATCTGGCTTTCTGACCCTTGATACATTTCAGATGGCTTTTCAATTTGGTCCCACGAAATTCGATGTATTTGGGATACACTGTGAACATGAAAAACAATTTTTTGTTTGTTAAATTCGGTTACAATAAATTTGTCCTTTTCCGGTGTTTCCGATGGCGGAAATCCGATTGCTTTTGCGACATCTACAACTGGTAAAACTTCACCTCGTAATTCAATGATTCCTTGAACATGGGGATGGGCATGGGGAACTTGAGTAACAGGTACTGGATTAATTATTTCTCTCACCTTTATTACGTTTATCCCAAATTTATTTGGTCCAATTCCAAATTCGACAATTTCTAGTTCATTTGTGCCACTTTCAAGTAAAATCCCTTTATTATTTTCCATGGCTTCAACCTACCTATCCAAATTTATTGAATTTATTTCTTTTACTATAACACGTTTACAAGCTATATTTAGATAATTTTTTAATATGTTTTTTCCCGAAAAAAATACATCTGAAACAGCATCAGATGTATTTTTTTCAAATAAGTTAAAATCTATTTTTTTACGACAACTGTGCCCGCAATAAAATCATGCAAGCCCTGTTTTTTCTCAGTAATACCAACCATTATATAACCGATAAATAGAATTCCTGATAGGAAAGACATAGCCAAATACCTTCCGAAACCACGCCAAAAAGATATGCGCTCACCTTTTAAATCGGTAACCTGTAAGCCAAGAGCCTTTTTCCCGATTGTCGCTTGCCACTTTGATGCTTGCAGACCGGCAAAATAAGCTACCGCGATTACGATACTAACAATCGAAGTGACAATAATAGAACCAAAATAAGTTGCTAAGAAGGACAAAGCTTCCTCATCTGTCATCCCTGTTTCCATATATGCAGGATCTGCCATCATTAAATAGGTGATGTCCGAAGTCCCAAAAAAGAGTAATAAAATTAGAATAGAAATAATAGTCAATGGAATACCAATGATAATTGAATCAATAAGATAGGCTGCAACCCGAATCCAAAATCCTCCATACACATTTTTTTCTTCATACTGATTTACTTCAGTTGTCGTTTCCAACTATCTTTCCCCCTTAAAATGCTTTCATTAAATTATAACATTAATTCAATGTATTCTTTCTATTGCGAATTATTATAGTGAATGACTTGCATTTGTTCCTTAGCTCGACTCAATTCTCCTTCCCTATTTAATCGACGGCATATTTACGATACAATAACCTTATTGTTTAGGAGGTTGAAGTTGTGGAGCATTTAATTAATACAAAAGTAAAAGAAATAGAAATATCTGGGATTCGCAAATTTTTTAATATGGTAGCAGGAACGGAAGGCATGATATCCTTAACAATCGGCCAGCCTGATTTCCCAACGCCATTACATGTAAAAGAGGCTGGTAAAAAAGCGATTGATGAAGATTTTACATCATATACTCATAATGCAGGTGATATATCGCTTCGTAAGGCTGCTTCCCAGTATATGAAAGAAAAATACAGCCTTAATTATCAAGCAGACTCTGAGGTGATTGTCACAGCTGGTGCAAGTGAAGCAATTGATATTGCCTTTCGTACCATTTTGGAGGAAGAATCTGAAGTCATTCTGCCGGGCCCAGTCTACCCTGGCTATGAACCCATTATTAAACTTTGTGGAGCGAAACCTGTATATGCCGACATTCGAGAAAACGGATTTCGTTTTACTGCAGATGTGATTGAGTCTTATATAACGAAACAAACAAGATGCATCGTTCTGCCTTATCCTTCTAATCCGACTGGAGTAAGCTTAAGCAAGCAAGAATTATTGGAAATTTCTGCGTTACTTGCAGAAAAAGATATATTTATCTTAGCTGATGAAATATACAGTGAGCTCGTTTACGACCACCAGCATGTTTCGATTGCCTCATTTTTGAGGGATCAAACGATTGTCATAAACGGATTATCAAAATCACATTCTATGACTGGATGGAGAATTGGCCTTTTATTTGCACCGGAAACCATTGCTAAACATATTCTAAAGGTTCACCAATACAATGTGACCTGTGCCACTTCTATCTCTCAAATGGCTGCACTGGAGGCATTAACAGAAGGAAAAAATGATGCATTACCAATGAAAGAGGCTTACCTTGAGCGCAGAAATTATGTGTATAACCGTTTAATTCAAATGGGACTTGAAGTGCAAAAGCCTGATGGCGCCTTTTATTTTTTTGTTAAGCTGCCAACTAAGCATGTTTCTTCATTTGACTTTTGTCTTCAGCTGGTAAGAGAAGAGAAGGTTGCAGTTGTACCAGGCAGTGCTTTTTCAAGCTATGGAGAGGGATACTTTAGGCTTTCCTTTGCTTGTTCAATGGAGACATTAGAAGAAGGCTTAAATAGAATTGAAGCCTATGTAAAAAAAGTGCAAGGGTAATGCCTGCACTTTTTTTACATATTGGAACTTAAGAATTCATCCCTTATTATAAACCGCCTTTATATTTGCCGGCATTTTTTGAAGCCTTTTCTTTTTTTGCTTTATCTTTATGAATTTTATTTGTATCGGTACTGCCGAATTCATGGGCAAACTCTTGATTGATAACAGCAGAGTCAAAACCCTTTTTATTTTTTTGCTGCGGATCATTTTTTTTATTTTTCTTTGCCATTTTCATACCTCCTTGTATCATACATAGATAGTGTGATTCGGAGGCAGTTTTTTATACAACATTATTACTGCCAATATTTATAGAGAGCTTGTGTACCGCTATTTTCCTCGCCATTTTGCGCAAGTGTTTCATACATTCGTTTAGCTAAAGCTAATCCAGGCGTCTCCATACCCATAGCCTCAGCCTCTGTAAGAGCAATTTTCATATCTTTGATAAAATGTTTAATAAAAAATCCAGGTTCAAAATTACCATGTATCATTCTCGGTGCCAAATTAGATAATGACCAGCTGCCTGCAGCTCCTGATGATATGCTTGTTAAAACCTTTTCTGGATCAAGCCCTGCTTTTTCTGCATATACAATGGCCTCAGAAACACCAATCATATTTGAGGCAATGGCAATTTGATTACACATTTTTGTATGCTGCCCTGCGCCCGCCTTCCCCTGGTAGACAATATTTGTACCAAGATGGTTAAAAAGAGGCTTTAATTTTTCATATACCTCTTTGTCACCTCCAACCATGATTGATAATGCCGCTTCCTTTGCACCGACATCCCCTCCGGAAACAGGAGCATCTACAGCGTATATCCCTCTTTCTATTGCCTCATGATAAATTTTCTCAGCTAATGTAGGCGTAGAGGTTGTCATATCTACCACATATGTATTTGGTCTCCCATGCGTAACGATCCCCTCTTCGCCTAAATAAACCTCTTCGACATCCTCTGGATATCCTACAATCGTAAAAATGACATTAGCTCTTTCAGCTATCTTTTTGGGTGAATCCACCCATTCTGCCCCTTTTTGTATCAGTTCCTCAGCCTTTTCCCTCGTACGGTTGTATACAATGACAGGATACCCTGCCGTTAATAAATGTCCAGCCATACTTCTTCCCATTACTCCTGTTCCAATGAATCCTATTACCGCATGTTCTAGTGTCAGCATTATTCATCTCTCCTTTCAATCAACTATTTCTATTGTATCATTTTCTAAAAATGAACCGCTCTTATACTTTCTTTTATTACTTTCTTTATATCCAAAAGACTCGATTGGGAAAAGGGCCTCATTTTACAAAACTATATGGTAAAAAACCGACTGTGATTTACAGTCGGTTAGAAGCTTTATATAATATAAATATTTCCTATTACAACACAATGTAGTACTATTTTTCGGCAGCTGCTTTTACTGCTTCGATTACTTCATTTGTTGTACTCATTTGTAATGCTTTTTGCGCCAATTCTTCCATTTCTTTTTTCGATAGTCGTAGAATCTGTGAACGTGCTTTCAAGATTGATGTTGCGCTCATCGAGAACTCATCAAGTCCTAAACCAAGCAATAGCGGAATCGCTGTTTCATCGCCCGCCATTTCTCCACACATTCCTGCCCATTTACCTTCTTTATGTGCTGCATCAATAACCATTTTCACTAATCTTAGTATAGCCGGACTATATGGTTGATATAAATACGAAACACGCTCATTCATTCGATCTGCAGCCATCGTATATTGAATTAAATCATTTGTTCCAATACTGAAGAAATCAACTTCTTTAGCAAATAAATCTGCCATAACAGCTGTAGATGGAATTTCTACCATGATACCAAGCTCAATTTGATCCGATACAGTGATACCTTCACTGATAAGCTTTTGCTTTTCTTCTTGTAAGATATTTTTTGCAGCCCTGAATTCATCCAGGTTCGCAATCATTGGAAACATAATTTTTAGATTGCCAAAAGAACTTGCCCGTAATAAGGCACGTAATTGAGTTCTGAAAATACCTTGTTCTTCCAAACAAAGACGAATGGCCCGGAAACCAAGAAATGGATTCATTTCTTTAGGTAAATCTAGATATGGCAATTCCTTATCGCCGCCAATATCAAGAGTTCGAACAACCACTGGTTTTCCCTGCATACCTTCAAGTACAGCCTTATAGGATTCAAATTGCTCTTCCTCTGATGGCAGTTCATTTCGACCCATATAAAGGAATTCAGTACGGTATAAACCAATACCTTCTCCGCCGTTATTGATAACGCCCTCTAAATCATTAGGTGTCCCGATATTTGCAGCCAGCTCTACATGTTCTCCGTCAGCTGAAACAGTCTTTTCATGCAATAGCTTAGCCCATTCTGCTTTTTGCTCTTCGAAACGAATTTGTTCTTGCTTGTATTTTTCAATTATTTCTTGGTTTGGATTAATATGAACTTCACCTTTTAAACCATCTACAATAATGATATCGCCATTTTGGATGTCTTTTGTTGCTGTTTTTGTTCCAACAACTGCAGGTATCTCCATAGAACGAGCCATAATCGCAGAGTGTGAAGTGCGTCCGCCGATATTTGTTGTAAATGCTTTAACATACTTACGATTAAGCTGTGCTGTATCTGATGGAGTTAAATCTTCCGCTACAATAATCGCTTCCTCAGAAATCATGCTTGGATTAATGATTTTAACTCCTAATAAATGAGAAAGCATGCGTTTTCTCACATCCCGTATATCTGCTGCTCTTTCTTTCATATATTCATTATCCATTTGTTCAAACATAGAAATAAACATATCTGTTGCTTCTTTTAGTGCATGCTCTGCATTTACTTTATCTGTTTTAATTTTATCTTCAATAGGAGTAATTAATTCAGGATCATTTGCAATGAGCAAATGCGCTTCAAAAATGGCAGCTTTGTCCGCACCAAGCTCTGCATTTGCTTTTTCACGAATCGCTTCGAGTTCTGTCTTTGTGATAGCAATAGCGTCCTTTAATCGTTTAATTTCCTGCTCTTCATCTGTAATTCGTGTCTTTTCAAAAGACAGATCCGGTTCAACTAATCGATAAGCCTTTGCGATTGCAATTCCACTTGACGCAGCAATGCCTTGTAAAAAACTCATTATTCCGCCAACTCCTCTTTATGTAATGTTTCTATGATCGAATTTAATGCAGCTTCCTCATCTTTGCCATCAACAGTAATAGTAATATCAGAACCTTTTCCAATACCTAAGGACATAACACCCATAATGGATTTTAAGTTTACTTTTTTTCCTTTATATTCAAGATGAATTTCAGAATCAAATTTTCCAGCAGCTTGTACTAGCATTGTAGCAGGACGTGCATGTATCCCTGTGTCAGCTATCACTTTAAATTGTTTTTCAATCATTTTAAAATCAATCTCCTTCTTAAAAGAAAAGCCTTGTTTACTAACAGTGTTGATTTTGACTCACTTAGAGCTGTCTGGTTATGATGTGACAGCAACCTTTCAGCAGCACTGAAAAGCGTGAGAAATATCCATTTCTCACGGATGAGTCAAAAGTCTAATTTATCAATATTATTCTTTAACATAGCCAAAAGAAAAAATATAAGATGTCAGGGCGAATGAGTTTATTATTATTTTCAAATAGTAAAAAAATATAAATATTTCATCTTGATGAAAGGCAATTACAAATTGGCATTCTTTTATTTAGTATTATTCACTAAATAAATTTAACTCATGTAAATTATGTACTCCCTAATATAACATTAGCTAACTATACTGGACATCTCCTACAGTAGGATAGCATTTTCACCATAACTGATAAAGCTTTTTAATGCATGTTCTAATTTTCAATTATTTAATAAACCGCTTATATTTAACTTCTGGCTTCCTGTAAATAATGATATAAAACACCTCCGCCTCTTTGAGCAATGCCACGGAAATGTTTAAAGTCCTCTCGCTTCACCAGAACTTGCCGAAAGTCAAGGAAAACTTCCTTCTGAACCATATACTCTTTAAGATTTCCGTTCTTAAGTTCCTCTAAAATATGTAACACTTCTTCTTCATTCATTGTCATCACTCCAGCTAATTTTATTAGTTAAATTGGTATGGTAATATAAAACATACATTATAATAGAAATAATATTAGATAAAATCAATTGAAAAAAGGTACCAAATTCCTTTACGAATAATCGAAAGTAAGGCAAAATAAGTAGTAAATTCGTAAATGAAGGAGAGATAAAGATTTTGAAAATAGCAGAGGTTGGCAATATCATCGAATTCAGAGAAGGATTACAGGGGATTGTTGAAAAAGTAAATGAAAATTCAGTAATTGTTGATTTAACGTATATGAATAACTTTCGCAACTTAGAATTAGATGCAAGAACAGTCGTAAATCATAAAAATTATAAAATTATTAAAGAATCCATCGGCTAATGGCACAGTTTTTTCTTTGGTAAAATGAAAATGTTTTCATTTATTCCGTCTTATCCCTTTACTTAATCCTCCAGCTACAAATTCCAATTTATAGCTGGAGGGATTTGACAAGATTATCTATCATAATGGAGGAACACACTAGTTTGTTCCTTAACTGCATTTTCATAGTAGAATCAATTATGATTCTTTCCCTTCATTTGCCAATTCCTTAAATGATTTAACTTTCCCATGCGGATGTTGATCCTGCTTACGTACTGCCCATGCTCTTTCTTTCTCCCTCTTGGCCCTTGTCATTTCAAACACCCCTTTTTTCGTATTCCAACAACGTGAAAATTTGCTGTTGTCACTTTTATCTTTTACATTTCCGAATTTTTTATCCCACTCTTAAAGGGGAGCTTGATTTTCAGATCGAATGAAAGACTCATCCAACCCTTTTCTACCAACCATACGTTATTTTTGGTAAAATAATGGTTGTCAATATGAAAGGAGCTTTATAGTGAGAAAATTTACTATCGATTACCGCATCTTTTTCGGTCTAATCATCGCCCACTTTTTTATGTATATAACATTTCAAGACAAAGCAATATTTTGGTATATGTTTACAGCAACCATGTTAATTTTAATGAGTTATTCCATCCTGCATGAAAAATCTGATCATCAGGTATCTTTTTTATTGTACAGTATGTATGGAGTGTTCTCTGGCATCATTTTATTTGCCATTTTTTGGACAGGTAATTTCTTCATTCAATTTTTTCATTTACCCTTTAATAAAGAAATTTCAAGACTATATACAAGCTTCGCCCCAAAGCAAATTTGGCACTACGTTGTTCTTTTACTCTTTATTGTGCCTGGAGAAGAGCTTTTTTGGCGCGGCTTTATCCAAAAAAGACTAACTAAATTAATGAATGTAAAATACAGCATCCTGTTAGCTTCCGTATTTTACGCTTCTATCCAAGTCTATTCAGGGTATTTTATTCATGCTTTGGCTGCACTTTTAGCAGGATTATTTTGGGGTGCTCTCTATGCGTGGAAAAAAAACCTTCCTTTAGTTGTCATTTCTCATTTAACCTTTGACGTTTTCATTTTTATCCTTTTTCCATTCCGCTAATAAAGAGATAAGTGTAACTATATATGAACTTTCTCAAATCTATGAGGGTGTCTTTTTAGACACCCTCATTCCTTTTTACAATCATTTTCAGGTTTCATCCACAATAAAATAATAAACACTAAACTGACATATCCAAACAAAGGATATAAATAAGATAGAAGCCGGCTGTATTCAATGAGGCTTAACAAATATGAAATAATAAAAATCCCCGCTACAATAACCATTTTCGGAAATGGCAAATATTGTTTCAATTGTTTTTCCAAACCGAAAACATTTCCAATTACAGATGTAAAAATTTCTCCATATATAATGAGGACAAAAATCCAGTGTAAACTAGGTATTAAGTTTTTCATAATAATAGCCATTGGAATCTCATATGAAGCAAAATTTGGCAGCATGATTAAGGTGAAGTGACCGGCGATAAGAATAGCTGTTAAGGCAGCACCACCTAGTATTCCTCCCCATTTAATAGTCCGTTCATCTTTTACCTCTGCTGCAACTGGTACAAGGACTGCTTGGGCAAGAGATAAATTCAATGCTGTATATAAAAATGGGGAAGCTACCGCTGACCATCCATCCTTTACATAAGGAATATATAATAATTGCTCCATAAAATTAGGAATGCGTAGTGAAACTACCATTAAAATGATACTAAATAATATCATTAAGGGAACGACAAACGTATTAACAGCAAACAAACCTTTAATTCCCACTATCATGACTATAATTGAAAGGATAATCGTAATCATAACACCATATACTCTCGATATCCCTAGCTGTTCTTCAAATACAGCACCAGCACCAGAGAGCATGACGGCACATACTCCAAGCAGCATAAGTAATAATAATAAATTAATCACTTTTGCTAATGTTTTTCCAAATAAATATTCATTAAATTCTTCATAGGACACCGCGTTAATTCGAGCTGAAATCACCATTAACTTAGAACCTAAAAAAATAAGAATGTAACCTGACATTAGCATTCCTATTAAGCCTATAAAACCAAATCTGGAGAAAAACTCTACAATTTCCCTTCCCGTTGCAAAGCCGGCTCCTACTACTGTCCCAACATAAACAGCAGCAATTTGGACAGCAGCTCCCCAATTTGTTTTCAAATGACTCCCTCCCTTCCTTCACTATATGATGGAAAGGACAAACTATGACGAGCTTTTAAAAAACCTAGTCTACCTTTAGCTAGGATCATGCGTATTGTGACTATCCCTTATATTGGAAAGACAAAAATCAACATTTTTTTCATAAACCTCTTGAAAGTCAAAAAAGGTCAGAGTATAATCAAACTATAAAAGGTCAAATATAGTCAAAGTCAAATCGAAAGGAGAATGTTTATGCTTTGTCAAAATTGTGAGCAGCATACTGCAAATATTAGTATGAGACTTGTATTGAATGGAAAGGAAAAGCAGATACATCTCTGCCAGACTTGCTATAATTCCCATAGACAAACAAAACTTACGAATTTTGGTCCATTCAATGGATTTAAAGGATTTAATGAACTGCCAATAGAAGATTTATTTTCTAACATAAACAAGCAGCCATCTCCAAATAATCAAGCTCATTATGAAGATTCCGAAAATCAATCAACAAAAGGTTTCCTAGATCAGTTTGGACGTAATTTAAATCAAATGGCAAAAGCAGGGTTAATCGATCCTGTTATTGGCCGGGATGAAGAAATTATCCGCGTAATTGAAATTCTAAACCGCAGAAATAAAAACAATCCAGTATTAATTGGAGAGCCTGGTGTGGGGAAAACTGCTATAGCTGAAGGACTTGCATTAAAAATTGAAGAAGGTTCTGTACCTGCGAAATTAAAAAATAAACAAGTCTATTTATTAGATGTTGCTTCACTAGTAGCCAATACAGGTATACGCGGTCAATTTGAAGAACGAATGAAGCAATTAATCAATGATTTACAAAAACGAAAGAATATTATTCTATTTATAGATGAGATTCACCTACTTGTCGGGGCCGGTTCTGCAGAAGGTTCAATGGATGCAGGAAATATTTTAAAACCTGCACTTGCTCGAGGAGAACTGCAGGTTGTCGGCGCAACCACCTTAAAGGAATACCGTCAAATTGAAAAAGACGCTGCCCTTGAACGCAGATTCCAGCCTGTTCAAGTAACTGAACCAACAGTTGATGCAGCCATAGACATTTTAAAAGGACTGCAGCCAAAATATGAAGTCTTCCATAACGTAACATATACAGAAGAAGCATTGAAGGCATGTGTCACTCTCTCACACCGCTATATTCAGGATCGATTCCTTCCTGATAAAGCGATTGACCTTCTTGATGAGGCCGGTTCTAAAATCAACCTGTCTTCAAGCTACACTTCTCTCGAGGAAATTGAAGTACGCTTAAAGGAAATAGCACGCGAAAAAGAATCGGTCTTAAAAGCAGAAGAGTACGAAAAGGCAGCTAAGCTGCGAGAAGAAGAAAAGCAATTGGAAAAGGCTCTCAACACATCAAATGAACATGAACGGCCAATTGTTGATGTTCAACATATCCAAGAGATTATTGAAAAGAAAACAGGGATACCTGTTGGAAAATTACAGGCTGATGAGCAGGTAAGAATGAACGAATTACAAAAGAACCTAGGAGCAAAAGTCATCGGACAAGTGGAAGCTGTCGATAAAGTGTCTAAAGCCATTAGACGGAGCCGAGCTGGTTTAAAATCAAAAAACCGTCCAATTGGATCATTTCTATTTGTCGGACCTACTGGTGTCGGAAAAACGGAGCTGTCCAAAACATTAGCTGAAGAATTATTCGGTACAAAGGATGCTATGATTAGACTCGATATGAGTGAGTATATGGAAAAACATAGTGTGGCAAAAATTATTGGGTCACCTCCAGGCTATGTCGGACATGAAGAAGCAGGACAGTTGACTGAAAAAGTCCGCCGTAATCCTTACTCTATTATTCTACTTGATGAAATTGAAAAGGCTCATCCGGATGTACTTCATCTGTTCCTGCAAATACTTGAAGATGGACGCTTAACAGACAGCCAAGGCAGAATGGTAAGCTTTAAAGATGCTGTCATTATTATGACAAGTAATGCCGGAGCAGGTGACAAAAAAATCGAAGTCGGTTTTGAGAAAAATAACGCAATTAACGAATCAAATATTCTACAATCTCTTGGCAACTACTTTAAACCAGAATTTTTAAATCGTTTTGATAGTATTATTGAATTTAAATCATTAGAGAAAACACATCTACTGCAAATTATTGATCTAATGCTCAAAGATTTAAATGAAAACTTAAAGGAACAGCAATTTACTCTAACAGTCACAAATGCTGTAAAAGAAAAACTAGTTGAACTTGGCTATCATAAGACCTTTGGTGCCCGTCCTTTAAGAAGAGTCATTCAAGAAAAATTAGAAGATAAAATAGCAGACTATATTTTAGAAAATGGTCAATCAAATGTTGACTTGGAAGCTTCTCTTCTTGATGAAGAGATTATCATTCAAGAAAAATAATCGAATACAAGAAAGGAGTCACAATTAGTGACTCCTTTCTTGTTCATACAGCATAACATTTGATTATGGAAAAAGAATACTCCATTAATATTCTTTTAGAGACAGTCCAATTTTCTTTATTAGACCGATAGCTGTTTGCTGCTCTTCACTGGAAAGCACAGACATAATTCGTTCAATTTCATTCTGGTGTGACGGAAATATCTGTTCAATTAATTTTTTGCCTTTTTCAGTTATCCGCGCAAACGTAACCCTTCGATCCTCTGCACAGGCAACCCGAATAATATATTCTTTTTTCTCCAACTTATCAATTACATATGTCATGCTTCCACTTGCCAGTAAAATTTTTCCGCCAATTTGCTGCAGGGGCTGATCTCCCTTATGATACAGCAATTCTAATACGGCAAATTCAGTTGGGTTTAATCCATATAATTGAATTCGTTTATTTACATGTTCATTTACTGCCCGATAGGCACGCGAAAGAACAATAAATAATTTTAATGATTGATCATTTTCATTCCCCATAGCTTAACCAATCCTTTAAATATAATAATAAAAGAAGAATCAACATTGTATATTTCAACTCTTTAAAATTTAATTATAGAAAATTGTTCATTCTATGTCAATGCAGTCTATATAGGTTGCAGAAGTTCCTGAACGAATAGAAAAAACAGTCAAAGAGGACAGCAGACTTCCTCTTTGGCTGTTTTCATTTATCAGAGTAGGAAGGGTTAGCCCGCTACTTTCACATATAGTTCTTCCTTTTCACTTTCACTAAAAAGTCTTTCTCCCATTGGGAATAACACATTTTCTTCTTTCATAAAATGGGAAATTAACAATGAATGAGCCTCCCTAATTAGTAAGGAATGCGTTACCATGTTCTCTTCCATTGTCTCCTTATCCGATTGTGTT
Organism: Niallia endozanthoxylica; assembly: GCF_008710145.1. Lineage (GTDB taxonomy): Bacteria > Bacillota > Bacilli > Bacillales > Cytobacillaceae > Bacillus_BD > Bacillus_BD endozanthoxylica. Next base: position 440,557 of record NZ_VYKL01000015.1, read on the forward strand.
AAAAAAGATTGAATCAAACGCTTTGCCTCTTCATGCTCATATTCCATTACAGCAATGGGTCCCCCGCTTTTTCCAATATAAGTCTCTAACATCGGAAAAAGAATAGACTCTTCTTTTTGTGAATGTGCTTCAAGCTCTTTAAAAAAAGCACTAACCTTCTTTCTTAAGTCAGCAAATACCTCTGCTTTCTCCTCTTGTTGATTCAGTAATTGAACCATTTGCAATAGAGCCTCTAATTGCTGTCTAAGACTCACATGCTCCTCAAGTAATTTTTCAAAACCTTTGCTAAACTCAACCGGTCCATTTCCTATTAATGAACTCATGCAACCTTCCATGGTACAATCCCCTTTCAGCAACAATCATCATCTTTAAATATAATTAAAATTATTAACCGTCGTAGTGATGATTATCACTACGGTAAATTGAGCTTTAAATAATTTCGTATGTTCATGTCGAAACTTTTTCCCTCTAAAAAAAATGTCTAATATTGCGATTCTATTTACAATATTGAAAATTATTGTAATAATTCAACAAGAGCAGTACTACAAGAATATTAAAGAGAAATTGTTAGGGCAGGAGGAAGTTCGTTGCAAGACAAGAAGAAGACCATATTAGCTGAAATTCAAAAGAAACGAGAAAAGATGATAAGTTTAGCTCAAGAAAAAGGTCTGACTAATAATGATACAATAAAATGCAGCCAAGAATTAGATCAGCTGATTTTCCAATATCAATCTTCTTTTCGCAAAAATCGTCGGCAAAGAGGTGAACTAAAAAGAAAAAGAAACGTAAAATATATGCTGCTATTGCCTAAATTATCAGTAACCTCATAATAAAAAAAATCCCCTCTATTTATGTTTTCATCTAGAAAAAAGTCGAGATTAGATGTTCATATACATCAGAATCTCGACTTTTTTCTTATGTTTACGCGATGTATAAGGATAGCAGTTACCATCACATAAGCACAGCCTGTTTGCTAAATGACAAGAACATCTCCTTTAATTGATTTCATTTTTTGTAGAATATTAATGACTAAAGCGATTAATACAATTTCATGATTATATTTCATAGAAATGCTGATCCTATGACAGTTATTAGAGGAGTTTATAAGTATGTAACAAATGGCTGTTTTTATAGTTTTTTTCTCAGCTATATGAGAAAATCTGTTTAACCTTTTCCATTTTCGTTATGCTAACGAACAATGTTGATAAGCAACGTCTTCCATATTAAAGGGGATACTATATTTTTATCTTTTGGGCTATTATATATGATGGTTACAAAATGAGTTGAGTTACAATTGGGGGATATGTAAACATTATGAAACAACGTGAATTTTATTTTGACAATGCCAAGTTCATATTGATTGTCTTTGTCGTGTTTGGTCATTTACTTAGATCATTTATAGAAGAAAATGAAATTATTTATTCATTATATAAAGTCATTTATACTTTCCATATGCCGGCTTTTATCTTAGTTTCCGGATTTTTCGCAAAAGGATTCAGACAAAACGGTTATGTATTGAAAATAGCTAAAAAACTAATCCTTCCTTATCTTGTGTTTCAGACTATCTATTCATTATTTTACTATTTTCTCTATCAAAAACCTGAGTTATCCATCAATCCGCTTGATCCGCATTGGTCACTTTGGTTTTTAATCAGTCTATTTTTCTGGAATGTCATGTTATATGTCTTTGCCCGGTTTCAATGGAAGTATTCTTTAACCATCACATTAATCATTGCCCTAGTCATTGGATTTGCCGATTCCATTTCAAATTTTTTAAGCTTGTCACGAACTTTTGTGTTTTTTCCATTGTTTTTGCTTGGCTACTATTTAAAAAGAGAACATTTTTACAAGCTGTTACATGTTAAATTCAAAATATCGGCTTACACCATTTTTCTAATTGTTTTCGCTGGTTTTTATCTTTTCCCTGACTTGGAGTATGAATGGTTATTAGGATCAAAACCATATGCAGAAATGGGCGTTGACTCCGTTACTGCTATGTTTATACGTCTTGGTGTTTATATATTAAGTATCATCATGATGGCAAGTTTCTTTGCCCTCGTACCTACCAAACGCTACTTTTTCACCAATCTTGGAAGAAACTCACTTTATGTGTATTTATTACACGGATTCTTTATCCGATTATTCCGCGTGAGTGATGTTAAAAATTACTTTTCAGATGTAGAAAGCTTTCTACTGTTAGCCGGCATTTCATTGTTATTAACGTTAATTCTTTCAAGTACAACCATTACATCTTTTGCCCAGCCGCTTATTGAATTAAAAGTGTCAAAAACAAAAGAAATGCTATTAAAATGTTGGTGGGTCATGCGGTTTTATAAAAATAAACTCTTGAATCACCATTAAAAACCACAAAAAGCTCATCCGATTTTTTCGGATGAGCTTTTTGTGGTAAAGTGGACTATATATGACTAGAAAAATTTCGTTATTATCTGATTTTCAGATACAATAGTTCTACAAAGATTTATCGAAGGAGTTTACATGAAATGAAAATTATTTGCGCTACATTAAATGCAAAGTATATCCATACGAATTTAGCGATTCGTTATTTAAAGGCCTATGCACAACCTGAATATGATGTAGAATTGGCCGAATACACAATAAAAGACCCCGTTATGAATATTGTAACAGACCTTATTCGTAAAAAGCCTGCTGTGATTGGATTCAGTTGCTATATTTGGAATATTGAAGAGACGATTAAAGTCATCAAGATGATTAAAAAAATTGACCCTTCAATCACCATAATGGTTGGCGGACCAGAAGTTTCATACGATGTTCAGGCATGGATGGAAACTGTCACTGATTTTGATTTCATTATTATTGGTGAAGGAGAAGAAACCTTTAAAACTTTACTGGGTGAATTGGAGGGAGCAAAACGCTTTGAAGCGGTCCCAGGTATTGCTTACCGTATGCAGGAACAAATACATATTAACCATCCGCTTCATAAAATTGATTTACGTGAACTTCCTTCACCTTATCGATTTGCTGAAGATATCCCTCACCTCAGTAAACGTATTACCTATATTGAAACAAGCCGTGGCTGTCCGTTTAGCTGCCAATTCTGCTTATCTTCCATTGAAGTAGGCGTCCGTTATTTTGATCGCGAACAAATTAAAGAAGATATCCGTTATTTAATGAAGAATGGTGCCAAAACATTAAAATTTGTTGACCGTACCTTCAATATAAGCAGAAGCTATGCAATGGACATGTTCCGCTTTTTAATTGATGAGCACTTACCTGGAACAGTTTTTCAATTTGAAATTACTGCAGATATTATGCGCCCTGAAGTCATTGAGTTTTTAAATAAAGAAGCTCCTCCCGGCTTGTTTCGATTTGAAATAGGTGTCCAGTCAACAAATGAGTATACAAATGAACTTGTACAGCGAAAACAAAATTTTGATAAGCTTGCAAGAACAGTTACCCTTGTGAAGGAAGGGGGCAAAATTGATCAACATCTTGACTTAATTGCCGGCTTGCCTGAAGAAGATTATCATTCATTTAGAAAAACATTTAATGATGTGTTTGCCTTTCGCCCAGAAGAATTACAGCTAGGCTTTTTAAAAATGCTTCGCGGTACAGGTTTAAGGATTCGCGCAAATGAATACCAATATATTTATAGCGATCATTCACCTTATGAAATTCTTGGTAATCGCGTCCTTAGCTTTGATGATATTATCCGCATTAAACAAGTAGAAGATGTACTGGAGAAATATTGGAATGATCACCGCATGGATTATACGATTGAATATCTTGTGGGGACTGTTTTTCCGTCACCATTTGACTTTTTCCAAGAGTTTGGCAGCTATTGGGAATCTCAGGGCTGGTCAAAGATTGGACATCAACTAGAGGATTTATTTAAGCGACTTGATGAATTTCTCCAATCTTATTCTATAAAGGATAAAGAAATTGTAAATGATTTGATGAAATATGATTATTTAGCTAAGCATAAATATAAACCGCGAAAACCTTGGTGGGAACCAACACTTACAAAAAATGAAAGATCGGGGTTCTATCAGGCACTAATTAAAAATCCATCTCATCTTGGAGACCTTGAGCTGGACGAAAAAGATTTGTTTAAGCATACAATATTAGAGCCTATTTCATTTAATATCGACCATTATATTCACCATGGAACAATTAAGCGGGAACCTCATATGCTATTTGTTTATTTCAATCCAAAAAGTAATATACCAACCTTAATTTCAATGGACTATCATTCTGCTCCATTATCAAATTAGACTAATAAGAGGGTGGGGTGCTTAATCACCCCACCCTCTTATTAGTCATTTTCTTTCCTTTACTTGGTCTTTATTTGTAATGAATGGAAATTCATATTGCTTACTTGCATTCATGTCACCAAATTCCATTCCAAATTCCACATTTGAGATTGTCTTTTCTTGTTGATTTCTCGTTGTTTTTTTAGTTGGAGTCGTATGTTTTAATGGCATGGGTTACGATCTCCCCTCTCGGCCTTGTTTTGAATTACGGTTGGCCCCTTTCATCGGATTTTCACCATGACTAAACTCAGCAGAAAACTCTGTTTCTTGTCGATTTTTTCTCGGTGTTTTACTGTGTTTAACAGCTGCATCAAATTCCGCTTTTCGTTTTGCCATTTTTACTTCCTCCTGTGGTTTGTCGTATTCTAGTCCATTACGTAACGACAAGCATATTTTCTGCTTCTTTGCAGTTTTCATACAAAACGAGCACTTCCTTTTTTTTCAGTACATAAAAGAATAATTAAAAGCAAAAATAAGGAAAAAAGGATGAGTCGATTGAGCAAAAAACAACGAATTGATATTGATAATACACTTCCACATCAAATAAATTCTCCAAGTTTCAAAAATACTGGAATAGAAATGCAGCCTCCATTTGTTAATTCCTTTGGCGTGACAATTGGTGATAGTAAGTATAGTTCAAAGAATTCCCCGTTAGAAAATTGGAGCGAAGATACAGATCCTGCAATAATGGCGGGGAATGAGTGGGTGCATCCAACAAATGATATCGGCTGGAATACAGCTGAAAATAAAGAAATACTTGAAAATCTAAAGCCTCCTCAGGCAAGCCCCTTTATGCATCCAACGATTGATGTAAGCAAAGGCACCGATTAATATAAAAAAGTATTTGAAGGCCTGCACAATTATGCAGGCCTTCAAGCTGAATTTTATTTTTTATTAGGCTTTGTTAAATAATATTGTTGATTTTTGACTCATTTAAGCTGTATTGTCATGAAATGGTAGGAGGAAATGCATTTTCTCCTACCACTTCATGACAATACAGCAACCTTTCAGCCATAGCTGAAAGGCGTGTGAAATGTTCATTTCACACGAATGAGTCAAAAATCTGGCTTATCAACATAGTACTTTAACAACGCCTTTTATTAAGAGAAGACAAATTGGATTTTCTTCTCTTTGTCATCCCACTTAATTTGAGCAGCAAACTCTTTTTCCTTTCCTTTAAATCCTTCAATTACCTCTGTTGTTCCTTCAAGAAGCAGCTTCTTGACTTGTTTTTGCGTGATTGTTTTCCCTTTTATTTTTTTAGAAATCGTGAACTGGCAGCCTGTTTTTTGATAGTTAGAACAGCCATAGAAACTGCCTTTATCGATAACCGTTCCACCGCACAGCTTACAAGTACCTAGTTTAGTCGGAGCAGACTTTTTAAATTGTCTCGGTACAAAAGAGTCGGTTGTTTCTTCATCAAAGCTCCACTCATTTGATTCCTGAACAGTGCTCGCAATTAGATGGGCAATCATCTTATTTGTTTGTTCCATAAACTGCTTAGGCGAAGCAGCACCCTCTGATATTTCCTTTAACCTTTGTTCCCACTTTGCTGTCATAGACGGGGATGCTAGTATTTCATTTCCAACGGCCGAGATTAAGATTTTTGCTTTTGCTGTAGCATAGACCAGATTTTTCCTTATCTCTATATACTTACGATCCTTCAGCATTGTAATAATCCCGGCACGAGTTGCTTCTGTTCCCAGTCCTTCCGTTTTCATTAATACTTTTTCAAGCTCTTTATCTTCCATATGTTTGCCTGCTGTTTTCATCAATGTAATTAACTGACCTTCTGTATAGCGCTTTGGAGGCTGTGTTTTACTTTCCTTTACGGTTACTTTAACTACTGAACCTTTTTCTCCCTTTTCTAATACAGGAAGCACCGGATCTTTCTCCTTTTCATTAGATGGAAGAACCTTTCTCCATCCTTCCTGAAGTTGAACTTTGCCTTTCGAAAGAAATACTGCTCGGCCATCAACAAGTGTAGTAACAGTCGTATATTCCGCAATGGATTTTTCATAATGAGCAGCAATTAAACTTTTCACAACCATATCATACAGCTTTTGTTCATCTGAGCTTAATGAGTGAAGAGCAGGTACTTGTTCAGTTGGAATAATGGCATAGTGATCGGTTACCTTTTTTTCATTAACAAAACGTTTATTTGTGAGGATGGACTCATTTGGCAGTGGAAAAAAAGCTGCATATTGAGGTATGTTTGCTATTTTTTTCAATATTTCCGGGAACATTTCAGCTTCTCCCTCTGTAACATAACGAGAATCTGAACGAGGATACGATACAAATCCTTTTTGATACAGCTTTTGTAATGTATCCAGCGTTTTTTTCGGAGGAAATTTATACAAACGATTAGCATCAGCCTGAAGGGCAGATAAATTGTACAATAACGGAGGCAGGTAGTCTTTTCTTTCCGCCTGAACATCAGTTACTTCCGCCGGTTTCTGTTCACAAAATTGAGCAATCTTTTCAGCCATTTCCTGTGTTTTAATTCTTGATTCACCATCTTGTTCCCATTTGCCTTTATATTTCTTTCCATCTACTTTAAAGTCGGCCAGTACCTCCCAAAACGGTTCAGAAACAAACTCTTCAATCTCACGTTCACGTTTAACAATCAGAGCCAGAGTCGGCGTTTGAACTCTTCCCACTGAAAATACATCGGAAAAACCTCTTTGTTGCAAAAGGAGACTATATAATCTAGATGCGTTCATTCCTACTACCCAATCAGCACAGGCTCTTGTATAGGCTTCATAGTATAAGTTTCTTGTATCTGATTCGGACAATAAAGACTGAAACCCTTCTTTAATTGACTTTGGCGTAAGAGAGGAAATCCATAGCCTTTTCATTGGCAGGTGCGCTTTTGTTAACCGTAGAATATTTCTGACTATGAGTTCACCTTCACGCCCCGCATCACCTGCATGGATAACTTCTGTTACTTCTGGATGGGTGACGAGACTTTTTATAATATTGAACTGCTTTACTTTATCCTTTGTTACCTCATATTGGAATTGCTGAGGTATCATCGGCAGTGTTGAAAGCGACCATTTTTTCCAATCTGGTTCATATTTTTCGGGATTCACTAATTGACATAAATGCCCAACTGCCCATGTAACATAAGCACCGTTCTGAAAAATATCATTTGGAAATATTTCAATAAATCCATTTTGTTTTTTATGTTTAAAAACAGATGCCAAGGTAGACCCCTGATCTGGTTTCTCAGCAATAATTAATTTCATATCGGAATGCTCCTTTATAAATCCGTAAATGTAAAGGCGAGCAGATTTTATTTTCACATTAAATCACACATTCGTAAAGGCTAAGATTTATTTAAATGAGGAAAAGGAAGGAAATCTTGCATACTGAAGTATTGCGCAGTTATGCCGCTCTTGTCATACAAAGAGGAATAGTTATGTTTTTCTCTTATTATTCTATCAACCTTTTTAATAATTTGCATATAGAAAGATGCAAATCAATGGAGTTTATCAGTACTATTTTCAATTCGATAATCTCCGAAATTATGCATGTAAACCTTGACTGAAAGCGTTTATTCATGTATATTATAGACATCATTTATCAGAATATATTTCCGCTATTACTAGATTTAGCCATTATATTTTGGGCAAATGATAATATTTATTTTTATAGACGCTCGCACGTCTTGAAAGGCTTAGGAGGAAATGTAAACATGCAAAACGGTAAAGTAAAATGGTTTAATAACGAAAAAGGTTTCGGTTTTATTGAAGTTGAAGGCGGAGATGATGTATTCGTACACTTCACAGCTATTCAAGGTGATGGCTTTAAATCTTTAGAAGAAGGCCAAGAAGTTTCTTTTGAAATCGTTGAAGGAAACCGCGGACCTCAAGCTTCCAACGTTGTAAAACTGTAATTATATAATAAATAATTAAACATTAATGAGGCCGACGACTATTCGTCAGCCTTTTTTATGTTAATCATTTTTGTGTAAGTTTTTCACCGCACTGCCGAATTTTTTCACCAACTGTACAAGTTGCAATACAGAAACGATGAGCAAAGTTTCGTCCTTTATCCTTTCGATTCTGTTTATATAGAAAACAGCCATTACAGTAGTTATTCATAATGGCTTCGGCTTCATTAATGATTTCCTTTCTCCTCATTTGACCACCACCTTTCATGATTGACGTAATTATATTAATTGCATTTTACTGAATATCTCTTTCCCTTCGAGTGCCTGTGTCGCAAGCTTATCTGCTTCTTTATTTTCGCTTCTTGGAATAGACTGATAGCGAGGCTTTAAACCTAAGGATTTTATTTTTTCTTCAATTCGGTCCAGCCAACGGTTTAAATTTTCTTCGTAGCAAGGCCACTCACCCTCAAGCTGTTTTAGCACACCTTGTGAATCACCCTTAAAATCACATGGAACCTGGTGAACACCTAGCTCTTCTAATAAATTTAGCGCATAGTAAAGTGCCGCATATTCAGCTTCATTATTTGAGTCCATCTCATCAATCAGCTCATTGGCCCGTAAACGAAATTTCTTTTTTCCTTGTCTAAAATAAATGACCGCTCCAAGCCCTGCCTGGTAGGTGCTAATATTAAAACCGCCATCAAAATAAACCATTACTTCATGAGGGTCCTCTTCTATCTCAACCGTTAACTTTTTCATTTCTTTTAAGCTCCAGGATTGCCCCATCTCGTCATAAAAAGTAAGCTCACGAGCCTTGCCGGATTTTTCAATATCCTCTCCACCTAAGATGGCTAACTCAGCATCCATCCAATCAGATGTAAAATAAACCCCTTCTTTTCCTTTTAATTTGTACGTCCATTCTATTTTGTACTTCACTAAAATTCATCCCCTTGTCATCATTCATTTTCCTGGGTAACCTGCATCCTTCGTTATGTATGAAATGATAAAGTTACTTTCATGATATTGTTATTTAGTTTATACTTTCTTCTATGAGGAAATGCCATAAAAGGTGAATTTTTCAATATTTTTGTCTGAATGTTGCAAGCGGGAGGTTCATTATGATAGAAGTTTATTTTGACGGAGCCAGTGCAGGGAATCCCGGTCCTAGCGGTGCAGGTATTTTTATTAATGCAAACGGTCAAGTTGAACGCTTTATCATTCCTTTACCGGAGATGAGTAATCATGAAGCTGAGTTTCATGCATTTATTTCGGCTTTAGAGATTTGCATTAAGAAAGGCTATAAAACGGTCTCGTTCCGAACGGACTCGGAACTTGTCAATCGAGCGATCGAAAAAGAATTTGTTAAAAATAAAGCTTTTGCTCCATTACTCGAAGAAGCACTTTCCCTCACACAAGAATTTGATTTATTTTTTCTAAAATGGATATCAAGCCGTGAGAATAAAAATGCTGATGAACTGGCAAGAAAGGCTATTCAACAAGGTAAATAAATTTTAGTATTTAAGGAAAAGACGTGCCAAAATGGGCACGTCTTTTCCTTAGTGTAATGTTATAAAGTAAGAGGCTAATAATCCCTAAGCAACTAGTGGATATTTTATATAGCCATTAATTTTCGTTCTTTAATGAAACGAATAGCAGCTCCGCGTGTACTTATTTTACTTTTGACAAGCGTTTCTAATAAAGAAATATAGTAACTACCGTCGAATTCCTTTTGTGATTTTAATGTTAGCTCAATTGCAGTATTTGTCAATTCATCCGTTGCTTTTGTATATTGCTTACCGTAATGGATGAAGCCAATTGCATCCTCTTGCAATTTAAAACCTTTACTTTCAAGAAAATCGACATATTGTGCTACTGTTTTCAAAATGATCCATTCCTCTCCCTAACATAGTCCCATTAACATAATACTTCAATTTTAGACAAATTTCTATCTTTTTTTTGTTATTAAATGACCTATTGTTCCTGTAACTATACCAAGTATTGCTCCGCCAATTACTTCTTCCGGTTGATGACCAAGCATTTCTTTCAGTTTTTTCGGCGTTTTTTCTTCAAATTCAACGGGTTTGTCCTTTTGGACCTTTTCTACTAATTCACCTAAATCATTAACCTTCAACGTTAACTCACCGGTTTGGCGGCGGATCCCTTGGGCATCATACATAACAATCAGCCCATAAATCATTGATAGAGCAAAATCAATCGTTGGAAGACCTCTTTTTAAAGCAATATATGTGGTCAGTGACGAAACTCCAGCGGAATGAGAACTGGGCATCCCTCCAGTTTGAAAAAATAATTCGGGTTTCCATTTTCGTGTCTTCACAAAATGAATCGGAATTTTCAAACCTTGAGCCAAGCCAATACTTAATAAAGCAATATATACCCCTTTATTCATAAACTTTCACCTCTCTTCTACTAGTGTGAAGAATGATGAGTTGATTTATTCTTCTTGGAAATAATAGTAATGGAGGTGAGGGAAATGGGTCAAAAAAAGCATTCAAACAGAGGCACAAAGGCACCTGGAGTAAATCCGCAAGGCTATGGTCAAGATGCTGAATTTGCAGAAGAACCAAAAAGTCAACTGGAAAATAGAGCAAAAAAGTCAAACACAAAAATTTAGGTTAAGCCATGAAAAAAAGACAGACAACAACGTCTGTCTTTTCTCCCATTATCCTTAATTGGCTATTTCATTTTCAAATTCAATGAAACGGTGAAGACCTTTCATTTCCACTTCATTAAATTTATCCAGCACCTTTTCTCGGTCAAGAATAAATCTTGCTTTGTCAAGTTCATAGTTAATTGGGACATCACATTTAATTTCAGCCAGCTTTTTGCTTAAATAAAGCATGTCTAAATCGTTCTCAATCTTCGTTTTCTGAGCCTTTGTTAATTGGTCTAAATTAGCTACGACACCGTCTACATGTCCATACTGCTGCAGTAGCTTTAAAGCTGTTTTTTCACCAATTCCCTTTACACCAGGATAATTATCGCTTGGATCTCCCATAAAGGCTTTTAAATCAATCATTTGTTTCGGCATAATTCCTTTTTCTGCAAAAAATGTATCTTTATTATGCACCAGATAATTTCCAAAACCTTTTTTTAATAAAATCACCGAAATATAATCATCTATCAGCTGCAATATATCCTGATCTCCTGTAAGAATATAAACATTTGCTTCATCTTTTGCCTGAGTAGCAATTGTCCCGATACAGTCATCAGCCTCAAACCCCTCTATTCCAATGTTTGGGACATCAAAGGCTTCTACCACTTCTTTGACAAGGTCAAATTGGGGAATTAACTCAACCGGTGCTTCCGACCGATTTCCTTTATAATCAGAGAAAATCTCATTACGGAAGGTCTTGCTCCCCATATCCCAGCATACCGCCACATGGCTTGGTTTAAAAGCTGATACCGCCGTAAAAAAATGCTTCACAAATCCGTTAACTGCATTCGTGGGAATGCCTTTTGAGTTAATCATAAACTGTCCTGTTACAGATGTAGCAAAAAAGGCCCGGAACAAAAGTGCCATACCATCGACTAGCATTAACGAAGGTTTGTTATTATTCAATTCTTTCACACTCCCTATCCTATCACATTTACATGTAAAGCTAATTATAGCATTTATATATATAGAATGTGTTGGTAATCACCTGAGCAATTAACAGAATAAGGATAATCATATTTTTCTTTGAACAGAAAAAAGTGCCAAATACTAGTGATTGACACTTTCTGTTAGGTGGTTATACAAATACCGTCGTCCCTTTTGCCATAATAACCGTATCGATAACATTTCCATCTTTATTAATGATTGTTTCTTCCTTTTCCATTTCAAACTGATTGGAATGATAAAAACTGATATTTTGCGGAGTATCTTTGCGAACCCGGCACGTAATTTGATCCTTTTTGTTATCACGTGCATATTCTTCGAGCCATTCAAGCATTTTTTTAGCTAAACCTTTTCCTCTGGCTTCAGGTATAACCGATAGCCTGAAGAAATACAAGGAAGCCTCATCCATTTCCTTAAACCGTACGGATCCAACTGGTTTTCCATTTATATAAACCAGTATAGCCTGTTCAGCTCCTCCACGAATAGAATCCACCAATGTTGATAGTTTTTCATTCATGGCACTTGAAGGCGTGTCATATTTATTATATTCCCTAAATGCATCCTGCATGGTTTGATAGACGTATTCTATTTCTTTTACAGTTTCTACTAGTTTAATCTCATATTCCATATCCACACCCCGTATTTCATAGACGTAAAAGCTCCCAAATCCATTCGTTCAGTTCATTTTCTATCGATTTCCCCTTCGATAAACCATAGGAATCCTCAAGTAATACAGGCCTTTCCTGCTCCATTATTCTAATTCCATCTTCAACATCAGCAGCAGAAACCAACCTTCCGTCCATCTTAGCCTCCATGATTTGTTGGTAAAAAGAAACCAACATATCCTCGTTAGGAAATAAGGACGTAAAAGAACGATACAGAGCATTTACCGGCACTTTTTGTTCTAAAATAATCACCTTTGCAAGCAGGAGAGCACGCACCGCTTGTATTAATTGCTTTTGTCTTTTTTCCGTAAAAGTCTTATGGCGGATATCCTTCAAATTCCGATCCATTAAGTGAATGTAATGATGAAACAACGAAAGCAGCGAATAACTTTCAGTAATAAATCGCTGTAGCTTGTCAGAAAATTGCTGATTATCTCGATACAGAACGGGAGAAAAGGCCCATTCACACAAACTAGGATTCGATTTTTGCAGTAAATGAAATGCTTTATAAAGGTCCCATCCTTGGGCATCATAAGGCGCAGGAATATCAATCGTTTCCTGCGCCTTTCTTAATGATAAATAACTTCTCACATCCCGGGTTTTATAGATAAAACGAACATCATAGTCAGAATGATCGTTTACCCCTCCCCATGCCCGGCTGCCGGTTTCAGAAGCGAATAGAATCTCAATATTGTATTCGTCTTCGATTTTCTTTAACCAAGATTCAATCATTTCTTCCACCTCGTTTGTGACAGACCGAGAATGATTATGTTCTTTCAGCAGCCATTACTGTACTTTCTCGGCATTGGCCAGCAATTTTTTCTCAATTGCCCGAAGTTCCCCAATTGGAATTTCATTTGATATAGAAGCGAGTGCTCCTTGATAGTATTCTTCAACTTGTTCCGTCAAATACACGAGCAGAAGACGAAACTCAGCTTCAAGCTGGTCTCCATAATGAAGTTTTAAACGCTCTTTTCCTGCCGCTAAGTAATCGTCAGCAGGTTCTTGGAGATTTGCTTCTAATTCTTCCCCTAACAACTTTCTCTCATTTTTTTCAAAGAATGATTTTGGATTTTTAAAATAGGCTAATGCTGTTTTAAAACGCTGATTATCAAGTGACACAAACGCTGTTTCAAAATCAATCCCTTCCAATCGGTTCATCTCATAGGTGCTAAAGGACAGATCCGAATTATGCTCCTGTATCGCCGCAATGATTGAGCGCTCAGACTGAGAAAGATTCTTTCGTATAAAAGCTTCAATTCGTAAAGTAGTAGCGCGCAGCTCCTGAGCAAAATCATAACCAAAGTCTTCTAAAAATGCATCAAGTGCCGTTTGAAGCGCCTTTTTCAAGTTTCTTCCATCATCCTTTAAAATCGCAGGATTAAAGGCTTCCTTTAAAAAGTCACTAAATCTTAAAAATACGCGTTGCTTAATGTAAAAGACAAGCTCTTCTGCTTCCTGAACCAATCTTTTCTGTAAAAAGGATGGCTGTTGCGATTGAATGAGATCCCTTATTTGAGCTTTTTCTGCTTCCAACTGGATTCGCTTTTGGGCCTTTGTATCTTGATCCTCTTCAGCGGAATGAATAAAGCTTTGCAGCTGCGCCAGTACCCGTTCCATCTCTACTTTTGCTGAATTAATCGCAATCCCCCTTAGATCATGCTCAATAAAGGAGTAGAATCGTTCTTCAAATAAACGGATACCTGATTTCTCTGTTAGTACCCCGGCTATTTTCTCTTTCAAAGACATAAGACTTGAAACAGGATACAAATGTGGCTGTCTAATTCCGTAGGTCACGAGCTGGTCTTCCACATAATCAAGGACAGCATGCATCTCTTCCTCATCATGAGCTAAGTCAATGGCATTCACAATGAAAAACATCTTATCAAGCGCAAATGTGTCTTTTACACGACCTAGTTGAATCAAAAATTCACGATCTGCTTTCGAGAATGCATGATTATAATAGGTAACAAACAAAATGGCATCTGAATTTTTGATATATTCAAAGGCAACACCTGTGTGACGGGCATTAATGGAATCCGCTCCAGGTGTATCGACTAATGTAATCCCTTTGCGAGTTAGTTCACATTCAAAATACACTTCAATCCACTCTACTAAACAGGACTGTTCTTCATTTGCAACAAACCCCGAAAAGTTAGCTAAATCGGTTTGAATCGTTTCACCCAACTGATTCTGATAAGCTCCAATGCCTCGTACAAATGCTTGTAAAAAGGCTAAGTGCATTTTTTCATAGGCATCAGCATTGCTATGATTTCCTATTACTTCTTTTGCTGCAGTAACGGCATGCTGAAGCGTATCTGCTTGCGAACCAAACGCTGTCAGTGATCGATTGACATCATCCATTAATGTTTTGAGGGCCTTCAGCTTTACCAAGACCGTTCCATGAGGATGCTCCGCATCAACCGGCATAATTTTGTTGATTGCTGCTGTTGTTGGATTAGGTGAAACCGGCAATAGACTTTCTCCTAAAAGCGCATTGGCAAATGAAGATTTCCCCGCACTAAAGGCACCAAATAAAGCAACCGTGAATGATTGATTCTTAAGTCTTTCTGCTTTCTGCCCCAGCTCTTCGGCTAATTTTTTAAACCCTGGTACACCCTTTACTTGATCAGCCGCAAACTTTAAGCTTGGAATAAGTGCTTCTAGTTCCGTTTGATTCGTTTGCTGACTAGAAACAACCGAACGAACAGAACGAGATTTTTTCTCTTTTTCAACTTTTGCCTGCTTGTTTTCCAAGCTGTCAGTTACTATAATTTCCGCTTCTTCCGCATGATCTACAGCCAATTCCTTGAAAAGCTCAATATAATCAGTTTGATTAAAGTGTCCTGTTAGTAACTGCTCTATTTGAATATTCGAAAGCAGCTGCTTCTCTTCAATTTCCGCAATATCTTTGTAGGCATTGTAATAAAAAGTAAGAGATGATAATCTCTCCTCAAGCTTTCTTTTTTGAACAGCCTGTTTTTCCTGTAATCGAGTCAATAAAGCAGACCGATAGGAAGACAACTGTTCTTTCGTTTTCCTTTTTACCTCATTTGTAACGTCCCTTGTGTATGTCAGTACATAATCACCAGATAAACGTGCACCTTCCTTAACTGTCGAAATGAGTAGGTCTTTGTCAAACTCAACCTTGAAATTTTGAACAGCAGATAAAAGTTCTTCATCTTCTATATCATTATCTTTCAAGCTTTTCACAAACAATTCTTTCATATGCCAATCAATTTGCGATGTTACTTTTTCAGCAAAATCTGCAAAGAACCGGTCAAGTCTAAGCGAGCGCTCCTGCTCCGTTTTTTGTTTTGCAAAAAACAAACCGACTTTAAATTCAGGCTGTCTCGCCGCCAGATATTGCTCGGCTAAATCACGGGTTTGGAAAGGCATAATATAGGCATTATCTAGTACACTGTCAATTTCATCATATAACTGCTTTTCCTTTTGATTAAGGGAATGACTTAATTCATTCAGCTGATTTTTTAGTTCAGCAACTGTTTCCCCTAGATTGTTCCTCTCTTCTTCCGAAAGCTCTGCTAAACGCTCGTTAAGCTCGTTAATAGCTGCCTCATCTTTTTCTGATAAAAATAAGCGATGCTCCTCGCATAATTTCGTAAGCGATTGGAAAACTGATTCAGGGAGAGCATCTAACCGATGACTTACCTTTTCCTCAATAAACTTTCTTAGTGCCGGAAATTGGTTTTGCGGGTGATCCGCTTTCTTTAATGAAGTATAAAAGATTTTTGCCGGCTTCACACCCCATGATGCAAAGGAGTTCGTTACACTTTCTTGAAACGCCGCGAAACTCAATTCTTCATCTCGATGCTTATCAATCTGGTTAATCACTAAATATACTTCTTTACCAGCTTCTGTCAGCTCCTTTGTAAAAAGGAAATTCAATTCACTCTGAACATGATTATAATCCATCACATAAAAAACTAAATCAGCCAGATGTAACGCTGATTCCGTTGCAATCCTGTGAGCATCATCAGTCGAATCAATACCTGGAGTATCCATAATAATAGTATCTTTCGGAATAGATGTTTTAGAATAACTAATTTCAATTGACTGAATTTGATCCCCATCCTTACAATATGATTTTACCTGTTCATAATCGTATGGTGCCGGATAAATAAGCGGACGGTCTTCCTTGAAAAATACTTTAGCATAATCATCGCCAGACTTGATTTTTACCAAATTGGCACTTGTCGGAATGGGGCTGGAAGGCAGCAAGTTCTCACCCATAATCCGGTTAATCATACTTGATTTCCCCGCAGAGAAATGACCGCAAAAAGCGATAGAATACTCCTGTTTTTCCAGCTTTAAAGCTAAGTCCTTTGCACGTTCAGCTGACTGAACATTTTTATGTTTTTCAAACAATTCGTATAACGCAGCTATTTGTCCTCTTAACAGAACCGCGTCTCTTTTTTGTATCTCCGTTTTCACCATGAATGACTACCCCTTATTTTTTCAATATACTAACTATTTTAAACGATTTTACGTCTATTTCCTACTAAAAAACGCATATTAATCATGCCATGTTAATATTTACTATAATAAGTTTCAGGAAATAAAAATTATGTGAGGAAATGATTAACAAAAGTGATCTCAATTTTCCTAGTCGCTCCATTAAACCAAAATAAATAAAGCCGAGCTTCTTTTAGAGAATACTCGACTTTATCAAAAGTTTCTTATAAGCATAATGAACCCCTTTCTTTACTGCTTGGCTGAAAGCGTTTCCCAAACATACTAAAAAAGAGAAGCTATTTACTAATTGGATGCGGCTTTGAAACATTATTTAGTACATGCTTTAAAACGAAAGAGTAAACACCTACAGTAACTGCTATAAAAACGGCTGTCATCCCCGAACACCATCCTTTTATTGATAATAACTCTCATTTGCAATTAAATCATATCACGAATGATAATCCTTTTCAATAAGAATTTTGAAAGGATTAGGCTTTATTTACATTTTTTAGATTTTTAAATTTCAGCCATGCAGAAATCGGGTATTCTGTCAGTTCGTTTAAAGCCTTTTCCTCTGCTGGAATTCGGATTGCAAGAATGGCTCCATTCAAAATTGTAAATAAAAACGCGGTGAAATAAGCTTGAAACATAATAGGAATGATAATAAATTCAATAGCAACGACCAAATAATTAGGATGTTTTAGAAACCGGTACGGTCCCTTTTCCACAATTTGGACTCCCGGCAGTATGATAATTTTTGTATTCCAGCATTTCCCTAATGATAAAATGGCCCAGATACGTAAAATCTGTGTGAGAATAAATAAACTAAGCAAATAAGGCCATACCGGAGACAATTCTGTCTGCCAAATTTTCACTTCCAGTAAATAAATGATAAAAAACATGGTATGTATAAAAACGATGATACGATAATGCGATTGTCCAAATTCTTTTGCGCCCCTTTTTTTCATCCACACTTCATTTCTTTTGGCAATTACTAGTTCACATATGCGCTGCAGGATAATGAATAGAAGAAATAGATAAAAGATGAACAAATCTAATCCCACCTAACTAACAATAATTCCGAACTAAAACCTGGTCCTAAAGCCGTACACAGCCCCCATTCACCTGAGATTGCTTTTTGTAAAAAGCCTTTTAAGACAAGCAGCACGGTTGCTGACGATATATTCCCATAGTTTCTTAACACATTAAAGCTGATTTCAATCATAGATGAATCCAATTGTAATGTTTTTACATAAGCATCCAGTACCTTTTTTCCTCCTGGATGGGCAATAAAATGATTAATTCTCTCCATCGAAAGTTGGTGCTCGTGTAAAAATTCTCCTACGATTGGCTTCAACCACTTTTCCACAATGACTGGAATATCCTTCGAAAAAACGACGTACAAGCCATCATTTTTCACTTCCCAACCCATTACATCAAGTGAATTACGCATTGTAGTCGATTGAGTAGCCAATATTTTGGGTATGGACTCTAAGGAACAAATGGACTCTGCTTCGACTTCATCTCCTGAAACAAGTACACATACGACCCCATCTCCAAACAATGATGTTCCGATTAGGTTACTTTTCGATAAATCGTTTGGCTGGAAAGTTAAGCTGCAAAGCTCGATAGCTAAAACCAGTACTTTCGCCTTCGGGTATGCTTTACAGTATTCAAATGCCCGTGATAATCCAGCCGCTCCACCAGCACAGCCTAAACCCCAAATTGGAATTCTTTTCGTTTTTTCCGAAAATGGTAGTACATTCATAATACGCGCTTCAATACTTGGCGTTGCTATGCCTGTACTGGTTATGAGGAAGATAGCCTCAATTTCCTCATATGCTACCTGTCTTTTTAAATACTCATGATTATGCAAACAATTTGAGATAGCCCTTGAACCAAGGTCAATAGCGCTTTCAATAAAAGCGTTATTTTTCTCAACAAATGGGTGATTGTGTTGATACCAGTCCAAATCTTTCACAAAATGCCTTTTTTCTACCTGCCCATGAGGGAAGACATGTAACAATCGATTAATATCTGGGAATGACTGATTAAAAAGCTGCTGTGAAAATTGCATGACTTCTTCTTGATGTAATACAACTGGCGGAAAGGCATCTCCAATGGATAAAATGGCTGGCATTTCATTTTCTCCTATCTTTTGGTTATGCTATTACTTTCTCCATTTATAGATCTAATATACTTTTTTGAAGTAGAGGTTAAGAGTGGCATGAAGAAATGGAGGCAAAAAAAATTCCCCATGTAAAATCTGGGGAATGAAAGTTTTGAAGGATTTTTTAATGTTGTGCACTTACACTTATAGTATAAACTATTTTAAAATACGCATCACCCAACAATTATTTCCATATTTATGTGTTACTCGTAAAAGAGACCTATATATTCATTCTATTTATAGTAATATTTTCACAAAATGTTGCGTTTCTTCTCTAAAAACTATGCTAAAATTGTCATTAGTTGATCGAACATTGGAGGAATAAGACATGCCATTGACAAAGCTTGCAACTGATATCTTACAAGGAACCAGTAACGCCGTAAAAGAAGTTCTTCCATTTGAGCTCTCAATAGAACAACCGTCCTTGTTGACTCAACCATATACACAACATTGTGTTGGAGTCCTTATTGGCATGACCGGTGATGTCAGAGGACGATTAATTATTGATGGAAGTGAGAAGACATTTGGCAAAATTGGTGAAGGGATGTTTGGCATGATGGTGGAAGGTGAAATGTTGGAGTCCTTTGCCGGTGAACTTGGGAATATGATTGCCGGTACATTATCCACATTTATCTCACAACAGGGACTTGAAATGGATATAACCCCCCCCACAGTTCTTGTTGGCCAAACAAAAATATATGGATTTGATAAAGCATACCGCTTACCCATTACTGTCCAAGGAGCGGGAACCGTTATCATCCTATTAATGATTGAGCAAGAATTAGAGAGATAAAAATAGAAACATTTATAAATACTTAACAATAAAAAACCCCTTAACTAGAAAATTTCATTTTAGTTAGGGGGTTTTTTATTTTAATATACTTTTACTTATTAACTGCCATGCTGGAATTATTTGTTTCCTTAATCTTGATAGCTGCCGGCTTCTTCTTCTTTAACTCATTAAAAATGATATTCATAATGATTGCTGTCAAACTTCCTGCAACAATTCCATTTTCAGTTAGAATTCGAATACTTTCAGGCATTTGCGCAAATAAACCAGGGACTGCAGTAACACCCATACCAAGTCCGACTGAACATGCAATAATCAGTAAGTTTTCCTGGGATGAAAAGTCAACCTTACTTAACATTTTAATTCCGTTCGCAAGAACCATTCCAAACATAGCAATCATTGCTCCGCCCAAAACGGCTGCTGGAATAACAGTTGTCAGTGCTCCAACTTTTGGAAGCAACCCAAGTGCCATCAGCATAAAACTCATCACAATGATAACTCTTTTCTCTTTTACACCTGTTAATTGTAAGAGACCAACGTTTTGCGAAAATGTTGTATATGGAAATGAATTAAATAAACCGCCAAGAATGATAGCCATTCCTTCTGCACGATACCCTTTGGCTAAATCGTTATCTTTTATTTCTTTATCACAAATATCTCCTAGAGCAAAATATACACCTGTAGCCTCCACAAGACCAACTAGCGCCACCAGAATCATAGTGATAATGGATGATAATTCAAAGGTCGGCATACCGAAGTAAAATGGCTTAATCATATGGAACCAAGAGGCATCCGCCACTGGTGTAAAATCAACTTGACCCATAAAATACGCCGCAACCGTTCCGAATATAATCCCGATTAAAATACTAATTGAACGAATAAAGCCAGTGAAAAAACGATTTACTACAATGATTATTAATAAAGTTCCAAATGCAAGTCCAATATTGGACAAACTTCCAAAATCAGGACTCCCCTGCCCACCTGCAACATTGTTCATGGCTACAGGTATGAGTGTAATTCCAATAATCGTAACAACGCAGCCTGTCACAACTGGCGGGAAAAATTTCACCAATTTGCCAAATGATTTAGCTACGACAATAACAAACAAACCAGAAACAATTATGGCTCCGTAAATGGCTGAAATTCCATGCTGGGTTCCTATCGAAATAATAGGAGCTACTGCCGTAAATGTACATCCAAGCACAACCGGCAGACCGATTCCAAAAAATCGATTGCTCATCACTTGAAGCAAGGTTGCAATCCCGCACATAAAGATATCAATGGAAACCAAATAAGTTAATTGTTCCACCGTCAGTCCAATGGCCCCTCCAATAATTAATGGAACAACAACTGCGCCAGCATACATGGCCAATACATGTTGAATACCTAAAGAAGCTACCTTTAATGGATGCTGGTTCATTTCATTACCTCCGCTGTTTTATCCGAAACAAATGTAACTTTTCCTTCTTCTAAGGAAGCAACTCTAGCTAATGATACGACTTCAAATCCTTTATCACGCAGAAGCTGTCCGCCTTCTTGGAATGCTTTTTCAATCACAATTCCAATCCCCGCAATATTCGCTTTTGCCTGCTGTACGATATCAATTAACCCTATTGCCGCCTGCCCGTTGGCAAGGAAATCATCAATAATCAAAACTTGATCATTTTCTGTCAAATATTTATTTGAAACAGAAATTTCATTTGTTTCATTTTTTGTAAATGAATGAACTTTTGCTGTTAATAAATCATTAATAAGTGTCATTGATTTTCTTTTTCTTGCAAATATTACCGGCACATTCATCTGTAGTCCTGCCATGACTGCTGGAGCAATGCCAGATGATTCAATGGTTACAATCTTCGTTATTCCTTTATCTGCAAAACGCTGTGAAAATTCCTTTCCAATCTCCAGCATGAGCACCGGGTCAATTTGATGATTCAAAAAAGAATCTACTTTTAGGACCGTGTTAGATAATACAATCCCTTCCTGCTTAATTTTTTCCTTTAATAACTCCATTGTTCTGTATTCCTCCTCTATGATGAATGGCCTAATCATCTACAAGCACCGAAAAGTCAAAAAAACACAAAAAAGCCTGAAAATCATTGCGTCACATCTAATAAAAATGAGTGAGGCAATGTCTTCAAGCATCCTAAGCAATATTAAATAAGCCTAGCACTTTATGATGACCATTGCTCACCCATAGTCAGACTATTTACGGTAGTCCGGTAGAAACTTACAGGCCATATTCCTGTGATTATATGAGTGAATAATATGAAACTAGTAACCATTATAACATCAATTTGTCATATTTCAATATAAATGGCGAATTATTTAATGCTTTTCAATAATAACGTTCGTGTTTAATGACATGAGTAAAAAGAACTCATTAAAGAGTTCTTTTCTCGCGCAATACGCCTAAAGCTATTCTAATTGATAAACCTGACTATACTTTTCTGAAAGGTATTGAATTAAATCGTTTGCATTCAAACCTTCACCAGTGACATCATGTAAAATTTCAAGCGGTTCTTTCATCTTCCCAAATTGATGGATATTAGCAGTAAGCCAATTTTTAATAGGCAGTAGATTTCCCTCTTCTAATAATTGATCAAACTGCGGTAATTCCTTCAGCATTGCTTGTTTAAATTGGGCAGCATACATATAACCTAAAGCATAAGAAGGGAAGTAACCAAAGCTCCCGCCTGCCCAATGAACATCCTGGAGCACCCCTTCTCTATCATTTTTAGGGCTTATTCCTAAATATTCTTCGTATTTTTTATTCCAAATTTGCGGAAGATCTTTCACTTCTATTTCTTCACTAAATAATCCTTTTTCAATTTCATAACGAATCATAATATGCAGCGGATATGTCAGCTCATCCGATTCAATACGGATAAGTGACGGCTTTGACTCATTAATTGCCCGGTAAAAAGTTTGAACATCAACATCATTAAATTGCCCATTGCTATATTGTTGCAGGGATGGATAATTCTTTTTCCAAAATGAAAGATGGCGACCAACAAAATTTTCATAAAATAATGATTGTGATTCATGTATTCCCATAGATGTTCCTGTACAAAGAGGTGTCCCCATTAAATCTGATGAGATGCTTTGTTCATAAAGAGCGTGGCCTCCCTCATGAATCGTGCCAAAAACAGCCATTCGAAAATCAGATTCATCGTACCTAGTTGTAATTCTAACATCCCCTTTATTTAGACCTGTGGCAAAGGGATGCACGGTTTCATCAAGTCTTCCAGCATCAAAGTTATAGCCCATTTGTGATAATATATCGATACTAAAGAGACGCTGATTCTCTTTTGGAAATGGTTGAAATAAAAATTCCGTTTTAGGTTTGTGTTTAGAATTGGCAATCTTTTGAACAAGCGGAACAATCTTCTCTCTTAACTCAGAAAATACACGATCTAATACCTCCACTGTCATACCCGGTTCATATAAATCAAGGAGAGTATTGTATGGGTGATTTTTATATCCCCAATAACGAATAAATCGTTTATTTGTTTCAACGATTTTCTCAAGATAGGGTCGAAACAATTGAAAATCCGCTTTTTCCCTTGCTTCTTCCCAGATTGATTCCGCCTGAGATAATAGAATGACATATTTTTTATACTCACTAGCCGGAATTTTGCGCTTATGTTCATATTCTTTTTTGCATTCTTTTATTAATTTTTTTGTTTTTTCCGAAATGACTGCTTGCGCTGCTTCAGTAGATAAGTTTGTTATGTATGAGGCCATTTCTTCTGATACTGATAGCTGATAGACATCCGATGACAAAATACCAACTACTTCTGAACGCTGCTGTACCCCTTGTCTCGGAGCTCCTGTGCGTAAATCCCAATAAATGAGACCAAGTGCTTCATTATAGGCATTGATTTTTTTTACATATTCGATAAACTTCTTTTCTTCTTCTAAAAACGTTTGATTCATAAATAGCCCTCCCTTTCATCCTCACATTGTATCATATTCCAATTAATAGACAGTTAATCCTATTGAACAAAAAATGACAACAGCTTAAGTCTGTTGTCATAGATAGTATTAACGATTCCATTCCCTTTGTTCAGTTGATATTTTTACCGGTAAAATAGAAAGTACAGCTTCAATCACCTGTCTATCCTCTTCTTTATTTATCAGGATGTGAACAATCCCTTTATCTTCATGCGTTCGAATCAATCGCCCGATTCCCTGACGCAAACGAAGCAGCATATAGGGTAAATCCACTTCAAAAAACGGATTTGAAACAGCATTGCGTTTTGCAGTGAACACAGGATCGTTTGGAGGAAACGGTAAAGAAAAGATAATGACATTTTCCAATGACTGTCCAGGTATGTCAAGTCCTTCCCATAAATGCAGCGAGCAAAGCACGGAATCCACTTCATTTTGAAATTGTGAAACAAGCGTGCTAATCTCCGCATCTCCCTCATAATAAATCGGAAAGGACAGCTCCTTCTCCTGACAAAACAATTTAAATGCAGTTAATTCTGTTGGTGTGGAAAATAATACAAGTGCTCGTCCATCTGTTCGCCTTATCTGTTCAAGTGTATAGAGACATTTTTCTGACAATGCACCGTGAGCAAACGCCGGCATTTTGATCATCATATTTTCTTCATAATCAAATGGTGATGCTACCTGACAAGAAAGATAGTGTTCAATTCCTAAGGAATGAGCAATATAATCAAATGACTTATTTTCGGAAAGAGTAGCGGAAGAGAAAATATATGGCTTTCTAATAGAAAATACTTCTTCCTTCATAATCTCTTGTACAAGCCGAGGCATGATGACTAATGTTCTTTCTCCTTCATAGTCTTCAAGCCAGGTAATGCCAGTCAGCTCTTTTAAAAATAATGATAAAGAATAGGATATTTGTTCAAGATATTCCTCAACAATCTTTAATTCGTACTCATTAATTGTATACATTTCACTTTCGAAAACAAGCTCCTCTTCAAGAGTGTTTATAAGTGAATGCAATTGTTTTCCATTTGCAATGACAGCAGCATTTTTTTCAATAGTAAGCTTATCAGACCCTTCATTAAAATAAGCAGACTGTTTCAACTCATAAAAGAATTGCTCATTTTGTATAAGCAGGTCCTCAATGGTGTAAAGTGTGTTTTCCCTTACATCATTTGCCATCAGCTTTGTTAAAAGTATTTCAAGAATCCGTTCGCTAAACCGGTATGTTAATGCCTTTTGACTAGCAAACTCCAATAAATGTCCTTCGTCAAACACAACACATGAATGTTCAGGCAAGAGCGGTAATTGTCCTTCCCGTTTTCGTGATTCCTTTGTCCAAATATGCTCCATGTAAAAATCATGTGAGCATATAATTAAATCCTTCGAATGTCGGTACCAATCCCGATGTAAAGTTTGCCCGCATCGATGTCTGTTTTCACAAGTAAAGCAGTCTTCAAGTGAATCCCAGCCAATTTTCGCCCACTGTTCATCTGTTAATTCAGGATAATCCTTTCGATCACCATATTTTTCAAAGGTTTGTAAGGATTGGCTTCCATGTATAAATTCAGGAAGACGATCATGGATGATATGAAAAGCTTCTTCATCGCTGCTAGTGATAAGTTTGTCGAGTTTATTCAGACATAGGTATTGATCTCTCGATTTAGCTAGTCTTACGTCTATATGTAAAGATAAGGCCTTTTCAATTTTGGCAATATCTCCTTCTTTTTTCACAAGCTGCTCTATTAATGTTTCATCTGCGCATGCAATAATAGCGGGCTGATTTGTGTACCTTGCATAGCAGATGGCATATAAAAGATAGACAATGGTTTTTCCTGTTCCAACTCCTGCTTCGGCAAACATAACTGTTTTTTCTTTAAACGCCTTTTCGAGTTGAAATGCCATATAAATTTGTTCATCTCTTAATTCAAAACCTGCTTCGGGAAGCCTATCATAAAAAACATCCCCAATCCATTCGCCTAATTTCTCAAAAAATGATTCCGTTTTTGATAGTTCAAAAGGTATCCGATTCTGCAACGTCATTCCTCCAAATTATAATAGCGAAAGCGCCTTTCGATGAAAGACGCTTTTTCACAACTGTCTTATTATAACAAACAGTTAACATGAAATACATTTTTTTCTGGTTATGTTAACGAATAATGTTGTTAAGTCAGATTTTTGACTCATCCGTGAGAAATGTCCATTTCTCACGCCTTTCAGCTATGCTGAAAGGTTGCTATATGGTTAGGAAGTGACAGGAGAAAATGAATTTTCTCCTGTCACTTCCTAACCATATAGCTTTAGATGAGTCAAAAATCAACAATGTTAGTAAACAAAACTTTTTCTTAAAACAAACTGCCTTTACATTTTATTACTTTGCTTATCGTAATCATGTCCATTACGGAGATTTTTACCGCCGCTATATAGGCCGGAAGCTGACAATCCTACCATAAGACCAACAATAATGCCTTCTTTTAACGTATCTAAATAGAAGATACCGAAGAACAAACCAATTGCTACAGCTACTATTGGTGAAAATTGCACAGGTAAACCTGCTTTTTTTATGATTTCAACCATTCCAATGATAAGCGGGATAACAACTAAATGTAAAAATTCATACATATGATTCCCTCCATTCTACCATTTCTAGTAATACTCATAGTACATATTACTCGGCTTGGACAAGAATGGAACGGCATCTATACAATCTTTTCATCTATTATTTAGTATGCAGCCGCTTTATATTTCTCAATTTTCACGCGGAGGTCTTTTGCCCCAGTATTGATAATAATCCGTTCGGATAAATCCGTTAAAGAGCTTCCGTTTTTTTGTTGTCTTTTTACCGAAATAAGTTTCAAATTCTTCTTCAGATGTCAGCATATAAATGGACCAAGTATCTAAATTAGAAAAAGCCTGACCCATTTCTCTATACATTTGATGTACTGCCGCTTTCTCTCCTAATCGTTCTCCATATGGTGGATTTCCTACCAAAACTCCATACTCTTTTTGCGTCGTGAAATCCTGTACGCGCATTTGTTTATAAGTGATAAGATCCCCAAGACCAGCTTCAAAGGCATTTTCTTTAGCAATATTGACAAGACGGTGATCAATATCAGATCCGGTAATATCTAATGGCTGATTATACTTAGCAAGGTCCTCCACCTCAACTCTAGCATCATCCCAAACCTTTTGATCAATCCAATTCCAGCTTTCCGAAACAAATTCACGATTAAAGCCTGGAGCAATATTCTGTCCGATTAACGCTGCTTCAATCGGAATCGTGCCAGAGCCGCAAAACGGGTCGACAAACGGACGGTCTGGTGTCCAATTTGTTAGGAGTACTAAGGCCGCAGCCAAAGTTTCCTTTAATGGGGCTTCCCCTTGCCCAACTCTATAGCCTCTTTTATGGAGACCACTTCCACTTGTATCAATTGTTAATAAAGCTATATCCTTATGTAAAGCAACTTCAATTTTAAACAGCGGACCATTTTCTTCGAACCATCCGTTTTTTTTATAATGATGCTTCATTCGTTCAACAATTGCTTTTTTTACAATAGCCTGGCAATCAGAGACACTAAAAAGCTTTGATTTAACCGATTTACCTGAGACAGGGAATTCTGCATTTTCCGGAAGAAACTTCTCCCAAGGTAAAGCCTTTGTTTTCTCAAATAACTCATCAAAGCTTGTAGCCTTAAACTCCCCAATCTTTAGCTTCACCCGGTCTGCTGTTCGTAACCAAAGATTGCTTTTCGCAATGGCTCTTTCATCACCTTGAAACGTAATCCGGCTGTTTTCAACTTGACATTCATATCCTAATTCCCGTACTTCCTTTGCAACAATGGCTTCAAGACCCATTGCAGAAGTAGCTATCAATTCATAATTCGCCATGTTTTCACCCTTACCAATCGCTTAATTGTATAACAGTATCTATGTATTCTTATTTTCCGCTATATTTATTTAGTGTAGCCCAAAAACACTGTTCAAAAAACGAATTTGAGCATCTTCTATTATTAAGAAAAGCTCTCCTTCTCGGGAGAGCTTGTGAATATTGTATCAGACATTAATAACGTTCTATAAGCCATGTTTTGTTCCTTTGTACTGCAAGCGACCCTAAGTCTTGTACTCAGGTGGTAATCATCTATCTACAGATGATACATCATCCGTCCTTCTCTTCGTTCATTTCCTCTGAGAAAGTGCCCCTACCATAATTTGGGTTTCTCGCTCGCGGGGTTTACCTCGTTCCACCCTTTTCATTTCTGAAAAGGCTACGTCACTGTGGCACCTTCAAGGTATTCATACCATATCTAGTTAGACTTAGGTATTTTCCCTGCCGTCAGCCTGCAAGCAAGCTGCCCTGGCTTATGAATTCGCCAGGCACGAACACTACAGACATCTCAGTCTGTGCGAGCATGGACTTTCCTCTGCACGATTAAACCGTACAGCGATTACCCGAACGCTATTAATGATCACAAAATACATTATAATAAAACTTCATATTAATAACAATAGCAATAATAGTTATTCGTACAATTTACTTCCAAAAACATGCTTTTCCAGATTCGATAACCGTTTCAAAATATCAAAGTTAGTTGTACCGGCAGTTTGCGTTGTCGGCCGCTTCGCAGCATCTTCTACTTGTTTTCTCAAACGCATATTTTCCTGCTGCAATTCTTCGATTTCCTGATGAAAGGTTTCATAATCCTTTATGATAAGATCAAGAAACTTATCTACATCTTCTGGTTTATAACCTCTCATGGCTGTTTTAAATTCTTTCTCCAATATATCCTTTGCCGTCAATTTCACTTTATCAGCAAGCATCATTCTCACCTCAACCATAGCCCATGTAATGTATATTTTTTCAAAAATATGTGTATTTGTCAATTTTTCTTTAATAACAGGCTATTTCATAGCTAGTTATTGACCTAACAGCCTTTTAATTAAAAGCCATCTTGATCCCATTGTTCTTCTTCTGCCAAGAGTTGCAGATCTAAAAATTGTATGATGCGAATCTCATATTCATGACTTTCCTGATAGCGTTTTGCCATATTGTAGATAAATTGAGGGCTGCCTATTTTTTCAAGATCATAAAAAAGCAGCATTATATCACTTTTTTCAATATGAAATTGGTTTTTCATACGAAATTGCCATGGTTTTTCATATGGCCGATGGGAAACTGAATCGACAAAATCGGCTTCCATTAGAATCGATTCATACCATTCTTTATTAGACTCACTCCAGGATGCCTCTTGCTCAAGAAAAGGTGTAATGATAGCCAGCTTTAAATCAGGATATTCTGTTTCCCTCAGTTCATACACCACTTCTGCTGCCCAAAGTTCTGTTCCAAGCTGTCCTGAAATTAACACCCATTCAAGTCCTTCCTCAAGCATACCCTTTAAGCAATTGTGAATCGCCTTTTTTATGTATGGAACGGCTGGATGATTATTCTTAAAAATACCGAGTTCGAAGGGTTTATACCCTGAAACTGCTGCAACCTTTACCAATTCCCTCCCACCTATTCTCCTTAAAATATAGCTAACTAATTTCATGTCATTTTCTCTTACTGTTTCATGACAATACAGCTTAGATGAGTCAAAAATCAACCATGTTAATAAACAAATCTTAAAGAAAAAACAAGGGCTGCTAGCGGCCCTTGTTTTCATTACTATCTAAAAAATCCAGGTCTTGGTCTAAAACCAGGAGGCCGATAGCCAGGAAATCCTGTTGGGCCAAAGCCAGTTGTCGGTGCAGGCGGCGGACCCGGTACAGGACCGATGTCTGTTTTTGTCACCTCATTCACAAAAGATTGAGTATGAGGAAAATGATGCTGATATTGATAGTTTGTATGGTGAACATTCGTTGTATGTGAAGGATGAACAACTGGAACGATGATATTTTCATTACTATGATTTACACAACATTTTGTCGGACAAACAATTGCTGGTAAAACTTTTGTCGGTCTGCAATACATATTATTTTCTCCTTTCATCATGAGTTTATCTTACATTAATAACCTATGATAATCGGAGATATCTTGTACTAATGAATACACCTAAATTTGTGTACTCATTGTTTATTAAATCATTTTCCCAATTTTACCCATCCTAAAATATTGCATAAAAGTTATCTTTAAAGCTTGTAAAAATAATGGCAGTTAAACCAATAACAACAAAAAAGAGATACAAAATAGCTTTATACATTGTTTCCCGCCTCACTCATTTATATCTTATAAATCCAACAATTTATTATTTTACTCTCTAGCGGGACGACAAACAACTGTAAATTAACCTATATGGCAGAAAAAAATAATCATGACACCTTTTAGACAAAACAATTTGCTTTCATTGTCGTTTTCTCTTCAATCGATTCAATCTTTTCAGTAGTTCTTCATATAACCGATCATTTTGATTGCTGTAAATCTCTAATGCCTTTTCTGTAAAATATATAGCTCTATCCACATTTTTGCAGCGATGCTCGAATATTTTGGCTAATTCAATACAAGCATCCATTTGAATACTTGTATTACCCTGATCTGCGACATCTTCCCAGATACGGACAGCCTCCTGCCAATTTTGTTTCTTTTTGGCTTGAAAGGCAAGGGCGTGCTTCGCCTTTACCGCTTCTGCCTCATTTCCTTCTGACAGCTTTGAAAATACTTTTTCTGCGGCATCTGTTTCTCCAAGATAGGAATACCATCGGCCCACTTCAAAGCTTTCCTTTTTTGTCTGCATTTGATCAATACCTAAAAGCTGAAAGGATAGGTGAGTATATAGTGTTATTAATGATAAAATATCCTTTTCATTATGTTGAAGAATGCCAATCAAACCTTCTGGATGTTGTCTTTCGACAAAGTCAAAATAAATCATTGGCGCTAAAAAACCAGGTACGTCATCAACTCTTTCAAATGCTAATACTTCTTTTTCAACAATTGAAAGTTTAACACTCTCCAGCCGATGTTTCCATATTCTTCTAGAGGCATGATATAGATCAAAATGTCCAAATGGCGGCAGCTTCGGGACATGCTCCCTTATCAGCGTATGTCTTGTTTTAACCTGCGGCCAATCAAAGGCCTTTCCATTGTAGGTAACCATTTTTGCATAATCTATATTCTCTAAAAAACTTAAATACAGCGGTACTTCAGAACCAGGCTGGGGTAAAATATGCTGCTTCAAGACAATTTCCTTACCGTTAAAGCTTGCATGTCCAAGTAGAAAAATAGTATTTCCCGCCCCGCCGCCGAGTCCTGTTGTTTCCGTATCGAAAAAAAATAATTCATCAGGTTGATGACCTTTAGCAGACAACGGATGCGTGAGACTGCGGTCGTTCCATGCATCTACCGCAAGCAAATAATCAGCAAAACGGTATTTACCATGCTGTGTCTCAAGCGGATACGTTACTTCTCTGATTAAACAATAATCAGAATCTGTATAATAAGGATATACCCCGGCCTGCTTCCAAATATCAAGAAACGGAATGTCCTCCCTTTTTGTAATCAATGAAGAAGGAGGTGTTTCTATTCTTTGCGTATTTGTCTTCGTTGTCATATGCGATTTTAAGCGATTCAATTTATTTTTAATAGACATGATTTATTCACCTAGGATAAAGTTGAATTTTGAAATAAAGCTAACAGCTTTATAGTATCATGTTTTGCCGACTCTGTTTGTGCATCCATTCCAATACAAGAAGGACAACCTTGGTCACAAGGACAGCTCTCCACCATTTTTTTTGCTTCAAATATAATGGTTTCAATCCCTTGATAGATTTTATCACTTAACCCAATTCCGCCCGGATAACGGTCATAGAAAAAAATGGTCGGTTTCTCGTTATGAGCTGCCTTCACTTGGGGTACAACATGGATATCCTGGGAATCACACATAACAAAAAGCGGCGCAATATGTTTTAGAGAATGAGCCATGCCAATTAAACCTTGATCAAGCCTTTCCTCACTGAGGCCGCTCATATCTTTATTTAAGGATATCCAGGCAGAACTCGTATGCAGTTCTGCCTCTGGAAGTGAAATCGGACCAGAACCAATATTTTCATGTGTCTCAAATTTAATCTTTTTAAAAATCGTTGCCATTGCCAGAACACTTACATCACCATAGCCGACTTCCAAATAATCGTTTTGTCTAAGCTTATCCATTTCAAGCACCTTTAGTTCAACCGCCAGATTTGCATCTGTATAGTAATCCACCGCCACTTCGCGGACAAATGCCTTTTTTTCCTCCCAATCAAGTGTTTCAACCTGGTATTGAACTCCTTGATGCAGGTAAATCGCTTCTTCATGAAGAAGCGTCATAGCTGAAAAACGATCCATTTCACCGATGACCCGTGCATTAGCAGTTTCGGAAATGTCAATAATCACAACATTTTCCTGTGAAGCAGATCGCAGGGAAATATTATGGGCAGGGAAAGAATCATTCATCCAATACCATTTCTCACCATTTTTAAATAAAATTCGTTCCTCCCCTAAATATTCAAGTATTTCATCCGTTTGAACCTGCCCAAAGTCTTCCCCTTCCTTAAATGGAAGCTCATACGCCGCACATTTCATATGATCAACTAAAATGATCAAATTGTCCGGATTGATTCTGGCACTTTCCGGGCTGCGATTGAAAAAATATTCCGGATGCCCGATGATGTATTGATCTAACGGACTAGAGCTGGCTACCATGATGACCAATGATTCACCGTGTCTTCTGCCAGCCCTCCCTGCCTGCTGCCAAGCACTCGCAATGGTCCCCGGATAACCTGTCATAATGCATACCTGCAACTGACCGATATCTACTCCGAGCTCTAAGGCATTCGTACTCACAACACCATATATATCTCCTGAACGCAAACCATTTTCAATCTCACGACGTTCAGTCGGTAGATAACCTCCTCGGTAACCTCTAATAGCTTTAGGTCCAAGCTGATACTTCACGAGCTCCTTTAAATACGTTAGGAGGATTTCTACTCTGACTCTGCTGCGGGCAAATATAATCGTTTGTATCCTATTCTTCAGCAGTTCAGCAGCCAGTTTTCGTACCTCAAGTGTGGCACTCCTTCGAATATTAAGCGGTTTATTGACAATTGGGGGATTATAGAATAAAAAATGTTTTACCCCGCTCGGTGCCCCATTATTATTTATGAGAACCATTGTTTTTTCTGTTAATGTTTCGGCTAGCTCGAGCGGGTTTGCAATGGTTGCAGACGTACAAATAAATATCGGATTACTTCCGTAATACTGACAAATTCTTTTTAAACGTCTGATAACATTGGCTACATGACTCCCAAAAACACCTCGATAGATATGGAGCTCATCAATAATGACATATTTTAAATTCTCAAATAGTGATACCCATTTCGTATGGTGAGGCAAAATCGCAGAATGGAGCATATCTGGATTCGTGATGACAATATGCCCTGCCTTTCTTACCTTTTGCCGAATACTTGCAGGTGTATCACCATCATATGTATAGCTGTTAATTGAAAGGCCTGCTTCCTGAATCAATTCATTTATCTCACTCTTTTGATCCTGGGCAAGCGCCTTTGTTGGAAACATGTAGAGCGCCCTTGCATTCGGGTTGCGAATAATTGTTTCCAGAACAGGAAGGTTGTAACATAATGTCTTCCCTGAAGCAGTTGGGGTCACAGCCACAATACTTTTATTGTCCATTACCGATTCATACGCTTCTCTTTGATGAGTATATAATGTCTGAATCCCCCGGCCCTGTAATGCAGATTTAAGTGAAGGATGTATTGCGGTTGGAAAATCAACTGTTTTCGCTTCCTTGGCCTCCATTGTCTGCCAATGAACGATATTTTCTTTATAATCATCTGTAAGTTTCAGTTGATTCATTATTTCTTGCATACTTTTTCGAAGATTCATTCCATTTCACCTCATAAACACTATTTTACCAAATGGCTATGTTAAGGAATAATACTGATACGTCAGATTTTTGACTCATCCGTGAGAACTGGACATTTCTCACGTCTTTCAGCATAGCTGAAAGACGGCTGTATGGTTAGAAAGTAACAGGAGAAAATGAGTCAAAAGCCAACAATGTTAATAAACAAAGATTATCGAATAAACGTTCTTTATAATAGAGTTATCAAGGCTATTATATATTTTTCAATCTTAAATAAGTAAATAAGACGTTTTTTGTCTTTTTTGTTACAATAGATGTAAGAAATATAATTGAGGTGTCGGCATGAACAAAGAGCAAATTGAAAAGGTTTTATCTGATTTTAACCTGTTCCGTGATTTAGACAAACAAGAAATAGATAAAATTGTAGAAATTTCTATTTCAAGAGAGTGGAATAAAGGTAGTCATGTTTTTTTGCAGGATGAACCTCTTGAAAATGTTTATTTTATATATGACGGCAAGGTAAAAATATACAAAACAGATGTAAATGGCAAAGAACAAATTGTTTCTATTTTAAAAAAGGGAGATATGTTTCCACATGTCGGTTTTTTTCGAAAAGGCGGCTATCCGGCCTTTTCGGAAGTGCTAGAAAACGCGACCCTGGTCGTAGTACCGATTACTCAATTTGAAAGAGTTTTAATTGATAATCCGGAGCTATGTATTAAGGTTTTTAAAGTATTAGGGGAAAAAATTGTTGATTTGCAGGAACGTTTGGAATCACAAATTCTAAATAATACCTATCAGCAAATTATTAAGCTCCTTCTAAGGCTTGGAAAGGAACATGGACAACAATTAGACGATGGTCGAACCCTTCTAAAAGGTGAATTTACCAACCGTGATTTGGCTAATATGATTGGGACAACAAGAGAAACCGTCAGCCGTACATTAACAAAGCTTAAGAAAGATAAGCTGATTGAAACCGATTCAGACAGCGCTTTACTATTTGACGCTGAACTTTTAGATGAGGAGTTATTTTCTTAATAGACTGCAAAAGAAGAGAGTGCATGAATACACTCTCTTCTTTTTATATTAATTTAATTGAAGCATTTCTTTCATATCTTCTTCAGCAGTTCCGATTAATTTTAAATTAAATGTCTCTTGTAATACATTCATTACTCCCTCTGAAATAAATTCAGGCGGTTTAGGTCCAATGCGGATGTCCTGAATGCCAAGGCTGAATAAACCTAGTAAAATAGCAACCGCTTTTTGTTCAAACCAGGAGAGTACGATGCTTACAGGCAGTTCATTAATTTCACATTCAAAAGCATCTGCCAAAGCCTTTGCAATTTTTATTGTAGAACCAGAGTTATTACATTGCCCTAGATCAATATAACGCGGAATATCAGTACCTGGAACTGTTCCATAATCAACATCATTAAAACGGAATTTTCCGCAAGATGTAGTTAAAATCACTGTTTCAGGAGGTAGTGAAGTGGCTAATTCACGGTAATATTCTCCGCCTTTTCCTGGAGCGTCACATCCAGCTATTACGAAGAAGCGCTTGATTTTCCCTTCCTTAACAGCAGCAATAACTTCCGGTGCCAAACCAAGAACGGTTTCATGATGGAAACCTGTAATTAATGTTTCATCAGACTCAATATTTGCTTCAGGAAGCTCTAACGCACGATTAATCAATGGGCTGAAATCTTCATTCACAATCTTTTGAACATTTTCAAGACCTGCCACTTCATAAGAGAACATACGATCAGCGTAAGTACCTTTTATCGGCATAACACAGTTTGTTGTTGCCAAAATAGCACCAGGAAATCTCTCGAATAATCGGCGTTGATCATACCATGCTTTTCCGATATTTCCTTTTAAATGGGAGTATTTCTTTAATTGTGGATATCCATGGGCCGGAAGCATTTCTGAATGTGTATAAATATTAATTCCTTTTCCTTCCGTTTGCTTTAATAGCTGCTCTAGGGCAAATAAATTATGACCTGTAACAACAATACTTTTACCTTCAATTTTGTTTTGTGAAACACGAACAGGCTTAGGAATACCTAATAATTTTGTATGCGCTTCATCAAGTACTTCCATAATACGGACAGCAGATTTCCCGACCTTCATAGCCATTTCAATATGCTCTTGAACATTAAAGTTTGAGTTTGTTAATGTCATATATAATGCTTCATGAGTTGTAGCATCAACAAATGAATCTGTATATCCTAATTGGTTAGCGTGTGTCCTATAGGCAGCAATACCTTTTAAACCAAAAATAATCGTATCCTGCAGACTGGCAATGGTTTCATCTTTTCCACAAACACCAATAACTTTACATCCCCCTGTAGGTGTTTGTTCACATTGGTAACAAAACATTTTACAAATCCCCTCTCTCACTCGAATTCTTAACCAGTTTACCTTCTGAAAATTTATTCACCTGTGATTCAAGTCACACCTTTATTGATTGTCATAAAATCTTCACTATTTATACGATAGTTTTTGAACAAGTTGTGACAATACGTGATTAAAGTCCTGGTAATATAAATACCTAAGTATGTAAAAAACAACATAAAAAACGGCCTAATAAACAGACCGTTTCATTTATTACTATTCCGCTCTTTACTTTAAGCTTTAAACATTCCTCCAAATCCTTTTACAACTGACGATACTTGACTAACGGCATTAATCATTTGTCCTGCTGTGTCAACCATTTTATTAATGTCTAATGATCCATCCTGGGATTTAAACGAATTTAACACCGACTTCATGCCTGATGGAGGCGTTGCAAGAAAAGACCCCTTTGGATAAGGATTCATATAGGGATAACCATTGGCTTGCATTGGCTGCTGCATCTGAACATACGATTCATCTTTATCCTGAAGCGGGTTATGAAAAACATTTTGCGAAAAGGACGATTGTTGGTTATACCCTGCAGCCCCCTGGGCAGGTGGATAGTAATAGGGGTTTCCTTGAATCAAATAGGGATTTATAGGTGGATGATCAATTGCTTGCTGAATCCCATTCATTCCCTGCATGATAGGGTATGGATGCTGTCTCATCTCAAGATTGATGAATTTATTTGCTGAATACGGCATAGAATGATATCCAATGTAATGACCATATCTCAACCTTGGACCATACATGGGCAGTCCCCCTCCTTTAGTTTCGTTCTGATATAAATCATATGATAGGAGTGCCCAGGTGGTGACAGTGTATATGGTTACATATCTTTTTTATCGGATTACGTCGGCTCTTGGGTTTTTTTGTCTTAAGTCTAAATATTTTAAAAATAATAACTTTTCTTAAATTATGTTAAAATAAGGTAACAAAGAAAGGAGGAATACACATGACTATTCACGAACTAAAATTAAAATTCTTACAAATACGTGATTATTTTCCTGATGATGTAAATGAATTATTAGACTTTACGAAGAAAGAATATGTGCAAAATAAAATATCAATCATTGAATACCGAAATCTTGTTCGTGAACTAGAAAAATTAGGAGCAAAATTTCCTGATATATTCATCGATAATTCTCTTATCCATTAACACCTCAAACATAGATTAACCTTCAAAATAAACATCCCATATAATTATCTATTATTGTATTCACCACATGCTACCAAAGTTTACAAACGCATTAATACTTGAGAAAAGGAAGTTTTCGCACGACGAATCCTTCCTTTTCTTTTTGCCTAACATTTATACATAATCATCCTTTAATTCCTTTAGGACTGCTTTTAACACAAACTCTGCCGATTGGACTGTATTGTAAAAACGAGTTTTACTTGTTAATGGAAAAAAGGCCTGTACCGTAATGGTTTCAAGCTGCTCTTTTACCGACTCCATTTGTTCCACGTGTAAGTGAGGAGGCCGGACAGAAGTAATCCAGTCCTTAACTGCAGGATACCAGATATCTAGTTCTATTTTCACTTTATTAGTAAAAGGTACCACTTCTTGATGAAAATCACCTTCTATATTTGTTTCTTTTGTTTTTTCAAAAATATCCATAGCCGTGCGGCAATACTCTAATAGGACTTCAGTTTTCTTTAATAAATCTTGAATCAAAATTACTCTCATCTCCAATGATATTTTTCTTGAAATAAAATAGAGAAGCCCTAATAGCTTCCCTGCTTATTAATATAATTAATAACTTAGTGTCAATTGTAAAGGATTTTTTTTAGACTGTTCCTGGCGTTCTTTTACGGAGGTCATTTTCATTTCAATTGATTCCAACTGTTTGCCACATAAATCAAATCGTTTTTCCAGTCGGCTTTGCCATTCGGACTGTTCTTGTGACATATTGGTCTTTATAGAGTTCTCCAATTGCTCCAGCTGATTATGGATATTTTCAAACATGTCAATGAGTTCTTCTTTTCCAATAACAGTTGTTTTCATGATTTATCTGCCTCCCTTTGAACTTTTGTATAATAGTAATTCTCCATTTCTTTTTACCTTCCTTCCTGCTTGACAAAACTAGTTAGCATTCGGCAAAGATAGAATATTTTTTTCTTTTTCGACATTATTTCGACATAATAAAAAGAATGAAACCTATCTCATTGAACAAACTAGTAGTGGAGGTGTAATTATGGGGCAAAAAGAAAAGCAAAATAAAGTTCAACCTAAAAAACTAAACGAAACGAAACCAGGCTATGGCGACAAAAAACTTGAAGGTCCAGATCGGCCTTCAACATAAAGTGAACCTTCCATCAGTGGGGGTTAGCTAAATCCATCGGACCTTTACAGGCAGTTGAATCTCCCACCTATCTTCTTTATATCCCCAGAATTCTAAGGTGGGAGTCTTACTGCCCTTTAAGAGTGGGATAAAAAAGCAAGGACTGCTCCTTGCTTTTTTCAATTAGTCAATTACTTGTTTTAATAATGCCATCTGTTCAATCTTCCTTTGCTTTTGGAAAAACCATTCGTTTAACAAAATCGGATGACGATGTGTCGGTTTTTTATACCATAATTTCTTTATTTTTGTTTCAGTTGACCAGTCTTCATACTCTTCCATATAGTGTTTCACAGGCTCAATAATAGGAAAAACCGTTCGTAAAAATGGGGTATCTCTTTTTTTTCCTTTCATAAAATAGCATTCGTAGTCATATCTTGAGCCTGTATGAACCGTTTTAGAAGCAAACTTATAAAAAGAAGGATACAGAGATTCATCAAACAGGATGGAAGCAATCCGTTTACCAAGATCAATTCGTCTATGCACACTTTTAAAGCCATTCACACTTGCTCCATATATATTTCCTGAGCAGGTTGGCAATAAAATGGAGCTAAAATGAAACCAATCTTGAAATAAAAAAATAAATGTCCGAAATACTTTTTTTTGAAAATACGGGTGACAAATAACTGGTTTATGAATGACATGCTGTTCATTTATAATTAATGAAATCAGTAACCTTTGATAGTCTCTATACTCCCAGAAATAATACCATTCACCTTCCATAAATGAAGAAACATGAAAATATTTTAATAAATGAAACTTTGCTTTGTTCATTTTCTTCGAATAATGGTAGAGCAGTAGCTGTGGAAAAGCATCTTGAAAGATCAACCAATTTGCCTTTTCATAGGTACTATAAAGCCTTTTTCTCGTTTCTTCTTGTAAAAGCTGCTGGAACCATATTCCTTCAAGATCACACATATTCCATCCAGCATTCCGTGAAACCATGGAAGCTAATAAAGCCCAATGAATGTCCGGATGCTGGTTATAAAATCGAAAATAAGCATCTGTCCGACAAATATTGTCGATGTTAAAAAGGTCTGTTTCTTTTTTTATCGTTTCCACCAAAAGTTGTTCGTTCACCGATAATGTTTGTAACACCGATTTTGATTTCATAAACTTTTCACTACCTCATACTTCAAATGTCAACAGCAGCAGTTTAGAGTTCCCGCCATTCATGTACTCATATCGTTTGTTAAATGGTTCTTTTTATTCAACATGAACGCGCAGATATTTGTTATTATAAGTAGTAGCATGTGAGGTGAATGTAATGACTTTCCATTATCCGAATGGCAAGCGCTATGTAGCTGCAGCTGTAGACACAGCGGCTAGCAAATCTAAGGACAAAAAATGGTCGTACGGAAAAAGGGGAATGACATTAGAGGAGGATATAAATGAAACAAATCAATATTATTTAGATCAAGGGCTTGCTGTCATACATAAAAAGCCTACACCCGTTCAAATTGTCGATGTAAACTATCCAAAGAGAAGTGCCGCAGTTATAAAAGAAGCCTATTTTAAACAAGCATCAACAACAGATTACAATGGTGTATACAAAGGAAGATATATTGATTTTGAGGCAAAGGAAACAAAGCTTGAGACTTCTTTTCCTCTTAAAAATTTCCATGTACATCAGATTGAACATATGAAACAAGTGGTAAGACACGGAGCGATATGCTTTGTATTATTGCGGTTTTCATTAGCCGATGAAGTGTATTATCTTGAGGCAAAACATCTCCTCGCATTTTGGCAGCGGATGCTGGACGGCGGAAGAAAATCGATTACAAAAACAGAAGTTGAAAACCTTGGATGCTTGATACCTCTTGGTTTTCAGCCAAGAATTAATTATATTAAAGTCATCAATAATCTTTATCATTTATAAATAACATGGATGTCATGTATTCACGTTGGTTTATTAGAAAGGAAGGAATGAGTATGACTGAAAAATATCAATCGAGGGAGGAGCGTCGAAAACAGCGGGAAGCTGTCAAAAGCAAGCAAAAAGGCAAGAAAAAATCTACAGGCTCTCTATTTAAACGAATTTTTCTTATTCTAGCAGCCCTCGGTATTATTGGTATTATTAGCGGGGCAGCTACATTTGCTTTTATGGTTAAGGACGCACCTAAGCTTGATGCAGATACATTAAGAGCAGCAATACCTTCAGAAATTTACGATGCAAACGGAGAATTGATTACCGAAATTGGGACACAGCGGCTTGAATATGTTGAATATGAGCATATTCCCGAGCTTGTCAGAGATGCCGTTATCGCTACAGAAGACTCCCGTTTTTTCAAACACCATGGGGTGGATCCGATACGTTTGGGAGGAGCAGTTATAGCGAACTTTACAAATGGATTTGGTTCAGAGGGTGCCAGCACTATTACGCAACAGGTAGTAAAGAACTACTTTTTAACTGCTGACAAAACTTTATCTCGAAAAGCTCAGGAAGCATGGTTATCTATCCAGTTAGAACGTAAATATACGAAAGAAGAAATTTTTGAATTATATATAAATAAAGTTTTTATGTCCGAAAGAACAACTGGGATTGCCACTGCCTCACAGGTCTATTTCGACAAAGACTTAAATGAATTAACTTTACCGGAAGCAGCTTTGCTGGCTGGAATGCCTCAAAGCCCAAATAATTACAACCCGTTTAAACATCCGGATAAGGCCGAAAAACGAAGGAATATCGTTCTTTCCCTCATGCACCAGCATGGTTATATTTCTGAAAGTGAAATGAAAGAAGCACAAGCCGCATCTCTTACGGATTCACTTGTTAAAGAAGAAGAGCGGGCACAGCAAGATGATGTCCCATATGATGCCTTTATTGGGCAAGCGATTAAAGAAATTGAGGACAAATATCCTGAATTGAATGTATACACAGATGGACTAAAAATTTATACAACACTTGATAAGTCGGCCCAGGATTATGTCGATAAAATCATGTATGAAAACGAAATTGTTCCATTCCCTGATGATAAATTTCAGGCTGGAATTACACTATTAGATACGAAAACAGGCGAAATTCGCGCACTTGGCGGAAATCGTAATAAAGATATTGATTTTGGCTTAAATTATGCAACTTCTGTTCCCCGTCAGCCTGGGTCAACGATTAAACCAGTACTTGATTACGCCCCAGCTATCGAATATTTAAAATGGGGAACCTATGAAACTATTGTTGATGAACCCTATAAATATTCCACAGGTCAAACGATTAATAACTGGGATCATAAACATTTAGGTGCTTTATCCATGAGAGAGGCTCTGGCAAGATCAAGAAATGTCCCTGCTTTAAAGGCCTTACAGGAAGTAGGTTTAGAGCGGGCACATGAATTTGCAAATGACCTTGGACTTAACCTTGAGGAAATGGTTGAATCAAATTCAATCGGCGGATTAAAAAATGGTGTCACTTCCCTGCAGATGGCCGGAGCGTATAGTGCATTCGGAAATAACGGCAACTATACAGAGCCTCATTCAGTGAAGGAAATTGAATTCCGTGATGGGACGAAAATTAATATGGCGCCAAAAACTGAAGTCGTTATGAATGATTATACAGCCTTTATGATTAGTGATATGCTGAAAAGCGTCATAACAGCTCCATATGGTACTGGTCAACGAGCAAATGTGCCGGGACTGCCTGTTGCCGGGAAAACAGGGACCACAAACTATTCAAATGATGAAATGAAGA
Source organism: Niallia endozanthoxylica (assembly GCF_008710145.1). GTDB lineage: Bacteria > Bacillota > Bacilli > Bacillales > Cytobacillaceae > Bacillus_BD > Bacillus_BD endozanthoxylica. The sequence continues at coordinate 482,693 of NZ_VYKL01000015.1, forward strand.
GATTCGGTATTACTTCGAGTGGTGCAGTACCTGATGCATGGTTTGTCGGCTATACAACTAATTATACGGCTGCCATTTGGACCGGCTATGAAGAAAGAAAAAATGCAATACTTCCAGGAAAAGATCAACGAATAGCAATGGAAGTATTCAGTAAATTAATGAAACATGTATCTCAAGACACAAATACAGCAGATTTTACTGTACCAAAAACAGTTCAAAAGGTAAGAGTCGAGAAAGGCTCCAGACCTGCTAAGCTTGCCAGTGAATACACTCCTGACAGTCATGTAATTTATGAATATGCTGTTAAAGGCAATGCACCAAGTGCTGTTTCAACAAAATACAAAAAAATGGCAGGTCCTTCTGGTGTTTCTGCTGTATATAATCAAGAAACAAATGAAATCATCCTATCTTGGTCAGGCGGTCAAGGAGATACATTTAAGGTTTCTGTCTCACTGAATGGCGGTGCTGAACAGGCTTTAAGTACTACTTCCGAAACTGGATTACGGATGTCAAACCCAGAGCCTGGCGGAACCTATACCTTCAAAGTCATTACGGTAAGGGATAATCAGCAAAGTAATCCAGCTACAACAAGTGTGACCATTCCTGGTACAGATGAGTCTGAAGAATATCAAGATGAAGAAATGGATGACGAAAACAATAATGGCAATAATCCAGGAAACAATAACGGAAATCCTGGCAATAATAATGGAAATAACAACGGAAACAATAATGGCAATAATCCAGGAAACAATAACGGAAATCCTGGTAATAACAATGGAAACAATAACGGTACCGGCAGTGGAAACAATCAAACCAATCCGGGTCAAACACCAGAACCGTCAGAAGATGATGCTGAAGATGTGAATATTCCAATTGAGCAGCCTCTGCCCGAAGGTCAAACAAACACTCCAACTGCCCCGGCCCAATAAAGAATGAATATGAAAAAAAGCGTCTTAAGCTGCAGTCAGCTTTTAGACGCTTTTTTCATATTCATAACCGTTTGCTGTTTTACAAATATCTTTTCTATTTCTGAAATCAGTTCTGTCAGTTGAATAAAAGAATGATATTTTTTCGGATAATCAAGGATAAACTCAAGTCTTTCTTCCCAATTTACAGGCTTGTTACTCAGCAGTACATCTCCGTTTTTCTTCCACAAAACAGGTTGGCCATTGCTCCAATAGAGAATCTCAAGAAACAGTCCAATCCCTATTTTCATCGGATATAGGGTAGAAGCTTGGTCGCGGATTGAAAATTTCTCATATAATACAGCTTTCATGTTCTCCCATTTACCAAGCACTGCCGGTACCGTATGAATAGTCACTTCCCACGGTCTCAAGGTTTCAATTCCATTATAATAGGCTGCATCATACAGTAATGGGATATCACTTAAAAATTCTCGATTATATACTTCTTGCCAACTAATTTCTTTCTCAGTCGAAAACTTCGACCATTCTTCTGGAAAGAAAACATGCTGATTCATCATGAAGCCTTTCCCTTCATTCTTTTTTTCCCTTCACGACACAACTCCAATAAAGGACATGAAGGACACCCTGGATTTTGTGCTTTGCAATGATATCTCCCAAAGAAAATCATGCGATGATGTGTTAATGACCACTCCTCCTGAGGAACTTTTTTCATTAGTGTTTTTTCTACCTCTAATACCGAGTCTTTATAACGGCAAAAACCAAGCCGTTTACTTACTCGTTCAACATGTGTATCAACTGCAATTGCCGGAATTCCAAACGCAACAGAGACAACAACATTCGCAGTTTTCCTGCCAACGCCGGGAAAATTAATTAATTCATCTCGGTTTCTCGGAATCTCGCCTTGATAATCCTCAATCAGCATTTTACACAGCTTTTGAATATTCTTTGCTTTGTTGCGATATAGACCGATGGAACGAATATCTTGTTCAAGTTCCTCAAGAGGGACATTAATATAGTCCTGTGGAGTTTTATATTTTTCAAACAGCCCTTTTGTTACTTTATTAACCAATACATCCGTACACTGGGCAGACAAAGCGACGGCAATGACTAGCTCAAATGGGTTGGAATGATTTAATTCGCAATGAGCGTCTGGAAACATTTCCCCCATTTTATCTAAACAAACTCTAATTTGATTCTTATTTAACATTTTTTTACCCTTTCTATTCTTCAGTTCAATTTACATGTTTTCTATATTATTTCGAAAAAGCCATAAAGCATCAATTTTCAAGCCAATTGTAGAATGGAAGTGAAGCGGTATTTTTTGCAGGTTCTTTTGGTTTATTTTTGTTTTGAAATTGTCTGAATTTTTGAGCATGTTTTTTTGCCTGATCCATGGTTTTAATCCCATTTTTCTTCCATTCAAAAAGGATCCGATCGATATAACGAAAATTTAGTTTGCCGGAAATAACAGCTTCTCTTAATGCTGATTGAATGATAACAGCATCATGATGATCATCATCAAGCCACATAGCAAGCGTCTCACATTCAAAGGGTGACAACGGACGTCCAAATTCCTGTTCAAAACAAGAATATAAATCAATTTCTTCACGTTGTATAGCATTCGCTTCTTCTCGTTTTTGTTGTAAAATAAAATGTTCGACACATTTTTCCCATAATAGCTCAATTGAATATTTTTCATAACGAATTCCATCACTTGTAAATCCATCTTTTATTTCAATAAATCCTTTTTGGATTAATTTACGCAATATATCTGAACATTCTGAATTAGATATAGTCATAGACGATGAGAGTTCTGCCGGAGTTGGAAATTCATTCCCTTTTTCTATAAAAGCAATCATTTGCAGTAATAGGACAAGCTCATATTCGTTTAATTTCATTGCTTTGTATTCTCTTAACAGGACGGTTGGTATGACTACCTGACCTTCCTTCAACCAATTTAACAAATTCATTTTACTCATTTTTTGAACACCTCCTTATTAGTATAACATGAAGCTTTTATGTAAGTAAGGTGAATCCAAGGCAGCCTATCCAAAATAAGAAAGGTATATATAAATAAAAACCCGCAATTATTTTGCGGATTTTTATTTCATTATTCCATTTACATTATGGGTATAGACGGTTTAATAGACGCGGGAATGGTATCGTCTCACGGACATGTTCAACACCACTTATCCACGCAACAGTTCTTTCCAGGCCAAGACCAAAACCTGAGTGCGGTACCGAACCATATTGACGGAGTTCTAAATACCATTTATAAGCATCTAAATTCAACTGATGCTCTTCTAAGCGCTTTTTCAACAACTCTGTATCATGAACACGCTGGGAGCCCCCAATGATTTCCCCATATCCTTCTGGTGCAATCAAATCTGCACAAAGTACAACCTCTGCCCGATTTGGATCAGGCTGCATATAAAATGGTTTTAAAGATGTTGGATAGTGTGTGATAAAAACAGGCTTCTCAAAGCTCTCGGCAATAGCCGTTTCGTGCGGAGCTCCAAAATCATCCCCCCACTGTATATCATCAAAGCCTTTTTCATGCAACAGAGTAATAGCATCATCGTACGTGATTCGCGGAAATGGAGCAGTTATTTGCTCAAGCTTACTTGTATCCCTGCCAAGTGTTATAAGTTCAAGATGGCAATTTTTCAATACAGACTGAACAATAAATGAAACATAGTTTTCCTGAACCATTAAATTTTCATCAAATTCGCAAAAAGCCATTTCAGGCTCGATCATCCAAAACTCAATTAAATGGCGGCGTGTTTTTGATTTTTCAGCTCTAAATGTCGGACCAAATGAAAATACTTTGCCTAACGCCATGGCTGCCGCTTCCATATACAATTGTCCACTTTGAGATAAATAAGCATCTTCATCAAAGTATTTGGTAGCAAACAGCTCTGTTGTCCCTTCTGGTGCACTTCCAGTTAAAATAGGCGGATCGACTTTAACAAAACCATTTTGGTTAAAAAATTCATAAGTTGCTCGGATGATTTCATTACGAATTTTCATCACAGCATGCTGTCTTTTTGAGCGGAGCCATAAATGGCGATGATCCATTAAAAACTCTGTTCCATGCTCCTTTGGTGTTATTGGATAATCTATAGAGTGATGAATCACTTCAATTTCCTTCACATGCAGTTCATAGCCAAATGGAGAACGTTCATCCTTATGTACAACCCCTGTCACATATAATGAGGATTCCTGTGTAATCGACTTGGCTGTTTGGAACACCTCTTCAGGTACTTCCGCCTTTGTAATAACCCCTTGAATAAAACCTGTGCCGTCACGCAGCTGCAAGAAGGCAATTTTGCCGCTTGACCGTTTGTTTGCTACCCAAACGCCAATTCTCACTTCCTGCTCTACATATTTATAAACTTGAGCAATTGTTGTTTTAATCACGTAATTGTTCCCTCCAGAAACGATAAAAATCTACTATGTATCTTATTTAATTATACCTTTCCAATAGATGACAAGCAAATCGATAAGCCGTTTTGAATAAAACTAGAAAAACACGAAAAGGCGATAAACTCGAGGTTTTATCGCCTTTTGAACAAAGATTATCTTACTGTTATTTTGAATTCTTTTCAACAAATTCCTTTATACGGGAAACTGCCTGCTCTAATAAATCAAGTGAAGTTGCATAGGATAAACGAATATTTTCCGGTGCACCAAATCCGGAACCTGGCACAACTGCCACCTTTGCTTCCTCAAGCAATGCAGCTGAGAATTCATCAACATGATTAAAGCCGGTAAGTTCAGCTGCCTTTTGTGCATTTGGGAATAGATAAAAAGCGCCTTGAGGTTTGATGCATGTAATCCCAGGTATTTGTACTAATTGATCATAAATGGTATTTAATCTTTCTTCAAATGCTTTACGCATCATCTCAACATCATCTTGCGGACCACTGTAGGCCGCAATCGCACCATATTGAGCTGTTGTTGTAGGATTTGATGTGCTGTGACTGGCAAGGTTTGTCATCGCGTTTATGATTTCTTTATTTCCTGCAGCATAGCCAATTCTCCATCCTGTCATGGAATGAGATTTGGAAACCCCATTAATTATAATGGTTTGTTCTTTTAATGCTGGTGAAATTTGGGCAATCGAGATATGTTTATTACCGTCATAAATTAATTTTTCATAAATTTCGTCGGAAACAATCAAAACATCTTTGGATAAACATAGTTCACCTAGTGCTGACAGCTCTTCTTTTGTATAAATCATACCTGTTGGGTTGCTTGGCGAATTGATAATAACTGCTTTTGTCTTATCCGTGATTGCCGCAGCAAGCTGCTCAGGTGTTATTTTAAATTGATTGCTCTCATAGCCTTCCACATAAACAGGTACACCGCCAGCGAGTTTTACTTGCTCTGGATAGCTCACCCAGTATGGTGTCGGAATAATAACCTCATCACCATCATCAAGAAGTACTTGGAATAATGTATAAAGTGCATGTTTGGCACCAGTTGCGACCATAATTTCAGATACATCATAATCTATCCCTTGATCGCTTTTAAACTTTTTAGCAATTTCTGCTTTTAAGGCAGGTAGGCCTGCAGATGGAGTGTATTTTGTGTGCCCTTCATTCATTGATCTTACTGCCGCATCAATAATATGCTGTGGCGTATTAAAATCAGGTTCACCAGCGCCAAGACCAATTACATCATGACCCGCGGCTTTTAGTTCTTTTGCTTTTGCTGTTATCGCTAGTGTTGTTGATGGAGTTAATGATTTTACTCTTCCTGCCAGTTTCGCTTCCATTTTGTTTCCTTCTCCTTCTATCATGAATATATATGATCTGCTATGATAACAGATTTTCCCTTATAGATTTTCAATTTTTTTCAACCATTCTCCTGTTTCAAAAACAATCGAATGATAATTCAAAAGGCTTTCTTTCGTTCGTGAATGAATTTCCCAAAGTGGAATTCCATTTTCCATGCCTAACCTGACAGAAATAATTTCTGCGGAACTAATTTCAGCTAATACTTTATTTACTGCTTCTTCACGGGAAAGACCATTAGATGATTTTTCAACTATTACTTTTCCTTTTTTTTCTGGAATCCAAGCAATGAGTTTGGTCCCTTTTTTATTTTCACCTTGTATAATAAAATAGGTTTCCTCACCGTGGTATAAGCTAAATTCATTTACTTTAGTTATATCCGTTTCTTTCCTTGCTATTTGAACAGCTGTTTCCTCTGCTTGCTTAACAGGTTCTACAGCATTTAAATAAATAATGGCAGCTGATGATGCTGCAATCACAATTACTAAGCTTACTATTATCAACCACTTTTTCATGTTATCCTCTTTATCTAACGAAAATGCCGACTGATTTTCACTACAGACGTTATTCTTTCTTATTATGTACGTTATATCGTAAATAAGTTGGAAATACCACCTCAATCTCGACATAATTTTCTACTTATACCGTTACGTTAAGAAGGCTAAAATAATGTAACAGGATAGTCTTATGAATTATTATAACAGCTTACATCTAAATTAGTTCAATTTTTCATTAAATTTATTCTAGTTCAACCCGTCCTTTTAGGCTGCCAAACCGCAGCCTTTTTTTATTAAATCATTAAAACACCAAGTCTACTAATCGATTACAGCCATTCATAAATGAAATTGACCGTTTTATTAATATCCATTTTTGTGGCTTTTACTTCTGGTAACGAATCAAGAAAGACCTTTCCATATTGTGTTGAAAGGATACGGTGATCAAATACAATCATAATGCCTTTATCATTTTTTGTACGAATGAGACGACCAAAGCCTTGCTTAAAACGCAGCACAGCTTCCGGTAAGGAGTAATCATAGAAAGGATTCCCTCCACTCTTTTTTATATTGTCGCATTTTGCCTCTATCATCGGTTCATCTGGTGGAGAGAAAGGTAATCTAACCATAACAAGACAAGAAAGGTCTTCACCCGGAATATCTATTCCTTCCCAAAAACTGCTCGTTCCAAGAAGAATCGCTTTATCAAAGCGCTGAAAATTTTTTGTAAGCCTTGTTCTACTTCCTCCTGAAATCCCTTGTGCAAGTAGTGTATAATCCTGTAAAAAACCACTTTCCTTAATAAGCTCATATGTTTTACGAAGCATGTCATATGAGGTAAACAAGATTAACATACGGCCTTTTGTTGCTTCTGCAATTGATATTATATGAGCCGCTATCTGTGAAACGTAATCCTGAAGCGGAACAGAGTTTACTTCCGGAAGATCATTCGAGATGATGAGCCTCACCTGATTTCTATAATCAAATGGCGAAGGAATTTGCTCATAATGACATGGTTCAGTGATTAAACCGAGTGCATTTGCCGTATATTTAAACGAGCCATTCACAGACAAAGTTGCTGAGGTTACAATTACACTCCTCTTTTTATGGAATAAAATATCTCTCAGCTGATTTGAGACAGAGATTGGCTGTAAATACAACGTCGTTCTATTTTGCCAAGAACGGGTATCCGCTTCTATCCATGAAACTTCTTCAGAAAGATTTTGTTGGATGGTCTTTCTGATACAAATCTTCAATTTCTCACTATCATCTAGCCATGCAGCTGTTTCATGCACAACCATTTTGTGCATCGACCCCTTCTTATTCACTTTCTTCAGCCGTTCAAGACGAGCGTTTATTTCTTTCGCATAATCCGTTAACAGAAATATAAAATGTTCCGCCTTGGCTATAAACGCCTTGGCTTCTCTTGTCATTTCTAATGGAAAAGGACAGCTAAGCCTCCCTTGGACCTTAGGTTTCATACTTTTTTTTGCAATCATGGCAAGAATGGAGAACAGCTCATCCATCGTAAAAAGTAATTCTGACATCATTTTATTTAGTTCAAACGAATGAAGCAACCCCTCTTGACTTGCTTTGTCGCCTTGTAAGATTGTCTCAATTTTATGGGCAAGCATGTTCTGCTCAGAGACCCCCATTTGCTGAAGAAGAAAACGGGTTGAAGCATAATCAATTTTACTGCCAAAATATTTACCTGCCACTTTTTCAAAATGATGCCCTTCATCAATAATGGTATAATTAGACTGCGGAAGCAGCGGTTTATCGGCTGTAAGACTTGAGAGCAACAGGCTGTGATTTGTAATAATGATATCTGCTCTCTTCGCTTTTTCACGCATTCTCAAGTAAAAATCCCGTGTTTCTATAGGTTGATTTCGTAAAGAGAAACTGTCATCATGCTTAACCTTCTGCCAAAACAACCTTCCTCCACTAGATAAATTCAGCTCATCATAATCACCTGTTTCGGTTTCTGTCAGCCAAACAAGTATTTGCATTTTTGTTAAAGTTGTATCGTAATTATCTTCCTCTTCCCGCAAGAGTTTAGCAAACTTTTCAATACTAATATAATGACTTTTCCCTTTCATTAGTACTGTATGAAAAGGAAATTCAACAGCTTTCTCCAATAAAGGAATATCCTTTTGCAGTAGCTGTTCCTGAAGCTGAGTCGTATAGGTGCTGATAATGACAGGCTCTTTATCACTTACGGCCGTATATAGCGCAGGTAATAAATAAGCCAATGACTTTCCGACACCAGTTCCGGCTTCAATCATCGCATGCCGTTCATGCTGAAAGGAATGATAAACAATATCCATCATTTGATACTGACCTTGTCTTGACTCGAAGGCTGAAAAAGCCTTTTTTAATAAGAGTTCTTTATCCGATTCATCTAAAGGATAATAAACTTCATTTCGATTTTGTTCTTCCTTCACATGAGGAGATTTTTTTATACAAATCCCTCGAAATTCTTCCAGGCCGTTCGGGATATAATCAATCTGCTTTTCTTTTTCCATTATGAATTCTTCCAATATATCAATTAAATCGCTTTTCAATCCGCCTGAAAGTTGATGCAACTGCTTCATCGTCTGTACTGGAAGCCCCCGCAAACGCTCAAATAAAATAAGTAAAAGTTCGCTTGTTACAAGCGCATCACTATCAGCTTGATGGGGTCTATCATGATGTAAACCCTCTTGAACAGCTAAGTCAGATAATTTATAACTGTCACTTGATGGAAAAAGGATTCGAGCCATTTCAACCGTATCAAGAACAGGACCATAAAAACCTTCATAGCCAGCCATAATTAATTCTTCCTGTAAAAAGGATAAATCAAATAACACATTATGGGCGACAAAAAAAGCGCCATTCAACATTTCCATTATCTTAGGAGCAATTTCCGTAAATTCTGGTGCATCCTTTACCATCTCATCAGTCAATCCGGTTAATTCTTCGATGAAAACAGGAATAGTCTGCCTAGGATTCAAAAGTGATGAAAATTGATCTACTATTGTATCATTCTCAATCACAACTGCCGCAAATTGGATAATTCTATCTCCTTTTTTCACTGAATTCCCCGTTGTTTCCAGATCAATCACTACATATTTATTACTCATCTAATTAACACCTCAGGCCACTTCTATTCCCTTATTAAACTAGAATGTGGTCAATATCTTTAATATGTTAAACCCTATCATATTTTTACAAAAAGAAAAAGAGTTCCATGCAACTGCATTCTCCCCTTCCTAATTGACAGCTTACTTATATTTTACCCAGTTTACACAAAAAGCTGACTCATATAGAGTCAGCTCACAAATTTACATAACTGTCATTTCAGGTTCAGCATGGATTAATTCTTTAATCTGGTTTCCCTCACCCATGATTGCTACTTTTGGAGTATGAGCGGCTAGCTTATCTTCATGTACTAGAGCATAGGAGATAATAATAACGGTATCTCCTGGCTGCACTAACCGCGCTGCAGCTCCATTTATGCATATCGTACCTGTGCCTCTTTGACCAGGTATAATATAAGTTTCAAAGCGTGCACCGTTATTGTTATTAACGATTTGTACCTTTTCATTTGCAACCATTCCAACTGCATCGATAATATCTGAATCGATTGTAATACTTCCAACGTAATTTAAATTAGCTTCTGTAACAGTTGCACGATGGATTTTCCCGTTCATCATGGTGCGAAACATATTGCTTCCTCCTATTCTTCTATTAAAATAATATTATCAATTAAACGTGCTTTTGAGAATTTAACGGCCAAAGCAATAATATAATTGCCCTTGATTACTTCCATTTTTTCAAGACCTGGATAAGTTAATATACTTATATAATCAATTTGTCCTGACGTTTCCGTTTGAATCCTATCCATGATAGAATGAACAATTCTTTCAGGATTCACTTCACCCGCTTTTATCCTATCAGCAGCCATTCTAAGACTGCTATATAAAACAGGTGCTTCAGCACGTTCTTTTTCCGTTAAATAGACATTTCGCGAGCTTTTCGCCAATCCATCCGATTCTCTAACCGTCTCAACAGGAACAATTTCCAAAGGAAAATTGAAATCGTCTACAAGCCCTTGAATGACAGCAAGCTGCTGTGCATCCTTCTTTCCAAAATAAGCTCTATCCGGCTGTACAAGATGAAAAAGTTTCGTTACTACGGCTGCAACCCCATCGAAATGACCCGGACGAGATTCACCACATAAAACATCCGTTCTTTTTCTAACCTTCATGGAAACGGAAAGCTCATTAGGGTACATTTCAGCAACAGAAGGATGAAACATGATATCTACATTTTCTTCCTCTGCTGTTTTCTGATCCTGTTCAAAATCTCTTGGATAGGTCTCTAAATCTTCATTCGGACCAAATTGTAAAGGATTCACGAAAACACTTAGAACAACAAATTGATTTTCCTGACGGGCTTTCTTCAATAAAGCCCGATGTCCTTCATGCAGATAGCCCATTGTTGGTACAAATCCGATTGTTTTTTGTTGTGATTTTTCAGCCTTAATGACTGCCTTTAATTCAGCAATTGTTGAAATGACTCTCATTATTTTCCTCCATATAGAGTCTGTAACTCTTCCTCTGCCATTGTATAACTATGCTTTTCTCCAGGAAATTCGCGTGATTTTACTTCTTTAACATACTCCTTTAAACCATCCACAGCGATATCGTCTATTGAGCAGTACTGCTTCACAAATTTTGCCACTCGTTCCACACCATAACCAGCCACATCGTGATAAACCAAGACTTGTCCATCAGTGCCGTCTCCTGCACCAATTCCAATGGTCGGAATTGATAGCAGACTGCTTATTTTCGTTGCTAATTGTTTTGGCACGCATTCAAGTACAATCATAAACGCTCCTGCTTCTTCACACTTCTTAGCATCCTCTATTAACTTTTTTGCTGCTTCTGCATTTTTCCCTTGAACTTTATAACCGCCTAAAACACCCACCGATTGCGGTGTTAAACCGAGATGAGAACAAACCGGTATTCCAGCTTGTGTCAAGGCTTTTATATGTTCAAGCACACCATCTGCACCTTCAAGCTTTACTGCATTTGCAAAGCTTTCCTGCATCATTCTTGTACTTGTCATAATGGTGTCTCTAATTGTTAAATGATAGCTAGCAAACGGAAGATCAACAATCGTGAACGTGTCCTTTGCCCCTCTTTTCACTGCTTTTGTGTGGTGGATCATATCCTCTACAGTAACAGGAATCGTTGAATCATAACCAAGCACAACCATCCCTAAAGAATCACCAACAAGAATGACATCAGCTTCTGCCTGCTCCGCATGCTTTGCTGACGGATAATCATAAGCAGTAATCATCGCAATTGCTTCACCATTTTTCTTCATTTTTAAAAAATCAGTTGTTTGCTTCATTCCATTTCCTCCTGTTAGGAAGAGGCATAACACGTTTAATATAATAAAAACTTTTCAGAAGCTGATGGGATAAAAATCGATATCCATCGAGATTCTGATTAGTCAAAAAAATCCTTCTACGCCGCAGAAGGATTTAAAATGTTAATGACGTGTTTTATCCCTCTGTCCCGGTCCAATTTTTTCGGATCTAGGCAGATATTATTATTAATTCAGTACTTCTACATTGGTGCAGTTCACAACAATGATACCGCCCATAAGAGATTATAACAGATAAAAATAATTTTTGGCTATAATATTATAAAATTTTCGCAATAATTTGTCATTGTTTGTCATTATATCTCAATATCTGCAGAATAAACCAAATGGACTTTTCCTAATTCATCCTCCATCATTAATGCACCATCATCCGTTATCCCCAGCGCTTTTCCATATAAATTGCCCTGAAGCATTCTAGCCGTAATCATTTTCCCAATGCTTACAGCGTAGCTTTCCCATAATAATTTAATTGGATAGAAGCCTTCTTGTAAATACACATCATAAAGATGTTCAATCTTGGCTAATACTAATTTAATTAATTCAGCGCGGTTAATTGTTTTTCCGGTTTCAATTCTTAAGGATGTAGCAATGGATTGGAGTTCTTCCGGATATACCTCTAATTCCTGATTAGCATTTATTCCAATGCCAATAATAACAGAATTAATTCGATCACTTTCCGCCTGCAGTTCGGTTAAAATTCCGGTCATCTTTTTGCCATCAATCAGAATGTCATTTGGCCATTTAATTTGCGGCTTAATTGAAACTAATTCCTCAATTGCCTGAACAACTGCCACAGCCGTTACCAATGTTAATTGTGGTGCCTTGTGTGGTAAAAGTTGGGGACGAAGAATTACACTCATCCAAATACCTGTATATTTTGGAGAAAACCAAGTACGGGCCATTCTGCCCCGCCCATTTGTCTGCTCCTCCGCAATCACAACCGTACCTTCCGGAGCGCCGTCAAGGCTTAGCTGCAGAGCTATTTTTTGCGTAGAATCTACACTTTCCTCATAATGTATATGTTGACCGAGCCGTTTTGTCATCAGGCCAAGCCGAACTTCATTCTCAGTTATTTTTTCTGGCACCTTTACAATACGGTATCCTTTCCTTCTTACTGCCTCTAACTCAAAGCCTTCCTTTCGAAGCTCTTCAATATGCTTCCAAACAGCCGTTCTAGTACATCCAATTAAGTCTGCTAAATACTGACCGGACAAGAAATCATCACCGCTATTGGTAAAAGCATCAAGCAATCGTTTTCTCAATTCTGATTGCAATTTAACAGCCACTCCCTTATGGATTCTCTTTTATTATCAACCTCACCGTGTAACACGGCTTTCTCAATCAAATCAAGTTTTCCTTTGACCCAAGGTCCACCCTTTTGACCGCTCCACTCTATTAAATCATGCCCGCTCACTGCAAGTTCCTGACGATTTTTAATCATAAGCCCTTCATAACGCTCTTTGACATCAGAAATAGATGTACATAATGGCTGATGATGACAAATATTAAACAGCCTTTCAACAGACAAAATAATCTCACGGCCTGCTTTATAGAGACTATCATTATCCCATGGTGAATGATGCCGAAACTGCAGCCAGTCGACAATGGATTTAGCTAGTTTCATTTTTTTGACCGGCAACTTCCATTTTCTTAAAAACAGCTCGGTTTCCGTAGGAGAAATGTCTATTAAAAACAACAGAAGAGACCACATCTCAATATTTGATAATTCCTTGAGATTATACTGCAGCAGTTGCGTTAATGATTTTTCATGATTACTCATTCCTGGTAAATATTGAAACAAACCTGTATCAAGCAAAAGCTGCAACGCTGCCTTTCGGTTTTCACCTTGGAGTAATTTTTCAAATTCTACTGTTTTTCTCTCCGTTGCAATATTTTCTAACAAAATGGCATATTTTCTTAAGGCTTGAAGGGTTTCTATTTCAATCGAAAAGGATAATTGGCTGACAAAGCGTACGGCTCTCATCATCCTTAATGCATCTTCATGGAAACGCTCAGTTGCTGAACCAACCGTTTTAATTATTCTTTGCTTAATTGCTTCTTGACCATGGAACGGATCAATTAAATGACCTTCCTTGTCCATGGCAATGCTATTCATCGTAAAATCGCGGCGTTTTAAATCCTCTTCAAGATTTCGAATAAAGGTGACATCACTAGGTCTGCGAAAATCTATATATTCTCCATCCGTACGGAAAGTTGTAAGCTCATATGTATCTTTATCCCATAAAACGACAACGGTTCCATGTTCAATGCCGACATCAATTGTTCTTGGAAAAACCTTTTTTACTTCCTGCGGCGTAGCGGAAGTGGCAATATCAACATCAGCAATTTCTTTACCAAGTATGTAATCACGAACACAGCCGCCTACAAAATAGGCTTCAAAACCAGCCTGTTCAATTCTCTCAAAAAGGGGGATGGCTTTTTTAAAAATCGGCATCATCCCACTTCACCACTTTTCAATAATTGATAATAAATTTGTTCATATTGTTCAACAATCTTTTCCGCACGAAAATGTTCGTTTACAATGTTAATGGAGTTCTGCGAAAACTGCCTATGCATGACTTCGTCCATTAAGAGATGAACGGCTTTCTCTGCTACATGCTCAACATCTCCAAGTTCACATAAATAACCATTAACTCCATCTCGAATCACTTCAGGAATGCCGCCAATATTTGTCCCAATACATGGCACTCCGCAAGCCATTGCCTCAAGAGCTACCAGTCCAAAGCTTTCTTTTTCTGATAAAAGAAGCATTAAATCACTAATAGAGTAGAGTTCCTCGAGATTGTCCTGTTTACCAAGAAATAAAACATGATCCTGTATATTTAATTTCTCGACAAGCTGACTAACAATTGAAAATTCCGGTCCATCCCCGACCAATAACAACTTTGCAGGTAATTGAGACACAATTTTTGCAAATGCCCTTACAACATCAGGAACACGCTTAACGTTTCGAAAATTAGAAACATGGATAACAACCTTCTCATCGCTGCTTATTTTATATTCTTCTTTCAGGTGACAAGTGGATATTTTGTGATAGACCCGTTCATCAATAAAGTTATAGACTGGCAGGATATTCTTTTTCGGTTTCAAAAGATCATAAGTTTCAGCAATTAATGAGTGAGAAACAGCCGTAACCGCATCAGACTTTTCAATTCCAAACCGAATAGCATCTGTTAAGGATGCATCATAACCAAGGACCGTAATATCTGTGCCATGCAAAGTTGTGACAATTTTTATATCTTTCCCTGACATTTGTTTTGCCAAAATCGCACAAACAGCATGAGGAATAGCATAATGCACATGAAGTAAATCTAGTTTTTCTCTTTTAATTACTTCTGCCATTTTACTTGCAAGTGCAATATCATAGGGAGGGTATTGAAATACGGAATATTGATTAACCTCCACCTGATGATAGTAAATATTATGATACATTTTCTTCAATCTAAATGGCAGACTGGATGAAATAAAATGAATACTATGACCTCTTTCCGCCAGCATCTTGCCAAGTTCTGTTGCAACAACTCCTGAACCACCAACAGTTGGGTAACAGGTAATACCGATTTTGAGTTTTGTTTTCATCTACCTTTTCTCCTCATTAATTCTTCATTCACTGTCGGCTTTTTCAGTAAAGATTTTAATTATTTATGTACAAAGGGATAGTAAGTCATCCCTTATATAACGATTACACAGATTCACTTACAGGTGCTTGTCCTCTGACAATATTACGCCAAGAAAGATCCTCTCTCTCTAACCCTCTGACTAATACTTCTCCAGTTCCCATATTGGTAGCAAGCGGTACAGCGTATACGTCACAAAGACGAATTAAAGCCGTTACATCCGGTTCATGAGGCTGAGCGGTTAACGGGTCGCGAAAGAAAAAGACCATATCCATTTTATTATTTGCAATCAGAGCCCCTATTTCCTGGTCCCCTCCAAATGGTCCAGATTGAAAACGATGGACAGAAAGCCCTGTTGCATCCATTATTTTTTGTCCCGTTGTACCTGTTGCATATAGTGTATGTTCCTTTAGGATAGACTGATAAGCTGTAGTGAAACGAATCATATCATCCTTTTTCTTATCATGGGCAATTAATGCAATATTCATAATGGTTCCCTCGCTTTATTCAATAATATTTTCTAAACCGTACACAAGCGTATTAAGATTCATAACTGTGTCAACCGCTAATTTCACTCCAGACATAAATGAAAATCGGTCAAAAGAATCATGACGAATCGTCAAGGTTTGTCCTTCTGCTCCAAACATAACCTGTTGATGAGCAATTAATCCGGGTAAGCGGACAGAGTGAATATGCATCCCTGAAAAATCAGCCCCTCTTGCACCTGGAAGTGTTTCTTTTTCATCTGGATGTCCCTGTGATTTCTCTTGTCTAACTTCAGCAATCATTTCAGCCGTTTTTACTGCTGTTCCAGAAGGAGCATCCAACTTTTTATCATGATGCAATTCAATAATCTCCACATCCTGGAAATACCTCCCGGCCATTTGCGAGAATTTCATCATCAATACTGCACCTAATGCAAAGTTAGGCGCAATAATACAGCCTGTTTCTTTTTGTTGGCAAAGTTCTTCTAGTTCCGCTAGATTTTCGTTTGTAAACCCGGTTGTTCCCACTACCGGACGAACACCAAACTCCAATGCTGTTTTCGTATGATGCATTCCTACTTCAGGCGTTGTTAAATCAATAAGAACATCTGCCTTTATTTCTGATAAACAATCATTAATATTAGCAAAAACAGGTACAGGCAATGTTGATACACCTTCTACTTCATTTAACCTTTTGCCTCCATGCTTATGGTCAATGACTGCGACTAATTCAAAATGCTCTGTTCTTTCAACTAATTTAACTGCTTCAGATCCCATTCGCCCTCTCGGACCTGCAATGATAATTTTTGTTGTTTCCATATTAATCTCCTCTTTCTTTATCATCAATTTTTGTCCAACGGTCTTTGTCTCTTGTATTAAATTTATGCATCACCCGATTATGGGCTTCTTCAAGGTCTATATGTAAGGAATTTGCAAAGCAAATGAGGACAAATAATAAATCACCAAGTTCTTCTTCAACCGTATTTTTCTCTTCAGAAACTTTTTTTGGTTTTTCTCCATAGTAGTGGTTAATCTCTCGGGCTAATTCGCCTAATTCTTCCGTCAGTCTAGCTGTCATAGCCAGTGGACTAAAGTAGCCTTCTTTAAATTGACTAATGTAAGCGTCTACTTCCTTTTGAAGTTCTTTCATCGTTTTATCATTTGACAACCATATCACCCCTAAGATGCATAGTATAAATTCACTCTTCTATCATGTTAGCTAAACTGAGCGATTTTGACAAATGTTTTTCTTGTTTTCAAAACCTTTGTGTATTTGTTTACCTAATATTTTTCCTATATAATAATAATCGTTTTAAGGTCTACTTTGGAAGCGGAGGAAAAAATATGGTTTTTGATATAAAAATAAAAAATACTCTCTTTATTCTCTTGGGCTCCTGCATTTACTCTTTTGGAATTGTTCATTTTAATATGCAAAATAATTTAGCAGAGGGAGGGTTTACCGGAATAACATTGCTTCTCTATTTTCTATTTCATTGGGATCCCTCCTATGTTAATTTAATTCTAAATATCCCTTTATTTTTCATTGGATGGAAAATTCTGGGACGTAATTCTTTAATCTATACAATTATTGGGACAGTAGCCGTATCTGTATTTCTATGGATTTTTCAAAGATATCAAATTAATATGCCGCTAAAAGAAGATATGACCTTGGCTGCTTTATTTGCAGGAGTTTCGATTGGTGTCGGCTTAGGAATTATATTTCGGTTTGGCGGCACAACTGGCGGAGTCGATATCATTGCTCGTCTCGTCTATAAATATATCGGCTGGAGCATGGGAAAAACAATGTTTATCTTTGATGCTGTAGTCATCACCTTATCACTAATCTTTTATTTAGACTATCACGAAGCCATGTACACCCTTGTTTTGGTCTTTATCTCTGCAAGAGTCATTGATTTTATGCAGGAAGGTGCTTATTCTGCAAGAGGAGCTATGATTATCTCCGAGAATAATGATGAAATAGCGAGTAAAATATTGCAAGAAATGGGCAGAGGTGTCACAGTTTTGAAAGGCTATGGTTCCTATACAAAACAGGACCGCGAAGTTTTATACTGCGTAGTCGCGAAAAATGAAATTGTTCGTTTAAAAAGTGTTATCATGGAAGTTGATCCCCATGCATTCGTATCAGTCAGTATCGTCCATGACGTCATTGGTGAAGGCTTCACGCTAGATGAAAACAAAAAACCAATTCAAGTGTAAAAAAAAGGATTTAGACAAATGTCTAAATCCTTTTTTTAATCGTCACTTTGCATTCCAGTATAAACGAGAATTAAGCGGACTAATTCTAATACAGCAATGGCAGCGGCCGCTACGTACGTTAAAGCAGCTGCACTTAACACTTTTCTTGTTTCACGTTCTTCATCATTACGAATCACACCAAGCGCTACACATTGATCCATAGCACGGCTTGACGCGTTAAATTCAACAGGAAGCGTTACAAGCTGAAATAAAACAGCTGCAGCCATAAAAACAATTCCAAGTAATACAAAGTTACTCATACCTAGAAGCATTCCAATAATAATTAATATCCAAGAAAAATTAGAGCCAATATTGGCAACTGGAACTAAAGTATGTCGTAAACGCAAGAAACTGTATGCTTCTTTATCCTGAATTGCATGACCGACTTCGTGGGCAGCAACTGCTGCAGCCGCAATTGAATGTCCGTGATAGTTATCTGATGACAGTCGAACAGTTTTTGTTCTAGGGTCATAATGATCTGACAGAACACCCCGGACTTCTTCAATATTTACATTGTAGAGTCCATTTTCATCAAGAATTTTTCTTGCTACTTCTGCACCTCTCAAATGTGAGGACGAAGCGACATTTGAGTATTTAGAATAAGTTTTTTTCACCCGAATCTGCGCCCATATCGGAATGATAATAATAATCGCAAAATAGATTAAAAACAAAGCTTTATTCCTCCATTCAACATACTATTATCTATTATTGTAAGAGTAATTATAATACCATGTCAAACGATAAGCTTTTACAAGAAATGAATGGGGAATTAGATTTCTTAATCTATATCGAACGATTTTTCCTTCTTTCCTTTTCACCTACATATTTTCTCCATCCCACATAGGATAATGTAACAATAATAATACTTCCAGTTGAGATAATGACCCACCATAATGAAGGTTCAGTCTCGTCAGCTTCTAAATCGTCAAAGATACTTTGTAAATCATTTTCAAGAATAAGCAACTCCTTCATCGAATTCTGCTTTGATAACACGTCCTGCCTGTAATGATTAATATAGTTAATTCTTGTATCAAGTTTTTGAAACCGCTCTGTTGAAACATCGAGCTTCATACTCGGATTTATCACTTCATATAATGATAAAAAAGAATTAAGACTCGTATAGAAAGCATCTTGATTACCATTAAATGCAGCTTCCTTAACTTCGTCAAAAACGGCTAGTATCGGTTCCTCCATTTTCGTCCAAAGAGGGTGCTTTGTTGTGGAAATGGCATCAATAACTAGACGGAATTTCGTTACCCGATTAATTCTTTCATCAGGATTCATTGAAACATTCGTCGTCGCTTCAATCGCTTCATTATGAGCAATGGTGACGATTCGCAATTCATCCATTGTAAAAGTATTTTCTTTTACTGTTACGGACGAGAATTTATCAGAGAAAGCCTCTAAAATTTTTTTAGCATCCCCATATCTCTTCGATTTGGTTAATTGCAGTGCCTCATCAGATAGAGCGTTAAGCTGATCAATTGGCGACGTTTCTTCGTTAGCTGATGCAATTGGAGATAATAAAAGCAAACCTAATATTATTACAATCCATAACTTGGATTTCATGCTTGTCCCCCCTCATTAGTAACAATGTATGAGAAACAGGACAAGGATAGACCTATATATCATTTAGATCTTTCATTCATATCGATTTCTTTTCACTCCTGCATAGTAAGCAGCCATCAAACAAAAGATACTGAGCCAAAAAGTAAAATAACCAATTTGTGGTATATATTGATCAAGCATGCTATAGCGGGGAAGCATAAAAAATACGTAATCGATTACATCGTTATGCAGAGTCCAGATTCCTGTTACAATTAAATGCCAGGTTTTAATTCGATAGTAAGGGGCATATAATAGACCTTGAACTGCCATACCTGCGTGGGATAAAATAAGCATCCAAGCTGTAAAATTTAGCTCCCCTCCTGCAAAATAAACAAGAAAATTCATTACAACAGCCCAGATTCCGTATTTTAATAACGTAACGACTGCCAATGCCTCAAATAACGGCCAGTTTTTTCCCATTAAAAACGCTATAAGCACAAAAACAAAAAACAAACTAGCTGTCGGGCTGTCTGGGACAAATAACAAAAATTTGGCCGGTGTGTCTGCTAATTGCCAGCCATACCAATAATATCCATACACAGTGCCTAGAATATTCACTACTAGCAGAAGCCACAAAAAGTTACGGTCCCTTAAAATTGGATAGATCCACTTCATCTTTTTCCCCTCATCTCTTTCCAAATATTACACTTATTTATCTTAACATAGGCCTATACTGTGGATTAAATAATAAATCGTGAAAAAGCCGGCGAATATTCGCCGGCTTTTTCACGATTTATTATTTACTTTTCACACTAGAAATAAACTCTGCTAATTTCGCTAATTCCTCATCAGTACCTTTAAATAAGCCCGGAGGCATTTTTCCACTTTCAGAACCGTTTTTAGCAATCTCAGCAACTTCCTCAGGAGTTAGGCCTGTATCAATTAAAGCAGGTGCAGCTGCTCCGCCTTCAAGCTGATTACCGTGACAGCTTATACAACCATTTGCTTCAAAAATCTTATATCCTTCTGCTGAAGTATCAATATCTGCTTCTGCAACAATCTTTCCTTGTTCTGCGGCTGCCTCCCAGTCATGAGTAGCGACCGATTCCCAAGTTAAATACGTTATACCTGCAATGGCTAAAAGCATAAAACCTGTTGCTAAAGGACGTTTAGCTGGACGTCTTTCAGGTCCGCGATCAATAAACGGTGCTAGTAATAAAGCGCCAAATGCCAAGCCCGGAATAACTAAGGCCCCAATTACGTTATAAGGCCCAGATGCATAGCTATATTTTAATAATTGATATAAGAATAAGAAGTACCAATCTGGCATTGGAATATATGCAGTATCACTAGGATCAGCAATTTTTTCTAACGGAGACGGATGCGCAACTGTTAAACATAAGAAGCCGATAAGAAAAACCGCACCAACCATCCATTCTTTTAATAAAAAGTTTGGCCAGAAAGCTTCTGTTTTGCCTGGGTATTCCGAATAATCTTTTGGAATATTCGGTTTTCTATGTTCAGCCGCAGGCACGCGTGAATCGCCTACGAACTTCATACCTTTTCCACGATGCATGAATAGTCTCCCTCCTTTTAAGAGAATAATAAAACAAAAATTATGATTACAACGGACCAGAAATACCTTGTTTACGTATCATCATAAAGTGAGCTGCCATTAAACCAAACAAGGCTGCCGGCAGGAAGAATACGTGAATCGCAAAGAAACGAGTAATCGTTTGGGCACCAACAATATCAGAACTGCCTGCTAATAAGATTTTTAAATATTCTCCAATAAATGGAACTGACTCAACAATTTGAATGGTTACCTTTGTCGCAAATAGCGCTTTCATATCCCATGGCAATAAATAACCAGTTAATCCAAGACCAAGCATAACAAAGAATATTAACACACCAACAACCCAGTTTAATTCACGTGGTTTTTTGTATGCACCTTGGAAGAAAACACGCAATGTATGTAAAAACATCATGACAATAACCAAGCTCGCGCCCCAATGATGCATCCCTCTAACAATTTGTCCAAAAGCAACTTCATTTTGTAAGTAATAAACTGATTCCCAAGCATTTTTTATATCTGGAACATAATACATCGTTAGAAACATCCCAGATAAAATCTGAATAACGGTGATAAAAAATGTAAGCCCGCCAAAACAATAAACAAAAGCTGAAAAATGATGTGCTGGATTTACATGCTCCGGAACTTCATGATCAGCAATATCCCGCCACAAAGGCGTAATGTCTAAACGCTCATCTACCCAATCATAAATTTTGTTTAACACTGATTACGCCTCCTTTCGCGGTTCGGCTTTTCCTAAATATAAATAGCCGTCTTTTTCTTGAAATGGGTATACATCCAATGGTGCAATCGGCGGTGTGCCTGGAATGTTCGTACCATCTTTGGAATACAGCCCCCCATGACAAGGACAGTAAAAATGATCAGGATTAGCCTTGTCCGCATTCCAGTCAACCGTACAGCCTAAATGTTTACATACTGGAGAAAGGGCAATAATCTCGCCTTTATCGTCTTTAAATACCCAAGCTGAATTGGTTACCTCTGACTCATACCAAGCATCCTGCTGTGTGAAAGTGAAGTCGACTCGTGTAGGAACATTAGTAATATCACTAACTTTCTGTGGTGTGGCAATAAAATCGCTTCCGCCAGTATGCTTTAATACTGGATCTACAGCAAATCTTACCATTGGCATTAGCATACCCGCCGCCATAAATCCACCCACACCTGTTAATGTATAATTTAGGAACTGACGTCTAGACACATGATTTTTGCTCATATTTCTCCCCCCCTTTGGAACAATTTTAAATTAACACAATTTTCATACTAGGACATACCAATAATATATCAATATTTCAGTAAGGTCAATATAATCAGAAAATATAAAATTCATTTTTCTTTCATTTATTCTTGTTTTTCCCATTTTTGTACAAACAAAGTAATGAGCTGTTGCAATTGATCTTTCAAGATAGTATTCCGGTATTGTTGATCCATTTGCTGCAGCGGAATCGTTGGCAGCCATAGCAGAGAACCAGTCATTTTAGCTTCTATAAGTTTCCAGTCACTGTCAGACGTCAAATAAATAATATGCTTAAAACCTTTACTTAAAAATTCCTTCTCCCATTTTAATAGGTCCTCTAGCACATCTTCTCCATTCGCTGATTTTAAATAGTTAAATCCTGGAAGCATGATTAATCTTCCTCTAAATTGCCTTTCTAATTGAACTGTCAGCAAATGTATAAACTCAGTCATCTCAACTGTTTTTTTAATCCGGTCATCAAGTGCAATTGGGTACAAGGGCAAAACGATTGTGTCAACATATTCCTTTGCCTTCAAATACATGTCCATATCTTCGCTGGTCCATTTCATCTTTCCCACTCCATATCTTCCCATTTTCTTCTATTCTAACATGTTGCAAAAAAAAGTCTAGAAGACTACTCCATCAAGCAATATTTAGCTTTTGGACAAAAATAAAAGACCTGTTTCATACAGGTCCTAACTTTTTATACATTAAACTTTTTTAACTGATCAGTTAACTCCTTAAAAGCAACTTCATCATTATTATCCAAGGCCTCATCAATCTGTTGAAATAGCTTTTCTTTCTGAAATCTTCTTATACTTGAGGTCAGGAAGTCTTCTGCCATTAAACGTTCTTTTTCACTAATTTGCAAATTCTTTGGCATATAAGGATTTTCTTCTAAAACAGCTGCAAATTGTGGAGCTTGAAAGGAAGCATGAAAATTGAGTTGGATAAAAATATCCTCCTCTCGATTTAAGCGAATATCATGAAATGATTTTTCCGCATCTGTTGTCATTACATTTTCCTTATAGAAACGGAATGGTACATCATCTACACAATGAGTTGACATAACGATTCCCCGCGGGCAAAATTGAGCTTGTTCTACAAAATGCACTTTTTCCATGAGCTGGTCATGACTCATTAAATAGTTCAGAATCCAGACACATTCACGTCTCTTTAATTGATAATGATTGAGAAACCAACGAATAAATTCTTTTTTCTCATTGACAGATACAGGGGCGTTCATGTGTGGTTCCCTCCTCTGCTTTCAGCAAATTTTATCAAATTATCCAACGTCATCTGTTAGTCTTTGCCATACATCTTGATA
Organism: Niallia endozanthoxylica; assembly: GCF_008710145.1. Lineage (GTDB taxonomy): Bacteria > Bacillota > Bacilli > Bacillales > Cytobacillaceae > Bacillus_BD > Bacillus_BD endozanthoxylica. The sequence continues at coordinate 506,430 of NZ_VYKL01000015.1, forward strand.
TTCTTCATTGCTCGGATCACTTTTTACTAACTTATTAAAAATTTCGACGGCCCGCTCTCTTTCTCCTTCTTCAATTAAAAAATATCCATAATCAACTAAAAAGTCGATTGTGTCTTTATAGAAATTATATGCGTTTTCATAGCTATTTAATGCCTGTGAATATTTTTCTAAATTTTGGTGAGCGAGAGCTGCATCCCAGAAAAATCGTGGCTCGATTTCATCTCCCTCTTCCATCATATGGACGATTTCAAGGACATCCTCCCACCTTTCCTGATGAAGCAAAAGTTTATTTAATGTTAAAGCTGCTTCGGTCAACTCTGGGTCAAGCGCAAGCGCCTCTCTGAACATGTGCTCAGCTTCTTCTTCTTTTCCTGTCTTTAATGCCAATTTACCTGCATAGTTATATAAATCTTTATTAAACTCATCATACTGAATTCCTTCTTTTAATATCTGATAGCCTTTTTCGGAATCCTCTTCTCTTTCATAGGCACGAGCTAAATTACTATATAAAGAATAATATTCTGGATCAAGCTCTTTTAATTCTAAAAATTTCTCGATTGCTTTCCCATTATAACCTGCTTGTAAAGCAGTAAAGCCATAGTTAAAGAGTGTATTAATCTCTAATTTATTTTCTAAGGCCTTTTCATAATAGGGCAGTGCATCTTCAAAGGCTCCTCCCGCACTAATGGCATCAGCCATTCTTTGATTGACATTGACACCGCCTATTTCATGCTCTGTTTCTAAAACACGTTCATAACACTTGATTGCTTGAACAAATTTTCCTTCTTCTGTGTAAAGCTCTCCAAGAGCAAAATCAATAACTACTTCATCCGGCAGCAATGCCTTAGCTTTAAGCAGCTTTTGCTCACTTACCTCATAAAGACCTTCAAGCTGATATAAGTCAGCCAATAAAACAAGAGACTCTGGGAAACTTGGATCATTCTCATTTATTTTTTCCAGCTCCAAAATCGCTTCCTCTTCTTTACCAAGCTCAATGAGTGTTTCTGCCAGCAATACGAGAATCTCACCTTCCTCCGGATAATATTCGAGCAGATGTTGGAATAAACTCTTTGCTTCCTCAAGAAACCCGTATTGAACTAGTTCTTCCCCTAATAAAAACCTCTCTTCATTTGATCCGTGCTTTAATATCCGTTCATACCCTTTTAAGGCCTCTTCATGTTGACCGTTTTCTAATTGAGAAATTATTTTATTTACTGATTCCATCCTTTAGACCCTTTCCATAAAAAAATGCAATGTACGCTTGTTTAGTAAATTGATTGCAGTCATTTTCCTTACCTTACATTTTCAATGATAAGGCTTGTCCGGTCAAGTTGTCCATTTATTAACCTATTTGCAATTTCAATGATATTCTTCATCTGCTCGCCTCTCTAGCAGTCATATGACCAAGTTATTCAGATAAGCTAGGAAATATGCATCGTAACCGATAACAAAGTGAATAAAATTTCTAACGAAAAAAAGAATTAAAAATAAAAAACTGCATATATATGCAGTTTTTTACCCTTTGAGTTACATTAATTTTTCTAAATCTGCAAAGAATTGAGGATAAGAAACGGAGATTGCCTCTTTTTGTTCTAAACTAACTTCATCATTACAGATTAATGCAGCTACCGCTAACATCATGCCAATGCGATGATCTCCATGGCTGGAAACAATACCGCCACTTAACTTATTTTTTCCTTGAATAATCATTCCGTCATCTGTTGCTGTAATGTCAGCACCCAGTTTTGACAGCTCATTTACCACTGTATCAATTCGATTGGTTTCCTTTACTTTTAATTCATGAGCGTCACGAATAATGGTTTCACCCTCTGCTTGTGTAGCAAGCAAAGCGATGATTGGAAGCTCATCAATTAAGCGTGGAATTAAATCTCCGCCGATAGTCGTACCTTTTAAATGAGACGTTTTGATGTGTATGTTTCCGACCGGCTCCATCTGTTCCCCATCTATCTCTTCAATTGTAAGATCGGCTCCCATCTCCCTCATTACATCAATAATCCCTGTTCTAGTCGGGTTTAATCCGACATTCTTCAAAGTGATAGAGCTATCAGGGACAATTGCACCTGCAACCAGGAAAAAAGCTGCAGAAGAAATATCACCAGGTACCTTAATATGGGTTCCCTTCAACGTCTGCCCACCGCGGACCGATACAAACAGTCCATCTTCTTCTACTGTACCGCCAAACTGTCTAATCATCCGCTCTGTGTGATCTCTCGATTTTTCAGGTTCAATAACTGTTGTTTTCCCGTCTGCCTGAAGACCAGCAAGTAAAATGGACGACTTTACCTGCGCACTAGCTACTGGTGCACGATACTCAATACCAGAAATACCACCGCCGCGAATTGATAACGGCGTATATTCACCTGATTGTCTTCCGTCAATTCTTGCCCCCATTTGACTGAGAGGCTTTGTCACTCTCGTCATCGGTCTTTTTCCAATCGATTCATCACCAATAAGGGTGGTATGAAAATCTCTGCCTGCTAAAATCCCCATCATCAGACGGATGGTTGTCCCTGAATTTCCGACATTCAACACCTCTTTAGGCTCTTTCAGCCCGTCCCAACCTTTACCGTGAATAACCATTTGGTCAGCATGTTCTTCAATTTCTACCCCAAGCTGTCTGAAACAAGAAACAGTACTTAGACAATCTTCACCCATTAAAAAACCTGTAACAGTCGTAACTCCTTCTGCCACAGCACCAAACATAACGGACCGATGGGAAATAGATTTATCACCAGGAACAAGAATGTCCCCCTGCAATGAAGTAATATTTGTTTTTAATGTATGTTTACCCATCTTTTCCCCCTCTTTGTCTTCATTTATCATTATGGAGCAATTGAAGTCTCAAAGCTTGTATAGTACTCAATACATTCTTTCGCGCGAAGGCGATCGTGTTCTGTTTGAAAGCTTATAACAAGGACTCCAATTATATCTTCCCGAGTCTCTCTAATTTGAATATTCGTGATGCTGATTTCTTCTTTTGCCAAGTACCCTGTTATCTCAGATACAACCCCTGGATAATCAGGCACATCAACGAATAAATCGTAAAAGGCAGGAATAGCTCCCATTTGTTTCTGAGGCAGTTCATCCCTAAATTTCTTCGCCTTTTCAAAATATTGGTAGATTCTCTCACCATCCTGCTCTTTTAGCATCGCAGCAACTTCTTTCATTTCCTGCTGCCAATCTGATAGAAGCTGAAGTAAAATCTCTTTATTTTGAAGGAGAATGTCTCTCCACATAGTTGGACTGCTTGAAGCAATCCTCGTAATATCACGGAATCCCCCCGCTGCCAGACGGGTAACTAAGCTTTGGTCATGACTTGTTTTTTCAGCTTGATGGACTAAAGAAGCCGCGATAATATGCGGAAAATGACTAATAACACCTGTTAAATAATCATGTTCTTCCGGTGTTGTCACAATGAACTTTGCTTTCGTTCCTTTCAGCCACTCTTTCAATAAATTAATTTTTTCTTCTGCAATATGTTTCTCCGGGGTTAAAAGGTAAAAAGCATTTTCAAACAGCAGCTGCCTTGCTGCAGAGACTCCGCTTTTATGAGAACCTGCCATCGGATGGCCTCCGATAAACGTAATGCCCTTTGCAGTTAATTTCTCAGCATGCTTAACAATCTCGGCTTTTGTACTCCCTGCATCACTGACAAGCACTGTTTCCTTTAATGGTATGACCGCAAGGAGATTTAAAATTCTCTCCGTCACTTGTACAGGTGTCGTAATGAGTATTAAATCTGCATCCATTGCTCCTTCTTCGATGCTGCTTGCCACACAATCTACAACACCAAGCATTTTTGCTAATTTACCTTGTTCATCATTGATATCATACCCTATAATATAACAATCCTTATGCTGCCCCTTCATACACAATGCGAGAGAACCGCCAATAAGGCCTAAGCCAATCACAAATACACGGCCTTTCAAACCGGATCATCCCCTTATCTTGCATTGTTCAAATTATCTAATTGACCAGCTATCTACTATTAATTCGTTAATGATGCCTTTTCTTGTAAATATTGCTTCATAGCCTCAATAACACCACTGTTTTCCTCATTAGACCCTACTGTTACTCGAACGGATGAAGCATAACCCAATGCATTGCCGGAACGGACAATATAGCCTTTTTGGAGCAAATATTGGAATACCTCATCTCCATTAGTACCAAAATCGATTAATATGAAGTTAGCCTGTGATGGGAAATAGTGGAGTTGATGTTCTTCACAGAATTCTTCAAACTGCTTCATTCCTTCACGATTTTTCCGTCTGCACTCATTTACATAATCTTGATCACTTAGTGCTGCAACGGCTGCAATTTGACCTAATGTATTGACATTAAAAGGCTCTCTAGCCGGCTCCAACACGCGAATAATATCTTGATGTGCCACACCATAGCCCACACGAAGACTTGCAATTCCATATATTTTTGAGAATGTTCTTAATACGATTAAATTTTTATATTGATTAACAAATTCAACAGCATCATAAAAATCGTCCGCTACAACATAGTCGTGGTAGGCGTCATCAATAACAACCAGTGTTTCTTCCGGAACCTTTTTAAGAAATGACGTCATTTTTTCCCTGGAAATATGAATACCTGTTGGATTATTTGGACTGCATACCCAAATAACAGCTGTGTTCTCATCAATTGCCTGAAGCATTGCATCCAGGTCATGTTCTCCATCAATTAATGGAATTTCCCTGATTTCAGCTCCGTCTATAATGGCATTATGCTTATATTGTGAAAATGAAGGATTCGCCATAACGGTATTTTTCCCAGGCGACAGGAAAGCACGAGAAATAATCTGGATTAAATTATCTGCACCATTCCCAAAAATAAGCTGTTCTTCATCTACTTTTAAAAACTCAGAAACGGCAGAACGCAAATTTGCTGCATATCCATCAGGATAAATGGCAAACGATGATAGAACTGATTGTAGAGCAGCAACAACCTTTTGAGAGGTACCAAACGGATTCTCATTTGATGCCAGTTTCACAACTTGATCAAGACCAAACTCTTTTTTTACTGATTCTATCGGTCTGCCTGGCTTATAAGGTTCTAACGACAACAATTGTTCTTTCCATTTCATAACAACATACACCTCGTTCACTGAAAATTTATTACTTACTCGCTAAATCTGGCCTTAAAACAACAGCGTCTTCTAAATATACATGATTAATTTCCTGCTGGCTTTTTGCTGTATTTACATGCATCATCACTCGAATACACTTTTCTAGAGCATTAGAAACCGAGATTTCCTTCATGCACATAACCGGTACATAGCTCCAGCCTTCTAGGGAACGTAATACTTTAGCGGGAAATGCATCTGTAATATCATCTGTCACAGAAATAAATACAGATGCAACATACTCAGGCATAATTTGATTTTCATCAATCATTTTATGTAGTAACCGATCTGTTGCCTGTATAATTTCTTTTTCCGAATTTTCTTGGATTGTAATTGCTCCTCTGACACCGCGAATCACCGATATTCCCCCTTCTATCTATATTAAAATTGATTTAATTCTCTCATTATCTCTTCGTCTGAAAATGTATAAAGTATTGGCGATCCTATTTCATTCAGGAGGACCATTTTAATCTGTTGTCCAACTGATTTCTTATCGCCCTTCATTCGTTCAATTAACCTATCATAGGATAAATCTCCGGGCACTTCTGTTTGATAACCGAGCTTCTGAACCCATTCTAATAAGCCGTTTATATCAAATTCAAGACCGGCATATTTTTCACTTAGCTGGAGAGCAAATAGCATTCCTATTAACACAGCCTCACCGTGGGTCATTTTTCCATAACCCATTTCAGCTTCAATGGCATGCCCAAGCGTATGTCCGAAATTCAAGTAAGCTCTTATTCCGGCTTCCCTCTCATCCTCTGCTACAATCGCGCTTTTAATTTCAATTCCTCTTGTCAAAAAATCTACCATTTCATCATTCCTGATAGTATCTAATGAGGATATATGATTCTTTAGCCACTGATAAAAAGATAAATCCTCAATCAAACTATGTTTAATGACTTCAGCAAAGCCTGAACGTCTCTCATGCAAAGGCAGGCTATTCAAAAAATTTGTATCATAAATGACTGCTTCTGGCTGATAAAAGGCCCCAATCATATTTTTCCCTTCAGGATGATTAATGGCTACTTTTCCCCCAACAGCACTGTCGTGAGCTAAAATCGTCGTTGGGATTTGAATAAAAGGAATCCCTCTCATAAAAGTGGCTGCAACGAAACCAGATAAGTCACCGACTGCACCGCCTCCAAGTGCGAGAATGAGTGAATGTCGATCTAATTTACTCTGTAAAGCAAAAGTCAAACAATCATAGTAGATTTCAAACGTTTTTGCCTTCTCCCCACTCGGCACTTTCATTATTTCAACATGAAAATTCGAAAGCAACGGAAGAATAGCTGAGAGGTAAAGCTCCCCTACTGTCTCGTCTGTAATAATGAGGATTTTGGTAACAGACGCCCGCTTTTCTTTAATAAAAACGGGCAACTGCTGGATTACACCTTCACCAATATAGACTGGATACGATTTTAAGGATGTCTTCACTATATGTTCATTCATTAAAATTCCCTCGCATGTTTACGATGCTCTGCAATATTTTCTTTTAATGCATCAAAGCGGTCACTATAGAATTGGTCTACAATTGCTTGAGCCAGTTCCCATGCTACTACGTTTTCTGCCACTACTGAAGCGGCCGGTACTGCACAGCTGTCAGAGCGCTCTACACTCGCAGAAAATGGCTCTTTTGTATCAATATCAACACTTTGTAACGGTTTATAAAGGGTTGGAATTGGCTTCATAACCCCCCTTATGACAAGAGGCATACCTGTTGTCATCCCGCCTTCTAGTCCGCCAAGACGGTTTGTTTTCCGATAATAGCCTTTATCCTGATCCCAGGCGATTTCATCATGGACTTCACTGCCTGGTTTATGAGCTGCTTCAAATCCAATTCCAAACTCAACGCCTTTAAAAGCATTGATACTGCAGATAGCTGCTGCAAGCTTTGCATCTAGCTTACGATCATATTGAACATAGCTGCCTACACCCGAAGGCATGCCTTCTACAATAACCTCAACAATACCGCCAATCGAATCGCCATTTTGCTTAGCCGTATCAATCGCGTTCATCATTTCCTTTTCTGCGTCCGGATCTAGACAGCGAACAGGTGAACTTTCTGTAATCTCTCGTAAGCTTTGGATGGACTCATAGGTTGAAACAGATGATTTTACACCGCCAATTTCCACCACATGTGAAGCAACTTCAATACCAAGTAGGGAAAGCAGCTTTTTCGCCACTGCACCTGCAGCAACTCTTACAGTTGTTTCTCTTGCAGATGAACGTTCCAATACATTTCGCATATCACGATGTCCATATTTTATAGCACCATTTAAATCTGCATGTCCAGGACGAGGTCGCGTTACTTTTCTTTTTACTTCCTCCGCGTTTTCATCCATCGGTTCTGCACCCATAATTTTGGTCCAATGCTTCCAGTCATTGTTTTCAACTACAAGCGCTACTGGTGATCCAAGGGTTAACCCATGCCTAACCCCGCTTGTTATTCGCGCTGTATCCTTTTCAATTTGCATTCTTCGCCCACGGCCATATCCTTTTTGCCTTCTAGCCAGTTGCTCATTAATATCCTCTTGCAATAGCGGCATTCCCGCAGGTAAACCTTCAATAATTGTCGTTAATTGGGGTCCATGTGATTCCCCAGCTGTTAAATGTCTCATATCCTCTTTCTCCCTTCAACTCGTTAAAGGATTATGTATCAATATAACATACCAATAAAAATTAGAATAGTAAGTTTTTAAAAATTGATCTGATAAATTGCTCCTTTAACTGATTTCCTCAAATATTTTTGCTATATTATTATTATTTTATTAAAGGCACTTTTTATAAAAAAAAGTATCCTCTGCTTCAAAACCATATTGACCCGCATTAAAAATTTGTTCTGTGCTTCCTACAAAAAGAATGCCTCCAGGATTTAAGCATTGGGAAAATTTATGATAGATAAGATCCTTCGCTTCCTCCGTAAAATAAATCAATACATTTCGACAGACAATTAAATCATACGGTCCGCCATAAGGGTCAGATAATAAATTGTGTTTTTTAAACGATACTGCCCTCTTAACCTCTTCTGACACTTTATAAAAACTGCCATCTTTAGTAAAAAATTTCTTTTTCATATCTTCTGGGGCTTCCTGAAGCGACCGCTCTGGATAAATCCCCAGTTTTGCTCTGGCCAGTATATTTTCATCAATATCCGTTGCTAAAATTCTCACATCAGTGAGCGGCATAAAATTAGACATAATCATGGCCAAAGTATATGGCTCCTCGCCCGAAGAACAAGCTGCACTCCATAATTTGGGCCTTTTGGTCCTTTGTAAAATTTTAGGTAATATGTTTTTCTCCAATACTTCCCATCTCTTATTATTACGGTAAAATTCCGAGACATTGATTGTGATACGATCCAGAAATTCGTTAAATAGTTCTTGATCTCTATTAATAGTTGAAAAATATTCCTCAAAAGAGTTGTACCCTTTCTTTTCATATAATGAAGTCAATCTTCGTTTCATTTGTGCTTCTTTATAGAGAGCAAGGTCAATTCCTGATTTTATTTTTATTTTATAAATAAATTGTTCGTAATCGCCAGACATAGACATACTCCTCTTCTAGGATAACCTTAGTATAGCGGAAAAAGCTGAAATTGGAGACTATTTTATTTAAATTGTCTAAAAAAGTTATACAAGTAATTGAATTAGGAAATAAAACAATAATAATATTTGGACACGGTTACAAAAAAAAACACTTGCATAGGCAAGTGCTTCTTAATTAATTAATCCATTCATTCATTAATTTCTTATATTCAACAAGTTCATTCTCGTTAAAGAAAATACCAATTTCACGAACTGCACTTTCTGGAGAATCAGAACCATGAATAATATTTTTACCGACTGTCACACCGAAATCCCCACGAATGGTACCAGGTGCAGCATCTTTCGGGTTTGTTGAACCCATCATTTGACGTGCTGTTGCGATTACATTTTCGCCTTCCCATACCATTGCAAATACAGGACCTGAAGTAATAAAATCAACTAACTCTCCAAAGAAAGGACGCTCTTTATGTTCACCATAATGCTCCTCTGCTAATTCTCTAGAAATGACCATTAGTTTACCGCCAACAAGTTGAAAACCTTTCTTTTCAAAACGAGAAACAATTTCTCCAATCAGATTGCGTTGTACCCCATCAGGTTTTACCATTAAAAATGTTTTTTCCATGAACTCAACCCCTATTACATATGTATAGTAGATACCCTTTCGAGTGTTTCTCAAATAAGATAATCCATGGAAATAATATCATTTTTTGAAAATATTCGCAACTTCTTAATATTTTCGTTTTCCAATATACTTTGCAATATTCTTCAACGCTGTTTTAGCTTGATTTTGCGGGAATTCCTCAACCAATTCCAACGCCTTTTCCAGATAACGGTTGCTAATATTTCTCGATTTATCAATTGCACCGGAACGAATAATCATTTTAATAATCTGATCCATTTCTTTTCGCGGCATTTTTTCATGAACTTTTACAATTTCTTTACGAATGGAAACATCCTCCATTGCAAATAATACAGGAAGTGTAATATTTCCTTGCAGCAAGTCACTGCCTGAAGGCTTTCCTAATTCTTTTTCTGTACTAGTGAAATCAAGAATATCATCAATAATTTGATAAGACATTCCAACATAATACCCAAATCGAGCCAATTTTGTTTGCAAATTCTTTTCTACATCGGCACATATAGCTCCAAGCTCACAGCTGGTAGAAATCAGAAGTGCGGTTTTCCTTTTTATCCTTCGTAAATAATCCTTTACATTTTGATCAAAACGGTATTTATCCTTTATTTGTTCTATTTCTCCGATAACCAATTCAACCATTGTATCAGATAAAATAATATGCGCATCTGCCTTTTCAATTTCTGTCATTAATTCAAGAGAGCGGGCAAATATATAATCACCTGTATACATGGCAATTCGATTATCCCATTTGGCTTTAACAGTCAGTTTCCCTCTGCGAATCTCAGCGTCATCAATAACATCATCATGGATTAAAGAAGCAGCATGAATTAATTCAAGAGCAACTGCTGCCTTTTTGATTGTATGAATATCATACGAACCAAACTTTGCTGCAAGTAACACAAATAGGGGTCGAATCCGTTTCCCCCCAGCCTGTAATAAATGTAGAGAAGCTTCTTGAAGTAATGCTGAATCTGCGTAAACAGCTTCCTCTAACGCTTCTTCAACGATATCAATATCAGAATTTAAAAATGAATACATCATTTTAAATTTCATATCCGTATCCACCTTGCTGTAACCCTGTCTGATAATAAGTAGCAGAAGGGGTCTGTCCCTTTATATTTATGATAAAACAAACACCCACAGCTAATTTATTTTGACAAACAGAAACACACTTTTTATTTTGATTTTTTTCCAATATGGACAGCAGCAACCCCGCCAGTGTACGGCTTATAGGTAACCTCTACTAGTCCAGCCTTACCAAACATGTTCGCTAGCTCTTTCATCCCGGGAAAACTTCGGGCAGATTCTTGAAGCCATGAATATTCCTGATAACTTTTTGCAAAAAGCTTTCCAAATAAAGGCATAATAAAACGAAAGTAAAAGAAATATAATTGCTTAAAACCGAATAATGTAGGCTGTGATGTTTCGAGACATACAACCATTCCTCCAGGTTTCACCACCCGGTGCATCTCCTTTAACACCTGCATGACATCGGGAACATTTCGGAGTCCAAATCCAATTGTTACATAATCAAAGGAATTATCAGGAAAAGGCAGCTCCATTGCATTCCCATGGACTAGTTCAACCTGTGGCAAATGGCGAACCTTCTCTTTGCCGACTTTGAGCATATTTTGACTAAAGTCCAGTCCAACAACTTCTCCATCAGGGCCGACCGCTTCAGCAAGAGCTATTGTCCAATCTGCTGTTCCACAACAAACATCAAGCGCCTTTGACCCTTTTTGCACATTCATAATTTTCATGGTGTCTGAGCGCCATTTAACATGTTGTTTAAAGCTTATAACCGAATTCATTTTATCATAATGATTAGAAATCTTCTCGAAAACGTTATGAACCTTTTGTTCTTTTGTTTGTTGCATGATCTTACCCTTCTTCCACAAATGATTTTTCTCTCGGAGAATAATCCTTGATTATTTTCATCATTCGTTCCTCATATAAAGTATTGAAAGGTTGAATTTTATTCATTCCTTTTGTCATTAATTGTATCGAATAATCTATATAGCTGTCGTATATTTGCATGACATCTTGTTTTTGCTCAGCATTTTTTTTCTTTTGATTATTAGAAAAGGAGCGCTCTAACGCTTCAAATACAACAGATGAACCTGTTTTTTCAAGTTGTTTTTTTTCTTTTATCAACCGTTTCACTAGCAGCCAATTCGATGCACTATCATACCATTCCGGTACTCCATAATAGGTTATTAATTTCTCTATTAATGAAAACTCAATCATTTTTACGCTATTCATGATTGTATGAAAATCATCTTGATTTTTATGGTAGATGAACACTTTATGTTCATTTATATTTTTTACACCTTCAGATAGAGCTTTTATGACTTGTACATCCTCAAGACTTGCCAAGAATTTATAGTACAAACCACTATAGTAATCACCTGCAAGCACTGTTAACTGCCTAACCTTCATATTTTTTTCATCCACAGGGGTATTTGTTACTTGATCATGTGTATCTAAAGCAACATGCATCAGCATAATTGACAAGACATAAATATCTTTTTCATGTGGGGAAAGTACGAGTTGGTCTACGATTGAAATGAGTATAAGCAGTTTATCCTCATCAATCACTGGCGGAATCATATATTCACGTAAATAAGGATGGAAAACATATTTCTCTATCCTATCCTTTGCATAAGTTAATTTTTCTACCATTTCACGCAATACTATCACCCTTATTTCCCCAACTTAGTTTCTAGGTTGTCTGGCAACTTTTTTAATTAAGCGAAAATTATTTGAATTCTGCTTCTTTACATAACCAAAAAAGCAATAAGCAGGCATTATTATATCATAAATGTAAAAATATTGGCATACCTACCTTGTCATTTATGTATAAGAATTTATACTCCCGTCTTATCATGGCAGCCTATTATTTATCTATATGACTGTTCTTTCTTTCACTTTCAATATCACCGTATGCAGTTTTTATGAGGGCTTCACCACGTACTTTGATTGCAGAAGTATGCTCGGTAAACTGCGCAATCATAACTTCACCTTTATCTAATTTCTCGGAATGATGAAATCTAGTATCGGAGCCTCTTGTCAATCCAATAACATTCACACCATCCTGCTTTGCTTTTATGATAACATATTCGTTGGCAGAAGCTTTCTTCTCTTCCATCGGTTTTCACGCCTCTCCAAAAGTTTATATTCATAAGTTTAAACTATTCCAATTCCAGTTAATTATACAATCAAATACCTATTCTCTACTCTTTTATTAGCGAAAGTACTTCTGCTCTTGACGCAGCATCATTTAGAAATGTGCCTCGTACGGCTGAAGTTACCGTTTTTGAGCCGGGCTTTTTAACTCCACGCATAGTCATACACATATGTTCTGCTTCAATTACAACCATTACTCCATAAGGCTCTAAAGTTTCGTATATGCTGTCTGCAATAGTTGATGTAATTCTTTCTTGCAGCTGCGGTCTTTTGGCAACAGCCTCGACAGCACGGGCAAGCTTGCTCAGTCCGGTAACCTTTCCATTTCGCGGTATATATGCCACATGAGCCTTTCCAAAGAAAGGAACTAGATGATGTTCACACATCGAATAAAAAGGTATATCTTTGACTAATACCAGTTCTTCATGATCCTCACCAAAAATGGTTTCAAAATACTCCTTTGGATTTTGATTTAGTCCACTAAATACTTCTTCGTACATTTTCGCCACTCTTTTGGGTGTATCACGTATTCCTTCTCGATTTGGGTCTTCTCCGATTGCTTCGAGTATTAAACGTACCGCTTCCTCAATTTGGGTACGATTCACATTTGACATTTCCATTTCCTCCTACATTCTATATAAAAAAACAACCTGTTCACTAGAAAAATTCACTTTTCATCTATCAAAGGACTTTTCTTATGTATGGTGCTTTGTCTTTTACTTTTTATATTAGCATACTTATTCATTTTATATTAGGGGAAAAATAAGGGGAGAAACGAGACATCAAGAATATTTTTTAATAAAAAATAACGATAGGGGAACAAATGCTTAATAATAGGCCCATTCATATAAAGAACCGCGATTATCTCGCGGTTCTTTATAAGCACTTTATGTAATTATTTAACTGCATCTTTAAGCGCTTTACCTGGTTTAAATGCAGGAACTTTGCTTGCAGCAATTTCGATTTCATCACCAGTTTGAGGATTACGCCCCTTACGAGCAGCACGCTCACGAACCTCAAAGTTTCCAAAACCAATTAGTTGTACTTTATCTCCATCTTTTAAAGCATTTAAGATAGAATCAAAAACGGCATCAACTGCTTTAGTAGCATCTTTTTTTGAAAGCTCGCTTGCTTCAGCAACTGCGTTAATAAGTTCTGTTTTGTTCATGCCAGTCACCTCCTCCCAAGAAAACCTAAACTTTCCTAATTGTTTCTTACATACATTTGTAAACAAAATATGCCAATTCTATACGTTGTTGTCTATTTTTAATAACAAGCATATCTTAAAACAACAAATAGAATATTTCAACTGTTTTTTGGCAAAAAAACCTTTATTTACAAGGGATTAGTATTAATATTTAGTAATTCTGATAAAAGGTTATCATAATCATATAATGTTAGCAAGAAAAATTCTTAGCATGCGCATACTCTTTGCTATTTATGTCAAATATCCCACAAAAAAGATTATGAATATTTGCTAATCTTTTAACAGTATGGCCAAGAAGAAAGAGAAACAAACTGTTTGACCCCATTAAATTTAATGATTGACATAAGTATTCATAAAAAAAAACTCTCAAAATGAGAGTCCTTTAAAGAATAATAGCTATTAACCCGCCAGAGCCTTCGTTTATAATTCGTTCAAGAGTTTCCTTTAATTTATAGCGGGCATTTTCTGGCATTAATGATAACTTCGCTTGAATACCCTCTCTAACAATGGAACTTAAGCTTCTGCCAAATATATCTGAACTCCAAATAGATAATGGATCATCTTCAAAATCCTGCATTAAGTATCGGACCAGTTCTTCGCTTTGCTTCTCTGTTCCAATAATCGGAGCAAATTCACTTTCTACATCTACTTTAATCATATGAATAGATGGAGCAACCGCCTTTAACCGTACGCCAAACCTGGATCCCTGCCTAATAATTTCCGGTTCATCCAGACTCATGTCTGCTAGGGACGGAGCTGCAATACCGTAGCCTGTTTGTTTAACCATTTTCAACGCCTCGGCAACGACATCATATTCAGCTTTTGCATGAGCGAAATCCTGCATCAGTTCAAGCAGATGATCTTTCCCGCGAATCTCAACACCGACAATTTCTTTTAAGATATCATCATATAAATCATCAGGTGCATAAAGGTCAATTTCGGCAATTCCCTGCCCCATTTCAATGCCGGCAAGACTTGCCCGATCGATAAATTCAAAATCACTGAAGTGGTTAACCACTCTGTCAACATCCCGAAGTCGTTTGATATCCTTTACTGTTTCTTTTACGGCTTCTTGGTAGCTCTCACGCAACCAATGGTTTTCTCGTAATACCATAACCCAGCTCGGAAGATTCACATTTACCTCAAGGACAGGGAATTCATATAAGGCCTCTCTCATCACGTTTAGAACGTCTGATTCCCTCATACCCTCTACACTCATCGCCAGCACTGGAATATCATATTTCTCTGAAAGCTCAGCACGTAAGCTTTCTGTATTTGGATGATGTGGCTGTACACTGTTTATAACCATGATAAAAGGTTTACCAACTTCTTTAAGCTCATTTATGACCCGCTCTTCCGCTTCAATATAATTACTCCTAGGTATCTCGCCAATTGTTCCGTCTGTTGTAATCACTACACCTATCGTAGAATGTTCCTGAATGACCTTTCTTGTGCCAATTTCTGCTGCTTCATGAAACGGAATCGGTTCCTCATACCATGGAGTTGTGATCATACGGGGACCATTTTCATCTTCATAGCCCTTAGCGCCAGGCACGGTATACCCAACACAGTCAACCAAACGGATATTTACATCTAATCCTTCTCCGACATGAACCGTTGCAGCTTGGTTTGGTACAAATTTAGGCTCGGTTGTCATGATGGTTTTTCCAGCTGCACTTTGAGGTAACTCATCTTGGGTACGAGCGCGTTCGGCTTCATTATTCATGTTTGGCAATACAACCAATTCCATAAACTTTTTAATAAAAGTGGATTTCCCTGTACGAACTGCACCTACCACTCCAAAATATATATCACCGCCCGTTCTTTCGGCAATATCTTTAAAAATATCTACCTTTTCCAAGTGATCCCCTCCCGAATCCCTGCGTTAGTGGATAGTTATTATCCTATTATTTATTTTATGACAATATATATTTATGATGTTGTCCTACATCGTTATGACAGTTTTATATTTTTTAACCTCCTTGCCATTCAATTTACTAGTTTTCCATCTCTTCTTATTGACTCATTCCTCTAAAAAGAAGAAGTTTTTGCATTCACATAGCAGTATAGGATACGTTCACTTCTGAAATGATTGGAATAATTTCATTGGTAGTTTGAAACTGAGGGAATAAAAATACCCTTCTCCTACAATATATTTTGCAAAAGAAGGGTTATGACTATTTCGTTAATAAAAAGATGGGCTCTTTCGTATTGCCATCTACTGTATAGGGCAATGAATAGGCCGGAACAAATACCGAGTCCTTCAGTAACGTCTCTCGAATATCTTCCCCTGGCTGGTACTCCGTTTCTGCCTTTTTTAAAGCTTCAACTAAATCAGATCGGTAATCCACAAATATTTCAGCCTGGCCGTTTATAACAAAGGGAAGTTTCTTATTTGTATAAGGACTTATAACAAAAGGCTCCTCCTCATACCCAAGCTTTCCATAATCAAGTGTGTACACACCCTCAGCCACTCTTTCTTTATATGGAGGATAGCCTTGAACGTTAATTCGCATCTTCAATTCACTAATCATTTCTGAAATTCTAAGATCAAACATTTTAACCTCTGGATTATTTTCAGCATTAACAATTACATATTGAAAAACACCACCACTTTCGAAGGCATTTCCGGGGGGCTCTGATAGATATTTTGGAGTGATTTTTTTAAAATCAATTAAGTATTTTTGATAAATAGGGGTAGTCTCTTCAGAATTTTTTATCGGTAAAATGCCCCCGTTTTCATCTTTAAACTTCGTTACAGCTTCTTGAACTGTTTGGACCTGATCTTGATAAGGTATTTGATTTTGCACAAGCTTGTCCTCCGGATACATACACCCAGACAAAGCCACTACGAATAAACTCACTAACACAGCTATTAAACTTCTCTTCATTTTATCAATCCTTTAAGTCTATGCACTTTAAGCATTTGTTGGTCCGCTAAATACGACTAAAAACATGATAAAGCCGGATAATGCTAATAGAATGTACGCTATTACAGCGGAAATTGCCTTTAAAACACCATGTTTTAACTTATAACGGCTTAGAAAAATCAATACAATTGAAACGAACATAAACCCCATTGAAGCAAGCGAAATCCACATTTTCATTAACGCAGGTGACATCCTATCCACTCCTTTATTCGAGAGTATTATAACACAAGAAGGAATTATTTTTATATATTTTTAGTTTTTTCTGTAATTTTGATAAAAACAAAAAAAGACCTCTATAAAGAATTGGGGCAAATTCTTTATAGAGGCGCAAGTAGTGACTAAAATAACCCATACGCGCTTATTCAATACACTAGGTTGCTTCGATTGCATTTTATTCTAGATAAAGATGTTTTGCATCCTTAAAAAGCCAAAAAAAGAAATAATATTATTCATCTTGCAAACGGCCGACAAGTACGTTTGCTAAGTCTTCCATTTCATGTGTTTTCATCCTTGCCATTAAAGAATCTACAGCATCCTTAGCGTTCACTCCATTAAATAATACATCATAAAGCGCATTGGCAATCGGCATATTCACATTGTATTTTTGCGCAAGCTGATGCGCTGCTTTTGTTGTTCTGACTCCTTCTACGACCATTCCCATATTATCTAGTACTTCCTGCAGGTTCTTACCTTTCCCTAACAGATTTCCGGCCCGCCAATTTCGTGAATGTACACTTGTACAAGTAACAATCAAATCTCCAATTCCCGCAAGACCAGCAAACGTTAGAGGACTTGCCCCCATTTTTGTTCCGAGCCTCGAAATCTCTGCAAGCCCTCTCGTTATTAAGGCAGCCTTTGCATTATCACCGTATCCGAGTCCATCAGAAATCCCTGCTGCAAGAGCAATAATGTTTTTCAATGCTCCTCCTATTTCAACCCCGATAATATCAGGATTCGTATAAACACGAAAATGCTGATTAATAAACAAATCTTGAATGTGCTCCGCAGCATCCATATCCTTTGATGAAACGGTAACAGTTGTCGGTTGCCGAACACTTACTTCCTCCGCATGACTTGGACCGGATAACACGACAATATGCCTTATTAAATGCGCTGGCATTTCTTCTTCAATCACTTCTGAAATTCTTAGTAATGTATCTGGCTCAATCCCCTTACTTACATGGACAATGTTTAACGGCTCGTCCCGGATTTCCCTAATATTACGAAGAACCTCCCGAATCGCTTTTGCTGGAACTGCCAGCACCATAATAGCTACACCAGACAAAGCCTCCGCTAAAGAACCATAACCCATTATTGAGTCCTGCAAAATAACTTCCGGAAGATACTTTTTATTTGTATGAAGTGTATTAATTTCTTCAATTTGCTCTGGTTTATGACCCCATAACCGGACTTCATGTCCGTTATCAGCAAGGACCATTGCCAAGGCAGTCCCCCAGCTTCCTGCTCCAATAACGGCTACCTTTTCATGTATACGCTGCATATGCTCACAACCTTTAAATCAGTTTTTACTTTCTTTCACGGGGATAAATTTTGATTGGCGTTCCTTCAAAGCCAAATGCATCCCTGATTCGATTCTCCAAGAAGCGCTCATAAGAAAAGTGAAGTAACTCAGGTTCATTTACAAATACGACAAAGGTTGGCGGCTTTACAGCAACCTGAGTCGTATAATAAATCTTCAAACGCTTTCCTTTATCAGTAGGAGTTGGATTCATTGCAACAGCGTCCATAATAACATCATTAAGAACACTTGTTTCTACTCTTCGAGCATGATTTTCACTTGCTATATCTATCATTGGCATTAATGTATGAATCCGTTTTTTCGTTTTTGCTGATAAGAAAACGATTGGTGCATAATCCAAGAAAAGAAAATGCTCACGAATTTTCCGTTCAAACTCTTTCATTGTTTTTTCATCTTTTTCAACAGCATCCCATTTATTAACCACAATAACAACAGCCCGTCCTGCTTCATGAGCATAACCGGCAATTTTTTTATCCTGCTCGATAATCCCTTCCTCGGCATTAATAACAACAAGAACAACATCAGAGCGTTCAATTGCACGCAAGGCTCTTAACACACTATACTTTTCTGTTGTTTCATACACCTTTCCTTTTTTCCTCATCCCTGCCGTATCAATGATGACATATTTCTGACTGTTATAGGTTACATAGGAGTCAATAGCATCTCGCGTTGTTCCGGAGATATCACTAACAATTACACGCTCTTCTCCTAGAATCGCATTCACAAGTGAGGATTTCCCCACATTCGGGCGCCCAATTAGAGAAAAACAGATGACATCATCTTCATAGTCCTTTGTGTCTCTTTTCGGAAAATGCTTAGCAGCCTCATCAAGCAAATCCCCCAAACCTAAACCATGTGAACCTGAAATAGGAAAGGGTTCACCAAAGCCTAACGCGTAAAAATCATAAATTTGATCACGCATTTCTGGATTATCTATTTTATTTACAGCCAAAACTACAGGCTTTTTCGCTTTATATAGAATTTTTGCAACCTCTTCATCAGCAGAGGTCACTCCTTCTCTCCCATTTGTCAAAAAGATAATAACATCAGCTTCATCAATAGCTATTTCCGCCTGCTGACGAATTTGTTCTAAAAAAGGTTCGTCCCCAATATCAATACCACCTGTATCAATAATATTAAAATCATGATTTAACCACTCTGCTGAACTGTATATTCTATCTCTTGTCACACCCGGGATATCTTCAACAATCGAAATTCGCTCACCAACAATTCGGTTAAAAATGGTTGATTTCCCTACATTCGGACGTCCCACTATGGCAATAACCGGCTTTACCATAAATATCATCCTCCTCTTTTATGTTAAACTCCTATTTTATGTATCGGAATATATTTCCAGTATTTAGACAGGCCTAACTTAACTAGTTTATCAAAGGAAAAGCGTAATATCAATGCTTCACAATGATATAGACTTCATCTGTTATTGCATGTGCAATTCCATCCAAAATGGCTTCCAGATTGGTGGCATAATAATCCATTTCCTCTTTATTTTCGCATACAAATACAGATGCACCGCTTGGCACCCTTTTCGGATTTGTTGTAACAACCGCAAGTATATATTTTTCAATATTCATAACGAATTACTTCCTTCCGTTTCCACGTTTCTTTCTTTTGGCATACGAATGGCATTTTCTAATGTAGGAACAGCTCCGATGATCTCTATTGCTTTTTGAACATCCCGTTCCTGCGGCAGAACAAATACAGCCACTCTGCCATCATCCAAATCACGTTTTGCAAGCGGAACTAACGCAGGTGTTCCGGAATCCCTGTAGACACCCAATGCTGTAGAAACATCATGCAAAATAGCTTGTCTTTGTCCTAAATTGGCAATCGTAGAACGAGAATTGAAATTTTTCGGTTTTAAAATAAAACCCATTCCATACCGCAGCACTTCTTCTTGTCGTGCAGGTATCCCGATATTCATAATATAAATGTTATCCACATAAAGTCCCGCACCATCAAATCTCGGTTCAACATATGTAATATCAACAATATCCTTAATCTTGCTGCCAGCCATTAATTTTTTTGAAATCAAAAGTGAAATAAGAGCAACGATTAGACCAACCCACAGATTAAATACTAAGTAAGCCAAGGTAGATAACAAGGAAGTAAAAATGACTAAATAGTTTCGGCTTTCAAAGGCAACGGCGATGCCTTCAATATAGGTTTTTCCACGCGGGACCATTTCATAGCTGTCTAATTCCGTCAGGGTGTTACGTTCCATGTTACGAACATCCCGGAACTGCGAAGCAGCTAAAGTCAAAAAGGTTATAGCCGTAAAATCTTCCTCCATTATGGACGGTACGGCTACCGTCCCTAGACCAGCTGCAATAAAACCAAGTGCAATATGGATAATTTTCCCATGCAAATAGGTCGGATATTGACGATAATCCGTTCGAAGCATATAAATTCTCGTAAGTGTTCCAACAGTCATTCCTAGGATAATTGGATAAGTATATTCATTCATGTTAGTTTTTCTTTCTCCTTTTCTATAGAATGCAGATTTTTTTCAACATAACTTATAACAAATTCTAGTGTGTTCCAGCCAATTAATACAGCAGCGGCCAATGCCAAAGGATCAAGAGCGTATAACGATGCAATTGGATAGGAAAATGAATACCTCGTTAAGATAAAAGCATAGAGTATTTCACCTTGAATCATTCCAAGCAGCACCACAAGTAACCTTTGCTTTTTGTCAGAATGCAGAAGGACTACAACACAAGCTACCAGGATAGCCAAAAGCCAGTCCCTTTTTATCAGAATCCAGATTGGATCAAACAGTTCAAATAAAAGAAAACATACAGATGTCAGCATTACTATAAAGGAAGTTAACATAAAGTAAAGAAGCTTTTTAGCTGATAATTGAGCTGACCAAATATAAACGGACAATATAATAAATATACCTGTTCCGTGTATTTCAAAACCCATAATGTTTATTGAAACCGTTGATAATGTAATAGCTGCTAAAATCCAGGCAGAAAGGAGCAGGCGGTCAGGATGTGTCTTGCGATAAAAAAAAGTCGTAATAATCCAGCCAAACCAAAATAGCCAATAAAATAATAACCCATCCACGATAAGCACCCCCTATCCTTTCCATTATGGCTAAAGTTGATTGACTTTAGTCGTTTTGGTTTCCAATTTTCCAATTATCTTCTTGATAAATTTCCCTTACGGATGCATAATCCTGCGTACAAATACCATGTTAAAGAGAGGAGGTGTCAAAAGATTATGGGTAGAGACCGACAAGAGAAAAAGCTAAAAAATAGCGGACGTGTTGAATCTGACAGAGATCAAGCACTCCACTATCCTGGTGCAACGAAATTGCAAAGTCCCGAAGAAGCAAGACGATTAAACGACAATAAAGATGTATAAAGAAATAAAGCTCCCAATAATGGGAGCTTTATTTCTTTATACATCTTTGACTATATTGTTTTGTATCTATTCCCCGTTCTTGAAGCCAGTGGTGAGTTTTCCCGCTGATAACAAGCGGAGCCGTTTGCAACTCCGGTATAGTCGCAGCTCCAATTGCCGTCATAATGAGAGACAGCTCCTCTTGAAGAAGCTTTATTTCGTCGATTAAACCTTCTACTCCCTCATCAAGCAATATTTTAAGGAAATATCCCGCTATTCCTACCAGATTTGCGCCAAGAGCAATCGATTTAGCAATATCAAGACTGGTTTGGATACCGCCCGAGCTAATGATATCAATAGAGGTTCCACTATTTTTTGCCTCAGCAAGAGCGGCGGCAGTAGGGATTCCCCAATCATTAAAAAAACTGAGCAATCTCTGCCTTCGTTCATTTTCTATTTTGGCAAAATTAGTCCCTCCGTACCCGCCAACGTCAACTGCTTTTACCCCAATGGAAGCAAGTTTATTTACAACCGTTTGATTCATACCAAATCCAACTTCCTTGACAATGATAGGACAGTCAATTCCATTTACAATGGCTTCGATTCGCTTGAGTGCATCAGTAAAATCCCGTTCCCCTTCCGGCATTGTCAGCTCTTGAATGACATTTAGATGAATTTGAAGCATATTCGCTTCAATCATATCAACCGCTCTTTTAGCATGTTCAACCGTTGCCTCACTGCCAAGATTGCCAATAATGATACCATTTGGATTTTCCCTGCGAACAATTCTGTAGGTTTTTTCCTCCTCAGCATTTTTCAAAGCAGACATTTGTGAGCCGACAGCCATAACCATCCCGAACTCTTTAGCTGCGGCTGCCAAATCCCGATTAATTCGCATTGTTCTTTCCCCACCGCCGCCTGTCATAGCATTGATAAAAATTGGCGAACTTACAGAAAGTTCGCCAATTTTAGTATTCAATGAAATATGACTGACCCCAGTATCAGGCAGACTTTGGTGAATAAATACAATGTCGTCCAAACCGGTTACTCTTTCCTGCCCTGTTGTAATAGCATGCTGAATATGTTCCCATTTTCTCTTAGATCTGGACAAATTATATCACCATTATTTTTTCAGATTCTTTAACTGGTCACCAATCATATCCCCTAATTGGAAACCTTTTGATTCTTCAGGAAGTTCATAAGCAATTTCTTCCGTCACGTTTTCTTCTAGTTCCTTTATACTTAATGATAGGCGCTGATCTGCTTCATTGACATCAAGAACTTTTACTTTTATTTTTTCTCCATCGCTTAATACTTCATGCGGTGACCCAATATGTTTATGGGAGATTTGAGAAATATGAACAAGTCCTTCTACACCAGGGAATACTTCAACAAATGCACCATATGAAACAATTCGTTTTATTTGGCCATCTAAAACGGCTCCTTTTGGTGCTTTCTCTGCAATATTTGTCCAAGGTCCAGGCAGTGTTTCTTTAATTGATAATGAAATTCTTTCATTGTCCTGATCAACACTTAAAACTTTAACTTGAACCTTTTGGCCTTCCTCCACAACATCTGATGGTTTCTCAACATGCTGATACGATAATTGTGAAATATGAACAAGTCCATCAATACCGCCAATGTCAACAAACGCACCAAAATCTGTAATTCTTTGTACAGTTCCTTCTAGCACTTGACCTGCCTTTAGTGAAGATAATAACTGTTTCTTTTGTTTCCCCTTCTCCTCTTCTAATACAGCACGATGAGAAAGAATAATGCGGTTCTTCTCTTTATCAAGCTCAACAATTTTAAATGTAAGGGTTCTTCCTTTATAGTCAGAGAAATCTTCTACAAAATGTGATTCTACTAAAGAAGCTGGTACGAAACCGCGAACACCAAGGTCAACCACAAGTCCGCCTTTGACAACATCTTTAATCTCAGCTTCAAATATTTCCCCTTTGTCAAACTTTTCAACAAGCTGGTCCCAAGCCTTTTCAGCATCTACTTTTCGTTTTGATAATATCAGTGCCTCTTCTTCAACTTTTAACACTTGAAGATCAAGAGCATCTCCCTCAGCAACTACATCGCTGGCCTTTTCAATATGAAGACTCGATAATTCGCTGATTGGAATGATTCCATCAAGTTTACTCTCAGAAACTTCAACAATTACTTGCTTTTCTTCCACTTTTGTTACGATACCGCGAACAGTATCTCCTACTTCAAAATTTCTAACTTCTACTTGATTCATTTCTTCTGACATATGTATTCCTCCTTAGTTCGCAGAACTTGCTTTTTATATAAGATTATTTCCTTTGTCGCTATCATCCAAAATGAAGCTTAAAAATTCTATCGAAAGAATTTTCAAAAAAAATCTCTTTTTATAAACTTCTTATAAATGAGTCTTTTTGTCAAGCAAGACGAATCACTTATGGGCTAAGATAAGCTGTTTAATTTCATTCATAATGACTTCAGTCACTTGTTCAGCTGAAGCTTTATTCTGCCTGTATTCATCCATAGAAATCGGCTTACCATAAACAACTTTCAGCCTTTTAAATGGTTTATACGGTCCAATAATGGCGCATGGCACGATATGGGCATTTGAACGAAGTGCAAAAAAACCTGCTCCGGCTAACCCTTTACCTAATTCTCCGGTTTTACTTCTCGTTCCCTCCGGAAAAAGCCCCAATACGTTGCCAGCATTTAATACATCCAATCCCTTTCTTAAAGCTCCTCTGTCACTAAATCCCCGCTTAACTGGAAAAGCATTAATATGCGGCAGGATTTTCCCTAGAATTGGTACTGAAAATAATTCTTCTTTGGCCATGAAGTGAATCGGCCTTGGCGATGTAATACCAATAACCTCAGGATCAAAATTATTAATATGATTACAGCAAAGCAGCACACCGCCATCAGCAGGAACATTTTCCTTGCCAATTACCTTAAACTGATAAATTGGAAATAAAATAAAATTACAAATCGTTCGACCCAATGGATACAAATTCAACTCTATCTAACCCTTTCTTTTACCAGTTCCATTATCTTTTCAACAACCTGCTCAATCTCTAAAGCTGTTGTATCTATTTCAATTGCATCCTCAGCTTTTTTTAGCGGCGCAATTTCCCTCTCTGAATCAAGCTTGTCCCTCTGCTCTATTTCTTCTTGAAGTTTCTTTAAATCCGATGGGTAGCCCTTTATAAGGTTTTCTGCATGTCTTCTTTTAGCTCGCTCTTCTACCGAGGCAAGTAAAAATACCTTTACCTCTGCATGGGGCAGCACATGAGTACCAATATCACGACCATCCATTACAACACCGCCGTTAGCGGCAAAGCTCTGCTGCCTCTTTGTTAAATCATTTCTCACTAATGGATGACGAGCAACAATCGAAACAGAATTGGTCACGTCTGGTGTTCTAATTTCATTTGTAACATTTTTTCCATCTAAATAGATGGCTTGGCCGCCTTTTTCTGGAATTAATTCTATTTTAGTTTCAGCCAATATTTGACTTAGCTCATTCTCATTCTCGAGATTGGCCTGCCGAAGAATGGCCTTATATGTTACGGCTCTGTACATCGCTCCCGTATCGATATAAATGTAAGATAGGTTTTCAGCCACTCTCTTAGCAACTGTACTTTTTCCTGCTGCAGCAGGGCCGTCAATGGCGATTGATAGTTTATCCTTCATAGTGCCTCCTGTAGTAATAGTATATGTTCAATTTTTTTCCCAAAATATCCAATGAGTCACTTTTCTTTTTCCCCTAACTATTCTATTTTAACATATGTATATAATACCGTGTTATTTGAGGAATCTTTGTTATACAATTCAAAAAAGCAGGGAAGCCCCTGCAATTTATTTACCAGAAAAAGTTTCTAAAAACTCGGTTAAGTCATTTTCTGTTACTCCTTCATACTGTGCTATCTGCTGAAGCTCAGGAAATGAATTAAACCGGTGAAAAAAGACTTGAGTCAACAGTAAAAATACAAAATGGATAATAATCATTTTTAATAGCAATCTTTCTATTAATTTCATCCCATTCAAACCCCATATCTTGTTATACATATTTCTATTATGGGATGGACATAGGACTATTATTCGCTTAGCTCTATTCCTTTTTTCTTAAGAGCCATTTGTCTATCAAAAGTAAACCGAAGCAGCTGCTGTCTTTGCTGGGGAGTGACCTCTGAAAACAGGATTGAAAATAAATCCTGATGCGTATTTTCCTTTTTCACAATTCTAACTACTTTACTTTCCAAATTCATGTAATGAATCTCCCCATTCTGCATGGGTAAAACAAATACCGACCTGATGTTCATTCCCGGTTTCACATTTACTAAGTGATTTAAGACAGCTAAAGCTCCTCCGGCACTGAAATCCTTTGTAATCGTCGTAAAAGGCTGAAACTCATGATTAAATGGATGGATGGCAACATCAACAGCTGTATCTATACGTACAAATTTACGCCTCTGAATTTTTATTACATTTTCATTACCAGGATAGAAAAGTTTCACCATAGGTATTCCTTGCACGATTCTTCCCAATATTTCTGTGTCAAAAGAATAGACTGATTTTCCTTCAATAAAGGAAACTCGAAGCTGGGTACCATCTATCAAAAATGTAGTTTTGTTAGTCTCTATGTTTTTCGGATAATCAATATAAAGGATATTACCCTTTTTCTCAACTAATCTGCACTTGTATCTTTCCGTTTGCTCTGGATATTTCAGTTCTAAAGTAAGTGAATTTCCTGTTGTTATCATATAATCAATCTTTCCTTTAAGAGCTTCCTAATATGTAAATTATGCCATGCTCTAATATGTTGGTGCAATAAAAAGAATAAGTTTCATAGATTAAATCTTAAAACATGGCTTTGTTACAGAATATTGTTGGTTTTCGACTCATTTAAACTGAAATATTCATTTCACATGAATGAGTCGAAAATCTGGCTTATCAACATCGTACTTTAACACAGCCTAAAACATAAAAAAATCTGCGTGATCATTCACCCTTTGCTTAAGTCTTAAAATTCGAGCAAAGAGTGAGAAAGGAACACGCAGCATCTTGTATAGTTTCTAAACTACTTTTTCATAGATAGGTTCAGCATTTTTCATTTTCTCAACTTTTTCTTCAATTCCCGATTCAGCATTAATAAAAATTCGATACGTATCCTGATCAAGAGTACCCATAAATTCATAGCATAGCACTTCTTTATTCATATCATTCATTATAACAGCTAAACCATCATCCATTACTTTTACCTGTGGATTAATTTTCTTTCGCGCTTCATCAATCGTAAGGGATGGTTCCGCTATCTGTCTCTTATCATTTACCGATTTCAAGTAATCTTCTTCCGAAAAACCGACAATTTGCCCGTTATCAAGCGCTACCTTCATTTTTACGGATTCAGGGTAAATTCTTACCCCATTCTCCGTTTTCACAAAGGTAAATACCCCAAGATTATCATATTGAGCACTTTCAAACATTTCCAAGTTCTTAAAACCGTTTTCTTTCAAAAATTGCAATGCCTTGTTAGCAGCATCATTTAGGCTGATTTTCTGTTCATTGACATCCCTTGATAAGATATACCAAATGGGATAGCCTCCTTTTTTCGTTATATCCATATTAGCTATTTGTTTCGTTTTATTGTCTTCGATGGAAACGCTATAAAACTCATAATGTGAACCATCTCCGTTTTTTGTTACATTAACCTCTACATCTTTTCCCAAATTGGCATATTGAGCAGCTATCTTCATTGCCTCTTCTTTAGAGATGTTTTTGCCTGATAAATTATTAAATCCATCATCATCCTTCTGCATATTGACAAAAGCAGGTCCGAAGTCCGTCTCTCCGTAGCTGTCTACTGCTTTTTCAACCGTTTTAAATCCATCAATAATGGTGTTATCAGCTGTTTCTTTTCCTGTTGCTAATGCAAGCTCCACATCCATCCAGCGCAGATTATTTTCCAGCGCCATGTGCTGAACATTTCTCAATTCATTTTGAATCTCTTCTGCTTGACCGTATAATTCCTTCAGAGCTTTATACTCTTCATCACTTAATGGTTCTTTTTCTAAATCCCGAATGGCCGTTTGATAACTGAAATCTCCAATTTTTGATAAAAACTCTTCTGTTTTATTAAATGGAAGCAGAGTTAATGGCAATTGCCCGACATCATTATGTGCTTGGGAAGTAATTTTCCAAACCTCTGCCAGTGCCGGTGATAAAGACTCACGAGAATTCATTGCCAGCGTGGCGCCAATTTTGTCGTGCAATAAATCCATTTGATAGGACAAATCATGAAAAGCCCTTTGATAGTTATTTTCTGCATTAATTAATACAGCATTTTTTTCCCGATGCTCCTGGTATCCCCACAATGCCGTGCCTGCAACACCTAATGACAGAACTGTAATTAAAATTCCTCTAAACATGTTCTCACCTCTTTATTTACAGAATATATGCTTGCCAATCTTTTTAATTTGCGGGCGTGTCCAAATCCAGCCGCTAGTTGCCGTATCAGGATTGAAATAATATATCGCATCACCAGTCGGATCCCAGCCATTTATGGCATCAAGCACAGCTTGTTTGGCGTTTTCATTTGGTGTAAGCCATATTTGTCCATCTGCAACAGCTGTAAATGCACGAGGTTCAAAAATAACTCCGGATACTGTATTAGGGAACGATGCACTGTTTACCCGGTTCAAAATAACCGCAGCAACTGCCACCTGTCCGATATACGGTTCACCTCTTGCCTCTCCATATACAGCGTTAGCCATTAACTGAATATCGTTTTGAGAAAATCCGCCTGGAACATTTGCAGCGGTCGGTTTATTATTGCCCTCGGGTGCTGCTGTGTTCGGCTGTTGATTTGCTTGTGTTTGCGGTTGTGCCTGAGGCTCGGGAGTTTGTTTAGCTGGCGCCTGGTTTTGTTGATTACCTCCTGCCGGTGCTTTTTCCGGTTGTTTTTGTTTATTTATATCGGTTCCTCCATAATGAGTAAATTTATTCCCTTTATTTATTTGTTCCTTAACAAATTGCTTATTGTATTTAGATGCTTTCACAAGTTTACCCTTTGTTTCCGTTCCAGCTAAACCATCTATCGGCAGGCCAAACTCATATTGAAAATTCCGTAACGCCCAATATGTACCCCAGCCGAAGACGCCATCAATTTTCCCGTTATAAAAGCCTAAATATTGCAATCGAGATTGGAGTTCAATGACATCATCACCAACAGCTCCTTGTTGTATAATCTGGTTGGAAAAGGCATTCACTTCGTCTTCTAACGGGACAATGAATAAGAATATAGAGAAAAGGACAATGAGTTTGGATTGAAATGTTATTCTTTTCATGTATCTACTACCCCCAATTATAAATCATTCTCACATTAGTCGTATTTTTTGTAGTAATTGGTTTTTTATACAGCAAATTTACAAGAAGGATAAAATTTTCCCAAATATGAACAATGTGTAAGAACTATTTTCAAATAACAAAATGCAAAAAGCCCCTCATTCACAAGAATGAAAGGCTTTTTGCATTTCAGCATATTGTGCACTTAGTGTATGGGCTTTTTTTACTTTCCATAAGCCCAACCACCATAGAAAAATCATAAATGGAAGCATAATATAGACCCAGTTGGTTTGTGAAATAAGAATATAATCATAAATACCATGTAAGAGATAGGGAATGAGGAAAGATAAGATAAGCCATTTAAGGTTTGAGGATGATGAAAACTTTCCTTTTCCTAAATAATAACCCATAATAACACCAAACAAGGCATGGCTTGGAACAGGCAAAAGCGCACGGCCAATAGCAAATTCAAGCCCGTTTGCAATCAAATATAGAATATTTTCTGTAGTTGCGAAACCTAATGATACAGAAGCACCATATACAATACCATCATATGGCTCATCGAAATGAAAATGGAGAAATGCTGTATAGTAGACAATAAACCATTTAAAGAACTCTTCAAGTAAACTAGCTGATAGAAATGCATCAGCTAAATTAGAATGTATGATATTTTCCGTTTCTAGTACATACTGAATAAACATAATGGGAAAGACAAGAAGTGAGCCGAATAAAAATGTTTTTATAACCATTGAAATAGGTTCTACACCGAAACGGTCCTTTAAATAAAAATAGCATAATAAGGCTAAACCAGGTGCAATCCCGGCTGACAATATTCCTAGCATTAGCCGTCCTCTTTTCAATCTATTTTCCTTAATCCTACCATGATATGCTCATATTGAAAATGACCTATTTTATTAGATAGGAATATTTTGTAAACAAAAAGAGCTTCAGCTTTTTATTTTTTAGGCTTTGTTAAAGTACGATGTTGATAAGCAAGATTTTTAATTCATTCGTGTGAAATGAACCAAAAATCAACAATATTATTTAACAAAGCCGTGTTTTAAAGTTATACCATCATTATTTGGAGGCTTTTATATGTCAAAGAAAATCTTAATCATTCATACCGGTGGGACTATTTCCATGAGCGAGGATGAAACTGGCACTGTGAAACCAACAGATCATAATCCAATTACAAACCATACAAAAGAATTAACCGATTTAGGAGAGCTGATCATTGAAGAGCCCTTTCAATTGCCCTCTCCACATATTACCATAAAAGAAATGCTAATCTTAAAAGAAATAATCGAACAATATCATAAACGAGGAATTGATGGGGTTGTTATTACACATGGAACCGATACACTTGAGGAAACAGCCTATTTTCTTGATTTAACCATTGACGCTCCGTTCCCCATCATCGTTACCGGTGCTATGAGATCTAGTAATGAAATTGGTTCAGATGGCTTATATAATGTCATTTCATCGATTAGGGTCGCTTCCTGTGAAGAGGCCAAAAATAAAGGTGTACTTGTTGTGTTAAACGATGAAATACATACGGCAAGCAACGTGACGAAAACACATACGAGCAATGTCTCTACTTTTCAAAGCCCGCAATATGGCCCTATTGGTATTATCACAAAACGAGGAATCATTTTTCATCACTCGCCACTGGAACTGGAATATTACCGTATTGATCAGATTTCACAACGTGTTGCTCTATTAAAGGCACATGCAGGGATGGACTCTTCCCTATTTTATGCTATTAAAGAGCTGCATTATGACGGAATTGTGATTGAAGCACTTGGACAAGGGAATCTTCCGCCTGCAACCATTGATGGGATTAAACAATTACTAAATAAAAATATTCCAATCGTTCTTGTTTCTCGCTGTTTTAATGGAATTGCAGAAGATAACTATTCCTATGAAGGCGGAGGCGCTAATTTAAAACAGCTTGGTGTCATATTCTCAAATGGCCTAAACGGTCAAAAGGCAAGAATTAAACTTTTAATTGCTTTAGCAGTCATGAAAGATATCAAAAAGATTGAGCAAATGTTCCAATAAAAACCAAAATACCAAAAAGGTCCTTACTATGCTAAGGACCTTTTTAGTATTTTTACGACATCGATTGGGATTTTGTTTTCTTTAAGGCGTTAGCAATTTTCCCTCCATGAAAACGCCCATTTTCAATAAATATCTCATTCGCTTCATTTCCAGCAGCAATGACCCCGGCAATAAAAATGCCTTCTACATTTGTTTCCATCGTTTCCTCATTATAATGAGGACGTCCGGTTTCACCATCAATAATTACACCCATTTTTTTAAGAAAATCCTTATCAGGATGATAACCAGTCATAGCAAATACAAAGTCATTTTTAATCGTGTATTCCTGACCATCTTTTACATATGTCAATGTATTTTCTGTTATTTCTGTAACGGAGGATTCCCATACCATTCGGATACGCTCATTTCGAACATGTCCCTCAAACTCAGGCAGAATCCACGGTTTAATCTTAGGTGAATATTCACTGCCGCGATATAAAACAGTCACCCTTGCCCCCGCCTTTACAAGTTCAAGTGTTGTATCAACACCTGAGTTCTTTAATCCAATGACAACGACATCCTTATCAAAATATGGGTGTGCTTCTTTAAAATAGTGGTAGACCTTTGGCAAATCTTCACCCGGTACATGTAAATAGTTAGGATGATCATAATAACCTGTTGCTACCACAACAGAAGCTGTTTCATACTGCTCTTTACTAGTTGATACAATAAAGCTTGAATGATTCTTTTTAACATTTAATACTTTTTCAAAAGCATTTACACGCACATTTTTTCTTTTAACCACTTCTCGATAATAGGACAGAGCCTGACTCCGGTTTGCTCTGCGTGTTTCTGTTATAAAAGCTACATCCCCTATTTCTAATTTATCACTAGAGCTGAAAAAGGTTTGGTGTGTAGGGTAATGGTAAATAGCATTCACAATGTTTCCTTTTTCAATAACCAGCGGTGTAATTCCCACTTCTTGTAACGCAATGGCTGCAGCCAATCCACATGGACCGCCGCCAATAATAATGACCTCTTCCTGTCTCATTCTTTGTTCACTCCTAAACAAACATATCTATGAAATAATATGGCAATAAAATAATAACTCCTATCTATACTATGATAGGAGTTTTAATGAAAAGTTTCAATAATATATTAAACCCAGCCCCGATATCTGGAAGCTTCCGCCATTTTCCTTACGCCAACCATGTAAGCGGCAAGTCTCATATCAACACGGCGGTTATGGGCCGTTTCATATATCGTATTAAAGGCTTTGACCATCACTTTTTCTAACCTTTCAGCCACTTCTTCTTCTGTCCAATAATAGCCCTGATTGTTTTGTACCCATTCAAAGTAAGACACCGTTACACCTCCAGATGATGCCAACACATCTGGAACAAGAAGAATTCCTCGGTTTGTTAGAATTTCAGTTGCTTCTAAAGTTGTTGGCCCATTTGCAGCCTCTACTACAATTTTCGCATGGATATTATGTGCATTTTTTTCTGTAATTTGATTTTCAATGGCTGCTGGGACAAGAATATCACATTCCTTTTCCAATAGTTCCTGATTGGTAATCGTATGACTAAATAGCTTCGTAACCGTTCCAAAACTATCTCTTCGATCCAGTAAATAATCGATGTCAAGCCCATCTGGATCATAAAGCGCCCCGTAAGCATCTGATATTCCAATTACTTTTGCACCTGCATCATTCATAAACTTTGACAGAAAACTTCCGGCATTTCCAAAACCTTGAACAATTACACGAGCACCCTTTAGTTCGATTCCCTTCTTCTTAGCTGCTTCACGGATGCAAATGGTTACACCTTTAGCCGTAGCTGATTCACGTCCATGCGAACCCCCAAGAACAAGCGGCTTACCAGTAATAAAACCAGGAGAATTAAATTCGTCAATTCGGCTATATTCATCCATCATCCAGGCCATAATTTGTGAATTGGTAAATACATCAGGAGCTGGAATATCTTTTGTTGGACCAACTATTTGACTGATTGCCCTTACATAGCCTCGACTTAAACGTTCTAATTCTCGAAATGACATATCGCGAGGATCACATACAATTCCGCCTTTTCCACCGCCATATGGAAGATCAACAATTCCGCACTTTAAGCTCATCCAAATCGAAAGTGCCTTTACTTCATTTTCTGATACAGTTGGATGAAACCGAATACCTCCTTTTGTCGGTCCTACTGCATCATTATGCTGAGCCCGGTAGCCTGTATAGATTTTCGTTGATCCATCATCCATACGGACAGGTATCTTGACAGTCATCATACGAATAGGCTCTTTAAGAAGCTCAAACACTTCTTCTGGATACCCAAGCTTTTCAAGAGCTTTGTGAATGACGGTTTGGGTGGATTTTAATATATCATGTTTCTCTTCTTGCGACTTATTTTCTTTATTATGATCGGCTGCCATTTGTAAACCTCCTAAAAAAGACAAACGAGTGTTGTTATCTTAAAAAAATAATATAATCTTTGTACTCTTTATGCAAGAAGAAAGATTTTATATTTAAAATTTTAAGAATTTTTAACATAATATTACTTATGTACTGCTAAAATTTATACGATGATCCCCCACTTGCGGATAATATTGCACGAAACCAATGTGGGGGATTTTTAAAACATAGTAAGATTATCCTCATGTATGCAAAAACCTCCTTAACTGGAAGTTTTTTAGTCAAAATATGTCATAATTTGACTAACAGCATTATCCTTCATGATGGTTTTGCCATATTCCTGAATGACATGAATACTTCTAAAAGATGGATTACCGTATTCAGCCATTATCGCAACAATTTGAGTCTGAATGTCCGAACAAACATTATCAATTAAAAAATAATAAGCATTGTTCATTGAATATAACGTCCCACCTGAAAAACCAATTACTGCTAATCGTTTAGCCAATTGAATAACGTGCTCAAAGTCTTCTATTTCAAACAGAATCTCTACATTCCCCTCCATTGTAACTTGCATATCAATAAAACTGTCCCCAAAAACATCTTCCTCTTGTTCTTCCACGGTTACAATCATGACCATTCCCTGTGCCTGCATGGAGAAAATCTCTACTGCAAC
Source organism: Niallia endozanthoxylica (assembly GCF_008710145.1). Classification (GTDB taxonomy): domain Bacteria; phylum Bacillota; class Bacilli; order Bacillales; family Cytobacillaceae; genus Bacillus_BD; species Bacillus_BD endozanthoxylica. The sequence continues at coordinate 540,463 of NZ_VYKL01000015.1, forward strand.
AGAACCCTGTATATCAACATCAAGGGCTTCACTTGCTTCCTCAAGCATATCGTGAAAAAGCTGGTGCCATTTTAATGAATCTTTCCAAATATCTTCTTTCGTTAAACCTCTGTCAAATAAGTCATCCAGAGATAAAAATATCTTAATTTTATTTGCATTCAATCGTTCTAAGCGCATGATTATGCCCCCTACCGTGAACAAACTCTTAATGTAGTGTATGAAAAAACGCTCTGTTTGTGAGTCGTCTACAATGACTGTAACTTAATATTATTCGAATCCACCTAGGAGGTCATTTCTAAAATGACTGATTGTGTCCCTGACAAATCGTCAAAAGATGTGTTTCTGCTTTAGCCCCAAGACGGAGCGGAACCCCCGTTGTTCCATAGCCATTACTAATAAGAATGGTACGATTGTGCTCCCTTTTTAATCTCCCTTTCTCATAAAGACTAAAACCTAGAATATGAATTTGTCCTCCATGGGTATGTCCAGACAACATAAGACTTATTCCTTGGTCCTCACGAATCTTCCTATTCATTTCCGGATTATGACTGACTAAGATTTTAAAACTATTGTCGTCTGTTTCGATTAACGCTTGATCAATATCCGCCCGATTTGTACTTAAATCATCAACACCAAGAATATAAAATCGCTCTCCTTGCTTAGACTCAAAAAAAATAGAACGATTGACGAGTACCTTTACATCTAAGCTTAAAAAAAGCGAGTCTAAAAGGGGAATTTCGATTTCATAATCATTATTACCCCGCACAAAAATGACTGGTCCGAGTTTCTTCAATTGAAGAATATTGTCTTTTACCCGTTCTAGCGGAACACCCTTTTCCGTCATATCACCACCGATAATAACAATATCTACGTTCCCTTTGACTTTTTCAATTATTTGATCCGATATCCGTCTACGATGGATATCGGATATAAAGAAAAGATTAACTTCACCAAAGCTCTCCGGAAAATCAACGAACTGTAATTCCTGATAGACTACTCTATCAGCAAACGCCTCTTTAAACATATAAAAAAGCAATCCTGCTCCTAGCAAAAAACATAGTATCAATATAAAGATAATTACCATAAGTCCCCCAATAATATTGAATTGGTTTTCCCTCACTTCTTTTTCAATCTTTAGAAATCATATCATAAATGACAAAAAAGACTACTATGACAGATTGCAGCCAATAAAAAAAGTACATAGAAAGAATTTTCTCTCATATGATTTAAAGACGCATACGAAGGAGGGATTGTATGTTTACGAATACAAAGTTTTATCATCCATATATAAGTCCATTTGATCCATGCAAACCAATGAAAACAAAAAAATATTCCACTCCTCCACATCTATATATAGGATTTCAGCCACCTAACCTCGAGCAATTTTCACCCATGGAAGCACTGCGGGCCGGAACACTTTGGAAAGCTTTTTATGACCCCTATTACAACTCCTATGAACTAGCTAAAGGAGGAATAAAAGGAGGAATAAAAGGATGAAGCAGCTGCCTCCAGAATATTATCAGTTACTCGAACAACTTCAAGCGGTTGATTTTGTTCTCGTTGAACTGACTTTATATTTAGATACCCATAATGAAGATGCAGAAGCGATTAACCAATTTAATCAATACGCAGCGGAACGAAAAAAAATAAAAAAGGCAATCGAAAGTAAATATGGTCCCCTCCAACAATTTGGCAACAGCTATTCCGGATGTCCCTGGAACTGGGATGACCCGCCATGGCCATGGCAAATCTAGGATGCGGAGGAGGCTTGCCCAGGGACGACAAGCATAAGACGAGCCGCCAAGAAGGTTGTTCTTTCATCTTCTTGGCGGATTGGCCAGACTTTCGTTCCTAGCCCTCGCAGCTCGACTGTCTAGAAGTGATGACGCCTTGTCCAGTCGCGGCAGTGTAATACCTCGTAAAAAAGGAGGAATCGAGCAGAATGTGGATATATGAAAAAAAATTACAATATCCAGTCCGAGTCAGTAAATGTAATCCAATGTTAGCGAAATTTTTAATCGAACAATACGGCGGGGCCGACGGTGAATTAGCTGCTGCTCTGCGTTATTTAAATCAACGTTACACAATTCCAGATAAAGTTGTCGGTTTATTAACAGATATCGGCACTGAGGAGTTTGCCCATTTAGAGATGATTGCAACAATGGTCTATAAATTAACGAAAGATGCCACTCCTGAGCAAATGAAAGCAGCAGGTCTTGATGGGCACTACGCGAACCATGATAAAGCCCTTTTTTATCATAATGCGGCCGGAGTGCCGTGGACGGCTACCTATATTCAAGCAAAAGGAGATCCAATCGCAGATCTTTATGAAGATATTGCCGCCGAAGAAAAAGCAAGAGCCACCTATCAATGGTTGATTAATATGAGTGATGATCCTGATATAAATGATAGTCTCCGCTTTTTAAGAGAAAGAGAAATCGTTCATTCCCAGCGTTTCCGTGAAGCCGTAGAGATACTGAAAGATGAGAGGAATCAAAAGAAAATATTTTAACCCCATTCAATATATGAAAACAAATAAGAGCAGGTACCTGCTCTTATTTGTTTTCATGATATAAATTAATATCATAATTCTTTTTCATCATTTCAAAAACAAGATGACGATTTTGCCATGCATCTTCCTTTTTCCATAAATCCTTACTTTTATCAATGATTTCACAGCGCAAAGCATGAAATTCCTTTTCTGCCTTATCTCTTTTTTGCCGATAAACATTCATCAAACCAAATAAGCCAAATATCACCATTAGCATGAATAAATTACTTGAATGATTAACAAAGTTTGAGAAAAGTGCAGCGAAAGAGTATGAATAGGGATTTATCGTTGTGAAATAAAGAAAAATTAAATAAACAAATGTAATGAGAATTGTACTCCACATAACCATTAAATGTAAGCGCGTTAAGTGATCAAATTTTTGTTTTCTTTCTACCACCTTTTGTAACATTTTTCTTGTAGCTTGATCGGTTCTTTCATCAAGCATCATAATGGATGATTCCATACTATCCCCGCCTTCCCCTAACAATCTATGAACTTGTCCGAGGATATATGATTAAAAAACCGGACTCAAGTATGAGACCGGTTTTACTTGTTAAACGGAATAATTAGAACCTGCCCTACCCTTATCTCATTTGAAGTAAGACTATTGGTTGCTTTTATTGTATCAATACCTACTTTCGATTGATAATACATCATAGAAATTCTAAAAATGGTTTCACCAGGCTTTACAGTATGATAGACAGTATCCTTTGGCGTTGAATCCGAACTTCCGTCACCTGCTTCAATCAAGGCGGATTTATCAATTGATTGATTATCCGCGTCCTGTTGATCAAGGCTCGCATCTATTTCTTCACCGCTCGGTTCCGTTTCTAGTAAACCTGAATCTTCTTCCGCACCATCATCCGTTGATTGGCTGTTTTCCACATCAGGAGAATTTTCTTCAGGATTATCTATATCAATAAATTCAAAACCATCCGTGGATTCTCCAACGGCCGGCTCTGAATCACCTATTTTATTCTTGGCCACCGCAGAGTAAATACTAAAGATAGTGATTGGAAGCAGAATAAAGAATAGCACTAGTAAGCGAATAACTGGATATTTCAACTTCCATTTATTCTTTTTCCTTTTCTGTTGATGAACACGGCTTCTTGGCGGCAGCTCCTCTCTATCGACAGCCTGTCCCTCTTCAAAATCCGCCGGTTTTATTCTTTGTCGAAGTTTTTCTGCTTGATCTCTATATGGACCTTCTTTATTCATGATTGTCCCTTCCTATTCAGTATGTTTCTTTGCTTTGTTTTTAATGACGCATCCTAGTAAAAAATCAATTAAAAAGTGCATAAAAATAGTAACAAGGATATTTTCTGTTTGTAAATAAATATAGCCAATCAAAAAACTTAATCCGATTACATTTATAAATAAAAACCAATTAAATAAATAGCGATAATGTACAAAAGCAAAAATAAGACTTGATATCACTAGACCGAGATGAGTTTGTATAATCCCTCGGAATAATATTTCTTCACTGATTGAGACAATAGCCGCTATAAAAGCCACTTGAAGTATGGATTTTCCTTGGAAAAGCCGGCTGTTTAATCCACCATCATCGTAATATTTATCTGGTAATATTCTCATCAATATCAAATCTAAAAAAAAGACAGCAAGTCCTGCGGTTCCACCAACTAATAATATATTCGGGTCATTCCATCTAAACAGCATAAAAAAAGCAGAGTAGTTATCAAATAAAAATATACCCAAAAAAAATGAACATAGGATAAGAAAAATTTGTGTAAAGTATAAAGAACGAATCAACTGTTCATCTGTAAGGTCTTGAATAAGGTCACGATACTTTTTTTTCATCGTTTCAGCTCTCTTATAGCATTTTTATAAACAACAACCCGTATTTTAATTTAATAATATATCAGCTAACCGCTGTTTCCAACTAAATTCGTCATTATTCTTGGCAAAATCAGGTGTTTTATCAAACTTACTCCATTCCAAACCGCAAATATCACAACAGTTTTCCGGTCTGTTATCTATCAGTTCTTTCTCTCCAAAATAAGTAAGGATGTGCTCTCTTCTGCAACTATTAGAGTTGCTCCAACTTGTCATGAACGAAATCTTTTCCCGTTTTAATTGCCTTCTACTTTCCAATTCTTTTTTATAATGACTAAAAATCTGTTGTACATCTTTCCTTTCATCCATCCGTAAGAGATAATCACATAACATCCGCCATTGAATATCAGTAAACCCCCCTATTTTTTTCCATTCATCTTGAAATGGTATCTGATAAACGGAAAAATTCTTTGATGTTTTCATCACTTCAACTAACCAATCCAACTGCTCCGAAGAGGGAATTTCTGACTCTGCCAGCTGATAGGCTATTTGCTCATCTCCTGTGGAATATAAGAGCACGGCAATACTTGGCTTTCCATCTCTTCCCGCCCTCCCAATTTCCTGAAGGTAAGACTCCATTTGCTGAGGCATATGAAAATGAATAACAAAACGAATATTTTCTTTGTTAACCCCCATTCCAAATGCACTTGTCGCACAGATAATATCAAGCTGATTATGTAGAAATTGTTGTTGAATTAAGATTCTTGACTCTTGGTCCATCCCGCCATGATAGGCCATTACCTTAGAAATTCCTTTATTTTGTAAAAAGCTAACTGCTTGTTCTGCCATTTTTTTACTTGAAAAATAAACAATACCAGGCTTTTCCAACTTCGAAACAAACTCATTCAATATTTCCCATTTCTCCTGATGACTGGCAATATTACGGACTGCCAAAGCAATATTCGGACGATCAACTGAAGCAAACACTTTTTTACAACGGTCAAGCTCCAATGTTTGAGTGATGTCTTGAATAACAAGTTTTGTCGCAGTTGCCGTTAAAGCTAATGTTAACGGCTGACCTAAGCTTTTACGAACAGCGCCGAGTTTAATATAGTCAGGCCGAAAATCATATCCCCACTGTGAAATACAATGAGCCTCATCAATCACAAATAACGAAATATTTAAACGCTTGAGGTTCTCTATTATTAGATCATTAGCCAATGTTTCAGGTGAAATAAAAATAAATTTATACTTTTCTAATTGCTTTAATACCTTTATTCTTTCCACTCTAGAAAGAAAAGAATTAATTGCTACCACACTTTTTTCACCATTCATTTTCATCTGCTCAACCTGATCCTGCATTAAAGATAATAATGGGGATACAACAAGCACTTGGCCTGGCAGCAAATAACCCGGTAATTGATAACAAAGTGATTTACCTGTTCCAGTTGGCAGCATTGCCATTGTATGACAGCCATTAAGAACAGAGGTAATGACTTCCTTCTGACCCGGACGAAATGAGGTATATTGAAAATATTGAAATAAATAATTTTCCAGTATCATAATTCTTCACCATACTTTGCTAAAACAAGTCTTATTTCGAAGTAATCAGTATTTGAGACCATACTGCGAATTTGCTTAAGCTGCTTTGTTTGCACTGCCTTTGCAGCCTTTTTTATTAATTCTTGTTTTTCAATTGATACATAAGAGTCAATCGAAAAACTTTTTATATTTAAAGCTAATTCAACAAGATGATCTTCAATTGTGCTTTTTTTTAGTCCACGAATGGTCATAATATCAGTAACGGAGTTACCTTGTTTTAATAAAGCATAGGTTTTTTCCGTTGAATTGGTCAGTTGATGCTTTTGTGATTTTCCCAGAAAGGAATGCAGTATTGGAAGTTGGCCCGGATTTTCTTCAATATAGCCAGTTACGTAATGAAGAGTACTTAAAAAATGATAATGGTAATAAGATAACTCCATTTGGAAGGTTTGCGCAGCTTGTGATTCTGTTAAACCCATGGAACGAAATCCGCTCAGTCTAATAACTAAGTATTCCGGCACTATTGAAAAGTCACTTTCTAAACACATGACCAATTCTTCATATAACTGCAATCCGAGAGCATCTCTGCTCAGCCTATTTTGCTTAAGAAATTGTCTCATCCACAAAAGTGTATCCGCTTTTCTTTGAATAGGTATATACTTTGATTCACGTTTTTTTAAATGCGAAATAACTTGAATAGCAAGAGATAATCTTTCCCAAAACACAATAGCTGTTCGTTGATATTTCCAGCCATTTAAATGATTAGGTATCGGCGTTTGCGCTAACGCTTGATTTAGCCGATTCTCGCCTTTTAATGTAACGGAATAATGCTGATTTGCTTTTTCAACAATTAACTGCTCGTTTAACAAGAAGGAAATATTTTTTTCCAATAACTCTCTGCTCATATTCGTATCGGTTTGAAAAAAAGGGGTTAACTGAAATAAATGGGCATCCTGAATAGTCTGCGAAGATTTTTTCCCATGTAATAAATGATAAATGGAATAGATTGTTCGTTCACCTTGAAGTTTATGTAAACAAAATAGAATAATCAATTGATTAAATGTCAGCATTATTTCATCACCATATTTTATCTTTTTTTGTCAAAATAATGAACACCGTAATACAAATCACAGAATTTTGTCTTATTACATCATATCATGAAAAAGTGGAACTAGTTATTATAATATATGTTTCACGTTTTTCATAATAAAAAGCTTAAATGGTATTCTCAATATTTTTTCTATTGAAAAGTTTTTCATACAGCTTTACAATAGGGATTAGAAAAGCGTTTATCGTTGAAATATTTTCGTTTAGACGATAACAATAAAAAGCTTATATTTTTTGGGAGGTTTTATTAATGGCAAAATATACTATCGTAGACAAGGAAACATGTATCGCATGTGGAGCATGTGGAGCAGCAGCACCAGACATTTATGATTATGATGATGAAGGTATTGCATTCGTAACACTAGATGATAATCAAGGTTCTGTCGAAATTCCAGATGTATTAATTGATGATATGATGGATGCTTTTGACGGCTGTCCTACAGATTCAATTAAAGTTGCTGATGAGCCATTTGACGGAGACGCAACTAAATTCGAATAATTCCAGCAAAAAAAGCTCTCTGCTTTCAGGGGGCTTTTTTTCACGGCTGTTTCATACTGTTTTTTATACACGCGATAAAAAGCACCCGTTAAGGTGCTTTTCATCGCGTGCATGATATTTAGATTTTATACTCCTTATAGGAAGTTTGTTTATTTAGCCATGTTCCCATTTTTGTAAAAAGAAGCATGAATACAAGGGACATCGCCAAACCTTTTATTAAATTAAACGGGAGAATACCTGCAACAATATATTGACGTATTTCCGTTCCGCTCATTGCTGGCCAATTAAGGAAAAATGTATATGCCGGTAAAATAATATAATAATTAAGAATACTCATAATGCCTGACATTAAAATGGATCCAATAATTAAGGCAAACGTCATGCCCTTTTTAGATTTCATTTTATTATAGATATAATAAGTTGGCAGGATAAAAAGAATTCCTGCAATAAAATTCGCCATATGACCTACAGGTACGCCAGTTTCACTGCCTGTCATAAAGTAATCAAGAACATTTTTTAATAATTCAACTAAGATACCCGCCATTGGACCAAAAATTAAAGCCCCAATTAATGCCGGAATATCACTGAAGTCGATTTTTAAGAAGTTTGGAAACGGCGGAATTGGAAAATTCACCAACATTAAAACATACGCTATGCTACTTAACATAGCAATTGACACTAGTGCTCTTACTTTGTTTTGACCTTTACCCATTTTACTTTCTCTCCTTCTTTTGGATCCATCATCTCCAAAGAAGCAGGTTTAGCATTTTATACCTGATAAAAATTCCACAAAAAAACCTCAAGCCTTATCACTTGAGGGAGAATTTTTATTAGAAGGTATGCTTAATAAACATTCAATAATTAAAATTTTTGAATGCTGCCAAACCCCCATCTTCTCCCATCCAGACTGTACTGTCGGCTTTGGAATTGCACCAAATCCTGCCTAAAAAATCAGGCTCACGGGCTTAGAGAATCTCATCTCATCACCGTCGGTCGGGAATTTCACCCTGCCCCGAAGATAGATCTTATTTTATTTTACAAGTTAATTATACTAGGGGATTACACCCTTGTGAATCCATTAGTTTAAAAATTATTCATTTATCTTTTCTATCGCCATTTTTTCAACAAAATCTCCATAAAAAAACAAAAGGACAGCTTGTCCTTTTGTTCTTTTTCGCATTATTTTAGAATCAACTTTTGCTCTGGAATAATAAGGTCATTTTTCAAATGATTTTTCTCTTTTAATTCCCAAACACTTATATTCATTTTTTTCGCAATAGAATACAATGTATCACCAGCCTGAACGACATATTCAGCTTTTACATCATCCATTAGGCGACCAGCTGTTTCAACTGCCAACTGATCTTTTTGGACCGCAGCAACTGCTTGTCCAACCTTTACCTCGCCTAATGCCAGCATCGGATTAAGCGCATTTTTTTTATCAACTGTCCAATGTGATTGATGTACTTCAAAATGCAAATGGACACCAGATGAATCTCCTGTGCTGCCCATTTTTCCAATGACATCACCCTTGTGCACTCTTGTCCCTTTTTGGACCATTCTTGCCTGTAAATGGGCATATACTGTCTCAAAGTTTTTATCATGTTTGATGAACACTACATTTCCATATGTATCAGAGTAATACGATTTAGAGACAACTCCGTTTTCCACTGCATGTATAGAAGTACCTGGGGATGATGCAATATCAATCCCCATATGCTGTCCCTGTCTTGTACCAAAAGAATCAGTAATAACCCCATCAGACGGCCACATCCAATTGGCTGTCACCTCGTTAATGCTGCTGGCAGCCTCAGCGTGTTTTATTCCAAAGAATAATAAACTAACACACACAGCCATTATTCCAGCAATCAAAAAACGCTTTATGTACTCTCGCAATTCTTTTCCTCCTTGTACTTGTACCTCTTTTCACACTATGAAAGCCTGGCTGAATTTAGAACTCCGGTTCTTGCAAAAACACATCTATTAGAATGCAGCCAAAAGGAAGATTTTATACAAGAAAAAAACAGATATTTACAAACAAAAAACACCTGTCGATGACAAGTGTTTTTGTTTCTTGTGAATCAAGAACAATCGGCAAGTTTTAACTTTTTTTTGCATTTCTCGGCAGATTAAACGAAAAGATTGTCCCTTTCCCAAGAATACTTTGTACAGTAATATGACCATGGTGTGCTTCAATGATATTTTTAGCAATAGCCAATCCAAGACCTGTACCAGACCGGCCACGCGTTCTTGCTTTATCTGCCTTATAAAAACGTTCAAAAACAAACGGCAAATCTTCTTCAGGGATGCCAGCTCCATTATCCTTTACTTCAATAGACAGTCCTCTTTCATCGCTGCGTTCGATAATTGTAACTGAACCGCCCTCCGGAGTATGACGAATCGCATTATCGATTAGATTAGTTAATACCTGTTCAATTCGATCTGAATCAAACTCAAAGCTTCCCTCATCATTTTCTCTATCAAACAATAGAGAAATCTTCTTTTCCTTAGCTAATCCTTGAAACTTACGGTTGATTTTATCCAAAAATGGTCCAATTTCAACCTTATCTAACATTAAGTTAAAATATCCAGATTCCATTCTTGCCAGGTCAAGCAGCTCATTGACAAGTCTACTCATTCTCAGTGATTCATCATAAATGATTTTAGCCATTTCTTTTTTCTCTTCGTGAGACTCCGCAATATCATCGACAATGGCTTCACTATATCCCTGCATCATAGCAATAGGGGTCCTCAGTTCATGAGATACATTGGCGATAAAATCACTTCTCATTTTATCTAGTGTTCGTTCTTCCGTCATATCCCTAACAACAGCAACAGCCCCGCGGATACTCTTATGGCTATAAAGCGGGCTCACAATCATTACCCAATAGCGTCCCTGGAGAGTTATTTCTCCTATCTGCTCTTTTTCCGTACTTACGGCTAATTCAAACAATTCCATTACCTTCGATGGTACAGCGTCAGAACTGTTTTCCTTATTTTTCTTTTCATAATACCAGCTTTGTAAAAACAATTCGGCGGGCGGATTGGTCATTAGAATGGTTCCATCTCGATTAAACGTGATAACACCATCAACCATCCCGCTTAAAATACTGGACAGAAGTTCTTTTTCTTGACTTAAAGCGTTTAAATTAAATTTCAGCTGTCTGCCCATCTGATTAAAAGCAGTGGCTAATTCTCCAATTTCATCGTGGGTTAAAATTGGAACTTTTGTATCAAACTTACCACGTGCCACTTCAAAAGCAGCCTGTTTCATCTTCCGGAGCGGTGCGTTAATCCTTGTTGACAAGAAAAAAGCAAAAAAGGTAGTTAATATAATGGCTACACCTGCAGCGAGTAAGATAAATTTAGTTGTTTCTCTTGCTGTTTCTTTTCCTACCTCAACCGATTGATATATATAGACAGCAGCGTTTTGGCCATCCTGAAGGTTTAAAGGCACACCAATAATAATAAGCTGATCAGCATCTGTCTGTTGATTTCCTGCAGTAAAGGAAGTAACAACCCTTTTCGTTTTCTTTTCATCCATTACTTTCGCTAACTCGTTATCTTCAAAAAAGTATGTAACAGGGAGTTTAAGCGTATTCTCCTTTTCAGGTGACGTGTAATACTCCTGTGGACTCAAGACAATCGTAGCGTTGGTTACATCATTAACAAATTCCCAAGAAATTTCTAGAGCAGTTGAAAGATCATATTTTCCGACAATTTCTGCAATTTTTTCAGCATTATGAACCAAATTTTCTTCATTTTGCGATGTCGAATAATTTTGTAAAAATTCCATAATCATAATGGAAACGATAAAAAGGATAAACGACACCAGTAAAAGAATGGTAAACCACAGTTTAACAACTACACTTCGCCAAAACATCATTCATTAATGACCTCAAATTTATATCCTACTCCCCAGACAGTAATAATCATTTTAGCTGCCTGCTCTGAAACTTTATTTAATTTCTCACGTAAGCGCTTAACATGTGTATCAACCGTTCGTAAATCACCAAAAAATTCATAATGCCATACTTCTTTTAGTAATTGTTCACGATCAAATACTTTATCAGGTGATTTTGCGAGGAAAAAGAGCAACTCATATTCTTTCGGTGTCAAGCTGACTTCTTGACCATTCGCGATTACCCGATGGGCATCATTATCGATTGTTAAATGCGGGAAAACAATGATATCTTTTGTAACAGGTTCCGTTTGAATATAATTCGTTTTTACAGAACGTCTTAGTAATGCTTTTACCCGTAAGACAACCTCACGTGGACTAAAAGGTTTCACGATATAGTCGTCAGTACCAACTTCAAAACCTTGAACTCTATTTACTTCTTCACCTTTTGCCGTCAGCATAATAACAGGTGTACCTTTTTTTTCACGCAATTCACGGCACACTTCAATTCCATCCTTACCTGGCATCATTAAATCAAGGAGAATGACATCATAATCATTTGCCAATGCCTTTGACAGCGCTTCATCTCCATCTTCAGCTTCTTCAATTACATAGTTTTCCCTTTCCAAATACATTTTTAATAAACGTCTGATTCTTTCTTCATCATCAACCACTAATATTTTCACATTATTATCCAAAAGAATACCCTCCTAGCAAGTCTATTGTACATAAAGAATTGGGTTTTTTCTATGATTTCATAGGCTTTGACAAAAAAAATTCTTTTTAAAAAAAGCCTGCACTTAAAAAGTGAGGCAAAAATAAAATAATATTCATCATGAACCCGCATACGAGTGTAAACCAACAATAACTAAATTAACCGCAACAAGGTTAAACATAATAATAACAAATCCAATAACAGCTAACCAAGCAGATTTTTCACCATGCCAGCCTTTTGACAGCCTTAGGTGTAAAAAGGCTGCATAGAAAAGCCAAGTAATCAGTGCCCAAACTTCTTTTGGATCCCAGCCCCAAAAGCGTGTCCATGCAATTTGTGCCCAAATCATGGCAAAGATTAAAGCACCTAACGTAAAAATAGGGAATCCAATTAAGACAGACCGATAGCTGATTTCGTCAACAAGATCTGACTGAATATTTTTTACTAGCGGCTTCAAAAGCTCACCGATACGTTTTCTGGCTATCAATCTGATGAGACCATATAATACTAGTCCGGCAGCCACTGACCAAATAACCGTATTAAGTTTTTTCGCATCAATAATGGCAGGCATATATAACATTGGCTCAAAATTTTCTTTTGTCAGAAGTTCTCCCTCATGAGGTCCAACCAGCGCCGGCATGGTATATTCAACTTCTGCTTCTGCACCACCCTTATCAACCCAATTGAATCCTGCCTTATAATCCATAACAGAAAAGGCAGTTGTTACTGTAATGAATCCTATTGTACATATTAACCCAAACATAACTATTTCAAGCCAAAATGTACTTTTGCTCCGTTTCGCTTGATTCACATGTTTAACAAGATAAATTAACCCGGCCGCAAAACTAATCGCCAAGATTGCTTCACCTAGAGCTGCGGTTGTCACGTGAATATGAAGCCAATCACTCTGTAAAGAAGGGATTAAGGGTGTAATATTTCTATTAAACATACTTGCATATGCAATAACCAGGATTCCAATTGGTAATGTAAACAAACCCAATAGCGGAGTTTTATAAATAAAAAATATCACGATGAAAGCACCGATAATAGCCATACCAAAAAAGGTTGTAAACTCAAACAAATTACTAACAGGAGCATGTCCCGAAGCAATCCAGCGCGTAATGAAATATCCCAGCTGCGCTGCAAAACCAATAACGGTAATAATTATTCCTAATTTCGCCCAACGATTTAAACCCTTCTTGCCTCGAAGACTTCGCTTATCCCTAATCGCCCCTCCAAAAAAAACGAGTGCAACTAAATAGAGAACGAAAGCTGTATATAATAAATTACTACTTAGGTTTACCAACCTATTTCCCCCTTATCCGTCCTTTTCTTTATCTAGTTGATCAATAGGCTCTGAAATACCAGTTCCCTCTAAAATTGCTGCTATTTCCTTTTTAAGTCCATGCCAATTTTTATTTGTATGTCCAGCTAACCATATCTCTCCATCTACTTTTCGAATCCAAATCCGACGATGGTTCCAATAGGAACCCTGTGCTACTCCAATCATAAAAATGGCACCGCCTAGAGCAAGGATCCAAAGTGTTAAGTCCTTTCTAATAGTCAATCCTGTTACATTTTTCGTTTCAACACCCTTAAAGGTCATTTTATATTGATTATCCCCAAAAGGCTCAATGTTTTGACGAATCGCTACGAAGCTAACTTCACCTTCTGGTTTATCAGGTGTAACCATTTTAAACACAAAACCTGGGTTATTTGGAATACTTGACTTTGTCGATGGTTCTCCCTCTTCATTAAATTGAAAATCTGGGAAATAGCTTAGCATTTCAACATAATAATCTTCGGAAAGTTTATATTTCTCTTCAGGATGCAATAAATCAACCGTCATCGTTCCATATTCTTCATTTGTAGCTTTATTCGTTAATGCAAACGTCATTTTATCTAATTGATTAAGCTTATATTCAGACTGATAGACAGCAAATTTTTCAAATTTCAACGGTTCGTTTACACGAATCTTATCATCTTTTACTTTTTCAAGCTCAGGTGTTTCGCCTGGAATCGAATCACCCTTCTTTTTATATAGGATTACATTTGATTGATAATTTTTCGGAACCATACCTGTCTGTTCAAGTGCAGCATCAAATACTTCCCCATCCTTTTTAGGATCGTATACTTCAAGGACAAACTTCTCATTTTCCAAATAATACTCGCCTTTTGTTTCCGGAATCACCTTTGTCTCTCCTTCACGGAGCCAAAGTACTTTATCTACATACATTCCCGGTACGAAACGAAGCATTCCACCAACTAAAAAGATGATTAGTCCAATATGGTTTACATACGGGCCCCATCTGGAAAAGCGGCCTTTTTCAGCAAGAATATTTCCATCTTCTTCTCTTACTCGATAACGCTTTGCTTGTAATTTTTGTTTAATATGATTAAATGTGTCGTCATGAACAGCTGCATTCGATTTACCAAATAAACGCTGGCGTTTTAAAAAGCCTTCATGTCTTGTTACGTTTTGCTTTTTTAATGCACGGTAAAGAGGTACAACACGGTCTAATGAGCAAATCACAAGGGAAACCCCTATAGAAGCAATTAATAATAAATACCACCACGAACTGTATAAATTATGAAATCCCAGTTCATAATATAATTGTCCTATTGTTCCATATTGATCCTTATAATACTCAGAAGCTGGTATCGTTGGAGGAATATACATTTCTTGCGGAAAAATTGTTCCTAACGCTGAAGCAATCAATGTAACAACAATTAAAGTTACGCCAACTTTAACGGATGAGAAAAAATTCCATATCTTATCAATAATTGTTTTATTATAAGTCTGTGAGCGGCGAGCACTGCCCTCATACCTCATGTCTAATAGCTGCTGGTCTGGCTCCAATTCATTTAATACTTTTCCGCACGCCTCACACAGTAATGTTCCGTGCGGATTGACGTGCCCACAATCACACTTTACCTCTTTCATCTATTAAAACTCCCCATGTTCAAGGTTGTATTTGTTTCATAAAATCATGTACCATTGCTTCAGTTAATTGTCCAGTATGAGATTTCACTACTTTACCTTCTTTGTCAATTAGGAAGGTAATTGGTAATGGATTAATTCCATATGCTGTTTGAACATCATTTGTTTTATCAATGACAGTAGGAAAAGTTAAATTATGACGTTTCATAAATTGATTAACAGCAAATTCTGTTTCCCCCACATTAACAGCCAGCACCTCAACACCTTGATTTTTAAATTGCTTGTACTGATTGTCAATATAAGGAAATTCCTCTTCGCAAGGCTTACAGTAGGTTCCCCAAAAGTTCAAAAATACTCCCTGACCTTCATAGTCTGACAGCCGATGTGTTTTTCCATTAAGGTCAACAAGTTCAAAGTCAGGAGCTTTTTCACCAATTTCTACTTTCTGAACCTTATCCTTTGTAGCGTTTGCATATAATGAATATCCGACAGCCACTACCAACAAGGACAGTATAATCGTTCTCATCCATAAGCGCCGTTTCTTCATTTTATCCCCCCTCCCCTTGCAACGTCATAAGACAAGAAACACAAACAATTTACTAGCATAATATCAGAAAATTTTGTAGTTTGACACTATTATACCATTTTCAGCATATCTATGTTATTTTTGCAAGAAAAACAGTGATGACACTTCTATGAATTTTCTGCCATCACACGAAGTTGCTTTACTTCATGCGCTGTCAGTTCTCTTGCTTCCCCAGCTTTCAAACCATGGAGTGTCAAAAATGCGTACCTTTCGCGGCGCAGCTTCATAACTGGACACCCTATTGCCTCAAACATTCTGCGCACCTGTCTGTTTCTTCCCTCATGAATGGTTAACTGAATAATTGAAGTTCCCTTTCGTTTATCAAGTGAAAGCATTTTAGCTCGTGCAGGTGCTGTTTTACCATCTTCGAGCACAATTCCCTTTTCTAAACTTCTTAACTGTTCTTTTGATGGAATTCCTTTAATCTTTGCGATATACTCTTTTTCGATTTCATTCCTTGGATGCATCAATAGATTGGCAAATTCACCATCATTCGTTAGCAGCAATAAACCTGATGTATCGTAATCAAGTCTGCCCACAGGATAAATCCGTTGTTTGATTTCAGGGAAGTAATCAGTAACCGCTTTTCTTCCCTTTTCATCTTGAACACTGGAAATAACTCCGCGAGGCTTATAAAAAAGAAAATAAACCGGCTCTTCCTTTTCCACCGGAATACCCTCAACTTCAATACGGTCCGTTGCAGATACTTTTATTCCCAGCTCTTTTACCACTTTTCCATTCACCTTTACTTTGCCATCGAGAATCATTTCTTCTGCTTTTCTTCTCGATGCAAAACCAGCATGAGCTATTACTTTTTGCAGTCTTTCCATTTAGTCACCTCTATTTGTATAACTTCCATCATTTTTCAAATCTTTCATCTTGAATTATGCCACAATATATTATTTTTTCAAAATAAAAGTGATAAATCGTTCAGTCATTTAGAAAAGCGCTGAATCTAGACCACTATTAACATAAAAAAACACAGACGCTAAATTTAGTATAATTTAGCGTCTGTGTTTTTTTAAAATACTAGAACAACTACGACAATAGCTGCAATGATTCCGACTAAATCAGCAAGAAGTCCAACTTTTAAAGCATCGCCCATTTTTTTTATCCCAACTGCTCCAAAATAAACAGTTAACACATAAAAGGTTGTATCGGTACTTCCCTGCAAAACAGCTGCCAATCGGCCTACAAACGAATCCGGTCCGTGCGCCGCAATAAGATCACTTGTCATCCCAAGCGCAGCATTCCCCGAAATAGGACGGATAAGTGCAAGAGGTGCAATTTCCGCCGGAACACCGATAGCTTCTAAAAACGGCCGTACTAAATTCATAAAGTAATCGAGTGCTCCTGAAGCCCGGAAAATGGATATCGCTACAAGCATTCCTACCAAAAACGGAATAATTGAAAATGCAATTTTAATCCCCTCTTTCCCGCCTTCAACAAAACTTTCATAGGTTGGCACTCGTTTAAATGTCCCATATAAAAGGATAAATCCTATCAATATAGGAATAAACCATAAGGATATTATAGACACTATCTCCATCATTCATCATCCTTTTCGCTTCCGGGATCTTC
The DNA here is from genome assembly GCF_008710145.1 of Niallia endozanthoxylica. GTDB lineage: Bacteria > Bacillota > Bacilli > Bacillales > Cytobacillaceae > Bacillus_BD > Bacillus_BD endozanthoxylica. Next base: position 557,680 of record NZ_VYKL01000015.1, read on the forward strand.
GATAATAGAACCAGCGGTCAATCAAAATAGCTCCCACAGCTGAGAAGCATGTCGCTAAAAGGGTTGGTCCGACAATATCTGTAGGAGAAGAAGCATTATAATTCATGCGAATAGCAATCACTGTAGTTGGAATTAACGTGATACTCGAGGTATTAACGGCAAGAAAGGTAACCATTGATCGGCTTGCTTCATTTTTGCCTCCATTTAATTCTTTCAATTCCTCCATAGCTTTAATTCCAAGCGGTGTTGCTGCATTACCTAGCCCAAATAAATTAGCCATCATATTCGATAGAATATATCCCATTGCCGGATGATCTTTAGGCACTTCTGGAAATATTTTGTTTACAATTGGGCGAAATAGCAGTGCTAACTTTGTAAGCAGTCCTGCCTCTTCAGCAATTCTCATAATGCCAAGCCAGAAAACCAATACACTGATTAACCCTATGCAAAGCGTAACAGCTTCTGATGCTCCTTTAAAAATAGCTTCATTTACTTCTTCCATCGTTCCATTTACCATAGCAAATACAATTCCAATCAATGTTAATAAAATCCATATGATATTAACCATCTGTTTTCACACCGATTTGAATGAGAAATAGTTTACGGACAGAATCAAAAAATGATTGCTTATCTTTAGTCTTTGAGTATTTATAGTAAAGATGTACTTCTTCTACAGGTTTATGATCAAAATAGATGATGGCTTTGCCGACTATATCTGGTACGCTCTCCTTCTCACGCCACTCTTTTTTTGGTTTTTGAAGCTTATATTCAATTTTAAAACGATCACGCTCCTCTTCAGTCACAGGATAGAAAATATCCGTTTTAACATATACCTTCTTTTTATAAAAGGAATCATCTATTCCTTTTACGAATCCTTCTTTCAACACTTTTACTAGCTCATAATGCTTAAAACCGTGCTCATACATATTAATATGGTCATTCCAATCATCCGGTCCATTTAATGTTACTGCAATGAGATCAAGCCCTTCCTTAGTTGCAGTTGTTACAAGTGTTCTTTTTGCTCTTTTTGTATAACCTGTCTTTCCTCCTGTTGTATATTCATATAATTCGGTAAGGAGACGATTCTTGTTTTTCCACACCCTGTCCCAATTTTCTGTTGGATTTGGAGCTCGATGCACCTTTGTTCCCGAAATCTTTTTATATGTATCATTCATCATTGCATATCTCGTTAACAAAGCCATATCATAAGCGGTTGAGTAATGATTTTCATGATCATCAAGTCCATGGGGATTAGCAAAATGAGTGTTTTCCATTCCAATTTCAGCAGCCTTTTGATTCATTAAATACACGAAGCCATCCAGACTCCCGCCAACATGTTCAGCAATAGCCACTGCTGAATCATTTCCAGACCGCAGCATTAGACCATAAACGAGATTCTCGAGCTTAATCTTTTCTCCAGGCTTTAAGTAAATAGAAGAGCCTTCTGCCCTCACTGCCTTTTCACTAACCGTAACAGTTTCATTTAACTTTCCAGATTCAATAGCTAAAATGGCTGTCATAATTTTTGTAATACTGGCAATTCGTCTAACTTGATGAGCCTTTTTTTCATATAAAACCCTTCCTGACTGTTGTTCCATTAAAACAGCGCTTGAAGCACTAGCATAAGCAGAGGCCTCGGCTCTAAAGGGAAAATACAGTGAGAAGGTTGAGGTGACAAGGGTCAAAATGATTACGATTTTTAACATTTTCATACCACAATCCCTCTTCTCCTTAATCGTTAGTACAAGTCTATGCAAGGCAAGTCCCTTTATATGACAAAAAAGAGCCCAAACATGTTTTGACGGCGGTTCCGCTTTCTATGTCTAGCTACACCGCCTAGGGACTCGGGTCTTAATCTGTCTCGAAGTGAAGGTTAAAGAACAACCTTCACTTCGAGCCATCTTAAGCCTGTCGTCCCCGGGCAAGGCGGTTCCGCTTTCTAGTTAATAAGGCTTCCATTTTAGCTCCTTTGCTTTTGTGAAGCGCTCTTCAACATTTTTCCAGCTTACAATACTCCACCAGTTATCAACGTAATTTGCTTTGTTGTTTTTATACTGCAGATAATAGGCATGCTCCCACACATCTAAGACAAGAAGCGGAATCGTATCCCACTGCGTTAAGAGCATATGTCTTTCCGATTGTAGAATTTCTAAATGTCTGGATCTTGGGGACCATACTAAAAGTGCCCAACCCACTCCCTCCACTTGTTTTGCAGCCTCACTAAAATGCTTTTTAAATGCATCAAAACTCCCAAAATACTTTTCAATCTCCTTCAATAATGCCCCCTTTGGTTTTCCTCCCCCTTTTGGACTCATATTGTGCCAAAAAATAGTATGGAGATAATGTCCTGATCCATGAAAAGCCAACTCTCTTGACCAATGTTTCACAAGGGAAAAATCACCGTTTTTCCTCGCCTTTTCAAGATTTTTCTCCGCTTTATTTAATCCATCGATATATGATTGGTGATGTTTTGTATGGTGTAACTGCATAATTTCTTCAGAAATAGAGGGTTGAAGCGCATCATATGTGTACGGCAGAGGAGGAAGAGTATGGCTTCCAATTTCTACAAAAGGTTCATTCATATAGACCGTACCAAGCTCCTGACGATTGACAAAATATTGTTCCATTTCACGATGAAGGACTTCCGCTTCACTTTGTATTCTCTCGAGCTCCTCTTGACTCAAATCCTTTTGAGAAATGTCTCCCATAATATCAGTAAATTTATCTAATCGACTCCAAATTTCAGCATGTCTTTCTACCTGCTCTGTTTCTAAAAATTGTTTTAAATCGCCATTCCATTTCATCACATTTTTAATATAATCATTGAATTGCCCCACAACCATCCCCCATTTCCTTTTAATCTGGTCCGTGACTATCCTATGAAATTGAAAGGAAATTATTGCTGTTTTTTTACCATTAGTCTAAATAGAAATGAAAAAAACCACCCTAGGGATGGTTTTCCATTCGATTTATTTTGATTGAATCATTTTTGTTCGATAGTCTGTTTCGTAATATTCCAACTCTTCACGGATCTTTTGAAATGGTCCTTCTAATTTTCTAAACAATTCTTTTACACTTAAAGGTGTTTCCTCTCTAAACTTTATCGAGTTTTTCCCGGTATAGGCAGAACGACTTTCCTCAAACCATGCATCACTTTTCGGGGAAAAAAACTCTTCGATGCATTGGTGATAAACCCGATAAAGAGTTTTTTCTGCAGCTGCTTTAGCAAATGGTTCATTTTTAACAATGATTCCGCAAACCTCTAAACACTCTTCACAAAAAACAAGAAGTTTACGTATATTAGAAAGAATCATTTTATAGTATTCTATATTTCCTTCTTTTTCCTGGATAAGCCCACTCAACGTAGCTTCGTTTAAAAAAGATTCAAACTCAATAATTGCTGCTTCAAGAAATTTCTTCACGTCTCTCATTTGTGACTGTACAAGAGTATTTCCCAATGGATTCACCTCTATAAATGACTTTCATTATTGCCTTATAAAATCCGAGTGGGACCGAAAAACACTTGATTTCTTATCCTCTAATTCCTGAAATAAACTCATTAGTTTGTCAATGTCCAGTCCTTCAAAGCATGAGGAGAATTCTGTCGGCTCCTTTATATATACCCGCTTCCGATTTCGATATTCAGGATGTTTAATGAAACAAGCCAATGCTGCCATGTCCTTTAACTCAATATCCCTCGTTCCCACTCTAAAAATTGGATTTTGTTGAAATGGTGTATACTCTTGAAGATTTTCTTCAAAATAGCGAAGATATAGAACATGAAACACCCGCTCTTTACCGTTTTCTTCTATCAATAATTCGCTTCGATTAAAAAAATCCTCTGAGGTATTGGGTTTCTCCTTTTGCAATTCATATCCACTACTGCTTTTGATGAGCAAGTAACCACTCCTCCCGATCTTTCATATTCGAAAGATATTTTATGTAATAAAATAAATAATGAGAAAATAATTAATTTTTATTCATTTTACCATATATCCACAAAAATGGTTTAAAAAATCAAACATTAAAATGATCTTCAAATCGCTCAAAGAACAAATCGGCTTCCTCCTGTACATTTACATCATCTACTTTCTCCGGAAGCGGCGGAAGCTCTTCAATACTTTTCAAACCGAAATAATCAAGAAATTCCTTTGTCGTCCCATATAAATAGGCTCTACCGGCTCCTTCTGCTCTCCCTACCTCTTTGATTAAAGCTTTTGCAGAAAGCGTTTGAAGAGGTCTGTCTGTTTTTACACCACGAATCTCTTCAATTTCAATTCTTGTAATAGGCTGTTTATAAGCAATAATGGCTAATGTTTCAAGAGCAGCCTGTGACAATGCTGTTGTGTGAGGGGACTCAACGAGTTTTTTTAAGTAAATAGAGTGTTCTTTCTTTGTTGCCAATTGATAGGTTCCTGCCAGTTCAACAAGCATAATACCCCGATTTGTATTCTCACTGTATTCAGTAATCAATTCCTGTAACACCTGATTAGCCAAGACTTCATCCATTTCAAGAACTTGGGCTATTTGCTTTAATGTAAGTCCTTCGTCACCAGCAGCAAACAGCAAGCTTTCAATGATTCCTTTCCAATTAATTAACTCCATCGTTGCCTTCTCCTTTCATTGCTGTAACAAAGATATCATCGAAGTTTTTTTCCTGCTCAACAAAGATTTCATTTAATTTCATTAACTCTAAAACTGCTAGAAAAGTCACCACTATATGTTCTTTATTTGGTATCGTAAATAAATCATCAAATCGTTTTCGACCTTTTGTGTTCTTTAAATCCCTTATTATTTCCTTCATTCTTTGTTCAATTGGTATCTCTTGGCGAGCTATTTTCGTTAGTAACGGTTTTTGCAGTTTTTTTCGTCGTAAAAGCTTTTGCAGGGCTCCAAGCATATCATATAAGGAGACATTTAATTCAGGCTTTTTTTCAATTTCAATATCCTTTGCGTACTCAGTTAAATCACTAGGAGGCTTTGTAAACATCAATCCCCGCTCTTGTTCTAGTGTTTTTAATTCATCAGCCACTTCCTTATACTTTCTATACTCAAGCAGACGTTCTACCAATTCTTCGCGCGGATCATCATCCATTTCCACCTCTAATTCATCATCTATGCCAGTTGGATTATGGTTAGGAAGCAGCATTTTACTTTTAATCTCTAATAATGTCGCCGCCATGACTAAGAACTCACTAGCCACATCCAGCTTCAATTCTTTCATTGTATGAATAAATATTAAATATTGCTCTGTGATTTTCGCTACAGGGATATCATATATATCAATTTCAAGGTGATTGATAAGATGCAGAAGTAAATCAAGAGGTCCTTCAAATGCATCAATTTTCACATTATATTGCATATGTTCCACCAATACTTTTCATTATTATTATTTTCTAAATGTTGAAAAGCAAATGCTTTCACAATCATTAAACTAATCATCTTCACTCTGCTACTAAATTAGTATAGAGGATACATAAAATGAATCCAATAGTAAATTTGGTAAACAGAATCAATAAAACCTATGTTACACTTACACTTTAAGCTTTGTTTATTAACATTGTTGATTTTTGACTCATCTAAAGCTGTATGGTAATGAAGTGACAGAAGAAAATTCATTTTCTCCTGTCACTTCATTACCATACAGCAACCTTTCAGCACAGCTGAAAGGCGTGAGAAATGAACATTTCTCACGGATGAGTCAAAAATCTAACTGATTAACATGATTCGTTAATATAGCCAAACTATAAAGGGGGGCAGGGGTAAATGACATTTCCACTGGAATATATTGATTTTTTAGTACATTTCCATGGCGATCGCGACTATTTTGAATGCCATGAACTACTAGAAGAATATTGGAAGGAAGTTGACATCAGAAATAAGGAGTCTGTGTGGGTCGGACTTATCCAGCTGGCTGTAGCTAATTATCATCATAGACGAGGTAATTTTAACGGAGCTCTAAGAACGCTAAAGAAAGCTTTACGAATTATCTCTTCAAATGAGGAGCTTATCCAAAAACTTGGACTCAATCCTCTCACTCTCGTTGACCAAATAAAGGAGCGTAAAGCCGCCATCGAAGAAAGACATGACTATCAAAGTATGAACCTTCCTATCCAATCTAGTGAGTTATTGGAACAATGCAAAGCACGTAGCAAAGAGTTATCTATGACATGGCTGTTGGAAAGCGACTTAACTAATACTCAAATTGTGCACCGTCATAAAGAAAGAGATCGTACAACTGTCATTGAAGAGCGCAATAAAGCCAAGCAAAAAAAAACAAATAGAAGGCAGTGAGCATATGCCACTACCTTCTATTTAAATACATTTATGAAAAAAATCCTTCGTTTCTTCATTCGCCTCAATATGCTTATCCGGATATAACTCCTTTAAAGCCCTCACCATATTTTTTCCAATCCCCTGACTGCGGTGTGATGGATTAACAGAGATATGATGAATAATGATTGTGGCTTCGTCCATCCAAATGCCGCCGAGAAGACCAATAATATCTTCGTCTTCCTTCCATAAAAACAAGCGCCAATTCTCGTCTGATTCATATTGCCTAATTGTCAGCTGGAGTTTTTTTATATCTTTTTCATTAGGCATAAAGGACAATAAGCCCATAGCAATTTTTTCAAAAGTTTTTTTATAACGAATTAGCATGATTAATCCCTCATTAATAAAACATTAAATCTAGTTTTACCATTTCAAAAGATTTTTAAACTACTTTAACCGGTGCGATTGGAATACCTAATTATTTTATACTATAATATCATACATAATTTAACTTCATCTTTCAATCACTAATCGTCTTAGAAGTATTAAGTTTCTATTAAAAATGCCTAATTGTATATCCGTTTCAACAATAAGAAGTTTTTTGCTGAGGTGAATAAATTTAAGCTATTGCTTTTCTTTCATTAAAAAGTTTCGTATGATTGTGTTGCATTAACTTAATTCGGTTATCCTACAAATAAGCATTTTTCTTAAAACACAGAAGTGAACTGTTTGCCCAAAAATCTCGGCTAATATATAGTAGGATAACCTTGAACAAAACAAGGAGAAGATATCATGAAAAACTTTAAAGTTGCGATTCTACTAATTTTATCATTGCTTATTTTTCCGTTTCGCGGATTTGCTGATGTTGCAGTAGGTGATATGATTATCACACTTGGGGAAAATTTATCAGAAGAACAAAAGAATATGCTTCTATCAGAAATGAATGCACCGGATCAGGCACAAATTATTACTGTTTCTAACGCAGAGGAACATCAGTATTTAGGAAATTATGTGTCTAAATCACTAATTGGAACAAGGGCTATCTCGTCCTCGGCTATTACCATAGCCGAAAAAAACTCAGGCCTAGAGGTAGAAACAAATAATATTAACTGGGTAACAGATGAAATGTATATAAATGCCCTCATTACTGCAGGAGTTAAAGATGCGAAAATATATATAACAGCTCCCTTCGAGGTATCTGGAACAGCTGCATTAACAGGCCTTATTAAAGCCTATGAAGTATCAGCAGAAAAGGCAATTCCAGAAGATGTAAAGCAGGCCGCAAATGAAGAAATGGTCAAATCCGCTAAGCTAGGTGATGAAATCGGAACTGAAAATGCATCTGCATTAATCACAAAAATCAAAGAAGAAATGGCCAATAATCCGCCTAAAACGGAGGCAGATTTACGAACAATCATTGAAAATGCAGCTAAGGAGCTGGGTATTACATTAACCGATGCGCAATTTCAAAGCCTGCTTGATCTCTTTAACAAGCTAAAGGAATTAAATATTGACTGGAATCAGGTAGGAGATCAATTGACAGCGGCCAAAGATAAACTCACCAATTATCTCGAAAGTGAAGAAGGGCAAGGATTTCTTGAAAGTCTAAAACAATTTTTCATTAATATAATTGATGCCATTAAAGCTATTTTCTCAAAATAATAAAAAATAAAAGCTAAGCATCTTACAGATGCTTAGCTTTTATTTTTTCGTTTAAAGAAAGATCAAGCCTCACTAGATCTTCGTATGTTTCCCTTTTTACAACTAATTCAGCCTTCCCATTTTCCACAAAAACAACAGGCGGCCTTGGAATTCGGTTATAATTGTTTGCCATCGAATATCCATAAGCTCCAGTACAGAATACAGCTAATATATCTTGTTCATCTGTTTCTGGCAATGGCAAATCCCATATCAACATATCGCCTGATTCACAGCATTTACCAGCAATTGAAACAACCTCTGTCGGCTTTTCAAGCGGTTTATTTGCCAAGACTGCTTCATATTTCGCCTGATAAAGTGCTGGTCTAATATTATCAGTCATTCCTCCATCTACTGCTAAATACTTACGTACATTTGGCACTTCTTTTCTTGAACCAATTTTATATAATGTGATTCCAGCATCCCCAACCAATGATCTACCAGGCTCGATTCCGATTTCCGGTACACTCAATGCATATAACTCTGCCTGCTTTTTCACTTCAGCAATAATTTCAACTACATAGTCCGCAGCAGCTTTTGGGTCATCTTCACTTGTATAGCGGATACCGAAGCCACCGCCAAGATTTAATATAGCCGGTTCAAAGGAGAAATTTGTTTTCCATTCATTCATCTTCTCAAAGATTTTCTGTACAGCAACTATAAACCCTGTCGTTTCAAATATTTGTGAACCAATATGACAGTGAATTCCAGCTGCAACTAACCAAGAGGATTGTAATACTTTACGTAAAGCTTCTTCAGTTTGTCCATTTTGAAGGCCGAAACCAAATTTTGAATCTTCCTGTCCAGTTAATATATAATCATGAGTATGTGCTTCAATCCCAGGAGTTATCCTTAACACAACATCCATTTGTTGCTTCTTTTCAGCACAAATTTCTTCTAGCATATCTAACTCGTAAAAATTATCAACCACAATATAGCCAATTTTATATTCCAAGGCCATTTCTAATTCTTCTCTGCTTTTATTATTGCCATGAAAATGAACGCGTTCCATTGGAAAATCAGCGGCTGCTGCTGTAAATAATTCTCCTCCAGATACAACGTCTAATGACAAACCTTCTTCTTCGGCTAATTGAACCATCGCTACTGTTGAAAAAGCTTTACTTGCAAATGAAACCTGCGCTTTGACTTCATTATTAACAAATGCTTCCCGAAAGCTTCTAGCTCTTTGTCTGATTAATGCCACATCGTAAACATAAACCGGGGTTCCAAATTCCTTCACCAGTTCAATTGTATCAACGCCGCCTATTTCTAAATGTCCTTTATCATTTACTGCAGTGGTTCCATAATAGTACATAACCGTCCCTCGTTCCTATAACTTAACTGTATCAATAATTGTGTTTTTATCTACATTTCACACTATTTTAAAAAATACTTTATCATAACATAGTTTAAATCGCAATAAGTTAAATAATCCAAATAATATTAATAATACTTGTCCATTTCATATTAAAAACAGAAAACAGAAGCAGGCATGCTTCTGTTCTACTGGCGCGGCTGTCTAATTCGGTTTTGCGTTTTAATAATACTTGGTCTGATTTGTGAACCAGGTATAGCACGCCGGATTAATATTTGTAAAAACGCCTTTGGATGAAAAGGTAAAAGCGGCCACAAATATGGAGTATTAAAGGACCTAATTCTAGATAATAAAATAATGTAGACTGTGACGCCAACTACTAAACCAAGGGTATGAAAAATCGCAACCAAAACAAGCATGAAGAGTCGTGCAAGTTTATTTGCGATGCTAAGTTCATAGCTTGGTGTGGCAAAATTCCCTATAGCAACTACTGCTATATATAAAATAACTTCTGGGACAAACAGTCCGACATCGATGGCAATCTGCCCAATTAAGACAGCTGCAACTAAACCCATGGCATTTGACAAGGCGGTTGGTGTATGTATGGCAGCCATCCGTAAAAATTCAATTCCTATATCAGCTAGAAAGATTTGCACAACCACTGGAATATTCGTTAACTCATTAGGGCCAATAAATGAAACTTTATTAGGTAAAAGATGAGGTTCCATAATAAATAAGAACCATATAGGCAGTAGAAAAAGGGATGAAGCAATCCCTAAAAACCTTACCCAGCGTACAAATGTCCCCACACCAGGAGATTGGCGATATTCTTCGGCATGCTGCATATGATGAAAAATGGTTGTCGGTGTAATAATAACACTGGGCGAGGTATCCACATAAATAATGACATGCCCCTCCAAGAGATGTGTTGCCGCAACATCCGCACGCTCGGTATATCGGACAAGCGGATATGGATTATACCCTTGTTTTAACAGAAACTCCTCAACGGTTTTATCTGCCATTGTCAAGCCATCAACCTTAATTGCCTGGAGTTCCTTTCTAATGATTTCAACCAGATTTTGATCGGCAATTCCATCAATATAGCCGATGGCAATATCTGTTTTGCCTCTTTCACCGATTCGCATAATTTCGAACCGCAAGCGCTCATCTCGTATTCTTCTTCTTGTTAAAGCGGTATTAATAATAATATTTTCTACAAAGCCGTCCCGAGACCCGCGAACTACTTTTTCGGTATCTGGCTCCGTTGGATTACGCCCTGGATAGCTGCGCACATCAACCACAAGTCCTTCTCCTGCTCCGTCTACAACAACACAAATTAAGCCTGATAGAACCTGGTCTACTAATTCATCCATTGTCTTAATAGGTGAAACAGACTGATGAACAAGTCTATTTTCAACAATATTGAAAAGATTTGTTGAAAGCTTCTCATTGTCATTAATTTTTATCAACTGCTCAGTAATTTCAATAATAAAACTAGTATCACATAAACCATTTACATAATAAAAGTGAACATCCTTTCGTAATATCTTTAATTTTCTTACCCCTAAATCAAAGCTTTTCCCAAGCCCGACTCGTTCCTTCATATATTCTTCAATTTCCCGTACAGATTCAGGAATCGGTTTTTTGTCTTTTGTTTCTGCCTCCATCATAACCACTCCTTTCCAGTATGAGTTCAACTGCTTTTCGAGTAATCGGAGATCCCTTTTCAAAATGATCCTTTCCGGCCATTTTTCCAATATCTCCTATCCCGACAATAAGAGGTACATTTAATTCATCGAGACAATAAACAGTATCTCCGTAAAGTTTCCCCACTTCCAATTCTTGTATTCCATATTTATCAACTCCATTGGCTGTTATTTCACCATCACGATCAATGCATACATCAACCTTCGTCCACTCTTCATGCCTAGGATTTGAAGCAACCGCAATAATTCCAAGAATCTCGATATCCTCATGGGCAGCAACATACCTCAATGCCTTTTCGCCAGCACCCTCACCAATAAAACCGCTGTCGTCAAACATCACAAGGACTGGGTCATATACCACTTTTTTGATTTGTTTTACAATAGTAGAACCATCCAATCTTGATGGATTTCCATTAGAAACAGAAAGACATCGGCCGCCAATTTCCTTTGCTACAATTTCAAGTGACTTACGAGCATACTTATCTCCATCCGTTATTAAAATGACTCGCCTTTTTGCACCTTCCATGTTTTGATGTCCTTTCGGGTAAAAGTGTCTATGCTATTGATCAACAAAATAAATCCAATGAAATAAAGAACCTAAAATTTTCCCAAATACAAGCGCCATCAATAATATAGCAATTTTATCGTCAACACCTATTCTTTTCGCCAAGATAGGCCAGACGTTAAGTACTTCTGTTAATGCACCTGCCATCATACCTACAAAGATGCCGCCTGCTAAACCAAAAATAATTAATACAAAAGGAAAAAAGTGAAAATGCGGATTTTGTAATACCGCCACTGTACCTGCAACCGCGCCTATTACTACACTCCATTCATACCATTGAATCAACTTCATCGTTTTTGTTAATTGTGTCAGTCTCGGGATAATGCCAAGAACAGTTAAAAAAGCAACATATCCGGCACCTACCGATAATCCCCCTGCAAAGCCAAGAAAAATAATAAATAATGGTTTAATGATCATGGAGCTTTTTCATACTTTCCTTATTTTCATGCATAATGACATATTGATCTAAATCCTGTTGATAATTAAACATCTCAACTTCAAGGGGACTAGGTTCCTCGTTAAGTCTTTTCTTAAAGACATGATTAAAGAATATGATCATCCCCAAACCTAATCCAATCGAGTAGGGGATTTGAAATAAAAGCGGCTTTTCATTATCTTGGCCTGTAATCATTTTATAAAGTTTTTGGTGAACATTCTGCATGCTTACATCTTCATGAAAGTTCATAATCGTTAACATAGAACCAAAAAATAATAAAAACCATGTTAGAGTAAATAAAATAATAGATGCTTTCTTTTTCTTATAGACTACCTCTACAATGGTTTGTGATGGACCTAATACTTGAACTTCAATGGATGAATCATATTTGGCTATCGCAGCAATCACCCTCATCACGTCAATAATGATAATATTTCGGTCTTGATCAGATATGCTGTATACAAGGAGTTGATTTAACTGCTTTTGCAGCACATCTTCGGCAATGATTTGTGTAATATCCTCCAAATATATCTTCTCATTAGGCCGAGCAAATACGCGGTTACGAAGCCGAATATAAATCGTTTTTTCCAACACACTCACATCCCACACAACTATTTCCTTTCTCATTAGTATTTCTTACAAATTAATCCTCATGAACTCCAATAAATGGTATATGAGAAATAGATTTTTAACTCATCCGTGTGAAATATACATTTCACACGCCGTTCAGCTTAGCTGAACGGTTGCGGAAGTAGAAATGAAAAGGCAGGAGAAAACGAGTTTTCTCCTGCCTTTTCATTTCTACTTCCGCTTAGATGTGTCAAAAATCTATTTCTCAACACAGTTTTCACGTTCTAAAGAGACCGTATGGAGCTAAATATCCATACGGTCTTTCATTTGCTGCAGTATTTTCTTTTCCAACCTGGATACTTGTACCTGTGAAATCCCAAGTCTTACCGCGACTTCAGATTGAGTTTGATCCTTATAATATCGTAAATAAACGATTAATCGTTCGCGGTCTTCAAGTTCTCGAATAGCTTCCTTAAGAGCAATTTTATCAAACCATTTCCCTTCATTACCATCATCAATTTGATCAAGCAATGTAATAGGATCACCGTCGTTCTCATACACAGTTTCGTGAATGGAGGAGGGCGTACGACTTGCTTCTTGGGCCATAATAATATCTTCTGTTGGTATGGATAAATACTCTGATATCTCATTTACCGTCGGTACTCGACCAAATGTTTTTGATAATTCATCCTTTGCCTTGCGAATTTTATTTCCCATTTCCTTCAATGATCGACTGACTTTAACAGTACCGTCATCACGAATAAAACGCTGAATTTCCCCAATAATCATAGGGACAGCATAGGTTGAAAATTTAACATCATACGATAAATCAAATTTATCTACTGATTTCAACAAACCAATACAACCAATTTGAAAGAGATCATCCGGTTCATAACCCCGATTTAAAAAGCGTTGAACAACAGACCAGACAAGGCGCATATTTTTCTGCACAATCATATCCCTTGCACTCTGGTCACCGTCCTGACTTTTTTTGATCAACGCTTTGACTTCATGGTCTTTTAAATAAGGTTGATTTTTTTCTGATTTAACCTCCACATCCATCGGCAAGACTCCTTAATTACAAAGCATTTTGCTTGTTGATAAATGCTTCCTTAATCGGATCTCGGTACCTTTACCTGGCTGCGATTTAACTGTGATGTCATCCATAAAATTCTCCATAATCGTAAACCCCATTCCAGACCTTTCTAATTCAGGCTTTGTTGTAAAAAGGGGCTGGCGAGCCTCTTCTACATCCGGTATTCCTATGCCTTCATCTTTAATACTTAACTCAACATATCCATCTTCTAGTGAAACAGAGATATAAACAATTCCATTTGAATCACTTTCATAGCCATGAATAATGGCATTTGTAACCGCTTCTGAAACAACTGTTTTGATTTCAGTCAATTCATCCATCGTTGGATCCAGTTGCGCAACAAAAGAGGCTACTGTTACACGGGCAAATGATTCATTCTGGCTAAGTGCACTAAATTGCAACTGCATCATATTTTTCATTTTCAAGCAACCCCCAATCTTTGCAAAGCATTTTCTTCTGTAGGCTCAAGACGAATAATTTTAAATAAGCCTGACATATCAAATAATCTTTGAACAGACGGGGAGATTGCACAAACAACCATCTCGCCATGCAGCTGTTTTATTTGTTTATAACGTCCCAGTATAACCCCCAGACCAGAGCTATCCATAAAGGATAAATGTTCTAAATTTAAAATGATATGGCGGATACCATGAGTTTCTATTGCATTCACCGCTTGCTTTCGAAGTTCATCTGCTGAATGGTGATCCAGTTCTCCGGACAATCGGATACATAAGACGTCTTGTTTCACTTCTAAATCAATGTTCAGACTCACTACTCGTTAGCCTCCTTATATAAGTGCTATTTCCTAGTGAGTCATTTCGATATGTCCTTCTTTATTTCCTTCACCTAAACAAAACTAGTGTCTATTCGCTAAAAAAAGTTATCATCTATTATCTTTTCGACAATCCGCCATTTAAGCATGATTGTTTGTGAAGCTGGCCGCATTACTCACTCCTTGTAAATATGCCTAAAGAACGTTTAAATAAGTCCCACCAGCTTGCTTCATCAATATTTTCTTTAGCCAAAAGCGGACTCTTGACCAATGTTTCGCCGTTTTTCTTTATTGTCAGTGTACCGATTTGATCGCCTTTTTTAATCGGGGCTTTTAAATCCTTTTTTAAGGTTACCTTTTGCTTTACATCCTCAATCGTTTCACCTTTTTTTGTTAATAATGAAATAGACTCACTTGTTACCATTTCTACTTTCTTCTTTTGTCCTTTACTAACCTTGGCCGCTCCCATTACATGGTTTCTTTCAAATATCGGATGTGTTTTATATTGATTAAAAGCATAATCAAGCATTTTTGTAACTTGTGCATTGCGTTCTTTAGAGGTAGGGGCACCAAACACAACAGCAATGACCCGCATTCCGTCCTTTTCAGCTGTAGCTGTTAAACAATACATGGCTTCTCTTGTAAAACCTGTCTTTAACCCATCTACACCAGGGTAAAATCGAACCAATTTATTTGTATTAACAAGCCAAAATTTTTTATCCGTATTTTCACGCAAATATGCTTCATAAGTGCCTGTGAATTTTGTGATATCTTCATACTTTAATAATTCTTTTGACATGATTGCCATATCGTAGGCAGTACTATAATGATCCTCTACCGGCAGACCTGTAGTATTCTTAAACTTTGTATCTTTTAACCCAAGTTCTTTTGCTTTTTTATTCATCATGTCTACAAATGCATCTTCTGAACCAGCAATTCGTTCTGCCATTGCAACAGATGCATCATTCCCAGAGCCGATGGCGATTCCCTTTAACATCTCTTGTACAGTCATTTCCTCGCCTGGCTCTAAAAAGATTTGCGAACCGCCCATTGATGCAGCATATTCACTCGCACGAACTTTTTCATTCATGGTGAGCTTACCTTCATCGAGCGCTTCCATAATCAGCAGCATGGTCATAACCTTCGTCATACTAGCGGGCGGTAATTGCTCATTACTATTTTTCTCGTATAAAACTTTGCCTGTATCACGCTCTATTAAGATAGCTGACTTTACGTTTTCTGCTAATTGAACACTCTTTTCTTCTGCCGAAGCAAATGGTACAGCAATTGCTATTAACAGCATAAATGCAAGCAAAATAGAAACAAGTCGTTTCATCACAAAACCCTCCATTCTTTCTATAAATTTCATTTTTTCCATAAAAACCAAATTTATACAGAAGGTGTAAAATGATGGAAAAGTTTTTTGCCAAAACATAAAAAAGCACAAAGGAAGTACTTCCTTTGTGCTTTTTTATTTGATTAGATCCTGATAAAAGCTTTTTCCGAATTGAGGCATGCTGACAGAGAAGTTTTCCGCAATGGTTGCACCAATATCTGCAAAGGTCTCTCGTAACGGAAGCTCTTCTCCCCCTTTCATTTCCTTATTGTAAACAAGAAGCGGAACATATTCTCGGGTATGGTCTGTTCCTTCGTGAGTTGGATCATTGCCATGATCAGCTGTAATAATCAGCAAATCGTCCTCACGCATGTTTTCAAACACTTCCGGGAGGCGATGGTCAAATTCTTCAAGTGCCTTCCCATATCCAATTGGATCTCGTCGATGTCCATAGAGAGCATCAAAATCGACGAGGTTAACAAAACTCAACCCTGTAAAATCCATCTTGAAGGATTGCAGAAGTTTATCCATTCCGTCCATATTTGAAACCGTGCGAAAATGCTCGGTTACCCCTTCGCCATCATATATATCATTTATTTTTCCAATCGCAATAACGTCAAGACCTGCATCCTTTAATTCATTCATTACCGTCCGGCCAAACGGCTTTAATGCATAGTCGTGACGGTTTGCTGTTCTTTGAAACTCTCCAGGCTTTCCTACAAACGGCCGGGCAATAATACGGCCAACCATATATTTTTCATCAAGAGTCAACTCGCGAGCAATTTTGCAGATTTGATATAATTCTTCAAGCGGGATAATTTCTTCATGCGCAGCAATTTGCAGGACAGAGTCTGCTGATGTATAAACAATCATTGCTCCCGACTTCATATGCTCTTCGCCAAGCTCTACAAGTATTTCTGTTCCACTTGCAGGCTTGTTTCCTATGATTTTTCTCCCTGTCTTCTCCTCAAGCTCTGAAATTAATTCTGGTGGAAATCCGTTTGGAAAAACGCGAAATGGTGTATCAATATTGAGACCCATAATTTCCCAGTGACCTGTCATCGTATCTTTTCCACTTGAGGCTTCCTTCATTTTTGTATAAAAGGCAAGCGGAGCTTCTGCCTTATTCATTCCTTGTATTTCTTCAATAGACCCGAGGCCGAGCTTTTCCATATTTGGCATTTTCAATCCGTTCATTTTCTCAGCAATATGCCCTAATGTATGTGAGCCCTTATCACCAAATTGTTCCGCATCCGGTGCCTCGCCTATTCCCACTGAATCCATTACAATTAAAAAGATTCGCTTAAATTTATATGAAGCCGTATTCATTCTTTTAATTAACCTCCCTAAACGTATCAGCGGCTATTTTGCCTTTTTTATAGCCATTTCCTTTTTAAGCTACCCTTTTTGGGCAGCAATAAATCGTTAAAAGAAAAACTGCCAGTATCTTTGGCAGCTTTTTAATCTTATATAAATCTCTCAGTCTATTAAGCGCGTGGATGGAACTGACTATAAACGTCCTTTAGCCTCGTTTTAGTTACATGTGTATAGATTTGCGTAGTGGAAATATCGGCATGCCCGAGCATTTCTTGAACTGCGCGAATATCCGCCCCATTTTCTAATAAATGAGTGGCAAAGGAATGTCTTAACGTATGAGGTGTCAATTCTTTCTCTATACCTGCTTCACGAACAATCTTTTTTAATATTTTCCAAAACCCCTGCCGCGTCAATTGCCTGCCATGATGATTTAAAAACAGGGCATTATCCTGTTGTTTTTTTGAAATGAAATGACTTCTGCCTTTATCAATGTATCGTTCAAGAGCATGAACTGCTGTTTTCCCAATTGGAATAATTCGTTCCTTATTCCCCTTTCCTATGCAACGGACAAATCCCATCGTTAAATGTACATCTTCCATCTGTAATCGAATTAATTCGCTGACACGAATCCCCGTTGCGTATAGTAATTCTAGCATCGCCTTATCCCTTAATCCGTAATGATCACTTGTCTTTGGGGTATCAAGCAGTATTTCGACTTCCTCCAAGCTTAAGACTTTTGGAAGCGAACGTTCTAATTGTGGTGTCTCAATATGAACAGAAGGATCGTGAACACTTGCTTTTTCTCGAAGTAAAAATTGATGAAAGGCCCTAATAGAAGCAATATGTCTAGCCAGAGTTCTTGATGATTTTCCCTGCTCCTTCAAATGCCCTAAAAAGTGGACAATATGAATGCGCTGCACATCATTAAAACTGTCAAGCTGTTCTACTTTTTTAAGGTACTGCGTGTAACTCTTTAAATCTCGTTCATATGAAACAATCGTATTTTGTGCCAGACCTTTTTCTACAATTAAAAAATGGGTAAAATCTCTTATTTGATCATCCATTTACACATTACTCCCCATTTAGATAAAACAAAATTAACCGATCAAACCAGCTAGAATTGTAATTATCTTCTACAGTTGTTACCTTAATAGCAGAACCTTTAGGCTCATCATAACGATGGTACTCTGCATATTCCTCATTTAACCACATAATAGCATAATAAAAAAGGATTGTGCATCCTGTAAACAAGACAAATACCTTCAATGTTTGAAACAACAGTTTAAACCAAGTTTTCATCTTCTTCCTCCAACATAACTTATGTAAATAAGAAAAGTGCAAGTGTCTGATCAGCCTCAGGCATAGCATAAGACAAGCCGGCATGAAGGTTGTTCTTTAACCTTCTTGGCTGATTGACCGAAATGTATAGGCGACTTGCTTAGGGACGACCGGCATAAGACAAGCGCTGACAGAAGGCGTTCTTTGCCTTCCGAAGTGATTGGCTTATGTCCCGAGTCCCTAGGAGCCGACACTAGACAGGCTAGACCCAAGAGGGGCTAGGCGCTGGAGCTAGACAACTAGATCATTTCGTTTTTACTAAATATTCATATTCATACATATGCCATGTTGGACAAGTTTTATACATCATTTGTTCCAATCCTTGAAAAAAAAACAAAACCTCTTCTATTTGCCGGAATAGAAAAGGTTTTGTTTTTATTTATGTTTTGGTTGTTTTTTCCCCTGACAACGATAACAAATTCCGTGAAACGTGAGGCGATGATCTTTAATCTTAAATTTCCAATCACGTTCAACTAATTCCTCTACATCGTCCAATAAATCTTGTTGAATTTCATCAACCGTACCACATTCAATACATACAAGGTGATGATGAAAATGCGCTGCTCCCTCTGTACGAAGATCGTAACGAGAAACACCATCGCCAAAGTTAATTTTATCGACTATTTTTAACTCTGTTAGTAATTCTAACGTACGATAAACAGTTGCTAAACCGATCTCAGGCGACTTTTCTTTTACTAGGAGGTAAACATCTTCAGCACTTAAATGGTCTTCCTCATGCTCCAATAAAACACAAACGGTCGCTTCACGTTGTGGTGTTAATTTATAGCTTGATGAGTGCAACTGCTTCTTAATTCTTTCTATTCTAGTTTCCATATCGAAGTTCCCTCCTCGCCACGTTCATTCTCATTATAGCAGATGAAGTGATGGAGTCAAACTAAAATGATTATAATCTATATTTAGAAATAATTATAATATAATATTAAATATAAGTTAATACTTTTATTTCACTGAATCAATAACGGCTTTCATTAATGAGGGAGATAAATAGGCTTCAATCCCTGCTGCTACAGCAAGTAACATGCCTGCTGCAACAAATAATAGTACGTATTTTCCAAGCATCGGCAAAATGGGTTCACTTATTTTCTTCATAAATTGCCGTCTAATCATTTTCAATGAAATGGAAACCGCAACTGTTGCTGTAATAATAAATACAGGGATAATGAGAAAATTTTGCGGCAGCACAGAAACAAATGAGAGAAGAAATCCGTTCCAGCCCATCTGATTCACAAGAAAACCAACGGTAAAACCAACTACCATTCCTTTTATGAATAATAGAATCAAAATGATAGGCAGACCAATAATAGAGATACCTAAAAGCCACATCATTCCGATATATTTACTGTTATGCATAAAGCTCTGCAGAAATAAATCATTTGATGTGGCTATTTTCCCAATTGACACTTGTCCAAAAAATTGTGACAAATAATAATACAAGTCTTCCTTCTGACTAAAGCTTAAACTATTGACAACTACTGCACCAAAAATGACTCCCATTAAAAATAGCACAATCACAAAGAGATAGATTGAGGAATGCTCTCGCAAGTGTGTGACGACAATGTTCTGGTACATTTTTTTCTTCATTATTTGCTCTTCCTCCTGCCAATCAATTACTACATTGTATGAGAGGAAGATTCCATCTATGACGATTCTAGTAAATTTTACTAGAAGCCCTACATAACCTTTCCATACTTTCCAGCTCCGCCTGCTGCAAGCTGCAGTGTACCCGTTCTTGCAGCAATAATTCGTTCAGCCATTGCTTGAGGGACAACCTGCTTTAAATGATCATAGGACACTTCATGTAAAATGGCCATTTCCGTGCCAAAATGATCTAATAGTTTTTCTCTCATTTTCGGTCCAAGTCCCGGAATAAATTCGAGAGGAATTTGATGAATATAAGGCGGACGCTCAGGGGTGTTTTCACAAGCTTCAGAAAGCTCTGCAATTCGATCAGCTACACCCTTTACATATTTATGATGACCGCAATTTTCACATTTCTCATCATCCGGATGAAAAGGATGCTGGCATTTTTCACATGCCGTTTGGTGATACTTACCGAGCAGCGGATCTAATCCATAGTTGGCTGTTATCCTCCTGCCCCCCTCTTTGGACAATGCCTTTCTTAATTCTTCAAAAGTCGGCTCATTCATGGCAATCGTTTGATATTCACGGGCAATTTTGCCAAGTGAATGGGCATCTGAATTAGAGATAAACGTATACGAATGCAATTCTCTAATTCCATCTGCCATATATGTATCAGAACTTAACCCAAGCTCTATAGCATCTATGAATTCAGCATTAAACACCTCTGTTAATGAGTCTTGAACCCCTTTTCCATACAAACTTTTAAACGGTGTAAAAACATGAGCAGGGATGAACAGACCACCCAATTCCTTTACTTTGTACTGGAGCTCCTTTCCGCTTACATAGATTCGTTGTGAACTGAGATGAATATTTTTCAGATTGTCCTCAAGCCAACCGGAAAATCTTTTTAACCCATTCATATCTGCAAAAAAACAAAGGACATGAATGGGCCCGTGACAGTTTTCATCATATATCTCAAGTTCAGATCCTGGAATAATGGTTAAGCCGCCGTAGGAAAGTCCTCCACCAGCTAGCTCAATTAATTCTCCTGCAGCCATATGCTCTTCCATTTCCAAAATCACTTCCGGAGAATGACAATCAATAATCCCAATCATATTTAGACCTTTTTTATCTCTTGCATGATCAATAATATTGGAAAAAGTTAAGCTTTTCGCTCCGGTAATTTTCACCGCTCTCCCGCTTTTGGTCCGGCCAATATGAATATGAAGATCCGTATAGTATTGATTCATTTATTTTCCCAACACCTCTTGCAGTTGTAAGTATTGAACAGCAAAGACCGTTTTGGCGTCGCAAATTCGATTCTCCTTAATCGCTTGCTGTGCTTCATCAAGGGTCATTTCCATGAGATTCACAAATTCATCTTCATCAAGACCTGCAGCATTTTCCTTTTTTGATAAACCTTTTGCCAGGTAAACATGAACAATTTCATCAGCAAAACCAGGGGATGTATAGAAAGAATTTAATAGTTCCATGCTTTCACACTCATAGCCGGTCTCTTCCTCCAATTCCCTCTTAGCACAGTCAGCCGGCTCTTCTTCTTTTTCCAGCTTTCCCGCAGGAATTTCAATGATTGTCTTTTCAAGTGCTTTACGAAATTGCTCTACCATCACAATCCTATTTTCAGTTGTTATAGCAATGATAGCAACAGCGCCGGGATGTTTGATTAATTCCCTTTTGGCCGTCTTTCCATTAGGCAGCTTTACTTCATCTACTTGTAGATGAATAACCTTTCCCGAAAATATTTTTTCTGTAGATAACGTTTTTTCTTCTAGGAGACTCATTTTTAAAAAAACCCCTGTTCTATTCAAATTTAGCAATACATCTATTTTATCATACTCTATTTAAAGGAAAAAAATCTAAAATGTACCTTTATGGCTGCCTGCACCTATTAAATGGTATAAATAGGATAGGAGGTGTTATTTTTGGAAAAAAGACGTTTAGGTCAATCAGATTTACTTGTTTCAAAGCTTGGGTTGGGCTGTATGTCAATTGGTACAGATGCTAAGAAGGCAGAATCTATTCTGCGGACTGCTTTTGAGGAAGGAATCAATTACTTTGACAGTGCTGATTTATATGATTACGGTGAAAATGAAAAAATCATTGGATCCTCACTTAAATCCGTCCGTGATCAAGTGATTATTGCAACAAAGGCAGGTAACCGTTGGAATAAAGAAAAAGATGGCTGGCACTGGGATCCATCAAAAGAATACATAAAGGAAGCTGTCAAGAAAAGTTTGATGAGACTGAACACAGAATATATTGATTTATATCAGCTTCATGGGGGGACAATGGATGATCCAATCGAGGAAACTATTGAAGCTTTTGAAGAATTAAAAAAGGAAGGATATATCCGTTATTATGGGATTTCTTCCATTCGGCCAAATGTTATTCGAGAATATGTAACAAAAGCAAATATCGACTCTGTCATGATGCAATACAGCCTTCTAGACAGACGACCAGAGGAAGAAGCTCTTCCACTATTGCATAAACATCAGATAAGTGCAGTTTGCCGCGGCTCGCTGGCAAAGGGACTCTTAAGTGATCAAATGCTGGCAAAAGCATCACCTTCTGTAAAGGAAAATGGTTACTTGGATTATTCATTTTCTGAATTAACAGAGCTGCTTCCTTCATTAAAGGCGCAATTGAATCGTCCGTTCAATGAAATAGCACTTCATTACACCCTGTCCCATCCTGCTGTCGCTTCTGTTATTGTTGGCGCCAGCTCTGCTATGCAGTTAAAAGAAAACATTCGTGCCGCCAGCAGCAAAGCTTTAACTAATGATGAAATTGACTTCATCAGACAGCATACAAAGGAAAATAACTATACTTCACACCGCTAATTTTTTAGCAAAAAGAAAAGGAGCCAATCCTCTTACTTAAGGACCGGCTCTTTTCCTTCTGCTTATTTAAAATCCTTCCAGTTAAACTCACTTTCATTTAGCATTTCTTCAAACGATTTATTTTTTTCCTTTAATTTACGTTCTTCCCGCTTTTGTTCCTCCAGCGCTAACCGTTTTTGTTCCTCTTGATTCTCTAGCTCTTTTTTCCTGCCCTTTAATTCATTAACTAGATCGGCATTCAGGAGATCACCAAGGGTAACCGGTTTTTCTTGTGCTTGTGCTTTTTTTTCTTGTCTTTTTTTCATGGCAAAATCCCCTTTTTCTGATGATGACCATATTATATCACGACTTCGCCGGGAAGAAACGGCAAATGAAACATAGGCACATACTAGTAAGCATCAAGGATGACTGAGTCATCTGTCATTAATGCTGGTTCGGTTGATTGGATAATATCCTCGACCGTATAGCCTTTGGCCACTTCGATGAGCTTTAACCCAAGAAGAGTGACATCGAGAACAGCCCGGTCTGTAATAATTCGATTGACAACCTTTTGTCCGGTTAAGGGCAGACTGCATTTTTTCAAAATTTTTGCTTCGCCTTTTTTATTCGTATGTTCCATGATGACAATTACTTTTTTCGCACCATGGACAAGGTCCATTGCTCCTCCCATTCCTTTAATCATTTTTCCTGGAATCATCCAGTTCGCTAAATCTCCCGTTTCAGAGACTTCCATCCCGCCGAGAATTGCCAGATCAATGTGTCCTCCCCGAATCATGGCAAACGATTCAGCACTGTCAAAATAAGCCGCTCCTTTTATCGCTGTCACTGTTTCTTTCCCTGCATTAATTAGATCAGGATCAACTTCCTGTTCCTCCGGATACGGTCCGATACCTAAGAGACTATTCTCTGATTGAAGAACCACTTGTTTATTTTCGCTAATATAATTCGCTACTAATGTCGGCATGCCAATCCCAAGGTTTACATAGAAACCGTTTTCAATTTCCTTTTCAGCCCGCCGAGCAATCTTTTCCCTGACACTTTCTTTTCCATTTGTCATGTACTTCTCCTCTCTTCCTTGATTCTAAGCCCCGCTTGGCTTCATACTACCACTCCTCGTATATTGTTAACCTTACGTTCACATATCTTGTTTTACCCGTAACCGCTCAATCCGCTTTTGCTGTCTGCCTTCTACAATGGTTTGCACATAGATGCCAGGTGTATGAATTTGGTCCGCCTCAAGCTGACCCGTATCGACTAATGTTTCTACTTCAGCAATCGTAACCCGTCCTGCCGCAGCCATCATTGGATTAAAATTCCGGGCTGTTTTATGATAAACTAGGTTTCCAAGCTTATCTCCCTTCCACGCCCGTACAATACTAAAGTCCGCCATTAAAGCTTCTTCAAGCAAATATTCTTTCCCATAATACGTCCGTATTTCTTTTCCTTTAGCTATTTGGGTCCCAACTCCTGCCGGTGTATAGAAGGCTGGAATTCCCGCTCCGCCGGCCCTAATTTTTTCGGCTAGTGTTCCCTGTGGCAGAAGCTCTACATCGAGTTCTCCAGCAAGTACCTGCCTCTCAAACTCTTTATTTTCACCCACATAAGAACCAATCATTTTTTTGATTTGACGGTTTTTTAGAAGAAGACCCAGCCCCCAATCATCTATCCCGCAGTTATTGGAAATGATGGTTAAATTTTGTACATTCTTCTCTACTAATGCCAAAATTAGATTCTCCGGAATGCCGCATAAACCAAATCCGCCTACCATTAATGTTGCCCCGCTTTTGATCTCCGCTACTGCTTCTTTAAACGACGAACAAATCCTCTTCATTACTCAACCTCCACACACCTTCTATTGCTCGACAGCACCTTTGAGCATCATACGATTCTTACTTTCATAAAGTGGTAGTAAAAATAGATATTCTATTTTAAGTCTCATTCGTTTAATACATTTACACCTTCTAAATTGAGATTATGATGTGGAGGAAAAAAAATGACACTTCTGTTGCCAAAAAAAGTTACGATTATTGAAGTTGGTCCGCGTGATGGTCTGCAAAACGAGAAAAACTTTATTCCTACTGCAGTTAAAATAGATTTTATTACTAGATTACAGGAATCAGGGCTTCAGGAAATGGAATTAACCTCCTTTGTTTCACCCAAATGGGTCCCGCAAATGAGCGATGCAACCGACATCATCTCTTCGTGTCTTAACATGAAAACGAGAAATATCGTTCTTATTCCCAATCGTAAAGGAATGGAGCGAATCTTGCTGACACCTTGCCGGGCTGTTGCGGTATTTGTCGGTGTAAGCGATGAGTTTAACAAGCGAAACATCAACAAAACGACAGCCGACAGTATGAAAGAGGTGCTCCCCGCTATTATCGCATTAAAGGGGAAAGGCTATTTTGTTCGGGCTTGTATCTCCACTGCTTTTTACTGCCCCTATAAGGGAAAGATAGCAGAAGCTGACACAATCAAGCTTTGCCAGCAGTTTATCAATGCCGGTGCAGATGAACTTAGTGTGGCGGATACAATAGGAATGGCTTCCCCAAATGAAAGCTTTTCTCTATTTTCAAAATTAAGGGAACGTTTTCCTCATCATATGATTACTGCTCATTTTCACGATACAAGAAAAATGGGGTTGGCTAATATTTATGCAGCTCTCGAGGCAGGGATTATTCGGTTTGATACATCTGCTGCCGGTCTTGGCGGCTGTCCTTTCGCAAAAGGAGCAACAGGAAATGTAGCAACGGAAGATGTGGTTTATATGCTTTCAAGGATGGGAATTGAAACGGGAGTAGATTTAGAAAAGATAGTCAGTGCCATTGATGTGATCCGTCCTCATCTATCTCGTCCAATTGAGAGCGCCTTTTACAGGCTTCATTCCTCCACTGAATAATTTCTTTCCTTCTAATCCATGTTATAGTTGTATTCTATTTTTAAGGAGATGGGTTGCATTGAGTCAAAAACGTGATAAAGGCTACAGCCAAAAAGGGAAACCAAATGCTGATACAGTAAAGCAGACTATAGCCGCTGAAGATTTAGAAACTGCTATTCACCCGACAAAAAGACAAAATTCAGAGCAGTAAACCGCTTTTCATAAGCGGTTTTTTTGTTTTACCTTTTCGTCAATGTTAAAATAAAACGTATCCAGTTTTTCCTAATCACGAAAAATATGCTCGGAGGCATCCATAATGAAAAAGATGAGAAAACTGTTTCGAATTCTTTTTTCAGTCATTTTTTTTCTGACATCTTTTGGTGTTTATTTTACAAATCGGATTATGTATATAAAGAAAAAGGATGACCAATCCATTCTTAAACGTGAAAAAGATGCCGGTCGTTTCAATCCCGATGAGTTCCAATATTTACAAAAAAGAGAAGTAACCATCCCCTCCCCTTTCGGATATGAATTAAAAATGATTCTTGTCGAACCACATTCCTCTAACCACTATATTATTATTTCACACGGCGTGACAGAGAATAAAATCAACTCGGTGAAGTATATGAACCTTTTCCTCGAAAGAGGCTTTAATGCCGTCATTTATGATCACCGCCGCCATGGTGAATCAGGCGGAAAGACCACCAGCTATGGCTATTATGAAAAATTCGATTTAAAAGCGGTTGTTCATTGGTTAAAAGAAAAAAAAGGGCCTGATTTGCTGCTGGGAATTCACGGAGAGTCCATGGGTGCAGCCACAATGCTCTTATATGCCGGAATGGTTGAGGATGGTGCTGACTTTTATATTTCTGACTGCTCCTTTTCTGATTTTAAAGAGCAGCTCTCTTACCTACTGAAAACAGAAATGAAACTTACACCAAAGCCGTTGCTTCCCCTAGCAGATGTTTTCTTGCGAATGCGGGAAAGATATTCAATACGCGATATTTCTCCTATTTCTGTCATCCATCAAATTAAGAAACCTATACTTTTTATTCATAGCAAACAAGATACCTATATCCTGCCTTCTATGACAGAAGCTCTGTTTGAAAGAAAAACAGGACCCAAAAAGCTGTTTCTTGCGGAAAATGGTGCACATGCCCAGTCCTTAAACAAAAATAAGGAAGCTTATGAAGCAGCTATTGATGAATTTTTACTTGAGTTTGTTTTACCAAAAAAAGAATAACAATAGAAGAGGGAGTTTTAGCCTCCCTTCTATTGCTATTCCCTCTTGTCAAATATACTCATTCTTGGATTCAAATATTGATTGGGACTTTTCAATTGAAAACAATTCGTTCCGTCATGGAAGTCAATCGTCAGAATATCATCTAGAAAGAGTTCCTTTGATTTTTCAACATAGATAGTATCATGGTTTGTTTCAACTGCATAGTCATCATCTTCCAATTGATTCACAAGCCATAAATTGGTCACGCCGCACATCACACAGCCGCATTCTTCGGTATCATATTTTAGCTTTAATAAGCCTTGTTTCTCCGTGCGGAACTCTGATATTTTTTCTGCTGCCCGGTCTGTTATTTTTATTTCCATCTTTCACCGCTCCCTTTCTAGAAGTAGCATCTTGACGATTGTAGCATACTTTTGAAAGCGGACCGTAGTAATAAACACTTTTAACTTATTCCCTAATGCAGAAAAAATCAGACCGTCATTTTACCTGGTTTTGCCTACTTCCTTTCCTACCTTGCTTGGTGATGGCCTTTCTTCTCTCGTGATTCCACTCAGGTTGGTGCGGTTAAACTTACTGCCATCATCACCGATTGATGGAGCGCTGATATTGGACATGGGGAGTTGTTCCAGTTCTTTTCCTCTCGGCATTCTCTAACACCTCCTTACTTTTAAGGTACTCCCCTTTATCTATTCAAGTCATTACAGTTATTTCCAAAGTTATCAGCCTGTTTGCTGCATATATTTCCTATCCCTAAAATGAAATAACCTTAGTATAAACGAAGAAAAACCACAAAGCGCTAGCTTAATGGTTTTTCGTTTTCAACATTATTTTGTACTCATAATCGATTTTTGATTAAAGGAACGCTTCTGCCAAACAAAAGTGGTTATGAATGTCAAAGCTAACAAAATAAGCCCAAGAATGAATGGATAGCTGATTTCGACATCGTATAAGATTCCCGCAAGCGTTGGCCCAAGTACATTCCCAATACTCATATAGGCGTTATTCATCCCCATCGCAAAGCCTTGCTCATTTCCAGCGAGCTTTGAAATAAGAGTATTTAAAACAGGCCGCAGGATAGAAGTCGCCAGGAAGATTAATAGAGTAATTCCGAAAAACAACAGATAGCTTGACGCAACTAAGGAAAGAAGAAAACCAACCGTGGCAACCCCTAGAAAAATATTCAATACTGTCGCTTCACCGAAACGACTAACAATACGGTCCACAACAAAGAGCTGTACAATTACACTGATAACTCCCGTTGACGTAACCATAATGGCAATATCCTGAGGCGTGGCACCGAACTCGTTATCAACAAAAAGGCCTAATACTGATTCATATGCCATTAATCCAAAGCTCATGGAAAGAGTAATAACAAGCGGAATAAAATAAGGCATTTTAACGGACCGTACCATTTTCTTAGCCATTGATTCCTCTGTAGGAATGTCTAAAGCACCATGCTGAACAACCTGGCTTTCTTTCAGGACGATAACAGAAAAAATCACTGCAACAAGGGACACAAGAGCCGAGATTAAAAACGGCATTTTTAAACCAAAGTCAGCAAGGAATCCCCCGATTCCCGGTCCAATGACAATTCCAAGCGACATAGCAGCAGATACAAAGCTGTTTCCTTTTGCCCTTTGGTCCATTGTTGTAATATCAGCAACATAGGCAAAAATGGCAGGTACGAGAAAAGCACAGCCAATCCCGCCAATTACACGAGAAGCATACAGCCACCAAATAGAGTCAAAACCATAGAAAATAAAACTTGAAAGCGTTAGACCAATAAGTCCAAATATAATCATTTTTCTACGACCATATTGATCAGTCCATTTTCCAGAAATCGGCGAGCATACAAGCTGGGCACCGGCAAAGATGGCAATCATTAATCCCGCCGCTGTCCCGCCTTGGTTAATAGACTCTAAATAAGCAGGTAAAATCGGAATGACAATACCAAAACTTCCAATTGCAATAAACATATTAACCATTAAAACAATCAACTTTTTCCGTTGATCTGCTGACATGAAAAACACCTCTTTTCAAATTTTCATAATGCTCATAGTTACTAACATAAAAATATAAATTTATCCACTCAAAAGAAATTAATATTACATGACAATCAAAGAGACGTCAATAAAAAAGCCCCCAAATCTTATTTGGGAACCTCAACTTCTAATGCAAGGTCTATTCCACTATAAAGGGAGTGTGGGTATTCTAAATTTTTTCCTTAAAAGCCTAATTAAATCCGTTCGATTGATGCTGAGGTCTTTAGAATCCGCTATATCTGCAGCATGTTTATAATCTTCGAAATCACCTTGATAAACTAAATGAAAAAGCGGGATTTGCTGAAGGTCATGCGGTGTTACATGTGAAGGGTGCTTCGGTAACTCAATCACATGTGCCTCCTTTAAAACAGTAGATACAAATTGAGAACAAAAAAACCTATACTCACGATTAATTTCCTTATTTAAAGCAATGGCAAATAAACCAAGTAAATTGTAACGGTAAAGGTCCTTTTGCGACTCTATCAGTCTAATAAACTGATTCATTTTCAGATATTGACTTTCTGTAATCGTACAACAATAAATAGCACATTTCGCCCGCTTTAATAGACCCTTGTGAATACTTTCCCTGACAAACCCTCCAGAAAATGGGTTCCTTGGTCTCTTTCTTCCAAAGCTGTAGAGTTCTGAAAGGTGAGGATCAAAAGAAAGAGAAGCATGATTGAAAGGCTGTTTCGTATAGAACTTTATCATTCTAGTAAAAAATGTGCCGGTATCAGTTAGAACTAAATAAACTTTTCTTTCCATGGTCCGTACTCACCTCGACTCCATATTATAGTAAGCAGAAGTAAATAAATGAATCTTCGATTACAGAAAAACCAGTAAAAATAATAACTGCATTCAATTATATTTTAACAGGGAATTTTCATATATAAAGGTACCTCGAGCTTTAATTTACTATAAGACTTTAGCCTTAGTTAGACAATGTAAGATTATTACCAATAGAAAGGATTATCTTAAGTAGAACAAAAAAGCATTTTTATTAC
Source organism: Niallia endozanthoxylica (assembly GCF_008710145.1). GTDB lineage: Bacteria > Bacillota > Bacilli > Bacillales > Cytobacillaceae > Bacillus_BD > Bacillus_BD endozanthoxylica. The sequence goes on from NZ_VYKL01000015.1 coordinate 587,732, forward strand.
AGAACCCGTCATTTCAAAAAAGCTATGTTAACGAATCATGTTGATTAGTCAGATTTTTGACTCATCCGTGAGAAATGTCCATTTCTCACGGATGAGTCAAAAATTAACAATGTTAATAAACAAAGCTAAAAAAAAGAAAACCATCTTGATGTAGATAACACATCAAGATGGTTTTTTTCAAAATTAATAAGCTAAGCTAAAAAGGCCTTTAATATGTGATAGGTAACGTACATTACTTGCTTCCTTCATTAAAGTAGCAGGCAGGCCTTTAAGAGGAGTTGAGTTTCCACCAATTTCTGCTACCGCATCTTTACGTCCAAGGCTGGCAAGAGTACCAGAATTAATTGGAGCAAATCCTTCAAATGATTTGTCCATTAAGTACGCATATAGGTTGTATCCAACAAGCTCTCCCATCTGCCAAGCATTTTGAGCTGTTGGTGCATAAGGACGTCCGCCTTCAGGAGGGAATGCCACAGCACTATCTCCTACAACAAATACGTCTTTATGTGAAGTTGATTGAAGGTATTCATTGACAGTTGCTTTGCCGCGGTCTACTTCTAGTCCTGATTCAGCAACAATTGGAAGTGCCTGTACGCCGCCAGTCCATACGAACGTGTTGGCAGTAATTTTGCTTCCATCCTTAAGATCGATCACATTTCCTTGAACATTTGTTACAGGAAGTCCTGTTAAGAATTCAACACCGCGAGCCTCTAAACTTGAAACAGCACGTTCAATTAAATGATCCGGTAATACAGGAAGAACCTTAGGACCTGCTTCAACAAGCTTTAATTTGATATCTTTTGGATTTATCCCGTAACCTTTGGCAATCTTCGGAAGGTTGTCAGCCAGTTCACCAACTAATTCCATTCCTGTTAAACCGCCGCCGCCAATTAAAATGGTTGCATCTGCTTCATTTTTCGTTTTCGCATATTCACGAATACGGCCTTCGATATGAGTTCGAATTTGATTCGCGTCATCAACAGATTTTAACACCATGCTGTTTTCTTCAAGTCCAGGGATTCCAAAATAAGCTGTTTTACTTCCTAAGCCTACAACAAGAGCATCATAGGTTAACGTTGTGCCGTCTGAAAGGAAAACCTTTTTATCGTCTACTGAAAAACGTTCAACCTTCGCGATTTTCAAGTCGATATCTTTTCCTTTTAACAACTTATCTAAAGGAAGAGCTACAGAACCTTCACCTGTTGTACCGCCTGCAAGACGGTGCAGTTCGGTAATAATTTGGTGTGTTGGATATTGGTTAACAACTGTTACATACGCTTCTTGGCTATTTAAATACTTACGAACAGTTAATGCAGATAAAAGTCCGCCATAACCCGCTCCTAAGATCACAATATGTTTTGACATGTATTTCCACCGTCCTTAACTATTTCGAAAGATTATTTATGATTTTTTTGTTCAGATGAAATTTCAAGGAATGCATGAATAAAACGGAATAATTTTTGCGCTTGTGGATCTTTGAGCATTTTTAAAAGCCCAAAAAGACCAATTACTTCTGTACTTTCGTCAGCGCGGTCTTTTGCTTCAATTGCTGTCGCAGCTAGACTTTTAACAGTTTCTGTTACAGGTTCAGCAATTTCTTTAATCGCCCCTACTGTATCATTTTTTAAAACTTCATCAGTAGCAAGTGACTGGGCAATGTCATAAGATTTTGTTAAAACATTAACAAGTTCAGTAAGTTTTGGAAGCTGTTCTACCAATACCGTTAAAGATTCTTGAACCTCAGGTTTTAAAAGTTGATCAAGAATATCATTCTTTCCTTGTCCAGCAGACAAAAGTTGAGAGTCCTGCTCAATCTTTTCTAATGTATTTGTTTCTGCCATGCTCGATTCCCCTTTACCTAGAGTATTTTTTTAATAATTGTGTGTCCATTTAATATTTTTTCAACCCATAAAGCTTCAACTGTGATAAAAATCCTTTACAATTAATGCTCTATGTAATTCGCCTTCTCTATTATACATGATATTGTTAATAATTTAACATATTTATTAATATTTTTTTTACACTTATTACGTTATCAATATAACGATCAAATGATAAACTCATTATCAATGTAAATTTGGACTATACGAGTAGTGTTATCAATAACTAAACCGACCATGCAAAGGTATTCTATTAGGCTTTATTTGCCCTAAAAGTAAAAATACCCCAATAGAAACTCCTATTGGGATATCATATTTACACTTATTTATTTCAAACTGCGATTTAAAAAGGCTTTCGTCCGCTCATGTTTAGGATTAGTAAACAATTCTGATGGATGACCAGCTTCAACAATTTCACCATTGTCCATAAAAATGACGCGGTTTGCCACCTCTTTAGCAAATTCCATTTCATGTGTGACAACGATCATCGTCATATGCTCTTTTGCGAGATCCTTCATTACTTGTAAAACTTCCCCAGTTAATTCCGGGTCCAATGCGGAGGTTGGTTCATCAAAAAGAAGGATATCAGGATTCATCATAAGCGCACGCGCAATGGCTACCCGCTGCTTTTGCCCTCCGGAGAGATTGGCTGGATAAGCATTTCCCCTCTCGGTAAGACCGATTTTCTTCATCAATTCCATACTTCTTTTAGAGGTAATGGACGAATTCTCCTTTTTGACTAATTTAGGGGCAAGTTCCAGATTTTCTTTAACGGTTAGATGCGGAAACAGATTAAAATGCTGAAAAACCATGCCCATTTTTGATGTAATTATTTTAAGTTCATTCGGCTTTGCGTACACCCCATCCTTTACCAAATATTCACCGGATACACAAATACTGCCTCCGTTGACTTCTTCGAGATGAACCAAACTGCGAAGCATCGTACTTTTTCCTGAACCAGACGGACCTATCACAGCAACTACATCTTTTTTGTCTACATCAAAGGAAATTCGTTTTAATACTTCGAGGTTGCCATATGATTTTTTGAGGTCAGAAACTTCAATGATAGCCACAATCTCTTCTCCTTCTTATTCAAATTTGAAGCGTTTTTCGAGCCATTTAAAGAACAATGTTAAAACGACTGTCATCAGTAGATAGATTACACCTGCAACGAAGAATGGGACAATTGTAAAGTCGCGATTCACTGCTGTTTGAGCAAAATGTAACAGTTCTGGAACAGCAACGGCGTAGAGTAATGCAGTATCTTTGACTAACGTCACCGATTCATTGGCGACAGATGGTAAGGCAATCCGAAACATCTGCGGTAACACAATCTTTATCGTCGTTTGCCATTTACTTAATCCGAGCACTTTAGCCGCTTCATATTGACCTTTGTCAATAGCAAGCAGGCCGCCGCGAAATATTTCTGCAAAATAAGCAGCATAGTTCAAAATAAACCCTAGACAGGCTGCAACAAAGCGATCTAAAATTAAATATTCACCAATTACCGGAATCATAGGTAAACCAAATGTGATAATTAAAAGCTGTAATAACAGTGGTGTTCCGCGCATGATGTAAATATAAGCCTGAGCCAGCCAAGATAAAGGCTTTATACTGCTCCTAACTGCTAAAGTCAATAAAAAACCGAACGGAATGGACACCACAATCGCAAGGATAAATAAAAGAATCGTGGTTTGCGCCCCTTCAAGCATTGGTTTTAAAATCGTAATTAAATAATCTAAGGACATGAAAGGATTCCTCCAAAACAAAACAGGGTTTCCGGTTGGAAATCCTGTTCTGCATAATATTTGTACTTATTATTTTAAAACCTTATCTTCACCAAACCATTTTTCTGAGATTTCAGCTGCTGTTCCATCTTCATTCATTTCATCTAAAGCAGCTTGAAGTTTGTTTAATAATTCTTCGTTACCTTTTTTTACACCAACAGCATATTCTTCAGGTGCAAGTGATTCATCAAGAACTTTATATGTGCCTTCTTCTTGAGTCATGTAATAGTCCATAACTACTTCATCAATAACCACTGCATCTACACGACCGTTAACTAAATCTTTAAGAGCCAGTACATTTGTTTTATATTCAGTTACTTCATTTACCTCTTCATTAATTGGATGTGCATTTAATGCATCAATAGCAGAAGAAAGTGATTGAATCCCAATATTTTTACCTGCTAAATCATTTAATTTAGATAAATCAGACTCAGCTAACGTAACAACCACTTGAGAATTGCTCAAATAAGGCTTTGTAAATAATACTTTTTTCTTACGCTCATCTGTAATGGTATACCCATTCCAAATAAGATCAATACGGCCGCTGTTTAATTCAGTTTCTTTGGTTGTCCAATCAATTGGCTGAATTTCAACATCTACTTCCATCTTTTCGGCTGCAGCTTTCGCCATATCAATATCGAAACCGACAATTTCATTATTCTCATCACGGAATCCCATCGGGGCAAAAGTATCATCGATTCCAATGACTAATGTATCTTTTTCAGCTGTTCCAGATTTAGAGTTTGAGTCATTTGTTGCAGATTTAGAGCCTGAATCTGAACTTGCGCATCCGACAAGAAGGGCGAAAACAGACGCAATGACAAACATAAATAAGGCTATACGCTTCATATAATTATTAACCACCTTTATTCCAAAATATAATTACTTTAGTACGTTACTACATTATTAGATTACCATAATAATATTTTTAGTTGTAGTCCTAAAATATTATTTAAATATTCAGTTTAGTGGAATAATAAATCTCTCTGCTGCCTCATAGTGAAAATTGACTACTCATATAAATAATTATTATAATTATCGGGAAATGGAGTGAAATATATGTTAGAAACAAAAAGGGCATTGCCTATTCTTTTTGCTGTTATGTTTCTCGTTATGGTCGGTTTTGGGATTATTATCCCTGTCATGCCCTTTTATGCAGAAAATATCGGAGCATCACCATTAGAATTGGGATGGCTGATGGCTGTCTATTCACTGATGCAGCTTATTTTCGCACCCGTTTGGGGACGAGTATCTGACCGGATCGGCCGAAAGCCGGTTATTATGATTGGCATTTCAGGGCTAGCACTTTCTTTTATTCTAATGGGGCTTTCATCCGCACTTTGGATGTTATTTGCAGCCAGAGTAATAGGGGGAATCTTATCTGCAGCCAATATGCCTACCGTTATGGCGTATGTCGCAGATATTACATCTGCTGAAGATCGCGGTAAAGGAATGGGAGTAGTCGGTGCTGCTACGGGGCTCGGGTTTGTTTTTGGACCGGCACTTGGCGGCGTTTTTTCAAAAATGAGCTTAAGTATACCGTTCTACATAGCAGGAATATTATCTCTTTTTACTTTTTTTCTTGTCTTATTTTTATTAAAGGAATCCTTGCCTAAAGAAAATAGAGGAAGGCAGAAAAATGAAACGTCCTCCATTTGGGAAACGTTACAAGGCCCGCAATCCATATTGTATTTTCTGCAATTATTTATTTCCTTATCACTATCGGGGTTAGAAGCTACCTTCGCTTATTTTGCAGCCGTAAAAGCTGGTTTAGGGGCAGTAGAGCTGGGCTATATTTTTATGATTATGGGATTTGCCGGGGCCCTTGTACAAGGCGGGTTAGTCGGAAGAATGACAAAGCGATTTGGCGAAGGCATCGTGATTCAATTCGGAATTATTATTTCCGCCATTGGCTTCGGACTCATTTTATTGGTCGATAATTTTACAACGGCAGCGATTTATCTAACGATATTTGGAATCGGTAACGGGGTTATTCGCCCAAGTGTTTCCGCCCTTTTGACCAAAACATCCTCAGCAGGACACGGCAGTACAACAGGTTTACTTTCTTCCTTCGATTCATTAGGAAGAATTGCCGGTCCACCGCTGGGAGGCTGGCTGTTTCATATGGCAATCGGCTTACCGTATATTTCAGGTATCATTTTATCTATACTGGCCTTTATGCTGTATCTTGTCTACAATGCCCAAACAAAGAAATTATTATCTGTCAGATAATAGAATGGAGGCCTTTAAAATAATGAATGGACAAAACAGAAAAGATATCCTTCCTGGAACAATGGTTGATATTGTCCTAAAATCCGATCAAAAAACCGGAAAACTAACCAGTGGGATTGTAAAAGATATATTAACAAAATCAAGCTATCATCCACATGGAATCAAAGTGAGACTTACAGACGGACAAATTGGAAGAGTGCAATCCATAAAGTGAACCTTCCATCAGTGGGGGTTTCCTTCATCCCCCACTGATGGTTAGTTGAGGCCCACAGGATGTGGGTCACACAGACTTTGCCACAAATGTGGCGTTCTTAGTCTGTGATTCCGCGAATGGACCTTTACGGGCAGTTGATTCCCCACCTATCTTCTTTTGTATACTCAGAATCTTGAGGTGGGGGGTCTTACTGCCCGTTAAGAGTGGGATAAATAAACAATAACCATGCGAGTTAAAAAAGTGATGACCCCCTTTAGTCATCACTTTTTTAACACTTGTACATAGCCTTTATTTTTTATTTAATGCCTTTTTCCCTACCCGTTCAAATAAACTAGGAAAAAGAGCAAAAAGGATGCTGCCGACATTCATCCAGCGAGGTAAATTGATTTCCCTTGTATTAGTCAGCATTCTGTCAACGACCTTTCTTGCGACAAAATCAGGTTTTAGTATAAATCTTTCCACACTTTTTACATAGGTCCCCGACTCATCAGCAATCGAATGGAAATCCGTTTCAATCGGTCCCGGATTTACTGCTGTTACTGACACATTAAAATCCGATAGCTCCATTCTAAGGCTGTTCGTGTAACCAAGAACGGCATGCTTAGTTGCCGAATACACACTTGATTTTGGTGTCGCAATTTTCCCAGCCTGGGAGGCGATATTAATGATATGTCCTTTTCTTTGCTGTCTCATTAATGGTAAAACACTCGTTGTACAAGCAATTAATCCAACAACATTTACATCAAACATTCCTTTTACATCCTCCATGGCTACCTCATGCGCAGCCCGAAAGACGCCAAAACCAGCGTTATTAACAAGCACATCAATCGTAGAATGCTCCTTCAGAAGCTTGGAGAATACAGCTTTAACCTCCTCTGAATTTGAAACATCGAGTTTATATACTTGTACGTTGACAGAAAAATGCTCCTCTAAATCTTGCTTAATTTGTTCTAATATATCAAGTCTTCTGGCCAATAAAACGAGATTAGCTCCTCTTTCAGCACAAAGGGACGCGATAGATAATCCAATCCCGCTGGAAGCACCCGTAATAACGATATTTTTATTTTTCAGTCTCCCTGTTGTCAATATGGTCACCTCTCATCACGATATTACCTAACAATTATTTCACGGTAAAGTAAAATGAGCCTCCTGCTTATCCTTTCATATTCAGTGCTGTTATACTTATATATGAGAAAAGAAAAGGAGGCTAGCTGTCATAATGGCTAATACAAAATTATTTTCACCCTATACACTTAAAAATGTCACGTTAAAAAACAGGATTGTTATGGCACCTATGTGTATGTATTCATGTACTAACCAAGATGGAAAAGTGACCCCATGGCATTACACGCATTACATAAGCAGAGCTGTCGGACAAACCGGCCTGCTCATTCAAGAAGCAACAGCTGTTTCCCCTGAAGGCCGTATCTCCCCATATGATTTAGGAATATGGGATGATGAGCATATCGAAGGACTTTTGCAACTTACAACTCTGATTAAAGAAAATGGCGCCAAGACTGGTATACAATTAGGACATGCAGGACGTAAAGCGGTGCTTGATGGTGAAATTCTCGCTCCTTCAGCCATTCCTTTTGATGAACAAAGTAAAACACCAAAGGAAATGACGAAAGAAGATATTCATGGGGCTGTTACAGCATTTAAAAAAGCGGCTGAACGTGCGAAAAAGGCTGGTTTTGATGTAATTGAAATTCATGGGGCTCATGGATATTTAATTAATCAATTTTTATCGCCTCTGTCCAATCACCGCAGTGATGAATATGGCGGAAGTCCACAAAATCGCTATCGTTTCTTAAAGGAAGTCATTGAGGCTGTGAAATCGGCTTGGGATGGACCATTATTTGTCCGCGTATCTGCAACTGAATACCATCCGGAAGGGCTAACTGTTGAGGATTATGTCGAATACAGCCGTTGGATGAAGGAGCAGGGCGTTGATTTAATTGATGTAAGTTCAGGTGCTATTGTGCCAGCAGCTATCAACATTTATCCAGGCTATCAAGTGCCTTTAGCAGAAAAAATAAGGCATGGTGCCGAGATTCCAACCGGTGCTGTCGGCTTAATTACATCAGGGCTTCAGGCAGAGGAAATTCTCCAAAGTGAGCGAGCTGACCTTATTTTATTGGCTCGAGAATTACTGCGTGATCCCTATTGGTCAAGAAGGGCTGCACAGGAGCTCGATGTTGAAATTGAAAGTCCTGTACAATATGAAAGAGGCTGGAAGCAAAGAAGAAATCAGCGCTAAACGAAAAAAGGTGGACAATTTGTCCACCTTTTTTCTAGATGATATCTGTCACATCAAGGAATACAACAATGATCACAATCGGTACTACATAACGTAACAGAAAATACCAAGCTTCAAACAAAAAACTATATTTTGCGTTTTGAATCAATTCACTTTTTAAGATATTCTTTTTCATCCTATAGGAGACAAAGATAGAAATTAATAATGCACCGACTGGCATTAATATATTACTTACAAGATAGTCAGCTGCATCAAAGATACTTTTTCCAAAGATGGAAATTTCAGACCAAACACCAAAAGATAATGCTGATGGGATGCCTACAACAAATACGAGAATCCCGATGATCCAAGAAAGACGATTTCGTCCGCCCTTTCCCCTTGAAACGGAAGCAACGATAATTTCTAGTAAAGAAAACGCTGATGTAAGCGTGGCAAATAAAAATAAAACTAAGAAGATGAGTAAAAAGATATTGCCAAAAACCATTTTTTCAAACACAGATGGAAGAACGATGAACAGCAACCCTGGACCGGCAGCCGGTTCAAATCCTAACGAAAATACGGCCGGAAAAATGGCAAGACCCGCAAAAATGGAAATAAACAAATTCATCGTTACAACTGAGAAGGCAGGCTGAACGATGCTGTCTCCTTTTGGAAGATAGGAGCTGTAGGTCACCATAACTGAAACCCCAACACTTAATAAAAAGAATGATTGCCCTAGAGCAAATAATATAGATTCTGAATTTAATTTACTGAAGTCCGGATTGAAAAGGAATGATACGCCCTCCATGGCATTTTCAAGTGTCAAGGAGCGAATAATTAATACGATAAATAATACAAATAGAGCGGGCATCATAAATTTACTTGCTTTTTCAATCCCTGTTTGGATTCCTTTCCCGACAACCATAATGGTGATAATCATGAAAAGAGCCTGTGCCCCGACAGATAGAAGCGGATTTGTTACAGACTCCGTAAAGAGCATTTCGTAGTCTGTATTCCCTCCACCGACTTGTCCTGTAAGACAAAATACAATATATTGAATAATCCATCCGCCAATCACACTGTAAAACGATAATAAAATAAAGCAGGTAACAACGCCAAGATAACCAATCCAATGCCAGTTTGAGCCAGGGGCAATCTGTTTGTATGCCGAAATCGCTTCTTTTTGTGTACTGCGGCCAATGATAAACTCAGCAAGTAAAAGCGGAAAACCAATTAATAGGGAAAGAAGGACAAATAAAAGAATAAACGCTCCCCCACCGCTCATTCCAGTTACATACGGAAGTTTCCAAATAGCACCAAGCCCAATTGCTGATCCGGCCGACGCAAGGATAAAGCCGATTTTTGACGACCATTGTTCTTTCTGTTCCAATGTTGTTTCCTCCTGATTGTTAAGATAATAGACATCTTCTAACAATAAAGCTTTGTTTATTACCATTGTTGATTTTGGACTCATCTAAAGCTGTATGGTTATGAAGTGACCCTTCAGCGCAGCTGAAAGGCGTGAGAAATAGACATTTCTCACGGATGAGTCAAAAATCTGACTTATCAACATGATTTGTTAACATAGCCAACAATAAAAAAAGTCAATGCAATAAAAAGGGACGTGCAGAGCACGCGGTACCACCCTTTTTGAAAGCATTGACTTTCCACTCAATTAGATAACGGGACTGTCCGTTTTCTCATACAAATACATGTAAAAGAAAAAAGCTCCAAGCTGAAATTCACCAGTATCTTTGTATCAGCTTCCACCAGCCGCTGACTCTCTTTTCCACAGGGAGATATGGCTTACTAAACACTCTTCATAGCCTTTAAAATTATGATTTGATAATAAAGTATAATTGGAATTATACGTGAATAGCAATAATAAAGTCAATAAAACACTTATGAAAATTTCCATTTTTAATTATATTAATAAAACTTTTTCATCCATTTAGCGGGGAATAGCAATACTTTTAAAATCATCTGCAATTTCTGTATTTGGGAATATATGCCGAGCTTCCTGCACCAGATCTTGTGCAGCGTTTCGATCGTATCGTGAACTAATATGAGTAATACAAAGTTTTTTTACATTAGCACGCTTAGCAATTTCTGCAGCCTGGCTTGTGGTAGAATGATAATAATCATGAGCTAATGCTTCTTCCCCATTTGCAAATGTAGCTTCATGAACCAATACATCTGCTTCACTCGCAAGAATTCTTGCTTCTTCACACATCCTTGTATCCCCTAAGATTGTTACCACTCTTCCCTGTTGTTTTGGACCAACAAAACGAGCCGCGTCTAACACCGTTCCATCCTCCAAGGTAACGGATTCACCTTCTTTTATTTTTTTATATATTGGACCAGGCTTGACTCCCGCTTCATTTAATTTATCCACTAACAAAGTCCCTGGGCGATCCTTTTCAACAATCCGAAATCCATATGAAAGAATCCCATGGTCAAGTTTTCGTGCCTCCACGATGAATTGATCGTCTTCAAATAAAACTCCTTCATTAATTTCAACTATTTCCAGTGGATATTTTAGATAGGTTCCGCTTACTTTTAAAGACGTCTCCACATATGATTTTAAACCTGAAGGACCAAATACCGTTACTTTTGACTCTCCTCCTTGAAAGGAACGGCTTGCAAGCAAGCCTGGAAGTCCATATATATGATCTCCATGTAAATGAGTAATAAAGATATGTTCAATTCTTGAAGGTTTGATTGATGTATGCAGTATTTGATGCTGTGTAGCTTCACCACAGTCAAACAGCCAAATGGAGCCTCTCTCCTCCAATAATTTTAATGCGATTGATGTTACATTCCTAAGTTTTCCAGGTACTCCAGCACCGGTTCCAAGAAAAAATAATTCCACTAGTAAGCTCCTTTCTCCAATCCATACTTCCATTATTATAGCCAAGTTACAATAAACAAGAAATATTGAGACTTTTCATTCCATTCAATTAACATATATTTAGATACAAAGCATTTGCTTATTTTGATATAAATCGATAAAATTTTAGCATCATTAGACATATTTTTCGGATTGAATTTCAAATTAAATAAAAGCAAACCCTAAAATAGATGTCAATTTTTTATGAAAAGAGGTTTTACAAATCATGAAACATAACGAAAAACCATCAGCTTTGATCATGATTTTTGGTGCAACAGGTGATCTAGCCAACAGAAAGCTTTTTCCTTCTTTATATCGATTATTTGAAAAAGGAAATCTTTCCGAAAACTTTGCCGTCATCGGTGTTGCCAGAAGATCACTTTCTAACGAACAATTCCAAGAAAATGTAAAAAACTCCGTACAGTCAGTTGCATCGAATAGTAATAATATTGATGAGTTTGCCTCACACTTTTATTACCATTCACATGATGTAACGGATTCAGATTCTTACGTTGCACTAAGAGAAATGGCTGTCCAATTGGATGAACAATATCAAACAAAAGGAAATCGTATATTCTATTTAGCGATGGCTCCAGAGTTTTTTGGAAGTATTGCGACTCATCTAAACGAAGATGGTTTAACGAATGTCCAAGGGTTTAAACGACTAGTTATCGAAAAACCTTTCGGCCATGACTTGAAATCCGCTAAAGAATTAAATAATCAAATTCGTACTGCCTTCTCCGAGGATGAAATCTATCGAATTGACCATTATTTAGGAAAAGAAATGGTCAGAAACATTGAAGTAATCCGATTTGCTAACGCGATATTTGAACCATTATGGAATAACCGCTACATATCGAATATCCAAGTTACCTCTAGTGAAACATTAGGTGTGGAAGAACGCGGCCGATATTATGAAAACAGCGGTGCATTGCGTGATATGGTTCAAAATCATATGCTGCAGATGGTTGCTCTCTTGGCTATGGAACCGCCTATAAAACTAAATACAGAAGAAATCCGTTCCGAAAAGGTAAAGGTACTGCGTGCCATGCGGTCAATAAAAGACGATAAAGTAGATAAATATTTTGTTCGCGGTCAATACGGAGAAGGAATATTGAATGGTCAAAAAGTTTCCGCTTATCGGGATGAACAGATGGTTGACCCACAGTCAAACACAGAAACGTTTGTAGCGGGCAAGCTCTTGATTGATAATTTCCGTTGGGCAGGTGTTCCTTTCTATATTAGAACAGGCAAACGAATGAAATCGAAATCTACCAAAATTGTGATCCAATTTAAGGACATTCCAATGAATTTATATTATAAAACGGAACAAACATTAAATCCAAATTTGCTTGTTATCCATATACAACCTGAAGAAGGTATTACATTGCATTTAAACGCGCAGAAAACCGGTAATCATATGAATGCTACCCCTGTGAAACTAAGTTATTCCAATACTGGTATCGATGGTATTAATACACCCGAAGCATACGAAAAGCTATTATATGATTGCATGCGAGGTGATGCGACAAACTTCACACACTGGGATGAGGTAGCACTTTCTTGGAGTTTTGTCGATAATATTTCGCAGCATTGGCAACAAACACAGACACATTTCCCAAATTATGAATCAGGTTCAGCAGGACCAAAAGATAGTGATGTTTTACTTGCTAGAGACGGTTTCTTCTGGTGGCCAATCGGTGATTTGGAAGTAGAGAAATACCAATAAAGCGAAGCTTCCATTAGTGGGGGTTTTCTTCAGCCCCACTGATGGTTAGTTGTGGCCCACAGAATGTGGGTCACACAGGCATTTCCACAAATGTCGCGTTCTTTAGTCTGTGATTCCATAAATGGACCTTTACGGGTAGGATAGTTAATCCCCTACCTATCTTCTTTTGCATAATCAGAATCTTGAAGTGGGGGTCTTACCGCCCATTAAGAGTGGGATAAAAAACAACGAAAACCCTCTTCGCTTGGCAAAGAGGGTTTTCGTTGTAATCTATTCCATCCAATTTGTATGAAAAGTTCCTTCACGGTCAATCCGTTCATATGTATGTGCCCCAAAATAATCACGCTGTGCTTGCAGTAAGTTAGCAGGCAGTACAGCCGTACGATAGCTGTCATAATAGGCAATGGCAGATGAAAAGCTTGGAACCGGAATTCCGTATTGCACAGCAAAGTTAATCGTTTCCCGTAACGAATGCTGATAGCTTTCCACAATTTCCTTAAAATAAGGATCAAGTAAAAGATTTTTGAGACCTGGCTCGCGGTCATAGGCATCCTTAATCTTTTGTAAAAATTGGGCCCGAATAATGCAGCCGCCACGGAAAATCATCGCAATGTCCCCGTACTGAAGATTCCAATCATATTCCTCTGATGCAACTCTCATCTGGGCAAACCCTTGTGCATAAGAACAAATTTTGCTCATATACAAGGCTTTACGAACGGATTCAATAAAGGATTTCTTATCCCCAGTAAATTTCTTTGCTTCTGGCCCTCTTAACAGTTTGCTCGCTGCCACCCGTTCCTCCTTCATAGCAGAAATAAAGCGGGCAAAAACGGATTCAGTAATAATCGGCAGCGGCACCCCTAAATCAAGGGCGTTTTGGCTCGTCCACTTTCCTGTACCCTTTTGTCCGGCAGTATCTAGTATTATATCAACGAGAGGCTTACCTGTTTCATTATCAATTTTTGTAAAAATATCTGTCGTAATTTCAATTAAGTAACTATCAAGCTCACCTTTATTCCATTCCGCAAAAACTTCGTGAAGCTCTTCAGCCGAAAGATCAAGTACATTTTTTAATAAGAAATATGCTTCACAAATCAGTTGCATATCGCCATATTCAATTCCATTATGAACCATTTTAACATAATGACCCGCTCCATCTGGCCCAATATAAGTTGTACAAGGTTCTCCATTTACCTTTGCAGAAATATCCTTAAAAATCGGTGCTACTAATTCGTAAGCTTCCCTTTGACCTCCTGGCATGATGGAAGGACCTTTTAACGCTCCTTCTTCACCGCCTGATACACCTGTCCCGATAAAATGAATGCCAAGATCACTTAGCTTTTTATTACGGCGCTGCGTATCAACAAAGAACGTATTGCCTCCGTCTATTAATATATCTCCTTTTTCTAAATGTGGAATAAGCTGTTCAATGGTGGCGTCTGTGGGAGCACCGGCCTTTACCATTAACATAATTTTACGCGGACGTTCAAGAGACTGAACAAATTCTTCTATGGAGTAGGTTCCCTTTAAATTACGCCCCTTTGTCTCAGCAAGTACTTCTTCTGTTTTTTCACTTGAACGGTTGTAAATGGAAACTGAATATCCTCTTGACTCAATATTCATGGCTAAATTTTTCCCCATAACCGCCATTCCAATTACACCAAACTGTTGTTTTGTCATCTTTTTACATCCCTTCTAACAAAATCAAATTCGCTCGTCGAATTTGCGTCCGGATTTTTATTGAGCCCGCTCAATAAATTACCCTTAAAAAGACCATTTTACTTTAGCTTAATCCACATATATTTGCAAATATTACTTTTACTATTAGTTTGTCAATTCAATTGAGAATTAATCAATCATTATTTGTTAGAAAAAATCAAGAAAATCCTTGCTAAAGCTTGTTTCAGACGTACTATTTTCTTGACCATCTTTTGCAGGCGCTTTTTCAACCGCACTTTCAATAATTCCTTTGCCATATTTATTTCGCAACTGATTCAGTGCCTCGAGCAAAGGTTCCTTTTTGGCATCCTTTTCATAAGAAAAAATATCAAGCTGTTTTACAGCCTGTTCTTTTTCCACTAAATCAGCTCCAGTTACACCTAAGAGACGAACAGAATCTCCATTCCAGTTTTTTAAAAAGAGCTGCTTGCTTTCTTCATAAATATCCTCTTTTTGACTGATTGGATTCAACAGTTTTTTACTTCTTGTTATCGTCTGTCGGTTTTTATAACGGATAGTGACTCCAACTGAAGTGGCCATTACCTTTTTTCTCTTCATACGGACAGCTACTTTCTCAGCCAGACTTTCCAAAACGAGCAGGAGCTCATGCTGATTGGAATTATCATTGGGGAGTGTAGTCGAATTCCCGACACTTTTAAACTCATTAGCAGCTTCAGGATCAACCGGTCTATCGTCAATTCCGTTGGCCCTTTCCTTTAAGCGCAGACCATTGATTCCTAAAAGTGCTTTTAGTTGAATTTCATTTGCCTCTGCCAAATCCTTTATTGTAAAAATACCGCGTGAATTTAACTTTTCAGCCGTTTTATTACCGACTCCATGCATTTCTACTACAGGCTTGGGCCATAAAACATTTTTTACCTCGCGTTTTCGCAATACAGTAATCCCCAGTGGTTTTTTCATATCGGAAGCCATTTTCGCGAGGAAACGATTGGGCGCGATGCCAATGCTGCACGGCAAGTCCAGCTGCATAAGAATTTGCTTTTGTATTCTTTCAGCAATTTCTAATGGTGATCCTAACGTAAAACTATCTGTAATATCAACATAGCCTTCATCAATTGAAACAGGCTCAACAAGCTGTGAATATTCATGTAAAATATCAAACATTCCTTGGGATGCTGCCCGGTATCGTTCAAAATGAGGGCTCATAATAATGAGCTCGGGACAAAGCTTTTTAGCTTCCCAAATTGGCATCGTTGTTTTTACACCGTATTTTCTTGCTTCATAGCTGCAGGTAATGATAATCCCTCTGCGCTCTTGCGGGTTACCGGCAACAGCTAGCGGCTTTCCTTTTAAAGAGGGATCAAATGCCATCTCAACAGAAGCATAGAAACTATTCATATCCACATGTAAAATAACTCTGCCATTTTTAGGATACATTTCTTTCATTCTCGACCACTACCTTATAGAAAAGTACAGGCGCCTTTTTCTCTTTCATTTTAGCATGTACTGCGAACAGGACCCGCAAATAGCGGGTCCTGTTTCTTTATTACTTCGCTGTAATAGAATTTCCAGCCATCTCAACGGCAGCTTCTTTTGCATGTTTCTTTGCCTTTTCCATGATTTCAGGAATCTGCTTAGGGAAATGGTCTAATCCCTCTGCCACAATTGTATCCATTACTTCAATGCCAAGAAAGGTAAGTGCCTTTCGTACATACTGATCTCCCATCTCAAATTCTGCCATGGGTCCTGTTGAATAAATACCACCGCGTGTCTGAATATGGATCGCCTTTCTTCCGGTCAATAACCCTTTTGGGCCATCCTCAGTTGTAATAAAAGTCTTTTGATTAAGGAACATGTTATCCATGAAATCCTTTAGAATCCCCGGAGCACCCAAATTCCAAATCGGAGTTACAAAAACATAGTAATCAGCGGCAATGAATCGATCTGCGAGATTATGCATCCTTGTAAACTTATCTCTTTCAGACTCTGTCAGCTGATCGACCGTATATCCCATAAAGGATGTTTTCGCACGTGCGTATAGTAAATCTGTGTCGATTCTTGTTATGCCCATATCATACAAGTGCATTCTTTCAATTTCAACATCCGGACGTTCCTTTTGAAAGGCTTCTAAAAATACTTCGCCGATTTGAGCACCTTTCGATAGACTTACGTCTTTCTTTGGATTTGCCGTAATGTAAAGTAATTTTGACATACTAGCATCCCTTTCCTTAAACAAATAGATAACTATCCCAATCATAACGAATTCACGCTTGTTCGGCGTTTTAAAAACAGTAAAAGTTATGAAAGTTTTATGTCAATTGCAAGTAAACAACGATGAGAAGCCATAGGTTATACTTATTGTCCTGCTACCTCTTCAATAATCGCAACGGTCATCTCAGCTAATTTATATAATTCTTCTACTGGCATACGCTCATTTGTCGTATGAATTTCTTCATATCCGACAGCAAGATTCACTGTTGGAATGCCAAAGCCGGCAATTACGTTTGCATCACTGCCGCCTCCGCTATGTAATAACTCACAGCTTCGTCCGATTTTTGCTGCTGCTTTTTTAGCTACTTCAACTACATGATCTCCATCTGAAAATTTAAAGCCTGGGTACATGACCTGCACTTCTATCTCTGCTTTTCCGCCCATTTCCTGTGCTGCACTTTCAAATGCTTCCTTCATTTTCTGCACCTGAGCTTCCATTTTTTCAGGAATTAAAGAACGGGCTTCTGCTAATATATCAACGTGATCACAAACAATATTTGTTTGCTGACCGCCGGCAAAGCGGCCAATATTTGCTGTTGTTTCTTCATCAATACGTCCAAGCGGCATTCTTGAAATCGCTTTTGCAGCAATGGTAATCGCTGAAACTCCTTTTTCAGGCGCGACACCAGCATGGGCTGTTTTACCTAGAATGGTAGCCTTAATATGCGCTTGAGTAGGTGCAGCCACAATAATATTTCCAACCTTTCCATCACTATCAAGAGCATAACCGTACTTTGCTTTCACTAGTGATCGATCAAGTGCTTTAGCACCAACAAGACCTGATTCTTCCCCAACTGTGATAATGAATTGAATCTCTCCATGAGGAATATTTTGCTCTTTTAATATTCTTACGGTTTCAAGCATAACAGATATTCCGGTTTTATCATCTGCCCCAAGAATAGTTGTTCCATCTGTTACGACATAACCATCCTTAATAGAAGGCTTTACCCCTTTTGCTGGAACAACGGTATCCATATGGCAGGTAAAATAGATGGAATCTACTCCTGCTTTTGTACCAGCCAATGTACAAATGAGGTTACCTGCTCCATGTCCCGTTACAGATGTTGTATCATCCTCAAAGACATCCACACCTAAATCGGAAAACTTTTGCTTTAATACTTTTGCAATCTCTGTTTCATACTTTGTTTCAGAGTCAATTTGAACTAGCTCAAGGAATTCATTTAATAAACGCTCTTGATTTATCATCATGAATGATAACCTCCAAATCTTCTATTTCCCTTAATAGTATACATCTATGATTATTTGCCTTCAAATAGATATACACTTATCGTTTACAGCAAGGATAGTATGATGAATTCATTTATTTTTGACCGATTCATACAAATTATTTATATGACAAGTAAATTAATTGAACTTATTTGCAAAAAAAGATTGGCTATGGCACCAATCTTTTTTTAATAGATAGATTATTTTTATAGTGGAATATTTCCATGCTTTTTCTTTGGTCTGGAGTCCTTTTTATTTCTAAGCATATCCAGAGACTGAACAATTTTAATTCTTGTTTCACGCGGGTCAATGACATCATCAACCATCCCCTTACTTGCAGCCACATATGGATTAGCAAATTTCCTGCGGTATTCTTCAATTTTTTGCGCGCGTGTTTCTTCAGGATTTGGACTTTGACTAATTTCTTTGGCGAAAATGATATTAGCTGCCCCTTGTGGGCCCATCACAGCAATCTCGGCATTCGGCCAAGCAAAAACAAGGTCTGCACCAATTGATTTACTATTTAAAGCTACGTATGCACCACCATAGGCTTTACGCAGAATGACGGTTAACTTAGGCACAGTTGCTTCTGAGTACGCATACAAAATCTTAGCTCCATGACGAATAATCCCGCCGTGCTCTTGTTTAACTCCAGGGAAAAATCCAGTTACATCTTCAAATGTAATAATTGGGATATTAAAAGAGTCGCAAAAACGGATAAACCTGGCAGCTTTATCAGACGAATTGATATCTAACCCTCCGGCCATAAATTTAGGCTGATTACATACAAGCCCAATGACTTCCCCCTTCATGCGGGCAAGTCCGATTACAATATTTTTCGCAAAATCCTTTTGGACCTCCATAAATGAATGTTCATCAACAACCTGTTCAATTACCTTTCTTACATCGTACGGACGAAGAGTATCAAATGGAATCACGTCTGTTAAATCAGGACGATAATCATCCTCCTCTTCATAAGAAAGAACAGGAGGTTTTTCTTCATTATTTTGCGGCAGGTAGCTTAAAAGCTTGCGTACCTGCTCTATTACGACTTCTTCAGACTCACCTCGGAAATGCGCATTTCCGCTTATTGAGTTATGAACCTTTGCACCACCTAAATCTTCAGACGAAATTTTTTCTCCTGTAACCGTCTCAATGACCTTAGGCCCTGTAATAAACATTTGACTTGTCTTTTCAACCATCAAAACAAAATCAGTTATAGCAGGCGAATAGACAGCGCCTCCTGCACACGGCCCCATAATAACAGATATTTGCGGAATAACTCCCGAATAAATAGAATTTCGATAAAAAATCTGTCCATAGCCGTCAAGAGAGGCAACACCTTCTTGGATTCTCGCACCTCCTGAATCATTTAAGCCAATAAAAGGCGCACCATTCTTAGCGGCTAAATCCATTACAGCAGCAATCTTTTTAGCATGCATTTCACCAAGCGCACCGCCAAATACAGTGAAATCCTGGGCAAATAAATAGATTGGACGTCCGTTTACCTTTCCATAACCGGTTACCACACCATCACCGGGACTCTTTTGCTGCTCAAGTCCAAAATCGTTACAGTTATGTTCGATAAAAGGATTAAATTCAACAAATGTACCTGGATCAACTAGAAGATTTATACGCTCACGAGCAGTTAACTTCCCCTTTTCATGCTGCTTTTCAATCCGCTCGTCTCCGCCGCCCATCTCAACTTCCCGTTTACGATCATATAAATCATGGATTTTATCATAGATATCATTCATGATTATTCCCTTCTTTCTTCTCGCATAATTCGTAAAGGACACTTCCAGTTGACTTCGGATGCATGAATGCAATATTTGCTCCGCCAGCTCCAATTCTAGACTTTTCATCTATCATTTTGATACCATTCTTTTTCATGTCCCGGATTCTTTCTTCGATTGATTCCACTCCTAATGCGACATGATGGATTCCTTGACCACGAGAAGCAATAAATTTAGCAATTTCACTTTCTTCACTAACAGGCTCTAAGAGTTCAAGCTTTGTTTCACCAGCTTTAATAAATGCCACCTTAACCTTTTGATTCTCAACTACTTCTATGCCAAGCAGCTCTAATTTTAGCACTTCCGTGTAAAAAGGTAGTGCCTCTTCAATAGAGCTCACAGCAATGCCAATGTGATCTACTTTTTTAATCATGATTCATTCATCCCCAATTAATAGATCAAATCTTTAAACACTGCCAAATTTTTAGAAATATCATAATAGTTGTAAAATTCTGTATAGTTGTTCAAAATCCTTCTTTTTTTACACGGTTGTCCAAATTATTTTTTGCTAGTAAAATATGAATAGGATCATAACTTATGAAACAAGAATGATGGAGGGATAAAGTTTTGTCCAAAAAGAGGAAAAAAACGCAAAAGATTTTTGTTTATTTAATGATCTTTGCCATGCTAGCGTCAACCTTACTTGCTGGAGTAGCAATGTTTTTTTGATAAACTAAAGCAAAAGGGAGTTGTCAAAAATTGACAATTCCCTTTATTTTACTGCATTATATTCAAGTGCCAATTCCTCAAACGATTTTGATGATGAGATGATTAAAATTTTTGTCCCTAGCGGTATGAACTCATATAATGCTTCGATTGCTTCATTTTGTAACCGAATGCATCCTTCAGAAACATAATGACCAATTGATGCTGGATTATTGGTCCCATGCAAACCATAAATTCTCCCATCTGTTCCTTTTGCATCAAAACCAATCCACCTAGTACCAAGAGGATTATCGGCTGTACCTCCTGGGATGTTTTTTCTGCGATAATAAGGATTTTCTGCTTTTACCGTTACAATAAATAACCCTTCAGGTGTCAAATCCTGCGTTTTTCCCGTACCAGCTTGTACGACTGTCTGTACTCGGTTATCATTAATCAAGGCTAATTCATTTGTTGACTTATTTACAATCACAAAGGGATCACCAGGTAATGGATTCACCCCAAGCGGCCAAATGGGAGAAAAGGAAATGACTAAAAACAGACTTGAAATCAATTGAAGCATTGCGATCACCCGCCTATTTCTTTTGCTTAGTTTTCTCCTCCAAGCCGTTCCTTATGCACCACTATTTGTCTTTTTATTCCTTTAAAATTCTGTTTAATAAGCAAGTACTGTTCCATTTCTTTAATAAAGTGAAAAAGGGCTGCTCGAATTTCAAATTCACTCCTGGTTTTGGGAAGATCCATATTTTCAAATACCCGATGCATTTCTTTAAGCTTTTCCAGATAAATATGTGCTGTATTTCCTGCATGAATATGTTCAGCTAGCTCCTCGATAAAATCAGCAATCATCTTTCCCTGCTCAACAGTATGTGTAATGGACGTGATAATTGGAAGAACCCGTTCCATTATTTCAAATTGTTTCTCCCTGATTTCAAAATAGGTATAATACAAATCATCCTCTTCATTATGTATAAATTGATTTTCCATAACCTGAAAAGACAGCACTTTGGCGTTTTTAATTAAATGGATGGTTTCGGCAATTTCCTTTCCATCCCAATTACTATCTCCCAAGCGCAAATATTTTACAATTTCAAGGAATATCTTTCTAAAGTTAGCCTCAATCCTCTCCTGATATTCCGCAATTTGATTATCTAAGCTTGGCATGTATAAGTTTGCCAACAAGGCAATACCGATTCCAATAAATATGATGGCTAATTCATTGAAGATAAAGGACACTGTAACCTGTCCTTCTGAGAAAAAATGCAAAATAATAACCGTGCTTGATACAATTCCTTCACTTGCCTTCAGCATAACAACAGTGGGGATATATAGTACTAATAATAAGCCAATGACAATTGGATAATAGCCAAGTACTTCAAAGAAAATAATCGAAAATACGATAGCCGTTAGACAGGCTAGGATGCGGTCCCATGATGCCCGCAATGATTTCTTCTTTGTTACTTGAATACAAAGGATTGTAATAATTCCAGCAGAGACAAAATTTTGGAATCCTAACAACTCAGCCAGCATAATGGATACAGTTGCACCGACAGCAGATTTAATTGTTCTATAACCAATTCGAAACTTCATTTTTCTTCTCCTATTAACTCGTCCTTTCATATTAGTGTACCATGGAATAGAGCCCCAATATGGAAAAAAGGTGATCTTTTCGACCACCTTTTTCCATCTTTATTAGATTATTAGAGTATTTTCTCGAGAAAGTCTTTAGCTCGCTGACTTTTTGGATTTGAGAAGAATTCATCTGGAGATGCATCCTCTGCTAGAACCCCGCCTTCTAAAAACAGAACCCGGTCGGCAACTTCCTTGGCAAATCCCATTTCATGAGTAACAATAGCCATCGTCATGCCTGACTGGGCTAAAGTCTTCATGACATCTAATACTTCTTTAACCATTTCCGGATCGAGCGCAGATGTCGGCTCATCAAACAGCATAACCTGAGGTTCCATCGCTAACGCACGAGCTATCGCAACCCGCTGTTTTTGGCCTCCTGATAGGCGTGTCGGATAAACATTGGCTTTTTCAGCTAATCCTACCTTCTCTAATAAAGCCATCCCTTTCTTTTCTGCATCCTGCTTTGACATACGCTTCACCTTCATAGGAGCATAAGTCAAATTTTCCATGACTGTTTTATGTGGGAATAAATGAAAATGTTGAAAAACCATGCCGACATTTTGTCTTATTTTCATGATATTTGTTTTCTTATTTGTGATGTCTACTCCGTCAATATAAATATGGCCGCCTGTCGGTTCTTCTAATAAATTTAAACAACGAAGGAATGTTGATTTTCCTGATCCGGATGGACCGATAATCGCAACCACTTCTCCTTCATGAATAGTTGTAGAAATGCCCTTCAGGACTTCAAGTTTGCCGAAATGCTTAGTTAATCCCTCAACCTTAATCACTTTTTCTCATACTCCTTTCGACAAGCTTTCCGATCAACGTTAATGCCATAACAATTAAATAATAAATAACCCCGGCTAATAACAACGGCTCAATAAAGCGAAATTTATCTGCTCCGACTTGATAGGCTCGACGCATGATATCCATAACACCTATCGTCGTCACAATCGCTGATTCCTTTGTTAAAGTGATAAACTCATTCATTAATGACGGTAAAATATTTTTTATTGCCTGTGGCAAAACAATATTCAGCATCATCGAACGGTATGGAACACCTAACGCCATTGCTGCTTCGCTCTGCCCTTTATCAACAGCAAGAATACCGCCGCGAATAATTTCTGATATATAGGCAGTTGAATTCAAAGCAAAAGAAACAACTGCTGCCGTAAATGGATCGATTTGGTAGCCTAGTACCTGAGGGGATCCAAAGTAAATAATCATCAACTGCAATACAAGCGGTGTGCCGCGAAAAATAGAAGTATAAGCATCCGCAAACCAACCTAAAAGCTTTATATTACTAATTTTAAATAATGACAGTATAATACCAAATACGAACCCTAATACCCCCGAAAGAAGAGCAATTTGTATAGTTACAACAATACCTTTTAAGATAAAGGGGAACGATGGGAGAACGGATGAAAAATCTAAATTCATATAAAATCATTCCTCTCACAAAATGAATTAGAAGTATATAAAAAACGTCCAGAAAACGATTCCTTTCTGAACGTTTTTACTTTTTTCTTTATTACTCTGCGTCAAACCATTTCTTAATTATTTGTTCTATTTCACCATTTTCAATCATTTTCTTTAATTCTGCATTAAATTCTTCTGTTAACTCACTATCTTTAGGAAAAGCAATCGCATATCCGCCATCAGCATCTTCAATGGTAATACCTGCAATATCTTTTGTTTCTTCTAAATATCCTTTTGCCACCGTATCTTCAATAATCGCTGCATCCAAACGGCCGGCAAGAATTTCTTGGATCAACTCTGGGATACGGTTACGGCTTTCGTAGGTGAAATCTGTTGTTTCAGCAAGTTCCTTCGCTTTTTCTTCTTGAATGGAACCTAATTGCGCCCCAACCTTTTTACCTTTTAAATCCTCACTACTTTTAATCCCGCTATCCTTTTTCGAAACAATAACGTGTTTAGATGTGTAGTACGTATCACTAAAGTCTACACTTTTTTTACGTTCATCTGTAGCAGACATGGCTGCCATAACAAAATCAGCTTGTCCACTTTGCAACGCAGAAATAAGACCGCCAAAATCCATATCTTGGATTTCTAGTTCATAGCCTAGTCTTTCAGTAATTGCCTTTGCAATATCAATATCAAGACCGATAATTTGGTCTCCTTTTGCCGTATCAATATATTCAAATGGTGCATAATCGCCAGACGTAGCCATTTTTAATACTTTTGCATCTGAATCTTTGTTGTCTCCTTCTCCTGCTGATTGATCACCGGCACCTCCGCAGGCAGCAAGTATACCTATAATCAGTACACTCATTAATAATATTGAAATAATCTTCTTCACACTATTTCCTCCTTTTTTGTCCATTATTTTATAGTATTAGCCTTTAATAGAAAGAATACAAAAGAATATCTAACTAATAATTATTCATCTAAACGAATTTTAACACATTCCTTTACATATGCAACAAAAATTTATATTAAAATACTATTTTAATATTATAAATATTATCAAAAAAGAAGTGTATGATCATTACAATCATACACTCCTCAACGCATTCCATGCCCTTATTTAGATTTCTTCACAATATTTATCAAAAGCATCTTGAAGCTTTTTCATAACAGCTGCTGGTTCATGTCCTTCAATTTCATGCCGCTCAACCATTGTTTGGATTTTTCCATCCTTTAAAAGAGCAAAGGACGGTGAGGAAGGGGGATATCCTGTGAAGTAGGAACGCGCCTTTTCCGTAGCCTCTTTATCTTGACCTGCAAATACTGTTACTAACTGATCTGGACGTTTATCATAATGAATGGCATGACTTGCCACTGGACGGGCAATTCCACCAGCACAGCCGCAAACCGAATTAATCATAACTAAGGTTGTTCCTTTTTTCGCAAATGCCTCTTCCACTTCCTCAGGTGTCTTTAATTCGGTATATCCCGCTGTGACAATTTCCTGCCGTGCTTGACGAACATGGTCGTTCATAAACAAGTTAAAATCAATATTCATTTGAACTCTCCTTATTCTCATTATTGTTCATTTACATCATATCAATAGATTTTAGTTAAGTACAAATAAGACGCTTTTTATGTTAACGTTTGAAATATTGTTCAAATAATTCTTCCACAGCTGAGGTCACTGTTTTATTACCTGAAATCACCTGGTTTTCAACCTTTGGCAGTAGCTCTTTAATCGCTTTGTTATGAAAAAAACTGTTTTGCAGCTGGTCAATAATCATACTTTTCATCCATTCTTTTATTTGCGACCTTCTTCGATCAGCAAATACACCTGACTGTTTAGTAGTCGATTCAAAATCCTGTATCATGTCCCATATTTCCTTAATACCATCATTCATTAAGGCTGAGCATGTGCAGGCTTTTGTTTCCCAACCCTTTGTTGCCTGTTGGAGAAAATGTAATATCTGATTATATTCTTTTTTCGTCTTTAGTGCCGTTGCTTTATTTTCTCCATCCGCTTTATTAATCACAATTGCATCAGCCAGTTCCATAATCCCTTTTTTCATCCCCTGTAATTCGTCACCTGCACCGGTTAAAACTATTAGCATAAAAAAATCAACCATGTCCCGCACGATTACTTCACTTTGTCCGACACCAACCGTCTCTATTAAGATTACATCAAAACCATATGCCTCACATAAAAGCATTGTTTCTCTTGTTTTTCGGTGTACACCGCCAAGCTTCCCACCTGAAGGAGAAGGCCGAATAAACGCCCTTGGATTACGTCCCAGTTGCTCCATGCGTGTTTTATCACCGAGAATGCTGCCTCCGCTTCTACTTGAGCTTGGATCTACTGCAAGAACGGCTACCCTTAATCCCAGATTACATAAATGCATCCCAAAAGCTTCAATAAAAGTACTTTTTCCTGCCCCAGGCACTCCTGTAATTCCGATGCGCACCGCCCTTCCAGTATGGGCCAAAAGTTGTTGCAGAAGCGTTTGAGCTTTCTGAAAGTGGTGTTCTGCGTTACTCTCTATTAATGTAATCGAGCGGGCCAGCATACTGCGGTCACCATTCAGAACTCCTTCCGCTAACTGCTCACAGGTAATTTCAACAGAAGTTTTCTTTTTCCGAAACGTACTGTTTGTAACCAGATTCTCTTGCGGAACGGCTTCTACCCCTTTTCGAATAGAGGTAGAAAACATATCCGGTTCATCCTGATTCACCCATTCGGGTCTTTTATCTTCAGACATTTATGCTTTCACTTCCTCAT
Organism: Niallia endozanthoxylica; assembly: GCF_008710145.1. Lineage (GTDB taxonomy): Bacteria > Bacillota > Bacilli > Bacillales > Cytobacillaceae > Bacillus_BD > Bacillus_BD endozanthoxylica. The sequence continues at coordinate 614,182 of NZ_VYKL01000015.1, forward strand.
AGCCGAGTCTTTCATAAATAGCTCGGATAACCTTTTGAGCAGCAATAGGAATGACCGTTCCTGGCCCAAAAATGGCAGAAGCTCCATGTTCATATAAGTATTCATAATCCTGCGCCGGGATTACTCCGCCGACAACCACAACAATATCCTCCCGGCCAAGGTTCTTCAATTCAGCAACAAGCTGAGGGAGCAGGGTTTTATGTCCTGCTGCAAGCGAACTCATACCAATTGCATGAACATCATTTTCAACAGCCTGTAAAGCCGTTTCCTCCGGTGTTTGGAATAAAGGACCGATATCAACATCAAAGCCTAAATCGGCAAATGCGGTTGCAATAACCTTCGCCCCTCGGTCATGACCATCCTGTCCCATCTTAGCAATTAAAATCCTGGGACGGCGGCCTTCATTTTCAAGAAACTCATCTGTCATTTTCTTGACCGCTTCAATTTCTCTCTCGTTTGAAAAGGCGGAACTGTATACACCGCTTATGGAACGAATCGTTGCTTTATGACGACCGGATACTTTTTCGATAGCTAAAGAAATTTCACCTAATGTGGCCCGTACACGTGCAGCTTGTACAGCCAGCTCCAAAAGATTTCCTTTGTTTGTTTCACAGGCTTTTTCGATTGCCGCTAGGGATTCTTGTACCTTTTCCTTATCACGGGAAGTCTTAAGTTGGTTTAACTTTTCAATTTGTTTTAGTCGAACAGTCTTATTATCCACCTCTAGAATCTCAATGGGTTCTTCTTTTTCTAAACGGTACTTATTAACCCCGACAATCGTTTCTTTTCCTGAGTCAATTTGAGCCTGTCGTCTAGCCGCCGCTTCTTCAATTCGCATTTTCGGGAGACCTGTTTCTATCGCTTTTGCCATTCCACCTAGGTTTTCAATTTCTTCTATATGTTCCCAAGCACGTTTCATTAACTGGTCAGTCAAAACCTCTACATAGTAGGATCCTCCCCATGGATCAATGACGTTTGTGATTCCTGTTTCTTCCTGTAGATACAACTGAGTATTTCTAGCAATTCTCGCAGAGAAATCAGTTGGCAGAGCAATTGCCTCATCTAGTGCATTTGTATGCAGGGATTGAGTATGTCCCATTACCGCAGCATGGGCTTCAATGAATGTCCGAGTCACGTTATTAAATGGATCCTGCTCCGTTAAACTCCATCCTGATGTCTGTGAATGCGTACGTAATGCCAATGATTTGCCGTTTTTCGGCTCAAACGTTTGCATCATTTTAGCCCATATACAACGGGCTGCCCGCATTTTTGCTACTTCCATAAAATAATTCATGCCGATTGCCCAAAAGAATGACAATCTTGGCGCAAATGAATCAATATCAATGCCTGCCTTTAAGCCAGTTCTAACGTATTCCAGGCCATCAGCCAATGTATAGGCTAACTCAATGTCAGCAGGTGCTCCGGCTTCCTGCATATGGTAACCAGAAATACTGATGCTATTAAATTTTGGCATGTATTTAGATGTATACTCAAAAATATCAGCAATAATCCTCATGGACATGTTCGGCGGATAAATATACGTATTACGAACCATGTATTCTTTTAAAATATCATTTTGAATGGTACCTGACAGCTTTTCTTGAGAAACTCCCTGTTCTTCAGCTGTGACAATATAAAAGGCCATAATCGGAAGCACGGCTCCATTCATTGTCATTGATACCGACATTTTGTCTAACGGAATATCGTTAAACAATGTCTTCATATCAACGATTGAATCGATAGCAACCCCTGCTTTTCCAACATCTCCTACAACGCGTGCATGATCTGAATCATAGCCCCGATGTGTCGCAAGATCAAAGGCAACAGACAACCCTTTCTGGCCCATGGCTAAATTCCTTCGGTAAAAAGCGTTGCTCTCCTCAGCTGTTGAAAAGCCTGCATATTGGCGGACTGTCCATGGTCTATTCACATACATGGTCGGATATGGCCCTCTTGTATAAGGAGGAAGCCCCGGGAAATCTCCTAGATGCTTAGCAGCTGCTAAGTCCATTTTAGTATATAAAGGCTTAGTCCTAATATGTTCATTGGTTTCAAATAACAGATGATCAATCGATGCAGAAATCTCCTTTGCTGCTTTCTGTTTCCAAACTTCTTCAGTAACTGATTTAGTTGTATCTAATATAACCCTTTTAAAATCCGGTTTTTGGGCCATTAATTATTCCGCCTCCATTTCAGCTAAAATGGATGCCGCTATTTCATAGCAAATACTTTTTAAATGAATAAACTGAGAGATTCCATTATCTAGTAAGACTTTTTGATCGGCTCTCTCCGGTAAACCGGCTAAATAAAGCATAGCTTTAGGGAAATTAGATTTAATAGCCTTCACGATTGCTAATCCTACTGCCCTATAATCATCATCTGAGCCGCAAAGTATATAATGATGAAACTTTGTTTCATTAACAAAATTCATAGCATCATTGATTTCTTCAACTTCCCGGCTTCTTACTGTTTTAATTCCTCCAGGAGCTAAAATATCACTTATAAAGTCTGCACGAGCCTTATGATTTTTCAGTTTTCCTAGACAAACCAGACCAACTGCAGGTGAAGTTTTTTCTTTCGCCAATTTCTCAGCTCTTTTTCTTAGCTTTTCATACGGCTCTGCTAACCTCGTTTGTTGCACAGGACGTACAGTTGATGAGATTGTTTTTAAATCTTCTGAAAACTCAACTTTTAAAGGTGTATCTTCCAAATTAGCATATTTATTAATTCCTACAATTGACTGTTTACGAGAAAAGATATCCTTTTGCCTCTTTACAGCTACCTCCTTGATTTCCTCCTGCAGCCAATTCGATTGTAAGGCAGGAAGAATACCACCTTTCTCTTCTATCTTAAGGAAAAGAGTCCAAGCCTGTTCCATTAATTGATTCGTTAACGATTCAACATACCAGGAGCCTCCTGCTGGATCAACAACCGAACTCAAGCTCGCTTCTTCCTTGAGAATGAGCTGAGTATTCCGAGCCATTCGATCTGAAAATAATGTTGCTCTGCCTTCGGGCTCATTAAAGGGGCTCACATGCAGAAATTGAATACCTCCAAGTATAGCAGCAAAGGCTTCATTACTTGCTCGTAATACATTCACATATGGATCATAAGCCGTTTTTGTATACCATGAGGTTTCAGCAGAAATGACCATTTTTCCTTCAGCTTCAGGAGCAGCGTCATAGGCCTCGACAATTTTGCTCCATACACTTCTTGCTGCCCGCAGTTTTGCAATTTCCATAAAAAATTGACTGCCGATAGAAAAATGAAATACTAATTTATTAAGTATATCCTTAACTCCCATACCTCTTGATTTCAGCTGTTCTATATGATGGACGGCAGTCGAAAGAGCAATAGCCAATTCTTGAACGGCATTAGCACCTCCATTATGATAAACCGGCGTATCTACTAAAAGCGTTTTCAATCTAGGGCATGCCGATGAAGCTGCTTGAATCGTTTCCACTAAACGATCATAAACAGAATCCAAATAATCTTTTTCTCCGCCTTGCTTTGCAAAAAGCGAAATAGGGTCTTTTCCTACATAGCCGCTTATTTTTTCAGAATTTTGTAAAGCCGCCATTCCGTATATGATTTCATTTTGGAACTGAGCTCCATTTACGCTGAATGGATACGATTGATAATAGTTGGTAATGAGCTCTGGTAATTCTTTTACTATAGAAACAGAGGGGATAAACGCAATGGCTGTCTGTCCTTTTGCGATACTGTCCTTTAATTTTTCTTTAAAATCTTCAGGATTTTCCGCAACAATACGTTGAGCAATTTCCCATGGATTTCCAATATACCCTAAGGCTTCACTTCCACGTCGAAAATCACCGCTGCCAGGAAATTGTGATAATGTCTTTTCATTCACATCCTCTTTTGTATACAGAGGTTTTAATTGAATATTTTCATATGTTTCTCTTGATAAAGAGTCTATACTTTTTCCCTGTAATGCTTCTTCAGCTTTTTGCTGCCAGGTTTCAACCGTTTGCTGTGAAAATGAATAATCCATCATCTTTTTTAGATCCATCTGACGCCGCCAAAAGTCAGCAGCCTTCCCTCCTAACTTTTAGAAAAATTTTAAAATTCAAAATTATCTTTCTTTTTACCATTTTATTATACATATGTCATACACACAATCACTATTTTGGAAGCATGTGGAATAAAAAGAAAAAACGCTGCTCATATCAGCAACGTTAGAGAGAATTATTTATTAATATATTGGTGTGTTATCTTTCGTTGTATTTTCAAGAATTTCCTTCACTCTATTCATGAATTTTCCGCAAATAAATCCATCAAGAATTCGGTGGTCAAGCGAGAGACATAAATTCATCATATCTCGAACAGCAATCATGTTTTGATTCATAACAACAGGACGTTTAATAATAGACTCTACCTGCAGGATGGCCGCCTGTGGATAATTAATAATGCCCATTGATTGGACAGAACCAATTGAACCAGTATTATTAACAGTAAAGGTTCCACCCTGGAAATCCTCAACCTTTGTAGTGCCGGTGCGGACCTTTTCAGCAAGAACAGAAATTTCTCGAGCAATCCCTTTAACCGTTTTTTCATCTGCATGTTTAATGACGGGAACAAATAGAGCATCCTCTGTTGCTACAGCAATAGAAAGATTAATCTCTTTTTTACGAATAATTTTATCACCCGCCCACATGGCATTCATTTGCGGGAATTCCTTAAGAGCTTGGGCCACTGCTTTTACAATAAACGCAAAAAAAGTTAAATTAAATCCTTCCTTCTGATAAAATTCCGTCTTAATTTCATTGCGATATTCAACCAAGTTTGTAACGTCCGCTTCGACCATCATCCAAGCGTGAGGAATTTCATGCTTGCTTTTTACCATATTTGCCGCAATCGTCTTCCTTAATCCTGTAACAGGGATTTCAGTATCTCCAGTCGCAGCTATAATCTTACTATTTTTTTGTCCAGGAGTATCAGCTATTCTAGCCTCCGAAACGACATCTGCAGAAGAGTGAGAAGCAGAAGGCTTTGGCATTTCATTTTGTTCAGTCTGGCCGCCAGATGAGACCAATTGCAGGAGATCCTTACGAGTAATCCTCCCTCCAGCACCTGTTCCCTTAACCCTTTTTAAATCAATTCCATACTCCTGTGAAAGTTTTAAAACGGCAGGAGAATAACGGAGTTTTAAAGCGGGCTCTTTTCTCCCTTCATGATAGAAACTGACCTTCTGCTCTACTCTTTTCTGACCCTCAGAAGACATATCATCTTCAATTACTGGCTCTAGTTCTGTTTCTATTACACAAATCGCTGCTCCTACGGGTAATGTATCCCCCTCACCTACCATCAATTCCTTAATGATACCTGTAAAAGAAGATGGAACTTCAGCATTCACCTTATCTGTTATAATTTCAGCAAGCGGGTCATATTTCTTGACCCTGTCCCCGACAGAAATAAGCCATTTAGAAAGCGTTCCTTCCGTTACACTTTCACCTAACTTGGGCATAATAATTTTTTCAATTGTCATACCGGCCCCTCCTTCCTCTTAAAATTCGGCAAGTTCACGCATTGCTTTTTCTATTTTTTCCGGGTTGACCATAAAATGCTTTTCCATTGTTGGTGCATACGCAACTGCTGGTACATTAGGGGCTGCTAGTCTTTTAATCGGTGCATCTAATTCAAATAAACAGTGCTCGGCAATGATAGCTGAAACCTCGCTTATAATGCTGCCTTCTTTGTTATCCTCTGTCACAAGCAAGACTTTCCCCGTTTTTGAGGCCGCTTCTATAATTGCCTCTTGATCGAGTGGATAAACCGTGCGTAAATCTAAAATATGAGTCGAGATACCATCCTTCGCTAACCTTTCTGCCGCCTGGAGTGCAAAATGTACACAAAGGCCGTAAGTGATAACCGTTATATCTTCACCTTCCCGCTTCACATCCGCTTTCCCAATCGGAAGAACATAATCACTTTCCGGAACTTCACCTTTGATTAACCGGTAGGCCCGCTTATGTTCAAAAAACAGCACAGGATCTTCATCACGGATGGCTGCTTTAAGAAGTCCTTTTACGTCGTAGGGAGTTGACGGCATGACAATTTTCAATCCCGGCTGATTAGCAAACACAGCCTCTACTGATTGGGAGTGATACAAGGCACCGTGAACGCCGCCTCCGTAAGGAGCCCGAATGACAATCGGACAGCTCCAGTCATTATTTGATCTGTAGCGGATTCTTGCCGCTTCTGAAATAATTTGATTGACTGCGGGCATAATAAAATCAGCAAATTGCATTTCTGCTATTGGTCTCATACCGTACATGGCCGCACCGATTCCTACGCCTGCAATGGCAGACTCAGCTAAAGGGGTATCCATGACTCTTTGTTCACCAAATTGCTCATATAAACCTTGTGTTGCTTTAAACACACCACCTTTTTTCCCAACATCCTCACCTAATACAAATACTCTTCTGTCTCTTTCCATTTCCTCGCGAATCGCCATTGTAACGGCTTCTATATAAGAGATGATTGCCATTATTATCCCCCTATCCTCTTGCATACACGTAATCAAATACTTGTTCAGGGTCAGCATATGGCGCTTGTTCAGCATAATCCGTTGCTTCGTTTACAAGTAATGTCACACGGTCATTTATTTCCTTTTCCTTTTTCTCATCTAGAACACAGGCATCTTTTAAATATGTTGTAAAGGCAGCAATGGGATCTTTTGTTTTTGCTTCTTCTACTTCCTCTTGTGTTCGATAACTCCTGTCATCATCATCTGAGGAATGAGGTGTGAGACGATACGAGATTGTTTCAATAAGGGTAGGTCCTTCACCTCTTCTTCCTCTTTCAGCCGCTTTTTTTACAGCTTCATAAACTGCAAGCGGATCATTTCCATCAATGGTATATCCTGGCATCCCATAGCCAATTGCACGGTCAGACACCTTTTCGCAACCAAGCTGTTTATCGATTGGAACTGAAATCGCATATTTATTGTTTTCGCACATGAAAATAACCGGCAGCTTGTGTACGCCTGCAAAATTAGCTCCTTCATGAAAGTCGCCTTGGTTTGAAGAACCTTCTCCAAATGTAACGAAAGAAACAATATTTTCTCCAGACATTCTTGCTGCAAGAGCTATTCCTACCGCATGGGGAACCTGTGTCGTTACAGGTGATGACCCAGTAACAATTCTATTTTTCCGTTGGCCGAAATGCCCGGGCATCTGCCGTCCGCCAGAGTTTGGATCCTCAGCCTTCGCAAATCCTGAAAGCATAATTTCTTTAGCTGTCATTCCGAATGCAAGAACAACCCCTACATCTCTGTAATAGGGAAGGACATAATCATGCTTCCGATCAAGAGCAAACGCAGCTCCAACCTGTGCTGCTTCCTGGCCTTGACAGGATATAACAAACGGAATTTTCCCTGCTCTATTTAATAACCACATTCGTTCATCGATTTTCCGTGCTAAGAGCATGGTCTCATACATTTCTAATACGGTATCATCACTCAAACCTAATGAACTGTGACGGTTTTCTGCCATAAAAAAACCTCCTGAAGCTTCATATTTAAATTACCCATCGCTCCCACGACGGGGGTATTAGCGTTTCATCCATGAATCGCCTTTCCTTCAATTAGCCATGCCGCCTCACCGACTACCTCTGAAAGGCTTGGGTGCGGATGAATCGTTTGCCCTATCTCCCATGGTGTTGCATCAAGAACCCTTGCAAGACTTGCTTCTGATATTAAATCTGTTACATGAGGTCCAATCATATGAACGCCGAGTAAATCATTCGTATCTTCATCTACAATCATTTTGACAAACCCATCAACTTCGCCAAAAACTAAAGCTTTCCCTATGGAGCGAAAAGAAAATTTGCCTGTTTTAATTTGATATCCTTTATTTCTAGCTTCCTCTTCTGTTAAGCCTACCTTTGCTGCCTCAGGGTAACTGTAGATACAAGTGGGAATATGAGAATAATTAAGGGGATTCGGTTCCTTGTTTGCTATATGCTCAATCGCTGTCATTCCTTCATGTGATGCAACATGAGCAAGCTGAATCCCTCCAATACAATCTCCAATTGCGTAAATATGGGATTCTTTTGTTTGATAATACTCATTTGTGATAATAAAGCCCTTATCAATCCCAATATCCGTATTCTCTAGTCCAATGCCCTCTAGATTTGCCTGTCTTCCGACGGAAATCAGCAGCTTTTCTGCTGAATACGCCTTGACTTCCCCCTTTACTTCAGCTGAAATCACAACCCCATCACCTGTTTTTATGGTATCTGGAAGCACTTTTGCACTTGTTATTACTTTAATGCCTCTCTTTTTAAATAAACGCTGCATTTCTCTTGATATCTCTTTATCTTCAGCAGGGATAAGTGATTCGGCATATTCCAAAATGGTTACATCCACTCCAAAGTCTGACAATAACGATGCCCACTCAACACCAATCACACCTCCGCCAATAATTAAAATGGATTTTGGCAAGGTTTCCATATCTAATGCTTCATCAGATGTCATAACAAAATGACCGTCTGCCTCTATACCAGGCAATTGCTTGGGTCTTGAACCAGTTGCAATAATCACATTTTTCGGAATGAGCATTTCATTTTCTTCACCATTATTCATTTCAACCGAAATCGTGCCCGGTAATGGAGAGAAAATAGAAGGACCTAAAATTCGCCCTGTACCCTCAAAAACATCAATTTTTCCTTTTTTCATTAAATGCTGTACACCATTATGAAGCTGCGAGACAATTTTATCCTTACGCTCTTGAACTTTAACTAAGTTCAATGTCACTTCATTTGTCTCAACACCAAACTCCTCACTGCCTTTTGCCGTTCGATAAACTTCCGCACTTCTTAGCAATGCCTTGGTCGGTATACAGCCTTTATGAAGACAAGTACCACCAAGTTTATTTCTTTCCACTATCGCCGTTTTAAAACCTAGTTGTGCAGCTCGGATTGCAGCCACATATCCCCCAGGGCCTCCACCGAGTATGACAACATCATATTCCTGTGCCAAAGAAAAACCTCCCTTACCTATTTAACAAACCTTCTGATTTACCCATGTATTCCTTAGCTAGTTCTTCTCCTCGTAAAACCCTTAAAGCACCTTCAGCTAATGCAAGCAGTTCATTTTCACCAGGATGTACATATACATCAGCAATCCAACATACGCGATCACTAATTTCCCTGACAAAGTTCTTTTTTGAAGCTAATTCTCCGGTTAAGACAATTCCATCAACCTTCCCTTTTAACACTACACTGGCTGCACCAATTTCCTTTGCTATTTGATAAGCCATCGCAGAATATATTAAGCCGGCTTTTTTGTCACCTGCAGCAATTCTCTCTTCAATTTCATCCGGATTATTTGTACCTAAGTAACCAATAAACCCGCCTTTTCCAACTAGCAATTTCATTACTTCTTCCTTGGACAATTCACCTGAAAAACATAAATCAACAACATCGCCTACAGGAACAGCTCCTGCTCTTTCCGGACAAAAAGGCCCTTCCCCAAGCAAGCCATTGTTGACATCAATCACCCTTCCTTTCTGATGTGCTCCAATGGTAATTCCGCCGCCCATATGGGCCACAATTAAATTGACGGCTTCATAATGACTGTTCAACTCTTTTGCAACCCGGTGCGCTACTGCTTTATGATTTAAAGCATGGAAGATACTTTTTCGTTCAATGATTGGCAGCCCCGATACTCTTGCAATTTCGTCCAGCTCATCTACAACCACCGGATCTACAATATAAGCAGGTATATTAAGCCCTTGAGCAATATCAAAGGCAAGTAATCCTCCGAGATTTGAGGCATGCTCTCCTGAATAACCTTGTTTTAAATCCGAGAGCATTTTTTCATTTACTTGATATGTTCCTCCCTCAATTGGACGAAGCAAACCGCCGCGTGCGCATACAGCATGAAGCCTTGAAAGATTAATGCCTTCTTCATGCAGCGCTTGAAGGATACTATCTTTCCGGAAATCAAATTGCTCTATAATGTTGGAATAAGACTCTGTTGCTTCAATATTATGTTTGATATTTTTTTCCCAGATAGAAATTTCATTTTCAAACACAGCAATTCTTGTACTTGTAGAACCAGGATTTATGGTTAAGATGCGATGCTTTTGTTCGCGCAATAGAGCCACCTCCTAAAGATTGGTCATTCTGACACAGGCCATTACCATTTTGTTATGTATCATTATGGAGGATAGAAGTCCCTCTTCTGTCCCCCACATGCATAATCCAGTTCCAATGTCTAACTCCCACGCCTGCTTAAGATATGATGACCATTCTGCAGAAATTGTGCTCGGGAATGTTTTATACTATTTATTCTTTCTTCGGCTATCCTGTCAGCCGCTTTATAGGTTGGAATTTGATCCCGTTTTGAAATCGCAATTACTCTTTCAATATTGTGATAAATCATCGTCTCTACTTTTCTCATAGCCCGATCACGATTATAACCATACAGCTCATCTGCGACATTAATGACACCGCCGGCATTTATAATATAGTCAGGCGCATATACAATACCCTTTTCATGAAGCATATCTCCATGTTTTGAATCCTTTAACTGATTATTTGCAGAACCGGCAATCACTTTTGCCTTCAACTTCGGTATGGTCATGTCATTTAAGGTTGCTCCAAGAGCACAGGGTGAATAAATATCGCATTCGACTGAATAGATATCTCTAGGATCAACGGCTGCTGCATTAAACTCTTGAACTGCTCTGTTTACAGCATCCTTATTAATATCTGTCACAATAAGCTTTGCCCCTTCTTCATGCAGATGACGACAAAGAGCGTATGCTACGTTCCCTATTCCTTGAACTGCGACAACCTTTCCCTCTAGTGAATCCGAGCCAAATACTTCCTTTACTGCTGCTTTCATTCCCTGATACACTCCATATGCTGTGACAGGGGACGGGTTCCCCGAAGACCCAAACTCGGGCGAAATCCCGGTTACAAAATCTGTCTCTTCACGAACCATATCCATATCAGAGACGGTTGTTCCCACGTCCTCTGCGGTTATATACCTGCCATTTAAGCCTTGAATATAGCGTCCAAATGCGCGAAATAAGGCTTCACTTTTATCCTTACGCGGATCACCAATAATGACGGCTTTCCCTCCTCCAAGATTTAATCCAGCCGCAGCATTTTTATAAGTCATTCCCCGAGCTAGCCTAAGCGCATCTTCTATAGCTTCGGCTTCTGATGCATATGTCCACATTCGGGCTCCCCCTAATGCCGGTCCCAATGTGGTATCATGAATAGCAATAATCGCTCTTAAGCCCGATGACCGATCTTGACAAAAAACAAGCTGTTCATAATCATACCTTTCTAAATGTTCAAACAAATCCATGATGATCACTCCAAGGTGTAATATATTTTTTACCTCCCAGCCTGACCCTTCAAACCTATTCATTTATCAATTATAGCTGCGAAGTCTTTCGTCAAGTTGATTCTCAAAACAACAATGAGTATTTACGTCTTTATCTCTCCAATGTTTAATGCAAGAATCATGCCAACATTTTAATAAAAAGCTGTAAACGGCTCATGAAGCTAAATGTCTAGTAATAACCACACACCCATCGCGAACACAGACGTCAGTGTATTCTATTCAAATTCATTTTGTACAATCAGTTAAGAAAATTCTTGCATGCAAATGAAATTTATTGCATGCTTATATTTGCAATTTTATATTTTTCAAGCTTGTAGTATAAATTCCTTATTGATAAACCGAGCTCCTTGGCAGTCATTGTTTTATTTCCAGCGTTTTTCATAAGAGCCTTGGAAATGATTGCTTTCTCAAAATCCTCTACCATCGCAGCTAAAGATCCGCCTAGTTTGAAATCCTCTGACGCATTCTCATTCACCTGCGATCTTGTATGAAGATCTAATAAATGATTTACCGCAATAAGCGTTTCATTATTATTCATAAAAATAATCGCTCTTCTTAAGATATTGTCAAGCTCTCTGACATTTCCCGGCCAATCATAAGCCTTAAGTTTTATTAAAGCCTGCTCAGTCAGTCCTTCGATATTTCTGCCATATTCCTGGTTAATTTTTTCAATTAATCGGGAACTTAATATCTCAATATCCTCTTTACGCATTTTAAGCGCGGGAATATGAATCGGCATTTGATTTAAACGATAAAATAAATCCTCCCGAAAAGCACCATTTACCATTCCTTTTTCTAAATTGACATTTGTTGCTGCAATGACGCGGACATTTAATGATATCGGTTTTGTTCCGCCCACTCTGATAATCTCATTTTCCTGAAGAACCCGAAGTAATTTCACTTGTGTACTTATTGACAATTCTCCAATTTCATCCAAAAAAATGCTTCCATTATCTGCTTCTTCAAATAGCCCTCTTTTTCCGCCTCTTTTCGCACCTGTAAACGCTCCTTCTTCATAGCCAAATAACTCGCTTTCTAGTAATGATTCATTTAAAGCTGCGCAATTTACACGAATGAATTTATTGTATTTACGATCACTGGCATTATGAATCGCATGAGCAAACAACTCTTTCCCTGTCCCCGACTCCCCGCGAAGCAATATGGTTGCCGGCGTTTTCGCCGCCAGTTTTGCCTGTTCAAGTGCCAGCTTCATAATGTCAGAGGTACCGACAATATCCTCAAATGAATATTTTGCTTCCAGTTTACGAATGATTTGTCTTGCTCGATGAAGTTCTCTATTTAAATTTTTTATTTCTGAGACGTCATGGATGACACCAACACTACCCTTTAATTTGCCATCAACTATAATAGGAGCACCATTCACAATAACCTCTCGCTTATTGGGACCTACCCTCATGGGAACTCCCCGTACCTCCCTCCTTGTTTTCAACACCTTCATATGCACACTTTCACCCTCTGCAATATCGGTTGTCGCAGGCTTCCCAATGACCTGTTCCTCCATTAAACCTGTGATTCTTGAATAGGCTGGGTTAATCATCATCCCAATTCCATGCTCGTCCACAACAGATATGGCTTCATTACTCGAATGAAAAATGGCTTCCAACTTTGTCTGGAATTCCTTCAAGTCAGTAATTTGTTCGGCCAAATGTACCGCTTCCGTTATTTCTTTAAATACAGCAACTGCCCCTATCAATAACCCATGTTCCTCGATAATAGGGATTCTTGTTGAAATAATTTTCATGCCATTCTCTAGCAGCAGTTCTTGATTTGCTTCAACCTTTCTTGTCCTCATAACCCTTGGAAGCAAGCTTGACGGAATCACATTCCTAATATGCTTTCCAACTGCATCCTTCATCCTTGTTCCGATCATATTTTCCGCACTCTTATTGAGAAGTATGACATTCTCTTCATGATTGATCACAATCATGCCTTCAGTAGTTGAATTAAAAATTAAATTATACTTATACGTTTCATTTTGGATTCTCTTAATAAGCCTTTCTTTGTCTTTAAACAATTTAACAAGTAAAAAGGCTACACTCCCTGGTATTAATACAGTTTCTTTACCGAAAACATTTCGCAAGTCACTAAAAACCTCACTTTTACCGGTAACCTCTATGATCATATCTATTTTCTTGTCCTTATAAAGACGCCAGTCTAAATCGGTTCTCAGCCCCTTTTCTCTGGCCCATTTCATACCTGGAGCTTCAGGATTCACATCAATTACGGCCTCTAATGTCAGTGCAGTTGACTCCTGAATAATTTGAAGGAGGGCTGTTCCACCTCTGCCCGCTCCCACAATCATAACTGTTTGCATATATACTCCCCTTCTATGCAATTTATTTCGTACTTCATTATATTTATGAAAAATCTTTCATATTCATATAGTCATGTTACCATATTTCTTGACAAATGCCCCCAATGCTTTATCATTTTTATATACAAGTGAATGAAGGGATTATTTGTTATGAATAGAATTGTAGCACTAGTGATATTATTAATTCCTGGAATTATCGCGGCAATTGGCGTGAAGCTAATGAGAGATATGGTGTTTAACATCCTGCATAATCCTTTTCCTTTTTTATGGCTTCAATTTCTCATTGGATTATTAATGTTTCTTGCAGGTCTGTGGTTTATTGCTGGTTTCATTCTGCATCGGGATCGAAAAAGAAATAAGGTACAGCCTCGTTTCCAAACAGAGAATAAAAAAGAAGAAAACAAGAAATAAGAGACCATCCAAAATGCGTAACTTCTGCCCATTCTGAAGCTACGCTTTTTATTTTTGGAAATGATCTCTTTTCCTATCAATATTTTGTTTCCTTGTCTATTTGTTTCCTCACCCGAAGAGCCCTGACTGGATCATCCGTTATTAAGCCTGAACAGCCCAGCTTAATAAAATGAACCATATCCTTTTCTTTATTCACTGTATAGGGTCTTACGGCCACTCCAGATTCTTCTGATTTTTTCACTACTTCATCTTTAAGTGTTTTGTACTTCGGGTGAATTCCTTTTGCACGAATAGATTCAGCATAAATCCAGGGCATATACACCACTTGTCCCATAAGCGGAGCAGTTTCTATCTCAGGTGCTCTGCGATAACAATTAACAATACTATAATGGTTAAAGGAAGAGATAATGATTCTTTCTGTTAGCCTATATTCACGAATAAGTTCAATGACCTTTTCTTCCATCCCCTGGTATGGAAAGATACTATTTTTCAGTTCGATATTACATATCAGACTATTTCCAGTTAACCATTTAAGAACTTCCCGCAGTGATGGTATTGGCTCTTTTTTTAAGTTCATTTTCATTCTAAAGCCAGCATTCAGTCTCTTTAACTCAGCATAGGTTAAATCCTTCACATATCCTTTTCCATTTGTTGTCCGGTCCACCGTTTCATCATGGATGACCACGACTTCTCCGTCCTTTGATAATTGAACATCTAGTTCAATTCCTTCAGCACCTGCTTTTTCCGCTTCTTTAAATGCTAACATCGTATTTTCTGGATAGAGTGCAGAATAACCTCTATGTGCAAAAATTAAGGTCATTATTATTCCCTCCAATAAAGGCCTTTTCCCCTTCATACCACATATATCAAATTCACCCGCCAAATTTGCGCCCGGATTTTTATAAAGCTTGCTCGATAAATTTCCTTTAAAAAATCGCAAGACTCGCCGGAGACTTAACTTTATTCAGCCTGAGTTTGAACCCCCACTGAATTAGATAGTTTTTTTGCATTCATCCCCTACTTATAGAAGTGGAGGACTTCTGCTGAATGAAGCTAAATAAAAGGTCTGATTTCATTCATTCCGGTATAGTATATATATCCGGATAAAATGAAATCAGACCTTTTTTTCACTTTTATTCTAACTCTTTCAAGAAGCTCGATGCTCTAAGCGCAGTTTATCCGCAACCATGGCGATAAACTCACTGTTGGTTGGTTTAGCTTTTGTCATAGAGACTGTGTAGCCAAATAAAGAAGAAATGGATTCAATATTCCCTCTGCTCCATGCTACTTCAATAGCATGACGGATGGCGCGTTCCACTCTGCTTGCCGTTGTATTATATTTTTTCGCAATATCAGGATATAAAACTTTAGTAATCGAACCTAATAATTCAATGTCATTATAAACCATTGAAATGGCTTCTCTTAAATACATATATCCCTTAATATGTGCAGGTACGCCAATCTCATGAATAATGCTTGTAATACTTGCGTCTAAATTTTTTGGCTTAGATTCTGCTTGAGTGCGATAACCGTTAGCTGATTTTTTTAACACGGAAGTTGACTTGCCGCTTACTTGGCGAATATGGCTCGCTAAATGCTCCATGTCAAAAGGTTTTAAGATGAAATAAGAAGCACCTAATTCTACAGCTTTTTTCGTTACATCCTCCTGACCAAAGGCTGTCAGCATAATAACATTTGGAGAAGGTTGTATACCCATTTCACGTATTTTGCCAAGTACTGCAAGCCCATCTAGATGCGGCATAATAATATCAAGAACAAGAACATCTGGATTTACACTTTCAAGCATTTCAAGACAATCCTGACCATTATGGGCAACACCTGCTACTTCCATGTCTTCCTGAGAATCGATAAATTCTTCTAACAAATTTACTAGTTCGCGATTATCATCCACTATACATACTTTTATTTTTTTCACTACTGGTTTCCTCCTCATTCCCATAATTTCTCATTATTCATATTAAACGTGTACGATATACATCTTTGTCCGAAAGCATCATAAAATAGTATATATTTATATTCTAAATGAGAAATTCGACAATGCAACCGAAAATCCTTTTCATTTTTTATTTTTTCTAAATAAATCATTAAAATCATTACTTTTCTTTCATTTTCTCTCGTTTTCGACTTAATATGATATGATTTTGTATATTTGTCGAAAAATCTTTATTTTATGTAAAAAGACGGGAATATCCCGCCTTTTTTATTAGGAAGCTTTTTCCTGCGGCTTCTCATAAATATCAATTCCGGCCTCATTTAACATCCACTCAAGATGTACACCATAACCAGAGGTTGGATCATTTACAAATACATGGGTTACTGCACCAATTAATTTTCCATCTTGGATAATTGGACTGCCGCTCATTCCTTGAACAATTCCACCTGTTTTACCAATTAGTTCTGGATCTGTTACTTTAATCACCATCCCCTTTGTTGCAGGGAACTTTTGTGGAATGGTACTGACAATCTCAATATCAAATAACTTGACTTCATCATCATCAACGACTGTTAATATTTGTGCAGCTCCCTCTTTCACTTGGTGAGACAAGGCAATTGGAAGTGGTTCGTCCATAATTCCATTTTTTATATCACGGTTTAATTCCCCGAAAATACCATACGGACTGTTTCTTTTTATATTTCCAATCACTTCTTTATCGGAAGAAAAACGAGCTAACTTTTCACCCGGATTTCCGTTACTGCCTTTTTCAATTGAAGTAACAGTAGATTTCACAATTTGTCCATCATCTACAACAATTGGTTTTTTTGTATCCATATCGGAAATAACATGACCTAATGCTCCGTATTTCTTCGATTGAGGATGATAAAAAGTCATCGTTCCAATTCCGGCAGCCGAGTCTCGTATATACAACCCAAGCTTATAATTTTCCTCCCCTTTTTCTTTTTGCGGCATTAGCTCTGTTTCAACCTTACCACTTTCTCTTGTCAGCGAAATTTTTAGAGGCTCTTGTTTTTGTCCTGCTTCTTGAACAAAAGGGGCTACATCAGACATTTTCTCAATTTTCTGTCCATTAATTTCTGTTATAATGTCCCCTACTTGGATACCTGCTAATTCACCTGGTGAAACTTTTCCTTCCGCTGCTGTCACTTGATGATGTCCAACTACTAGGACACCGATTGTATTTAATTTTACTCCAATAGACTGACCGCCTGGAATCACCTTAAAATCCTTAAGTACATTGACATCAACTTTTTTTACCGGAAAACCAGCAAGTTCTAAAAACATTTCATTTTTCCCTTGTTCTTTTGCCTGCAGAGAGACTGACTTGTAATCCTGACTAAGGGTAACAACAGAACTATCTGAGGATAACGCAGCTGAAACTGGAGCTGCCTTAGCCACATCAAGCTTTTGACCTTCAAATAGCGTTATATGATTTGGAATATAAAGATATTCCTGAACTGGTTTCATAAAACAAATAGCAATTAATGAAACAAGGAGAATTCCACCAATTAGTTTTCTATAGAAGTCTTTCCTCAAAACATTCACTCTCCTCGCTTCTAGTCCAACCCGTCTTAATGGCTACATCATTAATTTTGCCTGCAAGTAGCACATTTATAACCTCGCCGTCAATAAAAAAACTGTACGAGTAGGAAATAAATCGCAGTATAAAGTGAAACTTCCATCAATGGGGGTTTTCTTCATACTCCGCTGATGGTTAGTTGAGACCCACAGAATGTAGGTCTCACAGACATTGCCACAAATGTGGCGCTTTTAGTCTGTGATTCCACGAATGGACCTTTACGGGCAGTCGGAACTCCCACCTATCTTCTTTATCTCCTCAGAATCTTGAGGTGGAAGTCTTACCGCCCATTAAGAGTGGGATAAAAACTGACGTATTAAAAATATCAAAAACCTCTGAAACCAAATCGGCTTCAGAGGTTTTATTAGAGCACCTTACTATTATGTGCTAATAGAAGCAATTCTTTTGCATGTTCCTTTGTTAAATCTGTTATCTCCGCACCAGAAATCATACGACCAATTTCTTTAACTTTTTCTTCCTCGCTAAGCGGTGTCACCTTTGTTTTTGTACGGCCATCCTGCATTTCTTTTGTAATATATAGATGAGTATCCGCCATCGCAGCTACCTGCGGTAAATGAGAAATACAAAGAACTTGGGAATCAACCGACACGTGATGGATTTTCTCAGCTATAGACTGTGCAACTCTTCCGCTAACACCCGTATCAACTTCATCAAAAATAATAGATGTAACCTCTTGGTGTTTGGAGAAAATACTTTTCATGGCAAGCATAATACGTGAGAGCTCGCCGCCTGAGGCAATTTTGGATAAAGGCTTTAACGGTTCACCTGGATTAGTGGAAATATAAAACTCAACATTGTCCAATCCGGCTTTGGAAACAAACTTTTCTCCGCTTTCTATACGCACTTCAAAAACAGTCTTTTGCATATAAAGCTCTTTTAATTCAGCATGAATAGAATCCGTCAACTTTCGGGCAAACTTCTTTCGCAAATTACTTAGTTCAATCCCTTCAATCAATAGATCCTTTTTCAGGGATTGAAGTTCTTTTTGCAGCTGTTCAATATGCGTTTCTTTATTTTGAAGCTTTTCCAACTCTTCTTCAATCTTTGCCCCGTACTCTAAAATCGCTTGTATCGAGCTTCCGTATTTGCGTTTTAGCTGATTTATTTCATTTAATCTATCTTCAATCATACTTAATCGTTCCGGATCAAATTCAAGATGATCAAGCTCCGAACGAAGCATTTTAGCCGCATCTTCTAATAAATAATAACTATTCGCAATGGACTCGGCGAGCTCCTTATACTCAGGATTTAAAGCGGCTGCATCTTCCATTTGGCTCATAACAAGACTAATCCAATCCAATCCTTTTTGTTCACCTTGAAGAGCATTATAACTAGCATGAACTGCCTCATATATACGTTCAAAATTTGAAAGCCGTTTTTTCTCTTCCCAAAGTGCTTCATCTTCATTTAATTGCAAATTAGCCTGCTGGATTTCTGAAAGTTGAAACTGGATTAAATCAAGACGATGGGCCATTTGTTGCTCATTTTCATTTAAACTTTTTAACTTCCGTACAGTCTGTTCATAAGCATGATAGATATTACTATACTCCTCAACTGCAGCAGCAATTTGAGGTTTTCCATATTGATCTAAGAGTGACAAATGTCTGGATTCATCCATCAATTCCTGATGCTCATGTTGTCCGTGTATATCAACAAGTGTGCTGCCAATTTCACGCAGTGTTGAGATAGTCACAAGCTTTCCATTTATTCTGCAGACACTTTTACCGCTTTTTGAGATTTCGCGTCTTAAAACAATCATTTCATCTTCAATCTCAATACCAAATTCACTTGCTTTCGTATGTACTGGATGTGTAGCTTTCTCAATTTGAAATAGCCCTTCTATTTCTGCACGGGCCTCACCGTGCCGGACAAAATCAGAAGAACCTCTTCCGCCAACAAGTAAATGAATAGCATCAATAATGATGGATTTGCCAGCACCCGTTTCCCCGGTTAAAACGGTCAAACCTTTTTCAAATGAAATAGAAAGAGCCTCAATAATAGCAAAGTTTTTAATTGATAATTCACTCAGCAAGTCTTCCACCTCTTTAATCTCAATCGTTAAAGCAATTCAAGAAAACGATTTGAAATGGTTTCTGTATCCTCTTCGGTACGGCAAATGATTAATATTGTATCATCTCCACTTACTGTCCCTAATATTTCATCCCATTCAAGATGGTCTATCAGAGCCGCAATGGCCATTGCATTTCCCGGCAGAGTTTTCATAACAAGAAGATGACTGGCTGAATCAATTCGAACAAAGGCATCAATTAAATTTCTTTTTAATTTTTGCAGCGGGTCAAATCGCCGATCAGCGGGAAGACTATATTTATACCTTCCATCTGTTAAAGGTACCTTTATTAGATGAAGTTCTTTAATATCCCGAGAAACGGTTGCTTGTGTCACATTATAACCCGCACTTTTTAGCGCTGCTACCAAGTCATCTTGTGTCTCAATATCATTATTTGTAATTATATCGCGTATTTTTATATGTCGTTGGCCCTTAGTCATTTTCTCACCTCGTATACCGTTCCCGTTCAATCTATCCCTCTTATCTTAGCTGATTTTGTCGCTTTTCACAATCAAGAGAATGAATATTTATTCATTCTCTTCTTTTTCTTTCGATTTTAATTCACTATGAGCAATCTGAACGACATCCATCGGAATTACCTTTAATTCATTTTCCCCCAGCTCTTTTTCTCCTGACCAATTTAAGTGAAGGAGAAATTCGATATTCCCTTCTCCGCCAGTTATAGGAGAAAAGGAAAGATTTTTCACATGATAGCCGGTTTTTAATGAAAACTCGATTATAGATAGAATGACACTCTCATGAACTCTCGGATCTCTGACAATTCCTTTTTTTCCGACCTGCTCTCTGCCAGCTTCAAACTGAGGTTTGACAAGTGCTACTACATCACTGCCAGGAACTAATAATGTTTTTAAAACAGGAAGAATCAGCTTTAAAGAAATAAATGAAACATCTATCGAGGCAAAATTCGGCATTCCAAAAGCAAAGTCACTTGGTGTCACATAGCGAAAATTTGTTCTTTCCATCACAATAACCCGTTCATCCTGTCTAAGCTTCCACGCTAATTGATTATAGCCGACATCTACTGCGTATGACATAGATGCTCCATTTTGAAGGGCACAGTCAGTAAAGCCGCCTGTAGATGAGCCAATATCAAGCAAAATTTTCTCTTTAATATCTACCTCAAAGACCTGCAATGCTTTTTCTAACTTCAGGCCCCCTCTTGAGACATATGGAAGAGTCTTTCCTTTCACCGAAAGCTTGGAATCATCGGGAATTTTTTCTCCCGGTTTATCCATTCGGGTTTCTTCACAATAGACAATTCCCGCCATAATGGCTCTTTTCGCTTTCTCCCTTGTTTCAAACAAGCCCTGCTCTACTAATAAAACATCTACACGTTCTTTCTTACTTTTCATATTTCATGCCCTTTTTTGTTTTTTAATTACCATCGTATTAATTTTCTTTACAACTTCTTCAGTTGTTAAACCAATCTCTTCCCATAACATCTTGACACTTCCATGTTCGATAAATTCATCAGGAATACCCATTCGGCAAATTTCTGCATCATAAAATCCATTGTCATGTGCAAATTCGAGCACTGAACTTCCGAAACCACCTTGCAGTACCGCCTCTTCAATCGTCAAGATTGGAATATTAAATTGGAGAATAGAGCTTAATAATTGTTCATCTAACGGCTTAATAAAGCGAGCATTAATTACCTTTACTGTTTTCCCAATTTTCTCTAATCGTGCAGCAGCTTCCATTGCCATCGGGATTGTTGTACCAAATGTAAGAATGGCCGCATCATGACCCTCCTTTAATACTTCCCATGAACCAATCGGAATTTTCGTATACGTTTCATCCATTGGAACACCCAATCCATTTCCGCGCGGAAACCTTAATGCAATCGGCCCTTCATCATATTGCAATGCTGTATAGACCATATGCTGACCTTCATTTTCATCTTTAGGCGACATAATGACTAGATTTGGCAGATGCCGTAAAAAGGCAATATCAAATACTCCATGATGAGTTTCACCATCAGCCCCGACTAATCCGGCTCGATCAATTCCAATAAAAACATTAAGATTTTGACGACAGATATCATGAACTACCTGATCATAAGCCCGTTGTAAGAATGTCGAATAGATGGCTAAAAATGGCTTCATGTTTTGCGTGGCAAGACCAGCCGCAACCGTTGCAGCATGCTGCTCTGCAATTCCAACATCAAACATTCGGTCAGGGAACTCTGCAGCAAAACCTTCAAGCTTTGATCCAACAGGCATGGCAGGTGTAATGGCTACAATCCGTTCATCTTCTCTTGCCAGCCTTCTTACTGTTTCACTAACAAGCTTGCTCCAGGCAGGCGGTGAGTTAACCGGTTTGAGAAAATCACCAGTGTCAATCTTGTAAGGCCCTGTTCCATGCCAATTACCCGTACGATCACTTTCTGCCGGATCATAGCCTTTTCCTTTTTTCGTAATCACATGAAATAAAATGGGTCCTTCTGTTTTCTTTGCATAATTAAGATTCTCAAGTAAATCTTCATAATTATGGCCATCAACAGG
This sequence comes from Niallia endozanthoxylica, assembly GCF_008710145.1. GTDB lineage: Bacteria > Bacillota > Bacilli > Bacillales > Cytobacillaceae > Bacillus_BD > Bacillus_BD endozanthoxylica. The sequence continues at coordinate 636,482 of NZ_VYKL01000015.1, forward strand.
TCCCAAATAAGTAAATCCCATTTCTTCAAAAAAGACACCGGAAACTAATAAATATTTTAAACTATCTTTTACTCGTTCCGCTGTTGAAGCAAGCTTCCCGCCTACTGCCGGAATTTTCTTCAGCAACATTTCGAGTTCATCCTTAGCCCATTGATACTTGCCAGCTGTACGGAGACGGCCGAGCACACTATGGAGAGCACCGACGTTTGGAGCGATGGACATTTCGTTATCATTTAAGATGACAATCATATTTTTCTTTTCATCACCGATATGATTTAAAGCTTCCAAAGCCATTCCACCGGTAAGGGCTCCATCTCCAATAATCGGAACAATATAAGATTTCTCCTTTTTTATATCGCGAGCAATCGCCATCCCCATTGCAGCAGACAACGAGGTTGAACTGTGTCCTGTTTCCCACACATCATGTTCACTTTCGCCCATTTTCGGGAATCCGCTTAAGCCCTTATATTGTCGTAATGAATCAAACTCTTTTGCCCTGCCTGTTAATATTTTATGAACATACGATTGATGTCCAACATCCCAAATCAGTTTATCCTGTGGACTATTAAAGGCTTTATGAAGAGCAACAGTTAATTCAACCACTCCAAGATTCGGGCCAATGTGACCTCCTGTTACGGAAAGCTTACTTATTAAAAATTGGCGAATTTCCTTACTTAGTTCCTCCAATTCCTTAATAGAAAGCTTTTTAAGAAACGAGGGGTCTTTAATATCTAAAAGATCCATTTTGTGGATCACTCACTTTCATTTCAATTTATTTCATAAGCCACGGCCATAACCTTTTTCCCGAATCAAAAAAGGATATTACATCTAGGTTAGCTCAGTTATTTCAATATAACATAAGATTACATTATCAGAACCGATTTTCCAAACGATTTTCTAAAAAGCGTATAGTTACAGCTAAATGTTGAAAAAATAACCGCTAACACATATGAAGTGATAACGGTATTCTCTCATAAAATCTGCACTCATTCTATTTTAACAAATGAAATAGGATTAATGGTTTCTATTTTCTACCAAGTCCGTTATGGATTGCAATAATTGTGTATCTTTATTGATTTTCATTAGATAGTCTTTCGCAAATTGAATCTGCTTCATAAGTTCGTCTTGAGCTCCTTTTATGCCAAGCAATGATGGATAGGTTGTTTTATGATTTCCTTCATCACTGCCAACTGGTTTCCCAATCACTTCTTCATCTCCATCGATATCAAGGAGATCATCACGAATTTGAAACGCCAGACCTAAATGATGGGAAAAACGCTCCAGCCAATCATATTCTTCTTCACTGACGCAAGCTAAGATTGCACCGGCTAAAACACTGCAGGTTAGCATTTTGCCAGTTTTATGAATATGAATATACTCCAGCTCTTCCAAATTTAATTCTTTTTCTTCGCCAATCATATCAGCTACTTGTCCAGCAACCATCCCTTCAGCACCTGCACTTTGTGCTAAGAGCTGAATTAATGTCATTTTTGCCTCCATCGAAACATTCGGCGATTCTGCTATAAGCTGAAAACTATATGTTAAAAGAGCATCACCCGCAAGGATGGCATTTGCTTCACCGAATACTTTGTGATTTGTTGGCTTCCCTCTTCTTAAGTCATCGTTATCCATACTCGGCAAATCATCATGGATTAATGAATAAGTATGAATCATTTCAATTGCCGCCGCCGCATTTAAACCAATCTCAGGATCTTTTTGAAAAGCATGAAGCGTCGCAAACAACAAAAGCGGCCTTATTCTTTTCCCACCCGCTTCTAAAGAGTAAAGCATTGCTTCCTTCAGGACAGGAGGTGCCTGTAATCGATTAATACTTTTTCGTTGGTGATTTTCAAGTAATTGTTTATAGTTAGTGGCAAAGGTATCTAAATGTAGGCTTGACAATATTTACTCCTCCTCCGGAATGGAAAAGACTTCTTTATGACCATCTGCTGTTAAGATTTGCGTCAACTGTTCTTCCACATTTTTAAGCTTATCATGGCATAGCTTGGACAACTCCATTCCTTTTTTATAGATAGAAATAGCTTCTTCTAACGGCACATCGCCTTCTTCCAGCCTTTCTACTATTGTCTCTAATTGCTCCATTGCCTCTTCGAAGGTTATTGCTTTTTCCTCCGGCATTTTTCTTCACTCCTCTTTGTCAGTCACACTACACATTAGCGTTCCATCTGACAGCTTGATACGTACGGTTTCATTTATTTGCACCTGCTTCGTGCTTTTTAACAGTTTGCCGTCGTCACTATAAGCAAGGCTATACCCACGGTCCATGATCTTTAATGGGCTTAAAGCTTCAAGCGTAGAAACTAGATTTGAAAAATCAGCTTCTTTTTTGGCGAGAATGGACTTCATTGCCTTTGATAATGATTTCATTGACTTTTCATAATATATCGATGCTTCCGCAAGCCTGACATCAGGATGATTACGAGCGAGCCTTTTTTCCACCTGCTCCAGCTGTGTGCTTTTGACAGCAAAAAGCTTTTGGGAATTGTATACTAGCTGCTCTGTTCTTTTATCGAGCTGCTCAAGCTTCTGCTCATACAGTCTGTGTGGATAACGAAAAGCATAAGACTTTTCAATTCGTTCCAGCTTGCTCGTCTGCAGACTTAGCTTCTCTTTAATTGCTCGAATGAGGCGAGTTTGTCTTGTTAAGACTCTTTCAGCCCATTCATCTACATGAGGAACAGCCAATTCAGCAGCACCGGTTGGAGTTGGCGCCCTGAGATCAGCAACAAAATCCGCAATCGTAAAATCTGTTTCATGACCAACAGCGGATATTATTGGCACATGGGATTCATAAATAGCTCTTGCAACTATTTCTTCATTGAATGCCCATAATTCTTCAATGGAGCCTCCACCGCGGCCAATAATTAATACATCTACTTGATTTACCTTGTCATTAGCCTGTTTAATAGCAGATACAATCGAAGGAGCGGCCTGTTCACCTTGTACAAGAGCAGGAAAAATCAATACTTTTGCAATCGGATATCGTCTTTTAATTGTCGTTAAGATATCACGGATAGCAGCACCTGTTGGTGACGTAACGACACCAACTGTATTAGGAAATTTGGGCAGTCTTTTTTTATGTTCTGCTTCAAAGTATCCTTCTTTAGCCAGTCTTTCCTTCAGCTGTTCATAAGCTAAATACAGGTCACCAATTCCGTCCGGCTGCATTTCTTTCACATAGATTTGGTATTGACCGCTTGACTCAAACACAGTCACACTGCCGCGAATCAAGACCTTCATTCCATTTTCAGGTGAATATTTTAATTTCTTATTCGCGCTTGAAAACATAACGGCCAAAATTCTAGCCTTCTCATCCTTCAATGTAAAATACATATGGCCGCTCGAATGCTGCTTATAATTTGATATTTCCCCTTTGACATACACGTCTTGGAGATGGGGATCAACATCAAATTTTCTTTTTATATATTTGGTTAACGCCGTAACCGTTAAAAAGCGCTGCTCCATCAAAAAAAACTCCTTCTACCTGAACTAGACAATCTGAAGTTCTTATAGAGAGTTTTTCACCTTTGAAAGAACTCCGTTAATAAACTTACTTGATTGATCATCACCGTATATCTTCGCAATTTCAATTGCCTCATCCATAATAACATTTGCCGGTACATCATCTTGACAATAAAGCAGTTCATAAACAGCTAACCTTAATAGATTGCGATCAACATTTGCTAAACGTTCAAGTGTCCATTTTTCTAAATGGTTAGAAATAATTTTATTTATTTCCTCCATATGATCTACTACACCGTTCACAAGTTTTATCAAATAAGGATCGTTTGGCTCTCCTTCGAGTACATGTTCAAGTGCATCATCGATTGTTGGTTGACTCATTTCAATTTGAAAGATTGCCTGTAACGCCTTTTCTCTAGCAGTTCTTCTTTTCATTACGTTCTATAACTCCTTTAGTATGTAATGTGTAAACACTTCATTCATCTCTGTTTATTCTGTCTACACTTCATGTCCAATTTTCACATAACACGATAATAGCATATCTAGAAAGTATTCGCACTTCTCTCAGGATTTTATGAAGAAAAAATACCAAAGACATTGTGTCCTTGGTATCTTCTGATTACATTTCGTCTTCTATTTCTGGTTCTTGGCTGCTATTTTCAAACTGAATTCCTACCACGTGAACATTTATCTCAACTGTTTCCAAAGCTGTCATATCTAATAAAGCCTGACGAATATTATCTTGGATACCTTGTGCAACATTTGGGATGGAAACCCCAAATTTCATCACACAATAGATATCCACCTTAATTCCTTCCTCAAGCAATTCCACCTTAACACCTTTTCCATGAATCTTTTTTCCTAGACGTTCAACAACTCCAGAAGCAAAATTTCCTCTCATTTGCGCCACACCTTCAACCTCTGATGCAGCGATTCCAGCGATTACCTCAATAACTTCAGGCGCTATTTCCACTTTACCAAGATTATTGCTTCCCGGACTCATTTCTAGAATGTTATTTACGCTCATTCTGGTACCTCCTATTATTACACTGATTTCATTACATCATGTAATTCCAAGAATTTTGTGTTAAATTCGCCATTAATAAACTTTTCATGGCTAAGCAATTTAAGATGGAACGGAATAGTCGTATGAACACCTTCAATGACAAATTCACTTAAAGCCCTTTTCATTCTGGCAATAGCTTCTTCACGAGTTTTTCCATATGTGATTACCTTTGCAATCATTGAATCATAGTACGGCGGAATGGCATAACCTGGGTAGGCTGCAGAATCAACTCGTACTCCTAATCCACCTGGTGCTAGATACATGTTAATTTTTCCTGGAGAAGGCATAAAATTCTTTTCCGGATTTTCTGCATTGACCCGACACTCAATCGACCATCCGTTAAACTCAACATCCTCTTGCGTTAAACTTAACTTTTCTCCGGAAGCAACTAAAATTTGTTCTTTAATTAAATCCGTTCCAGTCACCATTTCCGTTACAGGATGTTCAACCTGAATGCGTGTATTCATCTCCATAAAATAAAACTTGCGATTGCGGTAATCATAAATAAATTCTACCGTGCCTGCGCCTGTATAATCAACCGCTTTTGCAGCTTTTTTCGCTGCTGTACCCATTTCTTCACGAATTTCACCATCTAAGGCTGGTGATGGTGTTTCTTCGACCAGTTTCTGAAGTCTTCTTTGGATGGAACAATCTCTTTCTCCTAAATGAATCACATTTCCATAATTATCAGCTAATACTTGTATTTCAACGTGCCGGAAATCCTCGATATATTTTTCAATATATACACCAGGGTTTCCGAATGCCGTCATCGCTTCTTGTTGCGTAATGTTTATTCCCTTGACTAACTCATTTTCATCACGAGCAACACGAATGCCTTTACCGCCTCCGCCAGCTGTCGCTTTAATAATCACAGGATACTCAATTCTATTAGCAAGTTCAATGGCTTCATCAATTGTATTAATAATTCCTTGAGAACCAGGAACAATTGGTACACCAGCTTCTCTCATTGTTTCACGAGCAACATCCTTTGTACCCATTTTAGAAATGGCTTCAGGGGTAGGTCCTACAAAGATAATATTACAATCACGGCACAATTCCGCAAAATCAGCATTTTCTGCTAAGAACCCATATCCTGGATGAATGGCATCACAGCCCGTTTTATTTGCTACACTAATAATGTTCGTTACATTTAGATAGCTGTCTTTTGATGCAGTTGGTCCGATACAGTAGGCTTCATCTGCAAGCTGAACATGAAGTGCTTCTTTATCAGCTTCAGAGTATACAGCTACTGATTCAATCCCTAGTTCACGACAAGCACGGATAATTCTTACCGCGATTTCCCCTCGGTTAGCAATCAATAATTTCTTAATCATATTTCTGTGCAACTCCTTATTCAGGCTTAACTAGGAACAACGGTTGTCCAAACTCTACCAACTGTCCATTCTTAACTAGTACTTCTACAATTTCGCCTTCCACTTCCGCTTCAATTTCATTGAACAGCTTCATCGCTTCAACAATACAAACAATGGAATCCTTTGAAACCTTTGAACCGACTTTTACATATGCATCTGTATCAGGTGTTGGTGATTCATAGAAAGTTCCAACCATAGGCGAAGTAATTTTATGTAGATCTGTTACTGATTCGATTTCTACTTTCTCCTGTATAACTTCTGCATTTACCGTTGCAGCTTTTTCAACAGGCACCTCTTGTACAACCGGCTTGTGTACAACCTCCGCTGAAGGTATTTCCACTGGTTGTCCAACCGTTTTAACCACACTAACTGACGTGCCTGTATTTTTTTTCATTTTGATTTTTGAGCCGTCATGTTCAAAAGTAAATTCTTCGATTGATGAGTGATCAATAAGCTTGATTAATTCTCTGATTTCCTGCACTTTTAACATGTTAAAATGCCCCCTGTTCAAATAGTCGCCTGTCTTTAGGCAGACCATAAAATTCTAATTCAGCCTTATGTAACCAGATACTAATATCATACGATAAGACCTGCTAAAAAGACAACTCTTTCTGATTATGAGTCTATCTTCGATAAATCGTGTCATATTCCTTTTTAAAATTCAAAAAAGAGAGAAAGTTCTATCCTTTCTCTCTTACATATAAAAATGAAACTTATTTTGCCATTTGAAATTCAACGACTGCGTGTAAAGGCCCCAATTCACTTCTAACTGTTTGGATGATTTTATTTGCTTCTGTTCGCGATTGTTTTTCAGCTTTCACTGTAATATTTACTTGGTCACCATCAGCACGAACCAATACATCCTCGTAATTCATTGATTTAATTAATGTTTCTAGTAAAATTTCCTTTTGAGCAATTTCGTTTAACTCATCCATTTGTTCTTTTGCTTCACTGCGGTCCTCTACAGGAAGATCCGTGGATGCAATCCTTTTTGTTAAATCCTCTTTCATTTGACTGCGTTCATCCTGCAGCTGCATACGCAGTGTTTCAAAAGCCTCATCTCCGGCAGCATTTGTAATAATTTCTGCATCCTCTTGTGCACCGCTCGATACTGCATCACCGGTACTTTCCTCATTTGTCTTATTTGTCTCTTCTGCACTCTCTTTCTCCTCTGTACTCTCTTTCTCCCCAATGGCCGCTAGCTCATTTTGCTGCTGTTCAGGTGAGGTAAGGTAATAAACCGATAAAACTACAACCAAACTCAGCATTGTTAATAACCATACTGTTTGTTTTTTTAATAACATTTACGAATCCCCCTTCGTTTTCTTCGGTAAAACAGAAACGCGATGATCCGGAACATCTAGTACTCTAGTTACAGCCTCTTTTATCCACTTTTTCACTTGAATGTTCTCAGCACCTTTTGCCACTACGAGGACACCCCGAATTTCCGGTTTTTTCGTTTCTATGACAATCGGAACCTCTTTTTCTCCATCCTGAATGATGACAAGCTGTTCATCAGAAGAAGTGTCCTCCACTTTTCTCTTACCGCCTTCTCTATCTGTTTCATCTGTCACTTGAGTCTGGGTCTTTGTATTGGTTTCAAACACCTTTTTCTCCGTTGAATCTACGTTTACTACAACCGTTACATCACTGACACCAACAATGGAATCAAGCGCCTCTTTTATTTGAGTTTCATAAGCTTGTTCGTAATCCTCTATTACACTATTACCCGAAGATTTACTTTGACCAAATGTTTCAACATCCTCTTGTTGATTTTCATTATTATTACTATTATTAAAAGCCGGCAGTGCATTCTGGCCTGATACACCACCCATAAAAAGATTACCAACAAGCATAATCCCTGCCCCGAATAAAACGACTAGAACTAGATAGGGATATTTGCCCTTTTTATTTTCTCCCTGTGCTTCTTTTGAAAATTGTTTTTTCAACCATGAGAAAGGTCCTTTTTCTTGTTTCATTCCGATGACTTGCCCCCCCCTTCTATTTGAAGCTCAATTACTTTCTCATCAATACTCCACTTTTGGGAAAGGAGTTGAAGTATATTTTCGCTGTTTTCTGTTTTTTCTTCCGGTACAAGCGGTTCAGTAGTATTAATCTCTACTGGCTTGACTGCTTCTACTACTTCTGTTTCTTCACTATGTTCCTGCAGCTGTATGACTACCTTCTGCAAATTCTCAGGGAAAGGGCGTTGATTATCTTCATCTGTTAATAAGTTAAGATCTGTAATCACTAAACCGTATTGATCCATCAACTCCTCCTCTGCGTCCTCTTTCAGCTGGACAGCCATTTGTTTTAAAATATATGCATCTTGTGAGGCTTGTATTTCATTTTTCTGTGAATCTATTAAATTTTTTATCTGATTCTCACTTGTCTCTCCCCATTCTGGAATAGAAGCCATCGTTGTCTCAAACTCCTGGGAAATCAATTTAAAAATGGGGGTTAATATAATAGCGATTAACAACAAACCAATGACCATTTTTGTATATTTTTGAAACTTTGAATTGGGGAGCAGCATGTCGATCATCATCGCAAATAGTACAAATAAAATGATGTTCGTTACCCATTCTTTAATAAACTCCATGCAGCACCTCCCTTACCTAACCATTATGGTCAAATTACCCGCAGCAACAATGACCGTTATACTTAGAAAGAACATAAGAGAAACAATTGATAGAGCGGCAAATACATAAATAATACTTTTCCCGATAATATCAAGACACTTAATAATTGGACCGCCGCCCAGCGGCTGCAAAATGGCGGCTGCAAACTGATAAATTAAGGCAACGATCAATATTTTCAAAGCGGGGAAAGCAACAATGATTAGTAAAATAGCAACACCAGCTATCCCAACCGTATTTTTTAACAACACCGAAGCACTAAGGACCGTATCTGTCGCATCTGTAAACATCCGGCCGATTACTGGAATAAAGTTGCCGGTAATAAATTTCGCGGTCCTGAGTGTAATCCCGTCTGTAACCGCTGCTGATGCACCCTGAACGGAAATAACACCAAGAAACACAGTGAAGAATAAACCTAAGAGGGCTATACTTCCATTACGAAGCAAGTTAGCAAGCTGTGTCACTTTATATTGATCACTTAATGCACTGACAACACTTAAAAGCGTTGCGAGAAATAATAAAGGCAGCACAACATATTGGATGAAAACTCCGCTCATATTCATTAAAAATAAGATGATGGGGTGAAAAAAGGCCGCTGACACAAGCCCTCCTGAAGCGGCAATTAATGCAAGCAACATAGGGATGAGAGCCATAATAAAGCTGGTCATCGTCTGTATGGCTTCCATCGCATAAGTAACTGCCACATGAAAACTGTTCAAAGCAATAATGACTAATACCATGAAAATAACTGCATAGGCTACTTTACTGATGGTCCCACTTTCAAATGCATTTTGTAATGACTGTAAAAACATACTAAAAACAGTCAGCATGACAAGAGTCCCGAGAAGCTTTCCATTGGCAATAAATTCATGAAATGCATATTTCATAGCACCGGTGAACCATTCCTTTAATGAAAATTCCTTCTCTCCTTTTACAAAATCATAAAGACTGCCTTTTTGACTTTCTGGCAAAAACCCGCCATACTCGTTCATGATGTCTTCCCAAAAACCTTTCAGTTCATCCAAATTTAAGGATTCCAACTGGGAATCAACCATATCCTGGATGCCAGATTCCGTGATTGGACTCTCTTCCTGCGGTGAGGCTTGTACACTAGGGATGAGGAGAAAGGACGAGATGATATAGAATAGTAGAATGATGGCTAACCGCTGCTTCATTTCTTTCACCTCTCTAGAAACTCTCGGGACTCCTTGAAGCTTCTGGTCTCCAAGGAAACCCCCTGAGCAAATTCAAGTAACGCTTTAAATCACTGCTTAATTGGGTATTAAACTGATAATGGTTTCTACCAAAACAGTCAAAATAGGGATAGCCATAGCAAGGATTAATATCTTTCCACCTAGCTCAATCTTAGAAGCGATTGAACCTTGTCCGGCATCCTTCGAGATTTGGGCAGCAAATTCTGCTATATAAGCGATTCCGATTATTTTTAAAATAGTCTCTACATACACAGAATTAACTCCTGCATTGAGAGCCATTTTCTCAATCATGGAAATAATGGCATAAATTTGATCGACTAAAAATAAAAAAATGGCGCATCCAGTAAAAACAATCAGAAGAAAAGCAATATTAGGTTTCTGTTCTTTTATAATTAAGGCAAGGAAGGTCGCAACAAGAGCGATTCCAATTATTTGAAAAATTTCAATCGCAAATCCCCCCTTTAGCCTTGGAATAGGAAGACCGATTTAATTTTTTGAAATAAATCATCCACAATGGATGCCACCATAAATAAAATGTAGATAAAACCAAATAAAGTCACCCATTGGGCATACTCTTTTTTCCCAACCTGGTCAAGGATTGTATGTAAAAAAGCAACTACAATCCCAACCCCAGCAATCTTAAAGATAATATCAACCTCTAGCCCCATTCTTTTTCCCCCTCATGCTACATTAATAAAATGCTTAGTAATAGACCCGCTAGAAATCCAATACTTTTGACCATTTTTTCATACCTGGCTTGCTTTTCGCGCGCTTCACTTTCCTCTCTTTCTAGATGGGTCAAGGTAAGCATAATTTGTTTCTGCTGGGATAGCCGATCATGCCGCCCTAATGTCTCACCAAATTGCTTCATGATTTCAAATTCATTTTTCTTAAAAGCAGTCTGCCCCCATACTTCTTTTAAGCTGCCTTCCCAAGCATCACGGACCATCGTTTCAGATTCCGTCAGTTTTATAGAAAATATTGAAAAAAAATCATTGATTGGACGAGGAAGCTGGGCCGCTAATCTCCTTGATGCTTCATGGAGAGGCGTATGGCCGTACATAATTTCAGCCTCTAATGATTGAAGTGCTGTTTTTAACGCACGAAGCTGCCTCGGGCGTTCTGATAATTGTTTAGCCGCTTCAAAACCGGTCCAGGTCGTTGCAAGAATGATTAAGATAGCTCCAATAATTTTTAGCACCTTAGGTCACTCTCACTTTAGAGCTTAACTCTCTGCCATCCTGATCCATAATACTTGTAATCGTGCCAGGTCCGTTATCACGGCTTAATATAATAAAGCGCTGAAAAATCCCTTCTTGTAAAATGGCTTTTAATGTTGGGCGCTTGTGAATTTCATTAAATGAGTCACCATGAGTCGTCATCATAAGCTTAATCCCGGCATTTACAGCCTCTAGTATCGCCTCTGTATCCTCTTTCCTGCCAATTTCATCAACAATAAGGACATCTGGGCTCATGGAGCGAATCATCATCATCATTCCTTCTGCTTTCGGGCAAGCGTCTAGAACATCTACTCTAGGACCAAAAGACATTTGCGGAATCCCGGCCACACATCCGGCAATCTCTGAACGTTCATCGACAATCCCGACCTTTGCTGCTTTAAATCTGCCGTTCTCGTCACCACTTGAAATGATCCGGGCAATATCCCTTAACATTGTCGTTTTACCTGTTTGCGGCGGACCGATAATCATGGTATGAAGCCAGTTCTCCGCATAGATTTTATTTATAAGCTTATCAGCAATGCCGATTTTTTCATTTGCAATCCGAATATTGAAGGATGAAATCTCTTTAATCGCTTTTACCCTGCCGGCTTCCAGAACCACTTTACCTGCAAGCCCAACCCGGTGTCCCCCTTCAATCGTTATAAACCCGCGCTTTAGTTCCTCTTCAAGAGCATAAATGGAGAAATGACTAATTTTATTGAGTAAATGTATCGCATCCTCCGGTCTAACAGTATAGGGAAAGAACCGCGCAGTACCTCTTACGGAAATTTCCAAAGGCCGATTAACTCGGACACGAATTTCTTCTATCTCTTTCATTTCGATAGGAGGGATTTGCTTGATTTGATTGGAGATATTTTTAGGTAAAAATGACAGAACTACTTCCACTTTGACTTTCCTCCTCCTTTACTTGAATGAATGGCACTCATTAAAATGTATGCCTGCTTGACCACAATATGACCTTGTTTTATAAGAGTTCTTTTTTAAAAGCTGTATTTATTAACAAGGTTGATTTTTGACTCATCTAAAGCTGTATGGTTATGAAGTGACCTTTCAGCTGTGCTGAAAGGCGTGAGAAATGGACATTTCTCACGGATGAGTCAAAAATCTGACGTATCAACAGTATTCGTTAACATAACCTTTTTAAAAGGAGAAGAAGAGCTTGTAATCAAACACTACATATATAAATAAACCAAAAAAGCAACGGCCTTATTAGGCTGTTGCTTTTTTGGTTTATTTATATTTAATTAAGCTCTTGAAACGTAGCTTCCATCAGTTGTGTTAACGATTAAACGGTCTCCTTGGTTAACAAAGAATGGTACTTGTACTGTAAGACCTGTTTCAAGTGTTGCAGGCTTTGTACCACCAGAGGCAGTATCACCTTTAATACCTGGTTCAGTTTCTGTTACTTCCAATTCCACTGTGTTTGGAAGTTCCACACCAAGAGATTCACCTTGATATAACATAATGTGCACTTCCATGTTTTCTTTTAAGAATTTTAATTCGTATTCAATTGCTGCAGCTGATAATTCAATTTGATCATATGATTCTTGGTCCATGAACACATGTTGATCACCATTTGCATAAAGATATTGCATTCTGCGATTATCAATTTGAGCTTTGGCTACTTTTTCACCCGCACGGAACGTTTTTTCCTGGATAGCACCATTACGTAAGTTACGAAGCTTAGAACGAACAAACGCTGCACCTTTACCCGGTTTAACGTGTTGGAAATCTAATACACGCCAAATCCCTCCGTCCACTTCTATTGTTAAGCCTGTACGAAAATCATTAACTGAAATCATATAAAAAAATCCTCCTAAAATAATGAAGTTATAGTATAATGAGTTCTTTTTCTGAATGGGTCAGCGTTTCATTCCCTTTTGAGGTGATCACGGTATCGTCTTCAATCCGAACACCGCCTAATCCCGGAATATAAATACCTGGTTCAACTGTCACGACCATCCCTGGTTCAAGGACAAGATCCGACTTGAACGATAAGGCCGGGCCTTCATGTACTTCCAGTCCAATTCCATGACCAGTTGAATGACCAAAATATTCCCCGTATCCTTTTTCCGTAATATAATCTCTTGTTATAGCATCTGCTTCTTTTCCGCTCATTCCCGGCTTAATACCAGCAACACCACGTTTTTGCGCTTCTAAAACAATTTCATATATTTCCTTTAATTTAGCATCTGGTTGTCCAACCGCTATCGTTCGCGTAATATCTGAGACATATCCATGATAATAAGCACCAAAATCTAATGTAACAAAATCGCCAGATTCAATGATTTTATCTGATGCCACTCCATGCGGAAGAGCAGAACGATAACCTGATGCTACAATCGTATCAAAAGAGGATGAAGCAGCGCCTGCTTTTCTCATAAAGAACTCCAATTCATTCGATACCTCAAGCTCAGAAACTCCTGGATGAATAAATTGTAAAATATGCGTAAATGCTGCATCGGCAATCTCGGCAGCTTCCTTTAATATCTTAATCTCTGCTTCCGTCTTAATCAAGCGTAATTTTTCTATAATCCCAGAAACAGGTACCAGTTCAGCTTGAATCACCGATTCAAATTCTTTAAAGGTGGAGTATGTAACATAGTCTTGTTCAAATCCAAGCTTTTTAATCCCCATAGAAGCTGCCTGGCTGGCTATTTCTTCAGGAATACTATTTTTTTGCTGGACAATGTCAAAACCTTTACATTGTTTAGAAGCTTGCACTACATAACGAAAATCTGTAATAAAAACAGCTTTATCGAGACTAATTAAGACAACGCCGGCAGTACCTGTAAAATTAGATACATAACGCCGATTATACGGACTTGCAATTAATATGCCGTCCAATCCTTGAATTTCAATCGCAGCTCGGAGTTTTTCTATTTTTTCCAATTAATCCTCTCCTTTAACGTACAAAGGTGTCTTAAAATGCCGGCTCCACTGTTATGGATGCCGGACATCTTAAAGGACACCCTCATTGTCAATTCTTACTATACACATTTTACCATAAGACATTTCATTCACAATATAAAAAGGATTGCCCTCATGATGGAAGCCTTCTTTATGTTGCCGTTGCTTCTTCTTCTTTTTCTTCTTTTTTGCTGCTGTTAATTTCATTTTCTTCATATGAAATGGTGTAGCCTACAAATAGACCAAACAATGCATACAAACAAATGGAAGTAACCATCGTATTTAAATCAATCTTATTAAATGGATGAATCCCAGGAAAAATGGGGTTTAATACAAAAAATACAAGGAGAAAAAGAACAAGTCCGTAAGCAATCCCAGCCCAGATATTGTTGAACTTTCTTAAGGTTGCATAATAAAGAAGTGCCGCAACAATCGAAAGGACCCCAATTAAAATAATGGCAATGACCGTTCCAAGCCACCTTTTTTTCCAGTCCCCTAATGCCCAAGGTTCTAATATGACACGGGGCGGAATCTCCGTAAAGTTAAAGACATAAGCTAAGTATGCTAAACAAGCAAAAAAAATACCGCCTATTAATCCTGTTAGTACAACAAGTGTCATAAACGACATTGGTTTTTCTTTCATTTCCTCTCTTGCTAACTTTTCTTTAGCCATTGAAAACACCTCCAAACTTAGTATGTCCCATATACTGTTATCCTTACATCTTCTGGAATAAAATAATCGTTAAATAACGAGAAATTATTATTTTTATATACTTATTTCTTTATAGCCCAAAATACAATCAGAAATTATTTTGATTTGACACAGGTGATGGTAGTTTTGGAATTTTTGATGTAAAATATATATATAAAATAAGATGAATCTTCTCACAAACCCCTGATTTCTTTATATTATGTATATTATAAATCTTTCCTTTTATCTATCTTGTCATACCTCTAAAAAAAGAATTAAAACTTCATTTTTTTAAAGGGTTTTTAGTTGTTTATTCCGAATATTCTTATATAATAAAGAGAAACATAAATAAATCAGAATTATTTGTATAAATATGGTGTTTTCTACTTAAATGAAGTTTAAAAATCAGAAAAAGTGCTCATCATGCTCATAGGGAGGTGGCTTTCTTGAAAAATCGGATTTCGTTTTCTATTGTTATTGGGCTTATTATGTTGGCGGTCATTGGGGTGGCATCTAAACTCTTTACAGATCCTGCCGGTTTTTTCCAAGGAATCGCTGTCATGCTCGTGATTGGAGCTGTCATATTCTTTCTGATCAGACGCTTATACAAACCAAGCCCTGCTAAACGTGAGCAACGAGCTTTTGTTAAAGCGGCGAAAAGATCTGTTAAAAGACATAACCAGAAGGAACCAAGTCAGCCTAAGAAAAAAGCAAATAATTTAACTTCTATTAAAAAATTAAGAGCAAGAAAAAATCAGTCTAATCCTCAACTGACAGTCATTGAAGGAAAAAAAGGAAAAAAGAAAAACCGAGCCTCATTCTTTTGAGACTTGGTTTTTTATTTTAGCAAATTCGAGACATTTACCGGAGACTTAACTTTATTCAGCAAGGGTTTTACCCCCCACCTGTAAATGTGGAGGATTTCTGTACCTGCCGCAAGCTTTCGGTACAAAAAACATTTGCTGAATAAAGTTAAATGACTTTAAACTTTCGATCGTATCTCCAAGAATTGAAAAATTTAATTGCACACTCTCTTCCCTGCTGCACAAGACGCTGTTTCATTTCATCTGTTAAATCAAATTCAATTGCAAACACGCCTGTGGAAGGAATAAAAATAATATCTTTCTCCTGTTTGCTGGCTATGTGGCGTGCATCGTGGGCATCCTTCATTGTTTCAAATAAAGCCTTAAATAATTGAATGGCATTTTCAATCTTATTTTTTGGTATCTCATCCGTTTTGGGACTAAGCTTGATGCCAATGATTGGTCTTTCTCTTTGATTGTGCTCATCCTCAAACAGCCAGATAGGAAAATTACTTAATACTCCACCATCTACGATAATATTGGTTTCCCTGTCAACCTTTAAACGTACTGGTTCGAAAAAGTAAGGAATGCTGCAGCTCATACGAACGGCTCTGGCAACGGAAAAGGATTGAGGATCTAAGCCATATTTTTGTAAATCATCTGGTATGACTATAAGCCTGCCATTTGTTATATCAGATGCGATGAATCGTAATTTCTGGTCTGGTAAATCAGCGAACGTACGCACTCCTTTTCTTGCTAATATTTCTTCCAGCCAAAACTCAAGTGCATCTCCTTTATATAGTCCAAGTGTCCAATACAAAGCAACCCATTTTGTTATAGAAAAAGGCAGAAATGATTTACGTTCATCCAACAGATTAGTTAAGTCCATTTCTGCAATAAAATTATAAATATCCTTGCTGTTATAGCCAGCCGCAGTAAAGGCTGCAATAATGGCACCTGCACTAGCTCCCGCTAGACGTGCAAATTGGTATCCTCTTTTTTCAATTTCCTCGATTGCACCGATTAAGGCAATTCCTCTAATACCCCCTCCAGAAAAGACACCATCTATATACATGTCAGCCACTCCTATTTTGTATTTGTTACTACATTTTTAATCTGGAGTTGGTATGGATAGTACCATGGACAATCAAAAAAAAGAAAAAGGACGGAAATTCCGCCCTTTCTCAAAGTATTAACTTATTATAAACCACACTTCAATTGTGCATTGCAGTTTGTACAAGTATTGCAGCCGCCAATTTCTTCTACTGTGCCTTTGCGGCAAACAGGGCAGGTATCGCCAACCTCTGATCCAATCGTTACAGATGTTGAGCGTAAATCGTTGATTGTATCAAGTAATACCACATGCTGCTTTGGCTTTTCTTTTTTATGCTCATGTGTATCATCGAAATGGTTTTCTTCCGCTTTTAGTGTAAGAACCTGTGCATCACGAGAACCATCAACATATACGGTTCCGCCTTTTGCACCGCCTCGGTATAAACGCTCGTACACTTTTTCTACTTGTTCAACGCTATATCCTTTTGGTGCATTAACCGTTTTACTGATGGAGCTGTCAATCCAGCGCTGGATGACACATTGTACATCAGCATGTGCTTCTGGATCAAGCTCCATAGCTGTGACGAACCAATGTGGCAGATTATCCTCATCTGCTTCTGGATGCTCCGCTAAATATTCCTGAACAATATCAGCTTTTACTTCAATAAATTTACCCAATCTTCCGCTTCTGAAATATGAGAAGGAGAAGTAAGGCTCTAAACCAGTTGACACACCTACCATTGTACCTGTAGACCCAGTCGGAGCAACAGTTAATAAATGGGAATTACGAATTCCGTGCTCTAGAATAGATTCTCTAATGTCTTCAGGCATTTTCTTCATATAGCCTGTATCAATGAACGCTTGACGCAAACGGTTTGTTTCTTCTTCTTTTTCATCAGTTAAGAATGGAAAGCTGCCTTTTTCTTTCGCCAGCTCTACTGATGCACGATAAGCCGTCGTCGCAATCGTTTCAAATACTTCGTCAACAAGCTTATTACCAGCTTCAGAACCATATTCTGTCTCACAGTAAATCAACAAGTCATGTAAGCCCATGACGCCAAGGCCGACACGACGTTCGCCAAGTGCTTGGCTTTTATTTTCTTCAAGGAAGTATGGTGTCGCATCGATAACGTTATCCTGCATACGTACGCCTACTTCAACCGTTCTCTTTAACTTTTCAAAATCAACTGTTTTTGTTTCTTTATCAGCCATTTCTGCTAAGTTAACCGCAGCAAGGTTACAAACAGAATATGGTGCAAGAGGTTGTTCCATTATTGTTATCCTAGAGGCTTTTTATCCCCTAGTTCTTACAGTTGAATTTCTGTAAGATCAGCATATATTTTCATTTCCCAAAAGAAAAATGTTGCGGCCTCGTGGATCGATTATATTCTGCTTTGCAGGTTCACGATCTATGCGTTGCCCCTGACTAACACTTTACTGCTAGCCTTCGGTTCGGATTAGCAATCTCAGCCTTCCCGCTTTATTCCGCAATTTTTAACGTGAGGCAAACTAAGCTACTCTACCACACGGATTTGTTGCAACTACCTTTTGACCATAGCTTTGAGCATTTGTCATATCATTCGCATTATCGATGAAGAAAATGCCTGGCTCTGCTGAATAAGTTGCGCAAATATTGATTAGATTCCAAAGCTCTTTTGCTTTAATCTTTTTATACGTACGAACTTTATGGCCCATCTTTTCCCACTCGCGAACATCGCCTACTTTATGCCATTCTTCATTATAAATTTTCATTTCTTCAGCGCTGTAGCTTTCCGTATCAGGGAAACGAAGCTCATAATCGGTATCATTTTCAACAGCTTCCATAAATTCCTTTGTTAAACAAACGGAAATATTTGCTCCTGTTAAGAACTCAGGATTATTAACCGAGTATGTTCCTCCAACAGCTAATGTTTCTTCTGCATGTGCAATAATGCTTTCACTGAAGCCGCCGTAACCAGGAATATTTTTATAATTGATAATTCCTTGGTACATCGCTTTTTCTTGCTCTGTTAAGCGAGTAAATTTCAGCTTGTCCTGTGCAAGCTTCTTAATTTTGTCATCTTCGGTACTTTCAATTAAGAATCGCAAAATGCGTGGATTCTGCATTTTCGAGATAATAAATTCCATAATGTCTGGATGCCACGTAATTACCGTCCTTTTCAGGATATTTATTCTGCATTAGCAGACGGACTAGACTATATCATCACCCTCAGCTTTACCTGTTAGGGGTCGGGCGCTTATGAGAGTTTATTGTTGGGACTCACTCTCTAGTCGTTGAACCTTCGCCATAACCTTTAGCCCTATGACGCTTGGCTGCAGATTTTCCAATACTTACGTTTTTTAAGCATTCACGCTCACCGTTTCCAGTCACGTTGTAGCACGTAAGTCTCTAAGGATTTCCCTGCAATTCACCCGATTTTCTAGCCGTTCATTTTCTGAACGACGCGGACTAGTGCATCAACACTGTCTTAATCCGCTAACATTATCATCTGGGCTCCTCTACGGGACCCGCCCTGCTCAACTAAATGAGTCAATTTCGCAATATCATCTAGCCATGATACAGATCCAGAGGATTTGCCGTTTACACCTTTTGCCAGCGTGTTGCGTGGTCTTAGGGTTGAACCGTTTGTCCCAACACCGCCGCCGCGGCTCATGATTTCCATTACCTTTGTGCGGTGTTCTGAGATACCGCCGCGTGAATCTTGAACAAATGGCATCACATAGCAGTTAAAATACGTTACATCTGTTCCAGCACCAGCTCCGTATAATACTCGTCCAGCCGGAATAAAGTTTAGACTCACTAATTCTTGATAGAACTTTTCAAACCATTCTTGTCTCTTTTCTTCTGTTTCTTCTACTGAAGCCAAACCGGTTGCATTACGCTTTGCGATTTGCTCGTAGTAGACTTCAAGCGGCTTCTCAATCACATCTAAAGGACGTCTGATAATCCCTGTCTTAGACTCTTCAGGATCATCGAGAACCCCTCTGAATTCTTCTTCAACCAGCACTCTTGCAGTCTTCTTTTCCCAATCAATATCAAGAATATAACCTAGACCACGGGCAGGAAATTTAGGATCTTCTTTGATGGTGAGGACAACAAAGTCTCCACTTGCTAAAGTAATTTTCTCAGTATCCTTGAACGTATAACGATCAAGCATAACAAGACGGGAGACCCCTTTGTGAGTAATTTTCATATCTGGGGTAATCGGATGAACTTGAGGAAAAAGCTCAATGTCTTTGTTTAATCGTTCTGCATCCAAATTCATTTTTTTTCCTAGGGCAACAGACATATATACAACTCCTTAAAAATAGATTCAATGTTAATTCTCGTTGCTATCAACCAATTGAATCTCTTGTTAGTCATTTTAATCAAAGTAATCTAAACTTATCATACGACACTCGCAAAATCAATATATAGTGTTATAAATATTTTATACGACACAACATATTGATTTAAGGTCAAGTAAGCTTCATTTTGTCAAACACAAAATAAAAGAGAAATGAGAGAATAATAGAGTTTGTGTTCAATTTCTGCCTAAATATAATAAATTTCGCCTTATTTTCAAACTTGCACTTCTTTAAACCAATCGAACCCACAGATACCTTTATTTTCCATTCAAGAGGGACTTGCAAATATGCAGGTCCCTCCTTATCTCATAAAATTCCACTCATCATTTTCATAACGTTCGGAAGCAATTTTCTTCACATAATCCATTTCTGTTTCAGACAGTTCATATGGCTCGAGCTTGATATTTAACCCCTCTTCAAAACCTGCTTTAAAAGCGACCTTTGCCTGCTCTAGAGAAACCCGCACAGAACTTATATCATTAACTGCAACAGCCTTGCTTTTAAAAGCCTTCTGCATACGTTCCTTCACACGGTCATTAGGATAAATAAAAAGACTAAAAAGCTTATCCTCATCCAAATCAAGTAAAATGGAACCATGTTGAAGAATAACTCCTCTCTGTCTTGTTTGTGCACTCCCAGCGACTTTACGACCTTCAACAACAAGCTCATACCAGCTTGGTGCATCAAAACATACGGCAGACCGAGGATTTTTTAATGACTCACGTTCTTGTGAAGAGGTTGGCACAGCAAAATATGCTTCTAATCCAAGCTGATGAAACCCTTTTAAAATTCCCTCTGAAATAACACGGTAAGCCTCCGTAACGGAATGCGGCATTTTCGGGTGTGATTCCGGAACAATGACACTATACGTAAGTTCATGCTCATGCAATACACCTCTGCCTCCTGTCGGACGGCGGACAAAACCGAGTTTTTGCTCTCTTACAGCCTCTATATTGATTTCTTTCTCAACTTTTTGAAAATATCCGATAGAAAGAGTTGCTGGATTCCACCCATAAAATCGGATAACCGGAGGGAACTCACCCTTGCTGTTCCATTCAAGCAATGCCTCGTCAAGCGCCATGTTAAAAGCTGCTGATCCGTTACCTGAATCAATAAATCTCCATACTTCCTCCATTTTCATGCCACCATTCTATCTTTTTTTCAACCTTTTTAGTCTAACAAAATTACCATTAAAAACAAAGAGGATTACCTGTTAAATTTTTTTGTATTCTCCTTTACTAGTATAATGAAAGAACTATATAATGATAAAAGAATCTTTCATTGATGAGGTTCTCTATTGCCTCTGACAATGAATTGAACCTTTATCAAACCAATTACGGGTAGTTATCTTCCACTTTTCCTCACATCTACAGTCGACATACTGCCCGTTAGTGAGAGATAAATTGCATAGCTTAGCTTGAAAGGAGAAAACACTTTGGATACAATCTATATCCTACTCATTCTTATTGTTGCTACCTTAGCTTATATTGGCTTTAATTGGTTTCAGCAGCGAAAAATCCTAAAAACGTTAACTGAGGAACAGTTTCGAGAAGGGTACCGAAAAGCACAGCTGATTGACGTTCGTGAGCCAAATGAATATGAAGCTGGACATATTTTAGGTGCGAGAAATATTCCACTATCACAACTAAAAATGCGAATGAAAGAATTACGTCCGGACAAGCCTGTTTATCTTTATTGCCAGAGCGGGTCAAGAAGTGCCCGTGCAGCTCAATTTCTATACAAAAAGGGTTATAAGGATCTTTCCCATCTCCAAGGCGGGTTTAAAAAATGGACGGGAAGAATTAAAGCAAAATAACAAAATAATGTTTCATTACAAATAAAATATGGCTGACTCTATGAATCGAGTCAGCCTTTTATCTTTTATTCTTCTCTTTTATAACGGAGCACAGGTTTTCTAGCTGCTAATGTTTCATCTAGTCTACTGACAACTGTCGTATGCGGTGCTTCTTGAACGATTTCAGGGTTGCTTTCAGCTTCCTTTGCAATTTGAATCATCACATCAATAAAGCTATCCAGCGTTTCTTTCGACTCTGTTTCTGTCGGCTCAATCATGATACATTCTTCCACATTGAGCGGGAAATAAATGGTCGGCGGATGATAGCCAAAATCAAGCAAACGTTTGGCGATATCGAGAGTACGAACTCCAAGCTTCTTCTGACGTCTTCCGCTTAGAACAAACTCATGCTTACAATGCTTATCATATGGCAGATCATAGTATGGAGCGAGTCTTCTCATCATATAATTTGCGTTCAAAACGGCATTCTCTGTTACAGCTTTTAAACCATCCGGACCCATTGAACGAATATACGTATAGGCACGAACATTAATACCAAAGTTTCCATAATAAGGCTTTATGCGGCCAATAGATTGCGGACGATCATAATCAAGAACAAATTGATCCTTAACCTTTGCAATGATCGGCTTAGGCAAAAATGGAACCAGTTCATTCTTAACACCGACCGGACCCGAGCCCGGACCGCCGCCGCCGTGGGGACCTGTAAAGGTTTTATGGAGATTTAAATGAACAACATCAAAGCCCATATCACCAGGACGCGCTTTTGATAAAACAGCATTTAAATTTGCACCGTCATAATAAAGCTTCCCGCCGGCACCGTGTACAATGTCAGCCATTTCAAGAATATTCTCTTCAAATAACCCCAGCGTATTTGGATTTGTCAGCATTAATGCTGCCGTATCATTCCCCACCACTCTTCTTAAATCATCTAAATCAACAAGTCCCTCTTCATTTGATTTAACTGTCACTGTTTCAAATCCGGCTACAACTGCAGAAGCAGGGTTTGTTCCATGTGCCGAATCGGGAACAATCACCTTTACTCTCTCAAAATCCCCATTGGCTTCATGGAAGGCACGAATCATCATCAGTCCCGTCCATTCACCATGGGCACCAGCTGCGGATTGAAGTGTAACAGCATCCATACCGGTAATTTCAACGAGATGCTCTTGAAGATCATACATTAGTTCAAGTGCACCTTGGACAGTCCTTTCTTCTTGTAATGGATGTACATGAGCAAACCCATCCATGCGGGCAACCTCTTCATTTATCTTTGGATTGTATTTCATCGTACAAGATCCGAGTGGATAGAAGCCTGAATCGACTCCATGGTTCCTTTTTGATAAAGCCGTATAATGGCGCATGATATCTAACTCAGAAACTTCAGGAAGCTCCGGCTCCATTTCACGAAGATACTCTTTCGGAATCAAGTTCTCTAAATCAACTTCCGGAACATCGAATTCAGGAAGACTATAACCGATTCGACCAGGTGTACTGCTTTCAAAAATTAACGGTTGATTTTCTTTATGCATGATAATCCCCCAATTCCGCCACTAATGTATCTATTTCTTCCTTCGTTCTCAACTCCGTAACAGCAATTAACATGTGATTAGACAATTCCGGATACTCCCGGCCTAAATCATATCCGCCAATGATATTCTTTTCCATCAGCTTTTGATTCACTTCATTAACAGGACTTGTTAATTTCAAGACAAATTCATTAAAGATTGGGCCTTCAAATGCAATTTTTGCGCCATTCTCCCTCAGCCTGTTTTTAGCATAGTTTGCTTTTTGAATATTCGCTGCAGCCATTTCCCGAATTCCCTTTTTTCCAAGTGCAGTCATTGCAACTGAAGAGGCTAAAGCATTTAGAGCCTGATTAGAGCAAATATTGGATGTTGCTTTTTCACGGCGTATATGCTGCTCACGTGCCTGCAAGGTCAATACAAATCCTCGCCGTCCTTCCTCATCCACCGTTTGCCCAACAATACGCCCAGGTATTTTTCGCATCAGTTTACTCGTTACAGCAAAATATCCGCAATGAGGTCCTCCAAACTGTGCGGGGATACCAAACACTTGTGTATCACCCACAACGATGTCTGCACCTAACCTGCCCGGTGGAGTTAGAATTCCTAAAGCAAGCGGGTTACTTGAAACAATAAGTAATGATTTTTCTTTATGTGTCAGTTCTTCAATTTCTTTTAATGGTTCAATTCCGCCAAAGAAATTAGGACATTGAACGATAACAGCTGCCACATCCTCATTCATTAATTCATTTAAAGCAGCAGCATCTGTTAAGCCATTGTTAGATGGAATTTCGATGACCTCTAGTCTCTGTCCTTTTGCATAAGTGTTTAAAACCTCTCTTGATTGAGGATGTACCGTGCTTGAGACCAACACCTTTTTTCTCCGAGTATGGCCTGCAGCTAACATAGCTGCTTCTGCCATGGAAGTCCCGCCATCATACATAGACGAGTTTGCCACCTCCATGCCGGTTAACTCACAAATCATCGTTTGAAATTCAAAAATTGCCTGCAATTCACCTTGAGAAATTTCCGGCTGATAAGGTGTATATGCGGTATAAAATTCAGAACGAGAGATAACATGATCAACAATGACTGGAATATAATGATCATAAACTCCAGCGCCAAGAAACGATGTATGCGTACGTAAATCAGCATTTTTTGCTGCTAATTGAGCCAGTTCCTTTAGAAGTGCTGATTCTGACTTTGCCTTTTTAATCTGATATTCTCCCTTAAAACGAACCTTTTCAGGGATATCACTAAACAGTTCATCTACAGAAGCAGCCCCAACAGCTTCCAACATAGATTCTCGATCCTGCTCTGTCATCGGTAAATAGCGATGCTTCATCCTTCTCTCCTCCAATTTCGTTACTTCTCTCTTTTGTAAAAAGGTGTTTTGACAATCTTTGCTCTCAATCGCTTCCCGCGAATTTCTACCAATAGTTCATGATCAAGCTGTGCATATTCTGTTTTTATTAATGCGAGACCAATATTTTTCTTTAATGTCGGAGATTGTGTACCGGTTGTGACTATACCAATTTCCGTTTCCCCTGCATATACAGGGTATCCATGACGCGGAATGCCTCTATCAATCATTTCAATACCGACAATTTTTCTCTGTAATCCATTATCCTTTTGTGCTTTTAAAGCAGCCTTACCAATAAAATCGGCTTCTTTATTCAACTTAACAGCAAAACCAATACCCGCTTCAAATGGAGTGATATTGGGCGAGAGCTCTTGACCGTATAAAGCTAAATTCGCTTCAAAACGAAGGGTATCACGAGCTCCCAGTCCACATGGCAATACACCCTCTTCACTTCCAGCAGCTAAAATAGCCTTCCATAAGTCAACAGCATCTTCTCGGTCACAATATAATTCAAAACCATCTTCACCTGTATATCCTGTCCTCGATACTAGTACTTTTTTCCCTGCAATTAGTACCTCTTTTTGAAATTTAAAACTAGCAATATCTATTGCCTTCTCTTGAGTCAATTGTAATAAAACCTTTTCTGAGTGCGGCCCCTGCAAAGCTAACTGTGCTGTTCCTTCCGAAATATTTTCAAGCTTTACATCTCCTTCAAGATGCTCCATCAGCCATTTGAAATCTTTCTCAGTATTAGAGGCATTGACAACAAGCAAATAATCATGCTCATTTATTTTATAAATTAATAAATCATCAACCGTTCCCCCATTTTCGTAACACATAGCCGTGTACATGGCAGAACCGAGTTCTACTTTGCTTACATCATTTGTCATCATTTTTTGTAAGAATCCCAGGCTTCCAGATCCCTGTACAGTAATTTCTCCCATATGAGAAACATCAAATAACCCTGCTTTTGTTCGAACAGCTTCATGTTCTTCCTTTATGCTTGAAAACTGAACTGGGAGCTCCCATCCTCCAAAATCGATTATTTTCGCTCCATATTCCTTATAGACATCATAAAGAGGTGTACGTTTTAATTCAGCCATTTTTCAAACTCCTTTCCTCTAATAGAATGATTAACAGATATCCATATTAATCATGGAAATCATTCGTTTCATTACTTTTCCTATATATATTAGAAAATTACTTATGAAGTTCATGTTAGGCTGCTGTCATTGTTGTTGTTTCTTTCTGAGACAAAAAAAGGACAGAAACCCCCCTATAGAAAATAGGTTGGTCTCTGTCCTGGAACCTGAAAGTTTACCTGTAAAGGCTTTCCCCTTTGGCGGCCTAAAAATAAGCACTCTCCAGAGATGCGTCAAATAAGAGTTCTTTTGCCTGAGAGATTCACAAATCCTTGTTTGCTCCTTCGGCGCTACATAACGTAGTCTCTCCCCTTATTCTCATCCGCATTTATATTTTATTAAAACATGGTCATACTATGCATAATTAAAAATAAGAGCACTGTAGAAAGTTTCTAAACTTTCCATTTACATACATATAGCCTACCATGCCGAACGGATTTCAGCAATACCATTTTTGAGGAGTGTTAGCGATGACAGTGAAGATAGAGTTTGACAATTCATGGCAAGATGAATTTATCACCCGGTTGAATCATGATGGACCTTGGGGAAATTGGGAATTATATAAATTGGCTGTTGAAGTGGAAAAGCATACTGTCATTTCAGAATTTGAAGGACTGCTTGCACCAAAGCATTTATCAGAGTTAACCCCACTTCCGCATCAACTTGAGGTAGCGAAACAAGTCGTTGAAAATATGAATGGTAAAGCCATTTTAGCGGATGAAGTCGGTCTTGGAAAGACGATTGAAGCCGGATTAATCTTAAAAGAATATATGATAAGAGGTCTTGTCAAAAAAGTACTAATCTTAGTTCCCGCTTCACTTGTATCTCAATGGGCAATGGAGCTTAACAGTAAATTCTATATTCCTGCTGTTGCCCAGCGGAAAAGCTATGTTTGGGAGCAATGTGATGTTGTCATTTCTTCAATTGATACAGCAAAGCGAAGTCCACATAGAGAAATTATAAATGAACAGGATTATGATCTTATTATCATTGATGAAGCACATAAATTAAAAAATAATAAAACTAAAAACTATGAGTTCGTGCAGAATCTAAAAAAGAAATTCTGTCTTTTGTTAACAGCAACACCGATACAAAATCGAATCAGTGAAATCTTTAACCTTGTATCATTATTGAAACCTGGCCATCTTGGAAGCGAAACAGACTTTTATGATAAGTACAAAAAAGATTCTCGTTCATTAGATGATGATGAGCACTTAAAAGAACTAGTCAATAAAGTAATGATTCGAAATCGTCGTGCAGATACTGGAATCGAGTGGACAAAGCGGATTGTTGAAACGATTCCAATAGAATTTTCTGAGAAGGAAAGAGAACTATATGAAAATATATGTTTAATGGGCGGGAAAAGTGACTTGATAAATAAAAGTCAATTCTCCGTCATGACTTTACAACGGGAAGCCTGCAGCAGCAGAGAAGCCGTCTATTATACTTTAAAAAACATGCAGCAAAAGGAAGAAAATGCTTCTTCCGTCTTCCAAGAACAAATTCAGTACTTAATAAAGAAAGTTGAAGAAGTACAATCAAATGCAAAAGCGCAAAAAGCACTTGAACTGATTAAAGCGATTGATGATAAGGTCATTATCTTTACGGAATACCGGGCAACACAGCTATACTTACAATGGTTTCTTAAACAGCATGGCATCACCTCTGTTCCATTCAGGGGCGGTTTTAAACGAGGGAAAAAAGACTGGATGAGAGAACTATTCAAAAACAATGCCCAAGTATTAATTGCTACAGAAGCTGGAGGAGAAGGAATAAACCTGCAGTTCTGTCATCATATTATTAACTTTGATTTGCCTTGGAATCCAATGCGACTGGAGCAGCGGATTGGCAGAATCCATCGACTTGGTCAAGAGAAGGATGTTAAAATATATAATTTTGCCATAAAAGACACGGTTGAGGAACACGTACTAAAGCTGCTTTATGAAAAAATTCATCTTTTTGAAAAAGTCATTGGAGAACTTGACGACATTCTAACAAAATTAGAATTTGGAAATGTTGAGGAACATTTAGTAGATATATTTAATTACTCCTCTTCAGAGGGAGAAATGAAAATTAAAATGGATAATCTTACATCAATGATTCAATTTGCCCAAGAGATGAAAGGCGGAGTCCAGCATGCAGCAACAGGAAATTCATGAATTTTTAGAGGGTTATTTTCTTGCCAATGATTGTGAAATAATAGAAAACAAGTCTGGATACATGACTGTCCAATTAACTATCGATCTCGATAAGGAGCTGATGAACCGCCCTTTTTACTGGCATTACCTTGAAAAAACAGGAGGAGTGCCAAATCCAATGAGCCTCACCCTTATCACAGATCCAAAAAGAGCTCCTAGCAATCTTAAAGGAGAGAGTATTCATTTCGGCTCTCCCCGGCTTCACCAAATTTTTCAATCAACAAAAAAACTGGCTAGCTTTATCAGGCTATATGAAAAAGGTCCAACCATTACAGGACAACAAACCCCATTAAAGCCATGGCTATGTTTAAATGTAAAAGTTTCCTATCAATGTGATCGAAAAAAAGATATATTTCAATCAATCGGACTGCAGTTAATTAATGGACAAACAATCGAAAACTTTCATGATAAACTGCTCGAGCTTGAGCTAACACCGAAAATACCGGACTATTCTTTTACCCTTTCTCCGCTTATCATGCCAAAAAGCGGTTTAAAGCGAATTGAACATTATCTTATCTCAAAGATAGAGACTGAAAATCATTCATGGGCAGATGATGCCAGAAAGCGTTGGCAGAAAGATTTGAATTTACTGGAGCATTTCTATAAAGATACAGAAGAAAAAGGCGAAAGCTATGAAATGGAAAAACAAGCATTAAAGGATCAGTATGAACCAAAAATAAATATATCTATTATTAACGGCGGGATTTTCTATCTTCGAGACTAAGAAAAGCGCAGGTGCCTTTCTCAGCCCCGACCAGCATAAGCTACTCCTGAATAGAAGGCGTTTTTTGCCTTCTATTCAGGTGTGACTTATGACCTCGAGGGGCTAAGCGCTGGAGCTAGACCACTATCAAATTTTAACAGTTATACTTTCTTCCCTTGTAACGGACAACGAGAAGCAGATTAGTCTGCTTCTCGTACTTTTTGTTCTCTTCTTTCTCTTAGCTTTAACATCAATACATATGGAATAATCCCAAACCATCTGTACATAAATGTAGCTCTACGATCCTTTTTTTCTTGACGAAGCTTTCTTCGTTCATCTTTAGGCTGGTCAATATATTGTACAACCGTTTGTGTGACATATTTTACATAATCATTTGTTTTCATAGATACACCTCTTAAAAAGTACAAACCTTACGGCAGCATGTACTTGACTAACGCTTTAATCATAATGACAGCTAAAGTCTTACACATTTCTAAGAGTAAGTATATCCCTATCACTTTTTTTCAAACCTATATATTGAATTTCTTCCCTGCTTTACTCAGCTTTTTTCTACCCACTTAATGATTTTCTTATAATCGGTATCATAAAAAGCAGTACCACTAAACTGCCGACTATCTATACCCGTCTTAATTTGAAGCTTGATTTCCCAGAGACTTCCTGTAATCTCTTCAATCACATATTCTGCCTGACCATCGTAAAATTCGATGGAACCGGTATGGTTCGTTCTGCCCTCAACTGCTAAACTTTCTTCCATTGTTTTCAGTGTACTTACGATATAATACTCCTGTTTCAATATATTTTCCGTTTCTGTCAGCATTCTTTTTTCTGTAAGATACTGCTCTAAATAAATCGCCAATATGGTTGAAAAAAGGATCAACATACATAACGTGAGCGGATAGGTAAAACCCTTTTGGTTATGGCGCAGCATATAAACTTTCCTCATCAACAACTGACCGAATGATAACAGATTCACTTTGATTATATTTATCCTCTACAGAAATCCGCACGCCTTTTATTACCTTTTCAAACATGACTGTTTTGATGTCTTGCAGCATAATTTCATGTCCTGCTGCATCAACTCGTCTCCGAATATTCGTTCCATATCTTTCATACATAATACTCTCCTTTCCTATTTTCAGCATAATTCTGTTATTTTCAATTTTTAGACTGTCACTCATTCTTACTTCCTTTTTCACCTGAGCAATAAACACTTCCCATTCCATCTTTTGTATTCTTTCTTCTACAAAACCATTTTGTGATATGACTTGAAAAAATAGCGGAAATAACGAAACAATGATGAGAAAGATAGAAAAGGCCAATATCATTTCTATAAATGTAAAACCTTTGTTATGGAGTCGTTTCATGTATTTCAACTGTGCGCCCAAACACATCCTCATAGGTTATCATTACCGCCTTCTTGTCATCACCCTGCCAAATAACGGTAAATTGCTTATCTCCTTTTGTGATGACATCATTTTCTCTTTCAGGATTTTCAACTATTACTTTTTGTATATATTCATATAATAGATGCAGTGCTTCCGATTTTTCCTCTAATTGCATGAGTTGGCTTTGCAGCTGAATGTAAAACGGAACAAAAACACTTGTAATGAGCAGCCACCCCGATAGACTTATAATTAGTTCTGCCATATAAAAACCTTTATTCTTCAACAACATATAATCGCCCCGCTCCTAATTGAAAGGTAACTTTATAGCGTTTATTATCATCGACCAAAAAATAAAATGTTCCAAATCGATTAGTTCTGCCATTCGTCGCTAAGTTAAAATCCATATAGACATTTCCAACAGCCGGAAATGTCCCTTTTTCTATTCTAATAGACTTAGGAATTTCACGAACAATAACAGGTTTATACGTCGTCGTCCATTCTTTTACTTCATATCGGTTCTCTTTAAGATAAATCTTTACGTTCAGTTGTTTTTGTTGTGAAATGGCATACTGCTGGGAATAGAGCATATCCGCTTTAAATTGGGAAAAGAAGCGTTCCTTTTCATATAATAAATATTGGGGACTTACAAGAATGGAAGAAATAAAAGAAATCAGAAGAACTATACTTAATACCAATAGCATTTCGATTAAGGTAAAACCTGATTGGTTACTCCTCTGTAGATTTTTCAAGAGACACTACACCTTCTGCTGAAATAGCTACCTTTTTTCCTTGTGGGCATTGATTATCTTCAATATAATCATCATCAATCAGCTGCTGAACAGTAGGAAAGGCATGATTCTCCATTTTATAGGATTGCACCTGCCCTTCAACCATTTTTAAGTAAGCTTCACAACCCTTTTCATTAATAGTTGAATTATTTTTTGTCACATTTGGTACGGTAATCATAAGTAAAATCGAGATAACTAAGAGAACAATCATCATTTCAATTAATGTAAAACCTTTCTGACTTTTCAACATTGGATAGATTCCCCTTTCAAAATTTGCTTACATTCCATTCATTAAATGAAACATGGGTAATAAAACAGCTAAGTACATAGAAACAATTAACACGCCTATCAGACCGTATAAAATAGGTTGAACCCTTCTAATCAAACTATCCACTTTTTCCTCCAAGCTGCTCATACATCGGTCGGCAAAAAATAGCAATTCCTGAGCAAGCTTCCCATTATCCTGTCCATGCTTTACGACCAAGGCCAATTCCCGTTCAAAGAACGGATAGTTCCTGAGTATATCCTCGAGTTTTTCCCCTGTCATTAATAACCTCTTCATTTCTATTCCAAGCTGCCTATAAAAAGGTTGATTTTCATTTTGTTCAAACGTTGTAAGAGATTCGTTAACAGAAAGCCCCCCTTCCAACAAAAAGCCTAATTGAATAGAAAAATAGTGGGTATAAAAAAGTCTAAAAAGACTGGCTGCCATGGGGATTCTCATCATTTTCTTTTTCTGCTCAATCGAAGTAAGTTTTTTGAAAGACAAAAAATAATATAGTAGAGAGAAGATGAACAGGAGGAGAAAAAGAAGGACAAGAATGGGAAAAGCCTCACCAGCAATATAAACGAATTTTGTAAAAAAGTTCGCTTGTAATTTCATGGAAGTAAATAATGAAGAAAATTGTGGCAGCAAATATTTTTGCACAAAGAAAAATAACATGATTGTCGTTAACGCAAGAAAAAGTGGGTAAGACATTAGTTTTTTTAATCTAGAAAAGTCTTTTACACGTTTCTGCAGCATTTTACTTCCTTCAAGAAATGCCGTTGCTAAACTGCCATGCTGTTCAGCAAAATAAATATAGCCAATCACATCTTTATTAAATGCTAGTTTTTGAAGAACCAAATAAAATGGATACCCCTCCTTTAAGCTGAAAAGACATTCCTTCATTTGTGCGTTTCGATTTTTCGGCAAATGATAGGTGATGGAATCTAATGCTTCTGCAAGCGGATAACCTCTTATTAATAGTTCTCCTATCATTTTTAAAAAACTTGCCTGCTCCTCAAGAGACCATTTACTCCTTTTCATTTATAAACACCCATCTGTCAAATTCACTTTCCTTAATATATCCTAATGCAATTCCTTTTCGAATTTCTTCCCGTAATGTTTTATAATGAAACTTATTTTGTTCACCACGTGCCTCCCCCAAGGCAGAGGTTAGATTTCTTCCAGATAAAAGTTCGAATACGCTGGCTCTTTTCGGGCGTTCATGACCAAAACAAGCCGGAGAGCAATGTTCTTTGCAAATGGGACATGTTAATTCCACCAATCTTTGTGCTGTAATAGCAACCAGCGTTTGCTCAATCTCCTGCCAGCTTACGCCAAATTCAATGAGTCTGTAGATAGCTCCTTTAGAATCCCGAGTATGCATGGTAGTCAAAACTAAGTGTCCCGTAAGCGCAGCCCTGACAGCAATTTTTGCCGTTTCGGCATCACGAATCTCTCCAACCATAATAATATCCGGATCATGCCTTAATATCGCTTTTAATCCAGTTGTATATGTGACACCGGCTTTTTCATTCACCTGAACCTGCAGGACTAAATCATTTTCTTTTTCAATGGGATCTTCTAATGTAATGACATTTCGATTATAGTGATGTGAGGTTTCATTTAATAAGGCATATAAAGTGGAGGTTTTTCCTGATCCAGTCGGCCCGGTCAGAATAATAAGACCATGGGAATGCTTTAATAAAGCTAATAATTTTCTCGTCATATTTGGAAAGAGTGAAATTTGAAAAAAAGGCATATTTTCTTGCTGGGGGAGAATTCGAATGACCAAGCTTTCATTTTGACTAGCTGGGAGAGTTGACAAGCGCAGACCTATCATTTGTCCATCCACTCTAAAAGAACAGGCACCGCTTTGGGGTCGTCTTCTTTCGCCAATATCCATAGATGCTGTAAATTTAAAATGGGAAATTAATCGGTCACATTCTTCTTTGGGAAGCTCGATTTTTGGAACTAATTTGTTTGAGATTCTCAGTTGTACAAGGGTATCATTTCTTCGGGGAATAATGTGGACATCTGTTGCATGACTTTTAACAGCTTCAGTAATAATTCTGTCAGCCAGTTTTTCGATTGAACTCAATGGCTGTACACCACCTTTCATTTTTCTACTTGATTAGATTCGTCTCCTTTTAATAATCTCCTGCATATCAAAAAGATTATTACATAAAAACTTTCGTGTTATCACAAATTATTCATAATTTGATTAATAACTCTCTGTTTGATGATAGATCTATCTGTATTTATCTATAAATGTTTCTTTTAGTTCCCTCTTTAAATACAAATACTAACATTTGTAATTTGTGAACATTTTATAAACTTATAGTGAATATAGTGTTAACCTATTTCTAACAGTATTATAATAGAATAAAGTATAGTATGAG
Source organism: Niallia endozanthoxylica (assembly GCF_008710145.1). Classification (GTDB taxonomy): domain Bacteria; phylum Bacillota; class Bacilli; order Bacillales; family Cytobacillaceae; genus Bacillus_BD; species Bacillus_BD endozanthoxylica. The sequence goes on from NZ_VYKL01000015.1 coordinate 669,909, forward strand.
GTGAGCTTCTTTGGAACAAACACTGAAAATAACAAATGTATTATCCGATCCAACTCGTTATTATATTTATCAATATATCACGAACAGACATCAAGAAGTAACAGTCCAGGAAATAGCTGATCAGTTTGATATTCATCCAAATGTTGCCAGACTGCACTTAACCAAGTTGGAAGATGTCAACATGCTTGTCTCTGAAACAAAGAAAACCGGTAAAGGCGGAAGACCAAGCAGACTTTATCGACTATCAAGCGATGTGATTCAACTTCATTTCCCCTATCGTGATTATCAACTTTTATCTAAAATTACACTGGAAACAATGGCATCACTAGGAGAAGCTGGACAAAAGGCACTATATGAAACCGGGAAACGGTTTGGCCTGGAATTAGTAGAACAGGAATTAGCAAAGAATATGCAAAGTATTGATCATCTATCCTTTGATCAAAAACTGAATATGATTCGAAATGCCGCTTCATTGGCTGGATTATCTCCAGATTTTCAACCAAGTGAGGATAAAACAAAAATATATTTTAAAATCTTCAATTGTCCGTTTAAGGAAGTAGCACAAGAACATATGGAAAATGTTTGCAACATGCATGCACAATTTTTAAAAGGGATGTTTGAAGCTTTATTTGCAGAAATTGAATTAGTGGAGGGAGATAATTTACTTGCTGGCTGTGAGGCTTGCACGTATAGTGCAAACATCAAGAATTAAATATCTTTCAGAATAGATGATAGAGGCAATCATACGAAAATTGCCTCTATTTTCTTAACCCATGCAGCCCTATCCTTTCAATAATATGTAATCTTCCACTTTTTTAAAGAAAGTTCAGAAAAGTTTTACTTCTAATCTTTTTAAATATAAAGAGTTATTTACTTTTTCAGAATACTTCATTATAATAGTGATGAAACTCACAGTGCAAAGGGAGGGATACAGTTGGAACGAATGTATCGAGTATTGGGATTTTGGACGGGCATTTTTGCAGTTATGTTTTATTTAGGAGATATGTATACTACGTCCTTAATATTCTTCGGTCAAACAGGGTTCTTTCTGCTTCTCAGCTATTTAAAACTTACTGAACGTATGTACATTTACATTTTTGGGGCTTATTTAACAGTATTTTTCGTCGGTTTTACATACTGGACAACTTTTATGATGATACCAGGTGCGGGCGGACATTAATAAGTTCTAAATAAAAAAGCGACCAATTGGATCGCTTTTTTATTTTGTAACCGTTTCAACTATTGCTGCACATTACAAACCGACTACGCTTTTAATTGTATCTAGCTCCGTCGGATAGGGTCTCGAGGTCTTAAGCTGAGACATTGAGAAGGTTACAGAACAACCTTCTCCCTGCCCCAGCTTAAGCTTGTCGCCCCTTACAAACCGACTACGCTTTTAATTGCACCAATACTTGAAAAGACGGGCTCATTCCAGAAGGCATAATGAGACTTCGGATGGCGCGGTTTCGTTTATTTACTTCTGAAAATGGATTGGGATCCTGATGGTTTTCAAGTTGATCTAATATCCCAATGGAAAGAAGAAATTCATCTTGACGTTTTTTTTCAACCGTATGAATTCCATACTTATTTCCCATATTCACAAGAGCGTCCCAATGAATATGGCTGGTAATATCCATTTCACCCGGATGTTCTAACACATTCCTAATAAGCTCGTGCCGGTAATAGCCCCTTAGGCTTCCATCCTTTCTTATAGGTTCCTGCCATTCTTCATTTGAATAACCATAATCAATAGTTACAATCATCCCTTTAGACAGTGCCTTCTCCATCTTCAAAAAAACATCTTCCATATAGAGCGGAATTTCTATTCGATGCCCTTCAGGAATGACTACCTTATGCTCCTTTAAGAAAGAAGTAATTTTGTGATTAGATAGAAGACAAAGGGTTTCAACCAGTTCTCCATTTTCAACAGTCACCATTACTTCATATAAATGGCCTTGCTGCATTGTAACTACATGTACTGGCAGCGCATCAAATAATTCATTTGAAAAAATCAGGCCGTTATCATTCTTTAATTCAGTTAAATCCTCAATATACTGAACGTACCATTCTTCTTCAAATTTTTCTTTTTGCAGTTTAATATGATATGGGCTTTTTTCTATGATCGTATAGGTAAGCTTAGGATTATCTAAAGCATACCATTCACTTAAAAATGCATGAGCAAACCGGCCATTTCCTGCACCTATTTCACAAAAATGGGGAGAAACTTTTTGTTCCTTTACTAAATCTGCAAACCATTTGGCAAAGGTTTTACCCATCACATTAGAAATATTACTTGATGTAATAAAATCGCCGCTACGACCAATTTTTTCTCGCTCTTTCATATAATAGCCAAAACGAGGATGATACAGCACAAGATCCATGTATTCGTCGTATGATATCATTTTCAATGGTTTTTTGTTTATATATTCTATAAGGTATTTTTTCATATTAGCTCCACTTTTCATATTTAACACTATTGACAAAGTGTTAAACTTATTATATTGTTTATATCAAGTAGTAGTTTAACAATAACCTCCCATTACTAGAATTCGAATATCCCCCAGAAAAACCCTTCTCAAACGAGAAGGGTTTTTCTTTTTTATCAAATTCGCTCGTCAAATTTGCGTCTGGATTTTTATCGAGCTCGCTCGATAAATTGCCCTTAAAAAATCGCAAGACTCGCTGAAGGCTTAACTTCATTCAGCTGGTGTTTAGCCCCCGCTGAATCAGAGTGCTTTATTGTATTCATCCCTTAACCTTAAAAGTGAAGGATTTCTGCTGAATGAAGTTAAAATCCGTTTAGAAAAGGATTTGAATCAATCTCTTTTCCAATGGTTGTAATGGGTCCATGTCCAGGAAGGACAGTCGTATCTTCAGGAAGTGTTAAGATTTTTTCACGCAGACTATTCATCAAATCTTGGTGATTACATCCAGGTAAATCCGTACGCCCGATACTTCCATTAAATAGTGCATCCCCAACCAGTACTAGCCCTGCATCCTTAAAATACAGTGAAACGCTTCCTGGTGAATGACCCGGAGTTTCAAAAAGCTGAAAAGTGAAGCTTCCTAGCGTTAGTTCCTGCTCTCCGCTGAAAGTAAAATCAGGATCTCTGGCAATTACCTGTCCCAAATTTAAGGATGGTGATGATAACCATTCTTTTTCATTAACATGAACATAGGCTGGTATGTTATATTCATCCCTTATACTATCGACAGCTCCAATATGATCATAATGGGCATGTGTCAGGACGATAGCAGTTGGCTGTAAATTTCGTTCACGTAGAACGCCAATCAGCTTTTCACCCTCATTTCCAGGGTCAACAATGAGACATGTTGAATCTTCCTTCATCAACACGTAACAATTTGTCTGAATTGGCCCAAGCGGCATTTGTATCCATTCCATAAGATGATTTCCCCCTATATCAAATTCGCCCCGTCGAATTTGCGCCCGAATTTTTATCGAGCTCACTCGATAAAAATTCGTGGCATCCGCCGGAGCCTTAACTTCATTCAGCATAAGTTTGAACCTTCACTGAATCGAAGAGCTTTTTACATCCATCCCTTAACATTAGAAGTGGAGCACTTCTGCTGAATGAAGTTAAAACATTCAAAGTTATTTTACACTATAAAAGAAATAAAAACTAATTATTTGGCAATATTATTGATATACTATTGCGAAAAGTCTCTTATTTCACCTCGACAAACATTCAGAAAAATTATAAAATATTAGAAGTAAGTTTGCATTTGTATTACATATTATACTAATACAAGAAAGCGCTTATTTTTCAAATGCATATGAACTATACATCGAACAAGGGGGATTATGTAATGGGCACTGTCATTATTTTTGCATTAGTTTCAATATTAGCTGCTGTTGGTTCCGTTAGTTCACTAAAAAACAAAAACCTTCTTGGTGTACTATTCGCAGTTGGAAGCTTTGCAATATTTGGATGGTTTGCAATCATGACTTTTATTAACAGCGGTTTTCCTGCGACCCATTAAAAATGGGAAAATAAAAAGCACCATAGGTGCTTTTTATTTTCCCATTTTTAATCTTTAAGCAGACTGTTTACCTTCTCCACTTTATCCTCCATGTTTCGCTCTATATCACGGCGATCATCTATGCGGATATTGGTACACACTCGGACAAGACCTTTCTCAAAAGGAACTTCATGCATCGCCTGAATGACTTCAAACAAAAGTGATAATTCACCTTCAATAATCGTATTCATAGGCGTTAATTGATAACGAATGCTGCCTGTTTCTTCGTATTTCTTTAATACTTTATGTATATCTGCCACGTAAGCACTAACGCTTGCTGTTTTTGTCCCTACCGGAATTACTGTTACATCTACTATTGCCATGATAATCCCCCATCCTTTGTTTCTGAATTCAATACAAATGTATTATTTCTTTATTCTTCATATCAATTAGCTTTTCAAAAAAATAGCCATATAAACATAGATTTCCTTCTTGATTACAGCTTATCGGTTCATTATTTAATCCATCGATTATTACTGTATTCGTTTCACTCCCCATTTTATATTGAATGAGCTGAAAATCCTCATTATAGGAGTCCACTGTCCCACTTTTTAATGGTTTAAAGGAAATAAATGTTTCTTTCTCCTCGTTATAATCATAATACGGAATTAGCCAATCGGTAAAACTTGCTAATTTCGGCATGGTAATGGAGCCCGCAAACTTTACCTTTTGATTATAAAAGCTGTAAATTACATCATTTAGATTTTCTTTATCAGCAGTAATGGTAAGAAAGAAATGATGAAAGGAATCTAGTTGAAAAACATCCGAAAGCAGCCTAATTTCTTTTCCATTTGATAAGTCTTTCATGACAACATCTGCAAATCCTGATTGATCTTCCAAATGCGAATTTAAATAGATAAGCTTATTCTTTGATATCCAGTAGGAAAAAGGATTTACCACATCAAGCTCTGTCATTTGCTGCATTTTAATTGATAAAATAAACGTAGTTTCCTGCCAATCATCTGTAAAACTCGAAATTAGAACCTTGTCCTCATCATAAGGATTCCATACGACAGCTGCATCAAAGGCATTCTCCAATACTTCTGAAAACACAATTTTTCCTTTATTGGTGATGACCGTAATCTTGCTGGGAGATGCTTCCGAAGTGGAACGAATTAATAAATAATTTCCTGAATGGCTAATATGAATAGAGTCAATCATAGACTCCACTTTTAATAATAACGTACTGGTCCCCGTTTTCAAATGATAGGCATAGATATTGGAACTATTCTGCAACATTGTCGAATATACAAGAGTTTGGTTATCTAACCAGCCATAAACCTTACCAAAATTCCCTTCTTCTATTACAAGAGGGAGAAACTCCTCAATATCATAAATCGATAACAGAGATTTCCCAACTTCCGACTCCTGTTTTTCCTTAACAGCCTTCGAACTAGAATCGCCTTTTTCACATCCAATTACCAAGAGTGCGGAAACCAATATTAGACACAAAAAAAAAGCCTTCCTTTTCAATATTTTTTCCACACCCGCCTTTACTCAATCGCTTAGATGTAATAATACCCCCATATCTTTGCAGCCAGAAAGAACTAAAAAATACGGAGGTATTTCCATCAATCTAATCATTCATCCTATTAAATATACAGGCTTGAAAGAAAAATTCCAAGTACCTCCTCGTAAATTTCATTGAATTGTGTCAATGGCAACGGATTAACCCCATATCCCAATTCAACGGTGAACCCTGGCTTTCGAAATTCCTGAATAAACCAATCTTTATAGCCAGCATGACTGTCAATCGATCGCACGGCCTCATAACCGCTAACCCTCTCAAACTCAGCTGCCAGTATACTTGACTCAGGAGGTTCCAGTCCTTCATATCCCCAATAAAATTCCTTCCCCTGTGTATGGAAAGCAAGCAGACGGTCAAATGGATTATTTCTTGCTAAAGCAGCCATCACTCTTGCTTCTGGCTCTGTCAGCGGTGCATCACCAGGGTAATCTCTTGGTGCCGGCGCTTTTGGTTCCTTTCTCTCCTTTTCAATTTCCCAATTTGCCGGGAATTGATTATTTAAATCAACCCCTCTTATATTCGCTTTCCAATCTCTAAAATCAGTACTGCCTTTGTTCATCGCAATTAATTCTTCCCTTAATGCAGGCGGCGGTCCATTTAGAACTAAATCTACTCCATCAGGATTAACCATCGGTACAATTGACAAATCAACTGACTGATACAAAGGATTGGTGACTAGTCCTCTAATAGGCTGGCTATTTGTCAGGGACAATAAAAATGTATTTAATAATGCCATTAGGATTGGTGTTGTTATCCATTCATTCGCATGAAAGGAACCGTTAAAGTGGACCCTTTTCGTTCCCTTACCAAGCCTGATTTCTTGAATAGGCTTTCCTTCCACACTCCTTCCGATTGTTCGAACTTGAATGAAAGGAAATTGGTTTTTTAATGTTTGAATATCTCTCGCTAATAGGGCAGAATTATATGTTACATCCCGTCTCATAAAAGGCGCAATCGCACGAGCAGGAAGATAGATGGTTTGACCAATTTGCAGACTGCTTGGATTTATATTCTGGTTTAAAAGCATTAGTGCATCTATTGAGATGTTTCGCGCTGTTGCGAGTCTCCAAAAGGAGTCTCCTCTTTTCACCGTATAGGCTTGGCTTGTAAATCCAGGTATTTGAATTTCCTGCCCAATCTGTAAATAGGAACCATTAAGACCGGGGTTTGAATCAATAATTAATGGCAACGGAATCATAAATAAGCGACTATAGTACCATAATGTATCACCAGACCGAATATTGACCTTCACCAATTTTCCTCCTTTCCATCACATCATACATATGTTGCTGCAATAGAATTATGACAACCATCATGCGACTCACACACATAAAGTGGAACTTCCATCAGTGGGGGTTTTCTTCATCCCCCACTGATGGTTAGTCACGCAGAGCCTGATTGGATTTTCTAAGGGCTGAAGCCCAAAGAAAATCCTTATCTCACCAATCGGACCTTTTCGGCAGTTGATCCCCACCTATCTTCTTTTCTATACTCAGAACTTTGAGGTGGGGGTCTTACTGCCCGTTAAGAGTGGGATAAAAAAAGACTTGCTCATTTTGCAGCAAGTCAGTCATAATCCTTATTTATTATTTCTGCCATAGAATCTTAACAAATCGCCATAAATAATACGATCAGAGTATTCAAGTTCATTTTTAGCTTTTTCTGCATATAGCTCACAAGCATTTTCCTCTAGAGCAGGTTCACCAGTATTTTTATCAAAACAAATTTCTCGGGTATATACATAATCCTTTGTAATAAAACTTCCATCACGGAGTACAGCGAAATCCGTTGTATCTTCTGAAAATAAATCTCTGCCAAATTCTATATCCTGTTTTGTATCCACACCTAGCAAATGAAGGAGCGTTGGTTTAATATCAATCTGGGCAGAAACGGTTGAAATGGTTTTTCCTTTTTGTCCCGGAATATGAACAATAAACGGAACCCTTTGAAGCTGTGTACTTACAAATGGGGTCACCTCTTCACCAAGGTACTCACCCATTGCTTTATTATGATTTTCAGAAATTCCATAATGGTCCCCGTAAAGAATGATAATGGAATCCTCATATATCCCTTCATCCTTAAGGCTTTGAATAAAATACTTTAATGCCTCATCTTGATAACGAACCGTCGTAAAATATTGATTGAGTGTTTTACTGCTGGATGTATACGGTTCTATTAATATATCTTCTGCACCCAATTCAAAAGGAAAATGGTTAGTTAAGGTGATAAACTTTGCGTAAAACGGTTCAGGCATGCCCTTTAAATGCTGAATGGATTGCTGGAAGAAATCATCATCCTTTAGCCCCCAGCCAATAGAATTTTCATCTGTTACTTCATAATCGCTTAAAGAATAAAAACGCTGGTAGCCAAGAGATTCATACATAATATCCCGATTCCAAAAGCTCTTATTATTAGCATGTAAGGATGCTGTAAAATATCCTCTCTCACGCAAAACCTCTGGTGTTGCATGATACTCATTACCGGAATGAGTAAAAAAAACAGCTCCTCGACTTAATGGATAAAGTGAATTTTCCACAATAAACTCAGAGTCGGAGGTCTTGCCTTGTCCTGTTTGATGATAGAAATTGTTAAAGTAATAACTTTCTTGGATAAATTGATTTAAAAATGGAGTAATAACCTCTCCATTCACTGTTTGATTGAGAACAAAACTCTGCGTTGACTCTAGTGAAATGAGAATGACATTTTTTCCTTTGGCTATGCCAAACATCTCATCATTCAATTTGTTATAATTCGCATTACGGTAGTTCTCAATATCCACAAGTTCCCCGCCGTCTGCTAAAGCTCGTTGTGCAGATGATTTTGACTGCAAAAACACATCATAGATATGATAATTATAGGTACCAATATTACGAATAAGCATCTCTCTGTCAAAGGTTCTTGTCAACAGCTCCGGCCGCTCTGTCTCAGCCCAGCCAAGATTAAAAAAAGCAATAGATAAAGTAACAAGTAGATATGCTTTTCTCTCTGCTCTTGTATATTGACGAAAAGAGACCATCTTAGGTTTTCTTTTCATTAATACAAGCAGCAGGAAAAAATCTGTAAAATACAATAGATCCGTCCAGCTTAGCAATTCACTAACACTGCTCCCCAAATCACTCATATTACTCGTTTGAAATAGAACCGGAATGGTTAAAAAGTCATTAAAAAACCGATAAAATACAACATTAGCGAATAAAATGGAGGAGACAAAAAAACTTGAAAGGATGATATAGCTTTTCTTATTTTTTTCTTTTAAAAACATACTGACCCCAAAAATCAGCATGAGAAAACTTAAAGGATTAATAAACAAAATAAACTCTTGTCGCCAGTTTTCTATTTTTATATCAAAACTAGTTTTATAGACAATATATGTCTTTAGCCAAAGTAAAACCGTTGCAACCGCAACGAGTGAAATCCTTGACCGGTTAAACTTTCTCATTATGTATGTACCCTCCCCTTTATCTTAAAGAGATACCATTTTCTAAAGTCTATAGTATGCAACCCTTTATCCCATATTTACAATAATTTAATCTAGTATAAAAAAAAAGGGTATTGACTACTATCTTGTCAAGTCCCTTTATAATAAGACGATTCTGTTATAAAAAAGTTTCACTTTTTACTAAATGAGCTATAGATGTTACCGATTAATTCCACTGATTTACTTAACTAGACAGCCTGTATTCTTATCCATGCGGCCAAACCTAATACGATTGTTTTCCTTCCTTTAACATTTGAATCTCATGCCGCAACAGTAAAACGGCTGACTGGTAATCACGTGTCTCCATTAATTGGGAGCGATATAGTTCATGAACCTCTGATTCCATTAATTCAAGATCAGCAATTCGGTCCCCTATATAGATAATTGTTCCAAACTTTTTTAAATATTGTTGTATATCATAAATCGTTTTCATAATTATTTCCCCATCTTTTTTAATATAGCATCAGTATAAAGCAAAATGAACGTCCCCTCAAGCATGTTCAATCCCGCCAAATTACCTCATCTAATTATCCGATATAGTCATCTTTCAAGTAATTGCCGAATATATTTGAAGCGGACAACTTGTCTTTAGAATAGGCAAAAAACGGATAAGGAGGCTGGAGCATTGAATAAAATCATCCATCTTTTTGCCATGATTATTCTTACAATTATCACTTTAAATATTATTAATCATGCTGTAAAAACCGAAGAAAGCTTTACATACTTTCCTCCCGACAAAGATGCGACCTTTCACTCAGCTAATACATCCCTTACCTTAACAGGTGAAACGAATAATGGATATGCCATTCTATGGAAAGCTGATTCTATTCTTGATCGCAAAGCCTATTTAAGACAGGATATAAGCTTTTTATATGCTAATGGAATCTTAATAGGAACAATGGGAAGAGAATGGAAACAAGAGGCGGACACCATTCAATTGGATAAAAAAATCTTGCAGCAGGATAGTGCCAATTTTAATGCTATAAGTTTTCATCATGCGGAGCTTCATAGTAACGGAAAGATAACTAGTACACAAAGAATGACTCATGACGAGCTCTATGTCCTTTTTTCAAAGTATGCTCCGCTAGTCTCCTTCCGTCAGCCAAAGGGAAAGGAAGAAAAGGAGTGGAAGTTCGTAATCGACCAACTAATCGAAGAACGCTTAAACAATTCTCTTCAAAAAGCCGAAAAATCCTTCAACATAAATAAAGAACAATATACTGTTTTTCCTCTAACAGATATGTACCAATTTGAAGATTCGTCACTTCCTGGTTTTAATAAACAAGAAACGAAGAAACTATTAGGACGTTTATGGGAAGGAATGTATAAAAATTATCTTCTTGGGATCAAAAAAACAGATGGTACTACTGTAGACCCTATTGGCAGCACCATCCCATTAATATTGATAGCAAATGATCAATCACATCTGTTCGTTATTAGTGAATTAAAGAACGGAGAAGCTATGATTCTAAAGCAGCAGATTCCAGCTCATTAATTTTTTGAATTAATTGATTATAATCCTTATTTCTCGGCTGCAAAGCCAGCGCTTCCTTAGCATATTCTTTCGCCTGATTATAATTACTTTCATTCAAATAAATGAGCGATAAATTATAAAAGGCCTCGTGATAGTTTGTATCCATGCTAATGACTTGGTGTAAATGTTCCTTTGCTTCATCCATCCGATTTGTTTTAATCTCAATATAAGATAATAGAAAAAGGATATTGACTGTACTGGTGTTTGGGTTTTCATATTCCTGTAAAAAGGCATAGGCCTTATCATATTCTTCTTTTTCCACATACACTTGTACTAAAACCAAAGCAGATTGCTCATCAATCAGCTTTCCTTTGTTCAAGTAGCTATATTGAAATAGACCAAAAATAAGTGCTGCACTCGCCAAAAATGTTGAAATCTGAACAACCGTTCTTTTTTGTTTCGGTAAATGAACCATTGAAGCAGCAAGAAATCCACCCATTAGACCGCCAATATGCCCGGCATTATCTATTCCAGACATAGAAAAACCGAAGGCTAAATTAATGGCTATGATGACTAGAATGTTCATTCCCATCGTTCGAAAAAACAACTTAGGATAGGCTGTGCCAAAATACAAAAGGGCGCCGAAGCAGCCAAATATCGCACCACTAGCTCCTGCAGAGATATTCTGACTAAATAGAAGGCTTGCCAGCGAACCGAAAAAACCAGCAAATAAATAGATGAAAAGGAAACGCCCGTTACCGAACAAACGTTCAACCATCAATCCAAGGTAATATAAGGCCAACGTATTCATCAAAAGATGCAAAATGCCGATATGTAGAAAAATAGGAGTAAACAGTCGCCACCATTCCCCCTCCAAAATAAACAAATTTGACTTTGCTCCAAATTGGATTAAGACGGACGGATCAGTGCTCCCACCTGCTGTCTCCATAAGCAAAAACATAATTATTTGAACAGCAATAAATAAATAAGTAAATCGTGGTTTCCCGTTTTCAAATAAAGCTTTTTCGGACAAGACCTTTTTTCTTGCAGAAACTAACGCAGCTTGTTTCTCAGCCTCGATGTCATGTACCTCATATTCTTCCTTCCAAATGATAGGAACGGATCCATTTATCACTTTTTCAATGGCGTTTACTTGATTCTGCCGGTCGCAAATCAGCGAAGTCATTCTGGTTTTTTCACCTTTTGGATGTAATAATGGCTGACCTATATAATCTTCATAATCATCGACCGGAGGGTATGCCGTAACATATATATTTAAAACATCTAACGACCTTTTATGGAGCTGCTTGCGAATACTTTCACCATTTGCTAAGGTTAGTCGAATATCCCGCTGCATCCAATTGCTCCAGTCCAAATTATAGAGAAGGATTCGAATAACCTGCGCTTCCTTATTTTCCATTTTCTCAAGCCAGAGCTCTTTTTGACTTTTTGAAAGCTGGATAATTCGATATTCATGCTCACTTATGAAGTAATTCGCTAGTCTCCAGAATATAAATTCCTCTTGAAAACTCAAATTTCCCCCTTCTTTCTTTGTTGCCTTTACTAGTTTATTTTTACTATAGGTAATTTCCAACCGATTTGTAAAGGATAATGTGGAAATGTGTTAGGATTAAAGCCATAATCTCTTATTTTATTTACATTAAAAAAGACCCAAAAGGGCCTTAAGTCGAATGAGAATATTTAAATTGGCTTTGGACCCTGCGAAAAGACAGAACCCATCATACGGTTTCTAATCGCAGGAATATTCATGAGTGACCGAACAAAAAATCTTCGCATCATTGAATTACCAAGAACAGCGTTTATGACACGAAAACGTTTTTGAAATAAATAGTATCCACCCATTCCTATTGCTAATATTGATAAAACTCTGCCCATAATCATCCCTCCTTCCACTAGTGTGAGATAAAAGGATGGCAATTATCCAATGGTGATTCAGGAAAAAAGAGGTATTTTTCATTGGGCTCTCTAGCCTAATACACCTCCCATACGAACCTGCTGATAAGTAAAATAAAAAATACAGAGAAAAAATTTACAACATCATTATTTAAGATGGAGTAACCTTTTATCAGTCTTGTATTTTGCCCGCAATGGATAATCTTTTCAGTTTTTAACCCGCAATGCGGACATTGATAACCCGCTTGAACAAACGCTCCAAGTAAAGTATCAATGATATTTCCGCTAAAGCCTAGAATGAAAATAAAAAGGCATTCATCCAACTGCAGACGAAAAAAAGTAAACGCTCCAAAAGCAATCAAAAAAGAGCCTGCTGCTGCTGCAAACGTCCCTAACAGACTGACTGCTCCTGAAGTTCCTCGAGCAACCCGTTTGAATGATTTAATATCGACCGGTTCTCCCTTACTCATTGAACCAATTTCAGATGCCCATGTGTCAGAATTGGAAGCAGCAAGACAAATACAAAATCCAATAATCCAGAAAAAATCATCTGTAAGGTAATACATCGCACTAGATAGAGCGGCAAGCCCGCCATTTGCGATTACCTGCTGCCAATCCCTCTGGGAGCCTTTTAAAAGCAGTTCTTCCGCTCTTTCTTTCTTGGCACTCTTTATTTTGGACCATAGACTTGAACTGCAAAAAAATAAACCGAGTATAATGAGTCCTTTTACTCCAAGACCTAAAGCAATCAAAGAACCGACCACAAAAGCAGCAGCAGCACCTGAAATGGTTAATAATCTAGAAAAATATCCTGCTATGGCCATTATTAAAATGATGAACACAGTAACGAACATCATGAAGTAAAAAAGCTCCCTTCATTCGTTATCAGCTTTTCAACCGGCAGATCATGAGGTTCCTTTGGAAGATCATTCACTATTTGTACTTGAAAAGCAAGGGATAACGTTTTTCCTTTAAAACTTTCCAAAAAGCGGTCATAATATCCTCCACCAACACCTAATCGATAGCCGTCTTTTGTAAAAGCCAACCCTGGAACGATAAGCAATTCAATCTCACTTGGATTCACTCTTTTTGTTTTCTCTGTTATCGGCTCAAGTAAGTTGAAATAAACGGACTCTAACTGATCGAAACGCTCTAAAATTCGAAAATCCATCCTTTTTTCTTTTGGCAGACATTTAGGAATCACAATCGTTTTTCCTTCGTTCCATGCTTGACGGATAATTTGGTATGTATCAACTTCTGGAGGATTGGAAATCGTAATTCCGATTATTTGAGCCGACTTCCATAAAGAATCTTCATAAAGTCTTTGAGCAATCTGATAAGAATAATGTTCATAATGAGCTTTTGAAATAGCCTGTAATTTCCCTTTCATCTCCTTACGGCATGCGCTCTTTTCAATCATCTATTTCATCCTTCCTCATCTAAAAATAGCATCGATGAAACACAAAAAAACAGCAGGAAATCCTGCTGCTTATTTTGTTTCACGATGTGTAGTTGTACGCTTTTCTCTTGGGCAATATTTTTTCAGCTCAAGACGATCTGGATTATTCCGTTTATTCTTTTTTGAAATATAGTTACGGTCTCCACACTCAGTGCAAGCTAACGTAATATTTACACGCATGTTTATTTCCCTCCAAACTATATAAAGCTCGTTCGTTCATACGACTTTTCTATAATATCATTTTTTATTTAGAAATGCTAGTGTGTTTTTAAAATGCAGAAGCATTATTGATGATGTTTTCTATTCTGCAGAATATTATTATATAAATAAACCGTTTCTGCTGCCGCCAATTTCCAATTATATTGACTTTCAATGGCCTTTTTTCCATTTTCTCCAATTTCCATTGCCATTTCAGGGTTTTCTAATAATAACATGATTTGTTCTGCAACATTTTTGCTATTTTCCGGTTCTATCAGCAGACCTGTTTCCAGATGTTGCACAATACCTTTTAAGCCTCCTGTATTTGATACAATCGTTGGCTTACCGGCCTTCATTGCTTCCAGTGCAACAATTCCGAACGGTTCATAAATACTCGGAAAAACGGCCATCTCACAAAGCTCTAACAGGGCATCTCGCTTATCATCATCGATAAAACCAATAAAACGTACAGTATCTGTTAGTTGCATCTCCACCACTTTACGGCGATAAACTTCAAGCATTGGACCTTTCCCAGCAATAATAAAACAGATATTTGCTCCTAACCCCTTTAAAATAGCTGCTGCTTCAATCAGTGTATCAAACCCTTTTTCCTTCACCATTCTCCCAATTGAAAAGATCATTTTACGGTCGGAATCCATGTCATTCTCTGCAGAAAAAGGATTTATAGCTTGTCCCTTTTCCCTCTCGCAGTCTATTCCATTTGGAATCGTTGCCAACTTATGAACGGTTGGCTTAAAAAGCTTCAATACTTCTTCCTGCATAAAATTACTGCAAACAACCACTCGATCTGATTGTTCAACAAGCTGTCTCTCCTTCCCATGAATAAAACGCTGCATTTCGGTATAGATACCATTATTTCGACCATATTCAGTAGCATGGATGGTAGTAACTAAAGGAAGATCTAAATTCTTCTTTAATGAAACAGCTGCTGCTCCGACAAGCCAATCATGCGAATGAATACAATCAAAAGATTTATCTGTTAATAATGCTGCTGCCTTGTCTGCTATCGCAATATTTAAGCCGCCTATCCAAAGTAGAAAGTCCTTTTCACTTACATTTAATGGATGTACCCGATGAACGATTACATTATCCACTTTTTCCAGCACAGGCAAAGTATCTGATCCTGTTGTAATCACATGTATTTCATGACCTTTCTTTGCCAAGCTTTTGGTTAATCCATGAACATGTCGTGATAATCCCCCGACAATACAGGGTGGAAATTCCCATGTCAAGAATAGAATTCTCAAATGTTCCTTAGTCAGCTGCTTCTCCAAGCTGTTTTCGGCAGCGTTATTTTTGTCCGCAATCCTCTCAAATTCATTCTCTTCTTTCGTTTCCACAATCTCCTTTACCGTTTCAGATAAAAGAGAATTCATCCAGCGCCATTGTGATAAATAGCTTTCAGAAAGAGGATAATTTGATAACATAGTCGATAATTTTATCCATTCTTGAAATAGTTGTGTCATTATTTTTGTTTCTTTCATTAGAAACTCTACAATCGTGTCTGTAATCGAATATATCTGGGGCTTATCCTCTTCGTGCATACGACCGTAATTAATGAATGTAACATCATTATTCATATTACTTGGTAAAAAAAGGTTGTTCATGACCTATCATCCTTTTTTAAAATACTTTCGTAATAGCTATACGTACTGACATGCTCAATCCATTTAGGAGGTGTATTCTTGATTGTATTTACTTCTTCATTCTCCAACTTATTCTGATTTTCATTTCCTTTTGGGAAATGGATGGGATTAGAGCGTAGTAATGGAAAAAATTTATGTCCTGAAATAAGAATGCCTAACTCGATTATGTAACAGCAATTGGGCTCCAGCTTCCTCAGAAGAGATACACACTGTCCGTTCTGAAGCTTCACCTCTTGAATCAAATGCTGGCCATTAAAAGGGGTATGTGTCACATGATATATCCGCAATACCTTTTGAAAGCTCTTAAAGGGCTGATCAAAATAATTTGACACAAGATCTTTTTTTAGACCAGATAGTTTCCAAAAAACAAATAATTTATTTTCAGCCAGATTCCATGATGTAAGATGTTCCTTATCTTCTTTCAGCCTTCCTATATTCAAATAACGAGATTTATTAGATATTTTTATAAATACTTTACTTTTCTTTCTCTGTTCAACTATTTTAGCTTCTTCCATTTTTTTGTATTTCTTCCATTGATACTGTACTTTTCCAACGGTTGTATCTAGTTCATCAGCTATTTTGCGAAAGGAAAGGCCTTTTCTCCTTAGTTTCATAATTTCTTTTATCATGGCGCACCTCTTTAAAAAAGAACGAATTCATTAAATATCAGAATATAATTACTATTCCGCTTAATGGTATCAGATATTAAGGCAGCCTTCAACAAATGGTTTTATTGAAAGCTTGATTACAGACTTTTTTCATTTGACTGGATAATGAAATGGTCGAATTACGTGAAAGATAATGATAAAATGGGGTTTGTTCAGTTAATAGAATGAGGTGACAGAATGAATACACTCTTTATCAGTCTATTTGGTATTTCCATTTTACTAATGATCCTGTCTTTTTTTCTAAAAGACCCATATAAACAGCTTCGGGAAGAAATAGATGAGCTCAATATGCAACAGCTTCAGGAAATGTATCAAATAAAAAAGAAATTAAAGGTTCTAGAAGAAGAACTTCTTGTTAATGACATTGAACTGTCACCCCCTTTATCAAAAATCGATTCAAATCATACAACGGTCCATGAAATCATAAAAAATCAAGTGCGTTCGTTAGCAGGACAAGGGACACCGATTGAACAAATTGCCCGCCAATCATCATTGCCTGTCAAGGAAGTACAAGCGATATTAATGGAATCTCGTTTCCGAGGTGAAAAATATGAATAAACGAAGTGTACGATCATTCGCCTTGGGTATTTTCATGACTACCAACTTATCTGGGCTGGCTTCCATTTACTTAATGAACTGATGAAGGAAACAAATTCAATTGACATTGTAAGGACCTTTTTAGAAAAATTGGGTTATGTAGCATTACCTGAAAAGAACTATAATCAATTACTAGAGAAAACAGCTGTGACGGACAACGAAGAGTTACTACAACAAAATAAAAGATAAGAAGCATGCTCCGCTGCTCCTTATCTTCTAAATTATTAATTATTAAGATCGTAGTGTTTCCCTTTTATTAAATAAAAAACATATTCCGCTACATTTGTCATATGATCTGCTGCTCTTTCTAAGAAGCGGCAAATAAAAAGAAACTGTGTAACTTGGGTAAGATTTTCAGAACTCTCACTATTCAACCTAAAAAGTTCCTGAATCGTTTCACCATACAGTCTGTCTACTTCATCATCCATTTCAGCCACTTTTTTAGCCAACTGTGTATTTTCTTCTTTATAGGCTTCTAAGCCATCTTTTAACATAACAGCTGTGATTTCATACATTCTTTTCAAGTTACTAATTGGTTTGATATGCGGTTCCTGCCCGATTCTAATCGTTGATTTTGCAATATTTACAGCAAAATCGGCAATCCGCTCAATGTCTGTTGCGATTTTAATCGCAACAATAATACGGCGTAAATCAATAGCAACCGGCTGCTGCTTTGCGATTAACAGGATGGCAAATTCATTAATTTCCTCATAAAGAATATCTGCCTTCGTATCATCATCCATAATTTGTAACGCTAAATCAACATTATGAGTTTCTAAAGCCTCAACGGATAGTGCAAGAGCATTATCAGCAAACTTAACTAGCTCAACTAATTTATTCTGCAATTCCTTTAAATCATCTTCGAATTTTTCTCTTACTACCACTGCATTTGCTCCCTTCATTCATCCTTATCCAAATCGTCCTGTAATATAATCTTCTGTCCTCTGATCAGAAGGGGTAGAGAAAATTTTATCGGTTTTATCAAACTCGATGACTTCACCATTTAAGAAAAAGGCCGTTTTATCTGAAATACGAGCAGCCTGCTGCATATTATGCGTCACAATGATAATACTGTATTGTTTTTTCATTTCTTGAACCAGTTCTTCTACCTTTAACGTAGAAATTGGATCAAGCGCTGAAGTTGGTTCATCCATTAAAATCACATCAGGTTCGATTGCCAGACAGCGCGCAATACATAGACGCTGCTGCTGCCCCCCAGAAAGACCGTAAGCATTTTCCTTTAATCGATCCTTTACCTCATCCCAAATAGCTGCTCCTCTTAAGCTCTTTTCTACAATTTGGTCAAGAATCTTCTTATCACGAATTCCATGTATTCTTGGCCCATATGCTACATTTTCATAAATGGACTTTGGAAATGGATTTGGTTTTTGAAACACCATTCCTACTTTTGTCCGTAATTCTTCTACTTCATAGGATTTATCAAAAATATTTCTTCCTCGATAGTTAATTTCACCTGAAGTTCTGACAATTGGTACTAATTCAATCATCCGATTCAATGTTTTAATATAAGTTGATTTTCCGCATCCAGAAGGACCAATAATGGCTGTTACTTCATTTTCCATAATATCAAGATCAATATTTTTTAATGCATGGTTCTCACCGTACCAAAGATTTAATTGACTTGTTTTATAAACAACCTGTTTGATTCCTTTGTCCTCCTTTGCACCAGCCAAATTCGCATTCTTTTCTCTTTCAATCGTTATATTCATATGAAATCCCCCTTCATCCTGTTACTTCATCCAATAATCAAATGATGATTACAATCTCTTTTGAAATTTATTACGAATAATAACTGCAATGGAATTCATCGCAATTAATAAAACTAGTAAAACAAGAATAGCTGCAGCAGCTAGTGCTTGGAACTCTACTTGCGGGCGGCTGGTCCAATTATAAATTTGCATCGGAAGAACCGTCAGCGTATCTAAAAATGAATTTGGTAAAAAGGCAAGGAAAAGCGGAAGCCCTAATACAACTAATGGCGCTGTTTCACCAATTGCACGTGAAAGAGCCAAAATAGCACCCGTTAAGATTCCTGGAATAGCTGCAGGCATAACAACCCGAACGATGGTTTGCCATTTGGTTGCTCCCATTCCAAAGGAAGCTTCACGCAGTTGTTTAGGAACTGCACGTATTGCTTCTTGTGCCGCGACAATAATAACAGGAAGAATTAACAAGCTCATTGTCAGCCCGGCTGCCAATACACTTGTTCCTAATGCAAGCGCACGGACAAAAATAGTTAACCCTAATAGACCAAATACAACAGAAGGAACACCAGCAAGGTTTGAAATATTTATCTGGATAAACGTTGTGAAACGATTCTTTTTGGCATATTCCTCTAAATATATAGCTGTTCCCACACCTAGGATAAGCGAAACAGGAGCAACGACAAACATTAACCAAATTGTCCCATTTAAGGCTGTATAAATACCAGCTTCTTCAGGTTTTCTAGATGGTAAACTATTCATAAATTGCCAATCTAGATAACCAATCCCTTGTGAAATGACTCGATATAACAAAATTCCTAATACAAGTAAGCCAAATAGCGTTGCAAGGAGAAATATTCCTTTGAAAACTACATTCATATATAATCTTGATTTCATCTTTTGTTTAACTATCTCATGATCGACTAATTTCATCTTAATATTCCTCCTTGTAACGGCGAGAGACATATTGAGCTAAGAGATTCATAACAAGTGTAAAGAGGAAAAGTGTAAAGCCTACTGCATAGATACTGTAATAAATCGTTGTACCATAACCGGCATCCCCTTGGCTGACCTGCACAATATAAGCAGTCATTGTTTGAATAGAACTTGTAATGTCCAAGCTTAAATTTGGCGTAGATCCGCCGGCAACCGCAACAATCATCGTTTCTCCAATGGCACGAGAAACACCTAATACAATCGATGCGACGATTCCGGAAATCGCAGCAGGAAGTACTATTTTAAAAGCAACTTCTAGCTTTGTTGATCCTAAACCTAACGCTCCTTCTCGCATTGCCTGAGGTACAGAAGACATCGCATCCTCTGAAAGGGAGGCAATCGTTGGAGTAATCATGATACCGATCACTATTCCTGGGCTTAATGCATTGAATATTTCAATCGAAGGAAACAATTCACGTAAAATAGGCGTAACAAATGTTAAAGCAAAGAAACCATATACAATAGTTGGAACACCGGCAAGAACCTCCATAATTGGTTTAATAATACGGCGTGTTCTGTCGGATGCGTATTCACTTAGGAAAATAGCCGTTGCCAGCCCGATTGGAACTGCAACAATAACCGCAATAAGTGTAACCTTTAATGTCCCTGAAATAAGAGGCAGAATCCCAAATGAACCTGGGTCTGAGAAAGGATACCACTTCTGTCCCGTTAAAAATTCACCAATTGATACTCTTTCAAAGAAGGAAAATGTTTCAAATAAAAGTGTAAATAAAATACCAAGCGTAGTTAATACTGACACACAGGCAGTTAGTAATAGAACAACAGGCATGATTCTGTCCATTGAAAAAGCTTTTCTTTTCTTTCTTTTTTCCACAATCATTTCTTGGACAGATAACCCCTGATAATCTTTAGCATCCAAAATAAAAAACCCCTTTCATCCACATGACAATATGAGAAGCACCATGAAAATGCTTCTCAGAACAATAGCAAGAGATAATCCGCTCTAGGATAGGAACCATTTATCATTCGAGCGGACTCACCACTTTTAAAACTATCAATCTTTGAATCTTATTTTAAACCTTCAAGTGTTGATAATGCTTCATCATATGAAGGAAGCTTTACATAACCAACATCTTCCGAAAGTTCTCCAGCATTTTCTAAGGTGAATTTCACGAAATCATAAATTTCTTCTTTTTTCACAGATTCATTTTTTACATAGATGAATAATGGACGTGACAATGGAGAATATTCACCGCTCTCAACTGTCTTGTTTGTTGGTTCAACAGCACCGTTTCCGCCATCAATTGGAACAACCTTTAAATTATCTTTGTTTTCAGCATAATATGCATAGCCGAAGAATCCGATTGAGTTTTTGTCCCCTGTCACACCTGTTACAAGAACATTATCATCTTCTGAAAGTGTTGCATTTTCAACGATTGGCTGTTCTTCTAAAATTACTTCATTAAAGTAGTCATATGTTCCTGAGTCTGTACCAGGAGAATAGAACTTAATTTCTTCTTCCGGCCAGCCTTCACGAATATCTGACCATTTTTTCACTGATCCATCTTCAACCCACATTTTCTTTAATTCATCAACTGTTAACGAATCAACCCAGTCATTCTCCTTATTCACAACGATTGATAAACCATCTTTAGCAATTTCAAATTCAGTATATTCAATTCCAGCTTCTTTAAGCTTTTCTTTTTCTTCATCTTTAATTGGACGTGATGCATTACTGATATCCGTTTCCCCTGCAATGAACGCTTTGAAGCCTCCTCCAGTTCCAGAAGATGCTACTGAAACCTTCATACCAGGTTGAACTAAATTATATTCTTCTGCAACAGCCTCCATAATCGGAAATACAGTTGAAGATCCATCAATACTTACTGCACCTTCGAATTGTTTGCTTTCACTTGACTGTTCAGTCTTGCTTCCCTCTGATTCTGAACCAGTATTCTGCGGTCCACATGCTGTTAATGCTAATGCCCCAGAGATAGCAGCTGTCAGTGCTATGTACTTAAAACTTTTCATTTTTGTATTTCCCCCTAATTGTTCTTTAATTTTGTTTTGTCTCACAAGTTATACAATAAAGGTTTTCTGTTAATGATGTTTTAATGCATTGTTAAGCTTTTGTAAATTCACAGAAACTTGTATGAATTTGTCGAAGATAGGCACCTGTTATTCCATGATTCAAAAATATCTGCACTTACCTCTCAAATAAGTAAGTATATTTTTATTCTGCACAAAAAAATCCTGCCATTCCATATGGCAGGATTTCTTAGCAGTATTAATTATTTGTTTATTCCTCTTCTTCACTATTCTCTGTCTCTGTGTTCTGTTCAACGTCTAAGCCGGCCGCACGCTGTGTTTTTAATTCAAAATACGCATCAAGAACTCTTTCACCAATTTTCAAATTAGCCCTATTGTCTGTTCCACCCGTATATGCCCATGGCACAATGACAGACATAGCAATTTCGGGGCTGTCAGACGGTGCATAACCGACAAGGCTCAAGTTCATTACGGATGCCATTTTGTAACTTTTAAGCGGACCATCATAGAATGACTCGGCCGTTCCAGTCTTTCCTGCCGGTGAATAAGATTTGCCGCCAAAAAAGCCTACAGCAGTACCACCCTGCTCCTGCATTACCTTTTTAAAGCCAAGCTGCACACGTTCAATCCATCCATCTTCTAAATCCAAACGGTTTAGTACCTTTGGCTGGATTTCCTGTACAATTGGTCCAAGCTCATTATCAAGCTGCGGCTCACGAATTTCTCTTACCATATGAGGCTCCATGCGGTTGCCGCCGTTAGCAATGGTTGATACATATTGTGCCAGCTGCATGGCTGAATACGTATCATATTGTCCAATGGAAAGGTCCATTAAGTGACCTGGTAATGTACTTGTCCCTTTAAACCCATTCTGTTCACCAGGTAAATCAATACCAGTTCTAACCCCAAGACCAAATTGGGAAAAGTGCTGACGAATGGTATTAAAAGCATCCGTATTAATAGGTAATGAACCATGTGGAACATATCGGCCTTCACCTATTTTAATAGCCGTATGGAACATATAAACGTTCGAGGAAACTTTAAGTGCATTAGCATCATTGATAGAACCAAAGCTTTTCCATGATTTCTTTGGCGGTGTGCCTGCGATATAAAGCGGAGCATCATAAAAGCTTGATCCCGGCCTAATAACACCTGTCTGAAAACCAGTCAATATCGTTGCTCCTTTTACAGTAGAACCAACATTGTAAGTGGTTGTAAATGTGCCAAGTGCATCATCCTGCATCTCCGTTTTACCTGTTTTCTCACTTCTTACAATCTTCTTCCCTGCCAATGATTTAATTTCACCTGTATTCGGATCCATCAGTACAACATAGGCACGGTCCAATAAATTCGTACCTGGGAATGATTTTGCCGCCCATAACTCTTCTTCAATAATTTTTTCAACCGTTAACTGTAAATCCATATCAATGGTTAAGACAAGATCCTTCCCTCTTTGACCCTCTGAAATAACTTCTGTACTGACAATTTTCCCTGATTGATCGGTGATATTTTTCACCTTTGCTTTTTGTCCGTGCAGCACATCCTCGTACTGTTTTTCCAGATAACTTGTACCAACACGATCATTACGGCTGTAATCTCTTGATAGATAATAGTCTATTTCTTCTGCTGGAAGACCTTTATCAGAAGTCGTCACACCGCCTAAAACAGACCGCAATGTATCACTAAAGGCATAGGATCGTTCCCAATCTGTCGTAGTATCCACCCCTGGAAGAAGCTGAAGATTTTCACTTACAACGGCAAATTCCTCTGGTGTGACATCCTTATTTTTTACGATTTGGGGTGTGAATTTATAACCACTCACAAATTCTCGATAAATCGCGATAATTTCAATTTCTTGTTCTGACAAACGATTTAAATCACCTTCAGTAATTCGGTCAAGCGTCAATTGGTACACTTTTTTATCATATTCATCATCTTCATATTTTACTTTCAACTGTTCGAGTTCTTTTTCAGAAACTTTTTTTTCTGCTTCTTTAGGATTTGTGACAATCCAATAATCCTTCATATCTCTTTCAGTGACTTTATCTGCATCTTTATGAATTAATTTTGCCAGTCTGCCTGCGACTTCGAGCATTTCTTTTTGACTCGCTCCATTATTCGTATAAGTAATCGCATTTTCCGGTACGTTATCAACCACAATTTTTCCATTCGTATCAAACATTTTTCCCCGCGGTACCGGATTATTGACTGTTACATCCTCTGTTCGTTCGATTTCTCGTTTATAATCTTCCCCGTATACAATTTGAACGACTCCAAGACGGAGAATTAAAACAGAGAATAATAAAAACACAATAAAAAACAGCAAATTCAGCCGAAAAGGTACTTGAGTCTTTTTCTTTTTCTTCTTTTTATTATTCAATGTGAAACACACTTCCTCTATCAAATTCGCCCGCCGAATTTGTGTCCGGATTTTTATCACGCTTCAAGACGCCACATCCGCATGTCTAACCTGACTAGGACGTCGAGCTCGCTCGATAAATTACCCTTAAAAAATCCGTGACATCCGCCGGAGGTTTAACTTCATTCAGCCAGGTTTGAACAAACACTAAATTAGAGAACTTTTGCATTCATCCTACTCTTATAGGAGTGATGGAATTCTGTACCTGCCGCAAGCTTTCGGTACAAAAAACATTTGCTGAATAAAGTTAACCTTACTCATCACTCTTTATAGTAAAAGAAAAACGAATAGAATACCACTAAAAAACCTGTTTCTTTCGAGGGAATTAATTCTAATAGTATGCATAAAAAAGAGGCCTTAAGCCTCTTTACGTTTTCTTTGCGGAAGATTCAGCTGAACACGTCTTATGAACAAATAAATCAATGTATGACCCGCACCTAAAGCAAGGAAAAGAATCGGCAGACCTTCTTTCGCATCCATCATCTTAACCATTAGAAGAAAAAGAAGGATAGAAACGACCCTTCCAGTATTAAGAAAAATCTCTCTTACAACTATGTATTCAATTCTCATTTCAGCAGCCTTCCAGCCACTTCCAATCACATCATAAGTGATTGAAAGATATGGTACGAGAAGCAGGGGATAAGCAATGGCAATAGTTGCTGCATAAATAAGTAATTTTGTATACGTAACATCAAAGGCAATTAAAAAAATCGCACCGTACAACATCAATCCTCCAAGCAAGATTGATTTTAAACGTTGTTCTTTTTTTATTAACCTAGAGACAGCAAAATAGGCTATAAAAGACACACCGGAATTAATGAGTCCATACGTCCCTAATGCCATTTCAGTACCAGTTGAAAGGAAAACCAGTACGGAAATCATAAAAGCAAAAATCCCTTCACGGAGTCCTTGAAAAAAATGTGCGTTTGTTACCATTTTCCAATTTGGATTTTTCTTTCGCTCCGATATAATCCGCTTGAAACAGTACTTCCCATTTGCAGGCCTTCTTTTTAAGGAAAAGCTTAAAAAGACAGCCAAAGCAAACAGTCCTAATGAAATACCAAACACAATGGAATAGCCGCTGAACTTTTCTAATCTAGAAATAATAAAGCCAGCTGCAAATGGTCCAATCATTCCTCCAGCAGATGTGAGGATACCAAGAAAACCATTAAAAAAGTCTCTTGTTTCAGGCTCTGTTATTTCAAATGTCAGTACATTAAAGGCAAGCCAGTAGAATCCATATCCCATTCCAAGGAGTGTACCAAGAACCAATAAATACTTTGATGCAGACGCCCCAAATGCCAGCACACTTAAATAAAAAAGGGCGAGAAAGATGACTCCGATCCTTAAAACGATCACTCTGTCTATCTTCTTTGCCCATCTGCCGGCAAGAATAAATGTAAATGGCTGTGCTACAGTTACCGCTAAATTATACAATCCAATATCGAGAAGTTTTCCTGTCTGCTTCCATAAAAAGATATTCACAAATGTATTGGATAAAGCTACACTCAGGGAATATAAGCCGCCTATTAATAAAAGCAGGGTTAAATCCTTCGTTAAATCAATGTTACCAATCAAATGTTTTTTTAATGTATTCATATAAAAACTCCCTTATATCGCTAAGGGTAGTTTTTACAGATCCGCTCTTGTTATACAAAAAAACAAAGAAAGACCAGCAGAAGTTTTTTTCCGCTGGTCTTTCTAATTAAATCAGTATGTTTGTTGATTATTTTGCAGCTTCGTAACGTTTTGTTACTTCTTCCCAGTTAATAACATTAAAGAAAGCATTAATATAATCAGGACGACGGTTTTGATATCTTAGGTAGTATGCATGCTCCCAAACATCAAGACCTAGAATAGGTGTTTTGCCTTCCATTAATGGAGAATCTTGGTTTGGTGTGCTAGTTACTTCAAGACTGCCATTGTTAACAACTAGCCATGCCCAACCTGAACCAAATCGAGTAGTTGCTGCTTTTGCAAATTCATCTTTAAAGCTTTCATAGCTGCCAAATTTGCTGTTAATCGCATCAGCAAGAGCGCCTGTTGGCTCACCGCCGCCATTTGGTGATAGAATCTGCCAGAATAAAGAGTGGTTAGCATGTCCGCCACCATTATTACGTACAGCTGTACGAGCTGCTTCAGGAACAGCATCCAAATTAGAAATAACTTCTTCAACAGATTTAGAAAGAAGCTCAGTGTTTCCTTCTAAAGCATTATTTAAGTTTGTCACATATGTGTTATGGTGTTTTGTGTGGTGAATGTTCATTGTTTCTTTGTCAATATGAGGCTCAAGAGCTTCATATGCATAAGGTAATTGTGGTAGTTCAAATGCCATGATAAATTCCTCCAAATAACTTTTTTATTTTTGTTTGTCTTTAGATAGTTCACAAAAGTTTCATAAACACTAAAGAACCTATAATTAGATTACCAAATTCATCTAATTTTTATCAAATGATACGCCTTCATTTTTAACACAAATATCATTTTCTATTCAACTAAACTTTTTTGCCTATAAATAAATAATTCTAATATCAGACATTATTTAGATATAATTTATTCTATTAGGCAAAAATTCGAAAATTTGTCATGATTCGTATCATCAGCATCCTGTCAACGATATTAGTCATATCTGCCCATTTTTACACCCACCATTTACCAAATCCTTATTGAACCTCCCCCTCTTTTTTGATTTAATCAAATTAGTAGAAAAGGGGTGCTTAAGCTATGTTTGAAGTAAAGGAATTAAACATTTCCCTTTATAGTCTATTAATACAATACTTTATTGATAAAGAGCCCATCCAAAAGTTCCCTGCAGGCTCCTACCTATTTCAAGAAAAAGAAGACGTAGAGAATATTTACTTATTACTGAACGGCAGTGTTTCCATTGGAAGAGTTCATGTAAAAGGAAAGGAATTTACCCTTAAAATATTAAGCGGTGAAGAATTAATTATCGAGTATGAACTATTTAAGAAGAGACCAACCTATCATTTTTTTGCAAAAACAATGACAAACTGTGAAATGCTCGTTATAAAAAAATCCCAGCTTGAGGAATATGCTTTAAGAGACCCGGATGTATTAGGTGCCTTAACCAATTGGCTTAGCGTTCGCTACATCAAATCAATGATAAAATGTCAGGATTTAATTATGAATGGAAAAAAAGGCGGACTTTATTCCATACTTATTAGATTATGTAACAACTATGGAATTTTAACCGAAAATGGGATTCTAATTGACTTGCCTATCACCCATCAAGAATTAGCTAATTTAACGTTCGGTACCCGTGAGGTCATACAGAGAATGCTGAAGGAACTTCGAGAAAAAGATGTTATTACTTATGAGAATCAACGATTTACGGTTAAAAATTTGGCTTATTTAAAGCATGAAGTGGATTGTCAGCACTGCAACAAGGAAATCTGTGGTATAAACTAGATATTCATTTATATATGCACAAAGAACGAGGGCGTTAACTGCACCCTCGTTCTTTGACTTTTGTTAAATCACCCATATAAAGTAGAGAATCATTACAATCTGGATGATTCCTTTAGTCACCACACTGCTAATAAAACCAATTACAGATCCAAACCCTATCTTCACAGCTTCTTTCCAGTTCGTCTTATGGACAATCAATTCAGCAATAATAGCCCCAATGAACGGACCAAGAATGATTCCGAGAAACGGAATGATAAAGGGACCTACTAACAAACCAATCGTGCTCCCCCACACACCTGCTTTTGAACCGCCAAATTTTTTTACTCCAACCATATTGGCAACATAATCTGCTCCAAAAAGCAACAAGACAAATAAGCCTTGTATCAGCCAGAAAATCCAATTAAAAGCTTCAAACGAAAACAAAAAACCATACAATAGTATACCTGCAAATATGAATAAAACACTAGGTATGACGGGATAAATCAGCCCGACAAATGCTACAATAAATAAGAGGACAATCAATCCCCAATATACATAATCCATTTACATCCTCCTGAAAATAAGATTCTTCCTCATTTTATACGATTAAAGACACGTTTTGATCTCACTATTTTTCCACTTTTTCATTAAATTGTACAATTCTAATAGAGAAGGTTACAATAGGAAGTGAATTTTTACAGGGGTGTGCCAAAATGAATATATTTAAACAACTGATTGTGAGTCTCTACTCACCAAAAGATATTGCTTCCTTTCGCCAACAAGGGATTGGCAAAACCATTTTATATGTATTTTTTCTTACCCTTCTTTCTGTTCTGCCCAGCGTTTATTACTTTAGCACTTCGATGATGGCAGGTTTACACGCGATTGAAGATACCGTCCAAAGTGATATCCCTCCTTTTCAAATTGAACAGGGTGAACTAACAATGGAGGGAAATGCACCTATTACCATTAATAATGGGGATTTGACAATCATTTTCGACAGTACGGGGACTCTTAATCAAGCTGATGTATCGCAATCTAATAACACAATCTTTTTCTTAAAAAATGAATTATCGTATACAATCACAGGTCAAACACAATCATTTCCGTATTCCATGCTCGGTGATACCAGAATTACCAATGAGGATCTCATCTCAATGATTAATACGTTAGATTCTATACTACCTGTAATGATTCCTATTACAGTAACCGTCATTTACCTTTTTTCGGCTGCCATAAAATTTATTGAAATTACCGCTTTGGCTCTATTTGGACTTGCCTTAAAAAACTTAGCCGGAAAAAACATCAAATACAATCATTTGTTTCGATTATCAGCCTATAGTATAACCTTACCTACCATCTTCTTTACGATTATGGACAGCTTACAAACGATTGTTCCAAGCGGTTTTTTCATCCATTGGTTTGTCGCTATTATCATGTTGATGCTTTCCATTAAGGAAATTCAATCTGAAAATTAAAAAATAAAACTACAAAAAAAGAACTTCATCCTAGTTTATGTCTAGGATGAAGTTCTTTTTTTAGCTGTATCATATTTTGGATACTAAAACAACTGATATAAATTCCCCCTTTAGCATTGACAGCAAAGATTCTTCTTTACTCTCCTGCTGGGACCTTCGCGATTAATTTATCCGGTTTTCTTTTTATAACCGTTTTTCTTATTTCCTCATCCCAAGAAATTTTAATATCTCCATTTGTTACAAATGTTTGACAGCCTAAACGATAGCCCTGTTCTAGCAGTTCATCTCCTAATTTTCTTCTTTCCTGCACCTTAACATTATCTAAAAACTCAGCACCTTCTTCAATTTTACATACACAATTGCCGCAAATTCCTCCACCACATCGATTTGGCAAATCTCCGTCATAGCGAAGGGACATTCTTAAAACACTGGAATTTTCAGGTACTTCAATTGTTTTTTCGCTTGTAAGAAAGTGAATTTTTGGCATAATGTTTTTCCTCCCATATAACAAATCTATTTTTTTATTTAAAGAAAATTAGCTTCTTGCTATCAGACTATTTTTTTAATCTTTCTTTTAAGTTACTCATGTAGCTGGTATAGGCTCTTTTTGAATTTTCAATATGAATCTTCATAAGATATTCTGCCATTTCAACTTCTTGATTTCGTAATGCTGTCATGATGTTGATATGTTCTTTTAAAGATTCTTTTCTTCTGCCTGGAGTCTCATAACCCATATTTGCAGACATATGAATATAGTCAATCAGCCCAGACAAGATTTCATATAATTTTGGACTTTTTGAAGCTTTATTAATAAGATGGTTCATTTGGATATGTTCAAGATTAAAATTATCTTCGTTCTTTTCTTCAATTTCCAATAATTCTTGAATTTTTAAATCTAATATCTTTTCGGTTTTTTTGTCCATGCGCTGTGCTGCTAACTTCACAGCTAGCACTTCTAAAGAAGATAAGATGGTAAAAACCTCAATCACTTGCTCTTCGGAAATATTAGATACAACGACACCTTTTCTTGGAACCGTTTTTACATACCCTTGGGATTCTAATCGAAACAATGCTTCCCTAATGGGGGTACGGCTAATGTTTAATTTGGATGCAAGCTCTCTTTCAATTAGTCTATCTCCCGCTTTGTATGTCCCTTCAAGAATTAAATCCTTCAGATACAAATAGGCGTGTTCTCGAACTGAAAGAAGGTTGTTTTCCTTCCATTGTATTTCCATTCACTCCCCCCCTTATTATCATTGTTATGCATCAGGCAACTTGTAGAAATATTCCACCATACACTAGAGCCCCGATAATAACTAAAGAAGGATGGATCTTCCACTTGCTCAATGTTAAAAAGCTAAGCACAGTTAATAAAATAAGATGTATAATTCCGCTGCCTTCAAAGAATGTTAAAAAGAATTGATAGGCCATCACTGCAAGAAGTACGGCAATAATCGGCTGAACTGCTTTTGTCATCAGCTTTACTTCTGCTGAATCTTTAAATAAATCAACAAACTTAAAAAGTATTATGACAGCAATTGCTGAAGGCAAAATCGTTCCTGCAAGCGCAATAGTTGCACCTAGAACTCCTCCTATTTCAAATCCAATAAAACCGGCAAGCTTTGTTGCGATTGGTCCAGGTAAAGCATTTGCAATGGCTAACAGATCTCCAAATTCTGATAATGTCATCCAGTTATAATTATTTACTACTTCATTTTGAATTAACGGTATGGTTGCAGGACCGCCGCCATATCCTAATAAATTTGCTACAAAAAATGCCCAAAACAAATCCCAATACATCATAAGCTTTTTTCCTTTCTCTCAATAATGACTTCGGCAGTCTTTGCAGCCTTTTTCTTCCTTCTTGCAATGAAGAATGCAGAAAGTAAGAAAGCAGCAATTAAGATTCCTGGATGAAGCCCGATGATTTGCATGGTGACAAAGGAAATAACCGTAAAGATAATCATTTTTGACAACCCTAAACCCTTATGACCTTTTTTATAAAAACCGTAAGCCATTTCTGCTAACATAAAGCCGATAACAGGAGTAACACCTAGAACCATACCACCGACAATTGGTGAATGACGATAGGCATATAGCACTCCTAGCAATCCAATCAAAGCAATAATTGATGGCAGAATATGGGCAAGAATAGCAACAGTTGCCCCTAGACTTCCTTTTACTTTATAACCAATATATGCAGCCATTTTCGTTGCAATTGGACCCGGCAACGTATTTGCGAGCGCCAACACATCACCAAATTCTTCTTCTGTCATCCATTTGTATTTTTTTACAACCTCATATTCTATTAATGGAATGGTTGAAGGTCCTCCTCCAAATCCGGTTAAACCTGTGCGGGCAAATCCAATAGATAATTCAACATAAGGATTCAACCTCAATCTCCTCTTTTCTAAAAAGTAACTATTATTTAGTTAGCTATTTAATAAGGACCTCATTTCACCATTGCAGATAGAATGAATGAGGTCCTAGCTATTCTTATTTCTTTATATCTGCATCAGTAATCACTTCATAACCTTTGTCTGCCACTAAATCTTGCAAAGCTTTTAGGGCAGCAGTACCTACTGCAGTATCCTGTTCCCCATTACCGCCGCTTATACCGACTCCTCCAACGACTTCACCGTTTACTACGATTGGGAAACCGCCAACGAAAATCGCAAATTTTCCGTCAAGCATATGCTGAATACCAAATGCTTCATTACCAGGCAATGCAGGACCATTTGGCTCTTTATTAAATAAATGTGTGGAGCGTTTGTGACCTGCAGCAGTAAAAGCTTTCGCAATCGCAATTTCTGGACCTGTGATACGAGCTCCATTCATTCTTTCTAACGCAATCACATACCCGCCATCGTCAACAATAGCAATTGTTTCTAATACATTGATTTCTTCAGATTTCTGCTTCGCAGCTTCAATCATTACTTTTGCTTCTTCTAATTCTAATTTTAAAGATGTCTTCATGTGTAATCTCCTCTATCCCTTTTGTTAATTAGTAGCCAACATAGACTGTTTTTACTTGAGTGAAAAATTCCAAACCAACTCTGCCAGATTCACGGAAAGTTGAAGTACTTGATTTTTTAACTCCGCCAAATGGTGCATTCATTAAGTTTCCAGTGGTCGTACGGTTCACTTTAACCGTTCCAGCCTGAATATCCTTTGTAAACTGATGAGCAGTTTTTAGGTTATTTGTAATGATAGAAGCAGATAAGCCATATTCTACATCATTAGCAATCTCAATTGCTTCTTCATAAGAATTTACTTCAATAATGGCAATGACAGGACCAAAAATCTCTTCTTTTGCAATTCTCATACTAGGACGAACATCTGTAAAAATGGCTGGTTGAACAAAATATCCTTTGTCATACTCCCCGCCTGTCAGCTGCTCACCACCATATACAAGTGTTGCACCGTCCTCTTTACCAATTTCAATATAGTTCAAAACATTCTTCAACTGCTTTTCATTTGCTAATGGACCAATCTTTACACCGTTTTCAAAGCCATTGCCTACTTTTAAAGCTTTTGTTTTTTCAATTAATTTCTCAACATATGCATCTTTTACTTCCTTCATGACAATGACACGGCTCGTTCCAGTACAAGCCTGACCTGTTAAAGAGAAACCGCCATTAACAGTCAATGTAGCAGCCTGCTCTACATCTGCATCATCCATAACAATAATAGGGTTTTTACCGCCTAATTCCATTTGTAATCTAGTTGTAAAAGATGATTTTTGATGAATATCTTCACCCGCTCCTGTTGATCCTGTAAATGTTAGAGCTTTAATCGCTGGATGCGTCACTAACAAATCTCCTACATCAGAAGCTTTCCCTGTTACTAGATTAATAACGCCTTTTGGAACACCTGCATTATGTAATGCCTCAACAAGACGTACAGCTATTAGAGGGGTATCTGATGAAGGTTTAAATACAACAGTATTACCTGTAATTAATGCAGGAGCAATCTTACGAGAAGGAATCGAAATAGGAAAATTCCAAGGAGTAATTACACTTATAACTCCAAGTGGTTCACGCTCAGTTGAAACTTTCATATTTGGATCATCATTTGGAAAGGTTTCTCCAGTAAAGGTTTGCCCTTCAACTGCGTAAAACCGTAGTGTTTGCGCTGAACGAATGACTTCATTCTTAGCATCTGAAACATGCTTTCCTTCTTCTCGAGTCAATTCTTCAGCAAGAGCATCAGCATTTCCTTCAAGGATATCTGCTGCTTTATTCAAGATGGCTGCCCTTTTTGATGGAGAAGTAGCCGCCCAGCTCGGAAATGCTTCAACAGCTGCATCAATCGCTTGCTTTACATCTTCTTCATTAGAGGCTTGAAAAATTCCAACAATCTCTTCCTTATTAGCCGGATTAATATTGGTAAATGTTTTTTGACTTACAGATTCTGTCCATTCACCATTAATATAGTTGCTGAATGTTTCTACTTTTGTTGTAAGCACTCTATCACCTATTCCTTATTTATTATCACATAGCTTTATTTATAAAAATGGGCCGTCATGTAGAATCTCGGTTAGAAGATTATATTTGACGGCCCAGAAGGGGAAGGCATGAATCCCCCTCTTTAGTCATTACTTTAATTATTTATTTTCTACTAAATTACCAAGATCTTGTTCTAAGTATTCTCTATATAGACCATCCATGTACATTCTTCTCATGTTTGCACCTACACGTACAATTTCAATACAACGTTGTTGTAATTCTGGAGTATTCGCATGATCAAGAACAATCTTATAACCGCGCTCACCATGGATTTCGTCTGATACGATGTGAAGGTCAAAGAATTCGATTTCTTCATCTGTAAATCCGTATTGCTCACGTAATGCTGGAGTTTGCTTACGGTAGATATCTGGTACTTGAGATTCTAATCCTACTACTAGCGCTGCAGTTGCTACAACAAAGTGTTCACGTGCTGCAACTGAGTAGCACCAGCTTTGAAGACCTAGTGTTGTAGCAGCCATGTTTTTAGGATCTTGAACTCGTTCACGAGTTGTGCCACATGCCTCAGCAAAACGGATTAATAGATCTGTATGACGGTCTGCAGCGATTTCTTCTTCATACATATTTTGTAATGTGAAGTCTTTTGCTGACTCATACTCAGGAATATCTGGAGTATTGTGATAGATATATGCTAAGTAGTTTGCGAAAGGTCCTACATAGTGATAGTGGTTTTCAGCCCATCTAGCAAAGTGCTTTCTTTCTAATTTCCCTTCAGCCCAAGCCACTGTGAATGGAGCCTTTTGGCTGTGATTTCCTTTAATCGCTTCCTCTAATTCTTTACGAAATTCATCTTTTGATAATAATTCAGTCATTATAATTTCCTCCTTAATGTTTACCAAAATTATGAGTTGATATAAGTTGGTATTTGATATTTTGTATACCAAAACCTTTAAAAATAAAAGATGATCAAGTTGTTTATCCTAATCTATTATTCTTTTATTTCTTGGTATTTGGTATACCGTTAAGTAGATATTAAACTATATTTTTTAATTTGTAAATAGTGTTTTCTAAATTTTTTAAAAATTTTAATTATTGTTTCAAAAGCATTTATTTATAGACAACAGCTTCAATGTTTAATAATGTATAGAGTTCCCTCGATAGATTATCCAATGCTTCTTCTACAATTTGTTCCCCTATTTCCAAGCTCGCTTTTGTAGCATCACCAATGCAGCCATTTTCTGTCATTTCCTCATAGGCATAGTACCCTTGGATTGCCTTTCCTGGTCTTAGCTGCTTCCATCGGCCTTCTTCCTGGATAGCACCTTTTACAATTTTATCCTTGCGAACGAGTTCAGGGGCTAAATATAAAGCTTCTGAAACTTCACGTTCACAGCTATGTCCAAATAGTTTTGATTCAACAAGTCTGCCAATTGCATTCTTGGCAGATGCAGTTGTTTTTGCATAATATACTTCGACATTCAATTCATTTGACAGCATCAATGATGCAACATTTAATGTCGGTTGATTTCCGCCATGAGAATTTAATAGTAAAAACTTTTCAATTCCATGATGTTTTAAAGATGAAATCACATCCTTAAGAATGGCAATCAGCGTAGTAGGCTGAAGCGAAATAGTACCAGGGAAATTTAAATGATGCTGTGAAACTCCCATATTAATCGTTGGTGTAACAAGTGCATATGGATACATTTTTTCTCCCAGTTTTTTCGCCATTCTTTCAGCCAATACGGCATCACAGCTTTCAACCATATGAGGACCATGCTGTTCATGTGCACCAATCGGGATAATTGCAAACTTAACATCTCGTAATGATTCCTTTACTTCTTCCCACGTCATAGCTGTTAAATCATAACATGCCATTTCATCACCTGCTTTTTCTCTTATTCATTAAACCTTATTTTTTATCTTACTATTAATTTATTTCAAGGTATTTTGTATACCTTAAAATAATTGATTAAATAGTTGGAGATAATTTCTTCTTCGGAGGATCAATTTTAATATTATCCTGAGAAATTTCAATATCCTTCTGCACTGTCATTTGACATGTTAAACGATAGCCTTCATTTAATTTGTCGCCAAGCATCTTTTCTTCCTTCCAATTAGGTGGTGTCACCCCATCAGCTCCGTCAATAACCTGGCATATACATTTCGTACATCTTCCCATTCCACAACCATATTTTATTTCTGGAAACTGGAGGGTTCCGGCTAAAACTACTAGATTAGCATTATCTTTCACTTCTTTTTCAACAATTGTTCCATCTACATGAAGAGTTACCTTTGGCATACAATCGCCCCTTCGCAATATTTTCTAAGTTTTTTGAAAACTAAGTTAATTATACAAGAACTTTAGCAGAAAAGCAAAAACAACATTTTTGTATTGTTATTTAAAAATTTAGAAAATTATGTTGAATATTTATTTATCATCATATAAACTAGAAATAGACATTTTGGTATACAGTATTCCAAAATGAAAAATGTATATTACCTGTTAACAATTTTAATGAGGGGCTAACGTACAATTAATCATTTAAAGGAGTGATGGATTTATGGAAAAATATTCTGTCTTTACAAACAAAGACACTTTTCAAACGGTACTGGAGAATGATGCTTTAGAAATAATTGAATCCTATCAATTTTATTTTTTCGACAGTCTGAAAGCTACTTATACGATTGCAAAGATTGTTGATGACAATGCAAAAATTAAATTATATGAAAAATATGATGGAAAAGAATATGTAAACAACATCCATGTGAAGTTTTTTGAAACGTTCCCAACCATTGAGGAGGCACGTGAGGAATTAAATGAAATTGTAAAAGCATCTGGTAATAGTGAGGATTCTCAGCATTCTAAATTAGTCAAATCTGAAAATGCTTCTGTATGATGATTACTTAATATTAATCCCGGAGAGAATACATATTTCTCCGGGATTAATATTTTGTTAAGAAGATGGGAGACGCTAAAAAAATAAACCGTCATACATGATTGACGGTTATAATAGGTATATATGTTAAAACTTTAATAATTTTCTAAGGATTGCTAACTTTTTCTCAGACTTTGCAGCCGCTTTAGGAGAACCAAATAAAAAGTTAAACATCATTCTTCCCTCCAGAAATTCTTTAATATTTCTTACAACTTAATTATACAACGCTTTTATTAAATTGTATACCAAATACCAAAATTTATTGTAAATTTATTATAAAATCCTCAATATTTTCAACTTTGGTATACCAGGAAAACAACTGAATCTATAATGAAAAGGTTATGGTGATGTCATGTTAAGATTTCTCTTCTTATCCGCTATTCTTCTATACTTACTATCAACTTTATTACCCGACCTAGGTATCGACCCTTACATTTCCATTCTTTGTCTAATAATTGTCATTTGTACGATTGGAATAGTTAAACGTTTTGTAAGGGTATTAGGAAGCATTTTTTTATCAATCGGATTATTATTGCTCTGGACTAGCGGTACAGACTGGAAAGATTATATCGCTTCATTTGGTCCCATGCTTGATTTACTAACACTCTTCTCGTTAGTACCAATATTGGGAATTCCCATAAAATTAGGTGAGTACAGTGAAAGTATAAAGACGGTTATTCATAAAAAGGTTAAAACTACCGGCAAATTATATATGCTGACATCGGGAATATCCTATTTTTTTAGCATCTTTATGAATCTTGCTACTTTGCCAATGACTTACTTTTCAATTAGACCGGCATTGGACAGCTTTCCAATTAAACAAGAAAACCGCTTTTTAAGCCGGGCCATTACACGAGGATTTGCTATGCCGTTATTGTGGGCACCAGTAACTCCAATTGTAGGTATTGTAGTGGGAATGACGGGGGTAAGCTGGCTTTCTATTCTTCCATATGTTTTACCGTTAAGTGTCATGGGACTATTATTAGATTGGTTTTTAGGAAGACAAAAATCAACCACGAAAATTGAAGACCAACCGGCAGTATCAGCCTCTGAATTTGCAGCAGCGAAGGAAAGCAGCGCTCTCGATTCTCCCTATAGAGTACTGCAGATTTTACTGGCTATCGTCCTTTTCATCATTGTCATATCGACTTTAGAAACATATTTTGACTATTCCTTTATCATTCTAGTCTCTTTATTAGTGATTCCATTTTCGTTTATCTGGGCGTTGTTACTAAGGAAAGGCAATGATTTTTTTGTCCAGCTGATTGAGCATTTTAAATCCTTTACAGTTAGTATGAAAGATCAATTCTTTATTTTCTTATCAGCAGGATTTTTAATTTCAACCATACAAGTTTCCCATTCAAATGAATTTATTAATAAGCAGACGATTCATTTGATAAATGTTATGGGCGCAGAATTCTTTTTAATTTTGCTGCCATTGATTCCCTTAGGTCTTGCCTTTGTCGGGCTTCACCCAGCGGTTAGTCTTTCCTTAATGGCCGGTGCATTAAATCCAACTGTTCTTGGTATTTCTCCTTATGTACTAACCGTGGCCATGTTAACAGGAGCAGTAACCTCCTTCTTAGTGGGGCCTTACAATGCGACCATTGGACTCATGTCCAATATTATTAAGGAAAGTTCATTTAAAGTATCCAATTGGAATCTTGCTTTTACAGGGCTGTATGTAGGCTTAGCGATGGTCTATTTAATTATTTTAGAAATGCTTATCTGATTGTTCTTAACTTAAAAAGACACCTATCTATTAATAGCAAAATGAAAAACCCGGATAAAATGAATTCATTTTTATCCGGGTTTTTCATTAATGATACCAATTACATATTCATTCTACTTTCATGCCTTGTAATTCCTTTACAACCTCCTTAGCAAAATGTCCAAGAGTTCCATTACTGTAAGAGCGAATGACTTCAGATGTAATGGATGTTAGGGCTCTTGCAGCATAATCAGGGGATAAGCCTTTCTCCCTAAACGCTGACTCCAATTCAATTGCTGCTTTTGCGCCGTAGTAGGTGGCTAATTTATTCACTTCTATTAGACGTTCCTCAGAATCGAGTATTATGTTTCCAATGCACTCAAAGTAATCCTCAATTTGTTTAGGAAGATTTGTTTCAGTAATAAAAAGTCCATCGCCATTTTCAAGAAGATCCCTTGAGTGACCCATATATTTAACACCATAAATATTTAATAGAGGAAACTGTTGCCTTATGTCTGCTGTAAATAAAGCAGTCGCTAAATTTACGATTTGTGTACTCTTCAATGATATATTTTCTGCCAGGAGAGAAGAAATAAAAGGAATAATATCCTTTGCAGAAAGAGCTAGAATAAGTACATCCAACTTATCAAGTTCACTTTTAGTGATTGGATAACTATTTTCATATGAACGGCTAAATTGATCCAGCTTAGCTGCATCCGGATGATACACTCCAATTGCTTTTTTATTTTGATTCCACTGTTTCACCAGAGCTGTGCCTAATCTCCCAATTCCTACTAATCCCACTTTAGTCTGCTGCATACCTTCACTTCCTTTAATAATATTGATCAACTTTATCCATTTTCACACAAACTGGCTTGAACATGATAAAAAACAGGGAATATCCCTGTTTTTTACCAAATTAAAATAGCGACTAGTGTTGCAATACTAAGTCCCACAATAACGGGCATAAAGTTTTTCCTTGCTAGCTCCATTGGAGATATTTGCAAGAAGCCTGCAATGGCGACAAGCGATGACCAAGCAATAATAGTACCTCCACCTGACCATACAGACCCCATTTGACCAATAGCTGCAAGGGTTGCAGCATCAATTCCTCCATTAGCTAACGCACCAGATAAAGCACCAGTCAAAGGAAGACCTGCAAATCCTGATCCGTCAATACCAGTAATTAATCCAATAATTAATATCCCAAATCCAGCAACAAATGGACTTTGTGGAATATAATCCTGTCCTGCCTGAATTAAATCAAAAAGAAATCCAGGTACAGGTGCATTTTCACCTAAGGAAAGAATAGCTGGAGAAAAGTCTGAACTTCCCATAAAGAAATAACCAGCAATTGGGATGACAGGTGCCATTGCTCTGAACGAGAACAAAAATCCTTCTGTCAAATGTTCACTAATTTTTTCAAAAGCATGTAAGCGGTTAAATGCAATGGTAGCCAATATTAATAGAATCACTGCAACACCGCCTATTAAGGCAGCACCATTACCACCTTCTAAGCTTGAACCGCCACTAACTTTAGCCTGGAACATAAAAATCATAATAGCTAGCATTGATAATGGAACAAGTACAGCAAATAGGCTGCCCCATTTTTGATTGGTTTGAGTCAGTTTAGGGTTTTCTTCTGCCGCCGCAGCCATTTCATTAGCAGCATTTAAAAAGGCTTGTCCTTCTGTAGATACATTGTTTTCTACATTTGAGGTAGATTTTATTGATTTACGTTCTTTTAAGTATACGATTGCAAGTGCACTAAAACCTGTAATTAATGAAAGAATTAATACTTTATCGGATACAGCAGCCGTTTCAATACCTGCAGCTTTTGCACTAATCATTGGAGCTACCTGCATAATATAATCAGATGAAAGCGCCATCCCTTGACCAGAGATACAAACAACCATTGCTGCAGTCATGACAGGTAATCCTGCTTTTACTGCTGCCGGAACTAATAATGCACAGACTAACGGTACAGCTGGCGTTGGCCAGAAAAAGAGGGAAATAATATAGGTTACAGCCATTAAAATAATATAAGATACATGCCCATTCACCATTATTTTTTGTAAAGGAGCTACCATTTTATTGTCTGCTCCTAAATCTTTTAATGAGTTAAGCAGCGCAATCATGATTGAGATAATCAGGAATATATTAAATAGCTCTTTAGCTGCTACTAGATTCGCATTAAAAACTGCTTGAAAGCCTGAAATAATACTGCCATTATATGTAGCAGCAACAATAAAAGTTCCAATGAGTGTTGGCATTACAACGCCTTTTCTTAAAAGCATTGTCACAATAACAGAAACTGTGACCACTACATACAACCAATGCGCTAATGTTAGTTCCATATATTCCCTCCATCTACCCTATTATAGACTTTCAATAATACTGAATACCATATTTTGTATTTAGTATTTGGTATACCGTATATAACTAGAGTTATTTCTTAAAAAGGTCCCCCACCCCCCAATAAATAAAATTAATTCAGGATACTATATTAAGCATTCGTTTTCCTCCTTTTTCTACATAGACGTAAAATTAATATATCATTAATCCTATATATTGTGCAACAATTTAGAAAATTTTATAAATTAAATATTTTAATAATTGTAAATTATTTAAATGTTTAATATTTGATACTATTATTTTAATTGAATTTTTTATTTTATTGTAATAAGAATCACCTCTCCCTTCAGGTGATTCTTATACTCTATTCTTTTATAATAGGAGTTGTAATGCTTAATTAATTGCTTTAATTATATAATAATTAGGAATACTCCGTATACTTTTACGTAAGATTTCCTTACATATATTTTTCTACACTAATAAAACATATTTATTTACATTTCGACATTTTATACCCAACGTATGGTCCAGACAAAATAAAAAAGAAGAGCTGATATGCTCTTCTTTTTTATTTTGTCTAATCATTTTTATCATGATTAATTGCGTCAATATACGCTTTCTTTGAATTTTCAATATGAATTTTCGTGAGATATTCTGCCATTTCTGTTTCTTGATTGATAATTGCCTTCATGATTTCTATATGTTCCTTCATCGACTGCTCAGGTCTGCCTTCATTTCTATAACCTGTCTTAGCAAATGCTCGAATATAATCTGATAATCCGCTTAACATATCAAATAGTTTGGAATTCTTAGCAGAACGATATAATAAATCATTTAATTCACTATGTAAAGAGGAATAATCTGAACTATTAGGATCCTTTAAATAGTTTTCCACTTTTTCAATACTGGCTTGAATTCTCTTTTTTGTATCTTCATCTAATTTTTGTACAGCTAACTTCGCTGCTAAAACCTCTAAAGAAGAAAGAATGGTAAAGACCTCAAGTATTTCCTTCTCGGTAATATCTGCCACAATTACACCTTTTCGAGGAACTGTTTTCACAAAACCAAGTGATTCTAATCGAAACAAAGCTTCCCGAATAGGTGTCCGGCTAATATTTAATTTCTCCGCCAATTCTCTTTCAACTAACCGGTCTCCTGTTTTTAATTCCCCTTCAAGAATAAGGTCTTTCAGGTGCAAGTAAGCTCTTTCCCGTATCGAGATTAGATTTTCCTCCGACCAATTGTTTGCCAATTGTCTCCCCTCTTCCAGTTATATACATATAAAAAGTATAGCTTACATGTCCCTGAAAAATCAATATAATAAACATCTTACTTAACTTTTATACTGGAATTCCTTTGTTAGTCTTTTTAATAAATCTGACAACTCTATTAGTCTATTTCCTTCTTCTTGGTTCATTCTGACTTTAACTCGCTGCAACTCTGAAGCATTCAGCATATGCTCTGAGCTTGCATATGTCTGTTGAGAAATAGAAACAAAATTTTCTGTAGCAGCCTCCATGATTGGAAGCGTCTCATTTAATAAAGAAAGCTGTTTTTGACTATTTTCTATCATTTCACTGACATCTTTAATTTCTCTCATTAAAATATCAAAAGATTTTCTACTTTCTTCTACAGTAATAAGTTTTAATTCGAAATGATTTAACATTTCACCAAAATCATCTGCAGCTTTAACAGCAATAACTTCCATTGTCTGAATTGTTTTTGAAATTTCTTTAGTAGCTAAAGATGATTGGTCAGCTAATTTTCTAACTTCATGAGCTACTACAGCAAATCCTTTTCCTGCTTCACCAGCTCTTGCAGCCTCAATAGCAGCGTTAAGCGCTAATAGTTTTGTTTGCTCTGCTATCTGCTCAATTATAGTAACAATACTAGCAATCGATTGAGAATGAACCTTGACAGATCTTACGGTTTCTGAAACCTCTTTAAACTCTAATGTAAAACCTTCAATTGTACGTACCATTTCACCAATATTCCGGTCCCCATCCATTGCACTTTTATTCATATGTACTGCTTTTTGAATAATCATATCCATGCTGTCACATATTTGATTAGTTGATTCTTTCATGTTCTGAAATTTATTAATACTATCCTCTGAACTTCCTGCCGTTTGTTCTGCCCCTGCCTTTACTATACGAATCGCCGATAATAATTGCTCATTTTCTTCCATTACTTCGCGAGATGTCACTTTAAGTTTTTCACCCGTTTTTGTTAAATCATTTGTTGTCGAAGCTATATTAACTAACAATCCCTGCATCTGAGTTATCATGCTATTAAAACTTTTAACAAGTGAAGTAATCTCAGGTGTTGTTGTCTTCGTTTCAACTTGTATGTCCAAGTTTCCTTCTCTCACCTTTTTCATCTCTTCCCGCAAGTTGGAAAGTGGACGAGTTAAGCCCCGTACTAATATGATAATAATAATAGAAGACACAATTAAACTGATAATTGAAACCATTATAATATCTCGTGCCATTTCATCCACATTTTGTAAATATTGTTTTTGGGGGATAGCGATTGTATATATTCCTTTTAGTTCTTGTACTTCCTTAAACGAAATAGAATACATCTCTCCATTTACATTTTCGTGAATAATTCCATCTTTATTGCTATTAATTAAATCAAGCGTTACTTTGTCAAATTTAATAGAGGTATTGCGGCTAATTAAGAAAGGTTCTGCACCTTTGTCAGTAATGAGAAAATAATCACCATGCAGTCCATCCTTAGCAAGGCTAGCTCCATGTTTTTTTATCATCCTGTTCATTTCTGAATAAAACTTTTCCTTATCACCTACATATAAGAGCATTAAGTTTTGTGCCAAATCATATACAGTCATTACTTCTTTTTCCAAACGTTCTTCCATCAAATAGATCGTTGTTTCTTTTGATTTTACATATGATTTGTATGAAACGGTTGAAACAGTAGCCATTAATAAGATTAAAAAAACCAATAACAATCTGGCCTGTAATGTAAATTTAGATGATATGTTATCGTATAATAATCTAATGTTTATCGGAATCCTAATAAATTTAAGTAAACTTCTCTTGTTGTTACGCACAAAATAACCTCTTTCTAGTTCTTTTTTCTCATTATCACAAAATACTGTTAAATTTCTGTAAAGGGTTAGTAATGATTTTATTAATTTAAGT
Source organism: Niallia endozanthoxylica (assembly GCF_008710145.1). Classification (GTDB taxonomy): domain Bacteria; phylum Bacillota; class Bacilli; order Bacillales; family Cytobacillaceae; genus Bacillus_BD; species Bacillus_BD endozanthoxylica. The sequence goes on from NZ_VYKL01000015.1 coordinate 713,603, forward strand.
ATTTTTTCTAATGCATCCTTACGTTCTACTAGATAGCAGACATGCATATAAATGGAACTAAAAAAGATCTGGAGGAAGAAATGTTGAAGCGTTTAGTCGGAGTAGTGATTACCCTTATTATCTTATACGTTGTCTATTATGACTTAAGCCAAGGTACTCTTCCTGCTAGTATGACAAAAGAAACAGCTGTTTCCAAAACGACCACAGATTCACAATCGACTAAATCAATTGAGCGTCCTTATTTTGAAAAAAAAATCAAAGCAGGTGACACTGTTTTATCTATTTTAGAGGAACATCTTAATCATTCCATTTCTGTTCCTATAACTGAAGTAGTTACCGATTTTGAAGAGTTAAATGATGGGATTTCCCCGCAGGAAATTCAGCAAGGGAAGGTATATAAATTCCCAAATTATCCTAAAGAACGCTAATTAAAGCATATTTTGGCAGGATTCTATATATCAACTTATCAACTTTCTTGTCAAGTTCGTATGTTCATTGCTACAATAAATAAAGTCCTGTAAAATGATGAGTGGAGGTAATACTTTTCTGAAATACCCCACCTTTTTATTTTCAAATTCTTATCTACATTCATAACCACTATGTATTATAGTAGAGGAATGAACATTGAACACTAAAGGAGCGAATCACCATTGAGTGAAATCATACATCGTACGAAAACCCGGCCTGTAAAAGTCGGAAATTTAACAATCGGCGGAAGTAATGAATTATTTATTCAAAGTATGACAACAACGAAGACACATGATGTGGAAGCAACAGTTGCCCAAATCCATCAGCTTGAAGAAGCAGGCTGTCAAATTGTACGGGTAGCCTGCCCTGATGAAAGAGCTGCAAATGCGATTTCGGAAATTAAAAAGCGAATTAATATCCCATTAGTAGTAGATATTCACTTTGACTATAAGCTTGCCTTAAAGGCCATAGAAGGCGGCGCAGACAAAATTCGTATCAACCCCGGTAATATTGGTAAACGTGAAAAGGTTGAAGCCGTCGTTAATGCAGCTAAAGCAAAAGGAATCCCGATTCGAATCGGAGTAAACGCAGGTTCATTAGAAAAAAGAATTTTAGATAAATACGGCTATCCTACTGCAGATGGCATGGTTGAAAGTGCACTCCATCATATTAAAATTCTCGAGGATTTAGACTTTCATGATATTATCGTATCCATGAAAGCCTCTGATGTTCCGTTAGCTATTGAAGCATATGAAAAAGCTTCTAAAGCCTTTGACTATCCGCTGCATCTTGGCATTACTGAATCTGGAACCTTATTCGCTGGTACGATCAAAAGTGCAGCCGGGTTAGGTGCCATTTTGAGCAAAGGGATTGGAAATACACTTCGTATTTCATTAAGTGCAGATCCTGTCGAAGAAGTAAAGGTTGCCAGGGAATTGTTAAAAGTATTTGGTCTTTCTTCAAATGCCGCAACACTTATTTCTTGTCCTACTTGCGGGAGAATTGAAATTGATTTAATCAGTATTGCTAATGAAGTAGAAGATTACATCCAAAAAATTAAAGCACCGATTAAGGTTGCCGTGCTTGGTTGTGCCGTTAACGGACCTGGAGAAGCGCGTGAAGCTGATATCGGGATTGCCGGTGCACGCGGTGAAGGACTCTTATTCCGAAAAGGAGAAATTGTCCGCAAGGTTCCAGAAGCTGACCTTGTAGATGAATTAAAAAAAGAAATCGACCAAATCGCAGAAGAATACTTCGCCAAACAAGCTGAAGAGCAGAAAATATAAGTCTGGATTACAAAAAAGAAGCCTCGTACAGATTGTACAAGGCTTCTTCTTTTGTGATTCAATTTCTAGTGCTAGCCGCTTATCAAAAAAACGGGAGGATGAACATACCGAGAATAAGAGAAATTGCCCCAATGGTAATAGCCCAAGTACCTGTTTTTGCTCCTCTAGCACGAGCAATGAAACCAAGAACAATACCTGCAGCTCCAAATAGAACCGGAAATACGAACAACGATAAGATTGAAAGAGCAATTGCAGCCAAACCAATTCCTGTACCGCCTTCTGCTCTTGTCTCATTCTTCTCATTTGTACCCTGATTTAGCCTTATTGGTGCCGGAGCAGCAATTTCAGCTGCCGTTTCTTCACGATAATCTTTTGTTCCAAAATTATCTACACCATATATCTGGCCGTCATTTTGTTCTTTTTGAAATTGATTTTTCTCTACATCTTTTGGGTCTAGATCTGCCACTATGATCCCCCGCTCTCTACATGACTTGTATGTCCAAGATTAAGCTTTTGGACGCCTTATCTCAGGATCCCTTTAAAAAGGTTTCATTGATAAGACATTACTATTGTGTACCAATACAAAGCTTTTCACTATAACAATGTTTAACTTCAATGGATTTTTCCTACAAAAAAAGCAAGCATCACAAAACATGTAATACCTGCTTTTTTTATTAGCTATAAACAATCTGGACAACGGCCATAAATTTCAAATTTATGACCTGAAATATCATACCCTCTTAAGTTATCTGTAAGAATGTTCATGGGACAGGTCTCAATTTCCTTTGTTTTTCCACAATCCAGACAAATAAAATGATGATGATGCTGGTGATGTGAACAAGTAAGCCGAAAATGCTTTTCTCCTGACAGCTCTGTCATTTCGACAATTCCGAGTTCGACAAATAGTGATAAATTTCGGTAAATGGTATCGAAGCTTAATCCCGGATATTGGTCTTTAAGTTTATCTAATACATCCTTTGCTGTTAAATATTTATTATGGTCAGCAAATAACTGGAGCATTTCCTCTCTTTTCCCTGTATGCTTATAACCCTTTTCCTTCAATAATATCATTGCTTGATCAACATTCATCCCGCTTCACCCCTTTATACCGTACTTTGCACAATCCATCTTTTTACTAATATAGAAAAAACTAAAATAAGAATCGAAATCATTACTATTGTTCCGCCTGGTGCCAAATCAAGATAATAGGAAATGAATAATCCTCCTAAAACGGATGTTTCGCCGAACAGAATGGAATAAACTATCGTCTGTTTAAAACCTTTTGCAAGACGAATGGCCGCTGCAACAGGCAGTGTCATGAGTGCTGACACAAGCAGAATTCCAACCACTCTCATGGAAGCTGCTATCACGAGAGCAACCATGACAATGAACAGTAAATGAAGACCCTTTGTTGGTAAACCAGAAGCTTTTGCATGCTCCTCATCAAATGAAATTAAAAATAATTCTTTATATAATAAGAAAATAATAGCAATAACAAATATGCTTATGATTACAATCAGCCACAAATCAGCTCTGCTTACTGCTGAAACACTTCCAAATAAATAGCTGAAAAGATCCGTATTAAATCCATCCGCTAGTGAAATAAAAATAACACTTAACCCAATACCCCCTGAAAGAATAATCGGTATAGCCAATTCCTGATAATGCTTATAAACATTCCGAAGCTTTTCAATAAACAAAGAGCCCGCAACAGAAAACAGCATTCCCATATAAATCGGGCTCAAAGATCCTGCAACCAAAAACTTCTTTTCAATTAAAAGACTTGCAGCTATACCTGCAAGCGTCACATGACTTAGTGCATCAGCAATTAATGAGAGCCTTCTAACGACAACAAATACCCCAATTAACGGTGCAATAATTCCTATAATGGCTCCCGTTAAAAATGCATTTTGTAAAAACTCATATTGAAACATTTCGGCAATCATGAAAATTTCCCTCCATGAATATGTTCATGCTCATGACTGTGAGCATGGTCATGGGATAATAAATGGAGATCATAACCATAGAATGCAGCCAATCCATTTTTATTCTGTTCTTCAAATTCATGTGTATTTCCATGAAAATGAAGATGTTTGTTTAAACAAGCTACATGTGTCACTTTATCCGTTATCGTTCCGATATCATGCGTGACCAGCATTAACGTAATGCCAAGCCTTTTATTTAAATCACCAAGCATTTCATAAAAGGAACGTACATTTTGAGCATCAACGCCGACAGTGGGTTCATCAAGAATCAATAGCTCCGGCCTGCTTACAAGTGATCTAGCTATAAATACCCGCTGCTGCTGTCCGCCTGACAACTCGCCTATATTGCGTTTTAGAAAGGGAAGAAGTCCAACGGAATCAATTGCTTCTAAAACGGTGGTCTGATCTTCCTTTTTCATATAATGAAATAAGCCAATTTTTTTCGTTAATCCGCTTTTAACTACTTCATATACGGTTGCAGGAAAACCTGTATTAAATGAGTTTGCTTTTTGTGAAACAAACCCTATCCGCTCCCATTCTTTAAACCGACCGATCTCCTTGTCGAACAATTTGATCTCTCCCTGTTGCGTTTTTATAAGCCCAAGAATGAGCTTTAACAAGGTTGATTTTCCGGAACCATTTGGTCCAACAATTCCAAGAAAAGAACCTTTTTCAACGGAAAGATTTATATTTTCTAATACATATTCCTTTTCATAGCGGTATGATAGTCCGCTTATCCTAATAATAAATTCCTTATCCATTACATCACCCGAATTCCGAAATCATTCCGATTTAGAGTATACAAGAACTGCGTAAAAAAGTAAAGATGGAATCTTCCTCGCACAAAGCGTATTCAGAGTCACTCTTCATACTCCATTTTCATATTTTATGAATGGAGGAGTGATGACATGAGGATATTCGCTAACATCATCAATCATAAAATTAATACAATAACACCAGAGGAATTATTGCGCTATGCTAATATATTTAAAATTTCAATAACTGAATCACAGGCGTCACACATTGCCAAATATCTAAGAGGCAAACAAGTGAATATATTTGATGATAGAGAAAGAGCCGTACTAATTAAGGAAATCGCAAGAACAGCAGGCGTAGAAACAGCAAAAGAGGTCAATCGGCTTCTTTTAGAGCTTATGAAGTAAATCAGACCAGGCACATGAATGAATCTTTTTATTGTGCCTGGCCTCTTACTATGATTATTATGCTTCGTTTACAATATCACGGAGTAAATGTTCATTAAAGGTTTTGTTTCTCAACATAGCAATTTCATGTCTATACGGCGGCTTCTTATTATCTTTATCTTCACCGACAAATGGAGTTTCGAGAATTTTAGGTACTTCTGTTAATTGAGGATGATGAACAACATAATTTAACGCATTAAATCCGATATGTCCAAAACCTATATTTTCATGACGGTCTTTTCTCGCACCCTGTACATTTTTACTGTCATTAATATGAAGCACCTTTAACCGGTCAATTCCGATGATATGATCAAAATCATTCAATACACCATCAAAATCCTCAACAAGGTTATAGCCAGCATCATGAGTGTGACATGTATCAAAACAAATGGATAACTTATCATTATGTGTTACGCCATCAATAATCATTGCTAACTCTTCAAAGGATCGTCCGCACTCAGAACCTTTTCCAGCCATGGTTTCAAGAGCAATCTGAAGCTTTTCATTACCCGTTAACACTTCATTCAATCCTTCAATAATTTTCTTAATCCCCACTTCTGCCCCTTCTTTAACATGGGCACCCGGGTGAAGCACGATTTGACCAGCCCCAATTGCCTCGGTACGTTCAATCTCAGTCCTCAGGAAGTTCACACCAAGTTCAAAGGTATCTGGGTTAACTGCATTGCCAATATTAATAATATACGGAGCATGGACAATAATTTCATGTATGCCGTTTTCCTCCATATGTTTTCTTCCCGCTTCAATATTTAAATCTTCTATTTTCTTTCTTCTTGTATTTTGCGGAGCACCCGTGTAAATCATGAATGTATTTGAACCATATGAGACAGCTTCTTCGCTTGCTGCCAACAACATTTTCTTTCCACTCATTGATACATGAGAACCAATTTTTAACATCCATTCTCTCCCCTTGTTTTTACTTTTTCTTTTGCAATCTTTTTTGTCTCTTTTTAAAGTTTTCCGTTTCATGTTGTATTTTCTTTTTATAGCCTGGCTTTACTTTTTTCGGTTTTTGGAAAAGAGACTTTGCTTTTAAGTCTATCTCATCTACTTGTTTTTTTCGATTCTTTCGTTTGTTCCTATCTTCTAATTCAACCCATTCTTTATTTTGAAAATCGACATTTTTAAATTCAATACCCATTTTTTCTAAACGGTTTAACGCATCTTCATTGGAATCCTCGTAAATGGTTAAAGCCACACCGGAATAACCGGCACGAGCAGTTCTTCCTACTCTATGGATATAAAAATCAAGGTCTGATGGGAGTTCATAGTTAATCACATGGCTGATTCCTTGAATATCAATCCCGCGCGCAGCTAAATCGGTTGCAACGATGTATTGAAACTCTAAATCAACAATTTGCTTCATCATTTTTTTTCGCTCACGCGGTGATAAATCACCGTGTATTCGTCCTACTTTTAAACCCTTGGCCATTAATCCATCTGCAACCTCATCTGCTTTTTTCTTTGTATTTGTAAAAACAATTGCTAAATACGGATTAAAATGAAGTAATGCCTGATGAACTAATACAAGCTTGTTACGATGTTTTGACGGCAACAAATAATGCTCGATTTTCGCAGCAGTTACCTGTTTTGGTTCGATATGGATATATTTCGGATTCTCCAAATATTTCTTCATAAATGGCTTTAACTTTTCCGGAATCGTTGCAGAGAAAATAAGCATTTGCAGATTCTGCGGCATCCGTGCAGCAATATAATCGACATCCACGAGAAATCCCATATCAAGCATAATATCTGCTTCATCAATCACGAGCATGGATGCAGAATGGACAACTAATGCTTGTTCCTTTACTAAGTCACTGATCCTGCCTGGTGTCCCTATCACAATTTGCGGCTGTGTCTTTAACTTTTCTATGGTTCTCTGCTTATCTGTACCGCCAATAAACAAACGTACGGATATTTCTTGCCCCTGTGGACAATGCTGAACAATTTTTAACGTTTCCTGGTAGATTTGCGAGGCCAACTCTCTTGTAGGTGCTGTAAAAATAGCCTGAACCTCTTGACGTGTTGGATCAATACTGTGAATAACCGGAAGTACATATGCATGTGTCTTACCTGTTCCCGTTTGAGATTGACCAATCGCACTTTCTCGTTTTAATACCGTTGGGATAATTCGCTCTTGAATTTCAGTCGGCTCATAAAAGCCAAGTTCTTTTACAGCTTCTATAATAAATGGTTTCAAATTGAAACGCTCAAATTTTGTCTCGTTCATTTAATTAAACTCCTTTAAATTAAGGGCTATACATCATTCAGTATTGCCAAAATGCTGTTAAAATAGCCTATTATAACCATCATCATATTATAATCAATTTCGACAAGAATAGCCACAGTTGAGTGAATAAATCAAACTCCGCATTTATCCCAAACCAAATAAGTAAATATGAATAAGATATAAGTGGCTTATAAGAACAATCGCAAATGGAATGGAACTCAAATGATTATGTTAAGAAGGGAGGTACTACAATATGATGCCTAGATATCATTTTCCGCCCCAATCAGGGATGCCCCCCCACTACTTTAATCCTTACGGCGGACCACCTATGCACCGTATGAGGGGGATGCATCCCCGGATGCAGCAAAGGGGAGGAATTCTGTCAAAGCTGCTGGGAAAACAAGGGCAGACAGGTGCAAACAGCCGGTCCGTACTCGGTGCATTCGCTCCTCAACCTGCTTCTGGCGGAGGGTCTTTTCTAAAAGCATTGACTAACCCTTCTTCGTTAAATAGCGTATTATCCAATACACAAAAAATATTAAATACCGCCCAGCAAGTTGGCCCAGTCGTTCAACAATACGGTCCAATCGTCAAAAACCTTCCAACCTTATGGAGACTTTACCGCGGATTAAAAGATGCACCTGAATTCAACCAATCAGATAAGGACACGAATGATACAAATACTGCTGGCTATCATACTGTCGAACCTGATATAGAGATGGAGATGGAGATGGAGCCGAAACCAAAATCAAACAATCAAACCCCATTGCCGTCTACACCCAAATTATATATTTAAAGGATGCTGGAAACAGCATTCTTTTTTTTATTGAAAGCTTTGTTAGCGAACAATGTTCATAAACCTGATAAAAAAACAATAATCTTCTGTCTAATTGTTTGATTTTGGTTTTGCTATAATAATCATTGTTTACTATAATGAATGAGAAAGAAGCTGACTGGGAGGATCGGAGATGAACGTAATAAAAATTGCTCCGCGTGGTTACTGCTATGGTGTAGTTGATGCTATGGTCATTGCCCGCAATGCAGCATTAGATAAATCATTACCACGTCCTATTTATATACTAGGAATGATTGTTCATAATAAACATATTACAGACGCATTTGAAGAGGAAGGCATTATTACATTAGATGGTAAAAACCGCAGAGAAATTCTTGAAAAGGTGGACGGCGGAACAGTCATTTTTACCGCACATGGTGTTTCACCGGAAGTCAGAGAGCTCGCCAAACAAAAGGGCCTTATTACTATTGATGCAACCTGTCCGGATGTAACGAAAACACATGACTTAATCCGGGAAAAAGAAAAAGAAGGCTATACGGTTATTTATATTGGAAAAAGAAATCATCCTGAGCCTGAGGGAGCTGTTGGAATTGCTCCACACATCGTTCATTTAGTCGAAAATGAGCAGGATGTTGAAAATTTAACAGTTCATGTAGAAAAAATAATCGTTACAAATCAAACAACGATGAGTCAATGGGATGTAAAACATGTGATGGATAAAATTAAAGAGAAATATCCGCACGCAGAATTTCATAATGAAATTTGTCTTGCTACACAAATAAGACAAGAGGCAGTTGCAGAGCAGGCTGGAGAAGCTGATGTCTTAATTGTGGTTGGAGACCCTCGAAGCAATAATTCAAACCGTCTTGCCCAAGTGTCGGAAGAAATCGCTCATACAAAGGCCTATCGTATTGCAGATATTACAGAGCTTGACCTTGAGTGGATTAAAGATGCAAAATCGGTTGCTGTCACTGCTGGAGCCTCTACACCAACACCGATTACAAAAGAAGTTATTACCTTCTTAGAAAACTTTGACCCGGCAGATTCTTCTACTTGGATAAAAGAAAATAAAGTACCATTAAATAAGATTCTTCCTAAAGTAAAACAAAGCTAGTTGATACTAAAAAGCGGAGGTGTTCTCACATACCTCCGCTTTTTCTGTCTATCAGACAAACTGAAATGGTTCTGTGCCCTTGTCTGAAGGAAAAACAGCTACATCGTAACCTTTTTCCTGACATTTATTTGTCAAGTAGCGGGAAACTCCCTGTTTCATTACTTTCTCAACATTGTGTCCGGGGTCTATCACATTTAACCCCATCATCATGGCGTCATGTGCAACATGGTAGTATAAATCACCGGTTATATAGACGTCCGCTCCTTTAAATTTTGCTGATGAGATATACTTATTTCCATCTCCGCCTAGTACTGCAACTTTTTTTACTTTCTCTGATAAATCTCCAACGACACGCAGCGTCGGCACATCTAATGCTTGTTTCACAAATTCAGCAAACTCCCCTAGTGTGGTTTCTTCAATTTCACCAATTCTACCAAGGCCTAAGACTTCACCTTTATTATCTAACTGATAAATATCATAAGCAACCTCTTCATACGGATGAGCCTTAAGCATAGCTTGGACTACTTTTCTTTCCAAATAATCCGGAAAAATGGTTTCAATTCTCTCTTCTTTTACTTCTTCAAGCTGCCCATTTTGTCCAATATGAGGATTTGCTTTATCCCCTGGAAGAAACTGCCCAACTCCAGATGATGAATACAAGCAATGACTATAATTCCCTATTGCCCCCGCTCCCGCATGACCAATGGCCTCTTTCACTTTTCTGCTATCTTCTTTAGGTACAAAAACAACCATTTTTTTCAACTTTACTTCATAGGTAGGAGTAAGCACCTCTGTATTTGAAAGTTGCAGCGCCTCTGCTAATAAATCGTTGACTCCGCCCTTTGTTATATCAAGGTTTGTATGAGCAGCATATACAGCAATTTCATGTTTTAACAGTTTTTCAATCATTCTGCCTGGAAGCTTGTCAGTTGTAATAGTTGCAAGCGGCCTGTAAATAAGCGGATGATGAGCAATAATAAGATCCACTTCTTTCTCAATCGCTTCATCAACCACTTCTTCAAGTACATCAAGAGCAACCATCACACGATGGACAGGCTTATTTAAACGACCGATTTGCAATCCTATTTTATCGCCTTCCATTGCCAACGCCTTCGGAGCAAACGCCTCAAACAATTGAATAATCTCATGACCATTAACTTTCTTCATCACTCAAAACCTCCTCTGCCATTTTTATCTTTTTCATTAGCTCTGCTTTTTTCTCTCTGTTCTCAACAGAATCCGATGCCTGTTCAAGTTTTGCTAAAATCGTTAACCAATTTTTCTTTTCAGATATCCATTTCTTATGAAAAATCGGATTTTGTTCACTCAGCAAATAAGGTCCAAACAATAAACCTTTTTCAAGATTATTTTGATATGACTTCTTTTCATTTCCCTTTTCAGCGACAAGTACTTCATAAATTTTTCCATCTTCTTCGATAATTTCCTCAGCTATTAGTCCCCACCCATTTTCCAATAACCAGGTTCGGATAGAGATGGCACTAATATTCGGCTGAAGAATGAGCCTTTTTACATGCGTAAGTTTTTCCTTTCCTTTTTCAAGGATACTTGCGATTAAAGATCCTCCCATTCCAGCGATTGTTATACACTCCACTTCGCCTTCTTCAATTACCTCTAAACCATCGCCTTTTCTTACAGAGATTTTTTCAATTAATTCTTCTTCTTCAACTTGTCTTTTAGCTGACTGATAGGGTCCTTCCACGACTTCCCCAGCTATCGCCCACGGGACGATGCCTTTTTGGACCACATAGCAAGGTAAATAAGCATGATCCGAACCGATATCAGCTATTCTGTAATCCTGAGGTATGTATTTAGCTACAGTTTCTAAACGGTATGATAATTTTTCACTGTTCATTCCTTCACCACTTAACCTTCATTTAATCGTTTTACTTAATCATCTATTATGTCTTTCTTGTTAAGTATAAAAAAAGTCCCTTGCATATGCAAAGGACAAAAAATTTTTGTATAAACTTTGGTAACTGTCTAACTCCAGCGCCTAGCCCGTCCTGGGTTGATTCAATCCTTCCAGAAAGGTAAAAAATACCTTTCCGTCAGGCTTGTCTTATGCAGACTTAAGAATAAACAGGAGCCTCCGCTTTTCTGCGAATGCCGTGAATGCGTTTTCCTACTTTAGACCAGCTAACCATTCAGCCATTTCACCGGCTTTTTCTGCCGGTACTAAACCTGGAGGCATGGAACCTTTACCATTTACAACGATATCCGAGATTTCATCTGTAGATAATCTGTCTCCAACACCCTTTAAGGCAGGCCCCACTCCGCCTTGGTATTGATCACCGTGACAGCTTATACAGTTTTGCTTATAGATATCCTCTGGATTTGCTGCAACTTCTTCCGTTTTTTCCTCTCCGCCGCCTTCAAGTTCTGCTGCCAGTTCTTTTGAATCTCCAAGACCTTTGAATGAAAGAAGAAACATGGCTAATACTCCGATAACCATAATCGTCACAAACGGTATAATCGGATTGCGTTTCATAACAATTCCCCTCCCCTATGTAGAAACTTTTTAACTAATTAATATATTTAAACAATTTCTATTTTACTAAAAAAACCATCAGAAGTAAAAGCCTTTATATCAAACTTTGTCACAATTAGTTTCTAAAAAAAACAAATCTTCATCCCCCATTAGATGAAGATTTGCAAATATGATAAAAAACCTGTCTTTGCTGCTTGTTAACAACCAATTGATCTTGCAATTACCATATGCTGAATTTCAGAAGTTCCTTCCCCTATTTCCGTTAATTTCGCATCACGCATATAGCGTTCTACATGATAATCTTTCATATAGCCATATCCTCCATGAATTTGTACTGCCTGATCAGTGACTTCCATGCAGATTTTTGAAGCATATAGCTTACACATCGCAGCTTCTTTCGCAAAGGTCCTTCCGGCATCCTTCAGCCATGCTGCTTTATAGACGCTAGTCCGTGCTAATTCAATTTTCATGGCCATCTCGGCTAATTTAAACTGGATAGCTTGAAAAGACGATAATGATTGCCCAAACTGCTTTCTTTCTTTTGCATAGCCTAATGCTTTTTCATAGGCAGCCTGAGCAATACCGACAGCCATTGCACCAATCCCAATACGCCCACCATCAAGTGTCGCTAAAAATTGCTTAAATCCCTCTCCTTTTTTACCTAGCAGATTCTCTGTCGGTACATGAACATCCTGAAAAATCAATTCAGTCGTATTTGAAGCATGCAGACCCATTTTTTCATAATGATCCTGTATAGTAAAACCGGGAGAATCTGTTGGAACAATAATTGCACTTATTTCCTTTTTATCCTTCCTTGTACCTGTCACAGCGGTTATAGCTAAAAACTTTGCATAGCTTGCATTCGTAATAAAACACTTATTTCCATTTATTATATATTCACCATTTTGTTCCAAAGCTTTTGTTTCCGTTCCACCTGCATCAGAACCAGCACCCGGCTCTGTTAATCCAAATGCACCAAAGCTTTCCCCAGTACAAATAGGTATCAAATATTTTTGTTTTTGTTTTTCCGTTCCAAAATAATAAATAGGAGCACCACCTAAAGAAACATGGGCTGAGTAAGTGATGCCCGTTGATCCACAGGCACGGCTCAATTCCTCCGTCACAATCGCAAAACTAATTGTATCAGCCCCGGCTCCACCATATTTTTCAGGAAAAGGCAGGCCCATTAATCCAAGCTTTGATAATTTTTGAAAAACATCAAGCGGAAAATTTTTTTTACGGTCTCTTTCCAATGAACCAGGAGCTACCTCTTCATCTGCAAATTCTTTTATCATTTTTTTTATCATTACTTGCTCTGAAGTTAAATCAAAATTCATTACCATTCCTCCAATGAAATGGATTTTAAATCTGTATTTAATTTTATGTTTAAAAGGAAGAGGTAATGATTTAAAAGCGTTATTTAAAAAGAGAGAGAATCAACAATAGTATTCCAAGGATACCTGACAATGTAAAATGCAGCTGTTTAAATCTCCAACCGCCAGCCAGCCATAATAAACAATTAAATCCTAACACAATGTATAAACTAATCACATTTTCAGGATATATTGTTAATGCTATTTTCACAGAAGAAAATAATAAAATCAGGGCTGTCACAATTAATGGAATTTGGAATAAACTCTCTCTTTTCTTGTACATGAACGTTAAATAAATTCCAATTAAAATCAAAATGATAGCTATGACCAATTGCAAAATGAGAGATAATTCAGTAAAATAAAATAAAAACAAAATAATAGGGATAAATAGAAGCAAAAACAGTTCTTTTTTTAGCCATCTTGATTTTTTCTTATTTTTTTCTTGTATACCTTCTCCTTCTGTATAGATGGCCAATAAGAAATCACAATAATGTTCAGGAAGTAGATGATTTTTCTTCCAATAGATAATTTCATTGATAATCATTTGTTTTCTATTATCCTGCATAAGTTCACATCCTTGTCTGTAGACTGCAATAGCTTTTATTATAAAAAAAAATAGTTCACTTCTATTGTAAGAAGTAAACTATTTTATGGCTAGCTTATTCTAAAAAGTCTTTTAACCTTTTGCTTCTACTTGGATGTCTTAGTTTTCTTAATGCTTTTGCTTCAATCTGACGAATACGTTCACGTGTAACTCCAAATACCTTTCCTACTTCTTCTAGTGTTCGTGTCCGACCATCATCAAGACCAAACCGAAGGCGCAATACATTTTCTTCACGATCCGTTAACGTATCTAATACATCTTCCAGTTGCTCTTTTAAAAGTTCATATGCTGCATGTTCTGATGGAGAGGTCGCCTCATGATCTTCAATAAAATCTCCAAGATGCGAGTCATCTTCTTCTCCAATCGGTGTTTCAAGCGAAACAGGCTCTTGAGCAATCTTTAAAATTTCCCTTACTTTTTCCGGTGGCAAATCCATATCTTCACCAATTTCTTCTGGTGTCGGTTCGCGGCCTAAGTCCTGCAGCAGCTGCCTTTGTACACGGACAAGTTTATTAATTGTTTCAACCATGTGAACCGGAATCCGAATAGTTCTTGCCTGGTCAGCAATTGCCCTTGTTATTGCTTGACGAATCCACCATGTCGCATACGTACTAAATTTAAATCCTTTTCGATAATCAAATTTTTCTACAGCCTTAATTAAACCCATATTCCCTTCTTGGATTAGGTCTAAAAACAGCATTCCACGGCCAACGTATCTTTTTGCTATACTCACAACAAGTCGAAGATTCGCTTCCGCTAACCGACGCTTTGCTTCTTCATCACCTTGTTCAATTCGCAGTGCTAAGTTTACTTCTTCTTCAGCAGATAAAAGATCTACACGGCCTATTTCCTTTAAATACATACGTACAGGGTCATTTATTTTGACTCCAGGGGGAACACTTAAATCGTTTAAATCAAATTCTTCTTCACTCTTAGATAAATCCTTAATATTCGGGTCTTCTTCCTCATTATCTCCAACTAGCTCAACACCATTGTCTCCCAGGAGTTCATAAAATTCATCCATTTGATGGGAATCTAAATCAAATGTAGCTAATTTTTCTGCAATATCATCATAGGCAAGGACACCTGTCTTTTTTCCTAATAATGTTAACTGTTCTTTCACCTGTTCTAGGGTCAATTCTGATTCAACCTCTTTTGAACGAGCTGATTTTTCAGCCATTTGTCCCCCTCCTTCCAAAAATCAAAGAAACCATTTATAAAGTTTTACGAATTTGTTGAATTTCTGCTAATAGAACGACAGCCCTGCTGATATCCTTTTGACGGTCCGCCTCTCTCAGTTCAGCCTCTTTTTCCTTTATCTTTAACAATTTTTGATATTTCAACACCTGTTTGATATAATCATTTAATTCCTGATCTGAAATTTCTTCATTTATCGGCATCATTTCAATGTCAACTACGATTCTTCTCAGCTTCTCGTCATTGATATAATCCAGAAATGAATTAAGATCTGGCTGATGATTTTTTTCATAAAAACCATATAAATAGGTTATGATTGCCTGGTGTTCATCAATATTAAAATGATTCCCCTTCATTAGTTCTTGTACCTTATAGGTTACATCGATACTTCGCATCATATGTGCTATCAGAAATCTTTCCGCATTATGGTAAGCAGGTTTAATTCGTTCTGCTTTCCTTAGCATGACAGACGGTGCTTGAATCATCCTATTCTGATGCTGCTGCTCTTTTTGATGGGTACTTTGGGAATATTGTCTTTCTTGCTCTTTCAACGCATCAAGGGAAAGATTAAATTCTTCTGCCAACTGGCGTATATAAAAATCTTTTTCAACTAGGTTCTCAAGATGACTGACTTCCTGTAATACTTTTTCTATATAAAGGAGTCTATCTCCTTCATTTTGCAAATTTTTCCCTTTGCGATAATAGAGCATCTTAAAGCTCATAAAGGTCATGTTTGAATGAATAATATCATTACGGAATTTTTCTGCTCCGTACCTTTTGACATAATCATCAGGATCCATACCATCCGGCATGGTTGCTACATTCACTTGCAAATTTGCTTCTTGAAGCATGTTTCCTGCCCTGAACGCAGCCTCAATTCCAGCTGAATCTGAATCATAACAAATCGTTACGACTTGAACATTTTTCTTTAAAGTAGAGACATGTTCTTCTGTTAAAGATGTTCCCATTGTGGCTATACCGTTTAAAACACCAGATCGATCCGCAGCAATGACGTCTGCGAACCCTTCAAACAAAATGGCTTGCTGCAGCTTTCTCATTGTAGGTCTTGCCAGATGGTAATTGTATAAAGTTTTACTTTTATTAAAAATTGCTGTCTCGGGACTGTTTAAATATTTGGGCGATTGTGCCCCTAGTGATCTCCCGGAAAAAGCAATCGTTTCACCATGTCTGTCAGCAATTGGAAACATAATTCGATCACGAAACCGGTCAAAATAGCTCCCATCCTGCTCTCTTTTAATAATCAGTCCTGCCTTTTCCAACAATGCGGGTTGAAAGTTTTTATTGGTTAAAAATTTATAATCAAAATCCCATGAATCTAAAGCATATCCAATTTGAAACCTTTCGATAGATTCCAAATCAAAACCTCGCTCAAGTAAATACTCAAGCGCATGCTGACCTTCTTTTGTGTTTACAAGCAAATGATGATAAAATTTACGTAATAAATTATGCGCTTCTATCATTTGCTTACCTTCATCAGAAAGGTAATTAGGTTTACTTGATCCAGATAGGTGCATTTCTAGTTCAATATT
Organism: Niallia endozanthoxylica; assembly: GCF_008710145.1. Taxonomy (GTDB): domain Bacteria; phylum Bacillota; class Bacilli; order Bacillales; family Cytobacillaceae; genus Bacillus_BD; species Bacillus_BD endozanthoxylica. Next base: position 729,935 of record NZ_VYKL01000015.1, read on the forward strand.
TGCATTTTGTGCAAGTTTAACTGCTGCTTCCTGAAAAGAAAGACCTTCTATTTGCATTAAAAATGAAAATACATTTCCTCCTGCACCACATCCAAAGCAATGATACACTTGTTTATCGACTGAAACAGAAAATGATGGGGAATTTTCATTATGAAAAGGACAGAGACCTATATAATTTCGACCTTGCTTTTTTAACTGTACAAACTCGCTGATGACATCCACAATATCTGATGCCTGCCTAATTTGATTAAGCTTTTCTTCGGCAATTCGATCTGACATGTGAACACCTCCATTTACTTTATGAGGTATTCGTCAAAAATTATCAAATTCCTGCAATTTCAGACAAAATCTTCGATAATTCTTTAATAAAATTAATGCGAATCCTCATTTCGGACCTTTTCCATGAATATCCCTTCTTTGAGCTATAAATAACTCATATCCATTTCTATCCACTTTTTCGACAATTTCTTGTTTAACAGAACAAGAATCAACACCAATAAAAATGAATGATTTACCTAATGTACTAATTATTCTACATTACTCCTCATATTCCTTCTTTCAGGGAATAACTTTTCTAGCGACAACTTGTCGAATTTTTTAAGGCTGCAGACTTGACTTCTCACCCTAAATAGTTTATTCCTTGAAGCGAAAGTCTAAACCTAAATTTGATACATTTTTATCACAATTTTTTATTATAGTATAAAAGCTTGAAAATTGCATTAGTTTTTTATAAAAAACTTAATAATTACACATATTTTCCACTAATTTTATATATTTCAAAATGCTAAACAATAAAAAAATAGCACATAAGGAATATGTGCTACTCAGAACGATTATTTTTTTGGTACATATTATGAATAATATTGGCAGTTTCTTCTACTGCTTTATTTGTTACATCAATAACAGGACACCCAAGTCGATCTACCAGCTTTTCAAAATAATGTAACTCGTCCATAATTCTATCTATTTTTGCATATGTTGCATTGTCATTTAATCCTAAAGACCGCAATCGTTCTCTGCGAATTCCATTTAACTTGTCTGGACTAATTTTTAATCCAAAACATTTTGTTGGGGAGATTTTAAATAACTCATCTGGAGGATCCACTTCTGGAACAATTGGAACATTAGCTACCTTTAATCTTCTATGAGCTAAATATTGTGATAAAGGCGTCTTAGATGTCCTAGAAACACCGACAAGAACTAAATCCGCTTTCATAATCCCTCTTGGATCCCGGCCATCATCATATTTGACTGCAAACTCTATGGCTTCCACCTTTTTAAAATACTCCTCGTCCAACTTATGAATAAGACCAGGCTCATATAAAGGTGTTTTTCCAGTCAGTAATTGAATCTGCTCAATTAGAGGACCCAAAATATCATAGGCTACAATTCCTGCCTTTACAGCCGCCTCCCGCATATATTTGCGAATTTCCGGTCTGACAAGTGTAAAGACAATCATCCCATTTTCATATTTCGTTAAAGAGATAACTTCCTCAATATTTGATTCATCTTCCACGAACGGAAAACGTTTAATCATTATATCACTGCCATTAAATTGACTAAGTGCAGCTTTTGTGACGAGTTCAGCCGTTTCTCCCACTGAGTCGGAAACCACATAGATGACCGGCATTTTGCTCATCCATTTCTCATCCCCTCTATATAGCAATAGGTATAGTATTGCCTACCTATCCTCAGCTAAAGCAACCAATGCTTTGGCAATATTTGTTTTCGTTACTCTGCCAACAACTTCAAACCCATTGTCCGTCTCTTTTACAACAGGCATGGCATCAATTTGTTTTTCAATTAACTTCTTTGCTACATCAATTAATAAATCATCACGGATACACATAGTAATGTTAGGCATTCTTGTCATGATGATATTAACCGGCAGACTTGATAATTCCTGTTTGCCAATACTGGCTCTTAACAAATCTTTTCTCGACAATACCCCAACTAACAGTGACTCTTGATCCACTACAAACAATGTACCAACATCCTCTAGAAACATCGTAACAATAGCATCATATACAGAAACATTCTCATTGATAACGACTGGAATCGATTGATAATCCTTTACATACAACTTGTTTAAATTCTCTGTAAGAAGCTGTACTCCTGTTTTTCCAGTATAAAAATAACCGACACGGGGTCTTGCATCTAAATAACCTGCCATCGTCAATATAGCAAGATCTGGTCTTAACGTTGCTCTCGTTAGATTTAATTGATCTGCAATATTTTCCCCAGTAATTGGACCATTTTCTTTAACTATTTCTAATATTTGTTCTTGACGTTTATTGAGTTCTATTGTTAACACCACCTATCATAAACAATTAATTCACGAATAATGTTATACTATTACATAATTATTATATACTATTTTCAACAAATGAAAAGTCATCTATCCTCTTTACGATAAATGTTATACTAATTAATATATGTAAAATGACAAAAGAGCCTGTTTCAAATAGGCTCTTTTGTTTAATTCCTTCAACCTGTCTACAAAAAAGGAAATATATTACTTCACAATAATTTCATTCACATTTGCAAACTTTTTAATAAGTATTGAAAGTTTCGCCATTTGGCTGAGTCGATTTTGTTTTACTGCTGCATCGTCTGCCATAATCATCGTATGGTCAAAGTATTGATTGATCTCAGGTTTTAATGAAACAAGTAAATCAAAGTATTCAGACTCTGTAATATTTCTATCTAATTTCGCCTTTACAGCCTGGTATTTCTCAAAAAGTTTATGTTCATCATTATTTTCAAAAAGGGATTCTTGAATTTCACTAATTTCCTCAGCCTTTGAAGCAATATTCAATACCCGGCTTAATGCTTCCATGTTTTCTTTAAACTCAGCTTCTGTTCTCTTTTCCTCAAGTACTAAAGCTCTCGTAATTAGCGAGCTGACCACGCCAATATCGTTTCCTAATACTGCATCAATTAAATCATAGCGGATGCCCTTTTCCTGTAGTAAATGCTTTAAGCGAAGTTTAAAGAAAGAGAGTAATTCTTGTTTAGTGCTTTCAAGTCCCTCTTTTAATACCCCGTCACTTTCAAGTAATGATAATGATTGAGATAGAATATCTTCAAGTTCAATCTGCCAATTTTTATGAAGAAGAATTTGAACAACACCAGTTGCCTGTCTTCTCAATGCATATGGATCTTGTGACCCGCTTGGAATTAAGCCAATTGCAAAAAAGGATGAAATCGTGTCCACTTTTTCGGCAATAGATAAAATGGCTCCGACCTCTGTAGAAGGTACACTATCTTCAGCGTTACGAGGCATATAATGTTCATTAATCGCAATAGAGACCGCTTCAGCTTCCCCTTTTTGACGAGCATATTTTTCACCCATAAAACCTTGTAATTCAGGGAATTCATATACCATGTTGGTTACTAAATCGAATTTGCAAATTTCAGCTGCACGATTAGCATTTTCTTTTTGTTCTGCTGAAAAATCAAGCTTGCCACTAAGAATATTCGTTAAACGCTGCACACGTGCAGTCTTTTCAGATAGTGTACCAATCTCTTCATGGTACACAATTGACTTTAATTTATTTAACGCATGATCAATTTCCATTTTTTGATCTTCTCGATAAAAGAATGCTGCATCAGAGAGCCTTGCACGAAGCACTTTTTCATTTCCTCTTGCTACATTTTCCAAAAAGTCTGCTCCACCATTACGAACTGTTACAAAATGTGGCAACAATTCTCCTGTTTTTGACTTTACCGGAAAATAACGTTGATGCTCCTTCATTGACGTAATTAATACTTCTTGAGGCAGCTCTAAAAACTCCTCTTCGAAGTTTCCATACAATGCTGTTGGAAACTCTACAAGATTATTTACTTCTTCGAGCAAATCCTGGTCGACAGGGATTTCCCAGCCTTTTTCTTCCTCCAGCTTTTGCAGCTGTTCAAGGATTGTTTGTTTCCGTTTTAGCGGGTCCACAATTACATATTGCTCAGCCATTACCTTTTCATAATCCGCAGGCTCCACGAATTCAATCTCACCGCCAAGAAAGCGGTGACCCTTACTGTGTCGGCTCGTTTCCACATTTGTTATCACAAATGGAATAACCTCTTGACCAAAAAGAGCTGCAATCCATTTAATTGGTCTAATATATCGAAGGTCATTATCTGCCCAACGCATATTTTTAGGGAAGGTCAAACTCATAATGATTTCCTTTAATTCCGGCAGCAAAGTAAAAGTCTCCTGCCCTTTAACAAACTTTTTGACATGCGCATATTCGACTCCATTTATTTCTTTGAAATAAATATCCTCAACCGCCATACCTTGTCCGCGGCTGAATCCGATGGCAGCTTTCGTCCATTCGCCCGCTTCATTTTGGGCATTTTTTTTCGCTGGGCCCTTTGCTTCCTCATGGATATCAGCCTGCGCCTCAGCAACACCTTTAACAAGAATACTCAAACGGCGCGGTGTTGAGTATGCTTGCAATTCTCCATATTGAATTTGCTTTGCTTCTAGCCATGTTTTCACCTTATCAGCCAGCTGATTCATTGAATTCGTTACAAAACGAGCCGGCAGTTCTTCTAAACCAATTTCAAGCAAAATATCTTTAGCCACGACTCTTTTCCTCCTTTGCCTTTAAGATTGGAAAACCAAGCTTTTCGCGTTCTTCGTAAAAGGTTTTGGCAATTTTACGGGCTAGGTTGCGGCAACGTGCCAAATAACCGGTTCTTTCTGTAACAGAAATAGCGCCTCTTGCATCAAGTAAATTAAACGTGTGGGAGCATTTTAGTACATAATCATACGCTGGATGTACAAGGCCTTCTTCCATTTGTCTATGAGCTTCTTTTTCATAAATATTAAATAAATTAAATAACATTTCTTGGTCAGATGTTTCAAACGTATATTTTGAATGCTCATACTCGGGCTGACCAAATATATCACGAACCGTAAATCCATCAGTCCATTCAAGGTCAAATACATTTTCCTTGTCTTGTATGTAAGATGCAAGACGTTCGATGCCATACGTGATTTCAACAGACACAGGCTTGCATTCCAGGCCTCCTACCTGCTGGAAATAAGTAAATTGCGTGATTTCCATTCCGTCAAGCCAAACTTCCCAGCCCAATCCGGCACATCCAAGTGATGGGTTTTCCCAGTTATCCTCTACAAAACGAATATCATGCTTTAAAGGATCAATGCCAAGCGCCTTTAAGGAATCTAAATAGAGCTCTTGAATATTGTCGGGTGAAGGCTTCATAATCACTTGATATTGATGATGCTGGTAAAGACGATTTGGATTTTCTCCATATCGTCCATCAGCCGGACGACGTGATGGTTCCACATATGCCACATTCCATGGTTCAGGGCCAATTGCGCGCAGGAATGTATAAGGACTCATTGTTCCTGCCCCTTTTTCTGTGTCATATGCCTGCATCAAAATACATCCTTGTTCAGACCAATGCTTTTGCAACGTTAATATCATGTTTTGAATATTCATTGGACACCTCCAAAAAATTTTGATTTATTATCAACAAGAACAGGTTAGAGCCAGTCAACACAAAAAACTCTCGTCCCTATGCTGATAAATAGCATAGGGACGAGAGTTTTACCCGCGGTTCCACCCTATTTGCTCATCTTATGATAAGCCACTTTTATTTGCGTCAAAAGACACATCATGTTGCTCAGGAATGCCCTTCCTTAACGTTCTATATTCGGCTTGCACTGTCCCGAATTCGCTTAAATAGAGGAGAGTTAAGTACTCCTTTCCTTCACTGCAACTATTTTATGATGATTTTCTAAATTGAATCATAGCGGAAACAAAATCAGTTGTCAACTTTCAAACGGTCAAGCTGGTCAAGAAATTTTTTGGATTTAAGGTACAAGCCGGAATATTCTTCATAATAACTGTCAATTACCATTTTTAATTCTTTTTTTGTTTCCGGCTTAACAGAGATATTTCCCAACCGGTTAATATCTAAATAATAAAAGGTTAAGAGAAGTTTCACTGTTGTTGCTGCAATTTTGAAATGGTAAGGATCCTTTTCCAGACAACGATGACAAAGGATTCCCCCTTCCCTTATAGAAAAGGAAAAATTACCTTCCTTACTGCCGCAAATCACACAGTGATTTAATATTGGATATAATCCTATGGTGTTCAACATTTTCATTTCATAGATATTCTTAATAATATCTGAATCATAGCCTTCATTAATAAAGTTCAGGACTTGGTACAAAAGCTCAAATAAAAATGGATTTGTCTTCTTTTCCTCCGTACATTTATCCGTTAACTCAACTATAAAACTAGCATATGCAGTAAGAAAAATATCTTCTTTAATCGAACGTAATGAAGTAATTATTTCACCCTGCTGAAGACTTCCTAGACCACGGCCTTGCTGCACCAAAAAATATCCATATGTAAAAGGCTGGGTGATGGCAGCCAGCCTGCTTTTGGGTTTCTTGGCTCCATTTGCCATCACACCAAATTTTCCCCATTCACGTGTATAGAGAGTTACAATTTTATTTGTTTCACCATAATCAGTTGTTCGAAGAACAATCCCTTCACATTTTTGCAGCATCCGTACACCATCCCAATAAGGAACAAACCTACATAATTGGAAAATCTAATTCAACTAGCTCTTCGTCCTGACTTCCGGGTATTTCTTGATTCTCCTTTTCTAACTCTTTAAAAAGAAGATATGTGTCAATATTACCTGTTTGCGAAAAAACTTTCCAAGTAAAATCTAACATTGAAATCCCACCTTTCAATTGTTGGACTAGCTATTCTTTTTTATTCCAATCCTTATATTATATAATTGCCTGTCTGCCCTAAAATCATAAGACGAAAATTTTGTAAATCAATAGGATGAATATTCCAAGGGAGCAGGTAATCATTTAGGCAGGCTCATTTATCCTTTAACTTAAAAGACTTTTTTATGAATGAATTTAATACTCATCTTCTCTAAATCCATAATCACGAAGCTGTGAAGCTTTATTTCGCCAGTCCTTTTGAACTTTTACCCATAATTCTAAAAACACTTTTGTGCCTAGTAAATTTTCAATATCGACTCTTGCTCGTTTTCCAATTTCTTTCAACATTTTCCCTTGCTTTCCAATAACAATTCCCTTTTGCGAATCTCGTTCGACGATAATTGTAGCCATAACATGAACAAGATCCTGATTCTGTTTTCGCTCCATTTTTTCAATCACAACAGCCAAAGAATGAGGAATCTCTTCTCTAGTGAGATGCAAAGCTTTTTCTCTTATAAGCTCAGCTACAATAAACCTTTCAGGATGGTCTGTAACTTGGTCAGCCGGATAATACATCGGACCTTCAGGAAGATAGGTCTTTACCTGTTCTAATAATGTTTCAACATTATTTCCTTCAAGAGCTGAAATCGGAATAATTTCAGCAAATGGATATTTTTCTTTATATGTTTCAATCACTGTTAACAACTTATCAGGATGAATGCGATCAATTTTATTAATAATCAAAAATATTGGAGTTTTTACGGATTGAAATTTTTCTATAATAAATTCCTCGCCGCGTCCAAATCCTTCTTCTGCATTTACCATAAAAAGTATGAGATCTACTTCCTTGAGCGTGTTTTGAGCCACCTTCATCATAAAATCGCCTAATTTATGCTTTGGCTTATGAATTCCGGGTGTATCAATAAAAATGTATTGAGTATCACTTGTTGTCAAAACACCTTGGACTTTATTTCTTGTTGTCTGAGGTTTATCGCTCATAATAGCAATTTTTTGACCAATAACCCGATTAATAAAAGTGGATTTTCCTACATTTGGTCTTCCAATGATAGATATAAATCCTGATTTAAATACTGGTTGTTTTATTTCTTTATTCATGTAAGTCCTCCGAAGAAATTGCTCCTGTCAGCAGTTCCGCAACAGTTAATCGTTCTTTCATTAAATCTTCAATCTTCACCTAGATCAACCTTTCTTTTGAAGACCGCTGCTTCATTTTATTTTACCCTATTTGATTTAAAATTTCATTGCTTATCAGGAATTTGCAGTTTCATTTTTTGAATTTTCTAAAATTATAACAATAACCTTGTTTCACTTTTATACATAAAAAAACACGGACATGTATCAACAATTAGTTTGATGGCCCGTGTTAGAACATCTTTGGTAAAAAAATGATGCAACCAATCATAACAGACATAACAGCATAAATCAACACCGCTCCAGCAGCAATATCCTTTGCCTGTTTGGCAAGCGGATGGCGATCCGATGTTACAAGATCAACCACTCTCTCAACAGCCGTATTCATTAGCTCAAATGAAATCATCCCGCCTATTGCCAGAATAATCAAGAGCCACTCAAAACTTGAAATATTGTATAGCACTCCAAGAATAATGACGACAAGCGCTACTGCCAGATGGATTTTTATATTGCGTTCATATTTTAATGAATGAATGATTCCCTCAATGGCAAAGGCGAAGGATTTCACAATCCCCCATCGTCTTCTACCGTTGAAGTCCGAATTCATCTAAAATATCCTTTTGTCTTGAGAACATCTTTTTCTCATCTTCTTCCGTTTCATGGTCATACCCTAAAAGATGCAGGAATCCATGTACAGCTAGAAATCCAAGTTCCCGAATAAATGAATGCCCATATTCCTCTGCCTGTTCTCTTGCCTTTGCTAATGAAATGATTATATCCCCAAGCACCCGCGGCATATCGCCTCCTACTAGCGGCATTTCACCTTCACCAAGCTCCTCCATCGCAAATGAAATAACATCTGTAGGACGATCCTTATCTCTATAATCGCGGTTAATTTCCTGTATCCGCTCATTTGTTACAAAGGTAACTGACAACTCACTGTTCTCCTCAATCCCCTCCTTTTCAGCTGCAAACATTAACAGCTTCTCAACCATATCTAAGTCCTTTTCAGATAACTCACTTGTTTCGTCAATAAAATCAATGATAATACTCATGCATGTCTCACCTTCTGCTTTGTCATTTCCGGATATTCAATCCTTGAGTGAAAGATCCCATTAAGTGTTTCACATAATGCGTTAGCGACCTTATCCAACTCCTTTAGTGTTAAATCACATTCATTAAATTGGTTATCCTGAAGTCTGTCAGAAATAATTTTCCTGACGAGTTCTTCAATTTGTTCGGGAGTTGGCTGTGACATCGAGCGTACAGCGGCCTCAACGCTATCAGCAATCCCAACAATAGCCGATTCCTTCGTCTGAGCCTTTGGCCCGGGATACCGATATTCCTCTTCATCAACCTCAACACCGCTTTGCTTCACCTTATGATAGAAATACTTTAATAAGGTCGTTCCATGGTGCTGCTCTGCAATATCAACTATTTCCTTCGGCATATGATGAGCCTTCAGCATTTCAGCACCATCTGTTGCATGTGCAATGATAATATTTTTACTCATATTTGGCGGTATACGGTCATGCGGATTTTCAATATTTAACTGATTCTCAATAAAAAACTGTGGTCTTTTTGTTTTTCCAATATCATGATAATAAGCTCCTACCCTTGCAAGCAGACCATTTGCGCCAATTGTTTCACAAGCACTTTCAGCTAAATTAGCGACCATCACACTATGATGGTAAGTTCCCGGTGTTTCTGTAAGAATCTTTTTTAATAGGGGATGATTGGGATTCGAAAGCTCAATTAATCTCATTGTAGACAATATCCCAAAACCCGCCTCCAAGAATGGGAGTAAGCCGATTGTCAGTACGGCAGATAAAATGCCAGACATGAACCCAATAACGACTGTTATAATATAATCCTGGATATCATATTGTCCATTTCTTAAAAACACCAGAGATAAAATGACCACTACATTGGCAGCTGCTACAAATAATCCTGCTTTAAAGATGTTTGAGCGCCGTTGATTGCTTAAAAACATGATGCCTGCTAGACCGCTGCAAAGAATATAGATACCGGTTGACGTATTTAGGGAACCTGTTACTCCTTCATTAAACATAACACATCCACAAATGGCCATAATAATAGTAACAACGATAGCCAATTTTTCATCAATTAATATTTTTATCAGCAATGCACTCATGGCTGCAGGGAAAATAAAAGCAATATCAGCAAACTCCAGAACATGAAGTAAACTAACCATTTTCATTAGAAAAATTGATAGGATAAAAATTAAACTGAACAGGAGCAAATAGGTTTGTTTTTGCTCTTTATTTTCCTCTAAATGATAGAAATAAAAATATAATGCTGTTAAGAAAACCATAATAAGAAGGGTTAAACCAATAAATGGTGCGTTTGAGCGATCATTATCAAGCAAACCGGCAAGATCTAATTGACGATAAACATCTCGATTAATTAATTGATTTTCTTCAACGATTATTTGACCTTCTAAAATTTTAACTGGCTCAACATTTTCTACTGCCTGTTGACGCATTTCTTCTGTAGCATCCGGATCATAGAATTCATTTGGAATAATTGCATATCTTCCAAGCTGAATAGCAGCATTTTTTAAATCAAGATTTAAATCAGTATATTTTAATTCCTCTTCCAGCTTTTTCTTTGCGTTTTCAACTTCATGTGTTGGAATCCGATTATTCATAATCATATTAATTGCTGTAATAGAAAGATCCCTTGCAATAATTAACTCATCATTTGCAGACGCAACTAGGCTGGTTAACACCGAATCAGGTATATCCTTTGTTACATCAACTGTTAACTTTTCTTTCAATCTCTTTAATTTCACTTCTTTAGATGGCGAGTTCCCCTCGTCCATTAAACCTTCTTTTTGCTCATTCTTTATTTCCTTATTTACTTCTACAGCAGAATCAAATATGGATGTAATAAGATCAATACGGTTTTCTGAAATGGATTTATTTAATACATAAACATCTTGAACCTGCTCTTCTGCTTCTTTTTTCTTCGCCGCTGTACTCTTTTTATCCTCAACCGTTATTGGAGACCTAATTGTCTGATTTGCTATCGAAAATAATCGAATATCTAATTTTTCAGGTTTAACATTGCTGTACATAGATATGTAAAGGACAACTCCCAGTAATACAAATAAGAGGATCCGGAAAAACTTTATATTTAACAAACTTCTGATTTTGATTAAGTACTGTTGCATTGTTTTCTTTGTTCCTCCTTTGCATTGAAAAGCGCAAGCGCCTTGTTCAGCCTCAGGCATAGCATAAGACAAGCCTGCCGGAAAGGTGTTCTTTACCTTTTAGGAAGGATTGACTAGACCAAAGAAGGGCTAGGCGCTGGAGCTAGATTACATCCATTATTACCTATACTACGTAAAAATCATAACAGTTTTTGGCTCCTCTTTCATCTCTTTCTAAAATCATAGAGAATAAAATATGGATTATTACTCATTTTATCCATTATTTTTCTACTCATAAGTTATATCCATTATTTTATTGTTTTCTAATGGAAAAAATAGCCGTCCGGTAATCCGAACGGCATGTTTAATATGCAGTCTTTGCTTTTGCTAAATCTTATTCTTTCGTCTCATATGCTTGGATGATCTTTGCAACTAGCGGGTGACGAACAACATCACTTTGTTCAAGATAAATAAATTGCAGACCTGGTATATCTTGAAGTACTCCTTCGGCTATCTTTAATCCGGAATTTACTCCTTTTGGCAGGTCAATCTGCGTTTTATCACCGGTAATCACCATTTTCGAACCAAATCCAAGCCGTGTTAAGAACATCTTCATTTGTGCCATTGTTGTATTTTGTGCTTCATCTAAAATGACGTAGGCGTCATCTAGAGTTCTTCCCCTCATATAGGCAAGCGGCGCAATTTCAATAATTCCCCGCTCCATTAACCTTTGCGTATGCTCAGTGCCGAGAACATCATGCAGGGCGTCATATAGAGGTCTTAAATATGGATCGACTTTTTCTTTCAAATCACCAGGCAGAAAACCTAAGCTTTCACCAGCTTCTACTGCAGGACGAGTTAGGATAATTCTTTTTACCTGTCCGCTTTTTAAAGCATTCACAGCCATAACAACAGCTAAATAGGTTTTCCCTGTTCCAGCCGGGCCAATACCAAAGACAAGATCCTTTTTCTTCATAGCAGAAATATAATAGCGCTGTCCAATGGTTTTTACTCGTATGGATTTACCTTTAGCATTTTTTGCTATTTCTTCATCAAATAAATCTTTAAAATAATCTAGAGTTCCTTTTTTGGCCATCTGTATCGCATATGTGACATCCCTCTGACTAATGGTGATTCCTTTTCGGATTACATACAATAAAGCGTCAAGGATATTGCCTACAAGCTCTACATGTTCAAGATTACCGGAAACATACACTGTCTCGCCTCTTGTAATGATAGAAACATCGAGTTCTTGTTCTAATACTTTAAGATTCGCATCTGCATTCCCAATTAAAGTAATTGCTTCATTTGAATTCTTTAATTGAACATTCATCGTTTTTAAATCTTCCGTCATTCTGACTCTCCTTGGATTATTGGTTGTCCTTCTGCTATATTTTCGATAATTTGGAAATGTATTGCTATTGATACTTTACCATTGTCTATAGATTGGTGCAAAATTTTTTCTCCTTTAATCTTAGCTTCTTCAGATAATCGGTTTTTTATATCTAATTTAGCCATTTCTTTTGCAACTTGAAAAGCTTCTTCCTTCGAATAGATTCTTGTCTCCACTTCCTTTTCACGGTGAGTCTCATGAATATATGACAGCGGAAGCTCCCATTTTAAAAATTGAATCGTTTTTTCCGTTGCCTCTGTCTCATACTCTTTATACTCAATTTTACCAAAGCCCCAAATAGGTATTTTAAAATTCGCAATTTGCAGATAGTACTTTCGTTTCTCATTCCCATTAAATACTTGAAAGGTAGTTTTTAACGGGAGCTCTACATCTGACCTGTACCAGGTTTCTCCCCAAATCTCACCTTTGGCAGGAACTTGAACAGTCTGTCCTTCTTTCCCGATTAATCCTGAAACAAGCAGCTGCCCCTCCTCTACACTGTCGTGAATATTTACAACAGCCTGCCCATCTTCTACAAACATGTCCACAATTACAGCCTTTTTCTTCGCAACCAAATTTTGCGGACTTAAATATTCAGGCTGTTTTGGTTCATTTTTCTCAACCACTTGAAGATGATAGGTTGTCCCTTGTAATTCAACACCAACCCATGTAATTTCCTCTACATTGTTTGTTAATTGGCGCTGAATGGATTCAACATTATCAACAAAAAGCTGAAGTTTTCCGACCTTAACGCCCATTTTATCTAATTCTTTATAAATCTTATATTCCGTTGCCGGATCGGCACCTTTTACCTGTATACCCCAAATCATGTTAGACAGGAGTAATATAACAAAGATAAACAGTATGGAACCTATAAGAAATCCGCTGTTTTTCAGAAGTCTTATCAGCAGGAATGGAAATCCTTCTCTTTTATAGAAGGTCACTTTACATCCACTGCCTCTTACATATTTTCTGAACTTCCCCACATCACTCAGTTTCATCTTAAATGTAATAGATTCAACACCCTGACGCCTAACCTGCCATATAAATAAACCGTTTCGAATTAAATTATTTAATAATCGTTCAAGACCTTTGCCACTTATTTTTACCGTGATGATCCCAGAAAAGAAAATGATCCATCGGTTCTTCATGCCTGTCCTCCCTAACATTTACTTGCGATAAAGGAGGCACTAGACAGGTGCCCCCGCACTCTCTATATGTTCTTTATTCTTATCCAGCTGCGGAGCCTAGCCGCTCGAGGTCCTAACCTAATCCGTAAAGAAGGTTAATGAACAACCTTCCTGCCGGCTCATCTTAAGCTGGTCGCGGCTGGGCAAGGCGCCTCCGCTAGGCCCACAGGACGTGGGTCATGCAGACGTTGCCACAGGATGTGGCGTTCTTAATCTTCGTTCCTTATTCTTGCAAATAAATAACTTGATCTATTTTTCCTTCCAATAATATCTCTTCGGGCATGATTGCCTTGATGACAAACGCTTTTCCTTTTATTAATAGCTGCCCTTGTTTTAAAAGCAGTCTAAGCTCTTTATCTGAGAAAGCAATTAATCCACGATGGTTTTCAATATATATATGTATATGTCCAATCATCGTTATCCGGGGTAGATCCATCATGACATCCTGAGGAAGCTCCATATTTTTTGTTACCCAATTGCGGAGGTATTGTCCCCACTTTTTCGCCATAAAAAAAGAACCCCCTTTCATCTCATATGTATGAAATGAAACAGAGTTCTAGCACCTTTTTTTCTGACAGGGACTAACTTCAAGCCCGTCGGTTTCGATATGGATTTTTTGCACGGGGCGGACCCAGTATTTCAGACCAAACAACAGCATCTACAAGAGTAGATTCATCAATATTCATGCCGTTATCCTTCTTCTCCGCCCTCGTTGTTTGCACGTCAGGTCCCTGTGAAATTCCTGTTGCTATAGATTTCATATTACCCTTCACAACAGACTTTTGCTTCCTTGTCTCTTTTAATTGATCAATACCATCATTCTTTTCCTGGTACATTTCTTCAATTTTTTTCGCAGGCGCTGGATGCTCTTCAGTTAACGTACGTGTAACTTCCTTGAGTATTTCTTTCATCTCATCCATGCGGTTGCTTGGCCTTTCTCTTTTGCTTGCAGATGTATGACTGCTGCCCCGCTTCCTGTGAGCCTCCTCCGTTGCCTTTTTCTTATTTTTAAACATAGAGGACAGTGCAGCAATTAAAATAATGATAATAAAAGGATTGTCAAAGAGAATTTCCAATTGCGAAACCTCCTTTCTGCTGATTCATAAACGTTATGTCCTATTCCTTTTTATTTTTATTGTCTTTAGGACCTGACATTTTTCCGATTGATTCCCTCATGTCCGTATCAGCAGTGATGTTTTGCAAATTCATATAATCCATAACCCCTAAATTACCTGAACGAAGTGCTTCTGCCATTGCAAGAGGAACAGTTGCTTCGGATTCAACAACCTTAGCCCTCATCTCTTCAACCCGCGCCCTCATTTCCTGCTCTTTTGCAACCGCCATCGCCCGACGTTCTTCAGCCTTTGCTTGGGCAATGTTTTTGTCAGCATCAGCTTGTTCCATTTGCAGATGAGCTCCAATATTTTTACCGATATCAACATCTGCAATATCAATGGACAAAATTTCAAAGGCCGTTCCTGAATCTAACCCTTTAGCTAAAACGGTTTGAGAAATCATATCAGGATTTTCTAATACTTTTGTATGATGTTCCGATGAACCAATGGTCGAAATAACCCCTTCACCCACACGGGCAATAATCGTTTCTTCTCCTGCACCACCGACAAGCCGGTCAATATTTGCTCGTACAGTGATTCTTGCTTTTGCTTTTACTTCAATCCCATTCATAGCCATACCAGCAATAAACGGTGTTTCAATAACTTTAGGGTTAACACTCATTTGTACCGCTTCTAATACGTCTCGGCCTGCTAAATCAATCGCAGCACAACGTTCAAACATTAGTTCAATATTAGCACGGTGTGCTGCAATCAAGGCATTAACCACCCTATCTACATTACCACCTGCTAAATAATGACTTTCAAGTTGATTGGTTGTTACATTGAGCCCAGCTTTATGAGCTTTAATTAATGGGTTAATGACCCTGCTTGGGATAACCCTTCTTAACCTCATTCCAATGAGGGTAAAAATACTTACTTTAACTCCAGCAGCAAGGGCTGATATCCACAGCATAACAGGAACAAATGTAAATAATACCGCTAATAAAATAACCCCTACTACAACAGCTACGATTAAAAATGCTGATCCTGCCGTAATTGCCATAATAATCCTCCTTTTTTTACTCTTTTTCTTTATTCACTAATTCCCTGACGACAATTCTTGATCCCTCTGTTTTAATAATTTTCACCTGGGAACCTTTTGAAATAAAACCGCCTTCAGAAACAACATCAATTCGTTCCTCCTGAACGACAACCGTTCCTGAAGGACGTAAATCCGTTAAACATTCACCAATTAGCCCAATCAATTCACTTCGGTTTTGATTAGAAACATATCCAAGTTCTGTACTAGTCGAATCATTGAGAATTAACTTTTTAAAAAATTTCATTTTTTTATCATACACCTTTATCATAACCACGATGGCTAAAATAGATATTGAAAATGCAATTAGAAGGGAAATTCCCATATGGATAAAATTCTCTCCAGCAAGAAAAAAACTAGCCAAGAAAGCTCCAAAACCAAAAATCCCAATAATTCCTCCAGGTAAAACTAATTCTAATAAAATAAGGACAACACCAACTGCAAATAATAGGACTGTACTTATACCAGCTAAACCAGTGACCAAGTGACCGTAAAAGAATAAGAGGAATGCTAATAAACCGACGATTCCAGGAAGTCCAATTCTTGGTGTAAACAGTTCAACAACAAATCCTAAGAAACCAATGGATAATAATATAGTGATAACAATCGGATGGGTGATAAACAAGGCCATTTGATCAAGGAAACTGAGTTTTGGTTGACTATTACCACTCATCAAAGCAGCATCAGCATTGATTAGAAAAGAAAGCAGATATAATACTGATAAACCACCTGTAATTGCAGCAACACGTCGAATCACGAAGCTACCCTCCTTTCATTATTACACCGTTTTACTATTTACGATTCATACGCTTGAAAAGTTTCGTATAGTTGCAAAGAAATAAGAATGCACAAGCAGATACTAGTCTTAAAGCATAATTAAAAAGACTGCAGATAACTGCAGTCTTTTAAACATTATAATGTAAAAGTTTGTTATGAAAGGTGTTGTTGTACAAGTTTATTTACAAGTGATCCATCTGCTTTGCCTTTTACTTTCGGCATTACTGCTGACATCACTTTTCCCATTTCTGCTTTTGATGAAGCGCCCGTTTCCGAAATAGCTTGTTTCACAATTTCAGTTACTTCTTCTTCAGATAGCTGCTCAGGCATATATAATTCTACGTACTGTAACTCAGTACGGATTTTTTCTGCGAGATCTTCACGGCCAGCCTTTTCAAATTCATGGAGGGAGTCCTTGCGTTGTTTAACTTCACGTGAAAGGACAGTTACTTCTTCATCTTCAGACAGCTCATGACCAAGCTTGATTGCTTCATTTTGAATAGAAGACTTTATCATGCGGATTGTCGTAAGCTTATCTTTTTCTTTGTTTTTCATCGCTTGCTTTATATCAGAATTTAAACGTTCGAGAAGACTCATAAGTTACACCCTCTCTTAGAACTTACGTTTTCTTGCAGCTTCAGACTTCTTCTTGCGTTTTACGCTAGGCTTTTCATAAAATTCGCGCTTTCTAGCTTCTTGAATAGTACCAGATTTAGAAACAGTACGTTTGAAGCGTCGAAGAGCATCTTCAAGCGATTCGTTTTTACGAACGACAGTTTTAGACATTCTCTTTCCCTCCCTCCGAGCACAACACACTTACATCAATCCATGGAAATCCCATGTACTTTGCAATTATAATATATCAGAGAAACAAGGTCAACTGTAATTCGTCTCAACTTGTATCTATTGTTTATATACTAATCAAAATTCAACATGATTAGAGACTCTTCAGTTGAGTTAAATGATCAGTTTTCCCCAGAAAATTTTCTTCTGATTATTGTTATACTGCCTCATTTTCCAACTCAGAATTCTCAATGACGCGAACAAATTTCCCTTCATTGTAAGGATAGCCTGCTTTATCAATTTTAACCTTTACAATTTGACCGACCATCTCTTCTGTAGCAGGAAGAACAACCTTTAAATAATTGTCGGTATAACCAACATACAAACCTTTACCAGCTTCTTCTTTGAATTCCTCTTCAGGAATCACTTCCAATACTTCACCTTCAAATTTAGAGGCATATTCCTTTGCCAGTTGATCAGACAAAGCAATCAGACGATGAACTCGTTCATTTTTCACTTCTTCATCAACCTGATCTTCCATTCTGGCGGCTGGAGTGCCTGTCCGTTTTGAATAAGGAAAGACATGAAGCTCAGAAAATTGATGTTCTTTAATAAAATGATAAGTTTCCATGAATTCCTCTTCTGTTTCGCCTGGGAAACCAACAATCACATCAGATGTAACCGCTAAATCCGGCATAATTTCTTTTAATTTCCCTAATCTTTCTGCAAAAGAAGCCATTGTATACTTTCTTCTCATTCTTTTTAAAACTGTATCTGATCCGGATTGAAGCGGTATATGCAGATGTCTTACAATAATATTTGAATTCTTAATGACTTCTACTACTTCATCAGTAATTTGGCTTGCCTCAATCGAAGAGATTCTAAGGCGCTTTAAGCCCTTAACATTTGCTTCTAAATCACTTAAAAGCATAGCAAGATTATAGTCCTTTAAGTCCTCGCCATACCCACCTGTATGAATTCCTGTCAGCACAATCTCCTTGTAACCTGCATCAACAAGCTGTTGGGCTTGATTAATTACTTCCTTTGGATCGCGGGAACGCATTAATCCCCTTGCCCATGGAATAATACAGAACGTACAGAAATTGTTACAGCCTTCTTGGATTTTTAGTGATGCCCTCGTGCGATCTGTAAAGGAAGGTACATCCAATTCTTCATAAACACGGCTCTTCATAATATTACCAACGGCATTAATTGGCTGACGCTCTTCTTTATACTGATTAATATATTCAAGCATTTTTACACGGTCCTGTGTACCGATTACAATATCCACACCAGGAATCGCCAAGATTTCAGCTGGTGAAGTTTGTGCATAACAGCCTGTTACGCAAATAACGGCATCAGGATTTTTTCTAATGGCTCTGCGAATAACTTGTCGGCTTTTTTTATCACCGGTATTGGTAACCGTACATGTATTAATAATATATACATCTGATCGTGATTCAAAATCAACACGCTCATAGCCTTCTTGTTTAAACAACTGCCATATAGCTTCTGTTTCATAATGGTTTACTTTACAACCAAGTGTATGAAATGCAACAGTTTGCATGTATATTCACCTCAATAATTCTAAATGATATGACACTGCGGATAATAGGTATAGCGGGGCCGTTTCTGTCCGTAAAATCCTCGGTCCAAGCCCGCAAAGACGAAAACCGCACGCTTTAAGCTTTTCGACTTCTCCAGTAGATAAACCACCTTCAGGTCCAAACACAACAAGCAAAGAGCCCCCTTTTTCAAGCTCTTTTAAACTTGAAACAAGCACCTTATCTTCTCCAAGTCTTGCCTCTTCCTCATAAGCAACTAATTTCACATCATAACCTTCTGCGTAGTTTAGAAGGGACTGCAGATTAACTGGCTGCATAATTTCAGGGATAATGGTTCGATGGGATTGCTCAGCAGCTTCTTTTGCGATTTTTTGCCACCTATTTATTTTTTTATCAGCCTTTTTTCCATCCCATTTAACGATAGAACGATCTGCAGTAAAAGGGATAAACTTAGATGCTCCAAGCTCTGTTCCCTTTTGTATAATCCATTCAATCTTATCCCCTTTAGGCAGGCCGCTCACGATTGTAACTGACACAGACAGTTCTACTGACTCCTCCTTCCATTGTATAACGGAAGCAATCACTTGATCAGTGGAAATTTCTGCAATTGAACAAAGAGCTGTTTTTTGATTTTCACTGACACAGATAATTTCATCCTTTTCTTTCATCCTCATAACTTTAGAAATATGGTGAAAATCCTCACCTGTGATGAAAAAACAATTATTTTCTGTTGAATAGGAAGCAAAATATCTCTGCATCCTGAGCACCATCCCTTATCTAATGTAAAAGCAGCTTAGGCAAAGTAAATTCCTTCTACGACTAATTAATAGTACCTTAATAACAGTTAAAAAGGGCGTGTAGAAATTAACACTTAGCCCTTTTCTTTGATTTATTTTCTTTTTGCAATAAAGGCTACCCAGTCCTCCATATTAAGCGTTTCTTCTATTTCAAAACCTGCCGCTTCAATGGAATCTCTCACCTGATCCTTCTTTTGTTTGATAATCCCGGCAGTAATGAAATAGCCGCCCTGTTTCACGCAATTTGCAGCATCTTCTGTAAAGCGCAAAATAACTTCTGCAAGAATATTGGCCACAACTACATCTGCTTTTGTGTCAATTCCTTCAAGTAAATTGTTTTGAAGAACCTCGACCGACTCGTGCACTTTATTCAGCTTTAAGTTAAGTCTGGCTGATTGAACCGCTACTTCATCTAAGTCTAAAGCAGTCACCTTATTTGCACCTAACATAGCTGCTGCAATGCTTAATACACCAGATCCAGTTCCTACATCAATGACCGTATCGCCTTTTTTTACAGTCCTCTCCAGCGCTTGTATGCTCATGACTGTCGTTGGGTGCGTCCCTGTACCAAACGCCATTCCCGGGTCTAATTCTATAATTAATTCATCGCTGTTTACCGGTGTGTATTCTTCCCAAGTCGGAACAATGGTAAAGCGCTGGGAAATTTTCACCGGATGATAATATTTTTTCCATGCAGTTGCCCATTCTTCTTCATGAACCTCTGTGAGAGAAACACTGTTTTTTCCAATATCAATATTGTGGATAATCAAGTTATTGATAGCCTCTTTGATTTCATCAACAGTTTCTCCTAAAAAGCTGTTAATCGGCAAATAAGCCTTAATAATAACGCCTTCTTCAGGGTAATCTTTCGGATTAAGTTGGTAGATTTCGCCGAAACGATCTTCCCTTTCTTTCACAAGTTCTACCGGGTCTTCTATGACCACACCGCTCGCCCCTGCTTCGTGCAGAATATTGGAAATCGGTTCAATTGCTTCATTTGTTGTGTGAATACTAATTTCTGACCATTTCAACGCTACCAGCTCCTAATCTTATTCACCCTTGAATGCTCTTCTTACTTTATCAAAAAAGCCTTCCTCATGTTCATCCTTTTGATCAGCTCCGCTGATTTCAGCAAATTCCTGTAGTAATTGCTTTTGTTTTTCCGTTAACTTCGTTGGCGTAATAACTTTTACAATAATATGCTGATCTCCAATACCGCGTCCGCGGACATTCGGAATTCCTTTTCCTCTTAAGCGGAATTTTGTACCTGTCTGTGTCCCGCTCGGCACCTTAAGCTTCACTTTTCCATGCAGGGTAGGGACTTCGATTTCATCGCCTAGAGCAGCCTGTGCAAAGGTAATCGGCATCTCACAGTATACATCATCACCGTCACGTTCAAAAAATTCATGTGAACGAATATGGAAGACAACATATAAATCTCCTGCCGGGCCGCCGTTAGTACCTGGTTCACCTTGCCCGGTTACCCGTAATTGCTGGCCATCGTCAATACCAGCAGGAATTTTGACCGCTATTTTCCGGCGTTTCTTTACTTTCCCAGTTCCGCCGCAAGTTGAACATTTATGCTTAATTTCTTTACCAGTACCATGACAATAATTACATACACGACGATTGACAATTCGGCCAAAAGGAGTATTTTGTTCAATGTTTAACTGACCGCTTCCATGACAATGTGAACATGTTTCAGGCTGCGTCCCTTTTTTAGCACCAGTCCCATCACATGTTTCACAGTTTTCCTCGCGTGGAATTTCAATTTCCGTTTCTTTTCCAAAAACTGCATCTTCGAAATTTAACGTCATTGTGTATTGTAAATCAGCGCCCTGCCTTGGTGCATTTGGGTCACGGCGTCTACCGCCGCCGCCGCCAAAGAAGGTGCTGAAAATATCCTCAAAACCGCCAAAGCCGCCGAAATCTCCACCGCCGCCAAAGCCTTGATTTGGATCGGTATGACCAAATTGATCATAGTGGGAGCGTTTTTGATCATCACTTAATACTTCATACGCTTCTTTCACTTCTTTAAACTTCTCATCTGCATCAGGCTCTTTATTAATGTCAGGATGGTATTTTTTTGAAAGCTTTCGATATGCCTTTTTAATTTCGTCCTTTGATGCACTTTTACTTACACCAAGTACCTCATAGTAATCCCTTTTATCCATTATTGCCACTCCCCGAGTTTTCACATAAAAATTATTGTAGCATTTCTATATAGGTTATCGCAATTCATTTTAGAGTAAAATAAAAGTCAAAGCCAAGTAAGACCTGACTTTGACTTTTATTTCATCATATTAGAAAAATATCTTTTTGTTATAAATTCTTTTTCCAACCACACAAAGCGGCTGAACTATTTTTCTAATTATTTATCGTCTTTTACTTCTTCGAATTCCGCATCTACTACATTATCGTCTTTAGGAGCACTTGCACCTTCAGCTCCCTGTGCAGCCTGCGCTTGTTTTGCAGCTTCTTCGTAAAGCTTCACAGAAAGGTTTTGCACCACTTCCTGCAGCGCATCCTTCTTCGCACGCATCTCATCAAGATCATTTTTCTCGATAGCAGCTTTAAGTTCATCTTTAGCTGTATTAGCTTTTTGAACTTCTGTCTCGTCTACTTTGCCTTCAAGATCTTTTAATGTTTTTTCCGTTTGGAAAACAAGCTGATCTGCTTCATTACGAAGTTCTACTTCCTCTTTACGCTTCTTATCCGCTTCAGCGTTCAATTCAGCTTCTTTAACCATTTTTTCGATTTCTTCATCTGATAAACCTGTAGAAGATTTAATTGTAATGGTTTGTTCCTTATTTGTTCCAAGATCCTTCGCACGTACATTAACAATTCCGTTTTTATCAATATCAAATGATACTTCGATTTGTGGAATTCCTCTTGGAGCCGGCGGAATATCACTTAATTGGAAGCGTCCAAGTGTTTTGTTATCTGAAGCCATTGGACGTTCACCCTGTAATACGTGGATATCAACAGCTGTTTGATTATCAGCAGCAGTAGAGAACACTTGAGATTTTGAAGTAGGAATCGTTGTATTACGATCAATCAGTTTTGTGAACACACCGCCCATTGTTTCAATACCAAGCGAAAGTGGTGTTACGTCTAAAAGAACAACATCTTTCACATCACCAGTGATAACACCGCCCTGAACAGCAGCACCCATTGCCACTACTTCATCAGGGTTTACACCTTTATGAGGTTCTTTCCCTGTTGCTTTCTTAATTGCTTCTTGAACAGCAGGGATACGAGTTGAGCCTCCGACAAGGATAACTTTGTCAATTTCTGACGTTGAAAGGCCTGCATCACTTAATGCCTGACGAGTTGGTCCCATTGTACGTTCTACCAGATTTGCAGAAAGCTCTTCAAATTTAGCACGAGTTAAAGTTACTTCTAAATGTAGCGGGCCAGCTTCACCAGCTGTAATGAATGGTAAGGAAATTTGTGTGCTTGTTACACCAGATAAATCTTTTTTCGCCTTTTCTGCAGCATCTTTCAAACGCTGTACAGCCATTTTATCTTTTGAAAGGTCAATTCCGTTTTCTTTACGGAATTGGTCAACTAAATAATCAATGATTACTTGGTCGAAATCATCTCCACCAAGACGATTGTCACCGGCAGTCGCTTTTACTTCGAATACGCCGTCACCTAGCTCAAGGATGGATACGTCAAACGTACCGCCGCCTAAGTCAAAAACAAGGATTGTTTGATCTTCATCTGTCTTATCTAGACCATAGGCTAGCGCTGCAGCAGTAGGCTCATTGATAATACGTTCAACTTCAAGACCGGCAATTTTACCAGCATCTTTCGTTGCTTGACGTTCCGCATCATTAAAATAAGCAGGAACAGTAATAACCGCTTTTGTTACTTCTTCACCAAGATAAGCTTCTGCTGTCGCTTTTAGATTTTGCAGGATAATAGCCGAAATTTCCTGTGGACTATACTCTTTGCCTTCCACTTCTTCTTTGTGGCTTGTTCCCATATGACGTTTAATTGAAATAATTGTATTTGGGTTTGTAATTGCCTGACGTTTGGCTACTTCCCCCACTTGGCGTTCGCCATTTTTAAATGCCACAACAGATGGCGTTGTCCGGTTTCCTTCTGGATTAGGAATAACTTTTGGTTCTCCACCCTCCATGACGGCAACACAGGAGTTTGTTGTTCCTAAGTCAATACCAATGATTTTGCTCATTTTCCTTTCCTCCCAATCAATATGTAGATTACTGATTTACTTTAACCATCGCAGGACGAATAACTCGATCCTTTAAAATATAGCCTTTTTGAAACTCTTCCACTACAACGTTTGAACCAAAATTTTCATCTTCTACTTGCATAATTGCTTGATGAATATGAGGGTCAAACTCTTTTCCAACAGCTTCAATTTGCTCTGCACCTGCATTTTTAAGTGCATCTAACAAACTTCTGTAAACCATTTCTACTCCTTGTAGTAATGATTTAGCTTGCTCATTATCTGCTTCCATAGCAAGAGCTCTTTCGAAATTATCAATAGCAGGCAATAAATCAGAGATCAAGCTTTGTGCTTTATATTTTTCACTCGCTTCAAGATCAAGTCTTGCACGACGTCGAGCATTTTCAAAGTCTGCTTGAACACGAAGAATACGATTCTCCGCTTCATCAAGTTTCGTTTGTAATTCAGCATTTTGCTTTTTTAACTCTTCTATTTCTGTTTGCAAAAGCTGCTCACTCTTTTCCTCTTCTTTTGGAGGTTCTTCAGCAAAGACCTCTTCAACCACTTCAACTTCTTCGGCTTCAGCTGTATTTTCAGCAGTCTTTACAGTTGATTTTTCTTCATTCAATTCTTTTTCTGACATTATTGTCACCTCCCTTAAATGAAATGCGGAGACGCCTTGCTCAGTCGCGACAAGCTTAAGATGGGACGGGGAGAAGGTTGTTCTTTAACCTTCTCATCGTCACAGCTTAAGACCTCGAGAGTCTAGCCGCTGCAGCTGGACAATCTGAAATGCGGAGATGCCTTGCTCAGTCGCGACAAGCGGCACTTATTTTAAGATTTATTTGCGAAAACATATTGAAAGGGATGGAAATGGTTTCTTCCACCCTTAACAATATTTCCACGTCTATTTCATTTGATACAACTTAGTTAAGACAGCAGATAAGTCATGGGATAATAATTGCATTAAACTAATAACCCTAGAATATTCCATCCTTGTGGGTCCAAGAATAGCTATGGAACCCAGCTGTTCGTTTCCAATTGAATAGGAAGCTGTAATAAAACTACAATCTTCCAAAGCGGAGTTTACATTTTCACGACCAATCTTCACATGAATTCCACTTGGATTTTTACGAATAATATCATAGAAATCTTTTTCCTGCTCAATTAAGTCAAGCAAATTACGGACTTTCTCAATATTATGAAACTCTGGCTGGTTTAACATATTTGTTTTTCCACTGAAAAATAGTTTGTCATTTGGAGAAACCTTGAGTGAATCACCAATGATATTTAGCATGATATCATAGTTTTCAATATGCTGCCGCAGTAATTCAGCGATTTCCATGAACAATTTATTATTTAAGCTGTCAAGCGGCACTCCTGACAAACGCTCATTTAAAATATTAACAAACTTTTCAAGATCACTTGCATTCATCGCTTCAGGCAAATGGAATATTTTGTTTTCCACATGTCCTGTATCTGTTACAATAATGGCCACAGCTGTTTCCTGATTCAATGGAACGATTTGAATTCTACGCAGTTTATTTTCCCTTACAGCCGGACCGAGTACAATAGCAGTGTAATTTGTTAGGTCAGATAAGATCTTTGCTGATTTTTGCACAATTTTTTCCATTTCATAAATGCGTTCAGCAAAAATTGACTTTACTTTATGGATATCTTGAAAATTAAGTTTCTGCGGTGAAAGTAAATGATCGACATAATATCGATATCCTTTTTCAGAAGGTATCCGACCGGAAGATGTATGTGTTTTTTCGATAAAACCCAATTCTTCTAAATCTGCCATTTCATTACGGATTGTGGCAGAACTGAACGATATCTCATCCTTTTTTGCCAAGCTTCTAGATCCAACCGGTTGGGCGTATTGGATGAAATCATCAACGATCACTTGCAGAATAAGCAGCTGTCGATCCGTTAACATATTCATCACCTCTGTTAGCACTCATTACTTGCGAGTGCTAAATCTAATATTAAAATATCAAATGTAATGGCAAAATGTCAATATAAATACAACTACTTCATTCGAAAAGCGAAAGCTCCTGCTATGCCTGTTGTTAGGATAGAGCTTCCTTCCTAATTTAATAAAAATGCTTGAAATACCTCATTTCCTAAAAATAAGCCTTTTTTTGTTAAGGAAATACATCCATCTCTTACATGAATTAAATCTTTATTAACCAATTGATTTATTACATCTTCAAAAATTACCAGCGGGCTATTTCCAAATTTCCCAATAAAATGATTAATGGAAACCCCTTTTATCTTTCTTAAGCCCAGAAACATTTCTTCTTCCCACATTTCCTTTTCACTTAATATAATCTCATCCATTATAGGTAGTTGATTGTTTTCAATTGGGGTCATATATTTTTTTAATGGTCCGTAGTTTGAACGGCGTACTCCATTTATATAACTATGAGCACCTGCACCAAAACCATAATAATAGTCATTATCCCAATAAGTTAAATTATGACGGCTTTCAAATCCTTTTTTTGAGAAATTACTGATTTCATATTGATGATACCCATGCTTTTCCATTTGATTCATCAGTGTTTCATACATGGCCGCTTCCTCATCCTCATCAGGCAGCTGCAACACCCCTTTATGGTGCAATTGATAAAAAATGGTTTTTGGTTCAATGATGAGCGAGTATCCTGAAAAGTGAGTGGTTCCCAATGAAAATGAAGTATCTAATGTTTGATTAAAATCCTCTAATGTTTGACCTGGTAAGCTATAGATTAAATCGATGCTAATATTATGAAAACCAACCTTTTTTGCAGCTTCTACTGAACGGAACACATCTTCAGCCTTATGAGTTCTACCTATTTTTTTTAGAAGCTCATCATTAAAAGACTGGACACCAAAGCTTAGGCGATTCACACCTGAATCAAAAAGAACCTTTAGCTTATCCGCTGTTAAATCACCCGGATTCGCTTCAAAAGTATATTCCAGACCATTATTAAATGGTAAATGGTCCTGAATGATTTTACATAACCTTTCTAGTTGCTTTACGCTCAAGGCTGTCGGCGTTCCCCCGCCAACAAAGATAGAGTTCAATCCTTTTGTCGGTGTTTTTGCCATTGTGATTTTCATTTCCGCTTCAAGCGCTGTGAGATATTCATCCACTGGCTGTCCTTTTAAAAATACCTTATTAAAATCACAATAATGACAGATATGCTCACAAAAAGGAATATGGATATAAGCTGCTTGTGTCATTATAATTCCTCCTTGTTATATGAAAAGCTTTGTTTTTTAACATTGTTGATTTTTGACTCATCTACAGTTGTATGGTTAGGAAGTGACAGGAGAAAATTCATTTTCTCCTGTCACTTCCTAACCATACAACTACCTTTCAGCACAGCTGAAAGGCGTGAGAAATGGACATTTCTCACGGATGAGTCAAAAATCTGATGAATCAACATAATTTGTTAGCAAGTCATATGAAAAAGAGGCTAAGCTGCTCTAATAGATAGAGAAGAACAGCTAACCTCTTTATGCGTATATGCTGTTTGGTTTTCCTTAATCAGCAATTATTTCTTTGAATTGTTGTTATCATCCATTTTTAGTACAGCCATAAAAGCTTCCTGCGGCACTTCAACAGATCCAACCTGCTTCATACGTTTTTTCCCTTCTTTTTGCTTTTCTAACAGCTTACGTTTCCGGGAAATGTCTCCGCCATAACATTTTGCTAAGACGTTTTTACCAATTGACTTTATGTTTGTTCTTGCAATAATTTTCTGTCCGACTGCTGCTTGGACAGGCACTTCAAACTGCTGTCGAGGAATTAATTCCTTCAGTTTCTCAACAATAACCTTTCCACGATCATACGCAAAATCTTTATGTACGATAAAGCTTAATGCATCGACCTTTTCACCATTTAGCAGGATATCCATTTTTACAAGTTTGGACGGCTTATAGCCTATTAATTCATAATCAAAGGAAGCATATCCCTTTGTACTTGATTTTAACTGATCAAAGAAATCATATACAATTTCAGAAAGAGGAATTTCATAAATGATACTTACACGGGATTCATCCATATATTCCATATTCATAAAATTACCGCGTTTACCTTGACAAAGTTCCATAATCGTACCAACATAATCATTTGGCGCCATCATCGTGGCTTTTACATAAGGCTCTTCAATGCGGTCAATTTTTTGCGGATCCGGCATTTCAGAAGGATTACTAACCTGAATCGTTGTGCCGTCAGTCATAATCACTTCATAAATAACACTTGGAGCAGTTGTAATTAAATCAATTTTAAATTCACGTTCAATCCGCTCTTGGATAATTTCCATATGAAGAAGGCCTAAAAATCCACAGCGGAAACCAAAGCCAAGTGCTTGAGATGTTTCCGGTTCAAATTGAAGCGATGAATCATTTAATTGAAGCTTTTCCAATGCTTCGCGCAAATCATTAAAACGCGCGTTATCAATAGGATATAAACCACAATATACCATTGGGTTTAGTTTTCTGTACCCAGGCAATGACTCACTTGCCCCATTTTTGGCATTGGTAATCGTATCACCAACACGAGTGTCGCCCACATTCTTAATTGAGGCTGCCAAATAACCAACATCTCCCACAGTTAATTCATTAACCGCACATGCTCTTGGATTGTATACTCCAACCTCTGTTACCTCAAACTCTTTGTTTGTTGCCATCATTCTGATTTTATCGCCAACTTTTACAGTACCGTCAACCACACGAATATAAACAACTACACCACGATACGCATCATATAAGGAATCAAAAATAAGTGCCTTTAGGGGAGCCTCTGGATCACCGCTAGGTGCAGGTACTTTTTCCACTATTTGTTCAAGTATTTCTTCAATACCAATACCTGCCTTTGCAGACGCAAGCACAGCTTCTGAAGCATCCAAACCGATTACATCCTCAACTTCCTGTCTGACCCTCTCTGGATCAGCACTAGGTAAATCAATTTTATTTATGACAGGGACAATCTCTAAATCATTATCTAGTGCTAAATAAACGTTTGCTAATGTCTGTGCTTCAATTCCCTGGGCTGCATCAACTACAAGAATAGCTCCTTCACATGCTGCAAGACTGCGGGACACTTCATAAGTGAAGTCTACGTGTCCAGGAGTATCAATTAAATGGAAGGTATATGTTTCTCCATCCTTTGCAGTATATTTTAACTGGACGGAATTGAGTTTAATTGTAATCCCTCTTTCTCTTTCCAAATCCATTGAATCGAGAAGCTGGTCTTTCATTTCACGTTGTGTTAATGCATTCGTTTTTTCTAAAATCCGATCAGCTAATGTCGATTTTCCATGGTCGATATGAGCGATGATGGAGAAATTACGAATTTTTTTTTGTCTATTGAGTCTTTCTTCTGTGTTCATATCGTTCACTCCTACTAAACTTCCACTTTTACACTATTTTTGATTATAACAGCAGGATAACGAAGATTCAATCATGGTCTTTCACTGTTAACTATGACTTGTGTTAATTAGCTTTCACCTTTAATAAGACCGGTTATTAATTGTATTATTTTTTCCGTTACATGCGAAACTGCATTTGCCAGGTTTTTCCCTAATGAGGAGAAGAAATTAAAAGCCTTCATTTCTTCCAGTTCCTTTTTTTTCTGCTCAAGGTCATGGCTAGAGACATCATTACCAAGAATAGATGCCTCTAATTGCCCTTCACCGCTTTCCTGAAGTGTAAAAGCTCCTTTGAACTGGTCCTCAGAATAACCCTTCATTTTTTGGATTCCATTATTAGCCTGTTCCATTCCAAATAAAACAGAAACAAACATCAGAGCTGCTATCAGCATTGATTTAAGCATAAACATCTTCATAACCGGTCACTCTCTTTCTAGCTTTCGTTTGCTGGACTCGGATGCGTTCCATCCACTTTTTCTGCCTGCCAGTAATATTCACTAATGACATCAGCCAAAACCACAGCTGAATTGTTTAATTCCTCGAAGGTATTATCCACACCGCCAAATTCTACGAGAATAGCCTTTTCAGATAGATCTTGGTTAAATTTACCGTTTGTTCCTGCGCCTTTTTTAGTAAATACACCCCTGCTAAAACCTTTATATTTTTGATCGAGCATGCCTTGAAGTTCATTAGCAAAAGCTAGATTCTTTTCATAATTAGCATGTTCTCCTCCGACAATGAAAGCTAGTTTCGCATAAGGCTTTCCATTCATTTCTATTGTCGTATCCTTTTTTCTGCGGGAATCACGGTGAATATCAATTAAATAAGTTAAATCACGATTTCCTGAAACAGCTGCCTCCACAACGTTCCTAGATTCCTGATAAGACTGTGCATAGGTTAATCCTTTACTAGATAAGTTTGCCTGAACATCTGTTTTATCAACAACGGTTCCAATTCCTCTTGCCTCCAGTTCTTCTTTAAGCTTGTCCCCGATATTCGTCACATTTAATTGAGAATGGAAAGCCAAATTCGGATCCGTCACCCCTTTTAAATGCGGCAAAAAGGATTCACGATTATGCGTAAAATACACATAGACTACTTTTCGCTCTCCGGTTGTATTAGGCGGTGTATCCTTTTCAACATCATCTTGTTCGCCAATTCCTTCTGTATTCTGCAAAGCAGCTTCCTTCTCTGCTTGTAATACTTCAAGTGGCGGTGCTGATTCAATCGGCATATTAGTATAGTTGGTCCCTTCCCCGGCAACTAATATTTCCGTATCAAACAGAGAATAAGCTGGAAGTTCTCTTCCTAATAAACTGCGCGGGTCATCCAGGCTTACATTGGTTGAGAGCCTGAATAAGTATTGAGTCAGCTCAGGCGTCGGACTTGACTCCGGTAATCCTTGCAAAAAGTAATGGTTTTCCCATCCTAGTAAATGATAGAGCATCTCTCCAGTTATATTCGTTGTAGCCGAATGAACGGATGATGATGCCGGCCGGTATTCTGGCTTTAAAACCGTTAACAATCCGCTAATTAAAAAAATCAATAGAAGAAAGCCTGCAAAGCCTATAATTACTTTAAGTAAACTAGACCCTTTAACAGCAACAATCATCTGGTCCGATTTAACAAATTTCACTTGTTCCACCTCTTCCAAGCAAGTCTACTAAATTTATATGTACTTGCTAGAAAAGGTAGAACAACTTAATTGTATAGGTCTGCAGCTTACCGACTAAAAACCGCCACATTTTGCGGCGGTTAATTCATACAGCTAACTGAAAATCCTTTTATCTAGTATAGAAGCCGGCGTTTTCCTGGTCGATTGAGCTGTGTAAACTAGCATTCAGTCCATTTGCTAATAAATTAGCCATATCCTCTATAAACACATCCACTTCTTTTGGTGTCACCATTAGATTATGACCCAACGGTGCTAGTACTTCATATATCAGCTTCCGCTTTTCTTCATCTTCTAATGTACCAACCATCCCTAAAAAGGTTTTCCGATGATGCTCCTCAGGCAAATCCTCTTCTGTCAGCTTTTTACGTTTTCCAAACGTCATTCCTGCCGGTATTAAAGAACGTGATGGCCTGTCTCCTTCACGAAGCTCTTTCCCGAAATGCTTGAGTATAAAATCGATTGTATCGCTTGTAATGGAAACAGCGTCGACTACAGTCGGAACGCCAATGGCAAAAGTCGGAATCCCTAACGTTTCTTTGCTAAGCTCCTTGCGTTTATTCCCCACCCCTGAACCGGGATGGATACCTGTATCTGAAATCTGAATAGTAGAATTAACTCTTTCAATAGACCTTGATGCTAATGCATCAATCGCAATGACAAAATCAGGCTTCGTTTTTTCCACTACACCAAAAATAATATCGCTTGTTTCAATACCAGTTAGCCCCATAACTCCTGGTGCAAGTGCACTAACAGGGCGAAATCCCTCTTCCACACTTTCTGGTTGAAGCTGATAAAGATGTCTTGTTACTAGAATATTTTCACATACCTGCGGACCTAAAGCGTCTGGTGTCACATTCCAGTTCCCAAGCCCAACAACTAAACAGGAGGCATCCTCCTTAATACCGCTTTGTTTTAAAAAATGAGAGAATTCTCTAGCAAAAACTTCTTCTACCTTTTTTTGCAGCTCTGTATCACTTTGTCGAATCCCAACCACTTCAATAGTTAAATACTTTCCTTCTTTTTTACCAATTACCTTCTCTCCTTCCTTTGTTACTTCGACAAAAGAAATTTTTATATCATTTTCTTCCTTTTCTTTGATAATGACGCCTTCTATGTGTGAAAGATTTTCCTGTTCATTTATATTTTTTTCACTAAGGACCATCTCCTTAGCTTCAATGGCAAGATCTGTGCGAACAGAATATTGACTTAAATCAATGGATTCATTCAAAACAATCCCCCCTAATTATTTATTCATTATCTTTGCCGAAAAAATGGAAATCATTCAGATACATCGTACTTTTGAATAAATAGGCTTTATTAATTAGCATTGTTAATTTTTTACTTATCTAAAGCTGCATGGCTAAGAAGTGAGAAATGTCCATTTCTCATGGATAAGTCAAAAATCAGCCATATCATTGTCCGCTAGTCAAGATTAAGTATAAAGATGGTGGATAACATTATTTAGCAGGAAAGAATCTGTCTTAAAATACATTAGGAGTATTGCAATCTTGACCTGTATTTGATAAAATATCTTTTGTTGCAATTGGGTTATTGAATGTAAAATCGAGTTCATATAATCTCGATGCTTTTCTGTAGGAGGTGAACCAAATGCCAAATATTAAATCTGCAATTAAACGTGTTAAAACAACTGAAAAAAGAAATGCGCAAAACTCTATGATTAAATCTGATATGCGTACTGCTGTGAAAAAAGTTGAAGCAGCAGTTGTGAATAACGATTCTACTGCAGCAACAAGCACTTATGCAGAAGCTGCACGTAAGTTAGACAAAGCAGCTGCAAAAGGTCTTATCCATAAAAATGCTGCTGCGAGAAAGAAATCTCGTCTAATGAAAAAAATGAATTCTTTAAATGCATAATTAAAATAAAAAGGCTGTTCCTTAGGGAACAGCCTTTTTATTTTAATTTAAGCAAGAACAATTCTATCAATAATACTTTATTCATTTTTCCTGTTTTCATTTGGTAATCGGCCTCAGCTAATTGCTTCATGATATGGGTCAGTTCTTCTTCAGTAAATTTCTGCGCCTGTCCTGCTGCCAATTTCACACGAAAGGGATGAATTTTTATATGTGTGGCAATCTGTTTTTGCCCGTAACCGCGTTTTGCCAGTTCCTTCACTTGATAGATTAAGCGAAACTGATTCGTTATGACAGCTAAAACTTTGATTGGTTCTTCATTTAGTTTTAATAGATCATAATAAATCCTTAAAGCATCTTCAATTTTTCGTGAAACGATTTTATCAACCAATGTAAAGATATTCTGCTCTAACGAACGTGAAACAAGATGGTCAACTGTCTTTGTATCAATGGTTAACCCTTTCCCAATGTATAATGCAATCTTATCCACTTCACTTGTAAGCATAAATAAATTTGGCCCTACTAGTGTTAACATCAATTCTACTGCTTCTGGCTCAATTGTCACTCCATTGTATTCAGCTCTAGAGCGGATCCAATTTTTTAATTCAGCCTCAGATAGTTTATTGGCTTCAAAGGTAATCGCACTCTTCTTTAATGCTTTCGTCAGCTTCTTTCTTTCATCCAATTTTTCATAAGGAGCCACAAATACAAGCGTTGAATAGGGAGCAGGCTCTTTTATATAGGCCTCCAGTCTTGCTAAATTATGGTCAACCTTCTCCTTTGTTTTCTCAGCTGTTAAAAAATGCGGATTATGTAAAAAAAGCAGCTTTCGTTCACCCATAAAGGGAAATGTTTCAGCATCTTCAAGCGCTAACTCAATCGGCGTTTCACTAAGGTCATAGGTAGATAAATTAAACTCAACCTCATCGTCATGAAGCACTTGGCTAATAAGCAGTTGCTTTGTTTCATTTATGAGAAATGACTCTTTTCCATATAATAAATAAACAAGAGCAAACTCTTTTCTTTTTATTGACTTCCATAATTCAAAAATCATCATCCTCGCTCCGATCCATTGCATCTATCTAATCAAATTCGCCCGCCGAATTTGCGTCCGGATTTTTATCGAGCTCGGTCGATAAATTACCCTAAAAAATCGCAAGACTCGCCGGAGGCTTAACTTCATTCAGCAGGGCTTTGAACCCCACTAAATCAAATAACCTTTTGCATTCATCCCCCACTTATGAAAGTGGAGAACTTCTGCTGAATGAAGTTAATTCTATGGTAAAGAAGCAAAGGAGATTTGACAAGCAATCAAAAGGAATTGGTACCCTTGACAGCACCAATTCCTAATCTATATTGAACGCCACCCATTTTAGTCCTAGGAAACAAAAATGTTTGACGGTATCACGATATCTATATTTTGACCTAATGAATTTCATATATTAATGACAACTGTTGTCAGTTGAGGAAGTGCATGTTCTGAGGAGTAGATTTTTTCTTTTTAATCGCTTATACTATTATCAGAATATTAGGGGGGGAAAATTGTGAACGAATTTGAACAAAATGTACAAAGTAAACGTAATGATGCAATTGATTCCGGGGTAGGTTTTATTGTTTCGTTTGGATTTTTCGCAACATTGTTTATTATCGCAACTGTCGTTCAATTTATTGGATCCTAATATTACATAGCTTCCAATTATGAGACTACATCAAGTAGTCTCTTTTCAATTAAGTAAGAAAGTGTATCTTTTTAAACTTTGATAGTGGTCTAGCTCCAGCGCCTAGCCCCTCGAGGTCATAAGCCACTCCTGAATTGAAGGCAAAGAACGCCTTCTATTCAGGAGCGACTTATGCTTGTCGGGGCTGAGCAAGGCGCTTGCGCTTTTCATATTTGTTATATCCTATGGGTGATGAACTGAAAAGGTGCCTGACTCTTTATTAAATGTGAATGTAATGGCCCCAGTTATATCTGTTCTTAGAATATTTATTTTCTTTCTTTCTAATCGTTCAATTACCTCAGGATGCGGATGCCCAAAGGAGTTATTTTTACCTGCAGAAATAACAGCCATTTTAGGTGCGATTTGTTCAAGGAATAGCTCTGTTGTTGATGAATGACTTCCATGGTGACCAACCTTTAAAACATCTGCAGATAGTTGAGGATATTTTTGCATCAGAACTAACTCCCCCTCCTTCTCTAAATCTCCCGTAAAGAGCCAGGAAGTCTTCCCTAGAACTGTGTACAGAACAATAGATGCATTATTGCTTGTTAACGTACTATTCTCTTTAGGAGACAATATATAAAAACGATTTTCATCAACCTGCCAGCTTTCACCTTCATGAACATACCTGATTGCCGTTTGTTTTTGCTGCCCCAATTGAATCAATTCAGCTTCTAAACTGCTTCTATTCTTTATATCCGGTAATACGATTTCACGAACCTTTAACTCTCTCATAACAGCTTTTGCACCGCCCACATGGTCTGCATCCCCATGTGTCAGTATCAGCTTATCAATCGTAGTGACTCCCTTACTTTTTAAAAATGGAACGACCGTATCCTCTCCTACTTCATATCCATCATTTACTTGTTGCCAGGGCTTTTTTTCAAATGAGATAGTTCCGCCTGTATCAATTAAATAATGCCCCTTACCATAGGGAAGTCTTATATAAATACTATCACCCTGTCCAACATCCAAAAAGGTAACTTCTCCTTGAGAGGAAAAGTTTGTCACAGCCCATTGTCCAATACAGAGAGTACATGGCAGCAAAAAAAGCAGAAGTTTCCTTACTCCAGATACGCCCTTCTCCCACAAAACAAAAAATAAAAAAATCCCCCAACAGTATAAGAAAACTAGCGGCAGTGACGGCCTGCCTAGGATTACCGTATTCCATGGCAGCATGGAGATTTTCTCCGTTACTTGATTTGTGAAAATAATTAGTAAATCTAAAGGTTTTAGCAAAGGATTTACGATGCTTCCAAATAATAAATGAAACAGAAAACCAAATAATACATATGGAAGTAAAATAACATTAAAGAGTGGAATATAAAGCAGATTGACAAGGAGAGAAATAATAGAGAACTCAAAAAAGAAATATAAAAGCAGCGGAGCCGTAATAATCATAGATAGGAATGAAGTTACCAGCAAAAGCGAAATGGGATGTTCGTTCCTCTTTAAAATATAAAATGATGAAATAAGCAAGGCGAAGGTTACTAAAAAGGATAACTGAAAACCAATATTGAATATGGCTAATGGTGACACGAACAAGTAAAGAAGAAACGTCAAGCTAATAGCATCAAGAGGCGTAAGCTTACCATTCTTCCCCCATCTTTTCCCAATAAGCAAAAGCATCGTCATTAATACAGAACGATTAACCGAAGGAGAGGCACCAGTTAATATGCAGTAAACCGGCAAACAAACAATAAGCATCACAAAGCTTTTTTCCCTCGTTATTCCCATACGCAGAAGAAGAAAATTTACTATCGCTACAATAATTGCAATGTGAAGACCGGAAATGGCTAATAAATGAACAAGGCCAAGATTTCGATAATCATCCATTGTATCAGATGAAAGTAAATCACTTGTACCGAAAAGCAATGCGGCAGCTAATGGTACGGTTTCCTTTGGGAAATATGCTTGTAAATAATGAATACCATCAGCACGAATTTTTCTTAATATCGTTAAAAAACTAGGCTTTGGCCTGCATGTATCCATGTCCAATTGTTCAGGTTTAAGTATCCAATAGATGTGATTTTGTTGGAGATATTTTTTATAATCGAAGGCATTTTCATTAGTGGATGAGGAAGGCTCTTCAAGCTTTCCTTTTACGCGGCAGACTATCCCAGGGGAAAGTTTTTTCTGAAGTATTTGTTTCTCTTTTGCTGAACGAATTCGATATCTTACTATGAGAGTCTCTGATGTTACCCGATCAAAGGCCTTTATCGTAAGCCGATCTCCTTCTATTTTTCCAATTTCATTAAAATGGAGTTCAAACCATTGTTCATTTCCTGTCAAATGTGTTTTGTTATTAGCAATCTCAACTTCAGATCTTACAAAAAAGACAACGAAAAAAAGGATAGTAGCTATTACCTGAATTAACCGATACTTCTTATTTTTTATTAGAAAGATGAGATATAAACAAAAGATAATAAAATGTACTATGAAATTTTGAAATGAAGCCATTATCCCTAGAAAGGCAGCAGCTGCATAAAATACGCCCATATTATTCATATATTTCTTCTCCTCTGACATATGGAATGCTTTAGGAGTTGTCCCATAAGGTGTCTGGCATTTACTATTTATCTATGTCCAGTGCGATTTTACGCAACGTGATACCCGAATACTTTATGGTGGTGCCTGACACCTTTGCTTTTGGGACATTCCCTTTTCTCCCTGCATAACAAAGAAAAACCTACGATTCCTTGCTAGGCAGATGAACCACTTCAATATCTTTTAAAAAGAAATCATTCCATTTGTTTGGATAAGCATCCCGATAAACAATTCTAGCAATTCCAGACTGAGCAAGAGTTTTGGCACACTTCTCACATGGTTCATGTGTTACATAAGCTGTAGCACCTTTTAACAGACCTCGATCAGCATGAAGGACAGCATTCTCTTCAGCGTGAAGAGTTCGGATACACCGGCCTTGCTCGTTAATTAAACACCCAACATCTTCACAATGATCATGACCATGAATAGAGCCATTATAACCTGTTGATGCAATGTGTTTATCCTTCACAATAACACATCCTACATGTAGTCTTGGACAGGTAGAACGTGTCCCAACCTCTTCTGCAATGTCTAAAAAATAATCATCCCAGCTTTTTCTTGTCATTGTCATGATTATTCTCTGCTACTAAAAACATAGACAAAAGTATTTATTCATCTACGCTAGACAAATTCCTGCTTCTACGTGTCCCGTCCCGCCGCTTGCCCGCTACTACGGTTGATATAACACTCCACAGGCGTCAATTCCGATCTAGCCGACCGTACATATACACAGATTAGTTAAGTTAAAACTGTGTATTCTTTTGCGTACTTCAGATTTAAAGAGGCATTAAAATCTCGATCCAATTCAGTATCACAAGTATCACATGTAAAATTTCGTTCAGATAAGCTTAACTTCACTTTCTTATGCTCACAATAAGAACAAAGCTTAGAAGATGGATAGAATCGGTCGACTTGTCTAAGCTCAATTCCGTACTGCTTACATTTAGAAGTAAGCCATTCTTTAAAATAGTAGAAGCGTTGCCCCGCGACCGCTTTGGATACATGTCGATTTTTCATCAGGCCTTTCACATTTAAATCCTCAATCGTGATATAAGCCGGCTTGGTTTTCACCAGCTGATTGACCACCAATCGAACATATTCTTTTCGAATATTGGCTAGTCTAGCGTGCAGTTTTTGAACTTTTATCAGTTGCTGTTGCCTGTTTTTAGCGCAGAATTCACCTCTCTTTCGATTTTTATTTAGTTCATAACTACGACTCATTTTCCTTTGCTGCCTTTTTAAATTCTTTTCCAGTTTCTTGACCTTCTGTGTTTGATTGATATTCTTAAACGTCTGATGATGACTGCATATAGCAAAATCCGTAATCCCTAAATCAACCCCGATTCCATCATGAACCGGAATCTGACTCTCTTGTTTTTGTTCCACCTCACACAAAACAGAGAGATAGTACCGATTGGCCTTTTGTGACACAGTACAACTGGAAACCTTTGCGTTAGAAGGAATATAACCATATTCCTTTAATTGAACCCATCCAAGTGTAGGAATCTTGATGCGATGACGCTCCACTAACAAATCGGTCGGATTATTCTTTGGAAAATAGGTTTTCACCTCTTGATGTTTCTTTTTCTTTACCTTAGGCAACTGAGCTATTCCTTTGAAAAAGTTTTTAAAGGCTTGATCTCCATTCATAATGGACTTCTTCACCGCTTTACTGGATACGTCTTTAATCCAAAAATCCGTTTGTTTCGTGTGAACGTGATTCAACCACTTGGAAAAATCATAGCCTGACAAGTGCTTACCTGTGTCTTTATAATGTTTTTGCGCAGTAGTAAGATAGAGATTGTAAACATACCGACAAACACCGATGGTTTGATGGACTTTTTGCTGCTGTTTTTCATTTAAAAGAATTTCTGTCCTATAGGCTTTTTTCATGATTATCCCCCCTTTATGCTTACCTATTTTATAGTTCTATTTTACTATAAAATACAAGAGAGATGATGGAATATTTATCATAAAAGGACCTAAATAGAAAGGTTATATGGATGGATTCCTAAACGATAAAGCAGGATTATAAATGAAAGAAAGAATCAAACAAATTATTATAAAGTATATTTGATTACTTTTATATCTATTTGTATACATTTTTAACTACTGTTTCACAACTTCTTCTATTCCTAAACAATTTCTCCCGATATTGTATCATGACTATTCTACTTGTACTATCCTAGTTCACGCTGATATGCTCCTTTAGTTTCTCAAATGTCTTCTCTCCAATCCCGCTAATCTCCATTAACTCTTCAATGTTTTGAAAACGGCCATTCGTTTCACGATACTCCATAATAGCAGCTGCCTTTGATGGTCCTACTCCAGGCAATGTTTCTAATTCTGATTCAGAAGCTGTATTAAGATTGACCAGAGCCTTCCCCTGAACTGCATCAGCCGCTGGAATACTTCCCTGACCCCCCGCTGTCACTTGACTATCTTCTCCTATCATTGGAATATACAAAACCATTTCATCAACAACCTTCATTGCAAAATTAATTTTTTGTTGATCGGCTGTTTCGAGCAGTCCCCCTGCTTGATTAATAAGATTCTGAACACGATCTCCAGATAAGGCCTCATATACCCCAGGAGCCGCAACGGCTCCTTTCACATCAATCAATATCCTTTCCTTCTCTTCCGTTATCCCTTCTATTTCCGTTTCTTCCTGTTCATCCTCAAGAAGCCCTTTATCTTCAATTTCCATCCAATCACTATTAACTGCCTTATTAGAAAGATTTTTCTCTGAAGGAACAAGAAAATAAATGACAATCGTTAAAACAACCAAAGTTGCAATCAATAGGTACATTTTATTGCCTTTTAGCCAATCTATCACATCAAACATTCCTTTCCACTTAAAATATAGGGTTCTTTTGAATAAGCATAAATCCAAAAATTTTCACATAGCATGTTATGAGAGTGGGTCTGTAAAGGAGGGATGGAACAATGGATGTCGGGATCATCGGAACAGGGAATATGGGGAGAATCTTAACAGAAGCATTAGTGGATGGAAAGGCCGTTTCCCCTTCCTCCATGATGATTACAAATAGAACCATTTCAAAGGCTTTTTCCATTAAACAACAATATCCGGAAATACAGCTAACGAAGAACATAGAGAAAATTGGTAAAATTTGTGATTTGATTTTTATTTGCGTAAAGCCACATGATGTGTATCCAGTAACGAAGAAGCTTCAACCTTATTTAACAAAAGAAAAATGTGTTATTTCCATTACGAGCCCAATTAACGTAGATCAGTTGGAATCTGTACTCCCTTGTTCAGTTGCAAGAGTGATTCCAAGTATTACAAACAGGGCTCTCGCTGGGGTAACATTAGTTTCATTCGGGCAAAAATGTTCACAATTGTGGAAGGATTCGGTTGTTAACCTTTTTAATCATATTTCCACACCAGTTGAAATTTCCGAAGATATTACAAGGGTTGCTTCTGATATTGTTAGCTGTGGGCCAGCTTTTTTCAGCTATTTAACACAGCGTTTTATTCAGGCAGCCGTAAATGAAACAAAAATTGACCAAGAAAAAGCAACTATTTTAGCAAGTGAGATGTTAATCGGTTTAGGAGAGTTACTTCGGCAGGGGCATTACACACTGCCTACACTGCAAGAAAAGGTTTGCGTAAAAGGAGGCATTACAGGAGAAGGAATTAAAGTCTTAGAAAATGAACTAGGGGATGTGTTTGAACACGTTTTTCAGGCAACACATTTGAAATTTGAAGATGATTTGGCAGAATTAAGGAGTCAGTATACCATTAAATAATTCGCTAGAGAAAGCGCAATTCCTTCTAATCTTATCATTTTAGTTGTTAGAAATTTTTAATCATTATTAAGGCACCTGCGAGATATGTTAACGAATAATATTGCTAGGTCGGATTTTTGACTCATCCGTGAGAAATGGATATTTCTCACGCCTTTCAGCTGTGCTGAAAGGTTGCTGTATGGTTAGGAAGCGACAAGGGAAAATGCATTTTCTCCAGTCACTTCCTAACCATACAGCTTTAGATGAGTCAAAAATAAACCCCGTAAATAAACAAAGCTATTTAAAAAAACTAATTATACTGTTTTATTCTGTTTCCGGGCTGTAAAGAAAATTCTTTCCGACTTTTCATTTGGCTTTGAACCTAGAAAATCTGCTGAAACATCGAGAAGTTCAAAACCTGTTTCCCACAGCCATTGTTCATATTGCCGGGCAGAGAAAGTTCGTTGCAGATGAAGCTCATCATAACGATGATATTGATTTGTCTGATTGTCAAGCTGAAAAAAAGTCAATTCATGTTCAACACTATTCGGGTGCTCACCTTCAAAGCATTGCCAAATATAGCTTACATCCTCACCATTATATGCGTACGTTTGGTCAATAAATAAAGTATTTATTTTGTTAATCGAATGAACATCAAACAGGAATAATCCTTCCGGCTTTATATGTTGACATACTCTTTCAAACGTTTGGACAACTTCTCTTTCTGTTTGCAAATAATTAAGGGAATCGCAGAAAATGCCTATAATATCAAATTGATCCAATCCTTCAAGCTCTGACATATCTTGCTCAACAAAAAACAGAGAATATCCTTTTTTTTCGGCCTTTTCTTTTGCTACTGCCAGCATATCTGCAGAAAGGTCAACACCAGTCACATGATACCCTTCTTCAGCTAATTGAATGGATAATTCACCTGTCCCGCAAGCTAAATCTAATAAGTTCTTTCCTGTAACTCCATAAGAAGAAGCTTGTCTATTAATAAATCGAAGCCATTCTTGATAAGGCACATCCCTCATTAATTCATCATAAAGATAAGCGAACCTGCCATATGTCATTGATTAAGCTCACTTTGGATGTTTTCAATCGGAGCATCTCCCCATAGACGTTCAAGGTTATAATAGCTTCTCTCATCCTTATGAAAAACATGTGCAACCACATCACCAAGGTCAACAAGAATCCATTTCGCTTCGTCGAAACCTTCCATACGTTTAATGGAAAACCCATTCTCTTCTACTTTTTCCTTCATTTCTCTGGCGATTGCCTGAACTTGCTTGTCAGAATTCCCATGACAGATAACAAAATAATCAGCCACAAGTGAAATACCTTTCATATTTAAAACTACAATTTCCTCTGCTCTTTTATCATCCGCTGCTTTCACAGCTACCTCTAATAATTGCCGTTCATTCATGTAATCAATCCTCCTTTTTGACTAAATCATTATACGTAAGAAATGTGAGAGGAAAAATACGCTGATTTTTCTTCAGCAAGAAAACAATAGTATTTTTAACTGCTTGTATTAGCGCTTGATTTAAATCATGATTAGCCATTTCCCTGACTTCCTCTACGCCTGGAAAATGTCTTCCCGGTTCAATGTAATCAGCTAGATAAATAATTTTTTCTAGTATTGTCATATTTGGCCGGCCTGATGTATGGTAGCGAATGGCATCAAGTACTTCAGAGTCTGTGATACCCGCCTCTTTTTCCGTCAAAAAGGCACCAACTGGCGCATGCCAAAGCTCACCATTATACTCAAGCAATTCTTTATCCATTTTTTGTTCGATGATGATTGATTTCATTTCTGTTTTATCGCGGAACTTTGCATAATCATGAAAGATTGCTGCAAGCTCTGCCCTTTTTTCATCTGCTCCATATTTTCTAGCTAAAGTGACCGCTGTCTCCATTACTCCCAAGGTGTGTTGATATCGATGCTCTGTGAGCTGTTTTTTAACTATCTCAAGTGCTTCTTCACGTTTCATATAATCGATTCTCCTCAATATATTCCCTAACCGATTCCGGAACAAGGTAAAAGATACTTTTCCCTTCTTTTAAGCGATCTCTAATCATTAAAGAGGAGATTTCAACATTTGGTACATCGACATAAGTGATTGGATAATCTGATTCTTTGTTATATTCAGGTCTATTGACACCGACAAACGTTACAACTTTCACCAATTCATCAATTTTATACCAATTCGGCAAATACTCAATCATATCCGCACCAATAATGAAATAAAAGCGATAATTATACTTCTTCGTTAAAAGCATCATCGTATCATATGTATAGGACCTGCCCGGACGTTCAAGCTCAATTGATTGCAGCTTAAACTTTGGATTACTGGCAATGGCCCTCTGAACCATCTCTGACCGATGATGACCGCTCACCCCGTTTAACGTCTCCTTATGAGGCGGTTCCTGATTCGGCATAAACCATATTTCATCGAAATTCAATTTTACTTGCACTTCATTAGCAATAATTAGATGTCCTATATGAGGCGGGTTAAATGTCCCCCCTAAAATACCAATTCTTTTCAGAGAAAATCATCTCCTATCCAAAAAAGCGTAAGGCACCTGCTTAAGTAGCATGCAGAGTACAATCACCGCTTCCTATGACAGCATCTGCATGACCGCATCCTGCGGAACTTAAGCAAAGACCGTTGATGGCGCCCGAAGCTCGGACATCACTGGAATGGTCCTTACGGCAATACGAGCTGCTTATTTTCACTGGATTCTTTGTATAATACAATCGTATTTCCAATGATTTGAACGAGTTCAGCTTCTGCTCCTTTTGCTATGGCTTCAGCTACCTCATCTCTATCTTCATCACAATTTTGCAGAACACTTACTTTTAGCAGCTCACGAGCTTCTAAAGCCTCACGAATCTGCTTAGTCATATTCTCATTCACGCCTCCCTTTCCTACTTGAAAGATAGGGTTTAAATGATGAGCTTTAGATCGCAAAAATCTTTTCTGTTTACCTGTTAACATGATTTTCCTCCCAGTTGTTTCAATACAATCGACTGCATTTTCTCCGTATCCGGCAGTATTCCAGTCCATTTTTGAAATGCCAGCGCACCTTGATAGACAAACATCGAAACTCCATTTTGCGTTTGAGCTCCATTTTGTTTTGCCTGCTGCAAAAACTTCGTTTCAAGCGGTGTATAGATAATATCACTGACAAAGGCATCTTTTTTTAATCGATCAAGGCGAATAGGTGAACGGTCAACATCTGGATGCATGCCAATAGATGTTGTCTGTACAATAAAATCATATTTGGACAAATTTTCTTCTGCATCTTCTATCCCTAATACTGTAGAATTTACAGGATAAGGACAATTTTGTACGAGATAGTCTGCTTTATCCAGTGTCCGATTCGCAATATCGATAGACTGAATACCCGCATGTGCCATTGTAAAATAAATAGCCCGCGCTGCTCCGCCAGCACCGATTAACAGCATATTTTTGTTTTTAAAAGATGGAATCTCTTT
This sequence comes from Niallia endozanthoxylica, assembly GCF_008710145.1. Lineage (GTDB taxonomy): Bacteria > Bacillota > Bacilli > Bacillales > Cytobacillaceae > Bacillus_BD > Bacillus_BD endozanthoxylica. Next base: position 774,321 of record NZ_VYKL01000015.1, read on the forward strand.
CTTAAGGCCTTCTAAAAAACCACTTCCATCTGTATTATATCCAATAAATCTACCTTCATCGTTCACAACCGTATTGACCGCACCAATGGCTTGTGCAAGAGGATCAATTTCATCTAAAAACGGCATAATCGCTGTTTTATGCGGCACTGTTACATTAAAGCCAGCTAAATTAATCGCCTTAAACCCCTTGACCGCATCTTGCAAAAATTCATTCTTTATATGAAAAGCAAAGTACTCTGCATCGATATCATAGCGCTGAAATGAATCATTAAGCATAATTGGTGACATCGAGTGCGCAATCGGATCACCAATGACCCCAAATATTTTTTTCACAAAAACCTCTCCCTGTCCCTAAACAATTTCTATTTCTATATTAAAGCTTTTCTTATGAGCGCATGAACCCCTTTTGGAACGTATGCTGCGACAACAGCTCCCGGTTCGTGAACGGTAACCCAGCCAAGACCGGAAAACACAATATCTGTCTTCCCTTCCTTTACCGTGAACTCATGTCTAACTAACTCAGGAAATGTCTCCAATTCATCCATTTTCGGCGGTGTTAACAATTCCCCTGCTTGCCTATTGTATAAATCATCAGCATTTTCCAGCTTTGTCCGATGAATCATTAATTCATTTGAAAAATGACAGGAAAATGATTTACGCCCGCCTTTAATATAATCGAATCGGCCCAGCCCGCCAAAAAATAGCGTTTGACCTTCATTTAACTGGTATACTCTCGGTTTTATCTCTTTTTTAGGTGTTATTACTTTTAAATCACTTTTATCCACATAGTGGGCCATTTGATGATGGTTGATAATTCCAGGTGTGTCAACTAAAGCTTGTCCATCTGAAAGCGGAATCTCGATAATATCAAGGGTTGTTCCAGGGAAATGCGAAGTCGTAATGACGTCACCCTCACCTGTCACTTCTTTAATAATCCGATTAATGAAGGTGGATTTGCCAACATTTGTACATCCGACAATATAGACATCCTTGCCTTCTCTATATTCATCAATAGCTGCAGCAACCTCTTTCATAAAAAGTCCTTTTGCAGCACTTACAAGAAACACCTCTGCCGGCTTTAAACCGAGCTGTTTTGCTTCTTGTTTCATCCAATTAATTAATTTATTAGGCTTCACTGACTTTGGAATCAAATCCACTTTATTTCCAATCAGCAACACTTTATTTTTGCCTGTAAAACGATGAAGCCCTGGCAGCCAGCTGCCGTTAAAATCAAAAATATCAACAATTTTTACAATCAAGGCATCACTTTTGCCTATTTCATTTAAAATCCGTAAAAAATCATCATCCGTCAAACTTACATCCTGTATTTCGTTATAATGCTTTAATCGAAAGCATCGTTGACATATAATTGGTTCCTTTTCTAAAGCAGATGCCGGAGTATAACCTAATTCCACAGGATTTTCTGTTTGAATTTGCACTCCGCATCCAACACATGAATACTGTTCACTCAAATGATTTATTCCTCCCATTGCAGCATGCCTTTTTTTCTAAACCAGTTCAAGATTTGTCTTTCCACTAATCGATTAAATTTCGTTGCTAATCCATCTGTTTGAGCAACAGGTATTACTAAGATGGTATGAAAACCACCCCTATTCCCTCCTAGAACATCTGTTAAAAGCTGATCACCTATCACAACAGTCTCTTCCTTTTTTACATTCATTGATTCTGCAGCTTTATGAAAGGCTTTTGCCAGAGGCTTTTTGGCGCGGAAAATAAACTTTACATTAAGCGGGTCTGAAAACGCCTTAACCCGTGATTCATTATTATTCGAAACAATGGTTACTTTAATCTCATGCCTCTTCATATCTTCAAACCATTTAATAACGTGCGGCGTCGCCTGCGGCCGATCCCATTCAACAAGAGTGTTGTCAAGGTCGGTAATAATTGCTTTTATTCCTCGAGCTTTTAAGTCTTCCGGACGAATATCCAGAATACTTTTTACATGCTGATTAGGCAAGAATTGCTTTAACACGAATTTACACCCCATTATCAATAACCCGTTAACGATCATTCTTTATATATTATTTGTATTAATGCTGTCTTTTTTCCACTTTTTCACCGTAACCATCATAACCAATTTTAAACATTTGTTCAAAATAAAATCTCTAAATCTTTTTCATGTAATGAATAGTTATGCGAAGAATCGTTCGACACCTTTCAACAGCACGTGATTATGTGGATAACTTTATGCACACTTCTAACAGTATCTAAGATTATACTTTTACTATTTATTAACAAATTAATAACAAGTTATCCACCGCTTCATGTGGATAAGAGAACGATTGTTCTTGATGTAAAATTCTGTTAGAGTATGTATACAAGCTATTTAACTTATATTATATGACTTATAAAGGAGCAAATAGAATTACTTCATTTAATTAATGATTTATTACTATCCTGAAATTCTTGCCGATTCGGATTATTTTTTTCTTTTGCAAGAAAATGGAGGTGAATTCTGACATGTTTAAATTATCAAATGAGCTGCTGCTTGAATCCTACCGTAAAGCCATAGAATTAAACTTAAGTCCAGATTTTATCCGCTTAATTGAAGCGGAAATTCACCGACGCTCCCTCAACTACAAAACTAAGATAACTTCGTAAGTTATATCCGCCCCTTTTTTAGGGGTTTTATTTTTTTAACCGGCTTATACATGATTTGATGTTTCCTTAAGATAACCAATACATTCACCTACATGGATTGTACATGGCAGACTTTTCAAAGCTGTTGTAAAAGTACCTGGCTCAAATAACAGAACCACTGTTGAGCCAAAGGAAAAATAGGCAACTTCTGACCCTTTCTCTACTTCATCATGACTGTGTAATATTTCAATCGAATTGATAAACATAGCTCCCACTTTAACCATTGCCATCGATACACCATTATAATACATTTCGGTAATGATTCGATAATTTTTCGAAAGCGGTCTTTTTCCGTATTTTATACCATACTTATTAACAGGATAAGATTTTGTTCCAATCGTTTTTTGCCCGATTACTTTTCCTGAAATAGGGCTGTGTATGCGATGATAATTACTAGGACTTAAATAAAAAATAATATATGTGCCATTAATATATTTCTGCGCTTCAGCCTCGCCGCCCAGCATCTCTGATACTGAATATTTTTTCCCTTTCACAGAGATACTGTGATCTAATGATATTTCACCTAAATCCTCAATTGTTGCATCAACAGGGCTAATAACAGACAATGGATTTTGGCTAATCTTCCGCGCATCCGGTTTTAATTTTCTTGTAAAAAACTCATGTAGTGATTGATATTGATGAATCGATTTTTCCATCTCCAGTTGATTAATTTTATAAACTCTTGAAAAGGAAGGAATTAAAAACTTACTCATTTTCGACCGTGAAAATTTAGCCAATAAAAGAGATGTAGTCTTACGATTCGTTAATTCAATAAATAAGCGATAAATCATTTGAATCAATATCTTTACCTCCAAAAGGGACACATTTGCCTTTACTAACAGACATAAACAAATTACAATTATATAATAGACTTAAGGAGTTATTCCCATTCTAATGAAAGGAGTGAGGAGAATGTTCTTATCACACGTCTTTGATCAGACGATAAAAAAACTAAAAGCCCAAACAGCCAATATTTTAACATTGGGCAATTTAACACTGGGCGGTTTCGCCATTATTTCTACTATAAGAGGCGAATTACATCTAAGTCTTCTGTTAATTTTTATCGCTGCCCTTTTGGACCGTTTTGATGGAATGACAGCCAGAAAATTAAATATTGAGTCGGAGCTGGGTGAACAGTTAGATTCTATGAGTGATATTATATCATTTGGCGTTGCTCCCGCACTACTTTTGTATCAAGGCATATTATATGAATTCGGTGCACCTGGAACTTTCTTTACTGTATTCTATATTGCCTGTGGTGCATTCAGGCTTGCTCGTTTCAACATATCCCATAATCACAGCTACTTTACCGGATTGCCGATTACTGCTGCAGGATGCTTGGCAACATTTAGCTTTTTAGCCCTCCCATATTTACCACCACAATTTTTTCTATTTTTAATTATTGTTCTTTCATTTCTGATGGTTAGTACTTTTCGCTTAAGAAAGATATAACCGTCAATACTCCAATTATAAAATAAGATAAAATGTGCAATAATCAATAGGCTCGTACTTAAACGTATGAGCTTATTTTTATAATCTAAAAATATTTTAGCTGGACAGACAAATTAATCTTCTCATTCACATAAGTATTGGTTACAGGCATCAGTCTCATACTTTAAAAGCGGAGGTGGCGCCATGTCTGGGATTATGTCGGCAATTGCTTACTTAATAAAGGAAATTGTCTTTCTCGTCTCTTATGTTAAAAATAACGCCTTTCCTCAACCACTGTCTGCGGCTGATGAAAGAAAATATCTGCAATTAATGGCAGAAGGCGATTCAAATGCCCGCAATATCCTAATAGAACATAACCTGCGATTAGTTGCCCATATAGTCAAGAAATTTGAAAATACAGGTGAAGATGCTGAAGATTTAATTTCAATCGGTACAATTGGTTTAATCAAAGCCATTGAAAGCTATTCAGATGGGAAAGGCACAAAGCTTGCGACCTATGCTGCAAGATGTATTGAAAATGAAATTCTTATGCATCTACGGGCGTTAAAGAAAACAAAAAAAGATGTCTCTCTCCATGATCCTATTGGACAGGATAAGGAAGGGAATGAAATTTCCCTAATTGATGTTCTGAAATCAGAGTCTGAAGATGTGATAGATACCATTCAATTAAATATGGAGCTTGAAAAAGTAAAAGAATATATTGATGTGTTAGATGAGCGTGAAAAGGAAGTCATTGTCGGCCGCTTTGGCCTTGATTTACAAAAGGAAAAAACCCAGCGGGAAATTGCTAAAGAACTTGGTATATCGCGAAGCTATGTTTCTCGAATTGAAAAAAGAGCTCTCATGAAAATGTTCCACGAATTTTACCGTGCAGAAAAGGAAAAGCGTAAAAAAATGGAATAGGCGTTAACCCTGTTTGGTTAATGCCTATTCCATTTAATCCCCACTCACTTTAGCAGATAGTCCTGCCCTTCTTCTGTTTCCAATAGCTTTTTATAATAGTTTTTAGAACGCATTAAGAAAACGACAGCCCCAACAAGAAAAACAGTTGTTAAAACCATCATTACGACTAAGTCCAATTGACTTTTTTCAACTGTTGGGATTAATACACCTATATACAAGAAAGCACTGATTGCAAGCAAAACCCTAGCGTACTGCTTAAAATCAACCATTTTTTCATAATATTCTTTAGCCTTATTCATATTATCACATCACCTGCTATGTCAGCTTAATTAGAATGAAACCTATCATTCTTGTTGTCTACTAATTTACTGTAACATATCTTGATGAATAACAGATGATGTAAATATTAGAAATAACAAAGGAGACTTCCACAGATGCAGTCTCCTTTTTCAATACGCTATGTTAACGAATCATGTTAATAAGTCAAATTTTTGACTCATCCGTGAGAAATGGACATTTCTCACGCCTTTCAGTAAATAAAAAATTAACGATTTTTCAATAAATTTACCATCTTTATTACGAGACTGGCCGAATTCAATGCAGCCTTTTCTAAGAATTGATCAAAGGAAATATTCGATTCCTTTCCAGCAATATCAGAAAGAGAACGGATAATGACAAAAGGTACTCCAAATTGATAGGATACTTGCGCAATAGCTGCTGCTTCCATTTCGACTGCCTTTAAATCATTGAACTTTCCCCGAACAAACTCTACCCGTACAGGATCATTCATAAAGGAATCACCGGTTGCAATAAGGCCCTGAACTGTTTGAATACCGCTGATTTCCATAGCTCCTTCCTGCGCTGCTTTAATTAATTCTTTATCTGCTTCAAAAGCAGATGGCAGACGCGGAACTTGACCGTATTCATAGCCGAATACGGTGACATCGACATCATGATGACGCACCTCTGTCGAGATAACAATATCCCCAATATTTAAATTAGGATCATAACCTCCTGCAGAGCCTGTATTGATGACATAATCCGGTGAGAATTTTTCAAGCAAAATAGTCGTTGACATGGCAGCATTTACTTTTCCTATCCCTGAACGAAGCAAAACGACATCAACCCCGTCCATGACACCAAAAGTAAATTCTGATCCTGCAATGATTTCCACCTTTTGATTTTCCATTCTATCTCTCAGGATTGTTACTTCTTCTTCCATTGCTCCAATGATAGCTATTTTCATACAATAAAAACCTCTTTCATATCTTATTATTCTCATATCATCACGCTGTGACAAATGGTAACATTCTAAAAAAGTATACATGAAAAATATTTTTTTTCAAAACATCCACCAATTCCTCATACTAATCATGACTTAAGTATAGTATAATTTTATATTTGATTAGTACATACAATAAACACTATCAAAGAAAGGAAGTACCTATATGAATTTTCAACTGGATTTTATTGAAGACAAAGTAGAATTTTATGAAGCCCATGATATTAAAACGCTTGAAAACAAAATTAATAAGCAAATTGAAATAAATAAAGCTATTTTATTAAAAGTACATTCTGTTACTCATCAAATGCATGTGGATGAAAATGGCAGAACCTTATACTCCGCCGTTGTTCATTTTAAAGCCAAATAGGAATAAACAAAAGCAAAAAGTAGAGGGAGACATTTTTCGCCTCCCTCTACTTTATATTTGCCATGTTATCCATTTAGTTCTTGCACCAGCGTCGGCTGCCATCCCGCACCTTCAACCCAGTCAATATAAACACGGTATTTTTGTTTTGTATCCTTTTGAAGTATTGTTCCTACTGATTTATTAGGGCCATTATTGCCAAGGAAAAGAATAGTCATATTGCTTTCATCAATTCCAGTTGCATACGTAATTGCTTGAACCATTTCATTCCAATTTTGTCCGCCGTATTCATTTGGATTTGGTTCAGCCTGTGACGTCTCTACAGGCTCCCAGGCAGGATTTTCAATCGTTTTCGATACTCCGGGATCGCTTCCTCCTTCTGTAACGACCTCCTGATCTTCAATATCCTTTTTATCTTTATCTTTATCTTTATCTTTATCTTTATCTTTATCTTTATCTTTATCTTTCTCATCCTCAGATGCTTTTTCATCCTGCTCTTCATCATTATCGGCATTTAATTTTTCTCGATCGTGTTCATTCTTTTTCACGTCATTCTCTTCTGCTGATTGAGTAGATGATTTAACTGCTTCTGAATCTGCGATGATGCTGCTGTCTGCTCCTGCAAGAGTTTTTTTCTCCCGGGCAGTTTCATCATTACCAAAGAAAATATTAACTGAAACAAATATAATTAATAATAAAACGATGACAATTAGGCTATTTAATATAATATTAGTTTTTCGTCTTTTCGATCGAATCAGCGAACGAGATTTTTCATTCATGGGCTGTTTGTCGTCTCTCATTGTTTTATTCTCCTCTCCCAAAAAAACATTTCTCTTATCATTCCTAATAATAGTGACCAGCGCCAAAAGGTATTTATTTAAAAACAGATTCAACTATATCACAGGATTAGACTGAAAAAAAGGTCCAAAATTCACTCTTATTGGGTTTGATCGTACTCATAAATTGATTTTACCATATCTGAGTAAAGAAGGTTCACACCACCTTCATTTTCTAGCACATCAAGATTGACCACTACCAGTGCATATCTAGGATTTTGATAGGGAAAGTATCCAGCAAACCACTTGTTATGCAGCTGCACCCCTCCCATAAATTTTCCTGTTTCACCGGTACCAGATTTACCAGCTACTTCATAGGGTAAATTCTCAAACCATCTGCCTGTTCCTTCATCATGTGTCACCACATGGCGCAAAAGCCTTTGCAGCTTTGTTGCTGTATAGGATGAAATTTTTTCTCCAGCCTGATTCTTTTCTTTAAAAGTTAGTAAAGATGTCCCATTTTTATATTCGATAGCTGATGCTGCTCTGACTAATTCTTTCTTTCCACCTCTGGCAATTGTCGCCATCATATTGGCTACAGCAAGCGGTGTTGCTCGAACTTCGTGCTGTCCAATCCCGGTTAGCCCCACAAAATTTCTATCTGTTCTTGCTTCATCCGATAAAAATACCCTTCCATTGTCTTCTTCAGGTAGTTGTTTAAAATTCTCATAATGATAAATATCCCCTTCCCACCCTGACGGACCAACAAACGATAATTTTTTTGCAAACTCCTCTAGGATATTTGGATTCTTTGTCTGTAATTCTTTTGCTAACGTAGCAAATGTATTGTTGCAGCTCTTAGCAAAGCTATCCATCATGTTTAATTGACCATATTGATAATGTGAATCGATGTCACCATTGATTTTCCTGCTGCAATCAAACAGCCTTGCTGTATCATCTATTTGATTCTCAATAGCAGCAGCTGCTACAACTGTTTTAAACACAGAGCCTGTTATTTGCTGTTTTAACATTAAATTTTGCGTTCCGCTAGTTTTTTCATTAAACGGATCATTTTTATTAATTTTTGGACGGGACACCATGGAAAGAACCGTATTTGTTTCAATATCCAAAAGCACAAGACCGCCTTTTTTAATTCCGTGTTTATCCACTAATTCTTCCGCTGTGTGCTGTAAGCTGGAATCAATCGTTGTTCTAATATTAATTGGATAAAAGGGATTAGCAGGTTCTACATATTTTACATTAATCCCAAATAGCGGTCCGCCGCTCGCATCCACGTGATAAACAAGCTTTGCTTCCCCTTCAGGTAATAAAAATTCGTCAAAGCTTTTTTCCAGGCCGGTTAAACCAATTGAGGTTTTTGGAGAGACCTTTTTATCAGGATAGCGTTTTTTCAATAATGTCTCATTTTCTCCTGTAATACCAATCACATGCTCAGCAGGATTGGTATCAATATCAAACTTCTTCTCAACTGCAAATACGCCAGGAATTTTCTGTTGATTAATTTCTTCCATTTGCTTTTTCGTTAATTGCAAAGGTTCTGGACCTCCGAACGCGAAAGGCACCTTTGCTTCTTCTACTTCGTTTATTAATTCTTTGGATGAAACACCGATAATTGAAGCAACCTTCTGAACATCCCAGTCTGTTTTTTTTAGGAAAGGAAAAAGAATGAGCACTGGAATATTTTGATGCGTCAAAGCCTTTCCGTTTTTATCTAGAAAGCCCCCTCTGCCACTATCTATTACAATAGCCTGTGACCTTTGAGACACACTTTCCTCTAACAAGTTGATGCCATGCTTGGAAAAATGCTCGGTCTCAAAAAGCTGTAGTTGCATTAATCTGCCTATTAATAAAGCAAAGCATACTAGACAGAAGCCAATCATAATGATTGCTCTTGTTCTCCACATAATAAACAACACCTCGTCAAAAGTGTTGACGAGGTGCATTCAATATAAACAATTTTATCAGAATTATTTAATTGTAACAATTTTTACATTCATTTCTCCACCTGGAGTCTGAACTGCTACTTGATCCCCAACTTTACGGCCAAGCAAGCTTTTCGCAATTGGAGAGTCATTTGAGATTTTCCCTTCAAATGGGTCAGCTTCTGCGCTTCCTACAATTGTATAGGTTTCTTCATCTCCATCCGGAAGTTCAATAAATGTAACTGAGCTTCCTAATTGAACCGTATCACTGTTCAATTCGTCTTCTCCAATTATTTTGGCATTACGAATCATATTTTCAATTGTAGTAATACGTCCTTCAACAAACGCTTGTTCTTCTTTCGCTGAATCATATTCAGAGTTCTCAGATAAGTCACCGAAGCTGCGGGCAATTTTAATCCTTTCAACAACTTCTTTACGTTTAACCGTTTTCAAATGTTCTAACTCTTGCTCAAGCTTTTCTTTACCAGCTTGTGTCATTGGAAATACTTTTTCTACTGCCAAAACCTTTCACTCCTTCTAGTGTTCACAACCCCCATTAGATTGTGTAAATACCTCTTATTTGATTAAAATATATACATGCGCGTCCTTAATAGAACGCGCATTTTTGTTTGATAATAAAAGGTAATAATTATTTATGCTATTGTTGCATAAAAATGATTATTATGCAATAATACTTGACCTTTTTAGATCAATTTCTTGAAAAAAGCTTCTTAATCCTATGATTTGTTTACAGCTCTTTACGCATCATATTATTTGGATAAACAGGCTTAGTGACCTTAAATTGGACGATTTGCAGTGGATGTCGGGCAGCATCAAGCTCATTGCCATCTTCATCCCATATCTTCTCAACCACCTGAGTAAAATTCTCAATTTCAGGTCCAAAGAATTCTACCTCTTGACCTGGTTTAAAATGATTGCGCTGTTGTAATGTCACCATACTTGTTTCTGGGTTATAGTCTAAAACTAGTCCGGCAAAATCAAAGCTTGTCTTTTTGCTATGATTTCCAAACATCTGCTCTTTATACCCTGGAACTCCTTCAAAAAATGCAGGAGCCGTTTCCCGGTTTGCACATTTTTCCAATTCTTTAAGCCATTCCGGTTGAATGACAAAATGATCTGGATCTGCGCAGTAAGAATCAATCACTTTGCGATAAACACTCACCACTGTTGCAATATAGTGAATAGATTTCATCCGTCCTTCAACTTTCAAGCTGTCAATGCCCAATTCAATCATAGTTGGAATCGATTGAATTAAATTTAAATCCTTTGGACTCATAGCAAACGGTGCATCATCTTGACTAAATAAGGCAACCTCTTCATCATTATTCAGCTGATATAAATCATAGTCCCAACGGCATGATTGACAGCATCCGCCCCTATTGGAATCACGTGCTGTCATATGATTACTTAATGTACAGCGGCCTGAATAAGCAATACACATGGCGCCATGGACAAAGGTCTCAATTTCAATATCAACCTTTTCTTTCATTTCACGAATTTCTTCAGCACTTGTTTCACGGGCAAGTACTACACGCTGAAGACCTTCTTCCTTCCAAAATTGGACTGCTTTCCAATTTGATAAAGATTGCTGTGTACTTAAGTGTACTTCTATTTCTGGGGCTAATCGCTGACAGGTTTCAATAATTAATGGATCCGCAACAATAATTCCATGTATTCCTGCTTCCTTTAAACCAAGTAAATAGTCTTCTAATCCATCAATATTTTCGTTATGGGCGATAATATTAGTTGTTACATATATCTTCGCACCGTATTTTTTCGCAAATTCTACGCCTTCCTTCATTTCTTCAAAGGTGAAGTTATCAGCGTTTGAGCGAAGACCATATTCCTGGCCCCCTATAAATACCGCATCCGCACCATAATGCACAGCAATTTTTAATTTCTCAAGATTACCAGCAGGTGCTAATAGTTCCGGTTTTTTAACAATTACACGTTTACCGTTCACTATTTGTGAAATAGGTTCTTTCGTAATAGACATTATAATCCCCTTTCTAATTTTCTGCTGACAGATTCTTTTGATTAGCTCCGTTTTTCGCTGTCTAGCTCCGCCTCCTAGGGACTCGGGTCTTAAGCTGTCTCGTTCTGAAGGTTAAAAGAACAACCTTCAGAACGAGACAGCTTAAGCCGGTCGTCCCTGGGCAAGGCGGCTCCGCTTTTCGATTAATAGACTGTTTCTTTAAAGAAGAAACCTGTATCAAGCGGACGGTGTTCAGGTTGAATTTCTTCTATTTTCTCGAGTAATTCGGTCTTTATATCCTCGTATGCATCAGGATCCGCAAAACAAGTATCGATTGCCTGACGGTACAGCTTTGTTACTTCTATTACATATGCCGGGTCCTGAAGAATACCGTCGATTTTAAACGAATCTACTCCTGCTTCAATCATATCCTGCAATTCATCAATCACACACATATCATTTGGGCTCATAATATGGGTCCCGTTTTCATCTTCAAAGATAGGATATTTATTTTCACGTTCTTTGTCATGCAAAAACATATTTTTTTCCTGTTTACGATTTTCAACTTCCATCGTTTTTCCTTGATACTCAAAATAGTGACCAAGGAGTGATCGTTTTGATTGGAACATATTGATCATGCCATGAACCTGAACCTCAATTTCAATCTCGGCCTCTTCTTTCATTTCAAGAATCGCATCCAGATTAATTTCTGGGGCAAGAACGGCACGTTTTGCTCCTTTTCGACCCCAATAATTACATGTGTACCAATTCGTCCCTAACTTTTCTGTACTCCAGTGAAGCTTTAAATCAGGAGCAGCTTCTCTTGCCGCCATTAATACAGCTGGATCTCCAAAGATGACAGCGTCTGCCCCCGCCTTTTGTAAGAACTGAAGATAGCCGGCAAGTTCAGGTACTTTATCATTATGAAATAGAGCATTCATTGCCACATATACTTTTTTACCATTTTCATGAGCTATTCTAATCGTTTTTTCCACTTGCTCACGGGAAAATTCTCCTGCTAAACGCAGTCCATATCTTTGTTCACCAATAACAAATGCATCTGCGCCTGCCTCCATTAATGGAAGAATCTGATTAACATCTGCTGGTGTTACGAGTAATTCTGGTTTTTTCACGCTCTTCACCTCTTCTTACTTATTGCTACACCGTCTCCAACGGGTAAAATTACTGTATGAAAATCAGTATGAGTCATCAGCCATTCATTAAACTGATGAATTTTTTTTACCAGATTAGCTGTCCGTTTGCTTTCAATCGTTTCTTCAGCAACTAATCCCTTAAACAGTACATTATCTGTAACAATGATACCCTGCTCTGTTAAATAGCCTGAATACAGCTCGAAAAACCGCTTGTACTGACCCTTTGCGGCATCAATAAAAATCACATCATAGGGTGCAGATGAAGCAACATCTTCTTCAACCTCAAGAGCATCGCCAAGAATTATACGAATTTGCGCACTCTTACCTAACTGCTCAATATATTGTTGTGCTAACGCTGCACGCTCATTATCCCTTTCAATTGTAGTTATCTTTGCATTTGGAAGTGCATGAGCCATTCGTAACGCTGAATATCCAATAGCTGTACCAACTTCAAGAATTTTTTTCGGTTGGGCAATACGAAGCAATTGTATCATGGCCTCCATTCCAGCTAATTCCATGATAGGGATATGATTTTCAGCAGCGTAAGTCTCCATGTTTACGAAAAATTCCGGACGTTCCGGAATTAAATTTTCAATATAAGCATGTACCTTATCGTTTTTCACCTTATAACCACCTCATTCTGTGAAACATGAAAAAAATAGCGTTTCACAGAAAGACGTTAATCGAGAAACTCGATTATAACGATTGCAGGAGTCTCCTGCATAACTGTGTTTACGCTACTCGAAAATGATTTAAGAACACTTGAACCATTTTAACATAAAAGAACGGGAAATGCCAATAATAGTTACTCCCCGTTCCTATTCCTTACTAGTATTTTCTTCCCTTATTGGATATGTTCTGCTTTCTTCTCATTATGCTCAGCAAGTGTTTTAGAGAATAAGACTTCACCCTCAGGCGTTGCCAGGAAATATAGAAAATCCGTTTCGGCCGGTTCTAACGCTGCCTCGATTGAGGATAAACCTGCATTAGCTATTGGGCCTGGAGTTAGTCCAGGATTCATATACGTATTATAAGGGTCCTCTATTTCTAAGTCCTTATAATACACCTTTTCCTTATGCTCCCCTTTGGCATACAGAACGGTCGGGTCCGTCTGCAGGGGCATTCCAGCATCAATCCGATTATAAAAAACACTTGAAATCTGATTTCTATCTACCTTTTCCGTGGCTTCTTCTTCAATTAAAGAAGCCATTGTTAATAACTGGTGAACCGTCATTTGCTTTTCTTCAATTTGAATACGATATTCATCGACTACTGACTTTGTCTTATTCAGCATGACTTTGGCAATGTCTTCAATTGAAGGATCTTCCTTGTAGAATGGATAAGTAGCCGGATATAAATATCCTTCAAGCGGATATTTAACTAGTGGATTCAAGACTTCATTCGTTAGTAATTCCGGATATTGAGATATGAGTGATTCAATAAATGTTTGATCATTTAATGCTGTCAATATCTCTTCTGGCTTATGGTTCGTACTTTTGGCAATAATCTCTGCGATTTCTGTCAACTTTTTCCCTTCAGGAATGGTTATCTTAAAAACAGCTTTCTGCATGACCTTTCCTGTTTTTAAGCTATTCACAATTTGTGGCAGAGTCATTGTTGGATTCATGACATATTCGCCAGCCATAAAGCCCGATTCGTTTTTAAACTTCACATAATATTTAAATACACGGGCATCTTTAATAATCCCATTATCCTCTAATATTTGTGAAATAGTTGAAACGCCTGAACCAATAGGAATTTCAATCTTTTTTTCTATTTTACTGTCAGGGTCTACAGGTTTTAAGGCAGAATTAATGTAAAGAAACCCTCCGCCGAATACAATAATGGCAATTAATAATATAGAAACGGTTATAATAGCAACTACCTTACGTACTACCTTTGCTTCATTTTGACGTTCTTTTAATTCTTCCATTAGACCTGAATGTTCGTCCTTTTTCTCTTTTTTCCCCATTCATTCCCCTCCATTCATCAGGGTATTGCATATCCCGAATCATTATACTATATTTTTATATCTGCGTAAAAAAGAATAGAATTGGGAGCCTAATCCGTTTTAAGGAAGAGATAAGTGGCTCTTGAACTAAAAATTATAAAAAAACAGACCGACAACAATAGTCGATCTGTTTCTATTTATTCTTCTTCGTCCTGTTCATCCATAAACGTATTGAGCATTTCTTCGATTAAATCCCATTCTTCATCTGTTTCAATTGGCATCAATTCGCCGTCTTCATTATTTTCACTCGGAGAGAAAGAAGAGGCATGAATTTCAATTTCCTCTTCATCATCGTCTGCACCAATTGGATAATAAAGAACATATGATTTGCCAAATTCTTCAGAGTCGAATGTGAACAGCACTTCACATAATTGTTCGTTTCCTTCTTCATCAACTACAGTAATATTATTTTCACCGTGGTTCATATTTATCACCTCATTAATTTTTACTATCTAAATATCCTTGAAGGATCATAGCAGCTGCCATTTTATCAATTACCTTTTTCCTCTTCTTGCGGCTGATATCTGCTTCTAACAGCAGCTTCTCTGCTGCAACGGTTGTCAGCCTTTCATCCCAAAGAACGACTGGAATGCCAAATTGTTTATTCAGCTCATCGGCATAAAATTGACTCGCTTCACCTCGCGGGCCAATTGTTCCATTCATATTTTTAGGCAATCCAACTACAATCGTGCTAACCTCATATTCTTTTAATATCTTTTCCACTTCACTGAAGCCATATTCTCCTTCAGCCTCATTAATTGCTATTGTTGTTAATCCTTGTGCAGTCCAGCCAAAAGCATCACTTAATGCAACGCCAACCGTTTTGGAACCAACATCTAAGCCCATCATTCGCATTCTTGAGATCCCTCACCATTTTGATGCTTTCATCTTTCGTAAAGAAATAAATGAATACCATTTTCCTATACAAAAAGTTTAACCATTTCTATTTATATTTTTTCATAAAACAAGGCACCTTTATCCTTCCAAAAGTGCCTTGTCATTTTCTACATAAAACATACGATACGTTAGAAAGTGATTTTGCCGCCTTGTACTGCCTGTTTCCCTTCCTGGTGCCTGTCCTATGCTTTGTTTTCCTTCAAATAGGATTTCATTAATTCTTCAATGATTTCATCCCGTTCAAGTTTACGTATCATATTCCGCGCATCCCGGTGTCTAGGGATATAGGCTGGATCACCCGATAATAGATACCCAACAATTTGGTTAATCGGATTATATCCTTTCTCCTGTAAAGCTTCATACACTTGGAGAAGCACTTCCTTGACATTATGCTCAAAAGGTTCTTCAGGAAAATTGAATCTCATTGTTTGATCAAATGAGCTCATCATTTACACCTCACTTTTTGTAGAGGAAAAAACAAACGTAATTATCTTCAAATACCGATTAAGATAGTAGTTGTATTTATTTTACACTACTTTATGACAATATCAAATGGATTTCACCCATTCTTCAACATATTCTAGGGCTGCATCTAGTTTTTCCGGATCTTTCCCTCCTGCTTGGGCCATATCTGGACGGCCGCCCCCGCCTCCGCCGCATCTTGCTGCTACTTCCTTAATTAGTTTACCAGCATGGAAGCCTTTTTCCATCAAATCCTTTGTTACTGCAGCAATTAAATTCACTTTTCCTTCAACAGGGCTGCCTAGAACAACAATTCCTGATCCGAGTTTTTGCTTCAAATCATCCGCCATATTACGGAGATTATTCATGTCTGTTCCTTGAACCTTCGCCGCTAACACAGGAACCCCATTAATATCCTTCACATTCGATACTAGACTACCCGCTTCAATATTGCCCAATTTTGTTGCTAAAGATTCATTTTCGCGCTGCAGTTGCTTCATTTCATTCTGTAGGATTTCAATTCTAGCTGGTACTTCTTTCGGATTTGTTTTTAATTTTGCAGCTGCTTCCTTTAAAATATTGATTTGATTATTCATCAAGCTATATGCACCCTCGCCTGTTACAGCTTCGATACGGCGGATTCCGGCACCAATTCCGCTTTCAGAAACAATCTTAAATAACCCGATAACAGAAGTATTTGGAACATGACAGCCTCCGCAAAGCTCAAGACTGAAATCGCCTACTTTTACAACCCGAACAATATCACCATATTTTTCTCCAAATAGGGCCATTGCTCCCATCGCTTTTGCCTCATTAATCCCTTTGTAGCTAATATCAACCATAATGCTCTTCCAAATTTGTTCATTAACGATTTCTTCGATTCTTTCCAATTCATCACCATGAACCTGGCCAAAATGCGAAAAGTCAAAGCGTAGACGGTCTGGCTCTACTAAGGAACCTGCTTGATTCACATGTGTTCCAAGTACATCCTTTAGTGCTTGATGTAAAAGGTGTGTTGCGGTATGGTTTTTGATTATCTTTGCCCGATTCTCCTCATTAACATAAGCCTGTACCTTTGTATTAACCTTAAGAGTTCCTTCTGTTACGACAGCACGATGAAGATTCTGTCCATTCGGTGCCTTCTGTACGTCTAGAACGTCGACCTTTACTCCTGCGGCTTCGAGGTATCCTCTATCAGCAATTTGGCCGCCGCTCTCTGCATAGAAAGGTGTTTGATCAAGTATAAATTGGAATTCTTCACCTGACTGGACTTCCTCTGTTAGTTGACCATCCTTTAACACGACAATAACATTTGCTTCTAATTGTAGCTGGTCATAGCCTTCAAAATTACTTTCATGCTTAATTTCACTTAGAACACCGCTTTGAACCTGCATAGAATCAACATCCTGACGAGCGGAGCGTGCACGCTCACGCTGCTGTTCCATTTCTAGTTCAAAACCTTCGTGATCAACGGTCATACCTTCTTCTTCAGCATATTCTTCTGTCAGCTCAACTGGGAAACCGTACGTGTCATACAGACGGAAAACATCGGCACCAGAAATCTTCGTACTGCCCTTGTCTTTTTCCTTTTTGATCACTTCAGATAAAATCGTTAAGCCTTCATGAAGTGTTTCGTGGAACCGTTCTTCCTCATTTTTCACAACCTTTTCAATAAAAGCACGTTTCTCTTTCACCTCAGGATAGAAATCTACCATTATTTCTCCCACAACTGCCACAAGTTCAAACATAAATGGTCGATTGATTCCAATTTGTTTTGCATAACGTACCGCTCTTCTTAATAAACGTCTTAATACATAGCCGCGTCCTTCATTTGACGGAATGGCTCCATCACCAATCGCAAAAGCAACCGTTCTGATGTGGTCTGCAATGACTTTAAAGGCAACATCCGTTTCTTTCTCTTTTCCATATTTAGCTCCCGATATTTCTTCTGTTGCACGAATAATTGGGATAAATAAATCCGTATCAAAGTTTGTTTCTACATTTTGTACGACAGACGTGATACGTTCAAGTCCCATTCCTGTATCAATATTTTTCTTTGGCAGCGGTGTATACGTGCCATCCGGATTATGATTGAATTCAGAAAACACAAGATTCCATACTTCTAAATAACGGTCATTTTCACCGCCAGGATACAATTCAGGGTCTTTAGGATCGTTTCCGAATTCGGGTCCGCGGTCATAGAATATCTCTGTATTCGGGCCACTCGGACCTTCCCCAATATCCCAAAAGTTTCCTTCCAAACGGATAATCCGCTCTTGTGGAACGCCTATTTTACGATTCCAAAGTTCAAATGCTTCCTCATCTTCAGGATGAATCGTCACAGAAAGCTTTTCCTTTTCAAAGCCAATCCATTTCTCATCCGTTAGAAATTCCCAAGCCCAATCGATGGCTTCTTCTTTAAAATAATCACCAATTGAAAAATTACCCAGCATTTCAAAGAATGTGTGGTGACGGGCCGTTTTACCTACATTTTCAATATCATTTGTCCGAATGGACTTTTGCGCATTTGTTATACGAGGATTCTCAGGAACAACACGGCCATCAAAGTATTTTTTCAGTGTTGCTACACCGCTGTTAATCCATAATAATGAAGGATCTTCATGAGGAACAAGCGATGCACTTGGTTCCACCGCATGACCTTTTTCTTTAAAGAAATCTAAAAACATCTGACGAATTTCTGAACCTGTAAGTTTTTTCAATTTATTAACCTCCTATTATTTTCACAAAGTTGAACAAATAAAGTGCTAGAGCTAGTATTTATTTTATTGCACAAAAAAAGCCCTCTCCCTGGACAGGGACGAGAAGCTTCACTCGCGGTACCACCCTGATTATGAATACAAGAACTCGCATTCATCTCTCAATATCACCTTAACGCGGCATTACGGCAGTGATTAGCTGCACTCAGGATTAGCCTTCTGTTATTCTTCATCTAGAGCTTCTCTCAGCCATGAAAGCTCCTCTCTTTCGTGATTACTCACATTTAGATGGGCTATAACATACTCGTTCCTTCTTCATGTTTAATTATGTAAGTATGATTATATTACGCATTATGCGATATTCTCAAAAGCTTGTCAATATTTGACCGTATGAAATACTGGTTATATCTCTTCTCTTGTTTCGTTTTGTTTGAACGGATTGACTGTATTCTTTTTACCAAAATACTTTATTGTGTGAAGTAAGCCTACCTTCAAAATAGCGAAAAGCGGAACCGACAAAATCATGCCTGGTATTCCGCCAATTTCTTCACCGGCAAAAAGGGCAAGAATAATAATAAGCGGATGCATATGGAGACTTTTTCCAACGATAAGCGGTGACAATATATTGCCTTCTAGAAATTGCATTGAAAAAATAATACCTGCCGTTATCATTACCATTTTTACTGAAATAGTCGAAGCAATGATCACTGCGGGAATAGCACCGATAACCGGTCCAAAATAAGGGATCACATTCGTTATGCCAATGATAATCCCGAGTAGTAAAGGGTATTTCATGTGAAATAACCAAAACAAAAGTGCAGTTAATGTCCCTATTACAACACAGACAAGTGTCTGTCCTCTAATATAGCTTCCTAAAGATTTATCAATATCTCTTAAGAGTAATAATCCCCCCTGCCGCCATTTTCTTGGTGTTAAATACCAAACTGTTTTTTTTATAAGCGCATAGTCCTTCAACATATAAAACGAAATAAAGGGAATAATGGCAATCGTAAATAGAGAGCCTACGAGCTCAAGAATTGAATTAATGACATTTGAAAGAATGGCAGCCAAGCGTTGTTCAATAGAAACAATGCCTTCATTTACTCTCTCTTGAATCCCATCAGGCCATGCAGCTGTTTTATTTTGTATATAGTCAACAAAAATCATATACTGATTGGTAAGTTCGGGTACACTCTCCGCTAAATCCTTCAACTGTTTGATGAACTCAGGCAACCCCTTATAAAAGGCATATCCAACACCGCCAAAAAAAAGAAAATAAATGATAAAAACAGCAAGACCTCTATGTAATCCTCCTTCATGAATCCTTTCAATAAGCGGATGAAGAAGATAGGTAATAAATGCAGCTGCAATAAACGGGAACAAAATCTTAAACATTACCTTTAGGATAGGAAGCCAAATAGGCTGCAATTTAATAAAGATAAACAATACAATCATAAAAAGGAGCAGAAACCCTAAACGGTAATACCATTTTAAAGAGATATTCAACGCTTACCGCCTCCTTATTCTTATTGTGAAGGCAAATACATTTTTTATACCTATTAACTGATTATTCCATACGAAAATAATATGAATAAGGGATAACCTCAAAACAGGTTATCCCTTTTCTAATTAAATTTGCCTAAAATAAAGCTTTCATGCCTTTTTTCATTTTTCGCATTTGCCGGTTCGAAATGAGGTTATTTTTCTGCACATAATTATAAGCGGCCACTCCAGCACTTACAGCAAGCATGGAAGTTATCACTTTATTCATAAGATTCACCTCAAAGCTTTTTATAGGATAAACCGACGTTCATCTTCATCAAACAAATCATCAAGTGAGCTTAAAGATCCATCTTCTTCAACCTGATGGGTAAGAATCAGACCGTTTGAAGTTGTTAGTTCTATAAAACAATTCCAACAGTAATATTGATTGATACCAATTTTACCGATATCCTTACTCTGACAATTAGGGCAATTAAACACAAGAACACCTCACAGTTATTTTACCTTCACTATGATGGCATCCTTCCCAATCGCAGGCGGTTTATCAGCTTTCACCACACGTTTTCCTTCCATGATGTCTGAAAAGAAGCCATCCGATAATTCATACCCTATAATCGTTCCCGCTTCTTCCAGAAAATATACATCCTCTAAGAAACCAAGGCGCTCTCCTTCACTAGTCATCATCATTCTCCCGAGAAGCCGTCCTTGGTTCTCAAACGTGTATTCTTTCGGGTCTGTTAATGGTTCTAGAACTTCCCGGTCTTCAATCATAACCCCATCAAAGCCAAAAGAAGATACATCCTTCACATTGATTTTATATGTTTTTTTTAAGAAAACGCCTTTTTTAATTAATAACCCTCTAACCATTCCATCATTAGATATATTTAAGTCACATATCTCACCTATTTTTGAACCTGTTTTCAGTTCAAACACAGGCAGCCCCTTTAATAATGAAAATGTCCGCAAAAGTAATCCCACCCTTCCGAACAATATTATTATGTGCTGATGTCCATAAAACATAAGAAGAAACGTTTTCCATTAGAAAAGGAAATTTGTGAATAATAAAGAGCATCCATACAGATACTCTTTTAACCTACATATATTCATAAGGCGTCACATTTTCCATTCCAATCATTGGATCAACATTCATCATCATTTCTTCATAGGTTATTTCCCCCGTTTGAAGAGTTTCATCCATTAGTCCCTTTGTTGGCAATGGTTCCCTCATTGCTTCATTCAGTTCTATTTGAAGTTTTTCAGCTAAAGTGGTTTGCCGGGATTGTTCATCTGATCGCTCAACACCAAGTCTTAACGCCTCTTCTTCACCACAAAGGATTAAGAATTGTTTACTCCTTGTAATAGCGGTATAAATCAAATTCCTCTGCAGCATTCTATAATAGCTTTTCACAATCGGCAAGATGACAATTGGAAATTCGCTTCCCTGTGATTTATGAACCGAGCAGCAGTAAGCAAGCGTGATTTGATTTAAATCCTGCCTCGTATAAGTAATTTCGATCCCTTCAAAGGAAACCACAACCATATCCTGCTTTTCTGTATTTTCTTTTGCATAAAATACAGACACGATTTCACCCATATCACCATTAAAAACATGCTTATCAGGCTGATTAACAAGCTGAAGTACCTTATCACCGACCCGATACTTTATATTCCCAAAAGCGAGCTCTTTTCGCGAACCATCCTTATTTCCATTTAGTATCTCCTGAAGCATTTCATTTAGGCGGTCAATTCCTGCCGGTCCTTTATACATGGGTGCTAAAACTTGAATATCCCTTGGTGTGTACCCTTTTTTCTTAGCATTTAAGACTACCTTTTCAATGACATTGGCTATTTGCCCGGTTTGACAACGAAAAAAGGATCGATCGGCTTGCTGCACACTGACATCTTTCGGTAACTTCCCTTTTTTAATTTCATGAGCCAGTTCAATAATCGAAGAACCTTCTGCTTGGCGGTAGATATCTGTTAATCGAATCGTCGGAATCACATTGGATTGAAGCAAATCCCTTAATACCTGCCCTGGGCCGACAGATGGAAGCTGATCCTCGTCCCCCACAAGAATAACCTGAATGTGATCAGGTAAGGCTTTAAATAGCCGGTTTGCTAGCCAAATATCGACCATAGATGTTTCATCCACTATCAGGATTTTCCCTTCTAATGGATTGTCTTCATGATGATCGAAGCCCTCACTTCCATTCCATCCCAGCAATCGATGAATCGTCACGGCCGGAAGTCCAGTCGATTCAGTCATACGTTTTGCTGCACGGCCGGTGGGGGCAGCTAGTAAAAATGGAAATGGTTCATCTTTTTTATAGTCCTTAGGATCAAGCGAGCAGCCGTGAAGCTCTGCATATAATTCTACAATTCCTTTTATAACAGTCGTTTTTCCCGTACCCGGACCTCCTGTTAATAATAACAGCGGAGACATCAAGGCTGTTTGAATGGCATCCTTTTGCGTTGGTGCATATTGAACACCAATACGTTCTTCTAATTGGCCAAGCGCCAGCAAGAACTCCGATTCAGGAAATTGGTCGGCATACTCGGTTTGCTTAAGAAGTTTTTTAATACTTGTTACAAGCCCCTTCTCGGAAAAATAAAGATACGGCAGGTAAAACCTTTTTTCTTCAACAATAATTTTTCTTTCTTCTTCAAGCCTTGATAACTCATTTGTGATATCAGCAAATTCAATTTGGTCGCGCTTATTTTCTTCAAGCAGCTTTTGCACACTGACCAGCAGGTACTCAGCATCGACAAACACATGACCATTTTGCATGCATTCCTGCTCCAAAATATACAGACAGCCTGCTTTTATCCGGTCTGGATGACTGCCGGTAATTCCTTGCTGGTGTCCGAGTTCATCTGCACGAGCAAAGCCAATTCCCTCTACATCCTCAACTAGCTTATAAGGGTTCGTTTGAATGACATCTATCGTTAATTCTTTATAGACCTGATAAATTTTCATCGATAACTGTGGACCAAAGCCATATTGATTTAACGCAATCATCGCCTGCTCAAGACCTTGATGCTCCATCAGGGTATCATATAAATCCTTTGCTTTATCAGGCGGCAATTTGGGGACTTGTTCGAGCAGGGAAGGCTGATTTAAAATCCTTGTAATGGCATTTTCACCGAGCGTATCAACAATTTTCTCGGCGGTTTTCCTACCAATTCCCTTAAAGAGCTCACTTGAAAGGTAGGTAACAACGCCTTGCTTTGTTTGCGGCATATCTTTACGAAAATGTGTAGCATGAAATTGCAGGCCAAATTTTTGATGCTCTTTCATTTCACCATAAAAAATATACACTTCCTGCTCATGGATTCTCGGGAAATAACCTGTAATAACCGCTTCTTTATCATCATAATTTTCATTTGTTTCATCCACTCTAATTCTTAAAACGGTATATAAATTTTGTTCATTATGAAAAATCGTTACAATCGGTTTTCCTTTGATAAATTTTCCCTGTTCACCATATAAATCAAGTGAATCCTGCTTTTCCACTCTTCTTTCCCCTCCTTGCCGTTTATGACTTTATTCTTATCCTGTTATTGACCTGCCTCTTCAATCAAACGTTTTCCGTGACCTGCTAATAGATGATCCGGTTGAATTTCAAGTGCTTTTTCAAACATTTCTAATGCCTTTTCACCGTTTTCCTGAAAACCATATGCCACACCTAAATTATAAAAAGCATCTGCATGCTGTTGGTCAATCTCGATACATTTCTCAAATTGCTTAATCGCTTCATCAATATATTGCTGATTCGCTAAACAAAGTCCGTATTGGAAAAAACCTTCTGCATCCTGTTCATTCAATTCCGTACATCTTTGAAAATAGGGAAGAGCTTTTAAAGGCTGTTCCAATGCCGCAAGGGACATACCCAGCATAAAAAAGTTATCTGAAGAATCTAGTCCTTTTTTCATCGCCGTTTCAAACATGGTTTTCGCCTGATCGAATTGCTCATTCTCATAATAGACATTCCCTGCACTATAATAGGCGGCAGCTGCCTTTTCGTCTAACTCAATTGCCTTTTGGAAAAATTGAAGCGCTCTTTCTGTTTCACCAACAGCAGCCAGAAGATTGCCAAAGTTTATGTACGAAACAGGTTCATTTGGAGTCTCTTCAATCGCCTCCATAAAAACCTTTGCTGCATCCTCCCACTTACCTTCCTGCATATATTGAATTCCTAGCTGATTTTTATCCAAAGTTCTTCACTCCGTTCGTATTGTTCAATAAAAAAGTATAGCATACTTCACCTCTTGATAAGAACTAGAACCATAAAAAAAGCGCCAAGCATCACAGTTACACTGCGGATTCCTGGCACCTTTTAAAACAACCTTTCGTATTACCCTACATACGTTAGTTGTTCATCATTTTTAAATACTTTATCAATTGTTCCGCCGCCGAGACATTCATCACCATTGTAAAAAACAACTGCTTGTCCTGGAGTGACAGCGCGAATTGGTTCTTTGAACACTACTTTTACCTTTTGGTTATCCATTACTTCAACTGTCACTTGATTATCCGGCTGACGATATCTGAATTTCGCCGTGCATTCAAAGTTTGACGGTTTTTCTATGTTGGACACCCAACTTACATTTGTTGCGATAATGGATGTAGAGTATAACTTTTCGTTATGAAAGCTTTGTCCAACATAAAGAATATTGCGTTTTAAATCCTTACCGATGGCGAACCAAGGTTCACCGGCTCCGCCAATCCCAAGTCCATGGCGCTGACCAATCGTGTAATACATGAGACCATCATGCTTACCAACTACTTCGCCATCGAAGGTCTCCATATTGCCCGGCTGTGCAGGTAAATATTGACTTAGGAAGGTTTTAAAGTTCCGTTCTCCAATGAAGCAAATTCCTGTACTGTCCTTTTTCGTTGCTGTTGCTAATCCTGCTTCTTTAGCAATTTCCCGAACTCGCATCTTTTCAATGCCTCCGATTGGGAACATGACCTTTGAAAGCTGTTCCTGCGATAATTGATTAAGAAAATATGTTTGATCCTTATTTTCATCAATCCCTCGGAGCATCTTATATTCCCCGTCACGATATTCTACCCGCGCATAATGTCCGGTTGCTAAATAATCCGCCCCTAAGTTCATTGCGTGCTCTAAAAAGGCTTTAAACTTTATTTCCTTGTTACACATGACATCTGGATTGGGCGTTCTTCCCGCCTTATATTCATCAAGAAAATACGTAAATACTTTATCCCAGTACTGCTTCTCAAAATTGACGGCATAATATGGGATTCCAATTTGATTGCAGACACGTATGACATCTTCATAATCCTCTGTCGCTGTACATACGCCAAACTCATCCGTATCATCCCAGTTTTTCATAAAAATGCCAATGACATCATACCCTTGCTGTTTTAACAGAAGAGCCGCAACAGAAGAATCTACGCCGCCAGACATGCCTACTACAACACGTGTGTCTTTTGGTTCCTTCACCAAAGCTTCCTCCTTTCACCTATTTATTCGTTAATCTTTGTACAATTTTAGTCATTTCGTCTCCGACCTTTTTCATTTGCTCAACTGAATTCGATATGCCAAAGCTAAATCGAATCGAGTTCGTCAACTTATCAGATTTTTTTCCAAACATGCTGACAAGGACATGCGAAGGCTCAACTGCGCCAGCTGTGCAGGCAGACCCGCTTGATGCAGCAATCCCAGCTAAATCAAGATTAACTAAGAGCGCCTCCACATTGGTTCCAGGGAAACTGAGATTCAATACATGCGGTAATGAAGACTCAAGAGTTCCATTAATCGTACACACAATCTGATTAGTCTTTAGTGTGTCTATTATTGTCTCTTTATACAGCTTATACTGCTCCCTGCGTTTCTCTCTATCCTCTTCCATCAGCTTCACTGCTTCAAAGAAACCAATGATTGCCGGAACATTTTCTGTACCGGCGCGTCTTTTTCTTTCCTGGTCTCCCCCAAATGATTGCGGAGCCAGCTTCATTCCATTTTTTATATAGAGAAAACCAATCCCCTTAGGCCCGTTTATTTTATGTGCAGATACGCTCAACAAATCCACTTTTAATTCATGAACATCTATCTTCTCCATCCCGTATGCCTGTACCGCATCCGTATGAAAAAGGGCTTGATGTCCAGTTAGTATCTGGCCAATTTCCGCAATTGGCTGGATGGTTCCTACTTCATTGTTCCCATACATAATGGTAACAAGGATTGTATCATCTCTTAGTGATTTTTGAAAGTCTGTTATAGAAATGATTCCTGTTTCATCAACAGGTAAATAAGTAACCTCGTACCCTCTTTTTTCTAATTCTTCACAGGCATGCAAGACAGCGTGATGTTCAATTCTTGTTGTAATAATATGTTTTCCTTTATCCTTATTTGCTTCAGCAGCACCAAAAATAGCATAATTATCAGCTTCCGTTCCGCCGCTCGTAAAGATTATTTCTGTTTCTGCGGCACCAATGCTTCGAGCAATACCAAACCGGGCTTCATCAACAATTTTCCTTACTTCACGCCCATAGGAATGAATACTTGAAGGATTACCGAAATGTGCTGCCATTGTACCTGCCATTTTTTCAATAACTGCCGGGTGCATGGGCGTTGTCGCCGCATGATCGACATAAATCCGTTCCAAATCTTTCACCTTCTTACTAAATTCCTTTTACATAAGCTTTGTTAGCGAACCATGTTAATAAGCCTGACTTTTGACTCATCCGTGAGAAATATCCATTTCTCACACCTTTCAGCGCAGCTGAAAGGTTGCTTATCATTATGAAGTGAAAAATCAACGATGTTAATAAACAAAGCCTTTAAATATAAAACATGTAGGAATCAATTTCACCTTCATCTTTATGATTTGCTAAATCTTGGATTGTTGTATTATCAAGGACGTCTTTCACTGCATCCCTTATTCTAATCCATAATGCCCGTTTCACCGGCTCTTCATCCTCGATTCCTTCGACAGGTGTAATTGGACCTTCTAGAACACGAATGATATCACCTGTTGTAATATTGGATGGATCATCAGCTAAAATATAGCCTCCATATGCTCCGCGAACACTCCTCACTAATCCTGCATTCCTTAGAGGAGCAATTAACTGTTCTAAATAATGCTCTGATAAATCATTTGCTTGGGCAATAGATTTTAATGAAACCGGTCCATCACCATATTTTTTTGCTAATTCAATCATAATAGTCAAGCCATAGCGTCCCTTTGTTGAAATTTTCATTTCCTAACACCTCTCTCAATATATTTCAATCAAATAACAGATAAGTATATGGATAAATGTCTTTATATGAAAACATAAATGAATAGTACAAGATAAAAACATACTATTTAGATAAACTTTATCTATTATATCATATTATCCAATACCCTTGCACTTGCAGGCTTTCGCTTGATGTATGTTAGGATATGGCATCTCTAGCAGCTATTTCCCCTTTTTAAATTGTTCTAGTCTTTCATAAATCGCAGAAAATCTCTTTTCATCGCCGGCTTCAACCGGATGGTAATATTTTGTTCCTTTTAAATTGGATGGTAAATACTCTTGATTTACCCAGCCGCCAAAAGTTCCAATGGGATAATCGTGAGGATATTGATAGCCAACATGACCAAGTGCCTTTGCACCTGAATAATGAGCATCTCGCAGATGTTTAGGAATCTCACCTACTTTTCCCGATCGAATCCCCTCTATCGCTGCATCTAATGCTTTATAGGCAGAATTTGATTTAGAGGATAAGCACATTTCTACCACTGCTGCGGCTAGCGGGATTCTTGCTTCAGGAAGACCGAGACGTTCTGAGGCTGTTACGGCAGCCAGTACTCGCCCGCCAACATCGGGATTAGCAAGTCCGATATCTTCATAAGCAATCACGAGAAGTCTTCTATTAACCGATACTAAATCACCACTTTCCAATAAATGTGCCAAATAATAAAGGGCTGCGTTCACATCACTGCCCCTGATGCTTTTTTGCAGACTAGATAGTAGGTTATAGTAGTGAGAGCCCTTTTTATCTCCATACACCCCTGCTTTTTTTATCATTCTATCAATTGTATCATTATGAATCTTATATGTATTCTCAGAGATATCAGAGGAATAGACGATGGATTCAAGCATGGTAAGTGATTTTCGAGCATCTCCTGCTGCACCTTCAGCAATAACCTCAATTTGCTGTTCTGTAATGTCAATCGATAGGCTGCCAAGTCCCTTTTTCTCATCCTTTAATGCTCTTATAATTAGCTCTTTTATATCTTCCTTTGAAAGCCTTGTTAATTGCAGTATCTGCCCGCAGCGGCTGCGGATTGCGGGATTTACATCATGGAAGGGATTTTCTGTTGTTGCTCCTATTAAGACAATGCTGCCATTTTCTACATGGGGGAGCAGATAATCCTGCTGCGCTTTATTAAACCGATGAATTTCATCTAAAAAGAGAATCAGTTTTCCTGTTAATCTTGCTTCTTGGACTACCTCTTCAACATCCTTTTTCCCAGAAGTGGTTGCATTCAAAGCGACAAAGGGCAGTTTGGTCGTACCTGCAATCGCAAAGGCAAGCGAGGTCTTTCCGATTCCAGGCTCCCCATATAGCAGCATAGAAGGTACATAGCCTTTTTTAACCATTTTATATAAACTTGTATCTTTCCCAATAATTTCCTTTTGTCCGATGATTTCCTCGATTGTAGTCGGACGCATTCGAAAAGCAAGCGGTTCTCCGTTCAATCCTAAAACCCCCATTACATTTCTGCCTTCATTATAGACCAAAGTGTAGTGTCAGGCACTTATAATACACATTTCAGTCTAATTTGTACTTGGATGTATATTTTTAATGATTAGGCTATGTTAACGAATCCTGTTGATAAGCTAAATTTTGACTCATACGTGAGAAATAGATAAAGCTAATGATTAAGAGGCTACATCCCTTTTCCCGAAAACAGTATAAGCTAAAGAAAGAAATAGAATAAAATAAATCAGCAGCACGAATAATGAAAATGGGAGAGTCATACCCTCTACCATTGGTATTCCTGTGAAATACTGCATTAAATCCGTATTAGCAAATAATAGATATTTTGCCCATGAAAATTTCAGCGCAATCAATTGTGTCACTTGTCCTCCTGTAAACATCAGAAAAAGGGATAATCCTATTGCAAGTGAATTATTTCGAAAGACTGCAGAAATCATAAAAGCCATCGTTGCAAGCATAAACATATTAAGTGATTCCAAACCATAAAAAATGAATAAATGTAAAGGCATGCTTTGTTCTGTAATGGAGCCTTGATAATAACTTAAATAGGGAGTCGGATTTTCGGGAAACCCGAACAGAACAGCACCTAGTATTGCTGAATAGCCAAATAAAATAAAAAGCATCAAGAAACCAAATACCAGTACCGTCATAAATTTAGTTCCCAATATTTTCGAGCGATTTATCGGTCTAATCAATAAGAGCTTGATGGTTCCCCAGTTAAATTCGCTTGCAACAATGCCAGCAGCAATGATGATTGTAAATAAACCAGCAAAATCAATCATGAATGAAGTATCTTTTACAAAGCTCCAAACCGAATATTCTTCATTCGGTGATATACGATGCTCCATTCTATATTCGTTGAGAGCAATTTGTCTTTCATAATACTGAACGGTGTTTTTGGATACCTTATCACCTGATTCTTCCATCTGCTTCCTTAGACTTTCATTCTCCAATAAGAGTCCCTGCTCCCAATTTTCATTATCTGGTACAGAACCGCCTTGTTCTTGGTATTTAATAAATGCGCCTGTTATCGTAACCATGAAGAGCAGAAGTCCAATCATGACATAAGTTCCCGGCCGTCGAAAGATTTTCATCCACTCATTTTTAATCAAATTAAGCATGAATATGCCCCTCCTTTCCCCTAGTTATTTCTAAAAAGCGATCCTCTAATGTTTTTGTCACTTCCTGAACACTATAGATGTCGATTCGGTTATTAACTAATCCTGTAACAATTCCCGGCACCTGCTTTTTTGAAATCGTAAGAAGGATTCTACCATCCATTTGTTTTATTTCTATATCCGGATGGGCAGCTGTTATAACCTGTATGGCCCCTGCAGCATCATCTACTTCGAAAGCAACCGTATGCTCTGAACCTTCCATAAAGTGTTGAACAGGCTGGACATTGACGAGCTTTCCATCTTGAATAATAGCAATCCGGTCACACATCATTTCCATTTCAGCTAATAAATGACTGGAGACGATGACAGCCATATTATTTTCTTTAGCAAGAAATCGAAGATGATCACGAATCTCTCTTATTCCAGCTGGGTCTAGGCCATTTGTCGGTTCATCAAGAATTAATACATCTGGTTCATGCAGAAGGCTCTGAGCGAGTCCCAATCGCTGCCTCATTCCCAATGAATAAGTTTTTACTTTTTCATGAATCCGCTCAGTTAAACCTACTAACTTGACAACCTCATCAATTTTCTCCTTCGAGATAACGTTTGACATTCGGGCATAATGGATTAAATTCTGATAGCCACTAAGAAATTTATACATTTCTGGATTCTCAACAATTGCTCCAATATGACGAATGGCTCGCTCAAAATCCTTTTTGATACTTTTACCCGCAATTTCAATATCACCTTCTGTTATTCCAATCAGACCAACCATCATGCGAATGGTCGTTGTCTTTCCTGCTCCATTTGGGCCTAAAAAACCAAAAACTTCTCCTTTATGTACCTCAAAGCTGATAGAGTCAATAATCTTCCTGCCCTTTATGACCTTTGTTACATCGTTAAGTTTAACTATCTCTGTCATTTTTATATAAAACTCCTTTCACTGTATAAGGATGTTCATTTATTACAGCATGAAAAAAGACGCCAATAAACTTAAGCGTCTTTTACAGTAGTGATTTTAATATCACCCAGCAGCTGTCTTACCGTGTAACTTGCCATAATAAGACCGGCAACGGACGGTACGAATGCATTGGAGGACGGAG
Organism: Niallia endozanthoxylica; assembly: GCF_008710145.1. GTDB lineage: Bacteria > Bacillota > Bacilli > Bacillales > Cytobacillaceae > Bacillus_BD > Bacillus_BD endozanthoxylica. The sequence goes on from NZ_VYKL01000015.1 coordinate 805,404, forward strand.
GCATTTTGGCCTTGCGGATTTCTGCATCGTCTTTTCCAACTACTTTTCGAACGTCTTCCCTAATGACAATTGGACTTTCATCAGAAAAGACAACTGGAATCCCTTTTCTAATCCCTTCTTTTCTTAATCTCGTCCGAATTACTTTTGCTATTGGGTCTGTATGTGTTTTTGAAATATCAGCAATTTGAAAACGGGTTGGGTCCATCTTATTCGCGGCACCCATACTTGAGATAATCGGAATTTTCCTGTGCAGACATTCTTTCATTAAATGAATTTTATAAGAAATAGTATCTGACGCATCGATGACAAAATCAAGATTGTGAGCAAAAATTTCTTCATACGTTTCTTCTGTATAAAACATTTTCATGTCAATTACTTCACAGTCAGGATTAATATCCGCAATTCTTTCCTTCATTAATTCTGCTTTAGGTCTTCCAACTGTAGAAAGTAATGCGATAACTTGACGATTCACATTTGTTATATCGACAACATCTTTATCTATGAGAACAAGCTTCCCTACACCGGAGCGGGCAAGCGCTTCGGCAGAAAATGAGCCGACGCCTCCAATCCCAAGAACGGCCACAGTACTGTTCTTCAGCTTTTCTAAACCTTCTTTGCCAATTGCTAATTCATTTCGAGAAAATTGATGTAACATTAAACCATCTCCATTTGCGTCTTCGGTTACCATTAGATTTCCTGTTTAAGACTATAACATACAATAATTTTAAAACAAGAATTATTGCATAATTATCCTATAACAGCATCAAAAAAACCACGTCAGTAGACATGGTTTCTGATTCTCTATGTATGAGAAGAGTCCCAATTATGCCGTCGCTTGTTTTCCTTTGTTTGAACCCGCACGAAGCAGGTGGGTGTTCTATTCCAATTTTTATAAATCCCTAGTAAGTGCTTTACGAATGTAAACTCTTAGGTAAGGCCTGTACGCAAATTAGAAACTCCGAACTCCCAAAGGTAAAATGTTCGGTCAAACGATAGGTAATACTACGAACACATCAGGACTCTTTTCTTAATATTTATAATAGCATAATGCCTTCAAGCGTTCAATCGCTGTAAAATGACTGTTTTTGTCACATTACTTAATGACTGTTGAGGCAAGATTGAGCTCGAGCAATTGTGCCTGACTTACTTCCCCAGGTGCATCTGTCAGCAGGTCACTCGCACTGGCTGTTTTAGGGAAAGCGATTGTATCACGTAAATTAGTTCTGCCCGTTAACAGCATCACAAAACGATCCAGCCCTAGTGCAATACCGCCATGCGGTGGTGTTCCATAGTCAAACGCATCCAGTAAGAAGCCAAATTGTTCGTTTGCTTCTTCTTCTGTAAAGCCTAATGCTTTGAACATTTTATTCTGAACATCTCTTTCAAAAATACGTAAAGAACCGCCGCCAAGCTCATATCCATTTAACACAATATCATAGGCTTGGGCACGTACCTTGCCTGGTTCACTGTCGAGCAGTTCAATATCTTCTCTAACAGGCATTGTAAACGGATGGTGTGCAGCAGAATAACGACCAGTCTCTTCATCATACTCAAGCAATGGCCAATCTGTCACCCAAAGGAAGTTAAATTTACTTTCATCAATTAAATTAAGGTCTTTGGCAATTTTTAAACGCAGCGCACCTAATGCATCTGCAACTACCTTTTTCTTATCAGCAACAAATAAAATTAAATCATCTTTTTCAACAGCGAGGATTCGATTAACAGCAGCTAATTCTTCTTCACTAAAGAACTTAACAATCGGTCCTTTTAGACCGTCATCTTCTGCTTTAAGCCACGCAAGTCCTTTTGCTCCATAGCGTGCTGCATATTCAGTAAGAGCATCAATATCTTTTCTAGAATAGCTTGTTGCACCCTTTTTAACATTAATCGCTTTTACTTGTCCGCCTGTTGAAGCGGCTGCAGCAAACACTTTAAAATTAGAGCTTTGGAAAACCTCAGATAAATCTGTCAGCTTAAGTTCAAATCTTGTATCTGGCTTGTCTGAGCCATAGCTTCCCATTGCTTCATCATATGGAATACGTGGGAATGGAACCGTAATATCGATTCCTTTCACTTGCTTCATAATTCTTTGAATCATATGTTCAATCATGCTTTGAATCTCTTCAGCACTCATGAAACTTGTTTCAATATCCAATTGAGTAAATTCCGGCTGACGGTCTGCACGCAAGTCCTCATCACGGAAACAGCGGGCAATTTGGTAATAGCGTTCAACACCGCTGACCATTAACAGCTGTTTGAAAAGCTGTGGTGATTGCGGAAGCGCATAAAACTCCCCTGGATGCACACGGCTTGGTACAAGATAATCACGCGCACCCTCAGGTGTACTTTTTGTTAAAATTGGCGTCTCAATATCCAAGAAACCTTCAGCATCAAGAAAATCGCGCATAACCTTCGTTACTTGGTGGCGCATTTTTAATGTATTAAACATAACCGGTCTTCTTAAATCAAGGTAACGGTATTTTAAACGAACATCCTCTGAAACCTCAACATCGTCCTCAACCATAAACGGAGGTGTTTTTGATTCATTGATGATTGTCATTTTTTCTACCTGTACTTCAATTTTACCAGTACTTAAGTTTGGGTTAAATGTAGATTCATCCCTGGCAATAACTGTACCAACCACATCAACAACATATTCACTACGGACTTTTTCCGCAACCTCTAATGCTTCTTTAGAAGTTTCCGGGTTAAATACAACTTGTACAATTCCTGTACGGTCGCGTAAATGAATAAAAATTAATCCCCCAAGGTCACGGCGTCTTTGCACCCAACCTTTTAAATTTATTTTTTCTCCAATTGCACTTTCCGGCACTTCTCCGCAAAAATAGCTTCTTCCAAACATAATCTCTTTTCCTCCCTATTGCTGTAATTCTAGAAATTTTTCAATAAAGTTTTCTAAATTCATTTCCCACTGATCGCCGGTTTCCATTCTTTTCACAAGAATCCGGTTTTCTTTTAATTCATTTTCGCCTAATATCGCAACATACTTCGCATTTAGACGGTCTGCCGCTTTCATTTGCGCTTTAATTTTGCGGTCTAAGTAATCTCTTTCAGCTGAAAATCCAGCTAAGCGCAGCCTTTGAAGAAGTCCAACAGTATAGTCTTTTGCTTCTTCTCCTAAAGAGACTAGATAACAATCAATACCCTTATTTACTGGAAGCTCAACAGCTTCTGCTTTTAATGCAGCAATAAAGCGTTCAATACTAAAGGCGAAGCCGATTCCGGGTGTTTCTGGACCCCCAATTTCTTGTGTCAGTCCATTGTAACGTCCGCCGCCGCATAGAGTTGTAATAGCCCCAAACCCTTCTGCATCACTCATAATTTCAAATGCAGTATGATTATAATAATCTAATCCTCTGACAAGATTAGGATCAACTGTAAAAGGAATAGCCAAAGCTGTTAAATATTGCTGAACTTTCTCAAAATATCCTTTTGACTCATCATTAAGATATTCAATGATAGAAGGTGCTGATTTCATCAAATCATGCTCACGGTCTTGTTTACAATCAAGAATCCGCATCGGATTTTTTTCAAGACGATTTTGGCAATCCTGGCAAAACTCTCCGATTCGCGGCTCAAAATGCTGAATCAACGCACTGCGGTGTGCCAAACGGCTCTCCTTGTCACCTAGACTGTTAATAATCAGTTTTAACTTTTTTAGCCCTAAGCTGTTATATATGGACATAGCTAGCGCAATAACTTCTGCATCAATTGCCGGATCCTGACTTCCTAAGGCTTCAACACCGAACTGGACAAACTGGCGGAAACGTCCTGCCTGCGGTCTTTCATAGCGGAACATCGGCCCCATATAATATAATTTGACAGGCTGATTCGGGTCGCCATACATTTTATGCTCTACAAAAGAACGTACTGCAGCAGCAGTTCCCTCCGGACGTAAGGTCAAACTACGGTCGCCACGATCCGTAAATGTATACATTTCCTTTTGTACAACATCTGTTGTTTCGCCGACTCCCCTTGTAAACAGCTCAGTGTGTTCAAAAATTGGAGTTCGGATTTCTTTATATTGAAACCTTTCACAAAGCTCACGCGCTTTTTTTTCAATGAACTGCCATTTTTCTACTTCTCCCGGCAGTATATCCTGAGTTCCTCTAGGTATCTGGATAGACATAAACGCACGAAACCTCCTTAATAACAAAATGGTTAACCTATCTTTTGAAAAAGTTATATAAAAAAGCCCCCGTCTCCTTGTATGATTTATACAAGGGACGAGAGCTATTATTCCCGTGGTACCACCCTAATTTGAAGCAATAGGTCTATATTGCTTCCACTTTTCCCGTTAACGCCTGTGTACGTCCTTCTCCTACTAAAGAAGAAAATTCTTCTGTTTCAGAGCGAAGCCTCGGAAGTGTTCTTCATTTAGTCAGCATGCAGAAACACTTTCAGCCAGCGGTGTTTCCTCTCTATCCATGTGGGTCTAAACTACTTTTCTTCTTCTACGGCAATATTCACATTATCTACATAATATTACGAAGCTTCCCGAAAATTGTCAATAGTTGTAGTTAATTTCTTTCCATTTGCTTTTTTAACTTTTTGACATCTTGAGGAGATAAACCGAATTCAGATGCAAATTCAACTGTTTGAGCATTCTGTTCTTTTTGAGTCAAATCATGAAAATCTACACCATTCAATTGGTTTTGACCAGAAATAGCTGATAATCCCTTATCTCCATGCCTCATTGTCATCCACCTTTACGTAATTTCTCATTTTTATTAGTTCACTTTTGTTTCCTTAGTTATCTTTCCCAAATTCGCTTTAATCATTTCATAAAAAGAAATAATTCATTAGGAAAAGGCTAAAAAAAAGCTAAAATAATCCGATACAAGAGAAGGGATGTAACCTGCTTAAAGAGAAGTAATTTTTCAGGCGGGATATTTTACTTGTCTAGAACAAATGAAAAGATTAAGCATAAAGTGAAACTTCCATCAGTGGTGGTTCTTCATCCCCACTGATGGTTAGTCGAGGCCCACAGGATGCGGGTCACACAGACGTTGCCACAAATGCGGCGTTCTTAGACTGTGATTCCACAACTGGACTTTTACGAGCAGTTGATACCCCACCTATCTTCTTTTGTATAATCAGAATCTTGAGGTGGGGGTCTTACTGCCCGTTAAGAGTGGGATAAATCATTCCAAATCTAAACAAAGGGAGGGAACTGAATTTGCTTAAAAAGAAATTGACTTTTCTCATCTGTATCACTCTCTGTCTTACATGGCTTGGGACAACCTCCACTACACATGCAGCAAGTACAGCCATCACAGTCACAACGGATTATTTAAATGTCAGAAAAGGTCCAGGACTTGATTATGGTGTATTAACTACATTGAATAAAGGAGGAGTTTATTTAGTTTTGAAAGAAGAGGGTGAATGGACGCAAATTCAACTGAAGAATAACGAAACAGGCTGGGTTGCCAATTATCTTGTCAATAAGAATGAAGGAGAAAGTCCATCACAAACTTCATCCGCTGAACGGCAAAATCAGGAAATAAATTCATCTGATACGGGACGTGTTACGGCAAATTCTTTAAATTTCCGTGCTGCCCCATCATTAAATGCAGACATTGTGGGCAAGCTTTACCAAGGAACACATGTTAACATACTTTCTCAGCGTGATGATTGGGTTGAGATTCAGTATGGCGGACAAACCGGATGGATATCAGTGGAATACATTCAACTGCCAGAAGAAGAAAATCATATTGAAACAAATGTACAGACGCCTGAAGATACAACGTTAACCATTTTACATAACGGCACTAATATCAGAAAAACTCCGAATACACAATCAACGATTCTCCAGCGGGCAAATAAGGGTGAAACATTTAGAGCAATACGCTTTGAAAATGATTGGTACGAAATTCAATTGCCTGACGGACAAACAGGCTATGTAGCAAACTGGGTTGTTTCTGATCAAAGTGAACAAATGACTCAATCAACGAGCAGTGAAGAAAATAACTCCGAAGCATCAAACAACGACTTGAGTCAATATTTAAAAAACAAAAAAATTGTGATTGATCCCGGTCATGGCGGAAAAGATGGCGGAACAACAGGAACAAGAGGCACATTGGAAAAGGAACTAACATTAGAAACCGCCCGTCACCTATTCGATAAGCTAAGGGCTGCCGGTGCAGATGTTACATTAACAAGGCAGCGTGACAAATATTTAAATTTGCCCTACCGAGTCAACGTAGCCAATGAGCAAAATGCAGATGCATTTATCAGCATCCATTATGACAGTACGAAAGATCGTAGTGTTCGCGGTTTAACAACTTATTTTTATTATCCATGGCAAAAAGAACTAGCTGTCAATATCCACTCTGCTGTCATTGATGAAACGAAGATGAACGACCGGGGCACCCGCTTTGGCGATTACTATGTCATTCGTGAGAATAATAAAAAAGCGGTTTTGATTGAATTAGGCTACTTAAGCAATCCTACAGAAGAGCTTCACGTCCAGTCAAATCAATATCAAGAATCAGCTGCAACCGGAATTTACGAAGGACTTGGTCGCTATTTTAAAGAATAACAACAAAAAGAGCAGAATTTTGTATTCTGCTCTTTTTTATTATTAGCTACGTCAACAAACAATGTTGATACACAAAGCTTTATTATTAATTTTCCAATATTAAAGTCACAGGTCCATCGTTAACTAAAGAAACATCCATCATGGCGCCAAACTCACCGGTTTCTACCTGGACACCTTTTTCTTTTAATAATTCGTTAAAACGAAGATATATCCCTAAAGCATGGTCCGGCTTAGCAGCCTCCATAAAATTAGGTCTTCTTCCTTTACGGCAATCTCCATATAAAGTAAACTGCGAAACGGATAAAATACTTCCTCCCTTATCAAGTAAAGAAAGATTCATTTTGTTGTCTTCATCTTCAAAAATACGCAAATTTACAATTTTATCAGCTAAATAGGCAGCGTCCTCAACCGTATCCTCATGTGTAACACCAACAAGCAGTACGAGACCATTTGAAATTTCCCCAACCACCTGTTCATTGACTGTTACACTAGCTTCTTTACTTCTTTGTACAACAATTCGCATCTTTTCCACCTTAATTCATGATTCTTCTTACTGCATAAAGATCAGGTATTTGTTTAATTCGATCCACCACTTTTTGCAAATGGCTTACATTGAGGATGGAAATAGACATCGTTATTGTTACCATTTTATTTCGATCTGTACGTCCGGATACCGTTGAAATATCTGTCTTTGATTCATTGACAGCCTGCAGCACTTCATTTAGAAGCCCTCTTCTATCAAAGCCGGTAATTTCAATTTCAACATTGTATTCCTTCTTATCATTTAAGCCTGATTCCCATTCAACAGGTATAAGCCTTTCCTTTGCATCGTCTGTCACGATATTCGGACAATCCTTGCGATGGACCGAGACACCTCGTCCTTTTGTGATAAATCCAACAATTTCATCGCCAGGAACAGGATTACAGCAGCGTGAAAGACGGATTAATAGATTATCGATTCCTTCAACCCTGACACCAGATTCACGTTTTTTCTTTGTCTGCAGCGGTTTTAATTCCGAAACCGCATTAGCAAGGTTAGCAACCTGTTCCTGATCTCGCTTTTTACGCCATTTTTCAGTTAATCGATTGGCCACCTGTAAAGCGGTGATTCCATTATAGCCAACAGCGGCATACATATCCTCTTCATTGGCAAAGTTAAATTTTTCCACGACACGTTTTACATTATCAGAAGTTAAAATTTCTTTTAAGTCGAATTCCATCAGACGGATTTCTTTTTCCACCTGCTCGCGGCCTTTAATAATATTTTCTTCTCTTCTTTGCTTCTTAAAGAAAGCTCTGATTTTATTTTTTGCCTGTGATGTTTGTGCAAGCTTCAACCAGTCCTGACTTGGTCCATAGGAGTGTTTCGAGGTCAAAATTTCTAAAATATCTCCCGTTTTCAATTTATAATCGAGAGTGACCATTTTCCCATTTACCTTTGCTCCGATTGTTTTATTTCCGATTTCAGAATGAATTCGATAAGCAAAATCAATCGGTACAGAACCTGCCGGGAGTTCAATCACATCACCCTTAGGCGTAAATACAAATACCATATCAGAGAACAGGTCGACCTTTAACGATTCCATAAATTCTTCTGCATTTACCGTATCATCCTGAAATTCAAGGATTTCACGGAACCATGTCAATTTATCTTCAAAAGTTGAATTTTCCTGCAGTGTTTTTCCTTCTTTATACGCCCAGTGAGCCGCAATCCCAAATTCAGCGATTCGATGCATTTCAACTGTACGAATCTGCACTTCAAGCGGGTCACCCTTAGGACCAATCACAGTGGTATGCAAAGATTGATACATATTTGGCTTCGGCATGGCAATATAATCTTTAAAACGACCCGGCATTGGTTTCCAACATGTATGAATAATACCAAGCACGGCGTAACAGTCTTTTATCGAATTGACAACAATCCGAATCGCCAACAAATCATAAATTTCATTAAATTGTTTGTTTTGCCGGGACATTTTTCGATAAATGCTGTAAATATGCTTTGGACGGCCGGACATTTCCGCCTTAATGCCTACTTCATCCATGTGCTTTTGTATTTCAACAATGACTCCGTCTAAATATTGTTCTCGTTCTGCGCGTTTCTTTTTCATAAGATTTACAATACGATAGTATTGCTGCGGATTTAAATAACGTAATGAAGTATCTTCAAGCTCCCATTTTATTGTCGATATCCCCAATCGATTCGCTAAAGGAGCAAAAATTTCCAACGTTTCATTTGCAATACGACGTTGTTTTTCTGCAGGCAAATGCTTTAATGTCCTCATATTATGAAGCCTGTCTGCCAATTTAATCATGATGACGCGAATATCCTGTGCCATGGCCACGAACATCTTTCGATGATTTTCTGCCTGCTGTTCCTCGTGAGATTTATATTTAATTTTACCGAGCTTTGTAACACCATCGACGAGTTCGGCCACTTCATCGCTAAAGGCTTCTTTAATATCTTGCAAAGAAGCTTCTGTATCTTCAACAACGTCGTGGAGAAATCCCGCAGCTACCGTAGAAGGATCCATTTCTAAGTCAGCAAGTATACCTGCCACTTGAATGGGATGGATAATATACGGTTCACCGGATTTTCTGTATTGTAAACGATGTGCATGTTTGGCAAATTCATATGCCCTTCGAACGAACTCTACACCCTCATCGTTTAAATATCCCCTTGTTCTCTCGATGACTTGTTCGGCGGTTAGTACTTGATCGTTCGCCATAAAATCACCTTTTTATTTAAATGTATTTAAAATATATATCAAAAACGAATAAGAATAAAAAATCAAATGATTGTTATTATTATCAAAAAAAAATGATGAGATGTAAAGAGAATGTATGTTATTTTTCTGTTTAATTAAAAAAGATTTCAAATATAGGAAAGCGCAAGCGCCTTGTTCACCCCGACAAGCATAAGACGAGCCTTCAAGAAGGTTGTTCTTTAACCTTCTTGAAGGATATGTCTAGACCATCGAGGGGGTAGGTGCTGAAGCTATAAATATAGGAAAAGAGCGCTTATTTGTAAGCGCTCCCACTCCTTAAAAGGACATCAATGTTAGTATATCGTGATTTTCAAGTTTTTCACGTCCACCTAAATCACTTAATTCAATAAGAAAAGCAATACCTGCAACAATACCGCCAAGCTGCTCAACCAACTGAATTGTAGCTAAGATGGTTCCCCCTGTCGCAAGTAAATCATCCGTAATCAAAACCCTTTGGCCAGGTTTAATTGCATCCTTGTGGATGGTAAGGACATCTTTTCCATATTCTAAACCATATTCAACCTTCACCGTTTCACGCGGCAGCTTACCCTCTTTACGAACCGGTGCAAAGCCTAAACCAAGGGAGTACGCAACAGGACAGCCAATGATAAATCCACGGGCTTCAGGACCTACCACAATATCGATTTCTTTATCACGTGCATACTGAACAATTTGGTCTGTAGCATATTTATATGCTTCACCATTATCCATTAAAGTCGTAATATCTTTAAAGCTTATCCCTGGCTTAGGATAATCCTCTACGACGGTAATAAACTTTCTTAAGTCCATTTTATAAAGCCTCCTCAAATGTCACCGTTTCTTGAATGAATTGATCAAACCAGTCCTTTAACTGATGAAACGATGAATATAACAAATCCTTTTCCACTTCATACTGAGCCAATTTTTGCCGGTAAGTATTAGAATCCGTTAAATCCTTCTTACCTGCTCCTTTGTTTAAAGAAATCAGTCCATTTTCCATTGTAACAAAATCGAGTTCAAAAAACACCTGTGACATAAAATCAATTGTTTCCCTTGTCCATCCCTTATGCTTTGCAATAGTATCACCATGTCTCTTCAAATCAAACGGACCCTTTTTAGCAATTAAGGCATAATACCATTTAAAATGCTCTCTGGTTGGAATCGTTGAGAAAAAGTCACTTTCTGCTTTGAATAAATGGGCATAAATTCTTGCAATTTTTTTCCCTGACAACAGTCGATGAAGGATTTCCTTTGAAGGCGGTAAATCGACTAACACGACATAACAATGATCAAGCTGAGCCTCGTCCGCTTCGGAGGAAGAAGAAATATACAGGACTTCACTATCTCCAATAGACTTTTGCAATTTCAACGCATACTCCTGACGGAAGACAATCCATTTTGTCCTTTCAGAAGGTAGATGATTGGCTATTTCAATTATTTTTTTAGCCCCCCGGTAATCAAACAACTGCCATGTGGAAACAGAAAGATCTTGTAAAAAGATTTGCGGCTTTTTGCGATTATTCCATTCATTAATCGATAGTTCCCCAATAACAGAAAGCTTAGAAGCCGGAGAAATATGGTCACACACTTCACCAAGACCAAAACCTACCCCATCTAATGAAACTCCTTCGTGCTCTAATGTCAATTTTAAATGATTCTGCTCTGATCCGATTTTCCTTATACTTTCAATAGATGCATCCTTAATTAAAACTTTAGGCTTTGGATTATCCATCCCGTATGGAGCTAATTTATTCATTTCCTCAATAGACGTAATATCGATATCTTGAACAGACACTTCAGTATCAATATATGTGATAGGGATTAAATCCTCCTCCGATAATTGTTCGTTGGCCAGTTGATTTAAACGGAAGCGCAGTTCTTCAACATCCCTAATATTTAACGTCATTCCTGCAGCACTTGTATGCCCACCAAAATGTGGTAATATATCGCGGCAAGTGGATAGGTTTTTGAAAAGATCAAATCCAGCTATACTTCTAGCCGAACCTTTCGCTAGTCCCTTTTCTTGATCGTAGCTTAATACAATCGTCGGCCGGTAATATTTCTCAACCAGCTTTGAGGCAACAATCCCTATTACCCCTGCATTCCAGCCCTCTTTTCCGACAATAAGGAAGCTGTTCTCATCGGCAGGGTAATGTTGTTCAACCATCTGTATGGCTTCTTCCGTCAAACTATTTACTAATTCTTTTCGTTCTTTATTTAATTGCTCGATATCCTCTGCTAAAGCTTCTGCTTCATAGGGATCATCAGTAAGCATTAAATAAACTGCCGGATCTGCACTATCCAATCTTCCCGCAGCATTTATTCTTGGTGCTATGGAAAAGCCGATGGTTTCTTCATTCGTTGCTCCCTGTTCGACGCCGGCAAGCTTAAAAAGCGCTTTTAACCCAACACTATCCGTATTTCTTATTATATTCAAACCCTTTTGGGTAATAAGTCTATTTTCATCCTTTAATGGAACAAGATCAGCAATGGTTCCAATAGCAGCAAACTGGAGTAAATGATCAGGAAGCTTGCCAAATAATGCATGTGCTAACTTGAAGGCTACGCCGGCTCCACAAAGCTCCCCAAAAGGATAGGTACTTCCTTCTCTTTTTGGATGAATGATCGCGTACGCGTCCGGCAGTTCTGGTCCAGGTTCATGGTGATCAGTAATAATTAAATCCAGTCCCAGCTCTTTAGCTACTCTTGCTTCGTTAAGTGCAGCAATTCCCGTATCAACAGTAATGATAAGGCTGATTCCAATTTCATGTGCATACCTAAAAGCGCCCTCATTTGGACCATAGCCTTCCGTGAAACGGTTTGGTATGTAAAATTGCACATTTGCCCCAAGCTCCTGCAGCATTTTCATCATGATTGTAGTGCTTGTCACACCATCTGCATCGTAATCCCCAAAAATCATAATCGCTTCGTTTGCAGCTATTGCCTGTTTAATTCTCTTCACAGCTATATCCATATCTAAGAAGAGAAATGGATCATGAAATTCCTGTTTTTCACTAAATAAAAAAGCCCTTGCTTCTTCAGGATTTTCAAGTCCTCTGTTCACAAGTAGCGATGCAACCAGTGGCGTCACATTGATTTCCTCCACCAGCTGGGTGACTTTTTCTTTTTTTGAAGATCGAACAATCCAACGTGTCTTTGAATTTAACATACGTTCACCCCTTAGCCTATTTATTATACAAAAGAGCAGAAAAGGATTCAATGTAAGAGTATGGTTTGTGTGGGAAAATGAAGGAAATAAGAAAAGCAAAAAAAACTCATAAAAGTAAAAACCGCAGGAGATTCTGCGGTTTTTGGTTATACTTGAGGCTCGTCTGTGCGAACACGTTTTTCTTTATAGGTAATAATAACACCTTTCTTTTTCAATTCTTTTTTCTTCCATTCAACCCAAAGCGGGACTGCGATGAAGATGGAAGAATACGTACCAACCAACAGCCCAACTGTCAAGGCAACTGAGAAGGATAGAATTGATTCACTGCCAAAAATCATCAGCGCAACAACGGTTAAGACAACCATTAATACTGTATTTACTGATCGTCCAAGCGTTTGACGGACACTAGTATTGGCAATTTCCACAATGTCTTCAAACGTTTTAATTTTACGTCTCTTCTGCATATTTTCTCTCATCCGGTCGAATGTAACGATTGTATCATTTATCGCATATCCGACAACCGTTAACAAGGCGGCAATAAAGGTTAAATTGACTTCCAATCTTGTAACGCTGAAGAACGGAATGATAAAGAAGGCTGCAAATAACAGGGCAATAACAGCTGATACCGCCATTGGCAGTTCAAATCGGAAGGATACAAAGATAATCAAACCAAGCGAAGTAATTAACAAACCAATGAAGGCATTCTTGGCAATTTCCTTTCCTACTGTTGGCGTAACACTGCTGACATTAGGCTCTGCTCCAAATTTTTCGTTAAAATGCTCTTTTAATTCAGCTATCTCCGTTTTTGAAAGAACTCCTTTGAACCTTGCTACACCGATATTATTATCATCACCTGAAATAACGATATCATCGGTTTTCATGTTTATCTTTTCTAATTCAGAAGCAACCGTTTCGGTTGTAAGTGCCTCTTTTGCTAGTATTTCTACACGAGTACCGCTTGTAAAATCAATGGATAAATTTAATTTTAATACTGCTAATAAGATAATTCCTATAACTAGTAACGCTGCTGAAAAACTAAAGAACTTCTTACGCGGCTTTACAAAATCAAAACGATCGAATTTCGTTGTTAAATCAAGTGTATCAACATTATCACGAATATCATGAATAGCACTTTTCTTAACGCCAAACCAGCCTGGCTTATTTTCAAAGTACCCGCTGTTTACAAATAAGCCGAGTAACCACCTTGATAAATAAACGTTAGTAAGGAAGCTTCCTAATGTACCAATAATTAAGCTGGTTGCAAACCCTTTAACAGAGCTTTCCCCGTAGAAGAATAACACGACAGCAGCTAAAAGAAGCGTTAGGTTAGCATCTGTAACAGTTGAAAGTGAATTTGTATTACCTGCTTTATAAGCAGACTTAATTGATCTTCCTACTCTGATTTCCTCTTTAATCCTTTCGGCAGTAATGATATTAGCATCAACTGCTGTACCGACACCAAGGATAAAAGCGGCAATTCCCGGCAAGGTAAGCACCACATTCATCCAATCAAAGATTAATAATGTTAAAAATAAATAAACGGTTAACGTAATGGTTGCCACAAAACCAGGCAAACGATAATAAAAAATCATAAAGAGGAATACAGCCGCTACCCCAATTAACCCGGCAAAAACGGTTTCTTCCATTGCTTTTTCCCCAAATTGAGCGCCAACTGATGTTGAGTAAATCTCATCAAGCTTCACCGGCAGTGCTCCGGCATTTAGAATATCGGCTAAGCTTTTTGCTTCTTCAATAGTAAAGCTACCAACAATAGAAACAGTATCCCGGTTAAATACCTCACTTACTCTTGGAGCAGAAACAAATTTCGGATCAGGCTTCACAATCTCTGCTTGATAGGAATCTACACCTTCTTCAAAATCAAGCCAAATAGCTAGTACATTGTTGGGCGGACCCATGTTAACAATTTCTTGTGTCACATTTTTAAACTTTTCTGCACTCTTTAGCTTAAGGGATACAATCGGCTGACCATTCTCATCGAATGTTTGCTGTGCTCCGCCTTCAGCAAGGTCGGTACCATCCATCAAAACACGGTCATTAGCATCCCGAAACGTTAAATTAGCTTCAGTAGATAGAATTTCTCTGGCTTGGTTCTGGTCCTCTACTCCTGCAAGCTGAACACGAATCCGGTTATCTCCTTCAATCTGGATGTTTGGCTCACTTACACCAAGTACGTTTACACGACGGTCTAATGCTTCTACCGTACTAGTAAGAGCTTTTTGATCAATCTTTTGTCCCTCTTTTGCTGGATTCACTTCATACAGTACCTCAAATCCACCTTGGAGATCGAGTCCCAGCTTAATATTACTTACTATGTCCTTTGTTGTTGCCCCCATTACTCCGCCCATGACAACAATAAAAATTAAAAAGGCAACAATCCGACTTCTTTTAATCATTATGTATAGCTCCTCCTTAATCTAAAGCCGGCAGATTAAAAAAATTAATCTGCTGATCGCTTATCCAATTACAGCGATCACACTTCAAAAACTAACCCATTTTTGTAAAAAATGGGATATCCCTTCAAATAATTTATTATGAAACAGTTTTATGCGGCTGTCAATTTGATACCTTGCTGCGCCATAAAAAATTAACAATATCCCATTATTTTTTACATTATTTCAACAATTCTAAGAGCTCCTCTTCGTTTTCAAGTGTAAACTCAGCATCTTTTAACGCTTCAACCGTACTATAATTCATAAATTCTCCTATTTTAAGAGAAAGAATACTCTGAACTATTTCATAAAGCTTGATTTCATCATTTTCCTTCTGCCACTTCTTTTTAACTAAAAACCGCCAAATATCCTCATCCGACACATTGTCATACCCCAAAAGAAGAAATTCTTCCTGTTTACTTTTCAATGCTGGTTCAACTAGGCTGCGAAAGCGATCATATTCATGGCTAACGTTCATATTAGCCCCTCCCCTTGATTTCATCTGGAATTCTTAGTCATGCTTTGTCCATATCAGTGCATATAGTTAATTGTATATGATAAAACCTTTTTTGAGAAGGCAGGGAATACAATGTCAAAGTTTATAAAAGGGACGCTGATACTATTAGCAGCAGGGTTAATTACACGAGTATTAGGATTTATTAATCGCATTGTTATTGCCCGCTTTATCGGAGCAGAAGGTGTGGGGCTATATATGATGGCCGTTCCGACCTTTATTCTAGCCATTACGATTACTCAAATCGGACTTCCTGTAGCCATTTCTAAAAATGTTGCGGAAGCAGAGGCTGTCGGAGATAAAGCGAAAGTAAAAAAAATTCTCGTCGTATCATTAACTACGACGATTGCCCTTTCAGCTATTTTTACTCCGATTTTACTCTTAACTGCGCCGTTGCTTGCTGAAACACTTTTAACAGATGAAAGAACGCTTTATCCTTTACTAGCTATTGCTCCTGTCGTACCGATTATTGCCATTTCTTCTGTTATCCGGGGCTATTTTCAAGGTAAACAGAATATGAAACCTGTAGCTTTTTCACAAATGATTGAACAGGTGATTCGGATCTCCTTAATCGCCTTTATGACCAAAGCCTTTATTCCCTACGGAATTGAGTATGCAGCGGCAGCGGCAATGGCATCTGCTGTCATCGGTGAACTCGCATCGCTAGTATACTTACTAACAACCTTTAAATTGAAAAAGAAATTCCCTATTAGAAAGCAATTTTTCACATACGTTCGCTCAGGAAAAAGTACATTTCAGGGGCTTATGAGCATTGCCATTCCGACGACCGGCAGCAGAATGATCGGCTCCCTTTCATGGTTTTTTGAACCGATTGTTGTTTCGCATAGTCTTGCGATAGCTGGTATTGCTGCAGTTGCAGCAACCGAGCAGTACGGTTCATTAACCGGCTTTGCCCTCCCATTATTAATGCTTCCTTCGTTTATTACCCAATCATTAGCTACATCATTAGTACCGGCTATCAGTGAGGCACATTCAAAAAATAATATGAAACTTGTTGAATATCGATTACAGCAGGCACTTCGATTTGTCTTTTTGTCAGGTGGACTTGCTGTCGTCATTTTATATGTACTAGCTGATCCATTAATGAAGGTTTTATATGGTTCTGAAAACGGTTCAGGGTTCATTAAATTAATGGCGCCTTTCTTTATTTTGTATTATTATCAGGGACCCCTGCAAGCAACTCTTCAGGCGCTCAATCTAGCGAGAGCAGCCATGATCAACAGTTTAATAGGTGCCATTGTGAAAACAGCTGTCATCTTTGCCTTGGCAAGTCAACCCGCCTTTGGAATAAACGGCGTGGCCATTGGACTTCTTGTCGGCTTTGTCCTTGTAACCCTGCTTCACTTCGCAACGGTACTCAAAAAGGTTTCATTCACTTTCTATATACGGGACTACTTGAAAACTTTTTTTGTGATGGGCGTTGCGGGTTTTGCAGGAGCCTGGCTTCTGAATCATCTCCCGGCCGGACAACCGCTCTCTCTAAAAGTTTTGATTGCTGCCATTGCTATTTCAATCCTTTATAGCCTGCTTGCACTCCTGCTCGGATTAATGCAAAAAGACGAACTCAACCGCATCCCGTGGATTGGCAAACCATTAGCCAAACTAGCCGTCCTCAGCCAACCCCATCCCACACTAAAGCGTTAAACCGCTGGGGGACAGTCCCCCAGCGCATTAAAGCGGCGGGGGACTGTCCCCCGCCGCTTTAATGCGTTACTCTTCAATAAGATCGATGTAAAATTGGTTATTTTGGTAACTGCAGAAGGATATTTTTTTGATATCGAGATATCCTTTTTGTTTCAATTGCTGTCTTAACCATAGTTCTGTTTTATTAATGATGTGTAAATGATCGTACTGGATAACACCGTCTACTATCAATGGAAGTGTGATGTCTCCTTCTTCATTATTTTTTTCCTTTTCAAATACGGATAGCTTTCCTGATGGCTCAAGAATAGCAAATTCAACGTCTGCAATATTTCGAACGTTCTTTTCCCGCAATTGCTGCAGCAAATCATCAAAATTATAACGCTGCTTCCTCATCACATTTTCGTCAATTTGTCCTTGATTAATGACAATGGATGGAGAGCCATCTACCAAGTCTCTAAATTTTTTGCTTTTTAAGGACAAGCGCGCCATGGTAATTTGAATCAGCATCAACATAATAATCGGTACAATTGATTTCATTAACTCAATTGACGTTTCATCAATGGCCATAACAGCTATTTCAGCAATCATAATATTTACCACTAGGTCGAAGACACTTAATTCGCCAATTTCTCTTTTTCCCATGAATCGGAAAATCAATAAAATAATAAAATAAGTCAGTATAGTCCTCAAAATAACAGTGAACATTTCATCCATCCAGAAATCCCTCTTTCGAGCAATTTTCATTAGGTCTTAACAAACTGCCTACATTTATCTTGTTCTATATCAACAAAACCATGTTGGGAAATATTTACTATTTACTTATTTAGCCATACAAAAGATTTGCTTCTAGATTGATTTGTTCATGAATATGCTTGTACAAAGAGAAATAGTTTATTTAGGATAAATATACTTTTCCAAATACAGAAGGGAGAGATTCATTATCGAAGAGTCAAAAAATCTTGGAAGTGCTGTACTGTATGGGACATTAACTATTTTAATTTTAATGATTATCAACAGCATTCTTTTTGCAACGATATTACGATTTACTTCTTTGGAAGAGTCATCCGTAAAGTATATCATTACGACTATTTCTTTTATTCTAATTTTTTTGGGAGGCTTTATTTCAGGTGGAAGAGGGAAACAAAAAGGCTGGATGCTTGGAGGCCTAACCGGCATAGTCTATTCTATTATAATCTTTTTGTATCAGTTCCTGGGACTCGACTCTCTTTTTAATTTCGAACAAATCATTTATCACATCTGCTATATTTTAATCGCTATGATGGGTGGGATTCTTGGAGTCAACATGAGTGGAAAATCAAGAAATAATTAAACATAAAAAACAGGAAGCCTTTTACAGCTTCCTGTTTTTTCATAGAATTATGATTGAGCAGATTCAACAACATCACGTACTGCTGACCTGTCATATGTAAGACGGCTTCCATCTCCGCATTTAATCACAACTTTACCTTCATCAACTGAATCAACGATACCGTGAAGACCGCCAATTGTAACAATCTTATCGCCCTTTTTTAAAGAGTTCTGCATTTGTTGTACATTCTTTTGTCTTTTCTGCTGTGGACGAATTAATAAGAAATAGAACAGAACAAACATTAATATAATAGGACCTACTGTTCCTAAAAGACCTTCCATGCTCACATGACCTCCTCTCAAACTTAGTTTATTAAAGGCATGGTTAAATGATAAATACAGCAACTATCTCATTAACACAGCCTTGATTAAAAGTTCTTGGCGTTTGGCTTATTAAAACCGTATCGCTCAAAAAACTCTTCTCTAAAGTCCCCCAGACGATCTTCTCGGATCGCTTGTCTTACTTGTTCCATTAATTTTACCAGAAAATATAGATTATGATAAGAGGTTAAACGTATTCCGAACGTTTCATCACAGCGGATCAAATGACGAATATAAGCACGGCTGTAGTTTCTGCATGTATAGCAGTCGCAATGCTCATCAATTGGTCCAAAATCTTTGGCGTATTTCGCATTCTTAACCACTAAACGACCGCTTGATGTCATCAATGTTCCGTTTCTCGCAATACGTGTCGGTAATACACAATCAAACATGTCGACACCACGAATAGCTCCATCAATCAATGAATCAGGCGAACCAACCCCCATTAAATACCGCGGTTTATCTGTCGGTAATAACGGTGTAGTAAATTCAAGGACGCGATTCATTACATCCTTCGGCTCACCTACCGATAGGCCTCCAATTGCATAACCAGGAAAATCAAGTGACACTAAATCTCGAGCACTTTGCTTACGTAACTCTTCGTACTCACCGCCCTGTACAATTCCAAATAATCCTTGATCATTTGGTCTCGCGTGAGCCTTGAGGCAGCGTTCCGCCCAGCGCGATGTTCTTTCAACAGACTTTTTCATATAATCAAACTCTGCAGGATATGGAGGACATTCATCAAATGCCATCATAATATCTGAACCAAGCGCGTTTTGAATTTCCATTGCTTTTTCTGGTGAAAGAAATAATTTATCACCATTTAAATGATTACGGAAATGGACGCCTTCTTCTTCGATTTTACGAAACTCACTAAGACTAAACACTTGAAAACCGCCGGAATCCGTTAAAATTGCACGATCCCAGTTCATAAATTTATGCAGACCGCCAGCTTCTTTAACAATATCATGTCCGGGACGAAGCCACAAATGATATGTATTACTTAAAATAATCCCGGCACCCATTTCCTTTAAATCTTCAGGAGACATCGTTTTCACTGTTGCTAATGTTCCAACAGGCATAAACACTGGGGTTTCAAAAGATCCATGCGGCGTGTGAACGCGGCCAAGACGTGCCCCCGTCTGTTTACATGTTTTAATTAATTCATAAGTTACCGCTGTCAAATCGTCATTCTCCCTTCAACACTTTTTTCAAATGAATCAAATTCGTCCCGTCGAATTTGCGCCCGGATTACCTGAGCTCGCTCGATAAACTACCTCTAAAAAATCCTTGGCATCCGCCGGAGACTTAACTTCATTCAGCCGGAGTTTAACCCCCACTGAATCAGAGAACTTTTTGCATTCACCCCTTAACTTTAGAAGTAAAGGACTTCGGCTGAATGAAGTTAAATAATTAACATCGCATCACCAAAGCTAAAGAAACGGTAACGCTCTTGAACAGCTGTTTCATAAGCATTTAATACTGCTTTACGACCAGCAAGTGAACTAACTAACATAATAAGCGTTGATTTCGGCAAATGAAAATTCGTGATCATGCCGTCAATTGCTTTAAACTCATAGCCCGGATAAATAAAAATATCTGTCCAGCCACTCCTTGCTTCAAATCTTCCATTATATTCAGATGCAATGGTTTCCAATGTCCGTGTAGAAGTTGTACCCACCGAAATAATCCGTCCTCCCGAACTACGCACCTCATTTAACAAAGCTGCCGTACCCTCTGTCATTTGATAAAACTCAGAATGCATTTCATGCTGGTCAATATCGTCAACACTTACCGGTCTGAACGTTCCTAATCCTACATGTAAAGTAATAAAAGCAATATGTATACCTGCCGCCCGTATTTCATCCAACAGCTCTTCTGTAAAATGAAGACCGGCTGTAGGCGCAGCAGCAGAACCTCTTTCACGGGCATAGACCGTTTGGTATCGGTCTTGATCCTCTAATTGTTCTTTAATATACGGTGGCAGCGGCATCTCTCCTAATTGATCAAGTACCTCATAGAAAATTCCTTCATATTGAAAATCAAGAATTCTTCCGCCATGCTCGAGCTCTTCGATACAAACTGCCGTTAATAATCCGTTGCCAAAAACAATCTTTGCCCCTTTTTTTATTCGTTTCGCTGGTTTAACCAGTGTTTCCCACTGATCATTTTCCTGCTGTTTTAATAGTAAAACCTCTATTTTAGCACCGGTATCTTCCTTTGCACCGTACAGCCTTGCCGGTAATACTCTCGTGTCATTTAACACAAGACAGTCTCCTGGTTTTAAGTAGTTTCTTATATGTTTAAAGATATCATGTGTGATACTTCCTGTTTCTTTATCTAATACCATTAGTCTGCTGCTTGTACGATCAAGCAGAGGAGTTTGTGCAATTAATTCTTCCGGTAAATGAAAATCAAATAAATCTACTTTCATAATGTCACCTTTCTATAACTGTTCAAATTCGCCCTGACCGAATTCCTTTAAAAATTACAAGGATCGCCGAAAGCTTAACGAAATTTTCCGATAAAGTAAAAAACCAGTGACAGAACAACACTTAACACAATCGATGTCACGATAGGAAAGTAAAAGGTTGTATTGCCCTTCTTTATCACTATGTCACCAGGTAATTTTCCAATATGGATAAATTGCATGAGAAAACCAATAATGAACACAATGACTCCAATTGTCATTAGTAATTTGCCTATCCCAGTCACCCTCCGGGCACCTCCAATCCGAGATGGCGGTAAGCTAGATCTGTTACTAATCTTCCTCTTGGTGTCCGTTGCAGAAATCCAATTTGCAGAAGATATGGTTCATACACATCTTCAATCGTATGTGCCTCTTCCCCAATTGTTGCTGCAATCGTCTCAAGTCCAACCGGACCGCCGCGGAATTTTTCGATAATCCCTCTTAATAATTTATGGTCAATATGATCTAACCCTAAACGGTCAACTTGAAGCAAATCGAGCGACTTTAAGGCTATTTCTTCATCAATCCGGCCATCTCCGCGGACTTGAGCAAAGTCACGTACACGTTTTAACAATCGGTTTGCAATCCTTGGAGTTCCTCTTGACCTTGAGGCAATTTCAGCCGCAGCCTGTGAATCAATTTCAACATCCAATACTTCTGCTGTTCTGATGACAATTTCCTTTAGCTGTTTTGAGTTGTAATACTCAAGCCGGCTGTGAACTCCAAATCGATCCCGAAGCGGAGCAGATAATGAACCTGCTCTTGTCGTAGCGCCAACAAGGGTAAACGGAGGTAAATCAAGTCTTACAGAGCGAGCGCTTGGGCCTTTTCCAATAACAATATCTAAACAAAAATCCTCCATTGCAGGATACAGCACTTCTTCAATCGAACGGGTCAACCGATGGATTTCATCAATAAACAATACATCACCAGGCTCAAGCGCTGTTAAAATAGCCGCCAAATCACCCGGTCTTTCAATAGCCGGTCCTGCCGTTGTCCGGATGTTGACTCCCATTTCATTAGCAATAATCGAAGCAAGTGTTGTCTTTCCAAGTCCCGGGGGACCGTAAAGAAGGACATGATCCAAGGTTTCCTGTCTAAGCTTAGCAGCTTTAATAAAAACAGCTAAATTCTCTTTAACCTTGTCCTGTCCAATATATTGATTTAAGGTTTGCGGACGAAGGCTTGTTTCGAAAGAGATCTCCCCTAAATCAGCTTCACTTGAAATAATTCGTTCTTCCATTCGTCATCTCCCCCACTTATCAAATTCGCCCGTCGAATTTGCGTCCGGATTTTTATCGAGCTCGCTCGATAAATTACCTTAAAAAAATCGCAAGACTCGCCGGAGGCTTAACTTCATTCAGCCGGGGTTCGAATTCCCCCTAATCGAAGAGCCATTTGCATTTACCCTCCACTTATACAAGTGAAGACTTCTGTACCTGCCACAAGCTTTCGGTACAAAAAACATTTGCTGAATGAAGTTATCGAAGCAGCAGCTGTAATCCTTTTCGAATATATTCATCCGTTGTATGCGGCTCTTTTTTTAACTCTGGAGTGATTCTCTTGATTTCCTTTTCCGAGTAGCCAAGAGCCAATAGTGCAAGAACTGCTTCATCAAATTCTTCATGAGTATTGTCTGCCTGTTCAACCTGATCTGGCTGAAATAGATTTGGAAAATAATCTGGAAGTATATCAGGAAGTTTTCCTTTCAAATCAAGAATCATTTGTCTTGCGGTCTTTTTTCCAACACCAGGGAATTTCACAAGAAAGGCCTCATCTTCATTTTCAATTGCCTGCACGACTTGCTGAGGTTCTCCTGAAGCAAGGATAGCAAGAGCACCTTTTGGACCAATTCCGGTAACATTTAATAGTTTCATAAATAATGTTTTCTCTTCACGAGTCTGAAATCCATATAAAGCAAGAACATCTTCTCGTACATATGTATACGTATAAACTGTGACTTCTTGACCAGAGTATTTTGTGTATGCAAAAGGATTTGGGGCAGCAATCTGGTAGCCCATTCCATTATTTTCAATCACAATATATTCTGGATGAATATAGTGAACATTTCCTCTAATAAATTCATACAATGCTTTTCTCTCCTCTAAAATTGCTGTACATCATTTTATCATACAATACATAACCGATTAAGAAAAATGTTGGATTAATCAAATTATTCCCTCGCTATTTTTATTAAAATAAAAGGAACCGGATAACCGGTTCCTTTTGGGAATCATTTAATTAGCCTCTGTTTCTTTTGAATACGATTTAAATGTTTCTAAAACTTCGACATAGCGGTCTTTTGTCTTGATAGGAATTCCTTTTTTTAATTCCTTTCTTTTACGGCTTTCCAGTTTTCCAACATCGATTTGGAAAAAGGATTGTATAATATGAGATTTGTATGGCTTTCCATTAAAAATCGTTAAGATTCCGTCCTCCGTAACACCAAAATATCCATTTGCTTTCAATAATGGCGAGATATCGTCCATTTCCTTACGAAATACAAATTTCCCCTGATTCATGCCAATAAACTGCCATTCATCATATTTAGCCCAAAAGTTTTCCATGGAATAAATCGTTTCTGTAACGGTTTCTTCACTAATTTCTCCATCAACATACATATACGTTAATACCACATCTACTTTTACTGGGAGTTTTATTTCCTCAACAATTTGACTAGCAAATGCTGTACGTATTTCTCCTCTAAGAGCAAAATCTGCTGAAAAGATCACCCATACAACTCCAAATAGGGTAATAATTCGAACAAACCATTTTGTTTGCATAGACGATCACCTCGTTTTGAAATCGGAGCAACGGCTTTTTACATACAATAAAGTAAGAAAATAAGCTGTTTATTTGGCTAAAAAAGCGCTTGAACTTCTTATTATCACATTAGTATTTTGACCATTTTTTTCATGTTTATCCCGGTTTTGCACATAAAAAATAAAAACAGAGCAAGCCGCTCTGTTTTTCCATTCAGTATTTAATCTATATTTTCATTCGCTTGATTCATATTTCTTATTTCTTTATCAAGTTCGTCTTTTGGACCGCCATTTCGTAAATCATTGTTAATTACTTTGATGCGATTATATTGGCTTTCATTTGTCATAACTTTCACAGATTTGCCGTCAGCATAAGGCTCGATAGCATTTCTAATATTTCTTTTTGTTTCCTCTGCCTTATTTTCATCGTTTAACAGGACCCCAACAATAATATTTTTCTCTTCAATTACCGTTTGGGCATCTGTTACATTCGCTACCTTTTTTACTTCACTGGTAATTTTTTCATTTAACTTGCCTTCATTACCTGTGTAATAGCTTTGACGCGTCGGAAGTTCATTATTATTTAAATGTCCATGATAGTTTTTATCATCGTCACCTAATACAGGTCTGCCATCAGAGTAGAATTCACGATTATTTATTTTGTAAATTCCATTATTTCCTTTTGCCTCTTTATCACCTTGACGATTAGTATTCCGTTCTTTACCTAATGTATGATCCAATGATTCTGTCGCCGGACCATCATTGTCACCCTCAAGTAAAATAGCGTTCCCGCCATTTGCGTCATGTTTCTCATTTGAATAATAACCGATTGGTATTGTGTTATCGTTCCGCCCGTCTTGTACAGCTGTCTCCTCGTTGTTGCCGCACCCAGTAAGGCCAATGATAAATATTGATGATAGTAACCAGAATTTTGTATGTTGCTGCAAACGAGTCCCACCTCTCCATTAAGATGAGCATTGCATTCATATTTAATGGAGAAGCTTAACCGGTATCAAACGGTAAACTTCCTTTGATTTTAGTTTATTTTGGGCCTTGGCCTGTTATTCATAAATACAATGCTCATTATTAGATTGCGAAAAAGTCTTTGCATTCAATCCTGTCAGTTACCACCATTTATCTCACCCTTAACGAATTGTAACTCTTGTTTTGATTTCTTCGTAAAAGGCCCGTCGGTTATCATATTGTCCTAAAGTTAATTCCATGACAGAACGGACTTTTCTTGTGTCATTGTAAGTATGGTCTTTTACAAGTCGATTCCATTCACGAAAAATATCAGTAGGATAGGCAAGCGCATACAAAAAAACGTTATGTTTAAAATAGGGATGAAACTGTTCAAAAGAAGATAACTGTTGAAATGACCAATGTAAAAAAGGCAGGATTCGATTGGCATATTGTAAATAATCAGTTATGTCCGGACCAATACTGATTAAATCAAAATCAATTAAAAGCAATTCTCCTTCCGATGTCCGAAAAAAATTATGGTGGGCAACATCCCCATGTAAAATAACATTTGGAAAGGAGTATAATGTTTCTTTTTCCTGCTTTAAATAGGCTAAAGACCATTCTGCCCAAGATGTTAAATCATTTATTATTTCCTTTTGTAGAAACAAAGATAATAAAGGAATATTATGTTTGAATTGTTGATACCTTTCCTCCCATTTTTCAATTAAATGAAAAAAAGGCAGGATTGTTTTATAACTCCCAACCAATTTCTCTGATGTTTTGTGAAAGCTTTGTAAAAGCTGCAGCCCTTCCTGACAATTCTTCCTTGAATTATAGCTAAAGGGTTTCTCCCCTTTATGAAGAAACTCAAGTAGACCATAATACTGCGACTCGAAATATAAGCACTGTTCTTTTGGAAAGGAATAAAACGAGTAGGTATAAGGAAAACCTTCCTTTTTCAGTGATTGAATAAAAGCCTCTTGAATTTTCAATCGCCGGAGGGACGGATAGCCTTTAAGAACAAATTGAAAACCATCATTCAGTCTGACAATAAAGACATTTCTTCTTACAGGAGTAAGACAATCGATTTGATAAGGAAGAGTTTGATTTAAATAGGAGAGGAGACGATTATGAAAACTATCGTCTCCTCCAAATTTAGCCGTTATATTCACTACTTTCCTCATCACGAGGTAATGGAACCCCTGGTCCAAAATCATATGGACCTCCAAAAGCAGGATTAGGTACTCCATAATTAGGAATCCCGGCCTGCATATATGGATTAAATTGCGGTTGACCAAAGCCCATTTGAGGGAAATGTGGACCCGGATAAAATCCTCCATGCATTCCTGGTTGCATTGGTGGAACGTGATACCCCGGATTGATGCCGTAGCCTCCCATTGGGTAACCTTGGTGAGATCCTCCACCACAGCCGCAATCCTTTTGTTGAATAGGCATCGGCATTTGATTCGGCATCATTGGCATCTGCTGTTCCATCATTGGCATTTGGCCCGGCATCATTGGCATCTGCTGTTCCATCATTGGCATTTGGCCCGGC
>NZ_VYKL01000016.1 GCF_008710145.1 Niallia endozanthoxylica
GTATTGTCATGAAATAGTAGGAGAAAATGCATTTTCTCCTACTATTTCATGACAATACTGCTTAAATGAGTCAAAAATCAACAATATTATTTAACAGAGCTATTAAATTAATTATATAAAAAATATAAATTATTTTACCATTTCATATTGTTAACACTTGTTCAAAGAGTATAAACTATTATAGAAATAAACAAAATACAATATCAATATAATAAGGAGAATCTTCATGTCAAACGAAACCTATCAGCTCATTGCTATAGTCTTTTATCTGGCAGCCATGTTATGGATCGGTTGGTATGCCTACAAAAAAACACAAAACTTAACCGATTATATGCTTGGCGGACGCTCACTTGGTCCTGCAGTAACTGCATTAAGTGCAGGAGCAGCGGATATGAGTGGATGGCTTTTAATGGGCTTGCCGGGCGGGATATATGTGACAGGTCTTGCCGATGCGTGGATTGCCATCGGTCTAACGATTGGCGCCTATTGTAACTGGTTCTTTGTAGCACCTCGTCTGCGTTCCTATACACAAGTGGCAAATGACTCTATCACAATACCAAGTTATTTAGAAAACCGATTTCATGATACAACTAAACTCTTGAGGATTGTTTCAGGTATCGTTATCCTTATCTTTTTCACTTTTTATGTATCTTCAGGAATGGTATCTGGCGGTGTTTTCTTTGAAAGCTCCTTTGATGTAAGCTATCAAACTGGATTATTGATCGTAGGCGGTGTAGTCGTAGCTTACACACTTTTTGGAGGCTTTTTAGCAGTAAGTTATACTGATTTTCTTCAAGGACTAATGATGTTAATTGCGCTGTTACTCGTTCCTGCCCTTGCAGTATTTCAAACTGGAGGCCCTGCTGAAACGATTCATACAATCCGAGCAATAGACCCGACACTCTTTGACCTTTTTAAAGGGACTACTTTCCTTGGAATTGTATCTGCAATGGCATGGGGGCTTGGTTATTTCGGGCAACCTCATATTATCGTCCGATTTATGGCCATTTCAACTGTCAAAGAAATCAAAAGCGCTCGCAGGATTGGTATGAGCTGGATGATTTTCTCCTTAATAGGAACCATCTTAACCGCATTTATTGGTATTGCCTTTTTCGAAAAACATCCAGAGTTTACATTAAATAACCCTGAGGCAGTATTTCTCACTTTAGGCCAAATTCTATTTCACCCGCTTATAGCCGGATTCTTGCTTGCTGCTGTCCTAGCTGCCATTATGAGTACCATTTCTTCTCAATTAATTGTTACATCCAGCGCACTAGTAGAGGACTTATATAAAGTGCTGCTCCGTAAAGATGGCAGCGATAAAGAATATGTCTTCTTAGGAAGACTCGCCGTGCTAGCAGTATCCGTGATAGCTGCCATCCTAGCCTTCGAACAGGATAATACCATCTTAAACCTTGTAGCATATGCTTGGGCAGGCTTTGGCGGGTCATTTGGTCCGGTCATTCTATTAAGCTTATTTTGGAGAAAAATGACGAACTGGGGAGCATTAGCGGGTATGGTATCTGGCGCCGTTACCGTTATCCTCTGGGCAAACTTAACAGAGGCAGGCGTTATTCCATTTCAGTTATATGAAATTGTCCCAGGATTTATCATAAACTTGTTCTTCTCCATTGTTGTCAGCTTAATCACCTATAAACATAATGATAAAATTGAGAAAGCATTCAATGAAAGTGTTGCTCTGATTAAAAATGACAAATAATAAAAAGACGGTCATTACGACCGTCCTTTTTTGTCATTTTCTATCCTTTCCCGGGAAATTTACCATTAGTTTGTCGGACTCTATTATATTTTATCTTTAAATAAAAGTATCCATTAAAAAAGCTGATGGCGTTATTCCATCAGCTTTTACTCATTATCTTTTTTGCAATTCTTCCATCAAAAGCTTATTAACCATTTGTGGATTAGCCTGTCCTTTTGATGCTTTCATGACTTGTCCAACAAGGGAACCTAAGGCCTTCCCTTTTCCATTTTTAAAGTCTTCCACTGACTTCGGATTCGCATCAATCGCTTCCGTTACCCATTTTAGAAGCGCACCTTCATCAGAAACCTGTACAAGGCCTTTTTCTTTTACAACTGTTGCCGCATCTCCGCCGTTTTCAATTAACTCTTTAAACACAGTCTTCGCGATTTTCGATGAAATCGTTCCGTCCTGAATCAATTTAATCATTCCAGCAAGAGATTCCGGAGTAAGGGCTACTTCATGTAATTCCTTTTGTTCTGCATTTAAGTATGCTGATACATCGCCCATCATCCAGTTCGATGCAAGCTTTGCATCTGCACCCGCTTGAACAGTCGCTTCAAAGAAATCAGACATTTCTTTTGTCACTGTTAAAACAGCCGCATCATAGACAGGAAGCCCAAGATCTTCGACATAACGCTTCTTGCGCTCATCTGGAAGTTCTGGGATTTCCGCACGAATACGAGCTTTCCAGTCTTCATCAATATAAATATCTAATAGATCAGGCTCTGGGAAGTAACGATAATCATCAGAACCCTCTTTTACACGCATAAGAATCGTCGTATTTGTTGCTTCATCATAGCGGCGTGTTTCCTGTTCAATTACTCCACCAGAACGCAGTACTTGAGCCTGTCTCTTTTCTTCATACTCAAGACCTTTACGGACAAAGTTAAAGGAGTTCAAGTTCTTTAATTCCGTTTTGGTGCCAAACTCTTTTTGCCCCACTGGGCGAAGTGAAATATTGGCATCACAACGAAGTGAGCCTTCTTCCATTTTGCAATCAGATACACCTGTATATTGAATAATCGATTTCAATTTTTCCAAATAGGCGTATGCTTCATTCGCCGTACGAATATCTGGCTCCGAAACAATCTCAATCAATGGTGTTCCCTGGCGGTTATAATCACAAAGTGAATAACCAGGACCATGATTTAATTTACCAGCATCTTCCTCTAAATGAATACGGGTAATACCAATTTTCTTCTTATAACCATCAACTTCTATTTCAATCCATCCATGTTCTCCAATTGGTTTATCAAATTGAGAAATCTGATATGCCTTTGGATTATCTGGATAAAAATAATTTTTACGGTCAAATTTTGTTTCCGATGCTACTTCACAGTTTAATGCCATACAAGCCTTCATGCCATAATCGACTACCTTTTTGTTTAACACCGGCAGCACGCCTGGATAGCCTAGCTCGATAACAGAAGTATTCGTATTAGGATCTGCTCCAAATTGATTTGGACTAGCCGAAAAGATTTTTGAGTCTGTTTTTAATTCTACATGGACTTCAAGTCCAATAACCGTTTCAAATTCCAATTTTCTCCCCCCTTACAGTGCAGGCTTTTGCTTATGATAATCTGTTGCCTGCTCATACGCATGGGCAACGCGGTAAACAGTGCTTTCATCAAAATGCTTTCCAATAATCTGCAGTCCTAGCGGCAGCCCGTTATTACTAAAGCCGCAAGGAACTGAAATCCCTGGTACACCAGCAAGGTTAACAGGAATCGTTAAGATATCATTGATATACATGGTTAACGGATCAGAGATATTTTCGCCGATTGTAAATGCAGGTGTTGGTGTAGTCGGTCCGACAATCACATCATATTTGGCAAATACATCTTCGAAATCCTTTTTAATTAGTGTGCGAACTCTCTGCGCCTTTTTATAATAGGCATCATAATAACCAGAGCTCAGAGCGAATGTACCAAGCATAATACGGCGCTTAACCTCATCGCCAAACCCTTCTGCTCTTGTATTCTTATACAAGTCCATTAACGTTTCAGAGTTTGGAGAGCGATAGCCATAACGAACACCATCAAAGCGCGCCAGGTTAGCGGAAGCTTCAGAGGATGAAAGTAAATAATACGCAGCTAAAGCATACTTGGAATGTGGCAGTGATACTTCTTCCCAAACCGCTCCAAGACTCTCTAATACCTTAAGTGCATCTAGAACAGATTGACGTACTTCTTCATTAACGCCCTCACCAAGGTATTCCTTTGGAACTGCAATCTTCAAGCCTTTCACATCGCCTGTTAAAGCTTGGACAAAATTTGGTACCTCAACGTTTGCAGATGTCGAATCCATAGGATCAAGACCAGAAATAGCCTGAAGCAAGTAAGCATTATCCTCAACATTTCTCGTAATTGGTCCAATTTGATCTAATGAAGAAGCAAATGCTACTAAACCAAATCGAGATACACGGCCATATGTCGGCTTTAACCCAACAACACCACAGAAGGATGCCGGCTGTCTAATAGAGCCCCCTGTATCAGAGCCTAATGAAAAAGGCACTTCTCCTGCTGCAACAGCTGCAGCCGAACCGCCGGAAGAACCACCTGGAACCTTCTCTAAATTCCATGGATTATAAGTCTTTTGAAAACCTGAGTTTTCATTAGAAGAACCCATAGCAAATTCATCCATATTTATTTTCCCAATTGTAATTGTATCTGCTTTATGTAATTGATCCACAACAGTTGCATTATAAATAGGATTAAAATTTTCAAGAATCTTGCTGGCGCAGGTTGTACGTAAATCCTTTGTAACAATATTATCCTTTACGCCGATTGGCATACCAAACAGCAGCCCTTTTGATTCGTCAGTTCCTATTTTCGCGTCTAGATTTTTCGCCGTTTCCCGAGCTCTTTCCTCATCTAACGTTAAAAATGCCTGTACCTTGTCATCTACTTCTTGAATTCGTTTATACGATTCATCGACAAGATCAGACACTGTAATTTCTTTTTTATGTAGCAGCTCATGAAGATCTGATACTTTATGATCAAACAAACTCACAGGGTCTCTCCTCCTTACTCAATAATGGCTGGTACTTTTATTTGTCCGTATTCATGCGCTGGAGCATTTTTTAATACTTCTTCAACTGGAAGTCCAGGCTTCGCGACATCCTCACGCATTACATTTTTCATATCTAATACATGTGAAGTAGGCTCTACATGATCAGTATCAAGCTCATTTAACAGCTCAGCAAATGTAATAATTGCACCTAATTGATGAGCGAACTTTTCAGCCTCTTCCTCTGTTATCGCAAGACGGGCTAAGTTTGCCACATGTTTCACTTCATCGATTGTAATTTTTGTCAATTTTGGTCACCCCCTACAGTATTCGAACAATCGCACAATAATTTGATAATATCAAACTTTAGTACGCTAAACAAGAGTGTCAGGCATGCATATTAGACAATACCTGACACTTTTTTCATTACTGAATTAATTTTTTAAAAAAGGAAAATACACCTTTTTTCTCTTCCTTTATCTCAGAAACTGCCTGTTTTCTCGTTACGAAAATATTATCTTTATCCACTGCATTAGAATGAGCAAGAATTAAGCCAATATCTGTTTGATGCTCTTGGTTTGTCACAATCGTGAACTCTATTTTATTTTCATTTGCCTTTTGTATATATTTTGATAAAAAACGGTAATCAATATGTCCATTCAAATAAAGATGTGTTTGCGGATGTGCCTTCATCTCTTGCTCCACATCCTTGTAAATCTCCTCTTCCATCACTTGCCCTTGCGTCAGAGCGATTTCAATTCTTTCTCTTAAAGTCCCTAGATACTTTCTTCTTTCATCGGGATTCGTTTCCTTTGGACCATGAATGCCTTGTTGAAGATAATCTTCAACATCTGGTTTCGGCATTTGCAGCACCTCCTAGACTATTGAACCTATTATTATGTATGTTTCAAAGCCTTTACAAGTGAATAATATCAGCTTTTCCATGATAATAACAAAACATCCCCTCTTTCTATAAAAGAGGGGGATGCTTTCACACTCATTATTTAGAGTTAAATTGTTCAGCTTCTGTAGACCCTTTTAAGGCTGTTGTTGATGATTGACCGCCAGTGACAACCATTGAAACCTGATCGAAATAGCCTGTTCCAACTTCCCTTTGATGTCTTGTTGCTGTATAACCGTATTGCTCGCTTCCAAACTCAGCCTGCTGTAATTCAGAATAAGCTGCCATACCGCGATCACGATAACCGCGTGCCAATTCAAACATACTGTGGTTTAATGCATGGAAGCCTGCTAGTGTAACAAATTGGAACTTATAGCCCATTTTACCGAGCTCTTTTTGGAACTCTGCAATGGTTTGCTTATCAAGCTTTTGCTCCCAGTTAAAGGATGGAGAGCAATTATAGGCTAATGGTTTACCAGGATATTTCTCATGAATAGCTGCTGCAAATCGTCTTGCCTCTTCAATATTCGGTTCAGACGTCTCACACCAAATTAAATCAGCATATGGTGCATAAGCAAGACCGCGTGCGATTGCCTGATCTAATCCGGCTCTTGTACGGAAGAATCCTTCTGACGTTCTTTCACCTGTAATGAACGGAGAATCGTATGGATCGACATCACTTGTAATTAAATCAGCTGCATTTGCATCTGTACGGGCAACGAGAATGGTCGGAACACCCATAACATCTGCTGCAAGTCGAGCGGCCACTAGATTACGAACCGCTGTTTGAGTTGGAAGGAGAACCTTCCCTCCAAGATGTCCGCATTTTTTCTCAGAGGATAGTTGATCTTCAAAATGAACTCCTGCCGCACCTGCTTCAATCATGTTCTTCATTAATTCAAAGCAATTTAGCTGTCCGCCAAAGCCTGCTTCAGCATCAGCCATGATAGGCGCGAACCAATCAATACGACTATCTCCTTCTAAATGATGAATTTGATCTGCCCGCTGGAGAGCTTGGTTAATACGTTTCACTACATGTGGTACACTGTTTGCCGGATACAAACTTTGGTCAGGATACATTTGCCCAGAAAGATTGGCATCTGCTGCAACCTGCCATCCGCTTAGATAAATAGCCTTAAGACCTGCTTTTACCTGTTGAACAGCCTGATTCCCCGTTAAGGCACCAAGTGCTGCAACATAGTCTTCTTCCTTGATCATTTTCCAGAGCTTTTCAGATCCTCTTCTTGCCAATGTATGTTCAATATCCAGCGAACCTCTCAGTTTAATAACTTCTTCAGCTGTATATGGTCTCTTAATTCCTTTCCATCTGTCCTCATTTCTCCAGCTTTCTTTTAATTGTTGAATTCGATTTTGTATCATTTACAAACATCTCCTTTGTTCGTACAGAATAGATTCAAATTTCCCCTCTTAGAGAACGACGAGTATGTGATTCTACCAATTAAACCGCCAAAAAAGGAATTTCCGAAGAACATATTAGTGAATATATTAACTTTATAACGAACGCACCCACATAAAAAAATTACTCTAAAATTTCATATCCAGGTAAGGTTAGAAAATCAACAAATTCATCGTTTAGGATCAGCCTGTCGAATAACTGAACGGCTTCATTGAAACGACCATTTTGATAGGCCTCTGCTCCAATATCCTGTTTGATTTTCGTCAATTCTTCTGTCTTTAATCTTTCATACATCTCTGGTGTTACTTTTCTGCCATCATCTAGTACTCCTTTTGGATGACGAATCCATTGCCAAACTTGAGCTCTGCTGATTTCAGCCGTTGCTGCATCTTCCATTAAATGATGGAGCGGCGCTGCACCTCTTCCACATAACCACGAAGCAATATATTGAATACCAACATTGATATTCATGCGAACCCCAGATTCAGTAATGGTTCCCTTTGGTACATCTAGTAATTGTCTAGCATTTACTTTAATAGATTGCTGCTTTGACGAATTAATTTGGTTGGCTTCAGGCATTTCACGATTAAACACTTCCATTGCTACCGGTACTAAGCCTGGATGTGCCACCCATGTTCCATCATGCCCATCCCGTGCTTCTCGTTCTTTATCGGCACGAACTTTTGAAAATGCTTCCTCATTTGCTCTCGAATTCCCGCTAACCGGAATTTGTGCAGCCATTCCGCCAATTGCCGGTGCCTTTCTTTTATGACAAGTTTGAATGGTTAATAAGGAATAGGATCTCATAAATGGCACAGTCATCGTGACTTGTGAGCGGTCAGGTAAGATGACATCATTCTGGTTACGCAGCTTCTTCAAATAACTGAAAATATAATCCCATCGCCCGCAATTCAATCCTGCTGAGTGGTCCCTCAGTTCATAAAGAATCTCATCCATTTCAAAGGCTGCCATGATTGTTTCAATTAATACCGTTGCCTTAATGGTACCTTGCGGAATATTGAGATAATCCTGAGCAA
Source organism: Niallia endozanthoxylica (assembly GCF_008710145.1). Classification (GTDB taxonomy): domain Bacteria; phylum Bacillota; class Bacilli; order Bacillales; family Cytobacillaceae; genus Bacillus_BD; species Bacillus_BD endozanthoxylica. The sequence continues at coordinate 8,127 of NZ_VYKL01000016.1, forward strand.
AGACGAAGACATCGTTCCATAGTCTTGCCTCATGGTGGCTTTCGAGCTTTGGCAGATAAAAGTAAGGTCCTGTTCCTCTTTCTATTAACTGCTTCGCATTATGGAAAAAGTACAGACCAAAATCAAGTAGGCTTCCGGAAATCAGCTGGCCGTCTATGACTATATTTTTTTCCTCTAAATGGAACCCACGTGGTCGTACAAGAAGTACGGCGGTTTGTTCCTTTAATTTGTATTCTTTTCCGGCAGGATTATGAAAAGAAATTGTTCTTCTTGCTGCATCTCGTAAGTTAATCTGCCCTTCAATGATATTTCTCCATGTTGGTGCAGTCGCATCCTCACAATCTGCCATGAATACTTTGGCACCGGAATTAAGGGCATTAATAATCATTTTTCGATCCGTTGGTCCCGTAATTTCCACACGTCGATCTTGGAGATCCTTTGGGAGCGGTCGAATAGTCCAGTCTCCATTTCGAATATGAGCAGTTTCAGGAAGGAAATCTGGCAGCTTTCCTTGATCAATTTCTTTTTGTCTTATCTGCCTTTGTTTAAGCAGCTCCTTACGCCGTTTACCAAACCTCTCCTCCAATTGTTCGATAAAACTTAATGCTTCTGGAGTTAAGATCGTCTCATAGCCCGGCAATAACTTTCCGACAATTTGAATACCAACCTTTTGTGTGGACATAGTATTGAATCCCCTCCCTGTTATAAAACATTCATCTTCCTCTGTATAGTATTATATAACAGAATTTTCTAAAATGTATATTTTTTTTAAATATTAACAAATATACTTTTCGACAAATTCTATAATACTAGAGGAGGCAATCACTTATGATGAACGCTGACTCACTTTTTTCTTGTAAATAAGAAAAGCGCAAGCGCCTTGGAAAGCAGAACGTCTACTAAAAGCCGCCACGCCCTGTGGCGAACGTAGACGTCAGCACATCCTATGCAAGTCCGACAAGCATAAGACACGCCTGAATAGAAGGCGTTCTTTGCCTTCAATTCAGGCGTGGCTAGACCAATCGGAACTAGGCGCTGGAACTAGCCCAAGAAAAAAGATAGAGAAACGCTTGTCTCTCTATCCTATTAAGCATTAATGATAAATATGAACAAATGGTTCCTTTTGATCGACTTCTTTCACAATTAACGCTTCTGGCCCATTTACAGAGGATATATTTACTTGAACGGAAATATAATCTGGAAAATGTTCCATTACTTTTCCTGTTACAAACTGCGTAAAGCCAATCCCTTCTGTTTTACCATAAAATTGAATGGGGATATCAATATTTAATTCCTGAAGATGTCCTCCTGCATAAAACGCCCTTCCAACAACACCGTTAAAGTTTGGAAAGTATGCCTCGACATCCTGTTTAAAATTAGAGAAGGAAGTAGCATCATCTCTATGCTGCTCTGTAGCTTCACTGGACGGAAATAAAACGTATTTCTCATCAATCGCTTTCCAGTCTCCTAATTGAGAGCTTCCTTTGCTAACATTTGAATACGTGAAAAAGCTGCCCGGCACGACAGAGGTTCTGCTCTCTTGCTGAAATAAGGCAATTGTAATCGGAACCTCTTTCAAGCCATCTATCTTTCGTAACCGTTTGATTACTTCTTCTGCTAACCTCTTACCTTCCTTTTCTAGTGTTTCCTGCGGAATTTTTGTATCAAATGTTGCCCCATATTGTTCTTTTTGGTAATAATGGATTGAATTTAACGCAAGTCCAATTACAACTCCGCCAAGACTGACTTTGCCATTATCCCCTTTTACTAAATAATCATGCTCTAAAATATGAGCCAAATAAATCGGATTTTTTTCATTTCTTTCGGCAATACTCCCTTGTTCATCATCAAGCGGATTCAAGCCAATATTATCCGATTCCTTCATGTTCCTTGCTTTTAGCTGCTCCGGAGTAAACTTACGATTCAGCCATAATCTTACCCTTTCTGCCTTTAAGTATTGTCCTTCTTGAAACAAATACTTATCAGGGTCAAACGAATTCTGAGCTACTCTCATCAATCCTATCTCAAACTCATTAAGATCATATTTCGAATTCAAATTATTAACGACCAATCCGCGAGCCTCTGATGGTTTAAAAGGTAAAATCGTTCGATAATAATCATCAGAAATTTTATATTTAGGAATAATCGCTTTCTCATCTGATTCCTTCTGATCCTGTACAACCTCTTCTTGTTTTTGGAAATTGGGTGCACAGCTTGACAGCAATAAGACTGAAATGAGAGCTATACTTAAGACTTTCCTCACGTATAACACCTCTTATTTTGATAATTCTTCAACCAGTCTCTCCTCATTCCACACCACGATGCCTAAGTCCTCTGCTTTTTTGAGCTTTGAACCTGCATCTTCACCTGCAATAACTAAATCTGTCTTTTTACTTACACTTCCTGCTACATTTCCACCAAGTGCTTCAATCTTTTCTTTCGCTTCATTTCTAGTCATCTCTACTAATTTACCAGTCAAAACAATCGTTTTACCAAAGAAAAAGGAATTAGATTTCTCACTTGGAGCTGGCTTTATACCTGTATACTTCATATTGATTTCCAATTCTTTCAACTCTTGGATAAGCTCCTGAACCTCTTCTTGTTCAAAGAAAGTAACAATAGAATCAGCCATCTTTTCACCGATTTCATTAATAGCCGTTAATTCTTCTCGACTTGCTTCCCGAAGTTTGTCCATGTCTTCAAACTGCTGTGCTAACGTTTTTGCTGCTTTGGCTCCAACATGTCTTATGCCTAAGCCAAACAAAAGTTTTTCCAGCGAATTGGATTTTGAAGCTTCTATTGCTGCCAATAAATTTGCGACAGACTTCTCTCCCATACGCTCTAAACCAAGTAATTGTTCCCTTGTTAATTTATATAAATCTGCAACATCTTCAATTAATTTTTCGGCAAATAACTGACTGATCACTCTTTCGCCAAGACCGTCAATATTCATTGCATTTCGAGAAACAAAGTGAATTAACCCCTCACGGATCTGGGCCGGGCATTTAGGATTGATACACCTTAGAGCCACTTCTCCCTCGATGCGGACAAGCTCACTGTCACACTCCGGACAATGAGTCGGCATATGAAATTCCGTTTCTTCACCTGTTCTTCTTTCCGGCAATACATTCACTACTTCCGGTATAATATCACCGGCCTTTTTCACTACAACCTGATCCCCAATCTTAATATCCTTCTCACGAATCAGATCCTCGTTGTGAAGTGATGCTCTTTGCACCGTCGTACCGGCAACCTTTACAGGACTTAAGATAGCTGTTGGTGTGATTACCCCAGTTCGACCTACATTGAGTTCAATATCAAGTAAAGTGGTTACGACTTCCTCTGCCGGAAATTTATAAGCAATTGCCCAGCGCGGGCTTTTTGCTGTTGTTCCTAATTCCGCCTGCTGAGAAAGAGAATCCACTTTTATGACTATCCCATCAATCTCATAAGGAAGATGCGGACGTTTTTCAATCCAGCCATCTATATAAGCGAGTACTTCCTCAATATTTGAGCAGACTTTCCGCTCCTTATTAGTTTTAAAGCCGAGCTGATCGAGCCAGTCAAGACCCTCACTATGGGCCGCTACATTTGTATCTCCCATATTGGCAATCGAATAGAGGAAGACATCTAAATTTCGTGAAGCGGCAATTTTCGGATCAAGTTGACGTAATGATCCTGCTGCAGCATTTCTTGGATTGGCAAATGGTTCTTCCCCATTCTCTTCTTTCAGCTCATTCAACCTAAGAAAAGAACGCTTTGGCATAAAAGCTTCACCGCGTACCTCCATTGTCATCGGCTCTCTAAGTCGAAGCGGGATGGAGCGAATGGTTTTTAAATTAGCAGTAATATCTTCTCCAACGGACCCGTCCCCGCGGGTTGAACCCTGAATGAACACACCATCTTCATATTTTAGCGATACCGCTAACCCGTCGATTTTCAGCTCACAAACATAGGAAAATTGATCGCCGACAGCCTGGCGGACTTTTCGGTCAAAATCCCGCAAATCCTCTTCATTAAAGGCATTCCCTAGACTTAACATGGGACTGTCATGCGTCACTTTGTTAAACATGTCAAGAACTTGTCCTCCGACGCGCTGTGTTGGCGAGTCGGGCGTTACGAGCTCTGGAAATTCTTCTTCAAGCTTCCCTAATTCGTTCAATAGCTGATCGTATTCTGCATCTGGAACAGATGGTTTATCAAGAACATAATATTCGTAGTTATATTGATTTAATTGATTGCGTAAATCAGTTATCTTCTTTTCTGCTGTTTGAAAATCCATATAAGCTCCATTCCTCCATCTTATACCTTCTTAATTGGGGCAAATTGAGCCAATAATCTTTTGATACCAGTTGGGCTTGGAAAAGCAATATCAAGCTCTGTCCCATTTCCGCTGCCCTTCACACTCACAACAGTGCCGATACCCCATTTTCCATGCTCTGCTTTATCTCCAACCTTCCAATCTTCATCTTCACCGCCAGTATTCGTTACAGCAGGTCTCATAACGGCTTTACGCTGCTGCTGAAGTCTCGTACTGCCTAATGTCGTAGATTGGGATAATGAAGTACTCTTTTTAGCCGGCTCCAAGCCTTCTAATAATTCCACAGGTATTTCCTTAATAAAACGAGATGGAAGATTCATGTTGGTTCGGCCAAATAAGGTTCTCATTTTAGCATTTGTTAAAAATAACTGCTCTTCTGCTCTAGTGACCCCAACATACATCAACCGCCGTTCCTCTTCCATTTCAGCTTCTTCCATTAATGACCGGCTGTGCGGGAACACGCCCTCTTCAAGTCCAATTAGGAACACGATTGGGAATTCCAATCCTTTTGCCGAGTGAAGAGTCATCAGTATAACTGACTCTGTTTGTTCTCCATCATCATCAAGCTTATCAATATCCGCTACTAAAGCAAGATCAGTTAAAAAACCGACTAAGCTTTTATCATCATTAGTATCCTCAAAGTTTTTCGTAACAGAAAGAAACTCATCTATATTTTCCAGCCTGCTTTGGGCTTCAATTGATTTCTCAGCCTCCAGCATTTCACGGTAGCCTATTTTTTCTAGCACTTCTTCAACTAGATCTGTTACTGATAAGTACTCCTGCATATTTGTAAGATTATTAATTAAATCTCTAAATTGTGCTGCTGCTTTTGTAATTTTAGGACTCAATCCCATTAATTCGACAGAATCAAGGGCTTGGTGTATAGAAATATCATAACTCCCGGCAAAGTTAGCCATTTTATCAAAAGAACTTGATCCAATTCCTCTTTTTGGAACATTGATAATTCTTTGTAGACTGATGTCATCATCTGGATTAGCAATCAAACGAAGGTATGCAAGAATATCCTTAATTTCTTTGCGATCATAGAACTTTGTGCCTCCTACGATGGAATACTCAATATTTGATTTGAGTAATGCTTCCTCCATTACACGTGACTGCGCATTTGTCCGATAAAGGATGGCGATATCAGACCATTTGCGATTTTCTTTCTGCACAATTTCCTTCATCTTGCCAACAACAAATTGTGCTTCTCCCTGTTCACTGTCTGCTCGATAATAGTGAATTTTATTTCCTTCTGGATTATCCGTCCAAAGATTTTTTACTTTTCGGTTCGCATTGTTAGAAATAACCTTATTGGCTGCCTCAAGAATACTTTTCGTTGAGCGGTAATTTTGTTCAAGCAAGATTACCCGTGCACTTGGATAATCCTTTTCAAAAGAAAGGATATTCGTGATATCTGCTCCCCGCCAGCGATAGATAGATTGATCTGAATCACCGACAACACATAAATTTTGAAAACGTGAAGCTAATAATTTTACTAATAAGTACTGGGATTTATTGGTATCCTGGTACTCATCAACGTGAATATATTGAAATTTTCTTTGATAAAATTCAAGTACTTCAGGGACTCGTTTGAATAAGTTGATTGTCATCATGATGAGGTCGTCAAAGTCTAAGGCTTGATTTTTGCTCAGACGCTTTTGATACTCGGTGTAGACATCACTTACGATTTGTTCATTATATTCGCCAACATTTTTTGCAAATGCCTTTGTATCAATCAATTCATTTTTTGCCGAGCTAATTGCGCCCAGAATAGCCCGTGGGTCATGTTTTTTCGGATCGAGGTTTCTATCTTTTAATATCTGTTTAATAACAGATAGCTGATCACCCGAATCCAAGATTGTAAAATTCCGATTAAAACCAATTCGATCAATATCTCTTCTTAAAATTCTTACACACATAGAATGAAAGGTAGAGATCCATACCTCATCAGCTGTTCCACCCATTAAGTTATAAATCCGATCCTTCATTTCGCGCGCGGCCTTGTTTGTGAAAGTTATCGCTAAAATGTTATAGGGATTCACTTGCTTTTCTACCATTAAATACGCAATCCGATGAGTCAGTACTCTTGTCTTTCCACTTCCTGCTCCTGCCATAATTAATAATGGCCCATCAGTTGTTTTTACCGCTTCCTGCTGCTGGGGATTCAATCCGTTTAACAGTTTATCTGTTAAAAAATTCATTATAATTATTCACCGCCAATCAAACATATGTTCTACATTATTTTACGCTTTGCAAGGCTATTATTCAATCATTTTCCTTTTACGGCTTTAACCGTCTGCAAAGCTTCCTCAATATTTTCATAAAGACTATTTCCTACAACAACCACATCGGCCAAAGCGGCCATTTCACTTGCTTGTTCACGATTAGAAATACCTCCGCCATAAAACAAAAGTGTATTTTCTAACGCATTTTTTACTTCTTTAACTACATCCTTTTCACCGTATGTACCGCTATACTCCAAATAAAAGACAGGCAGATGGAACATCCTCTCGGCCATCATCGCATAGGCGGCCACATCCTCCTTAGATAAATCAGTATTTGCCTCCGTTAGCTGGGCTGCTTTACAGTCTTTATTTAAAATGCAATATCCAAGAAAAGAAAATTCATCCCAGTTCATTATTTCTCCATATTCTTTAATAGCCTGTTGATGAAGACCTGTAATCCATTTAGGGTTGCTGCTATTTAAAACCGTCGGGATAAAATAAAGGTCAAATCCAGGTGTAATTGTTTCAATTGAAGAAATTTCTAATACGCATGGGACTGTGTAACGACGGACTCGAGCCATCAAATCTAACACATTTTCGAGTGTGACTCCATCAGTACCGCCAACAATGATTGCATCTGTTCCTGATTCACATATCCTTTCCAGATGCTCATCTGAAATTGATTTATTGGGATCAAGTTTAAAAACATGTCTCCACTCACGCACATCATACATGCAAACTTCCTCCATTCCATGTTTACATTACATCATTATAGCATTAGAGAAATTAAATGAAAAAAGAAATTAGGCCTTGTCATGTCAGACATATGCAAATTAAAAAGCAGCAGGAACTTGACCAGCCTGAGGCTTCAATTAGATACACCTGAGTAGAAAGCATGGCTAAAATCAGGAACATAAGCTAATGCCCATTGAGTAGAATGCAACCGTGAGCATTATGAACGTTCTTTGATGCCCGTTTAGCAGAGAATAACCGTACAACGGGCATTAGCATCGCTGTTTGATGCTCGTTTCGCAGAGTGCAACCGTACAACGGGCATTAGCATCGCTGTTTAATGCCCCTTCACCAGAGTACAACCGCATAACGGGCATTAGCATCACTTTTTAATGCCCCTTCACCAGAGTACAACCTCACAACGGGCATTAGTAACACTTTTTAATGCCCCTTCACTAGAGTACAACCTCACAACGGGCATTAGCATCACTTTTTAATGCCCATTCACCAGAGTACAACCTCACAACGGGCATTAGCAACACTCTTTAATGCCCCTTCACCAAAGTGCAACCGTACAACGGGCATTAGCATCACTTTTTAATGCCCATTCACCAGAGTACAACCGCATAACGGGCATTAGCATCGCTGTTTAATGCCCCTTCACCAGAGTATAACCGCATAACGGGCATTAGCAACGCAGACCACCTTATGAGACTAGACGCTGGAGCTGGATTGCACAAAAAAACCGATGGGGATTTCCATCGGTTTTTCCGCGAATTATTCTTCTGTTACAACTGGCTGATCTTCTTTAATTCGTTCTAGTGCCATTTCGTAAGCATCATTTCCATAGTTCAAACAGCGTTTTACTCGAGAAATGGTAGCTGTACTTGCACCTGTCTCTGTTTCGATTATATGATACGTTTTGCCTTCACGAAGCATTCTCGCAACTTCTAAACGTTGGGCTAATGACTGAATTTCATTTACTGTGCAAAGATCATCAAAAAATCGATAACATTCTTCTAAATCATTTAATGACAGAACAGCATTAAATAACTGATCTAGTTCTTTTCCTCTTAGCTTTTCAATTTGCATTAAGATTACTCCTTTATTTTCACTACAAAAATGACCATTTACTCAAAAGATATAAGCTGCTCAAGGCCAGGGTCAGTCGGTATTACATTAATCCAAGTTTTCCCTGGAACAAGCCCAACGGCTTCACCGTTTGCATACGGTACAATCCTGCCGTCAACATTTTTCCATTCCACTTCTATCTTCTGCCCTTTTTGCAATAAATAAGCTCTTCCACCACTTGTTAAATCAATATCACGCAACCCGACAGTGCTGTCAATGATTCTATGCTTCATTTCAACAATGAACACATTATCAACCAATACTGGCTCTTGCGTGTCATAGTCAATCGTTTGTTCTCCATTTGAAAAACGCTTATATTTCTTTAACTGGGTGTCATATTCAAATGTTGAGCTAAAGGTTTTATCAAAATAGGAGATTGAGACTTTCTCGGCTTCATCACCAGTTAAAGCACTCACTTCATCCTCTGTTAAGAATACCAGTGGTTTAGGAGCATTCTCCATCTCGTAGTTGTTTTGCTCCGCACCTTTCAATATATTCTTAAAAGAGATATAGGAGTTATGCGGCGCATCACGGAAGCTTTCCCGTTCAAATAAGGTTCCATCATAGTATAGACCATTTAAGTGATCGATATATCCTCGATCAAGTAAATCTTTGGCACCTGAGCTGTTGCCGTGGGCAATATAAAGACTATCATAGCCTTTAGCCAGTTCAATATAGTATTCACGAGCACTTCTAACAGATCCAATGATATCAGGCTGTTCACTCTGGAAAATGGCTAGAAACCGCGTTACATTTCCTTCTGCCAGGATTTCGTAGACGATATCCGCTTTATAAAGTCCTGACTGTGGTCTTGACTTTGGATGGTTATTAACCATAACGGCTATAGCTCTTCCATCAACAGTTTCGGCACTTCCGATGCCAGTCAACGGAAAATGATATGGCAGTTCTCGCGGTATTACTTCTTCATTAACCTCTTCCTGATTTGGTTCTGACACCTCTTCATTCTCTCCAACAGCCTGTTCTTTCGGACTGCAGCCTGCTAGAATGAAGAAGGTAACGGCTGTAATGGTTAAGAACCTTTTCCACATATAGAACACACCCCGTTCATTGTTCTATTTTACTTTTATATTTTAACGCATTATTGTTGGAAAGAGTACCATTTTCTTCTTTACTTCATACATTCCTACTGGGGTTATACGAATATATGGTAAATGGGTTGCTGAGAAAAATAATAAGGTTTGAAATGGATCAGCATAACGATAGCCCTTTTTCTGCATATAAGCAACAAAATCCTTTTGTTCCGTTAACAGTTCCTCAACTGGCTTTCTAGACATCAATCCTCTTAATGGCAGTGAAATTTCTTTTGCTATTTCTCCATTTTCAGCAATGACAATCCCGCCGCCAATTTCCTTCATTCGCTCAAAAGCCTTTATCATATCACGTTTATTTTTTCCAATTAGAATAATATCCCCCGTGTGTGTAAAACTGCTTGCCAAGCCTGAAAGATTTTCCGCAAAGCCTTTCACAACCGTATTAATTCTCCATTGCCCATTCCGGTCAACAAACATAAAGAAGCATTCATCCTTACTATTGTTTAAGTTCTCACCGGATACATCAATAGAAAGTGAATAAGGTTTCGTAATAACGGCATTTTCCATCGCAATTCCAACCGGCATGGAAAACTGAAGATCTTCCATTGATAATTCCCAATCTAACTGTAAAGGTAACAAGTCAAATTCGTCTGCTGATGAAATTTTATATCCCTCTCTATTAATAACCCCATTACGCTTTACCCATTGTCCTTTGGCTAAAACAGATACAGGGGTAGGGTTGTTCTCATCCGTTAAGAAGTTGATATTGGCAATCCTGCCTGTTGCAATGTTGCCATGCAAATAGTCAATATTGTAGTGTCTCGCAACATTAATGGTTGCCATATTATAGGCATCAATGACCGGAACACCTTTATCAATCGCTATTTTAATCATATTATCTATAATTCCCTGTTCATAAAAATCAGCCGAGGAACCATCTGTCGTTAACATGAATTTATCATAGACATTAATCCCAAGTTCATGGATTTCATCCAAGAGCTTCGGTAAATCCGGGCGAATACTTGAATACCTTAATGATACGGTGTATCCCTGCATGAGCCTATCATATACCTCTTCTCCATTGATGGCCTCATGATCGCTGTCTGCCCCCAACAGAACCATTTTCGCTAACGTTTTTTCAGAAGCCCCGGGAAAATGCCCTTCAATTTTCTTTCTCATTCGTTTGGCTTCTTGAATCCAATGAAGCATCATATCATCGCCGTCAAGCAATTTCGGCCAACCCGTTAATTCGCCTCCTTGCAGGACAGCATCATGCTCAAGCCAAGATTTTACATGACTATGAGAAAATATTACTTCCTCATCTTTAATCTCTGTTTCAGAATCAAAACGACTCCACCAATACATCGTGGAAGGAATCTGCCTCATGTCTCTCAAAAAGGTAAACGCTTTCTTTTTATCGAGCTGTAAAAATAACAGTAGGTTGTCATTAATCATCGTTGTTGTTCCAAACTGGGATGCATATGCGGCCAGTGAAAGGGGATTATATAAACGAAATGGATGTGTATGCGGCTCAATATAACCTGGTACTAGTGTTAAATTTGTACAGTCAACCACTTCACAGCCTTTCATGTTTTGCGGCAAACTGTTTCCAACATAAATAATTCGATCATCATAAATCCAAATGTTTGCTGTCATCCATTTACGAAATGATTGATTTAAGTAACGAGCATTTTTTAAAAGTATGGTCGGGGCAAGATTACCATCCATAACTGCAACATGTTCTCGTAAATGTTTAGTTTTCCATCGGTAGCGTTGTTCAAGCATGTTACGCCCCTCCTTTATCAGTAAAAATGTAAGCCTTTACATGATGTTTATAATTCATACTAACATATTTTATAGTTTAGCGCACTAAAGTTGCATGTAAAAATACTGTAAATTTATTCATTAAGAAAGGAATATGAACATGATAAAAGTAGAAAAGAATATTGGGATTCTTAATGCATTAATTAGGATTACAGCTGGTCTCACTCTTTTAGCCTGGTGTACAGCAAAGCTTTCTAAAAGACCCTACTGCAACTCCTATATATGGTTGTCCATATGCGGTGCAATGAAAGTGGCTGAGGGAATTGTTCGATTTTGTCCGATCACAGCAATGATTCAGAACGAACAAGTTACTAACCTGTTACAAGAGGGTTCGGAGCAGAATGAAACCCAATCATCATTTGATGAAACAGTCCCATCTTAATAAAGCTAAGAAAAGCGGAACGTCTACTAAATGCCTCCACGTCCTGGGGCAAATGCAGACGCCAGCATATCCTGTGCAAGTAAGGAAAGGATGGTTAGCCAAAAGGCTTGCCATCCTTTTTGAGTTTCTATCATTTCCTTATTTGTTCAAAAGTTCAATTGCTCTATATCCAATATCCTTGCGGTAGAACACTCCGTCACATTGCAGGTGCTCAAGTCCTTTATAAACAACATCTTGTGCTTCTTTTAGAGATTTTGCTTTTGCACCGGCTAATAGTACACGGCCGCCATTTGTTTCAAATTCACCGGAATCGCCCAGCTTTGTACCCGCATGGAATACAAATAATTCCTCACTTACCTTATCTAATCCGTGCAGAACGGCTCCTTTATCATATTGCTCAGGATATCCGTTTGCAGCAACAACCACACCAAGCATCGCCTGCTCATCCCAGCTGATTTCTACTTCTTCACCGGCAATTACCTTTTCCATGACTTCAACAAGGTCAGAAGTCATTCTTGGAAGAATAACCTGTGTTTCCGGATCGCCAAATCGAGCATTAAATTCAATAACCTTCGGACCCTTTTCCGTTTTAATCAATCCGGCATAAAGGACACCGCAAAAACTGCGACCCTCTTTTACCATCGCTTGTGCAGCCGGCTTTAATACCGTTTCAACAGCAATATCTACTGTTTCCTTACCAATATGTTCAACAGGAGAATAGGCTCCCATACCACCGGTATTTGGACCTTGGTCGCCGTCAAACGCACGCTTGTGATCCTGTGCAATTTCTAACGGTGTCACCTTTTCACCATTCACCAAAGCCATGAGTGAAAATTCCTCACCGCTTAAAAATTCCTCGATTACAACCGTTGCTGAAGCATTTCCGAACTTTGCATCAACTAGCATTTCTTTAAGGCTTGCTAAAGCATCATCCAACGTTAAAGCAACCGTAACACCTTTTCCGGCTGCAAGTCCATCCGCCTTAATAACAATAGGTGCTCCTTTTTCCTTAACATAGGCAACCGCTTGTTCATAATCTGTAAAAACTGCATACTCGGCAGTCGGGATATTATATTTCTGCATTAACTCCTTAGCAAAGGCTTTACTTCCCTCTATTTCAGCAGCTTTTTGTTTTGGTCCAAAGACCTTTAAGCCTGCTTCCTCAAAGCGATCAGCAAGTCCTTCTAGAAGAGGTACTTCAGGTCCGATGATTGTAAGGCCAACCTCATTAGCCAAAGCAAATTCAACGAGTTTCTCCTGGCTGCTTTCATCGATTTGAATTAACTCAGCCACATCAGTCATCCCTGCATTGCCTGGTGCCACAAATACTGTATCGACTTTCGGACTTTCCTTTACTTTACGGCAAATGGCATGCTCGCGGCCGCCTCGACCGATAACCAATATATTCATTCCGTTCAGCTCCCCGTTTAGTAAAATTAATGTTTAAAATGGCGAACAGCTGTAAATACCATCGCAATTCCGTACTCATTAGCCTTCTTTATAGAATCTTCATCACGAATAGAGCCACCCGGTTGAATGATAGCCGTAATTCCCGCTTTCGCAGCTGCCTCTACTGTATCATCCATTGGGAAAAATGCATCCGATGCCAATGCAGCACCTTTCGCTTTTTCACCAGCTTGTTCCAGTGCAATTTTCGCTGACCCTACACGGTTCATTTGTCCTGCGCCTACTCCAAGTGTCATTTGTTTATCAGTGACAACGATGGCGTTTGACTTAACATGTTTGACAACCTTCCAGCCAAGCTTTAAAGCTTCCCACTCTTCATCAGTAGGCTTGCGGTCAGTTGGAATGGTAATCGTTGCATCATCTAAGGAATAGTTGTCTTGATCCTGTGTAAGCAGACCGCCTTCAACAGAAGTTAATGTCATTTCATTCGTACCTTGGAGGTCAAATGGAATGGTTAGTAAACGCAGATTTTTCTTCGCTGTAAGAACAGAAAGGGCCTCCTCTGTAAAGGAAGGTGCAATAATGATTTCTAGGAAAATCTCATGAAGCTTTTCAGCTAATGGTTTATCTACTTCTCGGTTTAATGCGATAATTCCTCCAAAAATAGAAACTGGATCTGCTTCAAAAGCTTTTTCAAATGCAGTGAAAATATCGCTTCCTGTTCCAACACCGCATGGATTCATATGTTTTACCGCTACAGCAGCCGGTTCAGTAAACTCTTTTACAATTTGCAATGCCGCATCTGCATCATGAATATTATTATAAGAAAGTTCTTTTCCATGTAATTGTTCAGCATAAGCAATTGAAAACTTAGAGCCTAATGGCTTTCTATAGAAGGCAGCCTTTTGATGAGGATTTTCTCCGTAGCGCAGTCCCTGTTTCAACTCGTAAGTAACAGTTAATTTTTCCGGAGTCTCAAGGCCTGTAAGTTCTGTCATGTAGTTAGCAATGATTGCATCATATGCCGCTGTATGACGGAATACTTTCGCAGCAAGCTCACGGCGTGTTTTAAATGTAACCTCTCCTGCTTCCTTTAAATCACTGATAACCTTCTCATAGTCCGTTGGGTCAACAACAACTGCAACATATTGATGGTTTTTTGCAGCAGAGCGAAGCATTGTAGGACCGCCGATATCAATATTTTCAATGGCATCTTCTACTGTCACATCCGGCTTCTCAATTGTCTGCTGAAATGGATATAAATTAACACAAACAATTTGAATCGGATCAATTTGATGTTCATTCATTTGCTCTACATGACTTGAATCGTCAAATTTCGCAAGCAAACCGCCATGAATCAGCGGATTTAATGTTTTAACACGACCGTCTAAGATTTCAGGAAACCCTGTTACATCACTGACACCGATTACTGGAATACCCGCTTCCTGAATCGCCTTTTTCGTACCGCCGGTTGAAATCAATTCGAAGCCAAGCTCTACCAATTGCTTTGCAAATTCAATTACGCCTGTTTTATCTGACACGCTCAATAATGCACGTTTTTTCATGATCAGTCTCCCCTCAGTGATATACACACTCATTCATTTTGGTAACAAATGCTCATTATCTCGCTCTATTAAAGCAGTTTCCCTTACACAGAAGTATTCTGACTGTGAAATAATCTTTGTAATACAGCTGGGTAAAGTTTGTGTTCAATTGCATGAATTTTTTCTTCCAGCATTTCCTTTGTATCACCTTCGTCAATGACAACTTCCTGTTGGTCGATTACCGGTCCTGTATCCATTCCCTCATCTACAAAGTGAACGGTTACCCCTGTCTTTTTTGCTTTTGCAGCTAAAGCCTGTCCAATCGCATCTTTCCCTTGGAAGGCAGGAAGAAGTGAAGGATGAATATTCACGATTCTTCCTTTGTATGCGTTCAATAATGTATGCCCGATTAATCTCATATAACCAGCCAGAACAATGAATTCAATCCCCTGTTCATGAAGCTTCTGCAGGATTTCCTCTTCATAGCCGGCCTTATTCTCATAATCCTTTGCCGTAAAAACAAAGGATGGAATATTTTCCGTTTCTGCCCGTTTAATACACATCGCACCTTTGCGATCACAAACCAACAAACCAATTTGTGCCTCTAGTTTCCCGTCTTTTATTGCATCATTTATGGCTTGAAAATTTGTGCCGCTCCCGGAAGCAAACACAGCAATCTTTTTCATGAACTTTCCTCCGAATTTCCGAATAAACGGGCTGTTTTGGTTGATGGAAGCTTATTTTAACTTCATTTCAATTCCCGGTTTATTTGTAACAACCCCAATAGGATATGCCTTTTCACCAGCTTGATTGAAAAACTCTACTACATCTGCAGCGTCTTTCTCATCCACAGCGATAACCATTCCTGTTCCCATATTAAAAATATTGTACATTTCTTTTCTATCCAGCTCACCAATTGATTCCATTAGTGTAAAAACAGGAGGGACATGCCAATTTTCTTCATTTAATTCCGCACCAAGGTCTTCAGGAAGCATCCGTGGGATATTTTCAATAAAGCCGCCGCCTGTGATATGGGCAAGGCCTTTTAAATTAAATTTCTCAAGTGCAGCCAGGATTGGCTTTACATAAATTTTTGTTGGACGAAGCAATTCTTCACCTAATGTACAGCCGAGCTCCTCGACATGATTATTTAAATCCATTCCAGCTTGTTGTAAGAACAACTTTCGTACAAGGGAATATCCATTACTATGAATACCACTTGAAGCTAAACCAATTAAGATATCACCTTGCTTGATTTCTTTACCAGAGATAATCTTGCTTTTTTCACATGCCCCAACTGCAAATCCAGCAAGGTCATATTCCTCTTCACTGTACATTCCAGGCATTTCTGCTGTTTCGCCGCCAACAAGTGCACAGCCTGCTTGTTCACAACCATCGGCAATTCCTTTAACAATTGCCTCAATCTTTGCCGGTTCTGCTTTACCGCAAGCAATATAATCAAGGAAATAAATTGGCTCTGCACCTTGTACCACAATATCATTCACACACATGGCAACAGCATCAATGCCGATTGTGTCATGACGATCCATCATGAAAGCAAGCATTAATTTCGTTCCAACACCATCCGTACCAGAAACTAATACAGGCTCCTTTAAATTTAATGTGGACAAATCAAACATTCCGCCAAATCCGCCTAACCCGCCAAGTACGCCGGGTCTCATTGTCTTTTGCACATGCTTTTTCATTCTTGAAACGGCCTCATACCCTGCTTCAATATTTACACCTGCTTGTTCATATGCTTTTGCCATATTGAGATCCCCCATTTATCATAGAGACTGTCTCAAACGAGAAGGCAACATGGAAAATACAATATTCAGTGCTTAAACAATCAAATTCGTCTCGCCGAATTTGCGCAATAAAGTTAAACACTGAATATTGTAAAATGTTGCCAAGCCTCATTACCTTGAGACTGCCGCCTTTTATTACTTGAATTATTTCTTTAACAGTTTTTCCTTAATCTCTTTTTGTTCAAGATCGTCATAAATCTCAGTTGGATAATTGCCAGTAAAGCATGCCATACAATGGCCACGGGTTTCCCCTTCGCCATTTCCGCCTATCGCTTCTACCATTCCTTCTGCACTTAAGAACGTTAATGTATCTGCTTCAATGATTTTTCTAACTTCTTCAATCGTTTTGTCATTTGCAATAAGTTCTTCTCTTCTTGAAGTATCAATCCCATAGAAACATGGATTTTTAATTGGTGGTGAACTTATTACTACATGAACTTCCGTAGCACCGGCATCACGAAGCATTCTGACAATTCGTCTGCTAGTCGTTCCACGCACGATAGAATCATCAACCATTATGACTTTTTTACCTTCTACGACTCCTCGAACCGGGGAAAGTTTCATTTTTACGCCTTGTTCTCTTAATGATTGAGAAGGTTGAATGAAGGTACGTCCAACATAACGATTTTTAATTAATCCTAATTCATAAGGAATTCCAGATGCTTCAGCAAAACCAATCGCTGCAGATATACTTGAATCAGGGACACCGGTTACGACATCCGCCTCAATTTTTATTTCTTCTGCCAGTTTCTTTCCTAGTCTTTTACGTGCTGAATGAACATTGATTCCGTTGATATTACTATCTGGTCGAGCAAAGTATACATATTCCATCATACACATGGCTTGATTAGATGCACGGGCAAACATTTCTGAGCGAAAACCTTCATTATCAATAATTAATAATTCACCAGGTAAAATATCGCGGATAAATTCTGCTCCAACGATATCAAAAGCACATGTTTCTGATGCAACCACATAGGCATCTCCAAGTTTCCCTAATGACAATGGGCGCATTCCATTTGGATCAAGAGCAACCATTAGATGATCTTCTGTCATAATAAGAAATGCATAAGCCCCTTTAAGCATACTTAATGCATTTTTCACCCGATCTTTAAACGAAGTATTCCCGCCTCGTCTAATTAAGTGTGCTAATACTTCTGTATCCGAACTTGTTTGAAAAATACTTCCTTGTCCTTCAAGCTGACTTTTTAACTGGATTGCATTAACTAAATTCCCGTTGTGCGCAAGAGCCAGGCTTCCTGTTTGAAAATGGAAAACAAGTGGTTGAACATTCTCATACCCGCTTCCACCTGCTGTTGCATAGCGAACATGACCAATAGCAGCTTTTCCAAATGAAAGTTCCTTCATAGCATCAGAATGAAAGATTTCCGTCACAAGGCCTTCTCCTTTGACACCTTTTACGACGTCACCATCCGTAACAACTATTCCTGTACCCTCTTGACCTCGGTGTTGAAGGGCATGGAGACCGTAATACGTAATTTGTGCTGCATCGGGATGACCCCAAATGCCAAAAACTCCACATTCCTCATTAAGCCCTTTTAACTCACCTAACCTTTTTAATTCAGGCAACCCTTTTAAGTTATGATTTCCGATTAACTTAGCAGGCATGGAATAGCTCCTCTCCAGGCAGATTCTAACGTTTCAACTGGAGTATGGATAACAGTTTCGCCGTTATGCACCATTTGCAGTGTTGGCTCTTTTGTTACTTCCCCAATTAAAACGGCACCTGTCATTTTTTCAAATTCAGCTTGATTTTCTTTCTTAACTGTAAGCAAGAAGCGTGACTGTGATTCGCTGAATAGTGCAGTTACAGCGTTACCTTCTGTATGAACTTTTGCTCCTAATCCATTAGAACCAATAACACTTTCTGCAACAGCAACCCCAAGACCGCCTTCTGCTAAGTCATGGGCAGAAGCTACAAGACCCGCTTGAATCGCTTCAAGTACTGCCTTTTGGTGTTTCTTTTCAACCTCTAAATCAATTGCTGGCGATTTTCCAAAAATCTTACCGTTTAGTAACTTTTGCAATTCACTGCCGCCAAATTCATTCTTTGTTTCCCCAAGAAGATAGATTAGATCTCCAGCTTCGTTAAAGGATTGTGTTGTAATATGATCCACATCTTTCACAAGTCCGACCATACCAACAACTGGAGTTGGGTAAATGGCTTCACCACTTGTTTCATTATAAAGAGAAACGTTTCCGCCGATAACAGGCGTATTAAGAACTGTACATGCTTCACTCATGCCGTCTGTTGATTTTTCAATCTGCCAGAAAATTTCCGGTTTCTCAGGATTACCGAAATTCAAATTATCTGTAATGGCAAGCGGTTCTGCCCCAGAACAAACAATATTTCTTGCTGCTTCCGCTACAGCAATTTTCCCGCCTGTTTCTGGATCTAAATAAATGTAACGTGAATTACAATCTGTTGTCATAGCAAGCGCCTTTCTTGTACCGCGTACACGGACAACGGCAGCATCTGAGCCAGGTGAAACAACTGTATTCGTACGAACCATATAATCATACTGGTCATATACCCATTCTTTGCTTGCAATAGTTGGCTGCTTTAATAATTGGATAAGCGTTTCTTCAAGATTTTCAACTTGAGGTACTTCCACATTCATTGTCTGGAATTCACGATAATAGGCAGGCTCACTAGATGGCTTATGGTAAACAGGCGCATCTTCTGCCAATGCATCAGCTGCAATTTCTGCTACAACTTCCCCTTTGTGAAGAAGGCGAAGCATTTTATCATCAGTTACTTTCCCTATTGCCACGCAGTCAAGATCATACTTTTTGAAGATTTCTTGAATTTCTCCTTCACGACCTGCTTTTACGACTAATAGCATACGTTCTTGAGATTCTGATAGCATCATTTCGTAAGCTGTCATTCCTGTTTCACGCTGCGGAACTAAATCAAGATTCATTTCAATTCCCGTTCCTGCTTTACTTGCCATTTCAGATGATGAGCTCGCAAGTCCTGCAGCTCCCATGTCTTGAATCCCAACAAGCGCGTCCGATTTTACCACTTCAAGACAGGCTTCAAGCAATAATTTTTCCATAAATGGGTCTCCAACTTGAACAGCTGGACGATCCTTTTCCGACTCATCAGTTAATTCTTCTGAAGCAAAGGTGGCTCCGTGAATGCCATCACGTCCAGTTTTAGCACCGACATACATGACCGTGTTGCCGATTCCTTTTGCCTGACCTTTTTGGATATCCTTATGATCGATTAGCCCTACACACATGGCATTGACTAGCGGATTTCCTTCATAGCTGGACTCAAATTGAATTTCACCGCCAACTGTTGGAATCCCGATACAGTTTCCATAACCAGCAATTCCAGCAACGACTTCTTTAAAAAGGTAACGAACACGTGCAGATGAATCAAGCTCTCCGAAACGAAGAGAATTTAACATGGCAATTGGTCTTGCTCCCATTGAGAATACATCACGGATGATACCGCCGACTCCTGTTGCAGCTCCTTGGTATGGTTCAATGGCTGATGGATGGTTATGACTTTCGATTTTGAATACAACAGCCTGTTCATCCCCAATATCAACAATACCTGCCCCTTCTCCAGGTCCTTGAAGGACTTGCGGTCCAGTTACTGGGAACTTTTTCAATACAGGCTTCGAGTTTTTATAGCTGCAATGCTCTGACCACATGACAGCAAAAAGCCCTGTTTCTGTATAATTTGGTGTACGACCGAGGATTTTTTCCGCCATCTCAAACTCTTCAGAGGTTAAACCCATCGTTTTATAAATTTCTTCTTCTTTAATTTGCTGCGGACTTGGTTCAAGCATTAACGACATGTGATTCCCTCCATTGTTTGACGATTGATTGGAATAATTTCAGACCATCAGCACCACCAAGCAATTCATCAACCGCTCTTTCCGGGTGTGGCATCATTCCTAATACATTCCCTTTTTCATTAATAATTCCGGCAATATCCACAAGGCTGCCATTTGGATTACTTTCATATGTGAATACAATCTGATTATTTTCCTTCAACTTTGCAAGTGTTTCCTCATCGCAATAATAATTGCCTTCTCCATGTGCAATCGGAATCATGATTACTTCATCCTTCTCATACACATTTGAAAACATTGTTGTATTGTTTTCAACCTTTAATTTGACTGGACGGCAAATAAATTTTAAGCTTTCATTTCTCTTCATGGCACCTGGCAACAAACCAGCTTCAAGCAGGATTTGAAATCCGTTACACACACCTAAAATCGGCTTACCTGCTTCAGCCGCTTTTCGTACTTCTTTCATGACATTACTAAAGCGAGCAATGGCACCAGTACGTAAGTAGTCACCATATGAGAATCCGCCCGGAAGCAGAATGCCGTCATATTCATCAAGGCTTTCTGCAGTGTGCCACACGTACTCTACCTCTTCACCTAACTCATCTTTAATTGCATGATACATATCTATATCACAATTGGATCCTGGGAAAACGATGACTGCGAACTTCACTGAGCAACAGCCTCCTCAATTTCAAATCGATAATCTTCAATAACTGGATTTGCAAGCAGACGATCACACACTTCTTTTACAACATCCTCTACCGGACGATCTGACTTTTCTACCATTAACTCCATATACTTACCAATACGTACATCCGAAACTTCTTTATAATTCATTGCATGTAAAGAATGCATAACCGCTGCACCTTGTGGATCTAATACACTCTCTCTTAATGTTACATATACTTTTACTTTAAACATTCTGACCGCCTCCTAGTTTAGTTAAAATAATTTCATATACTTCAGTTAAACTGCCAAGATCTCTTCGAAAAACATCCTTATCCAGCTTCGCATTTGTTTTTGCATCCCAAAGGCGGCAAGTATCTGGGGATACTTCATCCGCTAACACAATATTTCCTGAAGCATCTTTACCGAATTCAAGCTTAAAGTCGATAAGACGGATACCTAAATCAGAAAATAATTCTAATAGGGCTTTATTTACTTGCAGTGCTTTTGCTTTTATTTCTTCACGTTCAGCTTCACTTGCAATTTGAAGCTCTTCAATATGGGCATCTGTAAGAATCGGGTCACCAAGAGCATCATCTTTATAATAAAATTCTACAATCGGTTTACTCAAAGGTTTGCCTTCTTCTATCCCTAATCTAGCAGCAAAGCTTCCTGCTGCTGTATTACGAACAACCGTCTCAAGGGGAATGATTGTAACCTTTTTGACAAGCTGCTCTGTTTCAGAAAGGCTTTTAATAAAATGAGATTCTATTCCCTTTTCTTTTAATTTTTCAAAAATTAAGCTTGTGATTTTATTATTCAGACGACCTTTGCCGTTGATTTCTGCCTTTTTCTCACCATTAAAAGCTGTTGCCGAATCCTTATATTCAATCCAGACAATTTGCTCATCATTTGTCGCATATACACGTTTTGCCTTACCTTCATAAAGCAGCGCACCTTTTTCCAATGGAAAGCCCCTCCTTGTAGACGAGACCGACATGTTATTCATTCCCTGCCAGTCCCGCTGCTATTTATCCCTTACAGACCTAAACGTTCAAAAATAACATCTACATTTTTAAGATGATAGTTATAGTCAAAGCAGTCAGCTATTTCTTCTGCAGACAGCTTTGATGTGATTTTTTTATCCGCTTCTATTAATGTACGGAAAGGCACTTGAGTTTCCCAAGCTTCCATTGCTTTTGGCTGCACCGTATCATATGCTTCTTCTCTTGCTAATCCTTTATCAATTAAAGCAAGTAGAACACGTTGAGAATAGATTAATCCAAGCGTACGATCCATATTGCGTTTCATATTTTCAGGGAATACCGTTAAGTTTTTCACGATATTTCCGAAACGATTCAGCATGTAGTTCAATGCAATTGTTGCATCCGGAATAATAATTCTTTCCGCTGATGAATGGGAAATATCCCGTTCATGCCATAGTGCAACATTTTCGTAAGCCGTCATCATATAACCGCGGATTACACGAGCCATACCAGTCATATTTTCAGAACCAATCGGATTTCTCTTATGCGGCATCGCAGATGAACCTTTTTGGCCTTTTGCAAAAGCTTCTTCTACTTCGCGTGTTTCACTTTTTTGCAGACCGCGGATTTCAACAGCGAATTTTTCAATAGAAGTGGCAATCAATGCGATAGTAGACATATACTGCGCATGACGATCACGTTGCAATGTTTGAGTTGAGATTGGTGCTGGCTTTGTACCAAGCTTTTCACAAACATATTTTTCTACAAATGGATCGATATTAGCATACGTTCCAACCGCACCAGATATTTTTCCATATTCGATGCCTTCAGCTGCATATTTGAAACGGTCCAAATTACGTTTCATTTCTTCATACCAAAGAGCGAGTTTCAAACCAAAGGTTGTTGGTTCTGCATGAACCCCATGTGTACGCCCCATCATTACTGTATATTTATGTTCTTGAGCTTTATTTTTTAGAATCTCAATGAAGTTTTCAATATCTTTTAAAAGAATCTCATTGGCCTGCTTGATTAAGTAAGACCAAGCTGTATCTACAACGTCTGTTGATGTTAATCCATAATGAACCCATTTTCTTTCTTCGCCTAAGGTTTCAGATACCGCACGTGTAAAGGCAACAACATCATGTCTTGTTTCCTTCTCAATTTCATAAATTCGATTAATATCAAAAGAAGCTTTTTCACGAATTTTAGCTACATCTTCTTTAGGAATGACTCCAAGTTCTGCCCAGGCTTCATCTGCTAAGATTTCAACTTCCAACCATGCCTTAAATTTGTTTTCTTCCGTCCAAATAGCACCCATTTCAGGTCTTGTATAACGATCAATCATGTTTTAGCCTCCAATCTTTTCTCCAGTGTTCTGCCAAATTCCACTTTCTTCAATTTCAGTTAAAGCCGCTTCAATAGAATGACGTAGAATGGTCACATGACCCATTTTCCTTTTATATTTTGCCTCTTTTTTACCGTATAAATGAACTTTCCAGTCTTTTACGTTAGGAATTTTTTCAATAACAGCAGCTTGATGTTCACCTAAGATATTTACCATTACTGCCGGCTTAAGCAGCTCAGTGGTACCGAGAGGCCAATTACAAACAGCTAGAATATGCTGTTCAAACTGGGAGGTTTCACATGCCTCAATAGAATAATGACCAGAATTATGAGGTCTTGGCGCTAATTCGTTCACATAAATCCCATCACTTGTTAAAAACATTTCTACTGCCAGGGTTCCTACCAACTGAAAGCCCTCTGCAAGCTGTATAGCTTTTTGTACGGCTGTTTCCCTTGCTTCCTCACTTATTCTTGCTGGCACAATGGTTTCATGCAAAATGTTATCTTGATGGATATTTTCTCCGACTGGAAAAACGGCATATTCTCCTTTTCCGTTTCGACAAATAATAACAGATATTTCTTTTTCAAATGGGATCCATTTTTCAAGCACACAGGTTCCAGCTTTCAATAGCTCTGCTGCTTCGTCCACCTGCTCCTCATTGCGAATGACAAACTGTCCCTTTCCGTCATATCCTCCTCTAGCTGTTTTTAATACAGCTGGAAGCCCTAACTCCTTTAGATATTTCATAATATCTTCTTTTGTTTCAATCACCGCATACGGTGCAACTTCAACCCCTGTATTTTGAATGGCTGCTTTTTCTTTCGTCCGATCCTGTGTGATTGCAAGCAACTGAACTCCTTGAGGAACATAGGCATGTTCATTCAACCATTGCAAACCTTCTGCATCAATATTCTCAAACTCGTAGGTGATAACATCGCTTACTTCAGCTAATCTTTTAATCTTATTGAGATCGCTATACTCACCTGTTATGGTAATATCGGCAACTTGACCACACGGACAATCTTCAGTTGGGTCGAGAACAGCAATTCTAAAGCCTTTTGCTTTTGCTGCCAAGGCCATCATTCTTCCTAACTGACCGCCGCCGATGATACCAATTGTCTGACCAGGTAAAATTACTTTATTAGACAAGCTGATCACTACTTTCTATGGCTTGTGCCTTCATTTCCAATCTATATTCTTCTAATTTTTTTGCTAAACTATCATCAAATGAGGAGAGAATCTGTGCTGCCAGCAATCCTGCATTTTTTGCACCTGCTGTTCCGATTGCCACCGTTGCTACAGGAATTCCCCCAGGCATTTGAACAATAGATAGAAGAGAATCAAGTCCATTTAAAGCCCTTGATTGGACAGGAACACCTATTACCGGCAAGGTTGTCTTTGCTGCTACCATGCCTGGTAAATGAGCAGCTCCTCCTGCACCAGCAATAATAACTTTTATTCCTCTCTTTCTTGCGCCTTCTGCGTATTCAAACATTAAATCCGGTGTTCGATGCGCTGATACAACTTTTTTCTCATAAGGTATATTAAATGTTTCAAGCATCTCACATGCAAGACTCATTGTTTCCCAATCAGATTTGCTTCCCATAATGACTCCAACTTGAGCCTTCATCATATCCCCCCGTAGATTTAATTATTTATTTAGCATTTAGCATTTAACATTCGTTAATACTAATTCAGACAAATATTTTACTTTTTTGAGTATGCTATGAAAAAAGCCCAGACAGAAGCCTCCCTATGGGAAAGCAATCTGTCCGGGCTACAAAGTTAGATGCTGACATAAAAGAATAGAACAAGTCTATTCATGCTAGTTTGCCGGGCAATTGACTTTCCCCCATAGTCCAATTATTTTCGGTAATTGGGTAGAAACTTATAGGCCATATTCCTATTATTATACGAGGGCTATATATTTTATTTTGTTTTGTTTTGTTTTATCGCTACTCCCATTTAACAATGAATTTCGACAATTGTCAACAGAAAACACCGAACAATATATTAATAATAAATTCCATTGTTCGGATTTTATAAGGTTTCTACTTTTTTTACCTCGAATATTATTTGCCTGCCTATCGGTTCATAAGAAACCTCTTTCCCATCTGTATTTTCTCGAAAAATAGGTACCTCCGTTCTTCTGATTGGTGTAAATCCATCCTGTTGGATTCGATTCAGACA
Organism: Niallia endozanthoxylica; assembly: GCF_008710145.1. Classification (GTDB taxonomy): domain Bacteria; phylum Bacillota; class Bacilli; order Bacillales; family Cytobacillaceae; genus Bacillus_BD; species Bacillus_BD endozanthoxylica. The sequence continues at coordinate 33,573 of NZ_VYKL01000016.1, forward strand.
GTCTGCAACGGTTTCATTCTCCTGTACTTCATAAATCACTTTCTTCTGTTGCTTTTTTCCCATTATGTATGTATCCTTTCTCATGCTGATAACGTGTTTTTTTCACAAAATTAGCAAGAATTTGGTATGTCTTCATTATTTGCTCCCTTATATATATTACATGTATGCCTTATTTAGCCATAAGAAAAATCGGGGTTTTACCTCATAAAGTGAAACTTCCATCAGTGAGGGTTTTCTTCATCCCCCACTGATGGTTAGTTGGGGGCCAAAGGATGTGGGTCACACAGACGTTGCCACAAATGTGGCGTTCTTAGTCTGTGATTTGGCGAATAGACTTTTACAGGCAGTTGATTCCCCACCTATCTTCTTTTCTATACTCAGAATCTTGAGGTGGGGCTCTTACTGCCCATTAAGAGTGGGATAAAATAATTAAGGGATTAGATGTTTACTCCTTTTGGGATAGACATTTCTTTCAGACAATCATTTAAAACGATTGTTGGGATTCTATTAACTAAACAATATTTCTGGTCATACATTGCATAAATGAGCTCCTGAGCCTCATCCCTAGAGAAATCGGTTTGCTGCTTTTTCTTTATATTTAACTTTAATGGAATCGCTTCATTTCCTCCATTGAGCGGCGGTTGTATGTAATCAATCCCTTTATATGTCTTATAACCATTTCTCTTATAAAAGTAATCTCTTTTCAAACAAGTTTCTCTTTCCTCTTCTGAGTTAGCTGACTCCTGCTTTTCCGTTTCCAGGACAAATGCTCTTATGGAACCTTTGCCAGCCAGTATAGCATCCTGATTAAGATATTCTTCTATTGTTCCTAACGCTTGAGACCCCAGGCCTTTACTACGTTCATGAGGGTCTGTACCTAAATAGACGATGAATCCACAATTAACCTCAGCTAAATAATGTGCTGTTGCAAATGAAACCGGCTTCCCCTCCATTAATCCAACAAGAAATCGAAACCGATTTGGAGGATTTTGCTCAGCTTTATCGAGAGCATTATAAAGTATCTGATGAGGCTCCCTAAGATCTTTCGGAAATGCCGTGTCGTATAATTGGAGTACGCTTTCTATATGTGACATATGATTTTTAGTTATTTCTTCCCAAACTATTTTCATATATTTACACCATCCTTTATCCAATTTTACCATTAGTGAGGAATAAATTTTGAAACTTGTTTTGTCATTAGATTGAACAGCAAAAAAGAGTATCCTATTTCGGATACTCTTTCATTTTGCTTGGCGACGTCCTACTCTCACAGGGGTAAGACCCCAACTAC
>NZ_VYKL01000017.1 GCF_008710145.1 Niallia endozanthoxylica
CTTATACTTCTAAGGCTAGTTTTCTAGATGGAGATGATTTTCCTAAATATGGTGAAAAAAGAGAGTCAATCTTTTCAGGCCGTAGAATTTCCAGAAGCTTATATCGCACAAAAAACAGCACCATCCTCCATGCAGATGTCAACGGTTCTGCGAATATCATGCGAAAATATGCGAATAAAGAGGCCATCTCTTTCCAGATAGAAGATGTGGCCGTTCATCACCCTTTAACCTATAAAATGGTTTAAAAGCAGTTCCGAAGCAAGAGCAACGGAATAGAGGGCCTGGTGGTCACTAGAGCCACAATGTCGCAGGTCCCGTAACGTTAAGCGTTCAGCCTGTAGGTTCGATACGTTACAAACCCCCTCCTCAAGGAACGAAGTGAGTAGGTGGGGGAAATTGATTAGATAAATATGAGAACAGGATTCTGTTGCCCGAACTTCTTTTGAGAAATGCAGACTGTGTCAAAAAGGAAGACAGCTACCCTAGTTGCAGTAATAGAGAAGGAAGGTAGAACGAATTGGTTAGAATAAGATGGGAAATAGGTCTTCAAATATTGGGGGCAGCTGCCCTTTTGGCAGGGCTGAGTGCTCGTACAGATCAATCTTCCGTGAAACCGGAGCAAAAAACAGAAGCGGCCCTATCCTCTGAAAAATCTTCGAAAAAGATATGACGTTAATTCCTCAGCTTACTTATTCGACAGACCATCCTGGATCGGCGATGCCAGCGATTCGATTGGGATTTGAGGTAACGGAGTAAGTGAAAAAATGGGATAAATAAGAACGGATTTACTAGCTACAACGGTAATGTGAGAGGTGCCAAATAGGGTATCTCTCTCTTTTCGTTTGTTAACTACAATTTTACTATTATTAGTCCAATCATTTCCTTTTATCAGCTGTTTTCCGTGACGATTTCTTCGTATATTGAAGGATAGAGGTGATTTACTCGACCTATAACTCAAATTTTATGGTATCTATGTTCCTTTTAAAGAAACGGATAATAGTCTATTATGTCCATTCACATTATATATCTCCTCCTATAATATTAGTAGTAATTGATGGGGCTTAGTTTAAGTTAATTCGATAATTTTTTTAAAAAACAGAAAATTTATCCTATTATTCAGGGGATGAATAATATTATAATAATCTAAACAAGCAGGAAAGGGGGAATCCTGTGAACACAGATCAGGCATTTGAATTATTGAAAAATGCAGGCGTTACTGAGGATGTTTGCATTAAAACAGTGAGACGCTGGCTGCGCGAAAGAAAGATTACATACGATGGCGGACAGAGAAAATCTGGTTTTATTCTAGATGATACAGATCAAGCTTTTCAACTATTGAGGGACGCAGGAGTTGCTCCAAGTATGGGCATTCCCATTGTTCGGCGCTGGGTACGAGAAGGGAAGATTCAACATGTGAGTGAAGGTGAGCACTTAAAGGATTATCTAGCGAAGGAATCGAGCTCAAGTCTGCCTATACATAGTCCTGCAGAAGATAAGCTTATCCGGCAATTAAAGGCAAAAATGAAAGCTCAAGAAGAGCATATAAAAGGTGTTGAAGAACTCCACCAATCTTCCGTTAATACGTTAATACAACAAAGAAATAAATTAAATAAAGAAATCATGAACCTTGAAATGGAAAAACAAAAATTACAACAAGAAGCCAGAAAACTACTAAAAGAAAATCTTGATTTGCGGAATGAGTTATTAAAATTGAAGGAAGAGTACTCGAAAGGGAGACAAACCGATCCGGAAAAGACTCGGATTGTTCCATCGAAAGTGTATGACCCTCGACCAAAGCTTGGGCTGTCAAGAACCGCTGACGCGAAGGAAATCTTAGCGGGTTATAAAACCTTATTAAAAATGACACATCCTGACCGCGGAGGCGACGCAGCACTTTTTCATTTTATAAAAAAGGATTATGATCTTTTTCGGAGTAGTTTGAAATAAAAGGTTTAAAAAGAATTGAAATCAAATAGGTAGCTCCCTCGTTATTTCACACGGGGGATTTTTTTTGTATAGATTCTCGATTGTCGATTATCATTCACTATGACATGAATAGTTTTTATATCATTCCTTCATATTAATAAAGACTAATAAATTTATATGAAGAGGGTGCAGGAACCATGGCGAAATTACTGTATATTACAGCACATCCACATGATGACAGACAATCATACAGCATGGCAGCAGGGAAGGCGTTTATTGAAACCTACAAAGAGGTTAATCCAAATGATGAGGTTATCCATTTAGATTTGTATAAAGAGCATATTCCACATATCGATACAGATGTTTTCAGCGGATGGGGAAAGCTGCAGTCCGGCAAAGGCTTTGAGGAGCTTTCAGATGAGGAAAAATCCAAAGTTGGACGCCTGAACGAGCTGAGTGACCAATTTATTTCAGCCGACAAATATGTATTTGTCACACCATTATGGAATTTATCATTTCCTCCCGTTATGAAGGCCTATATTGATTCAATTGCTGTTGCTGGTAAAACATTTAAATATACGGAGCAGGGGTCAGTGGGGCTATTAACGGATAAGAAAGTTCTCCATATCCAAGCACGCGGAGGTATTTATTCAGAAGGTCCTGCAGCTGCCCTGGAAATGGGACATCGCTATCTGCAGGTAATCATGAGTTTCTTTGGCATACCGTCAGTTGAAGGTTTATTTATCGAAGGACATGCGGCTATGCCGGATAAAGCCGAGGAAATTAAACAAAATGGAGTCGCCCGTGCAAAAGACCTTGCTCATACTTTCTAAATCTTTGTTTTATTTAAATAAAATGGGTGAGAAATATTGTTATAATAGTAAAAATAGTATAATATCTGAAATATATAGCAATATTTTTGAAATAAATAGTCAAATATTACTACTATGGAGATGGAAAACATGGAAAATAAGACATTTTATTTTGATGGCAGTGTAGAAATGGTAAATGAAAATAACACGAACTCAGGTGAACTTTCTAATGAGCCAATCGTAGTAACAGACGAAGCAAGAAAAAATATTGGTGGAAACCCATTTACAAGATAATACGCAAAAGATTAGAAAGATTTGTCTTAAAGGACAAATCTTTTTTGCTTTTATAATAATGAGAATTTTTGCAGAAGTACAAAAAAAATATTGACTCTAGGCATGTGGGTATGTACAATAAAAATGCAGTAATTGATAACAATTATCATTTTCACTAAGCGTTTTATCAACTAAAAAGGAGATTGCAAACATGAAATTATCAAGATTCTGGAAGCCATTCTTGGCTAGTACTGCACTAACCATTGCTTTAGCTGGCTGTAGTGGTACAAATCAAAACGAGGCAAACGAGGAAAAGGAAGCTGCAAAGCCAAAAACGACAGAAAATCAGGAAGTAAATATTTATACGGCAAGACATTACGAAGCCGATGATGCGATCTACAAGAAATTTACAGATGAGACAGGCATTAAAGTAAATGTTGTAAAAGGTGAAGCGGAAGAGCTTATTGAGAGATTAAAACGTGAAGGTGAAAGTACACAAGCTGACCTTTTTGTTACAGTTGATGGCGGAGTACTTGCTAATGCAAAACAAAATGATATTCTGCAGCCGGTTACTTCAGATGCGATTGAAAAAAATGTACCTGAAAACTTTCGTGATGCCGATAACAACTGGATTGGTTTAGCAACTAGAGCACGTATTATCGCCTATTCAAAGGAAAGAGTAAAACCAGAAGAATTGTCTACGTATGAGGATTTAACAAGCGACAAATGGAAAGGGAAACTGCTTGTTCGTTCTTCTACAAGTTTATATAACCAGTCATTGCTTGCATCCTTTATTGAGTTAAACGGGGAAGAAAAAGCGGAAGAATGGGCTAAAGGCATCGTAAACAATTTTGCCCGTCAGCCGGACGGCGGTGACCGAGATCAAGCAAAAGCGATTGCTGCAGGAACAGGTGATGTGGCAATCATGAATACTTATTATGTCGGCTTACTTGCAAACTCTGAAGATCCTGAAGAAGTAAAAGTAGCGGATAGTCTTGGAGTCTTTTTCCCGAACCAAGAAACAAATGGTACGCATGTAAATATTAGTGGAATTGGTTTAACAAAGCACAGCAAGAATAAAGAAAATGCTATTGAGCTGATTGAATATGTGACAAGTGTAGAAGCACAAGAGTACTTATCAGCTAATAACTATGAGTTCCCTGTAAACCCTGATGCAAAGAAACCAGAACTGCTTGAAAGCTGGGGAGAATTTAAAATGCAGGAATTGAATTTCGATACTTTAGGAGAGCATAATAAAAAGGCAATCGAAATCTTTAATAAAACTGGCTGGAAATAATCATGAAAACAGAACTGATTAAACGTAATATAAAAAAAGAGTTTAACAGTTGGTGGATAATCAGTATCGTTGGGGCAGTAGTCATTCTACTGCCTATCCTTTTTATATTCTCCTCCATCTTTCAAGAACCTAATGAAAACTGGCTTCAAATTCAGCAGTACCTGTTGAAAAATTATGTGGCAAACACCATTTTGCTGGTGGTTTTAACTGGGATATTTACCGCTTTTTTAGGTGTAAGCTTAGCGTGGCTGGTTGCCGCCTATGATTTTCCTCTTAGACGTTTTTTTCGCTGGGGGTTATTGCTGCCATTATCTATTCCAACTTTTATAGCCGCTTATACGTATCGAACCATGTTAGGCTATACCGGTGTAGTTCAAACAACCTTAAGAAATCGTTTTGATTATCAGATTAGTCCGGAATGGTTAACCGTTTCAGGAATAGGTGGAGCCGTGTTTGTCTTCACCTTCTTTCTATTTCCTTACGTGTACATGATTACAAGGGCATTTCTTGAAAATCAAAGTACTTCCTATATTGAAAACGCAAGATTGTTAGGTAGAAAACCATTAGCTGTATTTTTCAAAGTAGTTCTTCCACTTTCAAGACCTGCCATTGTAGGCGGAACTATTTTAGTCATTTATGAAGTACTGGGGGACTATGGAGTTACAAGCTATTTAGGCATTCATACGATTTCCACCGCTATTTTTCAAACATGGTTTGGTATGTACGATGTAAATTCTGCCATGAAGCTTGCGGCATGGTTAATGGTCATTATCGTTGGTGTTTTCTTTTTAGAAAAACTGCTTAGACAGCGGCGACGCTATCATATTAGTAACAAATCCAGAGAGCTTGTACCCATAAAATTGAAAGGAATGGCATCGATAGCAGCTTTTCTGTATTGTGGTATCGTATTTCTAATCGGATTTCTCATTCCATTCTTTCAGCTGATTGTATGGGCAAATATGACCTTTCATAAGGTATGGGATGAAACCTTCTTTACATTGATTTACCAAACGGTTCTGCTAGCCGTTATATCGACCATCATTATCCTTATTCTTGCTGTCGTTGTCGCAAATGTTTGCCGAAAGAATTCTTCGTTTTCTTTTATCCTATCGAAATGTGTAACAACAGGTTATTCGATTCCAGGTCCGATTATTGCCATAGGTGTTCTTGCTATGTTTATTTATCTTGATCAATGGCTTGCACCGGTATATTCTTCAATGGGGCTTGGTGAGGCACCGCTCATTTTAAGTATGTCCATTGTTATGTTAATCGTCGGCTATTTTATTCGATTCACAGCTACCGGATTTAATGCAATTGAAGTGGGATTTGAGAAAATGGGAACGAAATATATGGAAGCTTCAAGAATGCTCGGATTAGGTGTAACCAAAACATTCTTTAAAGTGGATTTACCCTTATTGAAAGGGGCCCTCATAAGTGGGTTTATATTAACATTTGTTGAAATATGCAAGGAATTGCCATTGGCCTTGCTGTTAAGACCATTTAATTTTGAAACGCTGGCAACAAAAACATTTCAATACGCGAACGATGAGCAAATATATGAGGCTTCTACCTCATCCTTGTTAATCATTACCATTAGTATCTTATCAGTTATCATTTTTCAAATCATAGGAAAGCGGGTGAAGCAATGACCATAGTAGAAATTAAAGACCTCACATTTTCATTCTCTCGTAAAGAGAATCCAGTTATTAATGATTTTTCCTTTACTATGGAAAAAGGAGAAGTTGTGGGTATATTAGGACAAAGCGGAAGTGGTAAAAGTACGTTACTGCGCTTAATTTCAGGCTTGGAAATGCCGTTAAAAGGAACAATAAAAATCGCTGGTAAAACAGTTGTTGGTGATGGAATCTTTATTCACCCGGAAAATAGAGAAGTGGGGATGGTTTTTCAGGATTATGCTCTTTTCCCGCATATGACGGTGAAGGAAAATATTTTATTTGGCTTAACCCGTTTACCGAGAAAAGGTCGGAAACAGCGTGTAGATGAAATGCTAGAGCTTGTTCAGATGGAATCTTTCGCGAAAAGATATCCGCATGAATTAAGCGGAGGTCAGCAACAAAGGGTTGCACTCGCCAGAGCTCTTGCACCCAAACCGAATGTTCTGTTAATGGATGAACCTTTCAGTAACTTAGATGCCGATTTAAAAGAATCCATCCGAGAGGAGCTGGGTATTATTTTGAAAAAGGCCAATATGTCCTGTATTATAGTTACACATGATCGAAAGGACGTTGAAGCCATTTGTGATTATAGTATCGTCATTGGACCATCGAACCAGACAAATGACTTTATCCAGAAAAAAATTCATCATGTATAGCAACTGCTATTGGTTGTTATTAAGCATAACTTTGCCGAAATGCATGGTTATGCTTTTTTGTATGTTATAAGATACTTCATCACAAACTATATGAAAAAAGGGGGAGTTTCATGACAACCATTTATCTAGATACAAACGTTCTTTCGGTTTTGAAAGATAAAATACAGATTATCCAAAAAGACAAAGGAAATATTTATTTAGTAGGTCCTATTCGGCTTCCTGTTAATTTATATGAGGAAACGGTTATTTTTAGATGGTATTGCTGGTTAAATTGTGAGGATGTGACGGAGATTAACTGTAACGAAGTAAAAGATTATGAAAAGATAATTGAAAAGCTTTCTTCCTCCAATTTAGCCTTATACCAACAATCAAGTGTCTTAGTTTATGGCGATTTTGAGCAGGCGGATGATGTCCTTATACGCTTCCACTCGATTTGTCATACAGGAGATATTTTTGGAAGTAAAAGATGTGATTGCGGTTTTCAACTGAAGCAATCAATGAAAATGATTGCTGAACATGGAAATGGTGCATTATTTTATTTAGCCAATCATGAAGGAAGAGGCATTGGGTTATTTAGTAAGGCGATGGCATATGTTCTGCAGGAGAATGGTTATGATACTGTTGAAGCTAATATCGGACTTGGATTTGTTGATGATTCTAGAAACTATGAGGACGCCATTTTGGTCTTACAAACATTACGCACAAAACCAGTCACACTGATGACCAATAATCCGAAAAAATTAGAGGCTTTAAAAACTTCCGGCTTACATGTCTCGGGACGAAAACCTTTGTGGGGTGATGTTTCGGAATACAATGAGAAATACTTACAGACGAAAATTGAAAAATCAGGACACCTAGAACAGGGGGAAGCTTGGCAGGAAAGTTGCTGTGATTAGAAGTTAAAATAATTAACTACGCTTCTACAATTGACTGTAATTGTGGAAGTTTTTTTGTCATAGCCTTCCTGTCTAGTTTTCTGTATAATCTTTATTATACAATAATTCTATTTACTTATGAACGGCAGGCGATACTCGAATGAATACGAAGGAAAGATATCAAATACTTTTTAATAAAATTAACCAATATAACTCGGGTGAGAATGGAATAACGAGGATAGCCTATTCGGATGAAGAACAGACATGCACCCATGCTTTCATGAGAATGTGCAAAGCGGAAAATTTAGAAATTAGGATGGATGCTTGTGGGAACGTTATTGCAAGAAGAGAAGGCAGAAGAAACGACTTACCGCCGGTTGTCATGGGCTCCCATTTAGATACGGTATATCAAGGCGGTAAATACGATGGCGTTGTAGGGGTTACAGCGGCTCTGGAAATTATTAAACGACTAAATGAAAAGGAACTGGTAACAGACCATCCGATTGAAATTATTTCTTTTGCCTGTGAAGAATCTTCCAGATTCGGTGTGTCCACTGTTGGAAGCAAAGCTATGGCAGGGATACTTGATAAAGAAAAATATAGACACTTAACGGATCGAGATGGAATTACGATGGAAAAAGCTTTTGCTTTATGTGCTCTTGATTTTGATAGCGTAGACGAGGCGAGTAGGAGGCAGGAAGAATTTAAGGCTTTTTTTGAAATACATATTGAGCAAGGTCCCGTATTAATCAATAATCAGAAAAAAATAGGGATTGTGACAGGGATTGCTGCACCCGTTCGATTAATCATTAAAATAAATGGGAAAGCCTCACACTCCGGTACAACCCCGATGAACATGAGGAGAGATGCCCTTCTTGGCGCTTCGGAAATTGCTTTGGAGCTTGAAAAAGCTGCTATGAAAGAACAGGCACATGGAACGGTAGCAACGGTCGGTGTGATGAATATCCATTCCGGGGCAATGAATGTGATTCCAGGTGAAGTGGAACTAAAGGTCGATATTCGGTCCATATCAAGTGAATCAAGGCAAAGAGTGATTGACCATTTATATCAAGTGATTTCTCAAATTGAGGATACGAGACAGCTTGATATTCATAGCACTGTCATTAGTTCAGAGGAACCCGTTTTGCTATCCCAAAAGGTGATTGATACATTAACAAGGATTTCTGAAGAAAAAACTCTTCCGTATGAAGTGATGCAGAGCGGTGCAGGTCATGATGCCATGAATATGGCGAAACTTTGTCCAACAGGTCTTATTTTTATTCCTTCAGTCGATGGACTCAGCCATCATCCTGATGAATATACCGACATGGATGATGTATTACTGGGAATTGATTTACTTGAAGATGTCATTCTTTATTATGCAGGTATTTAAATTTGATTAGTGTTATGAAAGCCGTCCTACTTTGGTAGGGCGGCTTTCATAATTATCTAAATTTTTGACCTCTGATATATAATTTTATATTTTTGAAAAGTTTTCCCATACGCAAATTATTTTCGTAGAGATTACTTTTATTTACTAGCGAAAAAAGATTGCTGTAGACCCACCCATTTTTTTCTTGTTAAGATAATGATAGAGATAATTATTAGAGGAGATTTGATGACATGGATCAACAGAGATATAATGACTTAAAGCTAGGGGAACGTGGGGCTATTATTAGCATCATTGCCTATATTTGTTTATCTGCTTTAAAGTTAGCCATCGGTTATTTGGCCGATTCAGAAGCGTTAAGGGCAGATGGTTTAAATAATACCACCGATATCATTGCATCCATTGCGGTTTTAATAGGATTGAGACTTTCCCAAAAACCTGCTGATTCAGACCATTCATATGGTCATTGGAAGGCAGAAAATGTCGCTTCTCTTGTTGCTTCCTTCATCATGATTGCTGTTGGCATTCAAGTAATATATGTCGCTATCACGAAAGCATTTCTAAATGAACATTCATCACCCAATCTGATTGCGGCATGGACTGGTATTTTGTGTGCCATTGTTATGTATGGTGTGTATCGATATAATAAGAGATTAGCTAGTAAAATTAATAGTCAATCTGTTATGGCCGCAGCAAAGGATAATCTATCAGATGCTTGGGTGAGTATTGGAGCCGCAGTAGGTATTATTGGATCCCAGTTTAATATGGCGTGGCTTGACCCAGTGGCTGCAGTAATTGTCGGTTTATTAATTTGTAAAACAGCATGGGATATCTTTCAAGAGGCTTCTCATCAATTAACAGATGGTTTTGACGAAAACCAGCTTCAATCTTATAAAAAAACCATTGAAAACACATATGGTGTGAAAGGAATAAAAGACATTAAGGCAAGACATTACGGAAATAATGTTGTTGTAGATGTTGTCATCCTTGTCAATTCTACGCTGGATATTATCCGTGCCCATGACATTTCAACCGAAGTTGAACAGGCTTTAGCAAAACAGCATAATGTGTATGATGTTCATGTTCATATTGAACCTAATTAATGATCCTGTTATCGAAATAACGTATGCATGCATACGTTATTATTTTTATATAAAAAAACATGCCAAAATGAACGGGACTTTTGATGTGGTATATTTATACGGCTTAGTTAATAAGAATAGAATAAATGCTGTTTTTGCAAGGGGGACTTTGAATGCATGGGAACGAAAATGGATTGCATCCTGATACAGGTGTTACGTCCACAATATTTGTTGAGCGATCTTTAAACGAAATTCGTTTTTGGTCAAGGATTATGAAAGAGCATTCTTTGTTTCTTCGATTAGGTTTTAGAGCAGAGGATACTCAATTAATTCATGAGGCAAATCAATTTTTTCGATTGTTTGAACGCTTGGAACAAACGGCGCATGCTTTTACTAATCAATCAGATCCTGATCAAATAAGAAGTTTTAATTCAGAAGTACAACAAGCTGCAACTAGTATATTTGCATTCAAACGAAAGGTCCTAGGATTAATTATCACGTGTCAATTACCAGGTGCAAATAATTTTCCCCTTTTAGTTGATCATATAAGTAGAGAGGCTAATTATTTTAGAAAACGATTAATTGAATTAAATCAAGGTAAATTAAAACCACTCCCTGATGCAATTATTAAAGAGAATGTTTTCTTTTTAAGAATTATGGCTGATCATGCAAAATTTATCGGCCATCTCCTTGATCCATCAGAAAGAAAGCTTATCGATATAGCTCAAAATTTTAGCAATGATTTTGATCAATTGCTTTATCAAGCTAGGGATTTAGAGGGAATGGTACCATATTCTCAGACTGTTCCTCTATTAGATCAATTTTTAGATCAAAATCGTGTGTCCGTCACATCTCTTCGGGACTTCAAGAAAACGGCACGTGAATTAATTGAACAATGTAAAATAAAAAGTATCATTCACCCACTCTTAGCAGACCATGTTTTCCGTGAAGCTGATCGATTCCTTGAAATAATAGATATGTTTGATGCCCATCTTACAAGCCACAAAACAAACCCACGATTTGTAGAAGATTGAAAAACATAGAATTCATAGACTTATCTTATACTTAACGACTGCTCTCATAATTATAAGGTTAACCGATTTTTATTGGTTGACCTTTTTTTATGCAACAAAGATTGCAGAGTACTTCAAGTAAGTTGGACTATTGTAATGATGAAAGATTTAAATTGTGAAAGTATAGAGAGAATAAATAGAGGGACTATAATATCATGAATTGCCAATTTGTCTTTTTAAGGTGGTAACAATTATGGGTTTTTTTGACAAACTATTTGGGGGTTCAACTAGTAGGGAGGAAAAACAAATGGCAAGTTTAAACATCGGTATTATTTTAGGAAGTACTCGTGAAGGGCGTCTTAGTCCACAGGTTGGAGAATGGGTAAAATCACTTGCGGATAAACGAGGTGATGCAAATTATGAAATCGTGGATATAAAAGATTTCAACCTGCCATTTTTAGGAACAACGGATGGATCAGAACCAGGAATTGGACAGTGGAATGAAAAATTAGCTAACTTAGATGGGTTTATCTTTATTGTTCAAGAATACAATCACAGTATTACTGGTGCATTGAAAAACGCCCTCGATTTTGCCCGTGAAGCTTGGAATAATAAAGCAGCTGGAATCGTCAGCTATGGTTCAGTAGGAGGAGCACGTGCTGCAGAGCATCTTCGCGGTATTTTAGGGGAACTAGCCGTTGCAGATGTTCGTACACATCCAGCTTTAAGCTTATTTACTGACTTTGAAAACGGACAAACATTCAAACCAGCTGAAATGCATGAGGGAACAGTCAACGAAATGTTAGGTCAACTCGTTTCTTGGTCGACTGCTCTTAAAACCGTTCGTTAATAGGATCCTCTTTAATAAGACAAGTATTTAAAAACGCATGGAGTTCAATTATAATCCATGCGTTTTTCTCATTCCTATATAAATTCAACTTCTAACCATCTACGAACACTATTAATAAACCAGATTTTCGTACATTTTTTCAAATCTTCCACAGTTAATACTCTTTCATGAATTTCCTCGTCATTTAGTAAGCTTTCGCGAAATGTACCTGCTAGTAATCCGCTGCTAATAGGGGGGGTCCACTTATAACCGTCCATTTCTAAAACAACGTTTCCATTGGTGAATTCTGTAATCTCTCCGTTTTCATTCCAAAGAAGTACATCATATACATGTGGGTACTTTTGCTGAAAATACGAATACATCGCTCTATTAGTCGTTTTATGATAGAAAAACGGGTTGTTTTTATCCATTGATTCATCCGCCAGCGCTACTTTTAATGGTCTATCAGGTTCTGAAATGGGTTGAGCTTCTAGTTTGAATTCCCCGGTTTTATCTAAAAGAAGCCGTACTTTGAAATGACCTGTGCTGTATTGATCAGCGAGCTGAAGCATAGACTGCTTCAAGGGTTCAGGATTAAATGGAAAACCAAAGTATTGAGCGGAATCACTAAGACGGTTAAGATGTTCGTCAAGTAGGAAAAGCTCACCATCATGTAATAACAAGCTTTCTAGTAATTGAAACTCAGGTCTGTTTACCTCAAGCAGCTTCGCTTTGGACAAAATTTCATGATATTCTCCTTCAGTAGTTGAATCCCATGTAATCCCGCCGCCAACACCATAAGTAGCGATTCCCGTCTTTTGCTCAATCACGACTGTTCTAATTGGCACATTAAATATAGCCTCTTGATTTGGAGTGATATAGCCAATCGCTCCGCAGTACACATTTCGAGGAGTTGTCTCTAACTCTGAAATAATTTCCATCGTTTTAATCTTTGGAGCCCCTGTAATAGAGCCGCAAGGAAAAAGAGCCTTAAAAATATCAACAAGTTCAATATTCTCTGAAAGTTTTGCCGTAATGGTGGATGTCATCTGGTGTACAGTCGGATAATGTTCCATTTCAAACAACTTTGGAACCTCTACTGTTCCAGGTTGTGCAATCATGCCTAAATCATTACGCAGTAAATCAACAATCATGACATTTTCAGCACGATTTTTTTCCGAATGATAGAGCCAGTTTGCATTCTTCTTATCTTCCGAGTATGAATTTCCTCTTTTGATGGTTCCTTTCATCGGCCGGGTTGTGATTTGATTCCCCTTAAGGTGAAAAAATAATTCCGGCGATGCAGAAAGAATTCGATGGTCGCCGGTATTCAGATAAGCGCAATAATTTGAGGCTTGGGCTTTTTTGAGATGATTAAAAAATGAGATGTCATCACCTTCGAATTCGGAGTGAAGACGAATCGTATAGTTTGCTTGGTATGTATCGCCAGCCTCAATTCTATGTTTTATATATTGGATGGAGGCATCATACTCATCCAAAGAAACAGATGGAATCCAATTGCTATGCTTATATGTTCCACCACTGTTCAGCGTTCCCGTTTGAGGCTCGTTAAAAATGGCAAACCACAATAACGGCATGGTAGATTCTTCGTTAACCCGAAAGGCTGAATCAAAAGCCGGTGCACTTTCGTACGAAAGATAACCAGCAGCATAATATCCTTTTCGGATAGCCTCTTGAATCATCTGAAAACATGGCAATACTTCTTCCAATGTATAGGCAATCATTACTTTTAATGGTTGACTAAAAATGATGGGTTTGATTTCACCTGTAGAAGAAGCAAATTCAAAAGATAAAAGTGGTTCGTTTTGATTTTGATTATGTATCTGCATTGTTTTTTCCTTTTTCATTATTTTTTGAAGAAATGATGAATCATCTTTTTTCCGCTATCAGTCAAGATAGCCTCTGGATGAAATTGTACACCTTCCACACGATATTGTTTATGTCGTAATCCCATGATTTCTCCGTCATCACTTCTAGCACTAATCTCAAGACAGTGGGGGAGAGTGGATTCGTCAACAACTAATGAATGATATCTTGTAATTTGTAATGGTGTGGGGAGTCCTGAGAATATCGAATGTTGATCATGGTCCATGAGTGAAATTTTCCCATGCATCGGCTGATTTGCTTTTTTTACATTCCCGCCAAATGCTTGCGCAATAATTTGATGCCCTAGACAGACTCCTAAGATGGGAATGTCTTGATAATAATGATTAACAATATCTAAACTTATGCCTGCCGTATTAGGATTACCAGGGCCGGGTGAAATCAGAATAGAATCAGGTTTCAGCGTTTGAATATCTTCTAACGTTAGTTGATCATTCCGTCGAATAACAATTTCTTCATCTATTTCTTGAATATATTGAACTAAGTTGTATGTAAAAGAGTCATAGTTATCAATTACTAAAATCAATTTTCATCCTGGCTCCCATCTGTAAATATTATATCGATTATAACAATAGGTTTATTATAGATGAACGAGTGTACCATTGTGAAGTGATAATACGAGTCCTAGTCCTTTTGCATGGTTTATAAATATTCGTTTATAGGATAAAATAGTTAAGAAAAAAAGTGAACTTTTGCGAAAGCTGAACATTTTACTGTTAACTCTGAATTATAGTAAAATAACAAATAGGATAGACAAGTAGTCCTATTTAAAAGATGAAGCTCTTTTGCATAACTTTTAAGGAAAGGAGAACCTATGAAACTTAAAATCTTATTTATTATTGCAGCAGCTATGCTCTTATTAGCGGCCTGCGGTCCTAAATCGATTGATAAATCCATTACATTACTGGATCACGACAAAAATGAAGTAACGTTTCCCCAGGAAAAGCCCGTGCTTTTATTCTATATCACAACCTACACCTGAAGCATCTGCCAGCAGCAACTAGTTGAGTTGCATAAAAATCTTCAAAAATTAGATGGCATGGACATGCAGATGTATGTTATCAGCGGGGATTTACCCGAGGAACAAAAGTTATTATATAATCAGTTGGAAAAAGATTTTGGTAAAAGTCTTCCATTTATTTCAGATCCAGAGCTTGAGTTAATTAATGCGACCGGAATGAAGAATGAAGATTCCGCATATAGAGGATATGCCATCATTGCTCCAAATGGTGAAGTAGTGTTGAAACAGGTCAACGATCATTGGGGCGAGGAAATCGACAAGACCGTGGAAGATATTAAGGAAGCGTACGAAAAATTATAAAGGTACGATTGGATGAAAAAAAGGGAGGGTTCAGTTAACCTCCCTTAATCCTTTTCCTTCAAGAATCTCTTGTACACCTTCTTCACAAACTCCGTACAAACGCCACGAACAGGTTCCGCATACAGTCTTTATATCAGAGGGATGGATATACTTTATTATCCTTGATTCAATGTCCTCCCAAGTGAAGATTTGTCCGATTTCGAGCTTTAATTTCTTTAAAATAGCAGAATCTCTTTCGTAAATTTTGTTCTCTTCACAATGGTAATCACCAGTATTTGGGTACTTTTCACACAACTGATCCGGTCCTTCTACTAGTTGAACCCACGTCTTAGGGTTTTGTCTTAAGGTTTGATGCAGCTTTGTCATATTTTCAACATATTCTGGAGAATAGCCCATTCCTCGATAGCCTAGAAGGCAAAATAGATGATGACCACGCAGCTTAAACATATAATTCCCCCAGTCTGAATGCTTAAATAGATTAAATGTTAACTAAAAAAATAATTAGTTAACTTACTTGTTTCATCATATCATATGACTTTTGATTTATTCGAACATTTTCACTAAAGGATATGATTTTTTATGCACGATTATTGCTTGTGAGTTTTGTAAACCTATATAAACAAAAATAGATTTTTGTCAGATAGATGTTATTACTAAACTCTGATTACGGAGCAATACA
The DNA here is from genome assembly GCF_008710145.1 of Niallia endozanthoxylica. Classification (GTDB taxonomy): domain Bacteria; phylum Bacillota; class Bacilli; order Bacillales; family Cytobacillaceae; genus Bacillus_BD; species Bacillus_BD endozanthoxylica. The sequence continues at coordinate 15,735 of NZ_VYKL01000017.1, forward strand.
TGGATAAATGGGTCCATCATGTTTGTTCCTGCTGCTTAACTATTTTTAACTAAATTCATAAAAAGTTTAAAAAGAGGATTGACATTGATAAATATATGCATTAATATTATCTCGAATTAAAGATAATTAGTTTCGAGGTAATGATTCATCATTTCGCATATTAGTATCATCAGTATTGATTAAATTGTTAACAAATTTTTTTAGTTTAATATCTCGAATTCAAGATATATTAGTTAAAAATATATGTGATTAAAATACTGCCTTTTCAATTAATAGCAAAATTAAAAGATATTTAACTTCATTCAGCAGAAGTCCTCCACTTCTATAAGTGGGGGATGAATGCAAAAAGCTCTCTGATTCAGTGGGGGTTCAAACCCCGGCTGAATGAAGTTAAGCCTCCGGCGGATGCCTCGGATTTTTTAAAGGTAATTTATCGAGCGAGCTCGATAAAAATCCGGGCGCAAATTCGACGGGGCGAATTTGATCAGTTCATGTATTTGTTTAAAAAATATTAAATAAAGGAATGTGAAAATAATGAGCAAAAAAACAATGGGGATTCATCATATTACAGCGATTGTAGGCCATCCACAAGAAAATGTAGATTTTTATGCCGGAGTACTAGGGCTGCGTTTGGTGAAACAAACCGTTAATTTTGATGATCCGGGAACGTATCATCTTTATTTTGGCAATGAAGGGGGAAAACCTGGAACAATCATTACCTTTTTCCCTTGGCCTGATGCTTATCAAGGAAAAATTGGCGGCGGCCAGGTAGGGGTAACCTCTTATGTAGTACCTAAAGGGGCATTGGAATTCTGGGCAAAGAGACTTGAAACATTCCACATATCGTTTACGAAAATGGAACGCTTTGGAGAAACCTCCTTACTATTTGAAGACCCGCATGGACTTCAACTCGAAATAGTAGAGAGGGAAGAAGGATTAGTAAATACTTGGAGTTTTGGAGCGATAACATCTGAAGTGGCAATAAAAGGCTTTGGCGGAGCCACTCTGTTATCAACGCAGCCGCAAAAAACGGCAGAATTATTAGAAAAAACAATGGGTCTTGAAAAAGTAGGCCAAGAAGGAGAGTTCATTCGTTATCGTTCAACGGCCGACATTGGAAATATCATTGATCTTCAATTAACACCGGCTGCTCGCGGAGAAATGGGTGTAGGTACCGTACACCATATTGCTTGGAGAGCAAGTGATGATCAGGATCAATTAGAGTGGAAACAATATGTGAAAGAGCATGGATATGGTGTCACTCCTGTTAAGAATCGTAATTATTTTAATGCGATTTACTTTAGAGAGCATGGAGAAATACTATTTGAAATTGCAACAGATCCCCCAGGATTCGCTCATGATGAGTCACAGGAAACAATGGGGAATGAGCTGAAATTGCCGGAACAATATGAACCACATCGAGACAAGATTGAAAGAGTATTGCTTCCATTTAAGGTAAGGGAGTTAGATTGATGCAAGAAAGGGATGATTTATATGCTTTCCATTAATCCATCTACAAATACGGAAAGGGAAAATTATAAATTATTAATCGGCAGTATCATTCCAAGACCAATTGCTTTTGTTACTACGATGTCAAAAGACGGTACCGTGAATGGCGCGCCCTTTAGTTACTTCAATATTGTTTCATCCAATCCTCCGATGATTTCATTGGCCATCCAACGGTCAAACGGAAGGCAGAAAGATACAGCCAGGAACATCATCGAGACACAGGAATTTGTCATTCATATGGTGGATGAACAAAACGTTGAAAAGATAAATCAGACAGCTGCGAGTTTACCTTCAAATCAAAGTGAAATAGAATTATCCGGATTAATCCCGGTACAAAGCACAAAAATTTCTGTGCCAGGAGTAAAGGAAGCAAAAATTCGGATGGAGTGTACATTAGAACATTCCTTGGAATTAGGAGGTTCGGATTCACCAGGTGTCGATTTGATGATTGGTAGAGTGATTCAATTTCATATTGAAAACAATATTTATGAAAATGGAAGAATCAATCCTATGGGCTTAGGAGCAGTAAGCCGATTAGCCGGTCACGATTATGCAAAAATAGGTGACATTTTCACAATTGAAAGGCCTAATTAATTTTGGAGCGGGAGGATGGGAATGCAAAAAACAGCAGGTATCCATCATATCACAGCGTTTGTTAATGATGCGCAAAGAACAACGGATTTTTATACAGGAGTGCTTGGTTTAAGACTTGTGAAAAAAACAATTAATTTTGATCGTCCAGAGGTATATCATCTTTATTTTGGAAATGAAGCGGGCGAACCGGGAACCGTCATCACCTTTTTTCCATGGGAAAAACAGTTAAAAGGACGAATGGGTACAGGACAAGTAGGGGTCACGAGCTATATGATTCCCCTAGGTGCGATGGACTTTTGGAAGAATCGTTTAGAGACATTCGGGATTAAATTTCGTTTATCTGAACGATTTGGAGAGAACTATATACAATTGCAGGATCCAGATGGGCTTGAACTGGAATTGGTCGAACGAAATCGAGGACCGATGAATACCTGGAGTGTTAACGGAATCCAGCCGGAGGTTGCAGTGAAAGGGTTCGGTGGAGCCACTTTGATTTCAGCAAAGCCTAATAAAACCGCCGAGGTACTTGAATCTGTCTTAGGTCTGACATGCATTGGGCAAGAAGATAGCTTTCTACGATTTCAATCAGAAGGAGACCTTGGAAATACCATTGATATCAAGCTGACACCTTCAGTACGAGGTCTGATGGGAGCCGGGACAGTTCACCATATTGCCTGGCGGGCCAAAGATGAAGAGGATCATCAAAGGTGGAGAGATCTTCTTCAGGAGAAGGGCTATCATCCTACAGAAATCCTTGATAGAAACTATTTCAAAGCGATTTATTTTCATGAAGAAGGCGGTATTCTGTTTGAAATAGCAACTGACCCGCCAGGTTTTACGGTGGATGAACCTATACATGAGCTGGGACAAAAACTCATGCTGCCGTCATGGTTTGAGGAAAAACGAGAAGAATTAGAGGAGAGCTTGTCTCCAGTTAAGGCCAAAGTTTTCAAAGGGGAAGGATAAATGATGAAACACATCTATCAAAAAGGCAGGGATTCGTCAAAACCAACATTATTATTACTGCATGGCACTGGAGGAACTGAATTAGATCTGCTGCCTCTTGCTGGTATGGTTGACGATGAAGCTTCTTACTTAAGCGTACGCGGGAATGTTTTAGAAAATGGAATGCCGCGATTTTTCCGAAGACTGGCTGAAGGAGTATTTGATGAGGAAGATCTTGTTTTTCGAACAAATGAACTGAATCAGTTTTTAAACGAAGCAGCTGGGGAATATGGCTTTGACAGAGACAATATACTTGCCATTGGTTATTCAAATGGAGCCAATATTGCTGCGAGTTTGTTATTTCATCATCAACAGGCATTAAAAGGAGCCATTCTGCATCATCCAATGGTACCGAAAAGGGGAATAAAACTGCCTGATTTATCAGGAAAGTCAGTTTTTATTGCTGCAGGAACGAATGATCCTATTTGTTCACCAATGGAATCAAACGAGCTTCGAAGCTTGTTAGAAGAGGCAAACGCAGCAGTGGAGCTTCATTGGGAAGAAAGAGGTCATCAGCTGACTAGAGAAGAAGTGGAAGCGGCGGCAACATGGTATCGGAAATTATATAATGAATCATTTAAATAATCAAAATTTATGGAGGATTTATTATGATAGTAAAACACGAAGCAGGAGCACTAATCTTACGTCTCGCTTTAGGTATCAGCTTTTTCATTCATGGGTATGTTAAATTTCGTGATGGAATCGAAAATACGGTTGGATGGTTTGAAAGCATTGGGTTACCGGGAATATTAGCATATGGAGCAGCTTCAGTCGAATTGATTGGCGGAATCCTATTAATTCTTGGATTGGCCACTCGACTTGTATCCGTATTATTTGCTGGCATCATGGCAGTAGCAACCTTAAAAGTTAAATTAGCCATTGGCTTTCTAGGCAACGGTCAAATGGCTGGGTATGAGCTGGATTTAGCGTTTTTAGCGATGGCGATTTATCTTGTGTTAAATGGAAGCAAATTATTATCAGTTGGTCATAAGCTTTTTGAAAAAGGTTCAAAGGATGTAACAAAAGCTGCTTAGTTAAAGTATAGTACGAATTGAAAAAATATATTTTCAAAAACTGTCAAGCATCAAGCGAAACGCACGGTGACTGTGGAAGAATGGGTTAAAAAGGGCATTCAATAATTGAAAGTAAGCCAATCAGATTCATTTGATTGGCTTGCTTTTTATTAAGAAGGTTATTGTGATATTTGAAGTTTAAGACAGATGAGTCCGCTTATCAAATTCAAATTCTAGGACCCAATCAATATTTTTCATACCAGTAATTTGAAGATAAGGCACTTCAAGAACAGCTGATGGTTGTCTACGCTTCGTTTGGAACGGTCGAGTCACGCCGTGAAAACAGAGTTTACGTAGATTCGTCTCAAAGAGATGAATTCGGTGTACCGTTACAGCAGGTTCAATATTCCTTAAGCAACAAAGACCGGCAGACAGCCAAACAAGTGGAACAGGGAATTAGAGAGTCTGCAGCAGCTATGAAAGTGATTCTAGATGAGTCAACATTGACCCTAAGGCCACCTGGAGCAGATATGCATGAAGCTTGTACATGCAGAATGGGGGATAATCCGGAAACCTCAGCTACCAATCGTAACGGTCAAATCCATGGAGTTCAAGGTTTATTTGTTGCTGATAACAGTGTTCTTCCTACTTTAACCGCGGCTGGTCCTGTTCTTTCCAGCACTGCTTTCATATTGTTCGTGAGTCAGATTGAGCGATTAGATTTTATTATATTAAAGCATCGTGATGGACTTTTAATTATATTCAACAATCCGAGGAGAGCTTCTTAAAGGAGGAGCTGTTTTTTGTTTCTTCCTAATTATTAAATTAATAGTTAAAGAAAACTTTTTCTTTGACATATATACTAGTTTATAATATATTTAATTCGAGATATTTTTATTAAAAATATTTAAACATAATAAAAGGGGAAATAAAATAAATGAATATTTTAGTAGTAAAAGCAAATAACCGTCCAGCTTCAGAGGCTGTTTCAAGTAAAATGTATGAAACTTTCATGAATAATCTAGAAGGTGTCAACGTTTCAACATATGATGTATTTGAAGAAGATATGCCATACTTTGGTCAAGACTTATTCAATGCGTTCGGTAAAGTAGAATCAGGCGAAGAAATGACAGATGTTGAAAAGCGTATTTTAGCAGCGAAACAAAAGGCAATGGATGCTCTAACAGAAGCAGATGTAGTGGTATTTGCATTCCCATTATGGAATCTAACTATTCCAGCTAAATTACAAACATTTATTGATTATGTGTACCAAGCAGGCTATTCATTTAAATATGATGAAAACGGCCAATTAGTTGGATTATTAAAAGATAAAAAATTCATCGTACTTAGTGCACGCGGCGGCATTTACTCAACTCCAGAAGCAGCACCATTAGAAATGGCTGCAAACTATATCAAAAACATCTCTGGCGGCGTATTCGGTATGGAAATCATCGACGAAGTAATTATCGAAGGTCACGCTGCAATGCCAGATCAAGCAGAAAAAATTATTGCCGAAGGATTAGAAAAGGTGGCAGCTGCTGCTAAAAATCTTTCAGCTGTGACTGCATAATATAAGTATTTAACGAAGACAGCTCCTCATGTAAGGGGCTGTTTTTCTTTGTAAATAAATACCTGACTAACGGCAAAATGGAGCAGTGTGACATTTGTCATATCTTGTACATGACACCTGCTACTTACATCCATGACTCCCTTTCTTTATAGTAGGATATAACGATTCAAAACAAGGAAGGGAATTAAAATCATATGACCTCACAAAAGACAAATATGTTAAAAAAACAGATAGCTCCTTTTGAAAAATCAACAACAAAAGAAAGTGTTTGGCAGCTGATAAACACGGTCGTACCATTTATTGCCTTATGGTATCTTGCCTATATTAGTCTTTCCGTTTCTTATTGGTTAGCGTTAGGTCCGATTGTGATTGCTGCAGGCTTTTTGGTAAGAATCTTCATTATTTTTCATGATTGCACACATCATTCATTCTTTAAGAACCGACGTCTCAATCGCATCGTCGGAACGGCCATGGGTGTTATGACTTTATTTCCGTTTGATAAATGGGGACGTGAGCATTCCATTCATCATGCGACAAGCGGGAACTTGGATAAACGCGGAACAGGTGATATTTGGACATTAACAATTGATGAATATGTTAATGCACCACTTCGTACTCGCATGGGTTATCGTTTTTACCGTAATCCATTCGTACTGTTAGTGTTAGGACCGATTTTTCAGTTTTTATTGAAAAATAGATTTAATCGTAAAGATGCGAAAAAGAAGGAACGTTTGAACACGTATTTGACAAATATTATTATTGTTTCTTTAGTTGGATTGCTCGTTTGGGGAGTTGGCTGGCAATCGGTTTTGCTCGTTCATGGTTCTATTTTCTTGCTGGCAGGTTCGGCAGGTATTTGGTTGTTCTATATTCAACATACATTTGAGGATTCTTATTTTGAAGAAGATCCTGATTGGGAATATGTGAAAGCTGCGGTGGAAGGAAGCTCCTTCTACAAGCTTCCTAAGTTTATTCAATTTTTAACAGGGAATATTGGATACCATCATGTTCACCATTTAAGCCCGCGTGTGCCGAACTATCAATTAGAAGAGGCGCATAATAATACACCGCCATTGCAAAACGTTCCAACGATAACGTTAGCTACAAGCTTGAAGTCACTCCGTTTTCGATTATGGGATGAGAAAAACAAAACGTTTGTTAGTTTTAGAGACGTCAAACGATTAGCGAAGAAGAGAGTTAATGTTCAAGTGAAACCTGAACATTAATCGATTACTCCCCTTATCATGGGGAGTTTCTATTTTAGCGCAGTTTCCGAAAAAATGCAGGAGAGATTGACATGATACGAATTGTCATAGCTGAGGATCAAGAACTGTTATTAAGCGTAATAGGTACACTTCTAAATCTGGAAGAGGATATGGAAGTAATTGGTCAGGCAAAGAATGGTAAAGAGGCCGTTGCGCTTGTACAGGAAATGCAGCCTGATATTTGTATCATGGATATCGAGATGCCTGTTATGAACGGACTTGATGCGGCAGATGCTTTATATTCTACAGGATGTAGAATCATTATCATGACAACCTTTGCAAGAATGGGATATATGGAACGTGCTCAACAAGCAGGTGTTAGAGGATATTTGCTCAAAGACAGCCCAAGTCATGAATTAGTATCTTCTATACGCAGCATCATGAACGGTAACCAAATATATTCTCCTGAACTAGCGGATCATGTTTCCTCTATTAATAGAAAAAGGATTGAACATTCCTCCCATTCTCAAAACGAAACGTGTAATCGGACTTATAAAGCGCTAATGAATGTTAAAAGATATTTTTCAACTATTATCGATAAAATGAAGCTGCCGACGGGTTAGGATTTTAATGAATTTTATATGTTTTATTATGCTCCTTTCATATAGTTGAAAGGAGTTTTTATTTTGCTTTTTTTTGACGGATTATCTTAGATTTTTGATGGAAAAGTAATAGAAATAGAATGGAGGTTGCTTTTTGATGGATCACAACAATCATGATTATAAAACTTATACCGTGACGGGAACAAACATTGAGGAAGTGAAAAGACTAAATGCACATTCAGGTATGTCATACAATGAAGTAAAAGCATGGTTGGCACAAACAACAGGTGGAAAGGGTACGCGAATTTATAGTGATACGAATGTGGAAGAAGTGAAGAGGAGAAATCAACAATCAAGCGAGTAAGGTGTCAGGCTCCACGAAAAGACAAATGTATCTACATTGTCCAGTTATGGTGCCTGACATCTCATTTTTTATAGTGGGTTTGGGCATAATTAGAAAATAATGAATCAAAATGAAATCTTGAGAATGGGTGGGTAATGATGCAGGAACAAAAAAGAGAAATTATTGAAAACTACACGTATCAATACAGTAGAATCCTAAAAAAAAATAGCAAGATTGATCCAGAATTATTTGATGAATATGGGGTGAAGCGCGGGCTGAGGGATAAAAACGGTAAGGGGGTACTTGCCGGGCTTACAAAAATTTCAACCATTGAATCCACAGAAGAAATTGATGGGAAAATCGTACCCATTGAAGGAAGGCTGTACTATCAAGGCTATAATATCCATGATTTAGTTCAAGGGTTTGTGAATAAACGTTATGGGTTTGAAGAGATTACGTATTTGCTTTTATTTTCGTCTCTTCCTAACGAAGAACAACTGAAGGAGTTTAAAGAAGTTTTAAGGGACTCACGAAATTTGCCAAAAAATTTTACAAGAGATGTCATTATGAAGGCTCCTAGTCAAGATATAATGAACTCCTTGACGAAGAGTGTCCTTACATTGGCTTCATATGATGAGAAAATCAATGATATGTCATTGGAGAACGTATTACGGCAATGTTTGATGCTAATCAGCATGTTTCCGATGCTTTGTGTGTATGGCTATCATGCTTATAATCACTTTGAATGTGATGATAGTCTCTATATTCACAGACCAGACGATAAACTTTCCATGGCGGAAAATATCTTAAGAATGCTTCGGCCGAATAAACAATATTCAGAGGTGGAGGCTAGAGTACTCGATGTGGCTTTAGTGCTTCATATGGAACATGGCGGAGGAAATAATTCGACCTTTACCACAAGAGTTGTATCCTCCGCAGGGTCCGATACTTACTCAGTTATTGCGGCTGCCTTATCTTCACTAAAAGGTCCAAAACATGGGGGAGCCAATATCAAGGTAGTCGAGATGGTACAGGACATCAAAGCCCATGTGTCAGACCTTAAGGATGAAGAGGAGATAAAAGCCTATCTAACAAAAATTCTCAACAAAGAAGCCTTTGATAAGAGAGGATTAATCTACGGAATGGGACATGCCGTCTATTCTATCTCTGATCCAAGGGAACAAGTATTTAGGAAGTTTGTTGGAAATCTGGCCGATGAAAAAGGAAGAAGAGAAGATTTTGAATTATATACGATGATTGAGAAAATGGCTCCAGAAGTCATTGCGAAAGAACGACGCATCTATAAAGGGGTCAGTGCGAATGTTGATTTCTTAAGCGGTTTTGTTTACAGCATGCTTGATATCCCGGTAGAGCTTTATACGCCACTCTTTGCGATGGCTAGAATCGTCGGCTGGAGCGCTCATCGCTTAGAAGAACTTATCAATGTAGACAAAATTATTCGACCAGCCTATAAAAGTATCGGATTAGAAAGACAATATACCAATATCCAAGAGCGCGGCTGAAGCAGGAGGCAGGTTCCCCTGCTTCTTTATTTACAGCATTTGAAAGGGAAGGCGAGAAATCCGTTTCTCTGCTTCTAATGAAAGGATGAGTAGGGAAGAATGAATAATCTGACGAAAATGAAAATTAATAAGCAGGCTCATGAGGTTTTTGAGGCTTTTGTGGATCCAGCTAAAATCGGGAATTTTTGGTTTTCTTCCAGCTCAGGAAGATGGGAAGCCGGGAAGACAATTACATTGAGATATGATGAATATGATGCAGAAGTGGTAGTTAAAATCACAGAAATTAAAACAAACGAAAAAATTGTTTTTGAAGATGAAGACGGTCATACCACTACAATCACTCTAAAAGAGGAACATCCTTCGACCACAATTATTGAAGTAAATGAAGATGGCTTTGATGAAAATGATGTTGAGCGTTTAATAGACAATAAGGAAGGCTGGGTTTATATGCTGTCTTGTTTAAAGGCTTACGTGGAATGTGGAATCTCTACTCTACGAGCATCATTAGTTAAATGATATTTTAGCGGTTCAACTGCTTTATTTTGATGAAATAGAGAGGGATGGTTCTCTTGCTTCCTTATTCGAACATTCAGAAAAGGGAAGCAAGAGAACTGTCCCTTTTCACATAATTAGCAAGAAGAGGCGAATACTAAGCAAAATGACTATTTTTCATCTGTGGAGGGGAACTATGGTAAAAAAGGAAAATTTGTTGAAACATGGGAATAAGTCATCTCTTATTGCTTCAATAGTGAATACGATTATAGCGCTAGTTAAAGGTGCTGCTTATCTTTTTACTGGGAATGTGGCAATGTTTGCAGAAACGATGCATTCCTTTGGCGATGCAGCAAACCAGTTTTTCGTTTTTATCGGAAGCGCCTTGAGTAAAAAAATGCCAAATGAACGTTTTCCAAATGGGTTTGGCCGGCTTGTCAATTTAGTTCTTCTTGGAGCTGTGCTTATTGTTGGCATTATGAGCTATGAAACAATCAAGGAAGGCTACCATCACCTCCTTCATCCTACTGAATCTACTGGGATAGCGATTAATCTTTCTGTTTTGACCCTAGCCGTTTTATTGGAGGGATATGTACTTTATAAAGCGATGAAAGAGATTCTCCATGAAGCTGGAACGGAGGCAAGTGGATTAGGGATTGTTACTAAGAGCTTCGGCAGTTTAAATAGGGCGAAGCCGGCAACAAAGCTTGTTTTCATGGAGGATTTGGTTGCTACCCTTGGCGGGGTCATTGCTATTATCGGAATCCTGCTTTCCTATTTTGCAGGCCTGCATGCAGCAGAAGGAATTGCTTCTATCCTCATTGGTTTAATGATGTTTTATGTGGTAGGAAGAGTATTCTTAGATAATGCAAAGGGTGTACTTGGAGAAGCCGATCAAGAATTAGAAGAACAAATAGCCCAGTATATTTTTACCAATCCAGAAATTAAAGATATCCAAACACTGTATGCTGTTAAAGAAGGAGAAGATTATCATATTGAAATGAAACTGGAAATTAATCCTTCACTGACAGTCGCAGAGGCAGATGATATAAAGGATCGAATCGAAGATAAAATTCAACAAATTAAAGGCGTTACCGACGTCATCATTGAATTTGACGAAGACGATGGTTTTCAAACATGGGATCGCAATCTACTCCCTGGGAATTAGAGTTGATGCATGGGGACTGGTTCTATTACTCCTAATGGGAATAATAGAACCAGTCCCCATGCTTTTACCTATACTTTTATCTGTCAAGGCCTTCATTAATAGGAATAAATATGAAAATCTGGTGCATTCTAAAGATAAAAAAGTGGTGAAATCATGTTTTTATTTCGCCGGAAAAGACAAAAGAAAGCGGGCCGTAAAGCGGAAGCCAAGGAAATTCCGAGTAAGGCTTTAGAAGAAATTGAAACAAATCGGCTAACAGAATCAATAGAGACAACGATTCAATTTATGAAGGAAATGCTAGCGGGCAGTGATGATTTTGTTGTAAAGCAATTTCGCATTTTTGGACGTTTTCATGCGGTTCTGTTCTATTTTTCAAACATTACTGATCAAGATCGAATCAATAACGAAATTTTGAAGCCATTAATGTATGTGCCGGAGCATTTATTACAGAGAGAAATATCGAAGCAAGAGCTTGTAACCGTTCTTATGGAAGAAACTCTTTTTGATAGTCAGACCAAACGCGAACATAGGCTAGATCAATTAGTTAATGTCATTTTGCGCGGCGAAACCGTTATTATCATTGAGGGAATAGACGAAGCCATCCATATTGGAACGAGGAAAGTTGAAAAACGCTCCATCAAATCACCCGAAACAGAACAGGCCATTTTAGGACCACGGGAAAGTTATATTGAGAGCATTACTACGAATATCGCTTTGATTCGTGCCAGATTGCCAACTCCTGACCTCTGTATCAAAAAAATGGAAATCGGCCGTCTGACAAAATCAGTGGTTGCGATTTGTTATTTAAAAGGAATTGCCGAGGATAAGGTAATAAAAGAAGTAGAGAAACGATTATCAGAAATTGATATTGATGCTGTTTTAGATATAGGCTATATAGAACAATTCGTCGAAGATAATCCATTTTCTCCTTTTCCACAAACACAAAGCACGGAAAGACCCGATAAAACAGTGGCCAATCTCGCAGAGGGGCGTGTGGCTATCTTAGTAGATGGTTCACCGTTTGCCCTCATTGTGCCCGTTGTATTTAATCAGTTCTATCAGACCTTTGATGACTATTCGTCAAGATTCTTAATGGGCAGTTTTGCTAGACTTGCCAGGATGCAGGCGTTAGTTTTTTCCCTTATTTTCCCATCTCTATATGTATCGTTTATCTCATTTAACCCTGAACTGCTTCCGACAGAATTTGCTGTAGCAGTAGCCGGGGGACGGGCGGGTGTTCCTTATCCGGCAGTTGTAGAAGTATTAATCATTGAGGTAGCGATGGAGGTATTGAGAGAAGCTACTGTCCGGATGCCAAAGCAAGTTGGCGGAGCCCTGTCTATTGTAGGGGTGCTAGTAGTCGGAGAAGCGGCCGTTAATGCTGGTCTAGCTAGTCCCATTACGGTTGTCGTCATTGCCTTAACTTCTATCGGTTCTTTTGCGACCCCAGCTTATGTGGCAGCCTTTGCACTGAGAATGCTTCGTTTTCCAATCCTTATTCTAGCAGGGATTTTTGGTCTTTATGGAGTGGTAGTTGGAATCATCTTCATCTTTAACCATATGCTTTCCTTGAAATCATTTGGTGTTCCGTATATGTCGCCAGTAAGTCCAGGAAACGCTCAAGGTTTGAAGGATGTTATTATCAGAAGTCCTTTATGGTGGATGCCAAAAAGGCCTGTTTTTTTACAGCCAACAAATCGTGACAGGTTGGGAGAAGTAAAAAATAAAGTGTTACAACATAATAAGGTAGGAAATGATCAGCGGGAGGAAGCAAAGAGTGGCGGATTCAAAAGAGGTCACAACGGTTCAAGCGGCGACAATCTTAATTAGTACAATTATTGGAGTAGGTGTCCTGCCTCTCCCGCTGTTTGCTGTAAGAGCAGGGGAGACGGGTGCTCCGTTTATCACTCTTTTAGGAATTGCAATCGCCGCATTTGGATTGTTTATTGTTACAAAGCTTGGCATTCGATATTCGGATAAATCAATTATCACCTATAGTGAGGATATTCTAGGAAAATGGCTGGGGCGATTTTTTAGCTTATTTGTCATTATATTTTTTTCGGTTTTAACAGCTCTTGCCGCGCGTGAGTTCGGAGCTGTCGTTATCACAGCTGTATTGCTTGAAACGCCATTAGAGGTAACGGTACTTGTCATGCTTTTATTAGCCGCCATAAGTGCACGAAATACGATGAATACATTTGCCTATATACACAATTTTTACATTCCTATTATTTTAGCGCCAGTTTTAATTATTGTAGCGTTATCTTTAAAAAATGCGAACTTTCTTAATGTACGGCCATTTTTATCAAGTAACATTCAGGATAGTTTCTTTGGTGCATTAACCATTGCTGCATTATTTCAAGGGTCTTTTATCATGACGTTAATTATTCCATCTTTGAAAAATCCAAAGTCGGCGATGAAAGCCAGCTGGTGGGCTATTTTTATTTCTGGCGGGCTATATGTGTTACTTGTCCTTGCGACTGTGGCCATTTTTGGTGCTGAGGAAATTAAAAGACTGTATTGGCCTACACTAGAGCTTGCACGTACGACGTCATTGCCGGGAAATGTTTTACAGCGATTGGATGTTATTTTTATTGCGGTCTGGGTGATTGCTGTGTTTACGACAATTTTTGCTACCTACTTTTTAACCATACATTCGGTCAAGCAGCTGTTTCGTTTACAGGATCATAAAATGCTTGCTTATTTTATGCTTCCTTTTATTTTTATTTTAGCCATGCTGCCTGAAAATATTGTCCAATTATATGATGTAATTAAGATTGCCGGAAGGGCAGGTTTAATTGTCACGATTATATACCCAACATTCTTGTTTATGATTGATGTACTGAAAAGTAAGAGGAGGAAAAAGGGTGAGTCTAAACAAGCATAGGTGGAAGCGGCCCCTTTTGTTACTTTTAGTCATAACTCTTTTGCTGTCTCTTATAACTGGCTGCTGGGATAGTCGTGAAATCGAAAAGCGTGCGACCATTTTAGCCATTGGGATTGATAATGCCGGGCCAAATGCAGAGGAAAAAGAGGATGAGATTAACCATCTAAAAGGAAAGATTCCAATTCCTGAAGAACGAATGATTGAGTTAACTGTGCAAATTGCCATTCCAGGGAGAATTCCATTAGGTCCACAGATTGGAGGCGGGGAAAAAAGTCCAGTACTCGTCGTTCGTGCGGTGGGGCATACGTTAGAAGATGCTCTGCTTAATATTCAACAAGAATTGGCAACGGAGGTTTTTCTAGGTCACTTACGATTAATTGTTTTACATGAAGAATTGGCAAGAGATGGCGTGGGTCGTTTTACTGACTATCTCAGAAGGAACCCCCAAATTCGAAGAACAGCTTCACTCGTGATTTCTAAGGAGAAAGCTTCAGAATATATGAAGATTAGGCCTGAGTTGGAGCGTGTCCCTTCTCTTTATTTAGCGGAGATGGTTGACAGTTTAATTCAATTGGGAAAGTTTCCGCCTACTTTTATCGGGATGTTTTGGTCTATTCTTTCAAGCAAGGGACAAGATGCCTATTTGCCCTATTTTACAATTAAAGGAAAATCAAATATCCAAATTAACGGTCTTGCCTACTTCAGTGGAGACAAAATGGTTGGAAAGACCCAACCGTTGCAAATTGGCAGTTTTATGGCTGGGATTGGGGCAGAACAAGGAGGGTATGGAGTCTTTATTAAAGCTTCTGAGATGGAACAGGCTGTATTGGTGCGTGCAGTAAAACGAAAAACAAAAGTAAAAGCAAGTTTAAAAAATGGAAAACCGCATATCTTAGTCAAAGTCCATTATGAAAGTGAAATTGAAGAGGTAGAAAGCACTCATCCTTCACATATAAAAAAGGAATATTTATCAAGTTTTGAAAAGGAATTCTCAAAAGGAGCCGGCCAAAGTTTAGAAAAATTAATTGACGAGACAAAGGAGTCAAAGTCAGATATTTTTGGCTTTGGAGAGCATTTTCGGGCAAAATTACCGAAGTACTGGAACAAACAGATAAAAACAAAAAAAAATTGGCAGGATATTTATGAAAATCTTTCTTGCGAAGTAGAAGTATCGACAAAGATTAGACGGACGGGTATGAAGGCTAAATAGAGGAGGGGGTTCAGTTTAAAATATGATTGGATTCCTTGGATATGCTGTATTTATTTTTGAAATCACCGGATGTTTACTATTAATTGAAGATGTGACAGCTTATAAGCATGCCAAATTGAAAAAAGAAAAAAGAACGGCGAAACTATTAGGCTGGACAAACATCTCACTAGGTATCATCATCTTTTTATCCAATTGGATCTATCAACAGATAACTTGGTAAGTAAGTGCCGGTTCTATGAAATCCTAAATAACAGAACCGGCCTTTTGAATGAATTTGTGTACAACTGTTTACCGCAGTTGTAGTTTAATGGTACAGTCAATATAAGGGAAACTCGCATATAATAGAATTTCTATGGAGTTGACATGTTGAATGAATCAAGTAGTGACTGATTTACATAATAAAAGATACGAATGGGCTTTTCATGCGAAAAAGGAATTTTTGAATCACTTCGTTCGATTAGACGTTCAAAAAATTGAACATTATCATCATCCTCGAGAGATTTCAGTAAATACTGTTGTGGACAAAGAATCCTTTCAAAGCTTGATGAATTGTTTAGAACTAGCAGAAAAAGTAAGAAAACAAGAAAATGAAATACATGAAAAAGAACTAGAAAAGCTCGAGCAAATCATTTTTGAAAAAAAAGCTCAAATGGACCTGGAATTGAACTTTTTTCACATGAAGAATCATGAATTTTCAAGTAAAATAGAGAATTATAAAGAATTTTCAAATGACATTAAAACAATTATTCAAGAAATGAAACGCATGGATAAAGACTCTTTTGTGAAAAATTTCTTAAAGTATGACGCGAATCATAAAAAAGCAAGCATTCTCAATCGTAATGCCATTCAATTGCAAATTACAGTCGAAAAAAAGATTGAAAATCAGCTAATGGAAATAAAAGAGCGGACAAACAGTTTAAACTTGTTAAAAATCGTCCATTTAGAATTACCAAAGCTGGACCCGATTCCGAAAATTAAACAAAAAATAGATTCATATTGGTTAAAGAGCAGATATGATAAAGCGTTTAATCGGCTATCCGATGAAGCAACGGTTTGGCTAGAAGAGATGTATCAAGCCTATCAGAATGTTCTGCAGGCTTATTTGAATGAGGCATCAGACATATACAATCGTTTAGCGCATGAAGCAGAAGTTTTAAAAAGAACGAAAGAAGAAACAATCAGCCAATTACAGAATGAGCTGACTGAGATTGAGGAAAAAAGAGATTACCTGCGTACAGAGTATGAAAAAGCAGACGAAATGTGGGAAAGAGATTGTGATCATGCCAGGCAGCTGCAAGGTTATTTTATTAAGCATTGGCTGTTATACAAGAAAGAATTACAACATAAGTTTCTATCCGAAAACCCACAAGAGCGCTGGATTGCTGCTCAATATTTGCAGCTGCTGCAACAGGATGGGGAAAACATTATCGAATCTATGAATATATGAGGGGATAATATGGTTAAAACAGAATTACCAACAAAAAAGGATTATGAAGAAGCAGTCAATGAGCTAAAAAAGTTAAATGATGATCTTTTTTATGATGATTTTAAAGGAAAGATTAAACAGTTAGAAAGCCATATTGAGCATTTGACAAATAGTAATATTCAAGAGTTTAAGACTGAAGCGGAACATATTGTGCGTCAAGGAGAAGGTTTCATTCGTCAGCTGGAGAATCAGCAGACTGAAATGAAGGAGTTCATTGAAAGACAGCAACAGACAATGACTCAAACCAATCTTGAATTGATAGAAAATGAAAAAACGCAGCTCTTGGCAGTCTATGAAAAACTGCAAAAAAGTGTAAAAGATTATACGATGCTAACAAATGGGCTGCAGCAAAACATCGAAAAGAATAATAAGGATTTGGTTGATGAGGCGATTAAGGCCGTTTCATCCGTCTCTGATCATATTAACGAGTTTATTCAAAAGCTGTCATTGGCAGATGGAAAAAATAAAGAATTTTTGGAACAAAATAGAGCATATGTGACCCTAACAAAGAAACAAATAACAGAAACAGAAGAAAAATTAACGGTAATGGGCGAAACCTTACAGCAAATGGACGAGCGCTGGGAAGAACTATTTAAGTCATATGAAAAAAATTATCAAATCCATGAACAAGCCTTGAAAAACCTGTTAGTGGTGCGTGAAGAAGCATTGATTAACAAGGTGACCCAGCTGCATGAAAACTGGAGCGTGCAGCAGTATAACCATGATGAAGCACATAAAGCAGAAATTTTACATTGGCATGAACAAGTGGCCGCTCATATTAAAGCTCAAAGCAGGCAGAACGAAAAAATGCTCGAAACCATCACAACGAATTTAACTAGTAAAGCAGATTTAGTAAAGACTGAAAAAAAACAATCGTTGAAAACCAATATTCTTATTACCGTTGTAGCAGTAGAAGCTATTTTAATTGGTTTGCAGTTTATTATTTAAGTTACTAGTGAACATGAGTACGATTCTCTTATTTTCCAATTCGGGGAATGGAAGCAGCAGAATGGTACTCATGATAGATTTTCTCATTAATTAGTTTTTCAAGCTCCTCAGATATGTTTGCTGTCATTCAATTCATCCTTATAGGAACGTACTTTTGTTTTTATATTATATATGATGAATTTTTAATTTGTTGGATTTTCCAAAATAGTCATATGGAGGAGCAAAAAGAGTATTTTGAAAGATTATTGCAATGGCTGGCTGGACGTTGTATCATCGTCCAATGGAATTTCAAAGAAACCTAGGGCACATTTTATTCCTTCCTCAATATTATTTGTTTCGTAGCCGTCTAAATCCTCGTGAGTGATATCCAATGTTGTTCTGGTCAGGGAATAACCGCTGTCCAAATTAATATTAAGTAAAACCTCATAACCAAGCGGTGTATGCTTTACATTGATAATGTCATAATCACGAATGGCGGTTCCTGTTTCATATTGTAGGGGTTCTAATTCAGACATTCTGTTACCTTCCTTTTCAAATATTTAGTAAGACTTGTGAATACATAGCTATTATCCCTGGAAAATCTATAATTATGCGAGGAATCATGCCGGTTCAAGCAATTAAATATCCAAAAGAGCTCTCTATTCACATATTTATTTAAATGAAAAATAAAAATTGTAATGGAAGCAGTCACTGAAAATAAATTAGATTACTAGAATAATATTATGTAAACTAATTCTCTTAACTCAAGTATATACAAGTTAGAAGAAATGTGTAAGCAAAGCTGGTATGTCATGTATGCATTTGTTGGCGAACCACTAGTCGGAATGAATACATCCTTTCAGATAATAATGTCTGAAAATATTCAACTTTTCAGTAAAACGGGTCGAATACCCATACACTTATAGATAAATTTCATAAATATATAGGGATGGGTATTAGTCATTTGAAGAACCAATTGGACCGCATGTGTATGCGGTTTTTTCTTGGTCAAATAAATCTTTATCTAAAAGTGTAACTCTGCATCAAATGGTCGAAGCTATATATTAAGAAGACCTTTATTCATAAAATTGATGAGCTACGCCCGCACACTTGTGACTTCAGTCATGAGTAAGGGCGTTTTTTCTTTAGAAAAAAACTTTTACTAGATGATATGCGTTATCACAAGACAAACGTACGTTCTATATGGTAAAATAAACCTATAGGGTCAAAATCAAGGAGGTGTTTGTTATGGTAAAGAAAACCGTTGAACAGCGTAATAAAGAGTTGGCAAAGGATGGATTAAAGCTCCATCATTATGGAATGAAAGTTCGTGCCATAACAACACCCAAACAACAGGAATTAATCAGGCATTCCATCGGCTGCGCACGTTTTACGTTTAACTTTTATTTAAATGAAAAACAAGAAGTTTATCGTGAGACGGGGCAGACGTTAGGCTATGGAGAATTTAAAAAGTCGTTTTTGACTTTAAAAGACCATCCTGAATTTAAATGGTTAAAAATACCAGATAAATATGCCTTAGAATGTGCCATGGAACAAGTGGATGAGGCATTTGACCGCTTTTTTAAGGGACAAAATAAATACCCCAAATTTAAATCGAAACATCAATCCAAACAAAGTTATTCCACCAAAGAAACCAATGGAAATATTGCCTTGGATAGTGAAAAAAGACAAGTGAAACTACCAAAATTAGGTTGGGTCAAAGTGAAGTTTTCAAAAAAACAAGTCCAGTTGTTTAAAGAGGATGGATTCAATGGAAAAATTAAAGGGGCTACGGTGTCGATTCATAGCAGTGGTCAAACCCATATTTCACTCAAGATAGAGGAAGTTGTATCTTTAAAAAAGGAAATCGATTGGACCTCTGTACCTATAGACCAAATGATTGGTTGTGATCTAGGTTTAACTCATTTTTTAATCGATTCGAACGGCAATAAAATAGATAATCCACGCTATTTAAAAGGGTACTTATCTAAATTAGCCGCCTTACAACGTCAACTAAAAAACAAGAAAAAGGGTTCCTCTAATTATAAGAAATTACAACA
>NZ_VYKL01000018.1 GCF_008710145.1 Niallia endozanthoxylica
GGGGGAAAAGGTAGAGATAGCATCAAAGCCTTACCTATCGGTATTATTTCGTTCCACGAAATCATCAGGATAGCTTAGACGCTGTAGTGGATTTGGTAAATCGTCTTGATAGTTCAGAAGCTTTTTCTGTTCCTTTGTTTGATACAAAAAACAATAGAGGAATGGTAAATAAAAAGCTCCGTGATGATATGATTTCTGCTATCTCTAAATGTAAATCGATCATCCATTTTTCTGATCCTAGAAAAGCTCAAATCACTGATACCCTCAATGAAGCTCGTCGGGTAGTAAAAACATTTAATGAGTATCAAAGCGTGGTTAATCTTGATCTTGAATTATTGAGTGATAGTTTAGTTGAGCTGAAAAACTTATCGATAGCGCTTATGCAGAGAGCGAAATGAAAAAGAGAAAGTTGCGTTTATTAAAAACATGGGAAAGAAAACACTTGGATATTTTATGTGCCAATGTGGTTTCTTTCCTTTTTTATTTGAAAGAAACTCATTTTAAATCAAAAGGGAGAGAGATAGATGAACAAAATCCAAGAAATCAAGAAGGCATTAAATCAAAAATACTTTGAAAGAGAAGAAGAAATCGAAGCCATTCTGACGGCCATTCTTGCACGGCAGCATGTGCTTTTAATTGGCCCAGCTGGAACAGGTAAGTCAGCCCTTTCAGCGGAGCTTTCAAAAATCATAAAGGATTGTAACTACTTTCAATGGCTCCTTACCCGATTTTCTACCCCAGAGGAATTATTCGGTGTATTGAGTCTTCATGAACTGGAAAAAGGTGTGTATAAACGCAATACAGCTAGTAAACTACCGGAGGCTCATTTTGCTTTTCTTGATGAAGTGTTTAAAGCAAATTCAGCGATTTTGAATAGTTTGCTAACGTTGATAAATGAGCGTTTATTCTATAACGGTGAAATGCCTGTAAAATCGCCATTAATGTCCATTATTGGTTCCTCGAATGAGTATCCAGACGAGGGAGAAGGATTGGAAGCTTTGTTTGATAGATTCTTGCTGCGTTTTGAAGTGAAGTATGTGAATGAAACCCAAAATTTCATTTCTATGCTACAGGGGAACACTGATCATATAGAGATTCCTTCTTTGACCATGAATGAACTGTTGGAGTACCAATTCATGACTGACATGATGTATATTCCGGATGAGGTTTATCAGACTCTAGCTGAAATTCGCATGGACCTCGAAGGAGAAGGAATCAGACCTTCTGATCGGAGATTTAAACAGAGTTTGTCACTCTTGAGAGCGAAAGCTTTTATGGAAGGAAGACAACAAGTGCTGCGTAGCGATATTATGCTGTTACAAAACACGTTATGGGAAACCATTGAACAGAAAGACGTAACCGTACACATCGTGAAAGAGAATTCACAGGACAAGCTTCAAAAGTTGATAGAAGAAAGAAAGCAGGAAGTGAATGAATTACAAACTTCCATCGACAGAGATGCTTCAGTAGAAGTAAGGATAGAAGTTCGGAATAAACTTTTGGCAATCCAGAATGAGTTGGATGAAATCTATAAGTAGCAGAAGCATCCAATGATTTTGGAATTGAGTTCTAATATTCGGGGATTTGCAGATGAAATAGCCAACAATATTCTGAATGTGTAGAAAGCAATAAAACAGCCAGGGATTAGATTTTCTTTTCTTGGCTGTTTTTTCAAAATCAATTTAGAAAGAGATGATCATAAATGGATATGACAAGTATGTTGAGTTTGAATCGAAGAGAGAGAGTATGTGAACTACCACGAACCTAAAGGTATCGTGGCTTCTAAAAAAGAAGCTACATGGTCTTTAGGTTTGTCCCTTCAAGGGTGAGTTCACCAGACTAAGCTAGGAGAAATCTTAGCTACGTTCATGAGGTCATG
The DNA here is from genome assembly GCF_008710145.1 of Niallia endozanthoxylica. Classification (GTDB taxonomy): domain Bacteria; phylum Bacillota; class Bacilli; order Bacillales; family Cytobacillaceae; genus Bacillus_BD; species Bacillus_BD endozanthoxylica. Next base: position 1,880 of record NZ_VYKL01000018.1, read on the forward strand.
ACACCTTTGGTTGACGCACCAGACCGTTGCTCTGTCGTCCGTGTTTAAGTAGGGCTGAGGTAAGGCTCGGTGACATGGATGTCAAAAGCCTTTTGAACCTTGTCGAGGTGAGGTCGGATTCCTTGTATGGTTACAGTACAAGGATACGCATAACCTACTTTCGAGTAGAGATTTTATCCGAAAGGATGTTTGACATGGTTTACGTTTTAAATCAAGATGGAAGACCTTTGATGCCGTGCTCTTCGGTAATGGCGAGATTGCTTTTGAAGCAAGGAAAAGCAAAAGTGAAGCGAAGAACGCCCTTTACGATTCAATTACGATACAAAACAGATACAGAATATGTACAAACGTTGACACATGGCTTAGATAGCGGAAGTTCCAAAGTGGGTTCTGCTGTTTCGGATGAAAAAGGCCATGTGTTATACCTATCATAAATAGACATTCGTAATGATATTGCCGACAAAATGAAGCAACGCTCGAAATACAGAAGAAATAGACGCAATCGAAAAACACGCTATCGGAAAGCTAGATGGCTCAATCGTAAAAACTCGATCAAAACCGATCGTTTTTCGCCTACGATGACAAGTAAAATTCACGCTCATCTCAAAGAAATGAAGTTCGTCAAATCGATCCTTCCGATTACAAAACAAGTGGTGGAAACGGCTACTTTTGATCCACATGCGTTAAAAAATCCAGCCGTCCTTACCAACAAGTGGTTGTATCAAAAAGGCGTGAACTACGGATATGCCAACACAAAAGCTTATGTGTTAGCAAGAGATGGTTATCGTTGTCAACATTGTAAAGGAAAATCAAAGAACAAACGGTTAGAAGTTCATCACATCATTTTTAGAAGCATGGGCGGTTCGAATGAAGAATCCAATCTTATGACCCTTTGTAAAACGTGTCATGATGCTCTCCATTGTGGAGAAGTGGTTCTTAAAAAGAAAGGCAAGAAAAAAGGGCAGCTCCATCATGCCACACAAATGAACAGTATTCGAGTTCAATTATTAAAGAGAACCTGTGCAGAAGAAACCTTTGGATTCATGACGAAAGAACATCGTCAGCTTATGGGATTGCCAAAAGAACACTACTTTGACGCTGTAGCGATTGCGACAGAAGGGGTGATTCCTACTTTCCAAACAAATAACTTGTTGTTTAAGAAATGTGTATCGGATGGGGATTATCAACAAACCAAAGGCATTCGGAGTGAACAAGTGATTCCAACAGGAAAACTTTTTAGCTTCCGTAAGTTTGACAAGGTTCAACACAAAGGGAAAGAATATTTCATTAAAGGACGTATGTCAACCGGATATGCCATTCTAATGGATATCAAAGGGGATAAGGTGGAGTTAAAGCCCATTCCAAAGTTTTCTAAGATGAGGAGAAGGAGTGCGAGGAAATCATGGATCATGATGCAAAAAAACATTTCAAGTTTTGACTCATGTGTCATTTGATCGTTGCAGAACAAGGATAAAAGCAAGCACATCCCCTAGCCTAAAGGGATAGGGGTTTTACGCCCAATTTTATAAAATAGCCAGGGATCAGATTTTCTTTTCTTGGCTGTTTTTTTCAAAATTGATTTAGAAAGGGATGATCAAAAATGGATATGACAAGTAGGTTGAGCTTAAATCGAAAAAAGAGAGTGTATAAAAATCCGACGGTCAATGCTGATTCATTCGATAAAAGGCAGTTTAATAGTTTGCTAAATAAATCTAAAGGACTACAGGAATTGAAAAGTAAGGGGGATATTGTGTTTCCGTTGTATTCTCAATTAATGGGGGATATTTGGAGTTCCTTTTATAAAAGCCAGCCACAATTGTTAGAAGAAATACCAGAAGAATTAACATCAAACCATGCCTATATACAAACAATCATGAAAAATGAAGAATTTGAGGAGTGCAGGAAAAATACAAAGTTTGATGAAGTTTCTTCAGCCCTTTCAACCATTTCTTTTGGCAATAAGGTATTGGACTGGATTCAAAATCAACAACTTGAAGATGAAAACTTTAACAAAGCGGTTCAACAAGCTCTGAAAGCTCAAGATATGCATCAACAAACTGAGTAACAGGATGAACAAAACCAATTAGACCAACAAAACTATGAGCAAGACCAAGCTAAACAGCAAATGAAACAAAGCATGCAGAAGCTATCTGAACAACTTCAAGAGAAACTGAATGGTTCAAGTTATCAACTTCAGTCTATGTTGAAAACCTCAGTGGCTGACGCAAAAGACAGTAAAGATAAGATGGAAAAGCTTATCAGTGGAATGGGGCAAGGCGATAGTAAAAGTGAACTTAAAAAAGTCCCAGTGAAGGAACAATTTGAATTGGCTGAAATGCTGCAAAAAAATCAAAATATGATAGAGATTGCTGATTGGGCCGGCCGGTTTAAGGAGATTGCTCGTGCTAAACAGAAGCATTTACATCGAAATTCTATTGAACGTAGTGGCGTAACGATCGGAAATGAAGTAGATCGTTTACTCCCAATTGAGCTTTCTAGTCTGGCTATACCGCAGGCAAAAGTTGATTTTATTAGGCGTTTTGCAGAAGGACAGACTATGATGTTTGATAAAAAAGGAAAGGATACATTGGGGAAAGGGCCAATTATTTTATGTCTGGATCAATCTGGATCTATGAGAAAACTGGATACTCAAAGCAAGGGATTCGCTCTTGCTTTGATGAATATTGCGCGAAAACAGAAAAGGGATTTTGCATTAATCACATTTTCTACAAATGCAGAAGTTACGGTATTTCCAAAAGGGAAAAGTACCACGAATGATCTCATTCACTTAGCTGGAAATTTTTTGGGCGGTGGAACTAACTTCTACGACCCATTGAAACAATTTTTATCACTTATAAATGAAAGTCGTTTTAAACAAGCTGACATTGTGTTTGTGACAGATGGCCAAGCCAATCTTCCAGATGAATTCCTTGAAGAATATAGAAGTACAAAGGATAAGAAGAAGTTTCAATGTCTATCGGTTTTAATTGGGAGAAAAGTTGATTTTCAAACAGTGCAGAAATTCTGTGATCGAGTGATTAATGCTGATGACTTTTTGGCAGCTGATGAAGCTTTTAAAATTTAAAATTTATTTAGTAAGAATAAAGACTTCAGTTTTTTTGACTGAGGTCTTACTTATCGTTTTATTTAGTGTTCCTCAGTAGCTCAATGTAGGGCAATCAGTTGTTAACCGATTGGTCGTAGGTTTGAATCCTACCTGCGGAACCATTTTCTATATTAGTTGATCGAGCACTCGGTGGCTGAAGAGGTGCTCCCCTGCTAAGTGTATAGGTCGGTAACTTGCGCAACGAGATCTTTCTTGACCCAAAGGTAAAATGACGGATAAAGGTCAGGAATTAAGCGAAGGCAGGGCAAATAAAAGCATCTCATTATTCCATAATGTGGATTTAAAATCCACAATTTGTTTTGACTCTACCTCTGTTCAGAAAAGGTTAGAATTTTAGTCACAATTTCCCCATCACCCTAAGTGGTTCTGGTGCAAAAATTCCAAACCACTTGTAAGTAATCTTTGAATCTTGGACATACTGATACTATTACTCTAAAAAAGGTGTGTGATCGGTATGGAAAAGAAAAATTTGTTCAAATGGAAACACTATCAGCCTGATATAATTTTATTAACGGTAAGATGGTATCTACGGTACAACCTAAGTTTTCGTGATTTAGTCGAAATGATGGAAGAACGTGGTTTATCTCTTGCTCATACAACCATCATGCGCTGGGTTCATCAATATGGTCCTGAATTAGATGAGCGAGTACGGCGCCATCTTAAGTCAACCAATGATTCTTGGCGAGTCGATGGGACGTATGTGAAAGTCAAGGGTCAATGGATGTACCTTTATCGTGCTGTTGATTCAGAAGGAAATACGATTGATTTTTATTTAAGCAAAACAAGAGAGCATAAGGCTGCAAAGCGCCTTTTTAAGAAAGCTTTGCGGTCTTTTCATGTTTCAAAGCTCCGTGTTATCACAGTAGACAAGAACCTAGCCTATACTAAAGCGATTGAAGAGTTGAAAAAAGAGAAAAAGATGCCCGTAGGCATCCAAATAAGGCAGGTAAAATATCTGAATAACATTGTGGAACAAGACCATCGTTTTATTAAAAAGAGAATTCGTACGATGTTAGGATTGAAATCTTTTCGTACAGCCAAATCTATTCTTTCGGGAATAGAAGCAATGCATATCATTAAAAAAGGACAACTTACTTTACGGGACAAGTCTGTCCAAAATCAAGTGATGTTCATTCATCAGCTATTTGGAATAGCTACATAAGACCAGATTCTATTAGAAATCTATATACCTCATTCAAATAAATGCAATCTTTGCACCAGAACCATATAAAGTGCTTTTTTAAGGTTCAATCATAAATTTACTTAGTGCTTTTTCTAATTCTAAAATCCTTTAATCGGAATATTAAATTCGTGAGGATATAATCCTTATGGCTAGCATGTCCGGCATAAAAATCATGGCTATTTTCAATTACTGTGTATAACTTAGTTTTGCAAGGTAAATTGAGGAAGCAGATCATAGAAATATAAATCCTTTTTATCTGCTTCCCTTTTCTAAGTATACTGCTGTTCTTTTGTGCCGTTTTCTATTCAAATCAGTAAAACACTTATCTATTTACACTAAAATATCTCTTTTTCAAAATTATGGGATAGATGGTTAATAAGTGTTTTTAGTGGTTTATCAATAAATATATCTTTTCTATAAATTGCAGCTACTCTTTTCTTCAGTTTTTGATCAACGATTGGAATTTCTCTAATTTGTTCATCATTTATCCTTGCGAGATATGATTTAGGAAGAATGGTTGTTCCTAAGTTAAGGCTTACCAAATGTAATAAAGATTCATAAGTAGACAGTTCAAGGATTGGTTTTAATATAAAACCTGCTTCCTTACAATCACTATCTATAAATTGACGAACGATGTAGTTTTTCGCTAACAAAATCATAGGTATTTTTTTTAATTGTTCTAGCTTTACAAAAGGCTCATTGGAAAGCTTATGTTTGGAGGAAACAACCAGAGAAAACTTTTCGTAAAATAAAGGAATGGTCTCAAGTTGGTCATCCTCTAAGGGCATATAGACGATACCAAGATCTAATTCATTTTTTAGAAGCCTAAGTCTTGTTTCTTCGGTCGGAAATTCAAGGATAGACAATTGAATTCCAGGGTATTGTTCATGAAAGGACAGGACAAACTCCCGAAGTAAATGACTTCCTGAACAACCTATTGTCAATGTTCCCCGTTTAAGACCCATAATTTCATTGATTTCTGTTTGTGCCTGCTCTACTTCATTAAAGATTCGTAGGGTACGTTTTAATAAAATATTTCCTGCATCTGTCATATAAACTTTTCTATCTATACGTTTGAAAAGCTTAGCACCCAATCTATCTTCAAGGATTTTGATTTGTTGACTAAGTGTCGGCTGACTAATTCCTAATTTTTCAGCAGCCTTTGTGAAATGAAGTTCTTCAGAAACAGCAAGAAAATATTCAAGAAGTCGTAGGTCCATAGTTTAAATACCTCTTTCATCTATACTTATAACAGCAATGCATGAATGAATTCTTTTTTGAAAAGAAATATGTACTTCTATTTTAGAGGAATTTGTCAGAAAGTCACATAAAACATTGAAAATTTAATATGTTTTGTTTTCTTATTTAATTAACAGAAAGGTAGTAAGTTATTTTTTAAAATCTATTTAATAGTTATACAGGGATTGTTCAATTAATGAAAGCATTTTAACATAAATTTACATCAAGTTGATAATAGGAGGGCTGGAAATATAGCAATAGATTGTTCTTGAGCGATGTACTGAATTTTTTGTAGTTTGTTTTACGTGGGAATTTGTAACCTTTGAAATGGTACCAATCAATTAAATAGGTTACACTAACAACCTTTTTAGATAAAAAACTCAAGTGAAAAACAGGTTATGATGACGATAAAGGGAAGCGCGTGGAGGAGAAAATGCATAACGGTACCAGGTCCCTTATTTAATGCAATGGCAGAATTAACTAAAAAATACGGTATTTATGTTTTATACGGTCTTGCGGAGAGAGATATTAATGATCCAACAAAAGTATATAATTCGGCAGCTATTTGTGGGCCGGAAGGGGTAATAGGTACTTACCGCAAAATCCATCTACCTTTCTCAGAAATGAATTGGGCCGATAGAGGGAGTTCTCCAGTTTTATTCGAAACTCCTTGGGGACCTGCTGGGGTTGGAATCTGTTATGATACCTATTGTTTCCCAGAAATTATGCGGTACTGTCGAGCAATGGGATCACGTCTATTTATTAACTGTTCTGCTATTGGAACAGAGGAGAGCGGGGGAGCAGGTGGCTATTATGGGAACCTTTCTTTGGAGTATTTGTCCAGTACTAATGACATGTTTATAGCCACAGCTAATTTATATGATAAGGATGTAACTACTTATTTTATGGGCGGATCTAGCATCATTGGTCCCTCAAGTAAACCACCACATATTCATTATTATACGGGTCAAAAATTTCTTGATCCTGGTGCAGATGAAGGTACTGTTGCAACAGCAACTATAGATCTCTCATGCGTTGAAAGTTCTTTTCTTAACAGCCTTTGGGAATACAACGAATCTATTGATTCCTGTGATTGGCGCCCAGAACTGTATTCTCAATGGTATGAGAAAATAGTGAGTACTGATTTTGGGGCTAAACCAAAGAATAATCATTATATATCTAAATAACTACGAAAAAGGAACAAAACCCTTAGATATATCATTTATCCCAGTAAAGGATATTCCAAAGAGGTTTTAAGATTAACAAAGAGATGGACACTATATTCATAGAGTCCATCTTCTTTTATTTTAATTCCTAATCAATACCTGGCAGAGCCAGAAGTCTTTAATAAGCAGCCAGATATTCAAGGTAAGTTCTATCCTCCTGGCTATTAGAATCTAATCTAGTATCTTAAAGGAAATACCTGTACCGATATTGTATAGATTTCGTAATTATTCTACATAAAATTCTAAAAATTTAATGTTTTTGTTATTTTATTTGATTATCAAAAATCCGCTTATTTATTGACTTAAACACCTTAACAATAGTTATAAACTATTATTGAATAGTTATATTAGAATTGTTCAATGATTGAAAACGTTTTAATATAAATTTACATCAACTGAATATTGGAGGAATGTTAATGAACGTTGCAATAGCTGGTACTTGAGAGTAACTCGCTGCTTTTTTGCAATAATGTGCTTTTAGTAGAAAAAAGAAAAAGCAAGTAGAGGCAGTTTATAGGGGAAATCTTGAACTTACTAGTGAAAACGAAAATATTATAGCTTAAATGTATTCCTTTTATTTGGGTATATATAAATTTGATAATCTATGAGGAGGGCCAAGTGTGAAAATAGTAGTTATTGGTTCAGGTGCAATGGGGATGCTTTTTGGAGGCAGATTAGCTTTGCAAGGTTATGATATTACAATGGTCGATGTTGCTCCTGCTGTTATAGAAAAACTAAATAACGAAGGTTTACATCTAGAAGCTGATGATGGAAATCATTTGATTTCTATTAAGGCTGCGTTTGCTGAAGATATAAACGAAGAAGTAGATTTGGTTATTTTGTTTACAAAAACAATCTATTCAAGATCTGCATTAGAGTCGGCAAAAAAGTTCTTAGGTAAGGACACTTATGTGTTAACCCTTCAAAATGGTTTAGGGAATATAGAATTAATCAGCGAATATGTTCCATACGACCAAATAATTGCCGGGGTTACAAATCACCCAAGTGATGTTAAGGGGATTGGAAAAATCAGTTCACACGGTTCGGGTTATACAAAAATTATGTCAGTTAACGGTATAGAAAATGAAATGTTGTATTTCATAAAAGACGCGTTACAAGAGTCAGGACTAAATGGTCAAATTGTACCAGATGTGATGGTAGCAATTTGGGAAAAGGTTGCTTTTAATGCAGCAATTAATGCAACAACTGCGATTTGCAGAATACCGTGCGGAGGTATGGCAGTAACAGAGCAGGGAAAACATCTTGTTTATACCATTGCAAAAGAGGCCGTAGCTGTGGCTAATGCTCATGGAGTAGATGTATCGGAAGAATCTGTCATTAAGAGTTTAACAGCTACATTTGAGGTTCATAAAGATCATTTTACCTCCATGTCAGCAGATATTATTAATAAAAGAAGAACAGAAAATGACTTTATTAATGGAGGAATCGTTAAAAAAGCTAAAGAGGTAAATATAGAAGTTCCATATACAGAAGCATTGTATAACTTAATCTGTACGATTGAAAATACGTATGATATACAAAATCTTAATACAGATGCTGAGAAAACCAAAGAATCTGTTTCAAAATAAAATAAATGCTAGTAGATAAATGAAAAAAATATGTAGTAGCTATTAATAGGAACGGTCGTTAAATAATGGCATTGGAAAAAGCATTTAGAGTGTAACCCTATCACTATAGTTAAAACGGCTGATTTCTATTAAAAGATCAAGACAAAAGTAGAAGAGATTAATACACTATTTGCAAATTAAATAGAGAGAGGGATTTATATGTATACAGCAAGTACCGCATTTTTAGAAGCTCTGCAGGAAGCAGGTGTCTCTTATATATTTGCTAATTTGGGAAGTGATCATCCAGCCATTATTGAAAGCCTTGCTGAGGCTAAATTAAAAAATAAAAAATTACCGGAAGTCATTATTTGTCCAAATGAAATGGTAGCATTAAGTTCAGCGCATGGATATGCACAAATTACAGGAAAACCTCAAGCTGTTATTATTCACGTTGAATGTGGCACACAGAACCTGGGCGGTGCTATTCATAATGCATCAAAAGGAAGAGTACCGGTTCTTATATTTGCGGGAGCTTCTCCTTTTACACAAGAAGGCGAGTTAACAGGAAGCCGGAACGAATTTATTCACTGGATTCAGGATGTTTTTGACCAGCGTGGAATTATGCGTGGGTATTCTAAATACAATAATGAAATTCGTACGGGAACGAATATCAAACAAATCGTACATCGTTCTCTACAATTTGCTAAAAGTGATCCGAAAGGTCCTGTTTACTTAATGGGTGCACGGGAGGTCATGGAAGCAGAAGTCGAACCAGTTACAATTGATACGTCTCTGTGGGAGCCGATCATGCCGACTGCTATGCCTCCTCAATCTGTTAATGAGGTAGTTCAAGACTTACTGAAGGCTGAAAAACCACTTGTGGTTACTTCTTACTTAGGACGTAATCCAGAGGCAGTAGACGAATTAGTTACATTCTGTGAGCTTTTGTCTATCCCGGTCATTGAATCATGTCCAAATTATATGAACTTTCCTTCTGATCACCCATTACATTGCGGGTATCAATGGAATACACCAGGACAAAATGAATTAATCGCAGATGCGGACCTTATTCTCGTAATGGACAGTGACGTTCCTTGGATTCCATTAAAAAACAAGCCGTCTGATCAAGCGACTATTTATTACTTTGATATTGACCCGATTAAAGAAGAAATGCCTGTATGGTACATCCCTTCTAAGAGATTTTTCAAAGTAGATTCACACATCGCTTTACAACAGTTAAACGGGCAATTAGGCAATAATGAAAATATTGATTCAGAGCTTGTTAGTAAGCGACTAAAGACTTATGCAAAAGTACACGAAAGTCAAAAACAATCCCTAGCCTTACTAGAAGAAGCAAGTCATGACTATATTACACCGGAATATTTAACAGCGTGTATTCGTGAAATCATGGATGAGGATACGATTGTTTTGAATGAAGGAATCTCCAACTATCCGACAATCTCAAATCATCTGAATGTAAACCAAAGTGGTACTCTTTTTGGTAGCGGCGCAGGGTCATTAGGGTGGAATGGAGGAGCAGCCATTGGAGTGAAGCTGGCTAAACCAGATAAAACTGTAATTAGTCTTACTGGTGATGGAGCTTATATGTTTAGTATTCCATCAACGGTTCATTGGATGGCCAACCGATATAATACACCATTTTTAACGGTTATTTACAACAATCATGGATGGAAATCACCAAAACTATCTACCCTTGGTGTCCACCCTACTGGAATTGCCCAACAAACCAATGAATTCTTCGTTGATTTTACACCGGTTGCGGATCTTTCAAAAATCGCAGAAGCAGCGGGAGGCGCTTTTGCCAAGAGTGTCAAAGATCCAGAACAATTGCAGGATGCTCTTAAAGAGTGTCTGCAAGCTGTAAAAGAAGGACGTTCAGCTGTTCTTGATGTTCATCTGCTAACTGTAGTAAGTGAGGGTGAACGAAAAGAGGAATCCAATAAAGAAGACCTACAAGCTATTAAATAAGAGGTAGTATCTAACATCAGTTGCAATATTCATAATTTTCATAATATTAAAAAAGTAGGGGCGAAAAAATGTCAACAGTTACAAATACACTTAATAGTTGGACAAAGCAATATATTGGTGGAGAATGGCAAGAAGGCAACAGCCAAAATTCATATACAAATAAAAACCCGTTTGATCAATCAAGTTTAGTAAGTATCAAATTGGCTTCTATTAAAGATATTGATGCTTCTTATAAAGAAGCACAGCAAGCTCAGATTCATTGGCAGCAAAGTAATCCGAGTGAACGTGCGGATATGATGAAAAAGGCTGCGGAAGTCGTCGAAAGCATGAGAGAAGAAATCGTCAGTGTTCTCATCTCCGAAACTGGAAGCAGTGTGATTAAAGCCAATGTTGAGGTAGACTTAGCAATCGCAGATATTCAAGAATTCGCAAATATTCCATTTAAAATGAACAGTGAAATCCGTTCCTCTGTGATACCGGATAAAGAAAATAGAGTATATCGCTTTCCGGTGGGTGTCGTAGGGGTCATCAGTCCATTTAATTTCCCATTCTATCTATCTATGCGCGCCATTGCACCAGCACTTGCAGCTGGAAATGGAGTCGTAGCGAAGCCGGATTTACAAACATATATTTCGGGTGGTCTCATCATCGCGAAAGTATTTGAAAAAGTGGGACTACCTAAAGGTCTATTCAATGTAGTCGTGGTGGATATTGCTGAGATAGGTGATACTTTTGTAGAACACCCGATTCCACAGGTTATCTCCTTTACAGGATCTACAGCTGTAGGTCGCCGTATTGGTGGGTTGTGCGGGAAACATTTAAAGCGCGCTGCCCTAGAACTTGGTGGCAACAATGTCATGATTGTGCTGGATGATGCTGATGTGAATCAAGCGGCTAGCGCTGCTGTGTTCGGTAAGTTTTTACATCAAGGACAAATTTGTATGTCCCTGAATCGTATCATCGTACACCGTAATATTTACAATGAATTTGTACAAGTATTTAAGGAAAAAACAGCGATGCTAAAAGCAGGAAACCCTGCCAATCCAGAAGTATTTATCGGGCCACTTATAAACGAGGGGCAAGTAAACAAAATTAAATCATTGGTGGATCAGTCCATTGAACAAGGAGCAAATTGTATCCTAAAAGGTAAAATCGAAGGTACCTTCGTTGAACCAATTATTCTAACAGATGTTACAAATGATATGGCCGTAGCCAAAAATGAATTATTCGGTCCTGTTGCAGCCATCTTACCGGTTGATAGCGAAGAAGAAGCAATTCGGATCGCAAATGAAAGTGATTGTGGACTGAGTGGTGCTGTTTTCACTGGCGATGTGGAACATGGAGTAAACGTAGCTCTCCAAGTTCACACAGGAATGATTCACGTCAATGACCAAAGCGTCAACTGTGAACCAAATATTCCATTTGGCGGGGAAAAGTCATCTGGTTTGGGAAGATATGGTGGGGAATGGTCTTTAGATGAATTTACAACAACAAGATGGGTGTCTGTTCAAAAGGTACCAAGGCCTTTTCCATTTTAGACAATAAAATGAATATTGCGTAATACCTCAGAAGGACGATTAGAAAGTTCTCTTATCGTCCTTCTGAGCAAAGATTGAATGCTGAAGTTTTAATGGAAAAAGGTTTAGTTTGAAAGCACGTTTATCTGGATGAGGGGGTAAAATATGAATTCAATTAATGTTAGAGAATTTGTGGATGAATCAAAATTTAATCGCTTTCATGGACTTGTTGTCTTTTGGTGTTTTTTTATTCTAGTCTTCGATGGGTTTGATTTAGTTGTATATGGAACCATTGTACCTGCACTTATGGAAGAATGGTCATTAACAGGGATTCAAGCAGGTGCTTTAGGTAGTTATGCGCTTTTAGGTATGATGTTTGGTGGGTTTATATTTGGTCCATTAGCTGATAAATTTGGGCGTAAAAATATCATTATTCTTTGTGTAACGATTTTTAGTCTATTTACAGGATTAATTGCATTTGCTACGAATACTACTCAGTTTGGTCTTTTTCGTTTTATAGCAGGTCTAGGCTTAGGAGGAATGATGCCAAATGCGATTGCACTTATGACCGAGTTTTCTCCAAAGTCATCTAAAAATACTTTAGTTTCTATTATGTTAAGTGGTTATTCTTTAGGTGGGATACTATCAGCAGCTCTTGGAATCTATTTGATTCCAAAATTTGGATGGGAATCCATGTTTTTAGTAGGAGCTATCCCATTACTTACAATCCCTATAATGTATAAATCTCTTCCTGAGTCTCCTGGTTTTCTTGTGGCTCGAAAGAAAAATAAACAGATTGCTAAAATGTTATCTAAAATAGATCCTAGCTTTATTCCTAGTAAAAATGATGTATATGAAATCGTTGTTCCTAAACAAAAAGGTACAACTGTTTCACAATTATTTAGAAATGGCCGTGCTATCAATACTTTCATGTTTTGGATTGCATATTTTATGTGTTTATTAATGATGTATGGTTTAAATACTTGGTTACCAAAAATTATGACTGAATCAGGATATGCAATGGGTTCAAGTTTAATGTTCTTATTAGTTTTAAACTTAGGAGCAATTGGAGGCTCGATTTTGGGAGCGTGGGCATCAGACCGCTGGAATGCTAAAACTGTTCTTGTTCTATTCTTTTTCATAGGAGCAGTATCTTTAGTTTCACTGGGACTTCAGCCAAACATCGTTCTTCTTTATATTCTTATTGCCATCGCCGGAGCGGGAACCATTGGTACACAGATTCTACTATTCTCCTTTACTTCTCAGTATTATCCTATTCACATACGTTCAACAGGCATTGGTTGGTCGTCTGCGGTTGGAAGATTTGGCGCTATCTCTGGTCCAATGATGGGAGGAGTCCTTCTTTCTATGAATTTGGCATTATACCAAAGCTTTATGGCCTTTGCTGTAGCAGGAATTATCGCAGCATTTGCTATTATGCTTATACAAAAGAAAAGGGAATCGAATGTTGATTTGGAAAATTATGACTCAGATAAGCAAGTGTTATAGAAAAATAAAACCCATGATGAACCTAAAGACATTTGATTAAACTTGAGTTTGGTGTTTTCCCAAGTAATATCATGAAAAGGGTCTGTTAAAAACTCCAAATATCACCATAATATTACTTAGTAATTTAGTTCAGTTTAAATAGTTTTGAAGATACTAAACAAGCTATAGCTGATTCCAAAAACCGGATAACTATTAAATGGATAATAAAGTTGGAGAAATGACTTAGAAGGGAATGGACTTTATGACAACAGTAATGACAAAGTTTAGTCAATGGAGTAATCAATATATCGGTGGAGAATGGAGAAAAGGGCAGAGCCAAAGTGAAAATAGTAATCAGAATCCATTTGACCACTCTGAGTTAGTAAAAATTCAATTGGCTTCCGTTGAGGACATTGATGCAGCGTATCAGTCAGCAGCAAAAGCTCAGAAGAGCTGGCAAAAGTCAAGTCCGGAAACACGGTCAGCTATCTTGAAAAAAGCCGCTGAAGTGTTAGAAAATCGTAGAGAGGAAATTGTCCAGATTCTTATTGCTGAAACGGGAAGCAGCTTTGCAAAAGCTAATGCTGAGGTGGACTTTTCGATTGCTGATATTAATGAATTTGCAGAACTGCCATTTCAAATGGAAACGTCAGTTGTATCATCCGTGATCCCAGGTAAAGAAAACCGTGTGTATCGTCTGCCAGTGGGAGTTGTGGGTGTCATTAGTCCATTTAACTTTCCATTGTATTTGTCAATGCGTGCCATTGCTCCAGCTTTAGCCGTTGGAAATGGTGTGGTTGTAAAACCCGGCTTACAAACATTCATTTCTGGCGGGTTATTTATTGCAAAAATCTTTGAAGAGGCTGGATTACCGAAAGGGGTATTAAATGCGGTTGTTGCCTCTAGCAGTGAAATCGGAGATGTCTTTATTGAACATCCAATTCCAAAGGTCATTTCCTTTACAGGTTCAACAGCGGTTGGAAAACGGGTTGGCGAGATTTGTGGGAAGCACTTTAAACGTGTAGCCTTAGAGCTTGGCGGAAACAATGTGATGATTGTCCTTGAGGATGCTGATATCAATCAAGCAGCGAGCGCCGCTGTGTTTGGAAAGTTTTTGCATCAAGGCCAAATTTGTATGGCATTGAATAGAATCATTGTTGATCGGAAAATTTATGATAAATTTGTCCAAGTATTTAAGGAAAAAACACAACTTATAAAATCCGGAAATCCGGCTGATCCAGAAGTATTCGTCGGGCCGCTCATTTCTAAGAATCAACTAGAACAAGTTCAAGAGTGGATTGATGAGTCAATCCGTGAAGGGGCAGTATGTATCCAAAGGGGTAATGTGACAGGAACACTAATGGAGCCTGTTATTCTAACAAATGTGACAAATGATATGGCCATCGCAAAGAATGAGCAATTTGCACCTGTTGCAGCTATTTTACCAGTAGATAGCGAAGCAGAAGCTATTAGAATCGCAAATGATAGCGAATATGGTTTAAGCGGCTCCATTTTTACTGGTGATTTAGAGCATGGTGTTGAAGTGGCATTACAAATACAAACTGGAATGATTCACGTAAATGACCAAAGTGTAAACTGTGAATCGAACGTTCCGTTCGGTGGAGAAAAATCCTCTGGTGTAGGCCGATATGGCGGACATTGGTCTCTTGATGAGTTTACGACAACTCGCTGGGTATCCGTTCAGAAGGAGAACCGTCCGTTTCCATTCTAATATTCAGTTTTATTTTATAAAGAAGATCCCTTGGTCCAAAAGACTAAAGGGATTTTCTTCATATATATCGGTAATGCATAAGTGGATTATAGAAAGAGCTCTAAGATATAAGAGTTTAATAGAAAAATGAGGAGGAAGTTAGGATATGAAAATGAATCGGTTTCTTGCTAGAGAAAAGTTCCTAGCTAGCGGACAAGTTCATTCTGATACTCCATTGATTATTTCGGAATCTAGGAATCGAAGTTTAGCCTATAAAGTAGATCTACATTTGTCTAAATCTCCTAAAGTATTAAATCCAATGGATACTCAAGAACAGCAGACATCTAGCCTGCTATACGATGAGTTCCAAACCATAATCCCAAAAATCAAATCATTTTCTAATTCGAATTATTCCTTCCTTTTAGCAGACAACCAAGCAAGGCTCCTAGGGCTATATGCTAAGGAGGATTTGATGGAGTTGCTGAAAACCTTTAATGCGGTTCCAGGAGGAGTATGGAGCGAGGAATTATGTGGAACGACGCTTGCTGCCGGTAAATCTGTTGTGATCCACGATGCGCAGCATTTCTGTGAGAGCTGGCAGGTAATATCTTATGCGGGTGTCCCGATTCTCGATCCGATCAACCGAAAGATCATCGGCGTATTGAATCTAACCTGCTTTCCTGAGGATTTTCCAACCAATGCCGTAGAATTGACTGAAACGCTAGCCAAAAGTTTGGAGATGGAAGTTTTTAACCAACTGCAGATTCATAGACTTTATCTAGAAAATGCATATTTGGAGAAAGACATGCGATCGTCTAAAGATATCCTCCTTGTTGTTAATCTTGAAGGACAGATTATTCGATGTAATGATTCGGAATTCTTCAAGCAGCAAGATTGGAGCAGCCCATTTGATTGGTATCAGTTCTTCCAGATGAATCAGGAACAATCTGTATTGAGTCTTTCTGCTTTAGCCACAGCTCATGAGCGCCCATTGCCTTTTTCCACAGATTCATCGGGTGGAGATCTTCAGTTCATATATTACAAAGATCGGATTATTGGTGCCCT
This sequence comes from Niallia endozanthoxylica, assembly GCF_008710145.1. Taxonomy (GTDB): domain Bacteria; phylum Bacillota; class Bacilli; order Bacillales; family Cytobacillaceae; genus Bacillus_BD; species Bacillus_BD endozanthoxylica. Next base: position 17,993 of record NZ_VYKL01000018.1, read on the forward strand.
TATCCAAATGAGGCGACAGCCTGAGGGCAATGTAAAAAAAACTTCTTCAGACTACAAATCTCAAAGCGGTAAAAGAGCATTCTCAACCAACGATGGTATGTCGACAGTGAATGATGCTATACAAAATAAAATAATCGGGGAATCTCCTTGATAGCTAAGTTTGTTGGAAAAATTAAAGAAGGTTGCCAATCGGGATATGTCTGTGCTTCTAATTGGCGAAAGCGGGACAGGAAAAGAAGTACTTTCACAGTTCATACATGAAAATAGTATGAGAAAAAACAAACCGTTTGTGGCCGTGAACTGTGCTACATTCAATGAAAAAAAGAGCATCTGGCCTTAAAAGAATGTGAAATAGCGAGTGATAAGGGTGAATATCGCAATGCTTTAGAGCAAGAATTACCAGCTATTCGAGAACTAAGAATAAAGGTATACAAAGAACATGCTTCCGCTCATAAGATTCCTAAGAATCATTGAAAGGTTCTATATCAGCAAATTTCGTCAGATGTATAGAAGATACATCCTCATATTGAACAAATAGTAGCGGAGATTGATGGAGAAATAGCGGGGAGTGTTGTTTTATTTGCTCCTAAAATGGGCTAATACAAAGGGCTTGTTGAAGATGACCTGATTATCCAGAATTATGGATGCTAAATGTATCTACGAGTGCTCGGGGTAGAGGGGTTGCATCCACATTAATTTCTGAGTGTTATGCAGCGTAGCATCCTTTTTAATTAATGCTCATTACGCTAGACTAAACATTTTATGTAGTATTGTTTGCATAACATTGGAAATCTGTACAGTTTTAATAGAGTCCTCTTCTGAAACTCTAAAAATACCCATGTTCTAAGAATAATGGAACCTCTTAAGATACATAGATAATAGATCTATTTTTCAAGTGCCTAAGCTATATTTAGGTGCTTTTTCTTATCTTTTCAACTAAATCTATGGAGACCCACATCGATTGTACCGGGAGGCTCTATATTATAAAGAAGAAGTAGACCGTTTAGCTGAGGAGAAGAAAGGGCATCAACCGGAATGCGTCCTTCAGAAGTAGCAAAATAGTTAGGTTTATCTGTTCAAAGTGTCTATAAATATATCAAGGATGGAACCATTAAAGCCGTGGAGGTACCTTTCGGTGATGAAAGAACAAATTATGTCATCTCAGAAGAGGTGTTCGTAGTAGCAAAAGATTTGTTTCAGTCCTTGGAATCTGAACGTGTTCGGAAAAATGAATATTATGATTCTAACTATGACATTGCGCTTTTTCAGTATTTTCAATCTAAAGATAGTACATCTGCTAGGGTGATAAAAGATGAGGAGTTAAATTGGGGATTTTATCTTCCATACTATCAAAAATGGGTGGAATATAATGAAGGAATTGAAAAATATGGGTTGGAACCTTGTTATGAAATTCATAAAGAGACATTAGATTATAAGGGCTATGTTCATATCCATATTCCAAAAGGGGAAGACATATTATATCCGTTTATTGATTTTTTATATGAAGCTTGGGGAATTGAACATGTAGGGGTTCGGGAAAATGAGCAGAGTGTTTATATTTCGATGAAGGCAGGGGAAATATCTATTCAACATTCTATTGCTTTTAACTTGGACCAGCTTATTCCTTTTATAAAAGAAGGAACGATTGAGATTGATGAAGGGCTATTTATTGTTCGGAGTGCTTATTGCAAAACAAATTTAGAACTGCCAATAAAGAGGTTGGATAGTGCCCAATGTATTTTGTCCATCTAGGACTGCACGCGGGCTTTGCGTTATGAGACGAATTGCATCATTATCCACAACTACCTCCTCATGATAGACGCCATTTTTGACGAAGACAACATCTCCAGGATTCGCTGCAGTGACAGCCGACTGAATGGTAGAGAAATCATCAGGTACAATAAAAACCTCCAAAGAAACTTCACACCCTTTCTTTTTTTAAAAACTATGTTATTAGTAAATGCAAACACAGCATCCTTTGAAATAGGACAAACGTTCGAAAATAGAAAATTGGACGCAAAGAGAGCTTCTTTGATTAACTCAATCAAATTTATTTGACCACGCTTATTTCCGCCATTTTGTTTGTTATTCTTATACAATTTATAGCTGAATCAGTAAAAGCAAGAAGGTGCTAAGCACCATAGCCATCAAGTTTAGATAATATATACCAAATTTATTAAAAAAGGCCTATTATTTCATTGAGGATAGATGAAAGGTAGGTCTTATTTATGTTGAATCGAAAATTAAGTGTCGAAGAAGATTTCCAACTGATTTCTGAGGAATTAACAAAAATCTTTAATTCTAACTACCTTGATAAACTTGCCAGAAAAGAATTATTTCTTAAACGCGCCAGAAAGCTTAGTCCACTTGATTTCGTCTCCCTTTGCGTTTTTTTTAATCATCATTCTGGGACAAAATCCTTAACTCAATTATGTGCTGTCCTCGCTTCAACGCGAAATGTCTCTCTTAGTACAGAGGGGTTAAACCTGCGATATTGTAAAGAGGGAGTCAATTTATTGAAGAAAGTCTTCCAAGAGCTCTTTACTAAAGACTTTTTATCTCATTCACTTCCAAATTTATATTATCCTGATATTTTGCGGATCCGGATCTTAGATTCATCAGGTTTTGAACTCCCATGTCTATTCGCAGAAAAGTATGTGGGATATCATAAATCAGGGGTTAAGATTCAGCTGGAGTATGAGCTATTAAGCGGAGAATTTCTTCATTGTGTTGTACAAAATGGCAGAGATAGTGATATGGCGTTTGGCCCCACGCTAATCAGTACTATACAAAAAAAGGACTTAATTATGCGTGACTTAGGCTATTTGTCATTTGATGAATTAGAACAAATAGACAAAAAGGAAGCTTATTATATTTCAAGGTTAAGACCTCAAATTGTTATCTATGTAAAGGATGAATGGGGGCAATTCATTAAGCTAGATTTACAAGGAGTAATGAAAGAAATGGATATTGGTGAAGTAAGAGAAATAGAAAATATCTATGTAGGCAAAAAAAAGTTAAAGATTCCCCGTTTGATTTTATGTAAATTAACAGATGAACAGACAAAACAAAGGCTTGAGAGAAGAAAAAAACAACAAAGTAAAAAAGGTGTGAAATATTCACACCAAACGCTTAACCTATCTAGGTTAAGCACCCTCATAACTAATATACCACAACAAAGTATTCCGAAGGAAGAATTACAATCTTTCTATTCACTTCGCTGGCAAATAGAGCTATTATTTAAAACTTGGAAATCACTTTTCCATATTCACGAGGTAAAGAAAATGAAAGTGGAACGATTTGAGTGTCATTTATATGGAACTTTCATTGCATTACTCATCACTTCTACCTTAGCTTTTAAAATCAGAGAACTACTCTATATGAAGAAAAGAAAGGAAATTAGTGAATATTTAGCTATATCAATTATAAGACAATTTATAACAGCGCTTCACAAAGCAATCTTGGAGGGAGTAGATGCAATACTTGATCCAATCGAGATCATGTTAGACCAAATTGAAAAAAACGGAATTAAATCACACCGTTACAAGAAAAAATCCCCATTCGATATACTTTGCATTGCCTACAACAAGAGTAAAAGGGACGCTGCTTAACAGTTAAATAACAAGCTGGTTTGGTGAAAATATTAAGTGGAAATTTAAAAAGTCTATTCAATAGGCTTATTTGAGTATGCTTAATTTAACAATCGTGTATAAATAAACATAAAAAATGACAGGAGGTAAAAAACTCACTGTCATTTTTTATTAACTTGATGGCTATGGTGCTAAGCACCTTCTTTTGGTTTGTTCATAGTTTGTTCATAATTTCCATATAAGCTAATTAATAGATTAAATAGTATTAATCATATATTTATATATAAGCTAGATTATGTAATAATGGTTTGCTAGAAGGTAGGTGCTTAATTAATGAAACAAAAAGTTCAAGGTATTTCTCAAAAATATATTGGCTTTTTCTTTTTGGCCGTCATTCTTCTTTGGATGAAAACATATGTTACCCAATTAACTCAATTTGACTTAGAAATTCAAAACTTTATTCAACAGTTTCTATTATTTATTAATCCATTAGGTTCAGCGTTACTATTTTTAGGATTCTCTGCTTTATTTAAAGGGAGAAAAAAATATATTGCACTGATTGTGATAGATTTTCTTTTATCGTTCTTATTGTTTGCCAATGTGGTATACTATCGATTCTTTAATGATTTCATTACGTTGCCAACATTGACTCAGACACAAAACTTTGGCGATGTCAGCGGAAGTGTGTCAACTTTATTGAAACCATATGATTTCTTATTTTTTATTGATCTTATTCTATTAGTTGCATTACTTGTTTTTCGGATTGTGAAAATCGAGAAAATAGATATGCGCCGTCAAAAGGTGGCTGTTCTATTCTCAATGGTACTTGCCATTTCCTGTGCCAATCTCTCTTTAGCAGAGGTAGACCGTCCGCAATTATTAACAAGAGGATTTGACAGAAACTATATTGTTAAATATTTAGGTATGTACAATTATACTATTTACGATGCGGTGACAAGCACAAAGGCATCGGCGCAGCGTGTAATGGCTAGCAGCGACGATATCACTGATGTGAGGAACTATACCCATTCCCATTATGCAACGCCGAATCAGGTTTATTTTGGTGCAGCTAAAGGAATGAACGTCATTTATTTGCATTTGGAGTCAACTCAAAATTTCCTTATGAATTACAAGCTTAATGGGGAAGAAGTTACACCGTTTTTAAACTCGTTAACAAATGACGCCAATACCCTTTATTTTGATAATTTTTTCCATCAAACAGGTCAAGGGAAAACAGCAGATGCTGAGTTTATGCTTGAAAACTCTTTATATGGACTGCCGCAAGGTGCTGCCTTTACGACGAAAGGAATGAACACTTTCCAATCGGCTCCGGGAATTTTAGGTCAGCAGGGATATACTTCTGCGGTATTCCATGCTAATTCAGGAAGCTTTTGGAACCGCAATGAAATTTACAAATCATTTGGTTACGATAAATTTTTTGATAGTAACTACTATCAATTAAGTCAAGAAAATAAAGCGGAATATGGAATGGTGGATAAACCGTTCTATCAACAATCGACTGCATTATTGGAAACTTTGCCACAGCCGTTTTATGCGAAATTTATTCCGGTTGCAAACCATTATCCATATAAAATGGAGCAATCTCTAACGACCATCGCACCTGCTGCAACAGGCGATGCTTCAGTCGATGATTATTTCCAAACAGCCCGTTATGCGGACGAAGCGTTAAAAGAGTTCTTTGATTATTTAAAGCAAACTGGCTTACTTGACCGTTCCATTATTATTATGTACGGTGACCATTATGGAATATCCGAAAACCATAATAAAGCAATGGAAAAAGTGCTTGGAAAAGAAATTACTCCATTTGAAAGCGCAGGACTTCAGCGTGTGCCGTTATTTATTCGTGTACCTGGAATTCAAGGCGGGGTTAATCACGAATACGGCGGTCAGGTAGATATTCTTCCAACACTTCTTCATTTGTTAGGAAGTGATTCAAAACAATACGTTCAATTCGGTACGGATTTACTGTCTGAACAGCACGATGATCTTGTGCCATTCCGAAATGGCGACTATGTAAGTCCAACTATTACAGCTGTTGGTGACAAGTATTATGATTCAACAACTGGTTTAGAGCTGCCTGAGGACAAGTTAGAAGAAGCGAAAAAGTACCACGAAATTGTGGACCAAAAGCTGGCGATGTCGGATAAAGTAGTTAATGGTGACTTATTGCGCTTCTACACACCTGAAGGCTTTAAGCCAATTGATCGGACAAAGTATGACTATAATGAAAAAACTGTAAGTACATCCAAATAAATAAATAAAGAAGGCTGCTTGGGTTTTAACTCAGGCAGCCTTCTTTTATATTTGGCTCTGTTAAAGATTGTTGTTGATAATTTGATTTATAGGAACTTATGTTCCAAAATGGGTTTAACTATATAAAAGTTGTTGATGATCGTGAGAGCAACTGATATTCTTAAAGCCATTCAAAAACTAAATCCAGTAGAAAAACACCGACTACGAGAGTGTTTAATTGTTGCGCTTACTGCATCTTTCTCGACAGTAGCTTTTCTGAGCAGTTTCTTTGACATAGTTATTGGCATTTATGTTTAGGGGAGGAATACGATTGTAGACAAACTTGTGGAGGAGGCTCTGAAGAGGTCTTTTTTATTTCTCTATTTTAAGAATTAATTCTCAATAACATCTAGCATTAAGTTGGCAGCTTTTTTTCCAACTGATGTATTCCAAATTACATCATCTACTTTATGTACCTTGCCTTGTTTGGCAACTTTAAGCCATGAAAGTTCATAGGAGAAAATTAAACCTTAGAGAAACAAAGTGACCACTTTTTAGTGGTCACTTTGTTTTGGGTTTGACTATAGAGCAATTAATAAAATTTCCGAACTTAAGTTTTTTGCCCAAGGCTGTACGTACTTTTTTGTCTTTGTAGATTACACAAAATGACAGTTTATTACAAATGTGGGGGTATTCAATTATTCGTATAATATAGATTTTACAAATTGTATATAATATACCTGTTATATACAGATAAGAAAGTATGTACAAACGTATAAATGACAATTCTCAATTCCAAGCCGATGGCCTGTTCAAAGGGCTCGTGTTACTATGAACTCAAGAAATCAGTCTGCCTTCAGAATGGAACCTTAGCTCATCGCTTAATTTCTAACGAAATTTGAAGCGGGAGATTCCGTTAAGTGTGGTAAGGGACTTTGACTTAATGGATGATTGAGACCCAACCACACCACCAATGTTTTCATGCGAAAAGTGTGGGGGAGAAATGTATCCGGAGTATTATAAAGGTGTACATTCATAGAGTACAACAAAATATCGGATATTCGCTAAACAGAAAAGGACCGGGCGGTTTTTTTGCCCGGTTTTTCTTATTTACAATTATTAAGCTTAAAAAACTGAATATGAGCGGATGATGGTTATGAGAGAGTGCGATGCGACAAGCCACCGAAGGTGCAAGTTTCAAAACCACAATTTGATGTAATTCTGGAAAGCACGTTTATAAAATGACACCAAAGGGGAAGACTCTCTTAAAATGGAGTTGAACTCCCAGTTTTAACGAAGATCATGAATGGGTAGGATCAGTCAATCAAGTTTAAATGGTGTTCTTTCGAAGGTAAAGCATATTCCGGATGAAGATTGCTTGATGAGTCACAAAAAGTTAAGGAGAGAAAAAAATGACTGCTAAAATCATCAACGGAAAAGAAATTGCCGCAAAAAAAAGAATAGAAATCGGCGAAGAAGTTAAACAGCTTAAAGCTAAGGTTGTAATTCCTGGATTGGCAGTGATTCTTGTCGGAAATAACCACGCCTCCCGGACTTACGTAAACATTAAACAAAAAGCATGTGAAGAACTTGGAATGTACTCCTTATTAATTGAAATGCCTGAAGAAACAAAAGAGGAAGAATTGTTGGCAAAGATTGAAGAATTGAATGGGGACCCAAAAATCCACGGCATTTTGGTTCAGCTTCCGCTTCCAAAACACATTGATGAAAAAAAAGTTATTGAAACAATAATTCCTGCAAAGGATGTTGACGGCTTTCATCCAATCAATATCGGCAGAATGATGACGGGCCAAAATGCCTTCCTCCCTTGCGCACCATATGGGATTATGGTATTACTGGAAGAGTCCGGAATTTCTGTTTCCGGTAAAAATGCTGTGGTGGTTGGAAGAAGCAATATTGTTGGAAAACCGATTGGACAATTATTGCTGAACCAGAATGCCACCGTTACCTATTGTCACTCTAAAACGAAGGATTTAAAATTACATACGACGCAGGCGGATATTTTGATTGTTGATGTCAGAATAGCAAACTTTATCAAAGCAGAACACATAAAAGAAGGTGCTATTGTCATTGATGTCGGGATTAACCGCAATGAAGCCGGCAAGCTTTGCGGAGATGTTGCCTTTGATGAGGTGAGTGAAAAGGCGGGATATATTACCCCTGTTCCAAAAGGGGTCGGCCCGATGACAATAACCATGCTGATGTATAATACATTAAAATCTGCCAAAGAAAGCCTAAGATAATGTAAATGTGAAAGCTGCTGTCCTTTCTATCATGATATTAAGTCCTACCCGCACCTCGTGCCCTTTTGCAGCTAAAAAAATAAAAGTAGTCACGTAAGGTTCTACGTGACTACTTTTATTTGAAAAAAAGAACAAACAGACTATTTTTATTTATACATCCTGGAATCGTTAGATTTTTCACTGTTCAAATGGTCGACGAGTTAGCTTGCCAACTCCCCTAAATGGACAAGCTCTTTCCATGCGCTGGTCATTGACTGGAACAAATCAGCAGAAATCGTGAAATCCAACAAAGGCGGTTTTCAAGTTACTGCATATTTAGGACCATCGCATAATATCATTCCGATTTCTAAATCTGGATAGTTGTCATAGCACTTAACTTTATTAATTTAATGTTTGGAAAGAATTCTCCGTAAATACAACAGGTGTCCAAGATTATTTACAATCTAACTCATAACGAAAAGCTAAATGTTATTGATAAAGGAAAGATAACTCGATTAAAATACAAATCTTTAACTTCAACATATAGATTATCAAAATCGACTTTAAAACTTTTAAATGCTGTTAGTATTGTTTTTGTTTCGAACCATGTATAGTCAAAGCAATTAATTTAATACTTAAGTAATAAATTGAACGTTGTGAGTATGGGGAAGTAAGGAAAAAAGTTAATAAATTATTCGTATAATCCATATTTTACGAATAGATGAAAAGTTAATTAGATCTCTGTTATAATAAAAGGAAATATTTGGAGGTTATTGGCCATTGAGTAAGAATATAGAAAAGATTATTACTGACGTTTTAACGGAAAAATTATCTCCATTTTTAATCATCTTATTTGGTTCAACCGTTAAAGGAAACATTCATCAAAGTAGTGATATTGATGTTGCTTTTCTTAGCGATAATAAGGTTGCTGACCCATATGAGATATTCTTGATAGCTCAGGAACTTGCCTCCATACTTCATCAAGATGTTGATCTGGTTGATTTAAGTCAGGCCAGCACAGTATTCCAAGCCCAAATAGTAAGTACCGGAAAAGTAATTTATTGTACAGATGAATATAAGAAAGCTCAATTTGAGATGAAAGCCTTAAAGTTATACGCTAAATTAAATGAAGAACGTTCTCCCATACTAAAAAATATTGAGGAAAGTGGGACAATATATGAAAAATGACGTTATTCTCAATAAAATCAGCATTATTGAGCGCTGTATGAAACGGATACATGAAGAATACGCTAATGATCCTGAGCATTTGAAAAATTTCACTAAACAAGATTCGATCATATTAAATCTTCAACGAGCTTGTGAAGCTAGTATTGACCTAGCTATGCATATTGTTGCTGAGAAAAAATTAGGACTGCCTCAAACTAGTCGTGATGCATTTACCATATTGGAAACAGAAGGAATCATTCCCTCATCCCTTTCAAAAAAGATGCAAGCAATGGTTGGGTTTAGAAATATCGCTGTTCATGATTATCAAGAAATTAATTTGCTCATTCTACAAAAAATTATAGAAAACCATTTAGTAGACTTTATGCAGTTTACTAAAACCATTCTTACATATTAAGAGAAAGATTCGATAAGCGATCTAGTTTACGCTACTGATTCGAGGTGAAAATGATTGATTGATTATTTAAAATTTGATAACGAAACACCCGCAAACTCGTGACTTCAGTCGTGAGTTAGGGTGTTTTTTTGTTCAATAAAGGTATTTTTTCTAAATAAGCGCGCTATCTAATGGCAAACATCAGTTCTGTTTGGTAAAATAAGACTATCAGATAAAAGGAGGTGTTTGTTATGGCAAAGAAGACCGTTGAACAACGGAATAAAGAACTGGCAAAACAAGGTTTGAAACTACATCTTTATGGGATGGAAGTTCGAGCCATGACAACACCAAAACAGCATGAATTAATCGTGCAGTCTGTTGGGTGCGCTCGTTTTACTTATAATTTTTATTTGAATGAAAAAAAAGAAGTGTATCGGGAAACAGGTGAAACGTTAAACTACGGTGAATTCAAAAAGGCATTTCTTAGTTTAAAAGACCATCCTGAATTTAAATGGTTAAAAGTGCCTGATAAATTTGCTTTAGAATGTGCAATGGAACAGGTGGATGATGCATTTGACCGATTTTTTAAAGGTCAAAACGGCTATCCAAAGTTCAAATCAAAACACCAATCTAAACAAAGCTATTCTACAAAAGAAACAAATGGAAATATTAAATTAGATATGGAAAACCAACATATTCAATTACCTAAATTGGGTTGGGTAAAAGTAAAATTTTCTAAAAAGCAGCGTCTGTTGTTTAAGAAAAATGGAATAAAAGGTAAAATCAAAGGGGCTACTGTGTCTATTCACAGTGGCGGTCAAACGCATATTTCATTAAAATTGGAAGAAACAATTCCATTGGAGAATGAAATCGATTGGACCACGATTCCTTCAGATAAAGTCATCGGTTGTGACCTTGGGTTAACCCACTTTTTAATTGACTCTAATGGGAATAAAGTCGATAATCCTCAGTTTTTAAAGAATTACCTGTATAAATAGGCAAAATTACAATGTAGATTAAAAAACAAAAAGAAAGGCTCTTCTAATTATAAAAAGTTACAACGAAAGATTGCGAAACTTCACTTAAAAATTGCCAATACGCGTAAAGATTTTTTGCATCAACAATCTAGAAAACTGGTCAACGAAAACCAAGTGATCGTGTTGGAAGATTTGAATGTAAAAGGAATGATTCAAAATAAAAAGTTAGCACGTAGTATTGCGGATGTCAGTTGGGCTACTTTTGTTACCTATGTTACGTATAAAGCTGCTTGGGACAATAAAAAAGTGGTTCCAATCGACCGTTTCTTTGCTTCCTCCAAGCAATGTAATGGTTGTAAGGAGAAAAACACTTTATTATCCCTTTCAGACCGTATTTGGGTATGTTCGAATTGTGGTCAGGAACACGACCGGGATATCAATGCAGCAGTTAATATAAAAGAGGAAGGTATTCGCATTTTACGAGCATCCAAAAGTGCTTAGTTTTATCCTCTACCGCGGGAATCGCGGGGTGTGCCTGTCAGCATCATGTGTGCTGTTTGTCGAGCATTTGGACAATGGAGAGAGTGTAAGACGTTCGTAATGGGATGCCGTTCTCTGTGAAGCAGGAATTTCGTGACTAGCTTCAGGTCAAATAGTCGAGTCCTTTCAGTCTGCAGGACTGTTAGAAACTCGCGACTTTAGTCGTGAGAGGTTCATGTGATGTTGATGGATGATGTTATCGCGAGTGTTGATTTAAAACCTAACGGGAGCGATAAACCATATGTTATCAACTATATTACAGGCTTTAATAAGCAATTTTCACCTTATCTAGAGGGCTATATTACTAAAGATGAGCTAGAAAGATGGTTGAAGTGGCGTGTGTTTCCCGAAACAAGAGTAAATGCCGATGAATTACTTGCTGCACTGGGCTTAAATAGCTACAATCGCTGGGCTATTGTCCGTAAAACACATGGTGTCATGGCTGATGATGAAATATGGTTACGTTTTAAGGGTGAAACATTAAAGCATCGTGATGTATGTTTGCGGAAATATCTTTATTATCCAGAGGAACAAAAATAAATAACCTCCCCCCTTCCAGGTGTGAGTGGGATTCAATCAATTAAATAACATAATTAAATTATGGTAAACTATTCGTAAAAATTGTATTATACGAATAGTTGTTTCTGTTTGATTATGGTTAATCATATAATTTATATAATCATCTTCCTCTCGTTTTCAGCAGAAAAAATAATGAGGTGTCAAAATAGCAATAACCAAGGACGTTTCTTTAATAGAAGAACGTCCTTTTATCATCTATATAAAAAATTTGTTTTTTTATAAAAGTTTTATTTATTAAAACTAATAATCCTTTTGTACGCAACTATCGTTATCATAATGATACTAAAGTAGAATAGTTTTCATATCATCATTTTAATATAATATGATTAATCTGAATTTTTGAATATTATATGATAAGAAAAGGAGTAACATAATGACTAACGCTATCTATACTTTTATTTGGTTATTTGCTTTATGGAAATGGGGTGATTGGAAGAATTGGCATAAGTATTATCCAACCCTTCTGTTTTTTATGATAGGAGATTTTCTATATTTATATTTGCTGTCAGACCATTACCCCATGTGGAAATACAATCCGTCAGATGGTGATGGTAAATTAGGCTTAACTAATACTCACATAACTCTATCGATTATGCTTATTAAATATCCGGCAACAACCATCATTTTTTTAACGCACTTTCCTGAGCATAAATTTCTAAAACAGGTATTATACATAGCCTTTTGGGTTATTTTATATTCTTTTAACGAACTGATGGATCTATACTTTCATCTTATAAAATACTATAATGGCTGGAATTTAATATGGTCGATTCTTTTTAACGTGGTCATGTTCACCAGCTTAGCTATTCATCACCGAAAACCGCCATTTGCTTGGGTGATTTCAATAATATTTATCTTATTCTTATGGCATCAATTTGATGTTCCTCCTACCGTTTTTAGATAATATAGAGGACGGAACCTCTGATGATTTATTTCTGTATAAAACTATTGAAAGATATTGAAAATTGTAAATGCTTACCTCTATTTTTACGAAATCATACGAAGGTGAAAAGAAATTGTTAAGATTATTAAAGTTAATAATATCTTATAGTAATATTTCTTCTATATAATATAAGACAAATGGTTGGTAAGCCATTGAGATATTTCTTTAATAAATGGATAAGATCAACCAGATACTCTATCGGGTTGATTTTTTTTTGTGCGATTTAGTTATCAAAACATCGTTTTAGAAAAAAAGGAGAAAGCGATATACTTCCTCCTTAATCCCAATCCTTAAACTTCTGAAGGATTTGTTCTTTCTTTTTTTTTAAAAAATGATTTTTTGTTGCTGTCTTTCTTTTGTTTTTGCAGTTCGTAGGAGCTTGCAAAGCCAATCAAGGTTAAACCGGCAATGATAAGGTAACCCGACCATGGGAAGTTGCCCCAGTATGGTTTAGTCTGTAATAAGACGTTCAGTAACAATACACTGATACCGACTACCGTTTTTAGTTAATATAGAGGACGGAACCTCTGATGATTTATTTTTGTATAAAATCATTGAAAAATATTGAAAATTGTAAATGCTTACCTCTATTTTTACGAAATCATATGAAGGTGAAAAGAAATTGTTAAGATTATTAAACTCAATAATATCTTATAGTAATATTTCTTCTATATAATATAAGACAAATGGTTGGTAAGCCATTGAGATATTCCTTTAATAATATTGATGAAATCAATCAGATGTTCTTTCTGGTTGATCTTTTTTTTTCGCGATTTAGTTATTAAAACATCGTTTAAGAAAAAAAGAAGGAGAAAGTGATGTACTTTCTCCTTAATCCCAATCCTTAAATTTCTGAAGGATTTGTTCTTTCTTTTTTTGGAAAAATGATCTTTTGTTGCTGTCTTTCTTTTGTTTTTGCAGTTCGTAGGAGCTTGCAAAGCCGATCAAGGTTAAACCGGCAATGATGAGGTAGCCCCACCACGGGAAGTTGCCCCAGTATGGTTTAGTCTGTAATAAGACGTTCAGTAACAGTACGCTGATGCCGACAAAGAAATAGGCTTTAATGCGAAAATGCATGCCGCTTAAGATGGCCCCTAGTGACAAGACTCCGATAATAATCGCATCATAAATCGTATTACTGTATAGTGCGTCGATTACAAGAGTAATGGTGACTATGAGGAGTACGACTAATTGAATCACCCTCATCATCTTTTTATAATCCTTCCACGTATGTGTGCTTAAGAATATGGTTAATACGATGAATGGCAGGGTGTATAGCTCTGTTTCAATGTATTGATTCGTTTCGAACTCTGCTAATGTAATGTAGTACGGTAACAATACGGAAATGGCTGTAATGGTTTTGACAATCATTTTCTCTACAATCGATGTAAATCGATTAATTAGGCTATAGAAGAAATAAACAATTAATAAAGAAGGAAGCAGCTTTAGCCATAATGGGTCGTCACTGTGAATAATGACAAACAGCATCCATACATATATACTCGAAATCACTGTGTACCAATCAATTTGCAGCGGCTTGATTGAAACTAGTCTTGCAAAAGCGTAACGGCCGAATAGATGAAGTGCCAGAAAAGCTACTAAGACAAGGCCGATTTTCATCCACTTTTCGCAAAAAGAAAGAGTAACGGTTAAGTATACGGTTGAGAGTAATAAGGGAATGATCGTATACATTTTCCAGCTTCTGCGATGAAGTAAAAATAAGATGAAAACCGTATAGATAACCACTAATACTAGATTGAAAGGTTCAAGCTCATTTACGAATGGAATGAAAATCAACAGTCCTAAACAAGATTGTGGCACTAAATACCAATCGATCCGTTTTTTCCACGTATCATTCCCAAGCAACCATACAATTGAAATAATTCCCGAGACAAGGATAAATAAGTGTTCCCCTCTAAATAATTGATCCCAGTGATAAAAGCGGATTGTAACAGAAATAAAAAGTGGCAGGGTGCTGAAGCCTGCATATAAAAATAATTTTATTTCCCATTCCTTTACTCGAGTTAACGCACTGTAAAGATAAGGCACCATTCCGATTAAAAGAATCGCAGGCTGTAATTTTGCAAAGAAAATATAAAAGAGTGAAACGAGAAAGACTGGTACTAAAAAGGCATGGGCTGACCAGAAAAAATATGGCCTTAAATCATTTACTTTTCTGCCGATAAACTCATAAACGGCAAGTAATAAGACGGGAATCAGTAAGAAATGCATCACAGCTAACGTGTTATTGTTTTCAAGCTGAAAGACTTGCGCTAAAGAAGCGAAGAAGGCGATGGTCGTCACACTGACGAGCGTCCACAATCCTATAATCTTGACTTTGTATACAAGCAGAATGTAAAAAGCGATTCCAATGGCATAGATAGAAGATGTTAAGATTGGATGCTCAGAGCCCTCTAACAGAGTAGATAACATTCCAAGTGTGTAAAGTGCTGCAGCTATTATAAACGTATTTAAATCTAATGCATGCTGGTTTTTCGATTTCCAAACATAACTGACCGCCAACAAAAGCAATCCGCCTAGAGCTAAATGGCCCATGATTTCTACCTCGTAGCGGTAAACAGGTACATGTCGATCTAACCAATCGAATAGACAAATCCATGAACATACCCAAGCAACGGAGTAAACCCATGTGGATACCTTTTGCCATTTTTCGTTCAATGGGAATTTATAGGCCAAGAGAGCAACAAGCCCAAATGCGAAAAAGAGAATAGAAGCATGCATTAATTCTCTATTCCCTACAGCAACGAGAATCATGAGAATCATGGTAGCAACTGAGATGATGAAACTACTTGTTCTTATTGGGATTAAGTATGTAAAGCTATTTTTTAGATAAAAGACAAGAAACATAATCGTTGCAAAGGCAAACAGATATAAATCTACATAGTTGCCATTCACATGTTTAAAAAGAATATAATAACTCTGCAGGCCGGCTGTTAGTAGGAAAAAGGGTGCTAAAAAGCGGAAAATCCGCGGCTTCGCAATATTGGATAAGTAGACATAATTGATTGCAATAATGATATAAGCTGCAAACAACACAAGGGAATCTTCATCTGAGCGTAATAACAGCCCTTGAATACTAATAAATAGAAAGGCACAAAAGGAAATAATTGCGCTTGTAATTTGAAACATCCTTTTGAAATGGTTCTCTTTATCTGCATATTTTTGTACTAGTAAATAAAGAATCCCAATAAAGGCAAAGCCTATATAACGAATAGATTCCAGGTAGGTATTTTCGATTAATTGGTACATGCCATAAACAAAGAGCAGAGTGAAAATATAGTGATAATGTTTTGTTTTATTAACATAAACCATCGAAATATAGAGTGCTGCTGTCAATAAGATATTAAAGCTGTAAAGAATCGCATTTTCATAGAAAAATAGCATAAGTAAAGTGCTGACTATTAAATTTAATTGCGCATAAAGAGGCAATTCTTTCGTAAATAATTCCAAACGTTTATTTGTTTTCCACTTATAATAGCCGAACAATAACAGTGCATTATAAAGCATAATCCCGAGATAGAAAAAATCACGTGGTAAATAGGTCATTGAAAGTAAAAAGCCAACACTGATTGTGGCAGTTAAGTAGGAAAACCAGATAAATAAACGGTGTTTATATTGGGCTGCTAGATAGATGTAAAGCATCAAGCAGATACTACTGCCAATAAAACCAAATAAATATTTGCCTCCACCGTAAAAGGAAAGCCAGCTTCCCAGCAGTCCAAAAAATCCAATGGAAAGTATTGAGATGGGAAGAAATAAGCTTCCTAATGTCATAAACGCAAAAGCAGTCTTCTGAATGTGCAAATATCTATCTGCGACATAGCTGCTGACAAAAAATACACCCGATACCATAGAAACTAGTAGCACTTTAAACAGATTATTTAATGAACTCCATTTGCTGGTGCCAAAGACTAACCCGCCAATGAAGAGGAGAATAACACCAAGTATCAAAGCCCAAGTAATATTTCGTTCTCTTATTTGTTCTGCTGTCAGGGCTGTTTTTGTTTTGATTGGTTTTGGTTTTTCAAATTTAGGTTTTTTAAGGGCAGCAGACTCAATTATTTGTTGTTGTTCATCCAGCTCCTGTACATATTGATTGTACGCAAGGTGTATTTTTTGATAATCATCTTCATCAATATAGCTATTTTCCTTTAAATAACGTAATTCCTCCCTAAAAACTTGCCTTCGAGAATAGGGAACTTTTCTCTGCATCATATTTCCCTCCTTATGTTTTAATATTTCTTCTTCTTTCAAAATAGATCATTCGTTCACTATATTCTCTCTATTAAGATTATAGCAATCAAAAGAGGTAGTTGCTTATATCAGTAATAAATAGATGATACTTTTTTACAAAAGTATGGAAAAATCGTGATTTTCCTACCTCGATAAAGTAGAATGAGTGTGGTGATTTGAAAGGGGGGCATCCATTTTGCAGAAGAAAAAAACAGCGTTAATTGCTGGTGCCAGCGGTTTAGTAGGCACTGAATTGCTTCATTATTTACTTGAAGGACAAGAATATGATCAGGTAATCGCTATCGTACGATCTCCGTTAAACCTAAAGCATACAAAGTTAGAGGAAAAAATCATATCGTTTGATGACCTGGATACATACAAGGATAGGTTTGCGGTAGATGATGTGTATTGCTGCTTAGGAACGACAATTAAGAAAGCGAAGACGAAGGAATCTATGTACAAAATAGATGTGGAATATCCTGTTCAAATGGCCAAGCTGGCAAGTGAAAATGGAGCAAATCAATTCCTTATCGTCAGCTCGATGAATGCGAATCCTCATTCTTCGATTTGGTATGCGAAGATGAAAGGAGAGCTTGAAGAGAAAATTAGCAAGGTTCCATTCGAAAGTATCTCAATTATGCGGCCATCCTTATTATTAGGTGAACGAGATGAATTTCGGTTTGGGGAAAAAGCAGGTGAACTTGTTTTTACGATTTTCCCGTTTTTATTTATTGGTCCACTGAAAAAGTACAAGGCAATTCAAGGCAGGACCGTCGCTTTAGCTATGTATAAGATTGCTCAGATGAATAAGAAGGGTATTAGCATTTATCCTTCAGAGCAAATTGAACAGATTGCGGCTAGTAGATAGTTGGTTTTCTAATACTAACAGATATTGTACGGCATTTGGAGGAATATATGTTACATCAATCACTCGATAGCCGATACTCAAGTGCTGGGACAAGGTTTCAGCACAATTTTTTTGTATCGGTTCCATTGGTGCATGATAGCTTGTATGGACTTGCAATACCAAATTTGTATCCATTTGGCATTTTATGATTATCACATGCTTGCCCATCCAGGCCTGACCAATCAACATCGGCTGATTTCGATACCAAGGATACAATTTCTACACATCCTAACCCATATTTTAGGATATTTTATGAAAAATCAGCTGATTTCGTTCAAAAAGGACGTTTATTTATTACAAGAACTTTTTTTATGATCATCCGAAAAGATAAAACAAATAACACTATGTGCTAATTACACAATAAAATCATATCCTCGCCCCAATAATTTGCATAAACTTTAACATCTATCCACGTATATATTAGCCAAATAAAACACAATGCTAAAAGATGGATTAAAAATTAGGGAATACTTTTTCGAAAACTGGAGGCAACACATGTATGACAGCGTAAAATTAACAAAGGAATTTGTAAAACAAAAATTATCCGGTGATAGCTCAGGCCATGATTGGTGGCATATTGAACGTGTCTATGCAAACAGCTTACAAATCATGCACGAAACGACTGAAGCAGTACAAAAGGAAGTAATTGAACTGGCTGCTCTCCTGCATGATATCGCTGATTGGAAATTCCATGATGGGGATGAAACGATAGGACCAAAGATAGTAAGGGAATGGCTGGAATCACTGCAGGTTGACGAGGAAGTAATCACTCATGTCTGCCAAATCGTAAAAGATATTTCTTTCAAGGGTGCTAAAGTACAAGTTGCTATGAAAAGCTTGGAGGGACAAATTGTCCAGGATGCGGACCGATTAGATGCATTAGGAGCGATTGGTATTGCACGGACCTTTGCATACGGTGGATTAAGGGGGAGAGAACTATATAATCCATTAATTGAACCGAAAATACACGAAACAGCAGAAGATTATAAATCACAGCAAACAACCACGATTAATCATTTTTTCGAAAAACTCCTTTTACTTAGGGATAGAATGAACACACCAGCTGCGAAAAATCTTGCTAATGAAAGACATGAGTACATGGTAGAATTCCTAGAAAACTTTTTTCACGAAAGTCATCAAGAAAATTCCTTACATTATAAATGGTTATCCAAATATAGATGAAAGCACTAAGGGCTGTCCTAAGAGTAAAGGTTTCAGGTACCACTATTCAATAACTAGTATCACTTTACGTAAAATGGCAACTAGATATAAATAAAATTGGATGCTTGATATCTTATAGGACAGCCACTCTTTATCTTTTCATGAATCGTTCACAATCTTTCAGCCACTGCCATATGTATTGTTATTTTAATATATTATAATTTGGTAGAATACATTTTTCTAATAGTTAATGTAAAGGAGTTGAACGGGTTGTTAAATATGAGAAAGAACTTAAAAATTGTTCATATCGTAACAATAATGGCCATTATAGCTGTTCTATTTATGGGTATTATTGGTTTCTTCAGCACAAACAGAATGGCCAGTATGAATGATGATAACCGATTGCTGTACAATGAAAATTTAATTCCGCTTACACAAATAAGCAGTATGAGAGGAACTTTTTCCAATATAAGAATTAGTGTAAGAGATTATTCGACTAGACAGGATGTAAAGCTTCCAGACTCAATCCAAGCAGATTATAAAAAAATTACTGATTTAATTCATTCCTATAGCAGTTCTCGCGCTAATTATATTAAAAGCTCTCAAAATGATGAAGCGATGCATGTTAAAAATATTACAAAACAGCTTTCACTTTATCTATCAACATGGGAGGATGCCAAACAAGAAATTGATACTACCGGTATACTTTCTGATACTAAATTTGATGAGCTTGATTTAATTGGAACAGATTTATATGCTAGTCTGACTGCTTTAAAAGAAATGAATGAACAAGAAGCTAAATCCGCTAATAATAACAGTTTACAAACCTATGAAAGCAGCAATAAGACTATTTTCTACTTATTTAGTTCTGTTGCTATTATATTTGGATTCATTGTCGTAATCACTGTCATTTCTATCAAGCGTTCAGCAAAAGAAATGATTTCTCTGTTGAATACTGTGGCAAATGGAGATTTCACACTGAAAATTGATCAGGGTTATCAAAATGAATTTGGTCTAATGAAGAAAGCATTGGCGAATACTGTTGAGGATATTAAGACCATGATTCTTACAGTCAAAGAAAAATCGAAGCATATTGAATATCAGGCGGATAACTTAGGTATCGTTTTTGAAGAAATGTCAGCTGCCACTCAAAGTGTTTCTCAGTCTATTAATGAAGTAGCAAAGGGAACCAGCTCTCAATCAGAGAATTTAGCAGATATAACAACTATTTTGGATGACTTCCGAATGGAAATGGACAGCATCGTCATATCCATAAACAAAGTGGCTGAGAGTGCAGGGCATGTTGATGGAATGGCTAAGGATAGCAGTACAAAAATGACTGTTTTATCAGATTCCATCATTGAAGTAAATTCTGCTGCAAAAGCTTTAAAAGACAAAATATCAAACCTCGAATCCAGCATTAATAAAATTAGTAATATAACCAATCTTATTAATGGTATAGCAGACCAAACCAATTTATTAGCACTCAATGCTTCCATTGAAGCGGCTAGAGCAGGGGAAGCTGGTAAAGGATTTTCTGTTGTAGCTGAGGAAATCAGAAAACTAGCTGAACAAAGCAAGCTTTCATCAGAAAACATTCATAAACTGGTTGTTGAAATTTCCTTAGAAACGAAGGATATGGTTAATACATCAGATGATATGATTAAAGATGTAAATGATCAAATTGAAGTGACCAATACTTCAGTCATTTCCTTTAAAAACATTATTCGTGCGATTAACGACATTATTCCTAAAATGCAAAGCATTAATGGTTCAATGGGAAAACTGCAAACAAATCAAGGTGTCATCTTGGACAAACTGCAAGGTGCTTCGGCTGTAGCACAGGAAGTGGCTGCTTCAGCTGAAGAAATTTCTTCTTCCTCCCAACAAATGAATGCTTCTACAGAAGAAGTTTCCGCTTCAGCTAATCAATTAAGTGCTATAAGTAAGGATGTCATTGTTGAAATAGATAAATTTACGTTATAATACTTGAACATCATAGCTTACTACGTTTTACCATATACATATAAAAGAAGTTGATTCCTAGTTCTGTAGTGAATAAACTTCTTTTTTCTATATTTTGCAAAAAAACCATTGCCTTCCAGAATAGTTTCGCATATAATAAGATTAACAATTAACGATTTGTTAATCGAAAAGTATATAACAAGAAAGCTGGTGATTTATTGTCTAGTTTTCAATCCAATGAAGAGGCGTTGAAGCATTATGATTCGAGTAAATATCGAACTCCAGATGGTTACACTTCTGATATAGCTGTTTTCACGATCATTTCACAGGAGGTGGGGGCGTATAAGCCGCCTAAGAAAACTTTAAAGCTTATGCTAATTAAGCGGGCAGCTTTAAATAGTGAAGGACTGCCAAATATAGAAGGCGGGAAATGGGCACTTCCGGGCGGCTTTATTCAACCTGATGAAACGGCTTACGAAGCAGCGGTCCGCGAACTGGAAGAAGAAACTGGAATAAATGGGGTTAAGATTAAGCATTTTGGTGTCTATGATAAATATGGCAGAGACCGGCGCGGCTGGATTATTTCAAATGCCCATTATGCCATTGTTCCAGAGACCGTATTGGAAAAAAGAAAAGCGGCAGATGATGCTTCTGAGGTTGAGTTATTTGATATGAAAGAACTGACAAAGCTTGAGCTTGCCTTTGACCATGCACAGGTCATTAATGATGCCCTCTGGTTTATAAAAAAAGATATGTCTCTTACAACATTAGCGAAAAATTTCCTGCCAAGGGAGTTTGTTCTTTCTGAGCTGCAAGGAGTATTATTGACCGTACTAGATGAGCCATGGATTAAATTAGATTCACAGTTTTTTAGAAAAGCTCCGTCTCTGCCTTTTATTGAAAAGGTCATGCATAACGGAGAGCCGAAAAAGACAAACAAATGGTCAAAGGGAAATGCTCAGCTCTATACGTTTAATGATTATGAGCCATTTGTTTCCATTTATAGTGCTAAATATTAGCCATATATTTTTTGGGGTTATTGATTAACATTATGTTAATCGTTAATTGCCAATAAGGAGAATATTCCATGAAAAAAGCATTAATTTCGATTGATTATACCGTTGATTTTGTTGCTGATGAGGGCGCATTAACATGTGGAGAGCCTGGTCAGGAAATTGAAGAGACTATTTCTAACATCACAAAGGAATTTATTGAACAAGAACATTATGTTGTATTTGCTATTGATGCACACCAGAAAGATGACCATATGCACCCGGAATCTAAGTTGTTTCCACCGCATAATATCGTCGGAACAAAAGGACGCGATTTATATGGTTCATTAAACACCATTTATGAGAATAATAAGCACAAAGAGCATGTTTATTGGATGAACAAAACCCGATACTCCGCCTTTGCTGGAACAGATTTAGAACTGAAACTGCGTGAACGCGGGATTACAGAAATTCATTTGACCGGGGTTTGCACGGACATTTGTATCCTTCATACTGCTGTTGATGCTTATAATAAAGGCTTTAACATCGTCATACACAAACAGGCAACAGCAAGCTTCAACCCTGCCGGACATGAGTGGGCACTACAGCATTTTGTTTCTTCACTAGGAGCCAAAGTTGTTTAAAGGAAAATCGGTGAGCAAGTTTGATTAAGTTATAAATTATCTTTTTTTGTAAAAAATAACATTTTAAAGATGTTCGGATAAAACAATTACAGGAGGCTTCGTAATGAAAGCAAATCATATAGATGACAGTTTAACCCTTCATACGGATTTATATCAAATAAATATGGCGGAAACTTATTGGGAGGACCAGATTCATAATCGAAAGGCAGTCTTTGATCTTTATTTTCGCAAAATGCCCTTTGGAAATGGATTTGCCGTATTTGCCGGATTGGAGAAAGTAATTGAGTATTTAAATGGTTTCAGATTTTCAAAAACAGATATAGATTATTTACGGGAACAGGGGTATCAAGAGGGTTTTCTAGATTACCTAAAGGAACTTCGTTTCACTGGAAACCTTCGTTCCATGCAAGAAGGCGAGCTTGTTTTTGGAAATGAGCCGATACTACGTGTTGAATCCACTTTGGCTGAAGCACAGCTGATTGAAACAGCAATTTTAAATATCATCAATTATCAAACATTAATTGCAACAAAAGCAGCTCGTATGAAACAAGTAACCGGAAATGATATCCTTATGGAATTTGGCTCAAGACGGGCCCAGGAAATGGATGCAGCGATTTGGGGTGCAAGAGCTTCCTACATTGGAGGCTTTGATGCAACTAGCAATGTAAGAGCAGGAAAACTATTTGGAATTCCAGTGGCTGGTACACATGCCCATTCCTTTGTTCAGGCTTATCAAGATGAGTATACGGCGTTTCATAAATATGCTAAAACACATAAGAATTGTACGTTCCTAGTCGACACCTATGACACGTTAAAATCCGGTGTGCCAACTGCCATAAAAGTTGCCCAGGAATTGGGAGACACCATTGAATTCAATGGCATCCGAATCGACAGCGGTGATTTAGCCTACCTTTCAAAAGAAGCACGAAAAATGCTGGATGATGCTGGTTTTACTAAGACAAGAATCGTGGCTTCCAATGATCTTGATGAGCAAACGATTTTGAATCTAAAACAGGAAGGAGCCAAAATTGATAGCTGGGGAGTGGGAACGAAGTTGATTACTGCCTTCGACCAGCCGGCTTTAGGTGCTGTCTATAAATTAGTAGCGATAGAAAACGAAAACGGTGAGCTCGAAGATACAATAAAGATTTCATCTAGCCCAGAAAAAGTTTCAACACCAGGAAAGAAAAGAGTTTACCGAATTATTGATAAAAAAGATCAAAAGTCCGAAGGCGATTATATTACATTAGAACATGAAAAACCGAACGAAGAAGAAAGTCTGCACATGTTCCATCCCGTTCATACGTATATCAGTAAAATGGTTACCCAATTTGAAGCACGGGAATTGCATAAGGATATTTATCAGAATGGAAACTTAGTTTATGAGCTTCCACCGCTGAAGGACATTCAACAATTTGTAAAAGAAAATCTTATTTTACTTTGGGATGAATATAAACGGCCGTTGAACCCTGAAGAATACCCGGTCGATTTAAGTCCAAAATGCTGGGAAAATAAAATGGAAAAGATTAAGCAGGTCAGAAAAAAGGTTGAAAGCCTTTAGTCATTTTCTCTAGAAAGGAAGTCATTCATGGGGCGTTATGGTGTGTTTGGTTCTGCATGTGATCCTATTACCATTGGACATTTAGTCACAATGGAAATGGTCATTGATAGACGAAAGCTGGACGGTATGATTCTCGTACCGTCCTCTATTAAACGAAGGGATAAAGGGAGAGATTTAACCTCTAATGAGCATCGGCTGAACATGGCTCGGCTGGCCACAGCTGATAACCCAAAAATCCAAGTAAATACAATTGAAATGGATGCAGAAGGATGGGAAACGTATACGTATGAAACGATGAAAAAGCTAAAACAGGAATTTCCAAACGATGAGTTATTATTTGTCATGGGAGCCGATAATCTGCAAGACATTGTGAGCTGGCATAAAGGACATGAACTGATAGAAAGCAATTGTTTTATAGTAATGGGCAGAGAAGGCTATGATATGGCGGATATTATCGCAAAAGATTCATTCTTGATAAAAAATGAACATCGTTTTGACTGTCTGAGTAAAGGGGTCAATATAGAAACGAGTTCAACACTTATCCGCTCGAGGATAAAGGATGGATTAAGTGTGCGATATTTAGTTCCACAGCCTGCGTTAGAATATGCTTTGAAACATCGATTATATCAATAATAGAATTCTGTTCTATCAAATGGGCGAGGTGAATCCCGTGTTAAATAAAGTAAAAGGGGCATTATTCGGGTTGGCAATTGGGGATGCATTAGGCGGTACTACTGAATTTCTGACAAAAGGAGAAATTGCCCGAAAATATGGCATAGTTCAGGACATCATTGGCGGCGGCTGTTGGCATTTAGAAAAGGGGGAAACAACAGATGATACGGCAATGACTTTGGCAGTAGCAAAAGGGATTCTAGCAAATCCTGATCATCCGGTTGATTCGATAGGAAATGAATTTTTAAAATGGTATGCCACAAAGCCTAAAGATGTTGGTATCATTATCAGTACGGTATTAAGTACGTTTAATGGTAATTGGTTTGATAGTGCAAAAAATGCCCATTATCATATGCTTCACGAAAGATCTGCTGGGAACGGCTCTCTCATGAGATGCCTCCCTGTTGCTCTTTACTATCAAGATGTGAAAAAAGTAGAAGCTGTCACAAGGGATCAATCCAACATGACTCATTTTGATCGGTTGGCCGCTGAAGCATGTATTATCTATAATCGAATCGCCTTCCACGTTCTCCATGGAAAACCACTCAAAAATGCCATTCATGATGAAATCAAAGGAACGATGTATGAATCTTCTATTACCGGAGAAAAACCCGACTGTCCCCCAGATGGCTTCGTAGTGAATACGATGAAATGGGTCTTATACTGGCTGTTCACAAGCGACTCCTTTTCACAAGTTGTCATCGGTGCAGCCAACGAAGGCTTCGACACAGATACTGTTGCTGCTATTGCCGGCGGACTAGCCGGTCTCTCCTGCGGTTACTAAATGATACCAGGCAAGTTCAAAGACGCCTTATTACAAAAACAAGAATTCACAACTAGCACAAGAGCTAGTGCGGCAGAGAGACCGTTCTTCGGCTTCCTAAACAAGCAACGGGGTGAGGGGATTGTTAAAACAGGTGTTTAGCCATTGGACTTTATTTGAGAAGGCCTGGCTCATGGTTTTCACAGCTATTAATCTGTATCTTTTTTTTGCCTGGCAAGATTCGTTTCTTGGCCTAATTACTTCTTTGTCAGGGATGCTATGTGTTGTACTGGTTGCAAAAGGAAAACTAGGTAACTATTATCCCGGTATATTAAATGTTGTGTTATACGCTTATTTGTCTTATCAACAGGGCTTTTATGGAGAGGTTGCTTTAAATCTTCTGTATTTTTTACCGATGCAAATAATCGGACTCCTGTTATGGAAAAAACATCAAGCGAAAAATCAGGATATAAGTGATGTTGCTGTAAGCATGTTGGATAAAAAGAAAAAAATAATTTGGGGAATCATTATTGTTGCAGCAACGATTTTATTAGGCAATGTCTTACAGAAAATGGGCGGTGCCCAACCCTATGTAGATGCTACTACTACTATTTTACAAATAGCTGCTCAATTATTTCTGATTAAGAGACTAGTAGAACAATGGATTACATGGATTATTGTCGACATGGTTTCCATTTGGATGTGGCTAACGGCTTTTCTGACTTCGGGGAATGATGTGACGGTCCTTATTATGTGGGTAGCCTATTTATTTAATGCCATCTACGGCTATTATAATTGGAAAAAAATTTATATCAGACAGGGGGGACATGCTGCATGACGGTTGGATTTATTGGAGGAAAGTTTTTACCTTTACACTTGGGCCATGTATATAGTATCACCAAGGCCGCGTGTATGGTAGATGAATTGTTTGTTATTCTTAGTCATTCTGAAAAAAGAGATAGATCTCTTTGTGACAATAGCAAAGTTGACTATATTTCAGCCCAAGTCAGGTTAAGATGGTTGAGTCAGCTCACAAAAGATATGGAGAATGTTCATGTCCTTTCCATTAAAGATGAAGCAGAGAACGAGGAAGAATATGATTGGGCCCAAGGAGGTATGGCGATACGAAATACCATTGGCAAACCGATTGATATCGTTTTTAGCTCTGAGACTGCTTATACTCCGATTTTTAAGCAAATCTATCCCAATTCAGAACATATACTGTTAGACGAGACACGAAGGAAAATACCTATATCAGCTACGAGGATTCGCAAGGAAGGACCTTTTATTCATTGGAACTATATTCCGGATGTAGTGAAGCCATATTTTGTAAAGAAAATCGTTATCGTAGGGACTGAAAGCTGCGGTAAATCGACATTGACTAGATATTTAGCAAAATTGTTTAATACGACCGTTGTGGAAGAATACGGAAGGATGGTTTGTGATGAACTGGGAGGCTGTGACGGGCTTTTACTGCCAGAAGATTTTCAACGGATTGCATACGGCCACAAGCTTTTAGAGCACCAAGCCATTCAAAAGGCTAATAAGGTTGTATTTATCGATACAGAAGCAATGATAACGCAATATTATTCAAAGCTCTATTGTAATCAGGAACAAAAAGTGCTCGATGAAATCGGTGATTTGCAAGACTATGACCTCTGGTTGTTATTAGAGCCGGACGTTAAATGGGTGGATGATGGATTGAGGGTTCATGGAGAACAAACCATTAGGGAAAACAATCACTTAGAATTAAAACGAATGCTTGATAGGAAAGGGATTCTGTATCAAGAGATAAAAGGGAACTATTATGAGCGGTTGGACAGGGCTATCAAGTTGGTAAATACACTAGTAAGTTAAGACAATGGGGAATTCGGGCAATAGGCTTCAGGGGGTCAAATCCTTCCTTCTCAGCCATCTAAAAAAGGAGTTCAATTGTTTCATGGCAAACAACTGAACTCCTTTTTTAAATCATTAATGCGACAACAATGTACAAAATGGTCGAAATAATAGCACCAATAGAAGAGATTTTCAATTTATATTGAGCATATTCAATGATATCCATGTCTAAAATGGAGGCGGTTGTAATGGTGGTGTCACCTAATGGTGAAGTAATAGCACCGAATGCGCCGCTCGCAAATACAGCCCCGACTGTTAAAGGAATAGAGGCTTCTGTTGAAAGCGCTAAGGCAATTCCTAATGGCATAAATAGCCCCCAAGTTCCCCATGAGGAACCAATAAAATAACCTGTAATTGATCCAATCAAAAAGATAATAGCAGGAGTCATAAATCCAGGTAAGAACGAACCAAGAGTGGAACTGATGAAATCGGAAAAGCCCAAGTCCTCTGCTGATAAGGTAAGTGCCCAAATCAGGATAAGCAAACTGATGGGTTGCATCATTTGATTTCCGCCATCATAAAAATGATACATAATTTCGTTTAATTTTTGCTTCCTGACAATATAAAATATAAAAGTGAAAATAAGGGTAATAAACACCGCTAACAGCATGACAAACGTTGCATCAGCCATAGCGAAAGCTTCGAATAGGGTTTTGGCTCCTAAAGAAACTCCATCTTCCCAAAGAAGAAAAAGGGATAAGCTAAGCAGCAAAAAGACAGGGATAATTAAATGCCAAGGTTGTGCTTTTACGAGAGATAGTTCTTTTTTGATTCCCGCGCGATGAAACTCGTGCTCTTCCTCATCAAGCTGCTCATGGTCGACCTCCTTACTGAGTTGATTTAGTTTTTTTGAAGGCCAGACTGTTTGAATCATACCGATTAAGAGCATGACAATGGCATAAAAATTAAATAAAATACTTAATAAAAAAATTTCATATGGAGACATACCTAAGTTTAGTCCTCTAACTCCACCTTCTACTAGTGAAACCATAAAGCCGACAAATGCTGTCGCCACCGGTAGAAGAACGATGACAGACTCTGTAGAGATGTCGAGAGTCAAGCCCACCTTTTCTTTTTGCAGGTTCATTTTTTTTATCAAAGATTTCACAATGGGTCCAATCATCATGATTCGAAACATTGGCATCATAAAGGTAAAAGGCAGTGTAAACCATATAATTCCTAGTACACCGCGTTCTGTCTTTATTTTGGCGCCAATCCATTCTGAAAACCCCTTGATTCCCCCAGCGATGTTCATCATACCTACTAAACCGCCAAATAAATAGAGGAAACTTATGATTTTGATATTGTTTTCATCAGAGAATGTCGTAACCATATAGTCTATTGATTGCTGAGTTCCGTTCAGGATGTCTGATGTCACAATCGTCGATCCGACAAGCAGACCGACGACAAGTCCCGGCAATATATCTTTTAACCATATAGACATGGAAATCACAATGACAAATGGTATCAGAGAAAGCCATGTTTGCTCCAAAATCTTTCCCCCCTAATGTTATATACAGATACATTGCATATCATTTCGTTAGTATTACCATATACATAAGCGCATTATTACAGAAGGAAAATGATGATTCAAAACCAGATGCACGATGAACGGACATAAATTAATCAACTGATACGGCAGAATAAAAAGAGCTAATCACCTAAATGGCGGTTAGCCTTTTCATAAATCTTTCATTGAAAACTTTGGAAATGACATCAATAATTTCCTTTCTAATTGCAAATACTAGCACAAGATTATACAAACGAAGGGAAGAGTAGGATGGATGATTTAGTTATAGCTAGGTCTATGTTTGGGACAACAATGGCCTTTCATATCATTTTTGCAACGATAGGGGTAGGTCTGCCATTTATGATTCTAATGGCTGAATTAATGTATCAGAAAACAAAAGATTTCCAATATGCGGTCATGGCCAAACGGTGGACGAAGGCTTTTGCTGTATTGCTTGGAGTGGGTATTCCTACTGGTACAATTGCTGGAGTACAGCTTTCCCTACTGTGGCCGGGATTTATGGAGGTCATCGGCAGGGTTATGGCTCTGCCATTCCAAATTGAAATCTATGCGTTTTTCATTGAAGCCCTTTTTATGTCTATTTACGTGTATGCGGCTGACCGAATCCCTCCATGGATGAGGATTGTTAGTCTCACACTAGTGGCCATCGGTGCCCTTGGCTCAGCTGTCCTCATTACAAATGTACATGCCTTTGAAGGTACACCTGCCGGGTTTCGAATTGAAAATGGAGAAATCGTAGATGTCGATCCATGGAAAGCATTTTTTAATCCAAGTTTTTTTGTGACAGCTGGACATGTGGCTCTTTCAGCATACACGACAGGCGCATTTGTCGTTGCTTCCATTGCGGCCTTTAAAATGTTAAAGAATGCTGTTGGTTCCAAGCTTTATCTTTTCCACAAAAAAGCACTCATCCTAAGTGTGGTTGTTGGTGGAATTTTCTCATTACTTACTGCTGTAAATGGACATGAATCTGCCCAGTATTTACATGAATATCAGCCTGAAAAATTGGCGGCTGCTGAAGGTCTATTCGAAACGCAAACCCATGCGCCACTTGCTATTGGAGGGTTTACAGATAAGGAAACACAGGAAGTGAAATGGGCGATTGAAATCCCATGGGCTTTAAGCTTTCTTGCTGGTAACAGCTTCGATACGAAAGTCATCGGATTGAATGACTTTCCTGAAGAATGGTGGCCGCCGCTGTTTATTCATACTTTATTCAATGTAATGGTCGGCATCGGTTCGCTTCTCATTCTGCTTGCCGCACTCACCCTATTCTGGAATAAATGGCTGAAAAAGGATTTTCCAAAACTGCTTATGTGGCTCTTGGTCTTATCCGGACCCTTATCCGTCATAGCCATTGAAAGCGGCTGGATTTTTGCATGTACAGGCAGACAGCCTTGGACCATCTATCGTATTCTTTCGACTGCCGATTCTGTCACGACAGCTGGAAATCTCGGCGTTCTCTTTACCTTTTTTATTATTGTCTACGTTATTTTGGCGGCAGCTGTATTATTTGTACTGCTGTATTATTTTAAAAGAAATACCGTTGAAGATGATTTACATAGAGCAGAAGCGAAAGGTGTTCCATTGTTTAGTACGAACTCGTAAAGGAGGGGATTTCGTGTCAGATGCAATTATTGCTAGCATTGTACTCTGGGGTTTTGTGTTTATTTATTCGGTTATGGCAACAATGGATTTCGGCGCTGGCTTTTGGTCAATGGTTTATATCAATCGGACCAAAACTGGTGCAACAAATATTGCCAATCGTTATTTATCTCCGACATGGGAGGTTACCAATACCTTTATTGTCGCATTAGTCATTGCGGTATACAGCATGTTTCCCGGTGCAGCTTACACCCTTGGCACCATCCTGCTCATTCCAGGGAGCATTATTCTATTATTATTGGCACTGAGGAGCGCCTTTCTAGTATTTTCACATATTGCAGAGGAGTATAAGAAGGTTCTTACCTATATTTCCGGGATTGCCGGCATTTTGTTACCTGCTTTATTAATCAGCGTACTGCCTATCACACACGGAAATTATGTTATTTTTGATGATAACAGCCAAACATTGGACTTAGGAAAATTGTTCACGAGTCCAAATGAGTATGCCTTCATCGGGTTTGCAATCAGCAGTACGTTGTTTTTATCTTCTTTGCTTCTGTCAGACTACTCAAAGGTATCAGGTGAGTTAGAAGCTTATCGAGTTTATCGAAAGGATGCTATGATTACAGGACCGATTTCTCTAGTAATGGCCTTTCTCATCATGCTTACATTAAAACAAGAGGCTAATTGGATTTATGAAAAAATGATGGATGAGCTGCCATATCTGATCCTATCCGTCATTTGTTTCGTCATTGCAGGTGTCGCACTATATCTGCCTCATTTTTCAAAAAATAAAGAGATGGGCATGCCCAGAGTCGCTGTAATTGCTGTAACACTCCAATACTTATTGGCGAGTTTTGTTTATGGACATGCTCATATGCCTTATATGGTCTATCCACATGTGACAATCGAATCAGGTTTTACAGATCCAAATTCCTTCCGTGCCATCTTTGCTACATACATAGCAGGATTTGCCATCCTCTTTCCTGGATTTATTTACTTTTGGAAAATGTTTATGCATGACAACCGATATCTACAAAAAAAACAGCAATAAGGAGCATGTAAGTATGCTCCTTATTGCTGTTTTTTCGCACAATTCAGACTTTTACTTGTTCCTGGGTTAAGTAATCCTTTACAATATAGAGGATAATATGATTTTTGAACAATATTTTATGAAGTTTTCTGAAGAAGATATCCTAAATTATTTCAATGTATTAAAAAGAGTGCACCATATAGTGATAAAAGAAGAATGAGGAAAGGAGCTGGAATAATGAA
Organism: Niallia endozanthoxylica; assembly: GCF_008710145.1. Classification (GTDB taxonomy): domain Bacteria; phylum Bacillota; class Bacilli; order Bacillales; family Cytobacillaceae; genus Bacillus_BD; species Bacillus_BD endozanthoxylica. Next base: position 49,905 of record NZ_VYKL01000018.1, read on the forward strand.
TTCATCCATACATTGCCATGAATATGAGAACAAAAACGATGAAGGTCACTTTACCTATCACAAAGAGTCCAGCTATACTGCTTTTGTATGGGCCATGATTTCTGTTTCTCTTATCGAGGCTGTAGGCGTATCCTTTCTTCTAATCAAATGGAGTCCCATTCTGCACTGGATTCATTTGAGCCTCTCCATTTTCGTGATTGCTTTTCTTCTCGCTGATTTGCGTGCAGTTAAGAAACACCCCATAACACTTGAAAACGATATCCTGTCATTAAAAATTGGTATTCGAAGGACAGTGAAGATCCCAGTTAAGCACATTAAAGAAATTAGAAAAGGGAATCTCCATTACGAAAATGATCGGAAAAATAAAGATGTTCTTGATTTATCTTTGATAGGTTTGGCTGATCCAACCTTTGAAGTAGTATTGGAAAACCCTGTGGAAAATAAAGGACTGTTTGGAAAGGTTAGTCATAAAAAACGGATTTTCTTTACCGTTGATAATCAACAAACCTTCTATAACGCTGTAAAAAAGAATCAGCAGGATGTACGCTAATATTCCTTACGGAGGAAAAAAATAAAAGACCATCCTTTTATGGCTTTTCAACCTGTTCTTTACCGTTTTATATATAGGCTAGATTCTATTATTCCTTAAAAAAAAGACTAAATCTGCTGATTAGATTTAGTCTTTTTTTAGCTCCGAAAGAAAGAGCATAAAACTATCGATTCGTAATCTGCCAATCAATTGGTTCACTCTCAATTTCCCGTAAAAATTCATTGGTTTTAGAAAAAGGCCTGCTGCCGAAGAAACCTTTATTAGCTGATAAAGGACTAGGGTGTGGGGACTTGATAATCAAATGCCTTGTTGAAGAAATCAAACGCTGCTTTTCTTGGGCAAAACGTCCCCAAAGGATAAAGACAATTGGGTTTTCCCTCGCATTTAAGGTTTCAATTACTCTATCTGTAAACATCTCCCAGCCTAGAGCTTTATGAGAATTGGGCTCACCAGCGCGCACAGTCAATACTGCATTAAGCAGCAAAACCCCTTGCTTCGTCCACTCAACTAAGTACCCATGATTCGGAATAGAACAGCCCAAATCAGAATGCAGCTCTTTATAAATATTTTTCAAAGAAGGAGGAATGGCAACCTCAGGCTTCACGGAAAAACTTAATCCATGAGCCTGTCCAGGACCATGATAAGGGTCTTGGCCAATAATTACTACTTTCGTCTCTTTAAAAGAAGTAAAATGCAAGGCATTATAAATATCATTTTGGTCCGGATAGACCGTTTTTGTTTGGTATTCAGTCTTCAAAACATTTCTTAAATGCTGATAATAAGGCTTCTCGAATTCCTTCTCGAGTAAAGGAGCCCAATCATTTTTTAAGATAGCCATTATGACACACACTCATTTCCTCATAATTTATAAGTAATTATATTTAGGAAGCAAGAGCGGGACTCTTGCTTCTATTTTTTGAAAACATTGTCGGCTGGGAATTTATGACGAAAATTGTTTGATATTTAAAAGGTTGTATGATATACCTATTATATTATTATTCTATAATGTTATACTTTTTTCCAATATATATGTATCCGGGATAGAGAAAGGAGCTTTATTTTGTGGATCTACTTTTAATCGTTTTACCGGCATTTCTCATTTTTGGGACGGGCTTTATCGGTCAAAAACTTCTTAAATTAAATATAAAGTCTATTTCAACCATGTCATTATACTTAATGTTACCATTTTTAACCTTTGATACCTTTTATACAAAGGAACTAAATATTGAATATTTCTATATGTTTCTGTTTTCACTTTTGCTTGTTATCATTATTATTAGCATTACCAATCTTACTGGAAAATGGATGAAATCGGATAAATCAGAACTCTCAGCATTGCAGTTAGGAACTATTTTTCCAAATAGCGGAAATTACGGTGCTCCGGTGGCATTGTTTGCTTTTGGCTCAGCCGGTTTTGATTATGCAGTTATTATTATGGTCATTCATGCCTTACTTATTAATACAATTGGTATTTTTATTGCTTCCTATGGGAGCGGAAGGTCAACTACAGTTAAAGATGCATTCAAAAGTGTGTTAAAAATGCCTGTCATCTATGGTGTTTTACTTGGTATCATTTTTCAGACAGCCCATATTGAACTACCGCCAACGATTTTGGAAGGAATCAGCCTTGTAGGTTCAGCCTCTATTCCAACCGTTATGCTCATATTAGGAATGCAGCTTGCCGAAATTAAATCAGCCAAATTTGACCTTAAATATGTGAATACCGTTACCATTATTCGTATGATACTATCACCAATTATTGCCGTCATGCTAGTAAACGTTATGCCTGTGAATGATCTCATCCATAAAGTTTTTATTCTGTTAGCGGCCATGCCGATTGCAGCCAATACCACGATGCTGGCGGTTCAATTCAATGTAAAACCCGATTTGCTATCGTTTACAACTTTAGTCACTACGCTCATCAGCTTGATAACTATCCCCATTACCATCTTTTTTATACGATAAAAGGTACTAGGCGTTATTTAAATTTCCGTTCAAAAGAATCAATCTAAAAATACCAGACAGTCCTAGTCATTGTCTGGTATTTTTGACTTTAACCTATTCCTGCTCATAGCCAATTTGGAAGCAGAGGAAACGGCCCTATGCTTCCAAATTGGCTATTACTCCTGCGTGGTCAGATGTCCAGAGGGCATTTGACGTTCGGTCCGTTTGCTCTGCTCCAATAATTTTTGCTGATATTGGCTTCCATCCATTTTTGTATAGAATACAATCAATTCTTCTGTTTAATGTTGAAAACGCATTCAGAAGATCAGAGTCTTGGCAGCAGGTCAGACCTGGGCCTTGACCTACTTCGTTCCAGACATCCTGGAAACCCTCATGAAGAAAATTCCCATAAGTAGTTGGAGGCAAAGCCATTTCTTTATTTATATTAACATCCCCAAGCAGAATGATAGGCAGGTTCGTCTTAGCCGGCCCATCAAGCAATTCATATCCTTGGTGTAAATTAATCAAGGTTGAAGCAGGTTCTAGATGAGTAGTAATGACCCGAAAGAGATGATCAGCGTGACTAACATCTATGGATGACCATCCCCGAAGAAGCTCCACACGCTGCCCGCCAAGTTTTGTGATTAAATTTGTTTTAAAGTTGGCTTCTTGCCTCTTTACAACCTTAAGTTGTGAGTCCTTACGAATGAGGATTAGATCCCTGTCCGACAACCTTACAAAGTTTCCTTGACTGGATCGCAATTGAGCTGAGAAGTTTTTATTGCAGGCTGCTACTTCATAGGATAATCCTTTTTTCTGCAATTCCCTTAACAGAAGGTCAACGTAATCAAATGTTACGTGCGGAACATCCGGAACCATTAGCTGGCGTAGCTGCCATAACGCAGCTTCCTGCAATCCAATAAAATCAGGTTTCAACAAGGCTATCTGTTGGGCTATTTTTTTTACTCGCTCCCCAATATTAGTAGCGAGAAATTGGCGATAGACTTCTGTAACCCGTCGGGGAACTTCTTCAAGTATCGTTGCAGAAAAAAGTGGAGATAAATCCGCACCAAGATATAGATTCCAAGTCATAAAGGAAATCGAATCTTTACTTATCTGGTTACTCTGATCATCATTATAAGGGAAGTTATCACCTTCACAATCACAATCCTTGATGTTTTCATCCACAACAGTTCACTCTTTTCTTTCTAAATATACTTATATATATTAAGTGATTGTCCATTGTGAAACGGCAAATGAATCAGGAGCGAATTCTCTATTGCGTATTTTTCGGACAGTATAGAACAAATGATTTTTTGCATTTTGCGTGAAAAAGAATCAAAATAGAATAGATAACATGTATTATTACTTCAAAAGGTGATTTTTGTCTATGAAAACGGAAAAGGAAAAAATGATAAACGGGGAGCTATATCAATCGGCAGATCCCGTCTTAACGGAAGAACGCAGAAGAGCACGCAGACTAACAAGATTATTTAATCAATCAATTGAAAGTGATGACAGCCAAAGAACATCGATAATTAAAGAACTATTTGGATCAACAGGACAAAGCTTTTACATTGAACCATCCTTTCACTGTGATTATGGGTATAACATCCATGTGGGTGAGAATTTCTATGCTAATTTTGAATGTATCTTTTTAGATGTCTGTGAAATAAAGATAGGAGATAACTGTCTTTTGGGACCTGGTGTTCACATTTATACTGCTACCCACCCGCTAAATCCCATAGCTAGAAATTCTGGAGCAGAATATGGCATCCCGGTACACATTGGTGATAATGTTTGGATTGGAGGAAAATCGATAATCAATCCAGGCGTTACAATTGGCCATAATGTCGTCATCGCGTCTGGTTCCGTCGTCACAAAAGATGTTCCAGATCAAGTGGTCGTAGGTGGAAATCCAGCAAAAGTGATTAAAAAAATTGACTAAAGAATCAGGGCAAGGTTAAAAAACAGAATCAAATTCGTCCCGTCGAATGTACGCCCGGACTTTTATCGAGCTTGCTCCATAAGATTCAACAATAAAATCTAATAAATAAATCGACAAAAAATTGTCGAAAATTAGAATATTTCGCGGTAGAATGGAAGAAAGAGATGCAATAAAAAATTGAATTTATTGTAACTGTTATATTAATCGAACAGGAGAGTGTTCAGCATGTATCAAACGAAAAAAGTATTATTGCTTGGTTCAGGTGAACTTGGTAAAGAAGTGATCATTGAAGCCCAACGGCTCGGATTGGAAACTATTGCAGTTGACCGCTATGAGCATGCACCTGCCATGCAGGTCGCACATAGAAGCTATTGTGTGGATATGCTTAATCCAGATAAAGTCAGAGAGGTTGTTGAAAAAGAACAACCAGATTTAATTGTTCCAGAAATTGAGGCCATTGCTACTTCTGAGCTTGTTAAGCTGGAAGAGGAAGGATTCAGAGTCATTCCAACTGCACGTGCAGCGAAACTGACAATGGACCGTGAAGGCATTCGCAGATTAGCGTCTGAAACACTAAAACTGCCGACTGCTCAATATAAATTTGCGGATACATACGAAGAATTTGTCTTAGGAGCAAAGGAAATCGGCTTCCCGTGTGTGATTAAACCAATCATGAGTTCTTCAGGAAAAGGCCAGAGTGTCTGCCGTTCCGAAGAGGAATTAGAGGAATGCTGGAACATAGCTATGGAAGGCGGCCGTGTTCAAAACGGTCGAGTGATTATCGAGGAATTTATCCGCTTTGAATCAGAAATTACCCTTCTCACCGTTCGTGCCGTAAATGGAACGATGTTCTGCGCGCCTATCGGTCATATTCAAAAAGACGGGGATTATATTGAATCATGGCAGCCGCATCACATGACAGAAGCTCAAATTGAAGAGGCCGAAAAGATAGCAAAAGCCATTACTGATGAGCTTGGTGGTTACGGTATATTTGGTGTGGAACTATTCTTAGCAGAAGATAAGGTTTATTTCAGCGAAGTATCACCAAGACCGCATGACACAGGTCTAGTCACACTTGTTACGCAAAATCTTTCTGAGTTTGCGCTGCACGTCCGCGCTATTTTAGGCTTCCCCATTCCTGAAATTACACAGCTGTCGCCTGGTGCCAGCAGACCGTTGAAAGCAAAGACAGAGGTTAATGATTATACCATTACAGGTATAGAAGAAGCATTAGCGGTGCCAAATACGCAGGTACGTGTATTTGGCAAACCAGTTACAAAAGTTGGCCGCAGAATTGCTGTTGCCTTATCAACTGCCGAAACTGCAGAACAGGCAAGAGATTATGCTGGACAGGCATTAGAAAAGTTACAGATGAAGGAAGTCTAATACTCTGAAGAAAAGCTTCTTTGGAGAGCTTTTCTTGATTGATTCACAAACCGAAAGAATGCATAAAGACCAAATCAAATTTGATTTGGTCTTTATGCATTGGAGAAATATCATTTATCATTTTTTCTGCAGATATCCGGTCTTTACCTTTTTTGACCTTTATACGTAAGGTAGGCTGCAACTAATGAAAGAAGGGGAAGGAGGATAAATAAAGTTAACAATCCCTTTTGTGTTGCAAGTATGATTGACGGTATGACAAAAGCAGTTCCGCTCCAAACAAATGCCTTCCATGATTTTTTCCACAAACCCCAAATGGATAAACATACAGAAACAAAAATTAATCCCCAAAAAAAGATAGAAACGAAAAGCAGCCCCATCTAAAACTCCCCCTTAGGTTTTAAGCGGATGTGGCTTACCGAATGACCTACTTGAATAAAACATCCATACCCCTACACTATTCAATTAACCATAAGACAGTTCATGAAAATGTGACATTAAAGCCTTTTAAAAATTTTCAGCATATAAAAATATGAACTCTACTATATCTTATGAAAGAACAAATGATTATTTTTTATGGAAATCTGGCGTTAGTCAAATAAGAGCAGGGGGGAGACTTTTATGAAGAAAAATACAAAGAATATCCTTGGCATCATTGGAATTCTGCTGATACTCGGTATGATTGGTCTCAATTATTGGTACGACCATACCATAAATGATATAACTGAACTGATTGTAGTGAAAAGAGAGGGTTTGGACACTCAAATACCTCTGGATGAACAAATAAACCTTTTGGGAACAGAAGAATTTAAAACAACAGAGGTCAATAACATGAAGGGGCAGTATGTAACAAACTTTGAACAAATAAAAGGAAAAACATTAATTGTGCCTATTGAAATAGGAAACCCCATTCCTCTTGAGGCATTGAAATAATAGCAAATACTCAGTCACTTGCATGTTTCTGACGTAATAGAAGCATGCAAGTGGCATTGAGGTCAAGCCTTTTCTCATTTGTTATCCTTATGATTTTTCTTGTTCCTTACATCAAGCTCTTCAGAAAACTCAGTAACAAAACGATCCTCACGGATAACACCAGGGATGTAACTGTCAGCTGAATCTGAAAAAATATGCTTTTTAATATACAGGTGAAATATTGCTTCAATGACAGCAATGGCAAAAGAAGAGATGAAGGCAGCAGTCAGCCGATTCATTTCTGTATTAATAAAAAGGAAACTCATCACCCATAATAATCCAAATGAAAGCACAAAGTCACCAAGAGAGGCTGCGAAGTTTCCCATTCTGCGAAGAACAAATAAATCTCCTATAACATAAGCAACTAAAGTAAGAACCAATGACATCATCACAAGTGCAAATAAATCCGCATTGAAAATTCCATATACTGATAAGACAACCGTTCCCACTGCAGCAAATTTAATTAATAAAGCCCATAGGTGCTTCATCAAAATTCCTCCTAAATTAACCTCCAAAACCTATTATTAATTTGCCTTTATCCTCATTCCTTATACACATAGGAGCCACTTATTTTTTTCAGGCCCTGCATTCATTGAGGTTTCGGTAAGTGATAGGCAGGCACCACAAAAAGACAAAGTATTCGATACTGTCCATTTGCGGTGCCTGCTTTGCTTTGTTATTTCTTACTAAATGTATGACGTAATACTCTTTTTAAAATTTCTGGCTTTATCAATATTGTCATTGGTTCAAGAAGGTTCATTACCTTAGCAAAAGAATCATAGATATCTTGATGCTGGGATGATAATAGAAAGATTTTTTTTGCATACCATTGCTGGATGGAGAGACTGATTGGCTTTTTATCAATAATACCTGGATAACGGAAATCTTCAGTAACGACCATATTCCAAATAGGGGATATAATTCTTCTCGCCTTTTTATGAAAGTTTATAATGTTTTTTTGTAATGAACAATTACCATCTTGAAAAATCTTTTGCAGTGCAAGTGCTTCAAAAACTGCAATACTCATGCCTTGGCCAAAAACAGGATCAATACGACAAATCGTATCACCTATTAACATCAGACCATTTGGCAGTTGCTTGACTTGATCAAATCGCTTCCAAATGATTTTTGGAATACGATATATAGAAGTAGCCGATAAGGGAGTACCATCCTTAATTTCATGATAAATATCTAATTGCGGCAGCTTTTTAGCTAACTCTAGAAATCCCTGATCATTTTTGACAACTTCTTTTTCCTTGATAGCATTTTGGTAGCCCATAATCGTAACAGTATAACGTTCTCCTTCGACCAAGGAGACTGTACCACCGATTTTTTCAGCAGGGGGATCCGGATAAATCATTTTTATCTTCCAGTCCCTCGTTTTATTGTCCGGCAGCTGATAGAATTTGCTCACATAAGTCAATCCAATTTCAGCCTGTTCACGAGGAATCTGAATTCCGAGAGTCTCTAACCAGCTAGTTGTAATACTGCTTGAACCACTTGCATCCACAATTAAATCAGCTGTTAAGGTTCTTATGTTCTTTTCCTTATCTACAATCTCAACCCCGTAAACACGATTTTTTTTCGCATGATAGAGGATATTTCTGACAGACTGGTTATAGAAGACTGTTACATTTGATAGATTGTCAATAGATTGCTCAATATGCCATTCTAAATGTGGACGTGTTTGAAGTGTGGTTCGGTAATGGCCATCATAGCGAAGCTTCCAAACGCCATGATGAAACCAGGAAAGGTCCTTTGTTGAATTCATTTCTACCGCCCCGGTGGTATAGAACTTTTCCGTAATCCCTGGAAATAGCCTTTCAAGCCCGTATTGACCAGCAAGAAGAAGAGCGTGTATATGTTCACCTTGTCGGGCGCCTTTTCTTGGAAAAGGTCCAATAGGACGGTTATCACGTTCAATAACGATTACCTCTTTAAAAAAATCAGATAAAACTCGTGCAGCGAGTTTCCCAGAGATACCCCCGCCAATAATGATTGCTTTTTGTCTGTTAAACATAGATGAACACCTGCCAATTAAGTGTAATTACTTCACGTTAACCAATTGAGGGAATCTTCATTTTACCATAAGTTTTTATTCTTATATTGGAAAAACCTTCAAGGAATGTTTGTGTCTTCAACGATAATAGACAAAAAAGTATAAAAACTGAAAAAATAGCTATTGATTTACTTTTTGAATTATGTAACTATATGAATATACAATTTAATAAAAAAGTAACACTAGGGGCGCTTAAATAAGCTGAGAGAGGCATTGGCCTTAACCCTTGAACCTGCACTAGGTAATGCTAGCGAAGGAAAGTGTACATTATTATAAGTTATATATACCTGTCTGTACATAAATATAACATGTGATAAACCGTAACCACTTCCTTCAATAGGGCAGTGGTTTTTTTATTGAAATAAACTAAATAGCTAGAATGGGAGTGTAGAACATGAAGTTTTCTGACCGTTTACTTGAAAAGCTGCAGCCGATTTGGCGCAAAAATCACACCCACCCTTTTGTTCAGGAAATGGGCGCAGGAACACTAGATCCAGAGAAGTTCCGCTTTTACATGATTCAGGATTATTTATATTTAATTGACTATGCTAAGCTGTTTGCACTTGGTGCTGTTAAAGCAGCAGACTTAGAAGATATGAAAATCTTTTCCAATTTATTGCATGCAACTATGAATGAAGAAATGTCTCTTCATCGCCAATACGCAGCCCGATTTGGTATTTCAGAGAGTGAATTAGAGAATGCCGCCCCTTCTCCGGTCACGTTAGCTTATACCCATTACATGCTGCATTCAGCACAAAATGGAACACTGGCTGAACTTGTGGCTGCGCTTCTTCCCTGTGCCTGGAGCTATTGGGAAATCGGAAAAGAACTGAGTGAAATTCCAAACGCTTTAGATCATGAATTATATGGTGATTGGATTACTATGTACAGTTCAAAGGAATTTGGCCAGACAGCACAGTGGTGTATTGATCTATTGGATAAATTAGCAGAAGGAAAACCGGAAAAGGAGCTTCTTCAGTTAGAAAAAATCTTCTTAAATACAACACGGTTTGAGTATTTATTCTGGAATATGGCTTATCACAAGGAAACGTGGCCAGCCGATGAATAAACCAGTCTTGGAGTTTAATAAAGTAATCTTTCATTATAAAAATAGCGAAGCACCTATACTTGATGGAATTGATTTACAGATTTATGAAAATGAATTCATTAGTATCATTGGCCCGAGCGGCTCAGGGAAAAGCACGATATTCCGTCTAATAACTGGACTTGAAGTACCTTTTAAAGGATCCATTTTATTAAATGGAGAAAATGTAACGAACCGATTAGGAGCTGTCGGGTATATGCCACAGCAGGATTTACTTATGCCGTGGCGGACTGTTTTGGACAATGCAATCTTGCCTTTAGAAATTAAAGGCATCAAAAAGGAAATAGCACAAGCTAAAGTTAGGGAATTGCTCGATGATTTTGGCTTGCAGGGGCAAGAAAACGCTCTTCCTGGTAATCTATCAGGCGGGATGAGACAACGAGTATCCTTTTTAAGAACCATCTTAAGTGGATCCAATATTTTATTATTGGACGAGCCGTTCAGCGCTTTAGACGCGATTACAAGACTAACCATGCAGGAATGGTTAATCGAACAATGGATGAAAAGGAAGAAGACCATATTATTTATTACACATGATGTCGACGAAGCATTATTTTTATCAGACCGTATTTTCGTCTTGCAGCAAAAGCCGCATACTTTCATTCAAGAAGTTAAAATACCTTTAGGACGCCCGCGCACTATTCGTGATGTTAGTAAATCTGAAATGGTGACATTAAAGGAGAAGTTAATTGATCAGCTTCGTTCAAAGGTGAGCAAATGAACCGTATGAGATCCTATTTGGCATCTAGCCTGCTTGTATTTGTTCTATTGATTATTTGGGAAATCGGGGCAGGTGTCTATAATAAAAGTTTTATCCTGCCGTCACCGACAGATATCTTGCAAAAGTTATGGGAGTTAAAAACGATTTTATTATTTATGCACTTGCCCGCAACGTTGCTCATCATTGTGGTCGGACTTCTTATTTCCATCATCGTTGGTATTGGACTTGCTGTTTGGATGAATATAAGTAAAATTGCGGAAAAAACCTTTTATCCGCTGATTATTGCCTCCCAGACCATTCCGTCGATTGCGTTAGCACCTATATTTGTCGTTTGGTTTGGTTATTCGATTTGGAGCAAGGTATTTGTCACCTTTTTAATTACCTTTTTCCCTTTAACAGTCAGCACCTTTGATGGTCTTCGTTCCTCAAATAAGGATATAAAAGAATTGCTTCTTACGATGGGAGCTTCTAAGAAAGATATCTTTTTAAAATTAGATGTACCTTCCGCTTTGCCTGCTGTTTTTTCGGGATTAAAGGTGGCTGTTACCGTGAGTGTGATTGGTGCAGCCATTGGAGAGTGGCTTGGGGCAGAAGCGGGTCTTGGTTATTTTAGCCGGAGAATGATGACACAAATGGACGGGGCAGCCGTTTTCGCTCCCATTGTCTTACTCTCTATTGTTGGAATCCTTTTATTTTCATTGGTTTCATGGTTAGAAAAAATATGTTTGAAATGGAGAAAAGAATAATGAAAAAACATGTAATGATGCTTGTAAGTATGATCTTTATTTTATTGCTGGCAGCCTGCGGGGGGAATACCACTTCCAAAAGCTCCGGGGAAGAGAATAAAGAAGACAAAGAATTAAAGGAAGTCAGCATTATGCTCGATTGGTATCCAAATGCTGTCCATAGTTACTTATACGTAGCACAGGAAAAAGGTTATTTTGAAGAAGAAGGAGTAAAGGTAGATATTCAGTTCCCCGCGAATCCGACTGATCCTTTGAATCTAGCTGCAGCCGGTAAAGTGACATTAGGTTTATATTATCAGCCTGACGTGATCATTGCTCGTGCAAATGAGAATGTTCCGGTTAAGTCCATTGCTTCTATTGTACGTTCTCCTTTAAATCATGTGGTATTTGCAGAGAATCGTTCCATCCAGTCACCGAAGGATTTAGAAGGAAAGAAAGTAGGCTATCCAGGAATCCCTTTAAATGAAGCCATTCTTGAAACGATGGTTACACATGATGGAGGGGACATCAATAAAGTCAATATCATTGACATAGGTTTTGAGTTAAATTCATCGCTTGTAACTGAAAACGTTGATGCAGTCAGTGGAGCGTTTATTAATCATGAAGTTCCTGTATTAAAACATAAAGGATTTAACACACGCTATTTTAATCCAACTGATTATGGGGTTCCCGCCTATAATGAAATCGTTCTTGTCACAAGTGATGAAACGCTGGAGAAGGAAAAAGATGCCATTCAAGCCTTTTGGAAAGCAGCTAATAAAGGCTATCAGTTTATGAAAGAAAATCCAGATGAGGCACTTACAATTCTGTTAGACAATCAAGATCAAGCGAACTTTCCATTGGAAGAGATAATTGAGAAGGAAAGCCTTCAAGTATTATTGCCAAAAATGGAAGGAGAAGGGGCTGCTTTTGGGTCTCAAGACGAACAATCATGGGATGAAGTGGCACATTGGCTGAAGGAGACAGGATTAATCAGCACTATACCTGAGGCTGGCGACATGATGGTGAATATAGAAGAATAATAAAGGTAAAACACCTATTTTCTATTGTAAAGAAAATAGGTGTTTTTACGTTTACCATAACGGATTGAAAGTACCTAAAAGATTGATTAACCAAATTGAAATCATACATTCTCTCTTCTAAACAAAAATGAGTAATTAAATCAGTATTTTAGGATAAGCATATCCAAATGGGAAAACCTATCTTAGTAACTTATTTATTGGGGGTAGTTAGTTATGTATTTCTACAAAGAAGATCTTATTAATATCATCGTTCCGGACAAACCAGATCCTGCAGCAGCTAAGGTGCTTCAAGAAGCATTGGGTGGCAGATTTGGAGAAATGCGTACGATGATGCAATTTTTCTTTCAAAGCTCTAACTTCCGAGGTAACGCCAAACCGTTTCGTGATCTTATCCGTGGCATCTTTCTTGAAGAAATCAGCCATGTGGAGCTCGTACAAACGACTATTAATCAGCTTTTGAATGGATCCGGTGAAGAAGCAGTCGGTGCAGGAGGAAGCACCGGTGCTCCTTTAGAAGACGCTGTTAAAGAACATGCAAACCCACATCACTATATTATGGGTGCACAAAGTTCTCTGCCAGTAGATGCTGGCGGTAATCCCTGGAATGGTAACTATGTATACAATCATGGAAACTTAGTCGCCGATTTACTAGATAACGTTGTATTAGAATCGACAGGAGTACTGCAAAAAACGCGTATTTATGAAATGAGTTCAAACAAAACTTTTAGAGAAACATTAGCCTTTCTAATCGTACGTGATAATGCTCATCAAAATGCCTTTGCAAAGGCTTTAGAGACTCTTGGGGTCAATTGGGGCAAGATTTTCCCTGTACCAAATTATGACATCAATAAATATCCAGAATGCCGTAAATATGTAGAAATGGGCTTCCACAATGCCCAATTTAATTTTAGATTGGATGAAACGCTGATGGGTCAAATATTCCAAGGCGAATCACCAAGCAGAGATGACGGTAATCTGGAGGTTGTTCCCCCACCAACTGGATATCCAGTTCCAATCCTTCCTGAAATGCCGAATGAACATAGTCCTGGTCTTCATGATTTAAATTCTTAATATTGTTACGAAAAAGGATGTGCCACGTGTACAATCCTTTTTTACTATTTTTTCGATTCTTTTTAATCTAAATGTTTTTCCTCATTTTGGTTATACTACAAGATAAAAACGAATAAGGAAATCTTCTTGGAGTTGATTGAATGGCTGCAAAATTCGGAGTCCCACAAAATAATATGAGTCAAAAAAATCTTTCTCGTAACCTATGGTCTGGATTCTTATTTGGAATAGGGTTAGTAGCATTTATTGATGAAGCTGTTTTTCATCAACTTTTGCATTGGCACCATTTTTACGACAAATCGACTACGTCTATTGGTTTAATTTCAGATGGTTTTTTTCATGCGTTTAGCTGGTTTGCCACCATCGGGTCATTATTTATGTTTGCTGAACTGAAGAAATTTCAAGCACTGTGGATTACTAGATGGGTAGGAGGGATGCTTCTCGGAGGAGGTATCTTTCAGCTTTACGACGGGACTATTCAGCACAAGTTGATGAAATTACATCAGATTCGGTATAACGTGGATATTCTCCCATATGACTTAACTTGGAATATCCTTTCTATTCTAATGGTTGCTGCAGGTATGATTCTTATCAAAAAGAAAAATGAGGCTGTCACACATGAGCATCCATAATCACATTCAACATGAAAAAGGTATGCATCCCTATCAATTAAATGGAGAAGCATTCGAGGTTTTTATAGGATTGTTCTTTGTTCTAATCATTATTATTTATCTTATGGCTGCAGCTGTATCAAGCTGCTGTTATAAGAAATGGCCGCTCTATCGATCTATTTATTGGTTGATTGGGGTATGTTGTACAGCTGCAGTATGCATTGGACCGCTAGCAAACCTTTCTCATTACGATTTTAAAGCTCATATGCTGAGTCATTTACTGTTTGGAATGGCTGCACCGCTCTTTCTCGTCCTATCGTCACCCATGACTCTATTGTTAAGAACACTCAAAGTATCGGAAGCTAGACGTCTGTCAAGGATACTAAAAAGCAGGTATATTCGTTTTATTACAGATCCGATTGTTGTTTCCATCCTGAATATTGGAGGATTGTGGATTCTTTATACAACTGATTTATTTGCGATGATACATGATAGTCCTTTGATTCATTTTATGATTCATGTCCATGTATTTTTAGCAGGCTATTTTTTTATCTTATCCATGATTGGCATCGAGCCGACACCCCATAGAACTAGCTTTCTCTATCGAGCTTGTGTTCTCTTAATTGCTTTGGCATTTCACGGTATCTTATCAAAATATATTTATGTCCATCCGCCGTTAGGAGTTCCTGCCGTAGATGCAGAGATAGGAGCGATGTTGATGTACTACGGCGGGGATGCGATAGATGCCGTGATTATTTATATCCTCTGTTATCAGTGGTACAAAGCAAGTCGGACGCATAGATTCTTTACAGCGAACAACTTTAAACAATCGAGGATTAGTGTAAGAAGAGAAGAAATCTAAAAGGGGCAAGTATCTTGGTTTTACTATCGGATACTGCCCCATTCATAAAATGAATATAATACACTTTTACTGCATCATTTGATTCAATTCAGAAATGCACTCTTGCACCAGTGTTACTCCCTGACTCATCGCTGCGCCGCCTCCAAATGCGGCAGTAACCCCAACAGCTTCAAGTATTTCCTGCTCTGTACAACCCTGGTCTAAACAGCCTTTTATATGGTAAATGATACAATACTCATCCTGTGCATGGAGACTTATGCCTAAGGCGATTAATTGCTTTTCCTTTTGAGTCAGGGCGCCTGCTTTAAAGCATTCCTGCGTAAACTCATTAAATTTACTTGCAAATTCAGGCATTTTTTGTGTAAACACACCAAGGCCTTCTTTGTATTTCAACAATGCGGATTCTGTAGAGTTTCCAGCCTCCATTTTTTCAGCTCCATTCCTAAAATTTATTGATTGACCAAAGTTATTATTAGCTATATAGAAAGGATTAAACGACCAATTTATTGGATAAAAATTGGCTGCAACTTCACTCCTTTACCATTTACAAGTAAACATAATTACAGGAATCCAAGGCAAAATTTTAATAATGTAAACCATAACAGAAAGTAATCAATAGAGGAAAAGGTGATGGAATGGATCTAACCAACGAAAATCAAGCTTATCAAGCTGGAGATATCGTGTACGTTTTCTATCGAAACCCGCATACCCAGGATGTGGCTAATATACAAGCAGCAGCCGTTGTCAATAACCCTGAGAAACCAGGAGAATTGGCTTTATTTTTATACGAGACTTATTATCCCTTAACAGAGGAAACAGCCATATATAAAACGGAAGCAGAAGCGAATCAAGCCTATCAGTACTATTATGGGGATTCAGAGGGGATGTGGAATGATGAATCCTTTTACTCCTAAGCTAGTCTATTTTGAACCGAAAGCATTGGAATATCCTTTGGGCTTAGAACTGAAGGAGAAATTTGAAAAGATGGATGTGGAAATACGATATACAACCTCGCATAATCAGGTGAGAAATTTACCAGGTGACACGGACCTGCAGAAATACCGGGTGGCGAAATCAACACTCGTTGTTGGCATTCGAAAAACACTTAAATTTGACACATCAAAGCCTTCTGCAGAATACGCCATTCCATTTGCTACTGGATGCATGGGCCATTGTCATTATTGTTATCTGCAAACCACAATGGGGAGTAAACCATATATTCGGACCTATGTGAATGTGGAGGAAATATTAGAGACTGCCGATAAATATATGGCAGAGCGGGCCCCTGAAGTGACGAGATTTGAGGCAGCCTGTACCTCGGATATCGTCGGGATTGATCATTTGACCCATACGTTAAAAAGAGCCATCGAGCATTTTGCAGAGTCTGAATATGGAAAGCTGCGGTTTGTGACGAAATTTCATCATGTTGACCATTTACTTGATGCCAAACACAACGGCAAAACAAGATTTCGTTTTAGCGTTAATGCCGATTATGTTATTAAAAACTTCGAGCCGGGAACATCACCACTGGCAAAACGGATTGAAGCAGCAGGCAAAGTTGCCCGTGCCGGATATCCGTTAGGCTTTATTGTCGCACCTATTTATATGCATGAAGGATGGGAGGAAGGATACTATCATATGTTTGAACGATTAGATGCCGAACTCCCCACTGATGCAAGAGATGATATAACCTTTGAATTTATTCAGCATCGTTTTACAAAACCGGCAAAAAGAGTCATCGAGAAAAATTATCCGATGACGAAACTAGAGTTAGATGAAGAGAAACGTAGATATAAATGGGGAAAGTATGGAATCGGTAAATATATCTATCAAAAAGAAGAAGAGGAAGATTTGAAAAGTAAGCTTTTCACTTATATGGAGAAATTTTTCCCTAATGCTAAGTTAGAGTACTTCACTTAGGAAGTAATGGTAGCAGAATCATTAACTTTGGATAGTTCCTTTTTTGAGGGTAACACTAATAACGGTGATAAAACACCAACTAACTTCGGGCAGGGGGAAGCTTCTATGAATATTCGTGAAGGACTTATTCCAACAGCTTTAGGTTCAGCCGTTACCGCTACAGGATATGCTTTAAAGCAAAAACGCGGAACCAATAAAATGATTGCCAATACGGTATTTGGGTTTGGATTAGCCCATATGGTATTGGGAGTTATCGACCTTGCCACACATCGTCGTTAGAAATAATATGGGAAGGTTGAGCAGGACATGAGTAGGCTCAGCCTTCTTTTGAAAATTTGAAAAAATTCAATAATAACTCCCTATATTACAAGTTGATTCCTCTGCTCTTTAATATCTCTCCACCATTACAAAGCTCGAATAATTTACTGTTAAAATAAGGATAATAACGATAAATGCATTGATTTCAAAAACTAATGGTTAAGGCAGTATTGGAGGGACATATGGAAAAAAGCAATCATATCGAACTAAACTCAGCTGAAATTGCCAATCTTTGGACCCAATACATAAATGACAGCTCCTCAATATGTATTCTTTCACATTCCATTGAAAAGGCGGAAGACGAGGAAACTAAGAATATACTTGAATTTGCTGTTATGCTTGCAAAAAGACATATCGAGAAAATTACAGAGTTTTTTAATAGAGAAAATTTTCCTATTCCTAAAGGTTTTACATTAGAAGAAGATGTGAATATCAATGCGCCTCCTCTTTTTACAGATACATTTATGCTCATTTACATGCATGTGATGACCTTACTTGGATTAACGGGATATGCCGGTGCAATAGCTACTTCAGCCCGAGAGGATCAAATTAATTATTTTATTGAATGTAATCAGGAAACAATGGAACTATATAAACGGACTGCAAGTTTAATGCTAAAGAAAGGGATTTATAGCAAACCGCCTCGAATTAATCCACCAACCGAAGTAGATTATGTGGGTAATGAAAGTTATTTAACAGGTTGGTTTGGTAAAAAGCGGCCTTTAAATGTTGCGGAAATCAGCGGTGTCAGCTTTAACATGGTAAAGGTGATTGTCAAAGTTGTATTGGAAATCGGCTTTGCACAGGTTTGTCAAAATAATGAAGTGAAAAAATACTTCCAAAGAGGAAAAAAAATATGTGAGAAACAATTTGGTATACTCTCCAAGCTATTAACCAAGGATGAATTAGCTTCTCCCGCTTCCTGGGTTTCTGAAGTAACGAGTTCAACAGTACCTCCCTTTTCCGATAAATTAATGTTAAATCACATTGTTATTTTAGTTGCTGCTGCTGTTGGTTATTTCGGAGCAGGTGCATCTGTTTCACAAAGAAGGGATCTTGCCTTAGAATATACACGTCTAATGGCAGAAGTAGCTTTATATGCCGAGGACGGAGCACAGCTTTTAATTAAGAATCGCTGGCTGGAGCAGCCTCCATTAGCAACTGACCGTGAAAGTTTAGCAAAGACGTAATAATGTGGAGCCGCCTATGACAAAGGATAAAGAGAAAATATTAGAAAATATTTTATGGAGCATTGCATTACCAGGCTTTCCTCAGCTCTTAAACAGACAATATCTAAAAGGATTTGGATTTATTGCTCTTGAAATCATCATAAATGTTCAAGCAAAATTTAATTACGCCATTCTTCTTAGTTTTCATGGAGAGGTAAAACAAGCATTAGAAGTGACGAATTTTCAATGGCTCATGTTTTATCCTTGTTTGTATTTCTATGCCATGTGGGATGCCTATAAAGCAGCAGGAAAACAATCATCTTTTATGTATCTGCCATTTGTTTTCTCGGCCTATTTTGTGACAGTGGGGTTGATATTTTCGCCAAAGATAACGATATTTGGAAAACTTTTGGGACCTGTTTGGCTGCCTATGCTATTTGTCATACCTGGAGTACTAGTTGGATTTATCATTAAAATACTTCTCCAGTTCATCTTCAAAAAATCACTTTCAACCTAATAACCATAAAGGGCCCTCAAACAAAAAGGGTCTTTTTGTCATGCTTTCCAAATAAACCATAAAAAAATATCCTTCAATGGATTACGATGAAGAACATTTTTTTGTTTATTTAGAGTGATTCTGATAATCTTTCTACTCTTATTCGAAAATCTAGTATTTTTTGTATTACTTTTAGTATATTGCTAATATACTGACATAAATAGAATGCTTTAATGTTAACTGCAGCATAACATGGATGTGATTAATAATAAAAAAGGGGGGAGACTTCGTGGATAATTACTATAATAAACAACAATTACTGTCTGAATTTAGATGCATGATTCAATTTATTGAAATTACATTCAAAGGGGCTCGTTTAGAACAAACAACGATAAAAATCCCGAGAGAACTGTTACAAGGAACACAAAATAAGGGGTTAGGGGACAAGCTGAAAGCAACCTATCCACTATTTCATGAGGACTTCTCTAAATATACCAAACCAGTAAAGGAAGAGGTTGATAAATGCAGGTCAAAGTTCACGCGTGTGCTATCAAAAAAGTATGGACGGGTCATGCTTGTAAAGGAAAAAGCTGAATTTGAAAAAGTAGTCCAAGCAATCCGTGATAAGATTGAACAATATAAAGAAGAGGTTAGTCATATCTTAAATCTGCAGATTGAAAAAACAAAACAAGAATTAATTGAGTATTTTACCCCCATACTGATGGAACAACCACCAGATCAGCTGCTGCAGTTAAATAATGAAAGAATAGAAGAAGAGGATGTCAAAACGTATATTGAATGGCTCCTTGGAAAGGAATTCCCGACAGCCGAGCAAATCCTGAAACGTGTTGAATTTTATCATGTCTTTAAAGATGTTACATTGCAAAATCTGCAGGATGAGCAGTTTTACCAGGATATCGAAAAAGCGTTTAAACGAGATCAGATGTATTGGCCCCATCAAAAACAAATACAAGCAGAACTATACCTAGCTTAAATGAAACCATCATAATCATCAGATTGAGTGTAAAAAAGAAGTATGGATTACCGTACTTCTTTTTTATTCACAGCGCTATTTACCCCCAAAGCTCAACAATTCCTTGATATCCGAAATACAAACCGAATATGATTAATGATGCACCTGAAATGATAGAGATTGTTTTAAGGGTATTTAGTGTGAGATATCTCCGCAGACCAGTTGTCAAGGCTGCAACAAAAATATCCCAAAGAGCCAGTCCAAGAAAAATCATCAAACTATATAGCAACAGGAATTGAGTATCATATATTTGAGCGGTTTTAGCTAAGACCGAACCGTAGATTCCTAACCAAAAGAGAACTGACAAGGGACTGGTGATTGACATGAAGAAACCTATAAGAAAACTTTTTAATAATGAAGCCTTCTCTCTATGGTAGGAGAGATTGATATTGTTTATACTCATCATACTTTCTATGCCTGTATAGATTAAAACAAAGCCTCCAAAAAGCCATAAAAAGATCTGGACGATAGGAATGACTAAAAAATTAACTAATCCTAAATAGACCATCAGCATAAAAATACCGTCCGCAAACATAGAACCTGCACCTACAATCCATGCATGCAAGAATCCATTCTTTATTCCTTTATCTAATCGGGCTGAATTAACAGGACCTATTGGTGCTGCTAAAGTAAAGCCTAGTATAATGTAACTAAACATAATACTGAAATTCAGAAAAATTCACCCTCCTTAAAAAAGCAGTCAACTTGTACATCTTATGAGAACTAATCCAGATAGAGTCCAAATTTTTTATGTAGAATAAAATTTGAAAGTGGATTCCTTTCCTGTTCTTATATCACAGAAAAGGAAGGGGAAGAGGGAGAATAAATATTACAGCCTGGGGAATGCTACTAGATAGTTTGTTAAATATTTTCTAGGGGTGCATTCTGTGTCAGTTATTGTTTATCAGACATTTGTGATAAAACAGGACAAATTTAAAGAGGGAATCGATAATTTAAAAGAAATCAAAAAGTTTCGTAACGAGAATTATGATCACAAGATTGAGATTTTATCCCCAATTTCCGGTGAAGATCATACATATGGTCTGATGGCAACCTATGAGGGACTAGCAGAAATGGAATTGCAAAGTAAAAAAATGTCTATTGATGAAGAGTACGGGAAGCTGATTGGCCAATTTTTTCTAGAAAATATTGTTCAAGGCAGCATGTACACCCAAATATACAGAACCCTCAGCGAAAAAAAAGGGGATAAGAATAAGGATAAATAGAACATACAAATGGTGTATGTTCTATTTTATTTTTTGTAAATGATAAAAGACAGGATAAAAAATATATAATAATATTATGTAAACTAAAGTTGTCAAAAGAATAGAAGAGGATTCCCGAGGACTGATTATGAAATATAGTTAAAATGATGAGATTCATTAAAATAGGAGTTAGAAGCTAAACAGTAAAAAAGATATAAGATATTTAAGTTTAGTTTAACGATACCGTTGTAGTTTATAAGTCATAATTCAAGAAGCAGATTTTAAGAATCATTTTAAGCATATAAAATTGATCATAATAAGAATTTACTCAATATAAATAAATGATTAACAAACTGCGTTAAAGTTAAAAATTTTCATTCCGTCTCATTTTTATGAGTTTACTTGAATATAGAGACAGAAAAATCGGTTTTTATATTACTTCTTATAATATATATTATGTAAACTAAAATAATAAAGTGTATCAGGCAAGGCGTTCTCCCCGTTCCTCCCCTCCGCTTCACATAATAACTCATAGCCTGTGCGGTTATGCATATGACTTTGTCAATTGGGATGTGAAATGTGATTTCAATGCGTCTATGTCGTATCCTTCCTGGTTGCAATTAACCCTGTAATAATTAGTTTTGTGTAAATCAGATTCATCTGAAAAATGCAATTTAAATGTAGAGTTTTCATCCTAACTTATATTATTCGAATGTTCCCACTTGGCCTTATTTGAGTTATATTCTTCTAATAAAAGCTCCCAACTTTTATATTCATCCCCCTTAATTGAAACTAATTATGCAAACAAAATGGACTCAGATAAAAAAATAGTAAAAACGTTTATTGTACGGAGATGATGTTTATAAAACATCAAAATAACTTATTAGGTTTGAGGACTGACAAGCATTTGTTTTATATGGGTCATTTTGCATAAGTGTATCGTATTGTTCACTATAAAACCTTGCAAAGGAAGTATTATTTAATCTTTAAATTTGAGTAAAAATACAAACAGGAAAATATTCATGCGAAAAATACCGGGTTAATAAAAATAAAAATGTATATTTATTCATTTTATATATTTTTTTAAGGGTTGCATTAGATTGGGATAATAAAATATAGGAAAACAGAACCATTTAATCTGATAATAGATTATTATATATACAACATATAGTAACTGGTATTAAGATTTAGTAAGTAAAGTAAGCGTGTAAAGTGGTTATAGATGGGATAAAATAATAAATCTTGATTAAGGGGGAATTCAGTTTGCAAAAGATTGCATGGATTACGGATAGTACGTGTTATATTGATCCTGAATATGCAAAGCAAAACAACATCTTTGTTGTACCAATCGGAATTACATTTGAAAATGAGACGTACAAAGATGGAATTGATATTAGAGAAGAAGAATTATATTCTAAACTTTCTACGTCTCGTACCCTTCCTAAAACGTCTCAACCTGTCATTGGCGAATTAGTGGATTTGTTTGAAGAATTGAAAACAGAATATGATTTAGCGATTGCTGTTCATTTATCAACGGAGTTAAGCGGTACTGCTAATGCTACAAAACAAGCCGCTGATATGGCTGGCTTCCCTCTTGAGCTGGTGGATTCCAGATTGATTTCTTTGCCGGTGGCGCATCTGATTCGGAAAGGTCAGGAATTAATTCGTGAAGGAGTTTCTCCAGAAGACACAGCAACTACATTGAGAGCGATGTATCAATCCAATAAACTGTATGTGATGATTGGTTCATTAGAACAGTTGCATAAAGGCGGACGTGTAAGTGCCATTCAAATGTTAATGGGAAGCCTTCTCCAAATAAAACCGATTCTGACATTTGAAGATGGTAAATTGATTCCATACGATAAGGTCCGTTCACAAAGGAAAGCTTTATCCTACATGGTTGCTCGTTTAAAGGATGATTTGGATCAAGGTGTGAGTATAAAAACTGTCTATATTTTAGAAGGCAGTGCAAAGCAAGAGGCTCTTAGCATTCAAGAGCAGGTTCGCTCCCTTTTACCGGAAATCGAAATTATTATTGGTCCGTTAGGCTCTGCAATTGGTGTTCATGCTGGGGCTGGAACCATTGCACTGACCTGGTTTAAAGAGGAATAATTTTATAAAATAAAAGGAAAATCCTCTTGGCTTTAAAGGATTTTCCTTTTATTTTATTATGCGTATTTAATTCCTGCTTGCATGATATTATGATAATTATCTGAACCACATGGTGTAACGGCATAGGTCATTTCACATTTTGGGCAATTCATAATGACTTTTTCAAGTCTAAATGTTTCGCCACAATCACATGTAATTTCATGTGCAATTGTTGGAGCAAGGTCCGCTTTTCCTTTCCTTTTCACATGATCTACAATCGCTTTTCCATCGTGTAAATTTGTTGTGCAACCACAGCTCATATATCATACCTCCAAAATGTTTGTTATATTTGCTCAATGCTTAACAAATGTAGAATAACATAGAGTTATGGAAATCCATATAGCAAAAATCACACATGTTCTTCATTTATTAGGTCATTCACTTCTCCCCCCTTCTCTTTTTTTAAAATCAATTCATGTATACGAGGTCTATTTGGTCTAATATAGAGTTTTCCTAAATACTTTATTAAAGAAGATGAATGTTTCCGAATTCCCCTTTTTTGTGAAAAATTTATTAAAAGGAGAAAACAACTATGGTTGCCGTTCATTTTTATGAGAAAAGAAATTTAGTATTAAGTCAATGCCGGCAGCAGGTTCCTACTGTAGATGAAAACATTAAAATAAAAGGCCGCAAGGGAAAAGTTGTGAGTGTACAGGAAGTCAAAGAAAATGTTGTTCATGTACAGGTGGAATTTGAAAAGATTGTTAAGAAACAGGTATTAGTAAGTGATAATAAAAAGAAAAGAAGATAAAATAATTAGTTCTAAAAATAATAAATGAAATATAAAAGAGAGTTACCATTAATTAATTGGTAACTCTCTACTTTTGAATTTACGTATACAATCGGCTTTAGCCTACTAACATTTAAGCATCAAAGGTGTCCTCGTAGGTTACGCCATTTGCTTCAACTAGATTTTCGTTTTCTACAATGTACTGATTTCCGGATGTATCGGTTAATGTAATGACAGCTTTTACTGGAACCGCATCCTGAGATAAGGTTCCATCCGTTGTCCAATATTCTTCCTCATAGGTTCCATTTGCCGTAATAAATGCAGTGCTCAATTCTTTTGTATCCGCCGATAATTCAAATAATTTATCAGTCGCGGTATTTGTAGCTAATATGGTACCATCTTCGCCCACCAAGCTTACGGTTACATTCGCTAAGTCCGTAATACTTAGCTCATCTGTGAGTGTGAATCCAATATTTAGTCCTTTGTAATCGGCTCCACTATGGGTATTAAAGTTCTGAGTGGTAATATATGTGGCTGCATCTTCTCCTTCAAACACGTCAGGGAACACATCCAAATAGCTAACTTCATTTGCTTCAACAAGATCTTCATTTTCCACAATGTACTGATTTCCGGATGTATCGGTTAATGTAATCACAGCTTTTACAGGAACAGCATCCTGAGATAAAGTTCCATCCGTTGTCCAATATTCTTCCTCATAGGTTCCATTTGTCGTAATAAATGCAGTGCTCAATTCTTTTGTATCCGCTGATAATTCGAATAACTTATCCGTTGCCGTATTCGTAGCTAATATGGTACCATCTTCGCCCACCAAGCTTACGGTTACATTCGCTAAATCTGCAATACTTAGCTCATCTGTAAGTTTGAATCCAATATTTAGCCCTTTATAATCGGCTCCACTATGGGTATTAAAATTTTGAGTAGTAACAAATGGTGCCGCTTCTTCTCCTTCATATACAGTTGTAGGAGTTTGGTGATCTGTTCCATCCGTTCCATCAACTGAATCCTCTTCTATATTCTTAATGTTTTGTTTAACGGAGTCATAATCTTCAATAATGTCATTTGGATTAGATCCTGTAGGAATAGCTAAGTTATCTATCTTTGTATTTCCGTTAAGGGTTACTTTTGTATTTGTGTTTTTAATAATTAAGTTTGAAATAGTCGAATCCTTTGTTTCAAAATTAACATTGTCTCTCTTAATGGTTACATCACTAAGTATAGAATGATCTACGGTTATTTTACCGCCTGAAGCTGTCGTGTTTGCAGCAGCAGATGTAACTTCTGCGGCCGTTCCTTCTATCATGGTTTCACCTTTGACGGTTACACCATTGATTGACAAAAAGTCACCTTTTAAAACTAATGGACCATTAATAACGGTATCTCCGCCGTCTAAGGTTAAAGGAGCTCCTTCTGTACCTGAATTAGTAATTTCTAAATAACGAATCTTTTCAACGTTATCTTGTTTATCTGTTGACAGATAAACAACTGCATCAGTCAATATTTCACTGTTGTTTTGATTGAGTAATCCTTTCATGTTCTCTGAAAGTGTGAATGCTTTTCCATTTACCGTAACAGAAGTGTCATTAATCGCTTCAATTGGGACCCGTCCGTCTGCTTTACCGAACAGCTCCACATTTATGGAGCGGTAAATCATCGTTGCAGCTTCAGCACGTCGTGTATTTTTGTAAGGATCAAAAGTTGTTTCCGTACTTCCTTTTGTAATGCCCGCTTCATGAATGGCAGCGATATAATTTTTAAATGTTGATTGATCTCCAACATCAGTAAACGGAACGGTAGCATCAGGATTAGCCTCTAAATTAGCAAAGGTTGAAACAATCATCTTGGCAAGTTCGGCCCTTGTGATGGTTTGATTAGGTTTAAATGTATTATCATCATACCCTTCAATAACACCTGCTTCTTTTAAGGCAGCAATCGTACCATAAAAATCACTGCTAGCCGTTACATCATCAAAAACAGGGTCACCTGCATCCTTTTCTGTGTCAAGATTTAAAGCTCGTGCTAGCATAGCAGCCGCTTCTGCTCTTGTTACATCTCTATATGGTACAAACGCATCATCGGTAACTCCAAACACGACTCCTTTATCCACCAATACCTCGACAGGTTCAGTAAAATAAGTTCCAGCAGTATCGTTGAATAATATTTCTTTTTGCGTTGTGGGAGTATCCTCGGAATTGGTTGTGGTATCTTTGGTTTCGTTTGCAGTGCCTTCTGTCTCGTTTGCAGCACCTTCAGCGTCCGTTGTGGTATCTTCAGTGTCGTTTGCAGTGCCTTCTGTCTCAGTTGCAGGATCCTCAGATTCGTTTGTGGCAGTACCTTCAGAATCAGTCGCAGGATCTTCTGATTCCGTTATTGGATTCTCAGTATTTGCTTCTGTCCCCCCTGCATTCGTTGTTGTTTCTACAGTATCCGTTGGTGTTGCTTCAGCCGCTGCGGCTTTTGTTGGAGACAAGCTGGATGCACCAAATGCTAAAGAAGCAATCAGCATGGTACCAGCCATGATTTTTACGGAAGCATTTTTTAGATTAGGGAATTTTGAATTTATATATATTCTTGCGCTTTCTTCTAAGTCTTCTTGATTATTCTTGCTTTTACCTAATTCTTGTGCAAATTCAACATTCGGTATATCTAAGTATAATGAAATCACTAATTGATTGTCTTTCTCTTGAACAACGTGCTTTTTAAATTGATACATATATGAACATAGTCCCCCTTATTTTTATTAGGTTACAAGCATACCCTATTAGAGTTTCTTCAACTGTCTGCTTTTATGCATTTAGAATACATGTTCATGTAAAGGAAAGTCTTATACAGATTTGGTCTTTAATCATATACATGTTTGATTTTTAATTAGATTTTGTAACATAATTGAAGAAAGCAGCAGGTAAATGAGGTGAGAGGGTATAAACGATATGGATCATCATGAACAGGAAGAACAAAAGGAATATATGGATGAACCTCCAATTGAGGATTTTTTACCTAATGAAGAAGATCAGCTTTTAAAAGAAAAACAGAAAAAACGGAAAGCCTTTTTTGTAAAAATTGTGGCTATCGGATTGGTTTTAGCCATGCTGGTAAGCGTTAATCAAATTTGGCCGCAGGTAATCAATCTCCCTTCGATTAAGTTTTTACAAAAGTCTAAAGAACTTTCAAAGCAAGAAGATATCCAGCTATATAAAGAAGCGGTTGTCACCATCCAAGATCAGTATACAAAAGGAACGGGCTTTAATGTTTCTGAAAATGGGTTCATTATTACCAATCGACATGTGGTGGAAGATATGAATCCCATTACCGTTATTTTTCCGCAAGGTGATATCTTAGGTGCTTCCATCGTTCATATGGATTCTGTTCTGGATCTTGCTTTTTTAAAGGTTGAAGGAGAAGATTTACCGTTTCTTTCTCTGAGCGAGCCTAATAAATGGAGGATTCAAGATCATATTTATGTGATTGGTAATCCGCTTTTTCATAATCAAATTGCCAACGAAGGAGATATACTGGAGGAATCAGAAAAGAATCAGTTATTAATGATTTCGGCACCTATATATAAAGGAAACAGCGGGAGTCCAGTAATAGACAAAGAAGGAAAGGTGATTGGAGTTGTCTATGCGAAAATGACGGAAGATGGTACAGGACTAGCCATACCGGTGGAACAAATTTTAGAGAATATACCAGAAAATCAAGGTGTTTCAAAAGGAGATTAATGCCTGTTGAGACACCTTGATTTAACAAGAAAGTAGCCCCTGTGTTGAGGGATTAGTATTCAGCAAGGGTTCTTACAATGCGATCTTCAATGTCTGTGACGGACGCTGCTAGATAATTATTAATTAAGATAGAGAAAATAAACTTTTCACCGTTTCTGGCTGTTACATATCCACTTAAAGTGGAAACACCTGAAATCGATCCTGTTTTAGCTCTTACGTTTCCAATAGTTAATTCGTCCTTCAACCGGTTCCTTAATGTGCCTCCTGTTCCTTTGTCTGGCTGACCTGCAACCGGTAAAGATCTTTCAAATTCAGGAAACCAGCTTTTTTTCTGTGCGATAAAAAGTAATTTGGAAAGTTCATTTGCTGGAATCATATTTTTATGGGACATTCCTGACCCATCACGTAGTTGAATAGTGTTCCCATGAAGACCTAATTCTGATACGGTCTCTTTAATTACCTGTAAGCCTGCTTCCCAGCTTCCCTCACCATAAACGACCTTCCCCATCTCTTTTGTTAGCACCTCTGCATGTCCATTATTACTCAGTTTCATAAATGGAATGAGGAGGTCTTTTAATGGCATCGACTTTCTAACGGCAAGTTTAGATGCCTCTTTTGGAGTAACACCTGTCTTCATTTCAGATTTCCCTGTAAAGGTTATTCCATATTCTTTGAGTGAGGTCTTAAAAACATGGATTGCATACTCAGTGGGTTCCCAAACAGCCGCCCACTTTTTGATCGTGCTGCTGTTTTGAGGAATGGTACCTTTTACAATGATGGTATTTTCCCCGTGCAATCGTTCAAATGAAACCTCACTTGCTTGAGTTGTTTCAACTGTTTTTGTAAGGTTCATGATGGTCACATATTCATTTTTGGGCGTTACTTGAATCTTTGCTTTTTTCCCAATCTTTGCGGCAGGGTTGATTTCAAGAAGAACGGTTCCGGAATCATAATCATTACTTGGGGAGAGGGTTAATGCTGAAACCTGTGCCCCTGTATGGAAGGATTCATCTGACCAATTTAAATCCTGTGAGAGCCGAATAGAATCATACCAACTATCGTCTCCTACCAGATTCCCATTAATTTTAGTAATCCCTTTTGCTTTTAATTTCTTAGCAAAAAGGTCGAGGTCTTCTTTCATCAAAGTAGGATCGCCTTTCCCTTTTAAATACAAATTACCCTTAAGGACCTTTCTCTTTATCCTGCCATCCATCCACACTTCAGTTGAAAATTGATAATCGGGACCAAGCTGTTCTAAAGCTGCTGCTGCAGTCAAGAGCTTCATGTTTGACGCGGGATGTAAACGAATATCCCCGTAAGAAGAATAGACAATCTCGCCGCTGTCAGCTTTTCTAATGCTTACACCTGTAATAGCTCCCTTAAGCCGCTGGTCATTTATAATATTATCTATTTCCAATTCTAAAGTTACAGCTTTCTTTAGATTTTGTCCTTCTGCTAAACTAGGTATCGGTAATGCTAATAGGATTACAGTGATTAGGAAGAAATACTTAATTCTATTAGTGTTTAAAAGACTTATTCTCTTCAATTGGTTTCACCCTCTTAACTTGTTGAATAACATCTAGGATTCCACAAGTTAAGAGAAATCATAATCATGTTCATTATTTCTGCTAATGATGATTGCAAAGAAAAAAGAAATATATCGCTAAGGTGCTAAAGGCATCAGTAGAAGATTTGTTTAGGTTTGAAGATTAAATAACATAAGGCTAACGATAATATGCTAAATAGGAGGGGTGTGATATGAACAACATAACCAAAAATAAAACGGCTACTAAACGAGCCATTTCATTAGATTTAGCCAGAGGATGTATGCTTTTATTAATTGTACTTGCTCATGCACCCTTATATTTATACGCTTCTGAACCAGGCATAATGAGTCGTCCCCAAAGTGTTACTTTTATAGATACATGGATAAACACTTTCGGAGAACTTTTTATAGATAATCGTGCACGTCCCATGTATGCTGTTCTGTTTGGCTATGGGTTAGTTATAATTTTTGAAAAACAACGCTCAAGAGGAAAGTCTAATAAAGAAGCGGGAAAAACCATTAGACAACGATGTTACTATTTAATTTTATTTGGAATGATATTAGCTGTATTGATTGGTGGTGAAGACATACTGATGGCCTATGGTATCGCTGGTCTTTTGACAGCCTGGTTGTTACCTCGAGATAACAAGGCTTTAATGAAAGCTATAGCCATCATCACTTTAATAATCATACTATATCTGCCGTTTATATGGGGTTCATTTATGCATGAAATGGGCAGCTATGGGTTTGGGACTGACTTTTCGGGGAATGAACGTTATATACCATTGTTTAAGGAAGTACTTGTGTCCTTCCCTATCATTCCCGTCTTCATTCATTTTCTTTTTCCTGTCATTCCTTCTGTACTTATAGGGATTTGGGCCGGAAGAAAACGGCTTTTAATTGACTCCCATTTGCATCATAAAAAATTAAAAACAATTGCTATGATTGGAATGAGCATCTCCATCATGGGTGCTCTTCCTTTAGTATTAATTCCGGAAGTTTGGGAACCTAGTTTTTTTGTAGCTGGGATAATTTTAGGCATTCACATTATAACAGGGATGGCTGCTGGAATTGGGTATGCCGCCTTATTTGGTTTAATAGCTAACCTTATTAACAATCCTGGTTGGGTATCCAATTCTTTAGCTGCTTTAGGAAAACGATCGCTCACCTTTTATGTTTTAAACGAAACCTTGTTAGTTATCTTCCTGTCGCCTGTAGCATTAGGTTTGGGTGGTACAGTAAATAACATGGAAGTCACAATCATCGCTATACTTATATGGATACTAGCCGTTACAATCGCATCTGTTTTAGAAAAGTTCCAGATAAATGGACCGCTCGAAAGCCTCATGCGTCTATTCGTTTATGGAAAATAATGAACGAGAAAATATCCTAATGGCGTAAGATTTCTTTTACAATCTTTTTAATCAACAGGAAACGAACAAAAAACGTATGGGTGATTGAAAATCCATACGTTTTTTGTTCGTTTCCCGTACTGTTTTAGTTTTAGTGTAAATGATGATCCTGATGGTGCTCATAAAAGGAAGTTTGGTAGTCGTCTTTCTCTTCTTCAATATGCTGGTGAATGACATCTGGTACTTCCTGAAGTGAATCTACCTGATAGTAAGCCCTTTCCGGCTCTATATTGATGTCGACTTCATTGTATTTCCATTCCATTTCAGCTGGAATGTGAATCGCATTGATTTTCATCTCCAATGCAGGTACGATATCCGTTCTTATTGAATTCCCAACCATCCACGTGATTTCTGGATTAGCATCAATTGTTTTTAAAATGTCGGACAAAGCGGTCGTATCCTTATGTTCAGAAATGAAGACACGGTGTTCAAAGAAGGTGGTCAGCTCCAACTGAGCGATTTTCCTGAACTGATTGGCTTCATCGCCGCCCGTATGTAAATACAATTCATGCCCAGCATCCTTTAACGCCTGCAACGTTTCATTCATATAAGGAATCGGCTCAACTGGGATTTGAAATACTTTATACCCCAGCTCTCTTACATAATCCCTTTCGTCCTTTTTCCCGTCTTTCTCTGTTACGTCACAAAAGTAATTGTAAGCACGAACAAAGGACTCAGGGAAACGGTTAGAATCCAAACCGTGGACGTTTATGGCTTGTATATCCATTTCGAGCTGCTTTTGTCTGATTTCCTGCTTCGTTAAAGAAGGAAACCAGGTGCTCATTTGGTCTGTATACATTCCGATTATTTGATTAAAGTATCTGTTGCAATAAGCTAATGTGTCATCAAGATTAAACAAAATAGTCTGCTTTTCCATGGCTACCCCTTTGTAAAATATATTTCGCTCCTATTATTTTTCCAAAGGGTTTCGATTTATATTACTTAAAAATGAAAGCAGTTTCGGAATAAATGTACGCTTTCTTTTCAGCCGCTTTTATGTACGTTAGCATCTTCTTGATAGGATTTTTTTATAGTGATTCCTATCATTCTTTCTTACATTTGATCATGATAAAGTGTATTGGAGGTGCACTCTTCTTGTTCTTACTAGGCTCCTCAATTTCTGAAATCTCTACTAGTCCATACTGTCCAAAATCTTGTTTTATGGAGTCAGAATCATAAAAAAAGATTTTTACGCCATCCATTGTCTCAAAATAGTCTTTATCCAATTGTTTGCCCTTACCAAACATAGGGGCTTTTTTTGAAACAGTTGTAAAAACCATATATCCATTAGGCATTAACTGATTATAACAATCTTGAATAAACTTATCTCTCTCACGATGATTCAATAAGTGAATAAGGGCATGACAAAATATTCCATCATAGAGTTTATGATCAAAAGGCATATCAGTTACTGAACCATGAAAAATAGGAATATCAAGCCCCTGTTGCTTCGCCAACTCAATCGCTGTTTTAGAAATTTCAATACCTGTAACATGTATTCCATTGTCAATAAAAACCTTTGCATTTCTTCCATATCCAATACCAGGTACAAGTATGTCCTTCACATTCTTTTCAAGGAAAAAGTCCTTTGTTAAGATGGCAGAGTCTGTAGGTTCAAATCCCCACATCGTTTGTTTTTCGATAAAACTTGATTCCCAGAATTCCATGATAACTCCCTCTCTTATATGTATGATTTTCATTGGGATGCTATGTTGCTTCAGGCTTATGATTCATTTTAAATAAAGACATAATCCTTTTTCAATCTATTATTGTTATTCATTATCTTATCTACTTTTAAACCTTCTTTTGATTCTTAAATAACCATTCTACATACTAGTAGTATGATTAATATTGTGACGAAGCCACTCTGTTTGTTCAATAAAATAAAGCTGCCAAAATAGCAGCTTTAACATATATTTAACATTGAACTTGCTTATATTATTCTATTCACCAATTATTTACTAAAACAATTTTCCCAACCGCTTTCTTGGCTTCATAATAGTCATGTGCTTCAGCTATTTCGTCAAAGGTGAATAATCGTTGATCAATTAATGGCTTTAACTTTCCTTCTTCAATGATAGGAGTCACTTTCTTTAATATCTCCCCATTTATGTATCGGAATTCTTCATGAAGAATAGGTATCTCGATGAAAACGACCTGGAAATTTAATGATTTCAAAAGAAATGGAGCAAGGTTATAGTTTTGGCTTACAGCAATGGCCACAATGGTTCCATATAACGAAGCTGCTTCAATGGACCGTTCTAAATTTTCACGATCTACCGTATCAAAAATATATTTAAAGCCTTTTCCATCCGTATACTTATTTACATAGTCTCGTACCGGTGTTTCTTTATAATTGATGACAACATCGGCTCCAAGTTCTTGCGCAATCTGAGCTTTTTCTGGAGTGGATACGGTTGTAAAAACTTTTGCACCGGCCCATTTTGCCAGTTGAATGGCCATATGTCCGACACCGCCTGTACCTCCATGAATTAGAATCTCCTCTCCAGATTGAATATTGGCCCGTTTAATAAGAGCTTCCCAAGCTGTGATAGATATGACTGGCATGGCAGCTGCTTCTGCAAATGATAGGTTTTTTGGTTTATGGGCTAGCAATCTAGCATCTGCCAGCATATATTCTGCTAGTGCGCCACCTGTTCCTTTCACACCACCAGCAAATCCGTATACCTCATCACCTACTTTAAAATCCGTAACCCCTTCTCCCACTTCTGTAACCATACCAGCTACATCTCCATGTAAAACAGCCGGAAATTCAGGAGCAAATTTAGCAAATACACCACTGCGTATTTTGGTATCAATCGGATTCAAACTTGTAGCTTTCACCTTTATTAAAACATGCATTGGCTTTACTTTTGGAACAGGAACATCAGCTAATTGAAAAACAGCTGCCTCTCCAAAAGAATGGATTACTTGTGCCTTCAAATCTATCACTCCTTGAAAATTTAAAATGATATGTATATTGTTTTTATTTTACTTTTACTTTTACAAAATTGATAATCATTTGTTTTAACTGTATAAGATTATTAAGTGGAAACATTCCTTCTTAACAGTCTTTCCGCTATGCTTGGTACTCCTTGACGAGAGGGATTCAGATAGCTGATACTTAGTGATCAATCTAGTATTTCAAGCTTGTAGTTCTAAGCCTATCTTCGAAACAATTACTCGCCATTCTCTATCAATCAACAGTATTTCATTTGTTACTGTGAGCGTTTATTTTGTTCTGATCGAAACCGTCGATTTTTAGGTTTACTCTTTTTCCGATTTAACAAGTTATTCATTCCTTTATGAATGGCTTTTATTGAAAGAAATGCGGCAAAAAATAGCAGAAAGCCCCATAAACCTATTACGGCATCATCAAATTCCATTTGCCCTCGGCCTGTTATTTGCTGTTGGATCTCGATGGCAAATACAATGACAATCATGACTGTAAACGTATAAACAAATGAGATTGCCGTGATTCCATACTTTAAAAGGAATTTAAAGAATACATGGGTGAAGCCAAATATACCTATTCCAATTATCCCCATAATCCATAGATGCAGATCTTTATCAGTTAAATCTAAGTTTGCAAACTCCATTAGATCTAAAATAACATCATGCATTGTGTTAATGATTTCTGCTATGATTAAGATCATCTCTTTCATCAATCATTCCCCACTTTATCTTCATTTGTTTGATTATATATTAATAGTAACAGAGTGTGAAAAAACATCAATTGCTCCCTAGGCTGATTTAAACTCTAATATTCTACTGATTTTTACAAACTGACTAAACTTTCTATGAAGATGACCGTAAGGAAACGAGCTTTTTGCTGCGAAAACGTGAATTTGCGATGCTCAGGTCCGTTGGCATAACCCCAAAAGGCTTTAATAAAATGTGTGCTTATCATGCTGGGGATTCATCGCTCCACAGGATACACCTTTGAATATGAATTTAGCCTTCCATGGATGAGCAGCCTATTTGTTATTATTGTGTTTTTTCTTGATTGTCGGGTCTGCGATGCTGTATTCGATTATGAAAATAAAAAATGAAAACTTTATCGAGAGCTTAAAGAAGGAGAATATTTAAAAGAAAACGCGGTTAGCTGCTAGGCTAATCGCGTTTTTGTATAGAGCAGAAGCGAACTTCCAAAGATGTTCATTTATCTGACGGAGTAACGAGTAGCCGATCGTTGTCGATTTTAGGGTTTTTATTAAAAGCATTAAGTGTATAAAGGTACTATTTAGGTCTTTTGATTTCAAAAATCTCACCAATCTTAGCGTAATCATTTCCAGCCAATCGGCTTACCGCAGTTAAACCACTCGGATCAATCCTTCCATTTTTATAAATATCATTTTCAACATGAAATTGAACAACTTTCCCTATAATAAAATCGCACCCCGGTGTATCTGAGCCCCCCAATTCCAACGCATGCTCTAATAAACATTCCATTCGAATTTTTGCTTCTTTTACGCCGGGTATAGAAATCTTCACACTGTCTACTGGAGTTAAGTTAGCTAACTCAATCTCACTTTGATTAGAAGGAAGACTTGCAGCTGTTTTGTTTATCATTTCTACATTTTGTTCATCAACAATATGGACTACAAATTGCTTGGACTCGATGATGTTTCTCGCTGTATCTTTTTGTTCTCCCTGTGATCTTTGGATAGATAATGAAATCATCGGAGGATTGGATGTGACGATATTAAAATAACTGAATGGTGCACCGTTTAAAACACCGTCTGTTGTCATTGTTGTGACAAAAGCAATTGGTCTTGGGATGATACTTCCTATTAGAAATTTATAATTTTCTTTTTCCGTATTTTGGGTTGGATCTATTGATATCAACGAAATCATTCCTTTCTTCTTTCATTTGTAGAAATACATCATGTGTTTGAAATGCTGTGATGACAACAAAAAATGATAGATAACCGATTAAGCTACAGATTTTATTGACTTTCCGATGATAAAATGGCAGATTTCTTTATTTTCCTGCATTCGTTGGTATATAAGATTCAACAAAAAGGGTACTTGTCCTTCTTTAAGGATAGTACCCGTTTAACAAAACCTTCCTCTGTTAATTTTTTCTCAAATCTACATTTGTCGTTTCTGCAAAAGTCAAACCCTTAGCGATCCACGGAAACCCCTGACAGAATAATAAGAATCTGCACCGTTGTGATAGACGAAAACATGACCGAAGCGATAATCGCAAAAAAGGGCACCGCCGAGCTCCCTAATATCAGAGGGTGTTTGCACCCAGCTCGATGTTTTTTTATCGAAATTTTCAATTTTTTGCAACTCTCGATATTGTTCCTCTGTTAACATGTCAATGCCTATCTCAGCTGCCATATCCATTGCGCTAGTTTCTGGTTTATGTTTTTTCCTTGATTCCAGTGCTTCACGGTCGTAACAAACACTTCTGCGGCCTTTAGGAGTTTCTGCTGAAAAATCACAAAAAATATATTCATCCTTCTTTTCATCATACTCAATAACATCTGGTTCACCACCAGTTTTTTCCATTTCATTTAGCGACCAAAGTTTTTCTAGATTAACTTCCAATCTTGCTTGGACTTTAGCCCATTCAAGCTCTTTATGGCGATGCATATTTTTCTCAAAACGAGCTTTCAATACATGAAGTAACTCTTCACTTTGTTCTCGTGTCAGCTCTTTTTTATTGCTGACTTCATTACTATTTGTCATGTCATTTTCTCCTTCCGAATACACATTCAGTTTAAGTATATATTAATAATTTTTCTATATTAAATACTGTACATAAGTTACTATAACACAATAAAAAATTTCCAATATTGAAAAGGTTATAATTGAAGGTATAATTAGAATACTGAACGTATCGTATCGATGATAATACCGGCCTATAGATTTACCAAAATTGTTTCATACAGCTGGTCACATCCTATGGGATAGGGATAGTTCATTGTATTTCACTTATTAACTATTGGCATTGGTGGTCTTCACCGAATAACAAGTTCAGTGAAGATAAAATATCACCGCAAGTAACTTTTTATTAATATTAGTAGATTAGGAAGGTGCCATAAGTGCTTAGCAGAATAGCGATTTATTTAGTTGGATTGGCCATCAATGCATTAGGAATTGCCTTGACCATTTTTTCCGCAGCGGGAGTAGGATCTTGGGATGCTGCAGCTATTGGAATGAACAATTATTTCGGATTAACAATTGGGACTTGGACCGTTGCCATACAAGTCTTGATTGTACTGATGACGAAAGTCGTTGAAAGAAAAAGATTTCAATATGGATCGATGCTTGCGATCATCCTCCGTAGTATATTTTTAGACCTCTGGATATTCCTTTTATTTGATCGGATGGAAATTCCATCTTCCTTTCTTATCCAGTGGTTGGTTTTTCTGTTCGGAACCCTTGCTATCGGAGTTGGAATCGGTATCTACATTGAAGCAAAGTTTCCTAAGTCTCCTGTCGATGGGCTAATGTTAGCTTTACACAATCGATTCGATTGGAGTATTAACGTTTCCCGAATAGTTGTTGAATTAACCGGTACGTTATTAGGCTTTATACTTAGCGGTCCGGTAGGATTAGGAACGTTAATCATTGCTTTGTTTGTAGGGAAAATAATCCAAACTGTTAATAGCAAAGTAAAAATGGTGTTAAATCAAGAAAGAATGACTGTTTTCAAAGAACGGCCTTCCGAACAAAATATATGAGACTATTAGCGAAAAAATCAAATTGATTTGATAAACAATAAAGCCCGAAGTGTATCGAAACAAACTCGTTGTTTCAATACATTTCGGGAACTACACTAGCACCTATTTATATTTTCCCTATTACTTACACCTGTAGATTTTAACCGCTTCCCCACTATAGAGAGTAGAAATAGAATGATAAGTATGCTATATTGGGTGGAAAAATTGGAGGGATTCCATGGTTGCCAGATGGCTAGCGGTTAATATCGTAACGGTCATTACCATCCTATTATGGAGCAGCATATATCAAGGCTATGGCTCTAACACGATTATGATAGGAAAAGTGGCCGCACAAGTATCCTTTATTCTATTTTTAGTGAACCTCAATATGTATTTTGTATTTCTATTCATACGAAAAAGCAAAAAAAGAACGATAAAGGTAAAGTTTGCTCAAATCTCTAAACGACTGATGACATTTCATATTCCCGTAGCCGTTTCTGCTTCGCTCCTTGTTTTCATACATATTATCACAATGATTTACGGAAAATGGGGACATTTATGGGGACAAAAAACAATTAGCGGAATAGTTACATTCAGCCTTCTTCTCCTTTTATTATTTAGCGGGTTTTTGAGAAAAAAGAAAGCAACTGGAAAAAGAAGAAGGTTTCATTATAAAACGGCATTCGTCTTCTTTGGATTATTAATTTTACATATTTTCATATAAATGAAACACAGTATGTCGGCAATCTTCCTTATTAATTTTAGTTTTAAAAAGGAAGATTGTGGTGCGACTGCTTGTTTTGTATATAGTTTGTACAAGCAGCCCTCGGTCCCAGCCAACCCACTATCCATTTAAGAATATGTTCAGTGTTTTTAGTCGGCTAATCTGTATACTCTTTTTTCGTTTATGCATTCTGAATGTAACTTCCCAATTGATTCTAAATAAATACATCTTATAATCGTGGACATGACGGGACTATAGCCTAACACGCTGCTCGTTTTTCTGTAAATCTCTTGCGTCATTTGACCTGCTGTTTTTTCTTCGTTTTGAAGGGAACCTATTATTTGCTCCATACGATATTGGTGACCAGATTTAATTTTTTTTATTTGTTTATTTAGACTTTCCATTAATTTACCATGACCGGGAAGCGCAAGCTGAATCGAATATTCCTTTATTTTTTCTAAAGAATCAAAATAACTCATTAGTGGGTTCACATCGCTCGGTGATTCGAGTAAGATAACCGGAGATAGATGGTCCATTATATGATCACCTATCACCATTATTTTTCGTTCATGGTTATAGAAACTAAAATGGTCTGGGGAATGTCCCGGAGTCCAAACGGTTTCATACAGTTCCTTTCCTAACATTATATATTGGTTATCTTCCAAGAGTTCATCCGGTTCAAATTCATAGGCATACATCATCTGTTCTTCTAAGGCTATCGGATTCTCAATAACCGTTTGATAAAACCTAAGACTATCATGTTCTTGAAAAAGATTAATCACCCAATCGGTGTAAACACCTTTTCTCCTTTGATTCATTTCCTCATAACCGAGTCTCGAAATGACAACAGGCACATGGTGCTTTTCCTGAAACCATTTAGCGAAGCCGATATGATCAATATGAAAATGGGTTAGCACGATTTTTTCTATTTTAAATCCTGATGCAATTAAATCTTCCCAAATCCCTATTCCTTCTTGTGTAAAAAGGCCAGTATCAATAAGAGTAAACCCTTTTTCTCCCCGAAATAAATAACAATTAACCTGCTTCATCAAAGGAATAGGAATCGATACTAAATAAATATCTTTTGTAACTTCTTTTATGATTGGCCGTGATTTTTTCATTCAATATAACATCCTTTTCCCTTAATTCTTACGTCTTCGTTGCTCTCTCATATACTAAAATAGGCTTAGCATAGCCTAATTAAATTTGCTGATTCGTTTAATAGGATCATCATTAATCCCCTGTTATCTGTCATATCCATTCTTAATAATATATCATCAATACTATTTTAAATTTTCTGTATTTTAACTATAATACATATTCTATATCATTTGTACCTACACTATGTAGTAATAATAATATTTTTTTCCGTAAATTCTTGTAAAATGTCTGACTTTTTTAAGAAATGGAATCTATTTTTAGATTTGTACGGAAAAGAAAAAAGTGTCAGCACCATCCTATTTCTAGATAATGCTGACACTTTATGTTCCGTTTTATGTAATAAAACTCAAGCACCTGCTGAATCAGGTTTTATTCGGGAATGTCTTATACCGAGCAGTAAAATGATGACACCTGCCACAATAAATACGAGAATCAGTGTTGTGAAATGCTCTGGATCGAAATGGCTGCCAAATACCAAACCAAGGGAAACAGCAGAAAGTATCGAGCCAATGTGGCGGCACATTTGAAATAATCCAGTTGAAACTCCCACCACAGAGGCTGGACTGGCTTGGAGCATGGCAGATTGTAACGTAACATTTCCAAAACTGCAGCCTGCCGAAATGAGAGATATAATTATGGCCATGACGATCACTGGTACATGATGAAAGAAGATCCAAAGCAATACACTGCCGATAACGATTAATAGATTTCCCGTGAAAATAGGTAAGTGAACCCCCACTTTGTCAATCCAGCGGCCAATTAAAGGTGCTGTAATGATTCCTGTTCCTGTCACAAAAAGCATTAACAAGCCGCTGTAACCGACGCTTAAATTCAGTCCATCCTGAAAATAACTCGGTAATCCAAAAAATAAACCATAATAAATAAAGTTCACAACAATATATTGCATAAACACTAAAGATAATTTGGGGTTCTTACGAAATAAACGAATATCGATAAAGGGAACTTTTGTTTTCCATTCGTGCCAGCAGAACAATAAGATGAAAATAACCGCAATTACCCCTGATACGTAATCCACCTTTGTTTTAAAGGATAATAAAAACAAGAGAAGTCCAATAACCCCAATCGAGAAGAACAGGATACCTAATACATCCATTTTTTGAATAACGTCACTTAGTGGTAACTTCTTTCTCATTTCATCCTTAGGCAAGACAAACCATCCTAGTAAAAAGCATACAAACAGAACAGGGATATTAACTAAAAAGATGGCCGGCCAATCTCCCCATGCAATGAGAACTCCGCCAATGGTGGGTCCAAGTGCTGCCATCGTTGACATGACTAAAGCAAGGAAACCAAGTGCCGCACCTTGTCTCTCTTGAATATGATCACGTATCATGCCAATTCCAGCAGGATAAATGGACCCGCTGCCGACTGCTTGAAACAATCGCATAATCAATAACAGAGCAAATGCTGGGGCAAAAGGAGCACCAATAGCAGATATAGCAACTAATAGCAGCCCACACAGAAACATCTTCCTTCTTCCAATGAGATCACCAAGTTTCCCAGCTATCGGCTGTGTCACTGCACTCGCTAAATAAAAAGAGGAAATTAACCAAGAAACCGTTACATAGGATAATCCAAAATCCTTTTGAATATTATGAATTGCCAGTGCAATCATAGAGGAATTAAGAGGATTCAACATCGCTCCTGCCGATACTGCTGTTAAAAACAATCCCCGGCTTTTACGCCAATCTTTCATTTAGACACCTACTATTTCAATTTCAAAATGAACCGGTACAGAAAATAACAACCTGTACACGATATAAAAGAGTAACAGGCCCATCCAGTTTCCGGATAGCGCCTGTCATCTATT
This sequence comes from Niallia endozanthoxylica, assembly GCF_008710145.1. GTDB lineage: Bacteria > Bacillota > Bacilli > Bacillales > Cytobacillaceae > Bacillus_BD > Bacillus_BD endozanthoxylica. Next base: position 91,006 of record NZ_VYKL01000018.1, read on the forward strand.
AGTATACTATTATATAATATTTTGAGTAGTCTAACAAATCTGTCTTTTATTTAAGCTTTGTTAGTGAGCCATGTTGATAAGCCGGATTTTTGACGCATCCGTGAAAAAACATTTCATACAGTTGCTCCAGCGTAATGATTCATTATTATGCTAACAATGCCCTTCTTCATTTTTAGCTATCTCTTTGACTTTTTCTCCTAAAACCACTTCGGGATTAAACGTTAATGCTTGCTCTGTCATCCGTTTGATTAACTGTTCCCTTAGATAGGGGTCATGGCTCCTACATCCCATATCATCTTTTCAGGATAAACATGAACTTTCCCGCCTAGTTGATTTTGATATTCAATAATCTTCGTTTTCATTTCACGTAAACCGCTATAAAAGGATGAGAACAAGCCTGCAGGTCCCCCGCCAATAATTGTCACGCCAAAAATTTCTGTCTCATTCATTTGAAAATCTCCTCCATATGAAATATTCATGCGGTTTTATATCCGATCACTTTACTAGTTGGGGTATTATAGAAATCATATAATTGATAATGATTATCAATATGGTATTTATTATATTAGCTTAATCTGAATATTTTTTGAATGGACAATTATTAAAATAATTAGGGAGGGACCTAGGGTTCACTTGAACCAAAGATAAAAAAGGAAGTTCCACAACGATTTTACTATCGTTGTGGAACTTTCCTTTTTTCATCTTCCTTTTTTTCGATTTTGTTCTTTGATAAATTTTCTCGCGTTTTTCATGCTGCCTATGCTATTAAACATTTCATTTATTTTTTCTTTTTCAATCATTTTAGAATTTAAGCCTTCATACTTCGTTTCTTTTTTAAGCTTCCTATAACTTTCCAGCCTTTCAGATGAAAGTGTTCCATCTTTAATGGCTTTTTGCACGGCACAATTTGGCTCATTCTTGTGCGTACAGTCATTAAATCTGCAATCAGAAACTAGTTGATCGATATCAGCAAAGGATTTTGTTAAGTTGGCATTGATAATCCCAAGTTCTCTCATACCCGGAGTGTCAATCACAACACCTAACCTCGGCAACAGTATCAGTTCACGCCTTGTAGTAGTGTGCCTGCCTTTATCATCATTTCTTATTTCATTTGTATCTAATCGATTTTGACCGAGCAAACAATTGATTAAAGTCGACTTTCCCACTCCTGATGATCCGATAAACGCTACCGTCTTACCACTAGAAAGATATTTTTTTAGTGGTTGATACCCTTCATCAGACGTACTTGTTGTCACAAGCACCTCTACACCTACGGCAATAGAAGAAATGTCAGTAAGCTTTGCTTCTATATTCTTACATAGATCCGATTTTGTAAGGACAATAATCGGTATAGCACCACTGTCCCAAGCAATAGAAAGGTAACGCTCAAGTCTACGAAGATTATAATCATTGTTTAATGACATACAGATAAAAACGATATCTATATTTGCCGCAACAACCTGAATATCTTTCTTAGAACCTGCCACCTTACGTGAAAAAACACTTCGTCGTGTAAGTACATGGTGAATCATTCCGTTTCCCGATGAATTATCTGTTCGATCAATCATAACGAAATCTCCAACAGCAGGATATTCAGAACGTTCTTTTACACGATAGCGAAATTTCCCTGAAATTTCACCTGAAATCTCACCATTTTCCGTCAGCACCTTATATAAATTTTTATATTGAGATGAAACCCGACCAATAAAGAGATTCGTATATATTGTAGACTCCTGTATTAATTCTTCAGTTAGTCCTAAATTTTTCATATCAATTTTGTTCAACTTCATTTCCTCCTAAAGTTTAGATCATAACCTTTGGGAGGTTCTATGCATGAATTATTTTGCACAACCCTCCCCGTTTGTTACAATCTCAAAACTTTGCTTGCTATTCATAAAAACAACATCTCCTTTCCAATACTTATAAGTTATACTATATCACATATTCAACTAATATTAATGAAGCCTCTAGACATAGATTCCCTCTGATAGTCGCCTTGCCTCTTCCTAAGGCTTAAAAGTTTTGTTGCAAAATTTTGATAAACCTTACTCCGTTGAAGGATAAAAGGAGGGATACCTCCTTGTCATCTATCCCTTCCTTTTCACCTGATAAAATCTTTGATTTCATAGAGAAACATTTAATGATAGAGTTCTAAGTTCATTTCCTTGACTCTCAATAAAACCAGTTAAACGGAATTAAACATTATTGAAAAATATAAAAAAGGCTGCCTCTTCGGTGGTAGGCAGCCTTGCGTGGAAACGTTCAAACATTGAAAAATGGTAACGTCTTTATTTGCTATATTGTATTTTGATTGAAAATGATTGCAGCTTACAAAGAAATATAAAACAATTATATCGATTCTTTTATTTAGTTTCTTCTCGCAAGATTCTGATAATGAAAAGATGAGAGCGCTTACTATTACTTTTTCAAATGCTTATTTAATTTTTCCTAATCCTCGTTACAAATCTCTTTACGTTGAATCTAATTCGTTAATACGATGGAAAATCCATAATCAATATTATCTATTTTTCTTATCGTAATCTTTTGGTTTTTTCATTAGCATCAATAGGGTTGTAACGAAACATATCAGTAGAATAATATTTAAGCTCCAACCGAAACTGTCAATATACTCCATTCCCTTTCCTCCTCAGATGTATTTTTATTACTTTAACATAATTTTTTAGGGAATGGTTTGTTTTCTACAAAAGAAGATAGAATGTTACAATTTTTCCTAAAATATTTAACATTTTCTTCGGCTTGTCTAATTTGATTAGGTATATATTCATCAGATTCAAGTTTATTCAGTGTAATAAAGCTAAATTTCCATGATTTTATCTGCTGTATTTGTTACCCAATCCGTGAACGGTTTTCCTATTAATTCAGAACTTAATCTTGCTGCAACTTCAATGAATTTATCTAAATCTTCTTTAGGCATCTTTTTTAATATAGAAATGATCTGTAAGTCTGTTGCCGAAACATGTTTAGATAAAAAATCATGTATGTATTGTTGGCCATTTACTGTTAATGAAATTTCTCTAATGCGTGCATCTTCTCCATTATCTATATCAACCAAGTGTTGATCTTTCAGTTTAATAAGTTGACGATATATATTTGAAATATTTGTTTGTGCTATAAAGGAAAGTTCCGACATATTCATTTTATTTTCGAAATATAAAATCCAAAGAATTCTAAAACCAGGAACAGCTAAACCGTAATGTTTTATCTTTTTTTTCAAATCATCTTCGAGTAATAAAAAAAGACCTCTAACAAAGCTAAAAACTAAATGACTTTTAGCAATAAATTCCTTACCTGACTCCATTTTTATGCTCCTTACTGAAAATCAAAGTATACTCATTGTTCCCACCTCAAAAGCCTTTAAACAATTTCTGCTTATAAAAAAGCATTCTTTTCCTTTTTTGAAAATCTCATTAATAATGACCAAAAAACAAATAATATCTTTGCATACGCAAATAATATCTTAAAGAAATAAATGGCGAACGCAAATAATGTAAAAACAGAAAAAAATAGGAGCTAAATGAATATGGTATTAAAAAAACAAGTGTTAATTAATATCACAATGGTTTTACTGTCATGGTTATCTTTATCCTTTTATGGCAGAGGTAATATAAAAAAATTTCTTCCTGCATCGGTACTTGTGGTTCTTTTAGAAGCCTGGAATGTTCAAATGGCGAAAAAACAAAAATGGTGGGTTTTTTACAATAAACCAAAATCCTATATTTTTGGCGAATTTTCTTTTAATATTGGGCCCTTTCTTGTAGTATCCTTGTGGATATTAAAGTGGACTTACGGAAACTTCAAACAGTTTTTATTACTTAATGCCTTTATACATGCGTTTTTCGTTTTTATTATCATGAGAGTAATGGATAAAATAAAACTCGTTAAACTTGTTCGATTGAATGAATTTCAATTTTTCTTCTATTTCTTTTATAAGGCATTTTTCTTATATGCATTTCAATACATGATTGATAAGAGCAAAAAATTCGCAAGTTTTTATTTACCTATTTTTCAAGTGAATAAATAACAAAATCAGACATTAGACATGTTTTCCATCAAAGGAAAAAAGGCCTCCACACGTGAAGGCCTTTTTTCTTTAAACTAATGTCATAAGGGACCCGCCGATTGCTCCTGTCACAACGACAACCCATGGTGGCAGCTTCCAATATACTAACATACTAAAAAGAATAGCTGCGAATGCAAAATCAATCGGAGAAAGGATGGAGCTGGTCCATATAGGTTGATAAAATGCGGCAATTAAAATCCCAACAACTGCAGCATTTACTCCCATTAACGCCCCTTTTATTTTCGGGTTGCGACGCAATGAATCCCAAAATGGTAAAGTACCTAGGATAAGCAAGAAGGCTGGCAAGAAAATAGCAATGGTTGCGAGTATTCCACCTGCCCATCCATTCATAACCGCTCCAAGGTATGCAGCAAATGTAAATAAAGGACCAGGAACAGCTTGGGCCGCACCGTATCCAGCTAAAAACTCGTCTTTGCTCAGCCATCCAGTAGGGACAAATTCCCGTTCAAGCAATGGTAAAACCACATGTCCACCACCAAAAACTAAAGAACCCGAACGATAAAAACTGTCAAACAGGGCAATCCAATGTAAAGAAGTGACCTCTCTCAAAATAGGCAAAAGAAACAATAAGCTAAAAAATAAAATTAAACAAATAGCCGCGAACTTTTTAGATATTGGAAATTGTATTTTTGCATCATTATTTTCAGTATGTTGTCTATAAAGAAGAAAGCCAATGAAGGCAGATAGGATGATTATGCCAACTTGAGTAAATGCGGTCTGCCACATAAGCGTTCCAACTAATGCAAATAAAGCAATGGCTTTTCTTTTTAAATCAGGAGTTAGATTTTTCGCCATCCCCAATATAGCATGTGCGACAACGGCCACTGCGACCATTTTTAAACCATGAATCCAGCCCGCATTTCCCACATCCATTCCTTGGAGAATGAGTGCAAAAATAATCAGTGCAATAACAGAGGGAAGGGTAAATCCAATAAAAGAAACAATACCTCCTAAAATACCTCCTCGCACCACTCCAATCCCAATTCCTACTTGACTGCTGGCCGGACCAGGCAAGAATTGACATAGAGCGACTAAATCAGCATAACTTTTTTCATCCATCCACTTTCTTCTACGAACATATTCATTATGAAAGTAGCCAAGATGTGCAATGGGTCCCCCAAAAGATGTTAGTCCCAGCCTAGTTGAAACCATAAGAATCTCTAGAAGAGACTTAAAACCTCGTTTCTCCTTGTTGTTCTTCATTATATCTCCCTTTCCTACTCTTTAATTTCTTTAAAAAGTTCATATGCCTTATTCCTTGCTTCATTCAGAACCTTATTTCCTTTTTCTGTGGTTGAATAATACTTTCGAATTTTCCCCTCTACATTCCTTTCTTCTTTAATAAGGAGCCCATCAGACTCCATCGAGTGAAGAATGGGATAGAGGGTGCCTGAACTGATGTTATAGCCATGTTCTTTCAGTTCCTCAAGCATCCAAACACCAAAAATAGGATGTTCCTTTGCATGATGTAAAATGTGTATTTGAATGAAACCAAGAAATAATTTCCGAAGAACCTTTTCTTCCAAGTTTTCACCTCCAAATAATATTGAACTTCGATATCGGTTTTCGATATCAGAAGTATAACATTATACATATTATGATAACCAGAGTGAAAGAATAACATTTACATAATCTTTACATTTTGAACTTCTCTATCCCTTTTAAATTATTTACGTAACAGGTTGTTTTTCCTCATTCTTATCGAAGTCCTTAAAACTTGCATAAATGATTACAATAAACACACACTAGCACTAAAAAGGTGGTGGCAGAATGAACAAGGATAACCATACTCCACAGGAATTTCAACATGACTTAAAGCGGGATTTAACTGGGAAAGCGAATCGCAAGGACATAAGTAATGTTGCTGAAAATGACCAGCAGCCAGACGGTGCGATTATTATTGGAGGCGGCGACCCAAATCTTTCGCCAGATGCAGGCAAGCCTCTTATCTAGAATGAGGCGTGGATGAGTTTCCTTGATGAAAGGAAACTCATCCATGCTTTTTGATTGCCTGTTCAGTTTATTCTGTGTACCAAAGTGGTTATTAATGGAATCAAGATACTTACCCCCTCGTCTCACGTCTCAAACGGTGTCTCAAGGAACTTCAACCACATAAGGCACTGTAACAACTTTACCATCATTTCTTTTGAATTGGGCCCAAACCTTGTATATTCCACTTTCCGGAAATTCTGTTTCGAAAAGTGCTTCAGGTCCGCTTCCCTGATTTTCCAAGGCGTGGACATGTAAATATCGTTCACCATCTTCAGATAAAACGACTACATGACCTATCGATCCAAGATAGGGTTCAAGGTCAGAAATTGGTTCTTTCGTGTCCCCCTCTGTTAAGGTGAATTTCATCGTAAGCTCCTTCTCAGCCTCTATACCTGGTTCAAAAGATAACGCTACACTCATTCCTTCAATTGTTTTCTCCAAGCTATGATCAACCGTGACAGCTTCCTCCTGTGCAGTCTCACCTTCAACGGTTACCCACTCCATTTTACTCATGGAGCTGCCGTCTGTTGGTTTGAAATATCTTAGCCAAAGAATAGCCCTCCTTAGTTGCATACAAATGACCATTTCTTGTTCTTTAAATGTTTAATACATAGAATGAAAATTTAGATAATGCGCAAAAAAATATCCTGTTTTTTACAATTTTAAGCAATGTATTTTTTCTTTTTTTCGTACAACTAAACCGTTCGAAACTATGTATACATAAGCAGACATAGAGGTAAGAGCAAGAACGGTGTCCCCCTTACGATTCGCATGAGAAGGTTCCCACTTCTACATCAAAGGTTTAAAGATACATCACACATTCATGACAAAATAAATTTTATCACTTTTGAGGACCGGTTCTACCGCCCTGATGGGTAATCTAATACCAGCTAGTTTTAAATCCAATGTTGCCAAAAGCTACGATTTCATGAGCACATTTTCTTCCTTACAGGTTCAATGTGGCATTGCCATCGTAAAGCAACTTATTCAAAATAATAAATGATCATTTAATATTAAAGACTTTATACAAAAGATAATTTTTTTGACCAAAAGTGTAAGTTTTCCATTGTTTTGTTAGTTCTTTCCACTGTTCAAAACGCTTTTTCAAAAGAACTTTATCCTTGTTTTGAAGAATATTTTTAACAGGAACTTTTTCTATTTTATTAAATTTCATTGCTTTTCTCGCAATAACCATCGCTGCGCTTTCATGGGAACTAATTCCATGTTTTTTCATGAATTTATGATGTCCGATTTGGCTTGTGTACGCAGGGTTAATTTTCATTGCTTGGACTCCTGCCATCGCACATTTGCTTTTCAATATTCTCTTATAAGAAGAATAAGCAAAACCACTTAATAAATGGGCTTGTTTAGTAGACATTTCTTTTAGTTGCTTCTATTTCTTATGAAAATCTAAATTTTCATAAGAAATAGGCTTTTGTTTCTTCAATGCATACTCCATAACTACTTTCAAAGCTTGACTCAAACTTTGCTCCGCTTGTTCACTTGATACATGGTATGCATGGAAAGGAACTTGAAAGGAGTGAAGATAATTTCCGAAACGGTCCACTTCTGTAACAGCTAGGAGGTTTACATTGAAGTCTATTCCAATATATCCACTTCCTTGTATTGTTTTTATCTCGGAAGCATCTACATCCACTGTCGTATTCAAATACCATTGGTTATTATTTCGAATGAATTTACATGTCAAAGCTCGATAATAATTGACTTTGCTTCCTTTTCCTTTTGTATAACCAACCGTTGGAACTTTTGCTTTATCAATTTGTTCTTGACCATAAGGAAACGTCACGTTAGGTAGAACGATATGTTTTCCGTAAACTTCTTCCTCTTTTGTATTAACTCGAATACGGATATTGTTTTCCAAATCATATGTACAAGTTTGATTTCCAAATGTTTCATCTTTAGAACCCACAAAAGTAAATTGAGCACTTCTTGCATTTTGCCATTCTTTTTTCCATTCTTTAAAAGATAATTTGTTTTCTTCTAAATGAAATTGTTTATGAAACAAATCTTTGGAACCAAAACATAAACGAACAACTTTGTTTTCTATATCTTTGTTTCATTTTTCTAATTTTAACTTTAAAGAATGCAATTTCCTTTTCTTCTGGTGAATATGTTGTCGTAATTTGCGATATCTATCTACCTTTTTAAAAAAGTTTCTTTCATTGCCTTTCATCTTTATTAAAGATTGATGTTGTTTTTCTTTTTGTTCCCATTTTCGATTGATAGTAGATTCTGTTTTTTCTATTCTCCCCTTTAAATTCTCTATATGAAGGAGATTTAATTCCTGTACAGAGGAAACGCGTCCGTCCAATTGTTTTTTGATGCTGTTGTATTGTCTAGAAGTAAGATTGTATGCAGCACAATATAACTTTTTTAATGGATTTGATGTTTTTTTTACCCACATATAAATCAACAAAAAGTTTCCGTTCCAGTTTCCCGAATTCGCGTGCATAATCTTGAAAATATTCATAAACAGGGATCATATTATCATTTGAAAGAACGATTGGTTCGTTCTTTATTTTCGTTTGATAAGTTTTGAACATCCACAATCGTCTCCTCAAATGTTTTTTTTAATTCCTGATGTTTTTTACTGCTTAAACCATACAACTTTCCAGAAAAACTAGAAATAATACTAATCAAATCGTCGGCTAATTCTTCTTGAACTGTTTTATTCGTTTTGTCGTCATCGAATACATGGATCGTTACATGATGACTGTCGAAGTATTCTTCTAAATAACCATAACCAAAACGGGTTAAACGGTCTTTATAACGAATAGCTATATCGGTTATTTCTTGATTTTTTGCTAATTCCATTAACTTTAGTAAACCTTTTCGTTTATCGTTTAATCCGGAACCGACATCAGTAATAACCTCAGTTGTTGAAAAATTAGATTCTACTTTTTCCTTTAAAAAATTGACTTGCCTTTCCAAATCTCCTTTTTGTTTTTGTTCAGAGGAAGAAACTCTTGCATATATTGTTATTTTTCTATTTGAAACATTTGAAGTCTTATCTTTTCCCATTAATCTTTCGACTTCGCTCAAAGGTATTCTTCTGCGTCCACCAGGTGTTCGTATAATTCTTATTTTCCCTTCGTTATCCCAACGTTGAATAGTTTTTGTTGTAAAACCTAACAATTTTGTTGCTTCCTTCATTAATAATAATTTATCCATGAATATACCATACCAAATCAAAAAGCAGACTGTTAACTTATATCCATTTATATTACTTTATTTATATTTATTTAAATAACTGTTGTTGACCCTTTTGAACAAGATGAAAAACTTAAAAGTGAATTTTTTCCTTATTTTGAACGAATATTAGAGGCTGCAAAACTGTTACCTTCTTTCAACCTTTTGTTTACCATTTTGTAACTTCTTAATGCTCGAAAAGGAATATGATGAAATCATATCAAATCACACAAAACAATTGGGGGGCAACAAAGGTGAAAAAAATTGTAATGACTGGCATAGCAGCATTGATTTTCGGAAGTGCTTTTTTACAAACAGAAGAAGGATTTGCCCATAGTAGCGATGCACCTCATGTGGAAATGGTCCAAATGCAAGATTATATAACCGATGAGCTGGTAGTAAAAAATGTTTCCGAGTGGATGATGCTGGATAGTTATATTTCAGGGGGCGGAGATTACAAGGAAGGTGAGTATAAAACATTTATATATAAGAAACAAACCTATCGTTACCTATCAAAGGAAATCGACACAAAAAAGGAACTGATTGGTTATTTAAAAACGAGTTTAACAACAGATTATGCTGAACAGTACATCAGGAATAAAGGAATCATTGTTCATAAAGGAAAATTAGCCCAGTTAGAAGCAGACGGCGGCTCTCTCCTTCAATGGAATCATGCGGTCGCAGTCTATGACTCTACTACCGGGAATGAAAGAATCTATACGTTAACGGTTCCTATTGGAGATACAGGACAGCATGATGAATATCTTGTTTCGTTCCGATTTGATGAAAGGAAAGGCTGGAAAATTAGTAAAGCTCCTACCCTAGTTAATTGAAAACATAGGAGACATGGAATGTATGATTACCGGTACTGGTACGGTTGCGCATTTACAACCAAAATAGATAGTTATGGTTTTAAGAGCTGTAAAGGGGGAATTATCGATGTGATAAAAATAATAAATGCAAAAAGAACGGTTCATAAGCTGAAAACCTGTAAATCCAAACACTTCTATGAATATGTGATGAAACTAAACAATTGATAATGGAGGAATTTGAATGTCAATGTCTATCAGATTACCAAAAAACCTTTTGTTGATTCTTTCTTCTGTCATTCTGGGGTTTGCTCTTCTATTTACCCCTTTATTGAAAGCGGAAGCATCTGTTTCTTGGGGGCAGGAAGTAGTAGAAGTAGGAAAACGCTATATTGGAACAAAATTTAAGTGGGCTGGTAATACTCCTAAAGCAGGATTCGATGCGTCAGGATATACGCAGTATATTTTCAAAACTTCTGCCGCAAAAATGAATTTGCCACATTCATCGAAAGGTCAATATCAATTAGGTAAATCTGTGGAAAAGTCACAACTAAAGCAAGGAGATTTAGTCTTTTTTAATACGGATGGTAAAGGTATCTCCTTCGTGGGTATTTACGACGGGAATGGCAACTTTCTGGCTGCAACGTCAAAAGGAGTGAAATATCAATCACTTAATACCAAGTATTGGAAAGACCGTTATGTAGGAGCAAAACGTATATTAAAGGAATAAAAAACATCCAGATCAGTTAATTTACTTTTTTCCTACATTAACTATAGGATTTATCCACTCATTGTAAATTATTGATATTTAAGTATTTTTCATCAGGTTATCAAATAAAACACTTAAAATTACCTAGCTTTTTGAAATAAATTCCACAATTAGGGAAAAAGGATAGTTTATTCAACACCATTTTAAAAAATACGATGGAGTCATTCCAATATGGGCGGTAATTGAAGTTACATCTTTTGAAGATCTTTCCAAGCTATATAGACTTTTCCCATATTGGATTTCCATCAAATTAGAAAGAACTTTTAAAAAATGTAAATTTCTCCAGTTTTAATTGCTTTCACCTTTGAATTCACACTTGTTAATTCTAGTGAAGTTTTATCCCTTGAACAAGTTCTCCAAATGTTCCATTACCTATTCTTATTGTGAAAGTTCTTATTTCATCCGGTGTTCAACCAACAAGGAGCTGATAACTGTTTGAACACCGTTCATTGGCTGATGCCTCTTTTTGGGAATTCCTTCATTTTTTGTTCAATCAAATCAAGCTTTACGTGCGACCTTACATGATCCGCTAACAGATCAAATGCTTCTTCACGCAATTGGTTGAAGGAGACACGCTGATGAATCGGCTCCAATCCTTTTCTTTGACGAATCTGATTCAGCAGCTCCTTACGAAATTCATCATTATGAAAAATCCCATGAAAGTAAGTACCAATGATTCTTTCATCTGCGGTTTTACAGCCATCTAATCGGCTTTGTGTATCAATTAGTCCCCGAGATTCTCGGGTCGTCCACGTTTCTCCCATATGAATCTCATAACCTGACACGTTGAAATGTTTGCAGTTAAAGTGTAAGAGTCCGTTTGATGACACGGTCGTCTTGTCTTTTGTAATGATCGTCCTGATGGGCAGTAAGCGGAGACCTTTGATTTCTTGGTGAAGGGACTCAATGGCAAACGGATCCTCGATTTTTTCACCAAGCATTTGATAGCCGCCGCAGATTCCAAATAGAAGAGATTCGTTCTTTTGCTGCAATTCCACGATTTTCTCGGCGATACCACTTTTTCTTAAAAACAGCAAATCCTCAATCGTATTCTTGCTCCCAGGAAGAATCACTAAATCTGGGCTGTGTAATTGGTCTGCTCTTGTAATAAACCGGACATGGCAATCAGGTTCGGTAAAAAAGGGATCGATATCAGTAAAATTGGAGATTTTCGGATACTGAATCACCGCAATATCAAGTTCTTTTGCGGTATTTCGGACCGATGTATATTGATTTAATCTCACGGAATCCTCGGCATCAATGTTTAAATTTTCCAAATAGGGAATCACTCCCAGAACCAGTTTTCCTGTATATTCCTCAAACCATGTTAATCCAGATTCCAAAAGCCGTATATCACCGCGGAATTTATTGATGATGACACCGATGATTCGATCACGGTCATTAGGATCCATGAGCTGAAGGGTTCCTACTAAACTGGCAAAAACTCCACCTTTTTCGATATCCCCAATTAAAATCACAGGGGCGTCAGCCATTCTTGCAACCCGCATATTGACCATTTCCCTGTCATTCAGATTAATCTCGGCAGGACTGCCCGCCCCTTCAATGACAATCCGTTCGTACTTTTCTGATAGAACAGCAAGCGAGTTTTTAATAAGCTCAATACCCGTTTGAAAGAATTCCTTGCGATACGCACTGGCCTCCATATTTTTATACGGTTTTCCATGGACTACAATTTGGGATTGGTTATCTCGATTCGGCTTGAGCAGAATCGGATTCATATCAGTTGTCGCCTGAATCCCTGCCGCTTCGGCTTGGACTCCCTGTGCTCTTCCTATCTCTTTTCCATCCACTGTAATATAAGAGTTTAACGCCATATTTTGTGACTTAAAAGGAACCGTTTTATATCCGTCCTGGGCGAATATACGGCAAAAAGCCGTCACGACGACACTTTTGCCGACATCCGAATTGGTACCTTGAAACATCAATTTAAGAGTCTTAGCCATCTTCTTTGTACTCCTTACATTTCTTGATTTAATTTCCGACCAACCTAAAGCACCATTGACTCCTCTGAAATGTATTGTCATGAATCACAACTAGGTTGATGGAACCCGTTACCATATGTCACTCGCACTCTTCTTGGACAACAAAAAACATACTACTAAGAAAAACCGGACTATAAACAAAATCCGGTTGTCTATCCTCTAATTATGGTGATGATGATGTTCATACCCATGTTCTTCCGCGTATTTACGGAAATTTTCTAAATCTTGCATTCCAGTCGAAGTGCCGTTTAAGGCCTGATTCATACGTTCTAAGAGTACCGTTCGTAACTTTGGATGATAGCCAAAATACTGAGCAATATCAATTGATATATGCGGATAAGACTCTTTAAATTGTTCGGCCATTTTATTCATTCTTTCCATTAAAACTCCCGTAAATAAAAAATACGGCAGCATGATAATTTTTTTTGCGCCTAATTTAATGCACCGTTCCATCCCATCCTGCACCGTTGGCGTCGTTACCCCCATAAAGGCACTTTCAACAATAGGCACATTTAATTTCTCCCACAATAATCTGCTAATTTTATAAAAATCACCATTAGCATATGGATCGCTGCCGCCTCGTCCAATTAATAAAATGGCCGTTTCCTCATGCTTCTGATTCACATCAAAACCTGCTTCCATAAGTCTTGTTTTTAAAATTTCAAAAACTTCCTCATGAACACCTATCGTTTCGCCATAAGTAAATTGAACATCTGGGAAATGCTCTTTAGCATGTTCAATTTCTGCAGGAATGTGCAGTTTAGAGTGCCCTGCATGTAATAAAATGATTGGAATGACATGTATTTCATCCGCACCTTTTTCAATACACAACTGAATCCCATCTTCAATAGTTGGTGATGCAAATTCTAAAAAGCATGTTTCTACTAAAAGGGCTGGATCAATGTATTCTTTCATCTGCCCGACAAATTCGCGAACTTCTATATTCCCTGCCTCTAGCCTACTGCCATGTCCAACAAATAATACAGCCTTTTTCATCGGTCCATTCCCTTTCTTGTATTTTTCAATTCCTTTTATGCGGTCTTCGCTGCGTTTCCGCACACCGTGCTCCATTGAATAAATAATTGCATCTTGTTCAACTGCTTCATGAACAAGATTGCGTGCGGTTTCTTCCTGTTGAACCGAATACCATGTTCCTTTTGGATAATCAATTACGACGCATTTATCTTTACAGCGGCCGTTACAGCGTGTACGCGATGTATGAATATGCTCATCCAAACGGTTTTTACGGATTTCATCACGAATTTGCTGCGTGACCTCTTCAGCTCCTGCTCCCATACAGGTGGCCCCATTACAAATGAGCAGGTGACGCTGCATTTGCATTAGATTCCATGTTGTCATAAAGTAACCTCCCCCTCTTCCATCATCTTGTATCCTCTATATCTCTTTGTTATATCAACAGTACCCCGATTAAAGCCCGTATTAGTAAGGTTAAAATGAAAATTAGCCAGGTAACTTCGCCGGCTCCCAAGTAATGATTGCAGCATAGAATGGATGACGGTACACATACTGGCCATCCTCCATAGCAATAAAACGTTCGAGTGATGCTTTCACATGTGCTATATCAAACCGGGGTGATAAGATTTTTTTACTTTGTGCTTCATATAATTGCTGTAATGTATCATAACGAAACTCACGCTCTAGCTTAAGCATTTCACAATCTGCATAAATACCTAACTGGTAAAGCATATTAACGATGGTAATATAATCTCGGCGCGGATATTTAATGTCATAGCCAAACTGCTCATCTAAAATAACGTAATGCGGCTGAATAGGTCCTGTTGTTAAGCCAATGATGGCTCGCTTTTTGGCAAGCCTGTTTATTTTTTTCAGCGCCGCATTCATTTCATACATACGATAAAAGCAATTCACCCCAACAACAACATCATGCTGCGCTATTTGCGCTTCTTCCCATTTGCTATGAACGAACTGAACATTTGCATCGTTGTTAAAGTATGGTTTTAAATAATCTAGCACACTTCCAGAACCATCAACCAACGTTAAACTTGTGACATCTTGACGGAGTTGGAAGGTATAGTTGCCCCATCCCGGACCCATTTCAATACAAGTTGAATGTTGCGGAATATGCTGTTTCATTTTTTCGTACATTTTTTTTGCATAGTCATCGGTTTGCTTGTATGTTTTTTTCTTCATGGACTGAGCCCAAAAAGCTTCTTCCAGCTCATCATCAATCATTCGTTCTGGCATCTTGCCATGCCAGTCTAACATTCCTACTTTCCACAGCTTTTCAAAATCAAAGTGTAGAGGGGATCCTTTTATCATTGAATTTTCTCCTCAATCTCGACATAATAAATGGACAATTCTTCTCTGGTAAATGGGACGCCAGTTTGTGATTTAACCATGGCGTCCTTGGTGTTTAAAACTCAAGCCCCTTCATCGCTTTGACATCCTGATCAGCATAATAATGTTTTGTGGCATCAATCGTTGACACTAGATCAGCTAAAGCGAGTAGAGATGGATGTGCAGAACGGCCTGTGATGACAAGGTGCATCGTTTTGGGACGGTTTTGTATGGCCGCTAACACCTCTTGTAAGGGCAATACATCATCGATTGGAAAACGTGTGATGGCTAACGCATTATTCAACTCATCCAGTACTAAAACATCTGTTGTTTCATCATTTAACTCTTCTTTTATAGTCTGCCAGGCTTTAGCAAGTGCTTCGCGATGCGCCTCCGGTGTTTTTGTCCATGTAAAACCGATACCTAATTGCACGGTTTCAACACCAAGCTTCCTTAGCGCCAATTGTTCACCATATGTACGTTCAGGTGATTTAATAAATTGAAAGTATTTCACCTTCATGCCGCGGCCAATTGCACGTAATGCCACACCAAGTGAAGCAGTTGTTTTTCCTTTGCCTTCTCCTGTATAAACTAACAGCATCCCCTGTCGTGTCATGTACAAACCTCCCTATAGCCAAGTTGTTTTTTCTGCAAATGGTGTACGTTTTTTCGCAGACGTAATTTCTTCTGCAGGGTACCCAATGCATAAGGTCCCTACTAATTGCTCCCCATCCGTTGCACCAATAAAATCATGTAATGCTGTATCATGCACTAAACCGACACCACGTGTACGCCATACCATGCCTAAACCCAGCTGTTCGGCCATTAACCACATCGACATAATTGCACAGCTGACTGCAAAGGTATTATCTTTAGTTGCCCCTTCATCTCCATCGACAATCGCAGATGTCACCACAATGACAAGTGGTGTTTTTGCTATGGCTTCCATTGAGCTTTCCACTAAATGTGGTTTTGTTGGAAAACGTTTTTGTAAATAATCAAGCGCCACCTGCCCATAACGTTTTAAGCTGTCTCCCTGTAATACATAGAAATGCCAGGGCTCACGCATTCGGTCATTTGGTGCAAATGTTGCAGCTTCTAATAATGTCTCAATTTTGTCACGTTCCACTTCACGCGTTTCAAATTGACGAATCGCACGGCGCTTTTTTAATGCATCTAACATAATTCCTGCTCCTTTTCTATAAACCAGGCCATTTGATCCCTAACACTAACCACATTGCCAACTAAAATCATGGATGGATTTGACATACGATGGATTTGAATATCTTGGGCAATCGTGGAGAGATTGCCTGTAATGGTACGCTGATTTTTGGTTGTGCCCCATTCAATAACGGCAACAGGAGTGGTTTCACTTTTGCCATAGGTTATTAAGCTTTTCGATATATGCGCGATATTGCCTATGCTCATATAAAAGGCCACCGTATCAATTTGAGCAAGCGCGGACCAATTTAAAAAGTCCTGCTCCTTTTCCGGGCGGCCATGACCTGTAACGATTGCAAAGCTTGTAGCATGATCACGATGTGTCACTGGAATCCCAGCATAAGCAGGCGCGGCAATCCCCGCTGTAATACCAGGTACGATTTCAAATGGAATATTGGCTTGCCGCAAAATCGTAGCTTCCTCGGCACCACGTCCAAAGACAAACGGGTCACCGCCTTTTAAGCGGAGAACCTGCTTGCCAAGATTGGCTTGTTCCACTAGCACACGATGAATTTCATTCTGAATCATTCCATGCCTGCCTGGTTCTTTTCCACAATAAATCCGTTCGGCATCTGCTTTCGCATGTTTTAATAATTCAGCATTCACTAGTCGGTCATATAAAATCACATCTGCTAGTTGAATGCACTCTAGTCCACGAATGGTCAATAGTTTTGGGTCACCAGGACCAGCTCCTACAATATATACAAATCCGCTCACTGTTTTTCTCCTATACGCTTAAGCAGCCACTCTTCACATTTTTGTTTTTCACCTTGTTCCATCCATTGTAATAACTGTGGTTCCAGAAGCGCTGCTAATAGCTGTTTTTTCTCATCACCCGTAAACTCTTGTAAAATCCGCTGACGTGCTTCCTTTAAAAATGAAACATACTGCGCGTATTGTACTCCAAATTGCTCTTCTAAATCCGTCTTTACTTGACGTGTCAGACCTGGATTTGCTCCAGACGTCGATACAGTCAATACGAAATCACCACGTCGAACAACTGCTGGATTGATGAAATCCACTCGCCCTTTTGCATCCGCACGGCTGAGTAATTGCCAATGCTGTGCCGCTTCTTCCACAGCATTATTTACTTCTTCGTCATTTGTAGCCGCGAAAATCAGTGCTGCATCATCTAAATCAGCAGGTACAAATGTTTTTTCTTTCCATGTCACAAGCCCTTCATTGATGTAGTGCTGCAATTTTTCAGTTACAGCTGGGCTTATTACTGTCACTAGTGCCTTTGTTGGCAGCAGCGCTTCTACTTTTTGACGAGCTACATGTCCGCCCCCAACAATAACAACCTTTTTATAGTCAATATTCATTAATAATGGGAAATATTTCATTGTTTATCCTCCAAACATGCTGTCAGCCAATTTTTCACAAGCTGTGGGTTCGACGCAAAGTGAAAGTGTGTATAACCAGCAACAATATTTTTATGTAGATAACCTTCTTGCTGAGCACGAAAACGGCCTTTACTAAAATAAGCAGGTGATGTATGCTCCCCCTCATACGTTGAGTAATGGAACTCATGCCCTTTTGCCTGCTCCTCTTCATTGATTAGAAAGTTGCCTGGAACACCTGTAATTTCCCGGTATCCAAGTGCCGCTAATTTATCTTGCATCCGCACACGTCCCGGAATGATCCCGAGCATCGGGAAGACCTGCCCTTGACGATTGACAATTTCCTCTGTTAAATACATGAAACCGCCGCATTCTGCTAATGTTGGCACGCCCCGCTCAAGCGCTGCTCTTATGGATTGCTTCGTTTCTTCATTTTTCGCTAAGCTTTCTGCAAACTCTTCCGGAAAACCGCCGCCGATATACAGCCCCTCTGCTTTCTCTGGAACTTCCTCATTTTGTAAGGGAGAGAAGTAATGCAACGTGGCACCATACGTACGGAGTAATTCTAGATTTTCTTCATAATAGAAGTTGAAGGCAGCATCCTTTGCGACTGCAATATGTACTTCTTGTCTTTGCGGCTGTGCATCAAAGATAGATTCAGAAACGTCCAATGATTGTGTTTTTGTCATTTCCAGAAGTTGTTCAATATCCACTGTTTCTTCGATAGCTTCTGCAAGACTATCAAAATAGGAATCTAAATCACCACGTTCAATGGCTGGTACTAAACCCAGATGACGGCTTGGCATCAAAGGTACGGCTCCTTTTGGCAGATAGCCAATGACGGGAATTCCACATTCTTGTTCAATGGCTGCTTTGATCATTTCAAAATGGCTTTTACTTCCTAATTGATTGGCAATAACGCCAACAATAGTGGAGTTTTCATCTAACATTTGAAATCCTTTAACAATCGCAGCTGCACTTCTTGCCATACTTGCTGCATTGACAATTAAAATGACGGGACTTTTGGTAATCTCACTAATATGAGCAGCAGATCCTTCATTTGATAATGGAGATTTACCATCATAAAAGCCCATCACCCCTTCAATAATAGCTGCATCTGCATCTTGGCTCGTTCTTGCGACAATAGCACGGACTGTATCATGGGACATCATGAAACTATCAATATTACGAGAAGGGCGTTTTGTGACAGCTGTATGATACGTTGGGTCAATATAGTCCGGACCGCATTTAAAACCCTGGACTGTTAATCCGCGCTTCATAAGCGTGCGCATAATGCCGATTGTGAATGTTGTTTTTCCAACACCGCTTCCTGTGCCGGCTAGAACAAATCGATTCATCGTGCTTCCTCCTCAAAGTTGACACGTGCAATGGATATAGTCACATTTCCGCTTTTCTTTTTCTCCAGCAGTAACGCTTTTGCATTTGCATAACGCAATGCGGCCGGCTCACTGACTCCATATGCACCTGTATATTTAAAGACTGTTTCCGATGGGTTTTGCATCGGTATTTCATTTAGCTGGTCAGGTGTATAAGTTACAAACGACCAGTTATGTTTGGCAGTTAATTCAAGCAGGCCTTTTTCGTTTTTCTTTAAGTCGATGGTCGCAACAGCTTTGACACTTTTTTTACTTAAACACAGCTCAGCTAATGTTTCATCTATGACTTGTTCAATTTCTGCCATTGTCGTCCCACGATTACAGCCAATGCCAAGTACAATTGATTTTGGACGATATATAACTCCGTTCTCGAGCAGCATCTCTTCATGTGCCTCAATTAAACGATCTGTAATAAGCAGTGCTGCTTGTGGCTTTGCCATAATCGCTTCATCTATCGTTGGATAAACTTTTAAATGGTCAGGCATTGAGCGATCGTACATCCACCAATTTTTTTCACCCGTTTCCTGCACGATCGCAACATGCTCTTCATTGACAACCGATGCACTAACAGGTGTTAATTTTTCTTCACTATCCCACATCCACCCAAATTGGGCGCCAAATAAATCGACGGGAATCGTTTTTTGCACATCTGAAGCTGTTGTTACAACTGGGACAGCACCAATTGCTTTTGCAAATTCATGGGTTAAGGCATTGGCACCGCCAATATGACCTGATAAAACGCTGACGACATATTGGCCTTTATCATCTACTACTAACACTGCAGGATCTTTCTTTTTATCAATCAAAAGCGGAGCAATCATACGAACAACAGCACCTAGAGAAATGATGCAAATGATTCCTTTATACTGCTGGAACAAAGCGGGTAATAATAGGCGAACCGTACCATCAAATAACTGAATCTGACGGGCCTCTTCGTCACCCTGCTCGAATTTCTTCATATAATATAGGTCCGCATAGGGGAATTTTTCAGTGTAGCTTCTTGCATGTGCCACCCCATGTTTCGTTATGGCAACGAGGGCATATGGTTTGCGCTTTACAATATTAGGAATTTCACCTTCACGTAAACTAATCATTCTCCTTCACACCTTTGCGGAAGCCATGAGTAAAGGTTTTGTCATAAAGCTTCGAACGATAATTTTTTTCATGAATATGCGGGTTTAATGCCCAGCCAGCTAGAATCATCGCATGCTTACGAATGCCATTGACACGCATTGCTTCATCTAATTCAGACAGTGTTGTCCGCACAATTTTTTGGTCAGGCCACGAAGCACGCTGCACAACAGCAACTGGCGTATCGTCTGCCCAGCCTGCTGCCTGCAATTCTTTAGTAATTTTCTTTGTTAATGTCGCACTTAAAAACATTGCTATCGTACAGTGATGGCTTGCCAGCGCCTGTAATTTTTCATGCTCTGGCACAGGTGTACGCCCTTCTGCTCTCGTTAAAATGAGTGTTTGAGTTAAATCAGGAATCGTCAGCTCTGCACCAACCGCTGCTGCAGATGCAAAAACAGAACTTACACCTGGAACAACTTCATAGCTAATATCATGCGTCTTCAGCAGCGCCACTTGCTCCATCGTTGCCCCGTACATTGCTGGGTCGCCTGTATGTAAACGTACAACCTTTTTACCTGCATTGACACGCTCGACAATACAATCCACCATTTCCTGAAGATGCATCCCTGCTGTACGGATAATTTCTGCCGACTCCTTCGCTTCCGCTACCAAAGTTTCGCTTACGAGTGAATCTGTATACATCACAACATCCGCTTCTTTTAATAGCTTTAAACCTTTCACCGTGATTAAATCCGGATCGCCCGGACCTGCTCCGATAATCCACATTTTCCTCATTATTTGCGCACCACCATACATGACAAGTAATTTAATTCTGCATCCCGTAGTTCATTGATTTTCCAAATTACCTCTTCATCAGATGTAACTTTTGTAACGACATGTGCTTTTTCTAATAAATTCATTTCCTCCAAAAGATTGAGCATTACGTCTATAACTTTTGCTACTTTAATAAAGACAATCGCATCGTGGTTTTCAATCACTTGGCGCATTTCTTCCATATCCTCCGTAGCAGGAATCATGGCGACATGGTCATCACCGTCAGCCAATGCAATCCCTAAGCGATTAGCAGAACCATTAAACGACGAAATGCCTGCTACCGTTTCAATCGGAACATCAGGGTACATCGATTTCATTAAGTTCATTAAATGTATAAATGTGCTAAACAGCATCGGATCCCCTTCAGTTACAAAAGCGACATCTTTTCCTTGAACTAAATAGCTATAAATAGCTTCTACTGATTTTGTCCACTCCGCACGTAGTGTATCTTCATCTTTTGTCATGGGGAATACTAAACCAAGCATTTCTTTTTCTGCCGGGTTTATATACACTTCAACAATACGGTGAGCATAAGATTTACTCCCCTTTAATTTTTTGGGATAAGCAATGACCGGACTTTCCTGCAATCGGCGAAATGCTTTTACTGTGATTAATTCTGGATCTCCTGGCCCAACACCTAATCCGAATAAAGTTCCTATTCTCATGATTCTTTTCCTTTCTTTGTTGTCAAAATATAGATTGGATTTAATGGTTCAAAACGCGTTAAATTTAAGATTGGTTTACTTTTTGAAATTTGCGCCTGTAATATGGATACTTCACAACCTAATGATTTTAGATGCTGCAGCGCTTCTGCAAGATTTTCAATCGTTGCAATATTCATAACAAGGCGTCCATGTGGCTTTAAGCGTGAAATACATGATTGCAATAAATGCTCCATATTTCCACCGTTGCCACCAATAAAAATCGCATTTGGATCTGGAAATTCATCTAGACGGTCGGGTGCCTTCCCCAACACTGCAACAAAATCTGTACGATGTTTTAATTGATTTCCCAGGCAGTTTTCAAGGTCACCTTCATTTTTTTCAATGGCATAAACGGCACCTTCCCGAGCTATTTTCGCTGCTTCAATCGCAACCGAACCTGTGCAGGTTCCTATATCCCAAACAATGCTATTCTCCTTAAGCCCTAACTCTTGCAGACAAAGAGTTCGAATTTCCCTTTTAGTAATTAATCCTTTATCTGGCTTTCGCTGAAGAAATGCATCATCCGGGATTCCAAGAGAAGAACGTTCCACTACTTCACGCTGTTTCAAAATCACAACATTCAATGGAAAAAAGGAGGTTTGCTCCATTTCGTCCAAAGTGAAATAGCGGCACCGCTCCTTTTCACCTTGTAAATTTTCAGCAACGAAGGCATCATATTCTGTCATGCCGAATCGCTTTAAATATTTTGCAATTGCCTGCGGAGAATTCGTTTCATCTGTTAAAATAGCCATTTTTTTACGCCCATCAATTCTTTGTGCAAACCCTTTTATGGAACGGCCGTGCAAGCTGATAATATACGCATCCTGCCAGCTTTCCTGCATTTTAGAAAAAGCGAGCTGTACCGAACTGGTATAAGGATAAATCTCTAACTGAAGCTTCTTCGCAAGTAAACTGCCAAGTCCATAAAACAGTGGATCACCGGACACTAAAATAACGACATTTCGTGTTTCTTGCTGTAATTCAGCTGTTAATGCTGACAAACCGCCTTTAATTATTTTTTTCTCTTTATTCATTTTTGAAAAAAATTGTAAATGACGTTCCCCGCCTACAAGTACATCACATTCATTAATCCACTCAGTATATTGGGGGAGCAATCCTTCCGCGCCATTATCCCCTATACCAATCATCTTCATCCAATTTGTCAATATTCTCAGCCTTTCCTAAACAATCTCCATTCATGGTATACAAGGTTGTCGATACGTTGATGTCAGTATTCATATGATTCAATGCATAGTAGCAGCAGTTCTTGCAAAGTGCCGTAAAGAATGCCTCGTTTCCCTGAAGCATCTCTCCAACCTGTGAAGCTGTATTCGCCTGTAAAATTTCTCGCTGTATCTCCTCATCAACACCTACTTTATTGGAAATACCTGCTAAAAACTCTAAACTAATAGGTGCACTTTTGGAGTGAACCATCATAATACCCTGGGCAACTTTTGAGAACTTACCCATCATCCCTACTAACGAGACTCTCGGAATCTTCTTCCGTGCAATATGTTTTAATGTAAAACCAACAAAATCGCCCATTTCTATAAATGCTTCTTCTGGTAAATGAGGATACTGCTGCATAGCATGTTTTTCACTGCGTCCACCCGTTGTAATGACTACATGCTCACATCCGGATTCTTTTGCTACATTAATCGCTTGTACGATACTTGCCATATAAGCAGAACTTGAAAATGGAACCACCGTTCCCCGTGTACCTAATATCGAAATTCCGCCGATAATGCCTAACCGCTTATTCAATGTTTTTTCAGCAATTTTTTCTCCATCCGGAACAGAAATGATTACTTTAATTCCACAATCCAATTTAAATTTTTCAATTGCTTCTTGTACAACCCCATATATCATTTTACGTGGTACGGGGTTTATCGCTGCTTGACCAACTGGTACAGGTAGTCCCGCTTTTGTCACTCGCCCTACACCAATCCCGCCATCTAAATGAATGCCTTTTTCTTCTGAATAACGAACGGTACTCTGAATTCGTGCTCTATGTGTAGCATCAGGATCGTCCCCGGCATCTTTAATTGTTTCGCACATTACCCCGTCTTCTGACAGGTGAAATGCGGATACTTTAAATGTTGCATACTGGCCAGCCGGTAAATAAATCGTGACTTCATCTGGTACCTTTCCCACAACGAGAGCTTGCAATGCTGCCTTTGTCATCGCTGTTGCACAGGCTCCCGTTGTGTAGCCGTGGCGCATTTGTGAAGGGTCTTTTTTATTTTGTTTCTTTTGCTCGTTCATCCGCCATAATCGAAATGGCATTAAGTGCAGCGACTGTCACGGTACTGCCACCCTTTCTCCCTGCGTTCGTAATAAATGGAATTCCTTCCAGCACCGCTAACTCCGCTTTCGACTCTGCTGCTGATACAAATCCGACGGGCATTCCAATAATTAAATCCGGTTTTGCTTCCCCTTCTTTCATTAAACGAATTAACTCCAGCAGCGCGGTTGGCGCATTGCCAATGGCATAAATTCCTCCTTCATGTAAACGCGTTGCTTTTTGCATGGAAATAATAGCCCGGGTTGTTCCTTGAGCCTTTGCTTCCTTTGCGACATCTTCATCTGCAATATAACAATGCAAGTCCCCTCCATGCTTTTGGAATCGCTTGCGGCCAGAACCACTTTCAATCATTTGTACATCCGCCACTACATGACGGCCAGCTAATATGGATTGAATCCCTGCCTCAATAGCATCAGGTGTAAAAATCATGCTGCGGCCTAACTCAAAATCTGCTGAAGCGTGAATCACCCGCCGAACAACCAGCCATTGCTCATCTGTAAATGAATGCTCCCCCATCTCTTCTTTGATAATGGCGAAACTGTAATCATAAATCTTGTCTGGATCTACCGTTACAGGAATAAATTTTGTATTAAAGTTCATGTTTGCCATGAATCAAACCTCCCAATAATTGTTTTACTTCTTCGAAAGAAGTACAAAAATTTTGATATTCCATCGCTGGACGCTTAATTAAAATGACAGGAATCCCTAATTGCAGAGCAGCTGTCATTTTTTCATCTACAGATCCCACTTTGCCGCTTTCTTTTGTAATCATTAAAGTTACATTGTATTGCTCGCATAGCGCTTTGTTTAATGATTCCGAAAAGGGACCCTGGATCGCAATGATGTCCTTTTGTTTAATCCCTAACCTATGGCACTTTTCCATGTTCCCTATATTCGGAAGCATTCTGCATATAAGCCGAATTTCATCACACATTAAATATTTCGTAAATATTTCTAACGTTTTGCTGCCCGTTGTCAGCATGATTGTTCCTTTATGAGATTGAGCTAATTTAGCTGCCTCCTCATAACTTTCAACCTCTGTAATTAGTGGGGAAATAAACTGTTCTTCTGGCCTTTCATAACGAATATAGGGAATCTCACATGCTTGTGCTGCTGCCATTGCGGTTTTCGACGCTTCTTCCGCATATGGATGGCTGGCATCAATGACACCATTCATCTTTTGCTTCTGAATAAGCGCCATCATATCATCAACTGATAATCGTCCCACTTGATAAGGAATATGGTGTTCTTTTAAACTTTCGGCTGCAGATTCTGTGACTACTGTTGCTAATAAAGGATAGCCTTGACTTTGCAATTGAATGGCTAATGCTCTCGCATCACTTGTGCCTGCTAAAAATAAAATCATAGGTTCCTCCTAATCTCCACATGGTGCCGGCTCGACTTCAATTTTGGAGCTCATATCCTGGTAGTTAAAATACTGAATTTTTTTCACACGTTTAAAATATTTAAAAAGGCGTTCATTTGGATGGGCATTTTGTTTGTACTCTTCTATAATTTTCGTTAATAACGGCAGTAGTTCATCTGGTTCAATTCCTTCTGCTACAGGCTGTGCAGCATGGGCTGTACGGCCAACAGGCTTTGCGCCAATAAATAAATCAAATTTCTTCTTGCGGTAAACAATCCCGATATCATCGAATACTGCCCGGTAACAGGCCATACCGCAGCCGTTGAAACCAATATGTAATTCTTTTGGAAGCTTTAAGCCCCCCAAACTTGCTGCTATTTCTTCTGCATATGGAATCGATTCAGCTTTTTCACCGTAGCAAAAATCACAAGCTTTTACATTTAATACATCGCTCACAGGCATGACAATTAAATCATTTTGTTTGAGTCTTTCAACAATTGATTCAGGCTGATTTGTTGGAATCTTTACAATAAAACGATGATCCGGTGTATATTCCATGGTGCCTGTTTCGCCAATGGTTTCTGCCAATATGCGCATTTGCTTTGGCGTAATAAATTTATTGGCAACACCAGGTGAAACAGCAAATTCAAATATATCTTCGACCGCCTGTTGTACGAACAATGGATTGACTATTTCAGTTTTAGTCACCATAGATAATGCCTTTAAAGCCATATCTAATGAACTAACCTCTTGTTTTTCTTTTACACTTTGCTCATAACCAGCTTTCGCTTCCCCTGTTTCTTGATTTAATGCCCATGGTTCAGCTTCCTTTTTCAAACGTTGATGCGGTTTTAAGCTTTGCTTCTCTTCACCTAACGTATATTTACGCTGATAACCTCGAGGGGTAATAATTTTATTATCATAAAAGAAAGTAGAAGAGTTCCCAATGATAACCGTTGTCAGCATTCCGATATCATGTTCTAGCATTTCAGCCAGTGTTGTCAGCACAACATTTTGATTTTCTCGATAAGCACTTTTCACAAGTCCTACAGGTGTTTCGGGAGAACGATATTTTAATAGAATATTTTGGGCCTCTACAATTTGGCGTGTCCGTCGACCGCTTTTCGGATTATATAAAGCGATAACGAAATCCGCCATCGCAGCCGCTTCAATGCGTTTTTCTATTACAGTCCAAGGCGTCAAATGATCACTTAAGCTAATCGTGCAGGAATCGTGCATGACAGGCGCACCCAATAAACTTGCACAAGAATTAATAGCTGAAATACCAGGAACAATCTCTACCTCAATTCCATCTTTTTCAGTCCACCCCTTCTCAATTAGCACTTCATACACTAATCCAGCCATACCATAAACGCCTGAATCTCCACTAGAAATCACCGAGACAATATGGCCTGCTTCCGCCTTCTTTACTGCATCCTGTGCACGTGACACTTCTTCTGTCATACCCGTACTAACAATGGATTTTGCTGTTACGAAAGATTCAATTAGCTCCACGTATGTTTTATAGCCAATAATACAATCACTTTCCTGCAAGGCAACTACAGCTCGATTGGTAATATGCTCACGATCACCGGGACCGAAGCCAACAACAAAAATTTTTCCCTTTTTCATAGACTTACCTCCAAATAAAAAATGCCTGCACTCCTTTTAAAAGGAATACAGGCATGTGAAATGACAGTATAAAAAAAGCATACTGAAACACAAGAACAATAGGTAAAATTGTCCCGCCTATACTTCTCCCTCCGAAAAGCAAGTGTCGTTTAAATAAGCAGGTTTCCTGACTTAAGCTTCTTTTTACTCTTACACCTTCCCGATTTCTCAGTGGTATTGTAATTTCATCAGCTCTTACAGTAGCGGGGGCTGTACTAGACTTTCACTAGTTTCCCTTTTACCTCACAAATGTGAGCACTTATTTAAATTAATTATTAAATTGTTTATAAATATATCACATAATCTCGAAAGTTAACATACTATTTTTTTTGAAACATTAATAACGGCTTATGCAGGATAACTCCTTCATGGGTATTTATCCAATTTAAATAATCATTCCATCATTTCAAACAGCTCTGCTTTCGACCTCGGATACTTTTTATTGGATACATTCGTTCTTTGTAATCTTTCAAACACTTCCATAATCCAAGGTTTTTGTAAATGGCTTTTTTCGAGAATGTCTCTTTTATTAAAAACCTCAACGGCTGTTCCTTGAGCTAATATATGCCCATTGTTTAAAATGATGACCTCATCTGCCCACTCATAAGCTAAATCTACATTATGCGTTGACAATAAAATCGTCCGATTTTGGTGATGGATTTTCCCTAAAATTTCCATCGTTCTATTTGAATAGTAAGGATCGAGCCCATCGGTTGGTTCATCCAACACCATCAATTCTGGATCCATAGCAACAATTCCGGCAATCGCTACTCTTTTCTTCTGTCCGACACTTAAAAAGTGAGGAGGTTTATCTTTGAGCGATTCTGTTTCTGTTAATGTGATGGCTTCCTTTACGCGCCTCTCTATTTCTTCGATGGGTAAATTTAAATTTTTTGGACCGTACTTAATATCTTCATAGACACTAGATGAAAAAAGTTGGGTTTCAGAATTTTGGAATACAATACCAACTTGCTGCCTTAATTGCTGAATCTCTTTTCGTTTATAGGTCAACTTCTTTCCACTGTATAGAATGCTGCCACTTGTTGGCTTTAAAATACCATTCATCAGCAGAAATAGTGTCGATTTCCCAGCTCCATTATTCCCTAACAGGGCTATCTTCTTTCCTTTTTCAATGGACAGATTTATTTGATTCAATGCCATCGTTCCATCTGCATATTGATAGGAAACTTGTTCAAACGTTATCATTTGTTCACTCACTCGGCATACTTCCTTTTCATTGGTCTTTCATGATTTTGTCATAATATACATCATGAAAAGTGTTACAAACGAAATAAAAATAATGACAAAATGCCCACGATTGTAGCCCATTGATAAATCCACATCATACAAATGTTCATCTCCACCTCGACTATCCATTGCGATTTGAAGTTCATTTGCTGAGCGCATTGATTTAATGAAAAGGCTGACAATAAGCTGTGCAACACTGGAAAACCAGCTTCTATAATTTTGGTAGCCAAGCCTGCTAGATTGTGCAATATATATTTCATTCACCTTTTCCAATAAAACAAAGATGAATCGATACGTAATCCCCATTAATTCTACAAAAACAGTGGGGAGTTTTCCTTTTTTTAATACCCACATAATTTGATAAAGAGGAGTTGATAATACAAGAAAATATAAACAGCTCACACTTGCTAAAATCGTTGAAGCTAGTTCGTATGACTGTTGGAAACTATATGAACTAATATAGATTTGCCATAAACCTATTTCAGCCCTCCAAACCACCCCTAGCTCTTCTTGATTAATAGGTGCAATGGAAAATAAAATGGCAACCAAGCTTGTCATTAAGAATAGAAAAGGAACGAAAAGCAGTTTCAAATAGACTATAAATGGGATTTTCGCCTTGAATAACACCCCTATACTCATTACAGTAAAAGTAAAACCAGCTACCAAATTATTTTTTGAAAGAATAGTAAAAAAGAGGAAAGTTAGCGCAAAGCTGACCTTCTCAATGGGATGAACATCTTTTAATCCGCTGGTATAAGCATAATCATCAATTTTTATCATAGGATTTACTTCATTCCGCTATTCTTTAGATGAAGAATATTTTTTTCTAGCTTTTCCATATCCTATGACATAGCCGATGATTATGGCTCCGATAGCCGCTTGTAACGAGAATAGTAAACTTTCAATTTCTCCGCTTGGTGGTTCCCATATCGCATGAAACCAGGGCTCATAGTCAGGTGCCACTTCGATAATCGCTTCCTCTGCTTGCCCATCAGCTCCACCAAATTCAGCATTTTTTAAAAAAAGTAAAGGAAAAATGGCTAATAGAATAACGAATAAAAATAATATTCCATTTCTCATGTTAGCGTGCCTCCTTCATCAGCGGTAATTGATTTAACTCTGTCATATTATATTTTTGAAGTACGTTCATCACAATAACCGTAAGTAGGCCTTCGCTAATCGCTAAAGGTACTTGTGTAATACCAAAGATACTAGCAAACTTTACAAATGAAGGCACAAATCCACCTACTTGAGCCGGGAAGGCTAACGCTAATTGAAAAGATGTCACTAAATATGTACCTAAATCCCCTATCATTGCAGCTAAAAAAACTGAAACAGCGAGGGATAAATTCATTTTTCTACCAAACTTGTATATACCATAAGAAAGGAAAGGTCCGACGACAGCCATCGAAAAGGCATTCGCCCCTAACGTAGTTATTCCACCATGTGCTAACAATAGTGATTGAAATAAAAGGACGATTGTTCCTAAAACACTCATCGTCGTTGGACCAAATAAAATGGCCCCCAATCCTACACCCGTTGGATGGGAACAACTACCTGTCACTGAAGGAATTTTCAACGCAGATAAAACGAATGCGAATGCACCAGACAGACCTAGCATAGATTTTAATTCAGGATTTTCTTTTAATTTAATCGTTATCGACCGTATTCCAACGGCAATAAATGGAATGGTAATCGCCCACCAAAAAATAGCCCAACCAAATGGTAGAAAGCCTTCCATTATATGCATAGCATAGGCTGGACGATAAGAGTTCGTCCAAAAATAGCTTGTTAACCCTAACAGTACAACAAATGAAACCCATAATGATCTTTTTCTCATTTTAAATTACCTCCATCGTATGAAATAGTGACCAAACTAAAAAGAGCATTTAAACTTGGTTGGTTTAAATGCTCACAAAAAACAAGGGTATGTTCTGCTTTAAACAGAAAAAAGCATACTTTCGTCTCCGTAAACACCTCCCCTATAGCCCGTAGGTCAATTCGTGTTATCTAAACAGGCAGGTCTCCTGACTTACCATCGATGCTCCTTGCGTCTTCCCACTTTAAAATAAAGCAGTGACATTGTGCAGGTCGCTCCGAATTACAGTGGCGGGTACCGTGTCGGACTTTCACCGAACTTCCCTATTAAGCTATACAATCTTACATGCATAACACCTGTTTAAAATAAGTATATAATTTTCTTTATAATATATTAACACACGCTTCCTGTCTACCGTATATTCTTGAAACCCGCTCAGATTTTCCTACTCAAACCTACCTAAATAATAGGTCATCACTGTAAGTTTTTTAAACTCGATTGAATTCTCTTCACAATCTACTCCTATAAAGAACTTCTTATGAGATGACATAAATTAGGCCTTGTTCCCTTGCCCAATTCTCGCAAGCAGTATGTTCAAGCGTTTTCCTAGAATATCTTTTTTGGATCTTAGTTTAATCGGTATAGATGCTTTTTATCTAGTAAAAGAAGACTAAAATAGACAGTTCCCTATCTAAATTATGACTACTTTTTGACATTTCTATATTATTTAGTGTTTTTATATTTTTTATAAAGTATGATTAAGATGTTCAATCTTACATATTGGGAGGTAACACAATTATGGAACCAACTAGAGATGAAAAAGCGATGCGATTACATGACATGCTTCAGGAAGCATTAAAACCAATGATTGATAAATTAGAAAAAATGGAACAAGAGATGAAAGCATTGCAAGAAAGCCAAGAAGAACTAAAAAAGATATTAGCAGAAAAGACAATTAAATAATCTGAACGTTTTTGACATTGCTACATAGGGACGGTTCGCTCGTAGTATTGGTTTTTTATAGCAAAAGGAGCGCACTGTCCTCAAGATTGTCATTCTGCTTCTTTACCATTTTACAGTTTTTTGGCAAGACAAATAATTCGGTTGGCCTCGTGAAAACCATTTTTTAAATGAAATCTAAGGCTGTCGAGATTTTGTATTTCAACATCACTTCCAAATTCAGTACAGCCTTGTTGCCGTGCCCAATCCTCGCAAGCAGCCAAAAGTTGTTTGGCTATCCCTTTTCTTCTATATGTATCTTCGACAAAAATTCCTTCCAAATAACCTACAGGACTATTTTCCGTACCTTCCACATAATCCGTCCGAAGCTGGCACTGAGCAAAGCCCACGAATGTATCCGCGTCTCTCGATAAAAATACAACTGCCTCTGAATGTTGCATTAATTCCTTATACTCTTGTGTATGTTCATCTGAATCCGCTTCAGGCCATAGCTTTAAGGCAAGCCTGACAATCGTAGTAATTTCTTTATCAGTAGCTCTTACTATTTCCATTAATTTCCCCTCTCTTATATTTTTCTTGAACGACTTTCAGCCAAAATAAACTTTATTATGATGCTGCTCTTTATTTATATGCAACTAATCGCAATCTAATAAGCCAAGCATTAGGAATCGTATAAATAACTAATGATTCCGAGTTACTTATATTTTACTAGTTCATAGTGGTATAAAAATAAGCAGAAGTAGGTTCTTCTGCTTAAATAGTAATTAATTTCCGTTATTTTGTTTGTACCAAATAAATATTCTTACATATTAATCGGTGCCGACTCCTTCCTCATTACTTGCTTTGCTTTCAATTGGTCAAATAATTTCTCGACGGTGCCTACACCGACATTTTCATATTTTGCTAAAATGACGAGTTCCTTTGGTAATTGTCCTACTGTTTCAATCTGGTCTTCTTGAAGCTGTCTAAGGAGATTCGGAATCCCTGCAAATTCTTCAGAAGTAAGAGGCAGCTTTGCTAATTCCTCGGTGACAACAATATAATCAGCTTTGAAAAATAAAAAGAGTTCCCCCGGCCGCTCTAATGTAAGCTGTCTGCGTGTTTTTTCCTCTTTTATAAACAATGCTAATTCTTCAAAAAAGAGTTCATTATTTTTATCACTATATCGCTTCACATGCTGATGTAAGCCTTCAAGATTGTTGGGCAGTTCACTCATAATACGCGCTTGCTGCTCGGCACCAAGTCTAATCAGATAAGTTACAGACTTAGCAAAACGTTGCGGTAAAAGAAAAGCATCTCGCAAAAAGTGGGGAACTTCAAGTGCTTGACCTTTATATATTAGTGTACGAATGGTTGTAAAGCCTGGTGGTTCTTCTTTAATGGAAATATCATAGGATGCAGGTGCTGGCTCATTTCCTCCAGGCTTATTGCCACCTTGTTCGAGTGATTCTTTAAGAAGCTTTTCTAATGTTTTTAATCTTGCTTCAAGTTCTGTTATGTCATAGAATTGCTCATTCCTTGGAGACGGGTCCTGATAAGAAGGGACGGTGAAATCGACCGGACCATACACTTCCACATACCACTTGACGATTTTATACACAGCTTCCCAAGATAAAAGTGCTTCAGAATATCGAAACATACGAATATCATGGGAAGCCTGATTTCCAATTTGACGGACATAATGTAAAGCATCACGGATTTCAACAGTTAAATAACCATTTGAATTAAGCAAATCAATTCGATCTTTCAAATTGGACCAAGGTTCTTCCGCTATCTTTTCTGCTTGAATCACTTGCTGTAAAATATTTTCAACAAAAACCCTTGCATGTGTCAATATCGTTCGCGGACTTGAATAAATACTGTTTTCGAGTTCGCGTGCAACAAATGCAAGCTCCTTTGAAATCGGTTCTAGAAATTGATAGAAATAAGTTGATTTATTCATTTATATTCCTCCTTTTGAAGGATGCAATAGGTTGATGCTAGATGATTAGTTAGAAACTAAATGATTACGCACTATTTAAAAAACGCATGAATCCATGCGTTTTCATTTGAATTTATAATAAGACAATCCTCAATTATTGTTCCTTTGTCATCCCCATCTTTTCCATTACCATACTTTGAATCTCTGAAAAGTCAAAGGGAATGATGACGTTTTCGGCTAGTTCCCGTTTACTTTCTAACAGCACATGCATGAGTTCTTCTACCGTTCCCTGTGGGAAGTTATGCTTGTCTCTAGTAATCAAATGGTAGACGGAAACATCTTTTGTTTGCCCAATGCGATACGCTCGGTCTGTTGCTTGATTTTCCACAGCAGGATTCCACCATCTTGTATAATGAATAACATGATTAGCGCTGGTAATGGTCAACCCAACTCCCGCAGCTTTTGGAGATAATAACATGATTCCGAATCCAGGCTCACTATTAAATTGTTTAACAACCCATTGCCTATTCTTTGTATTGCCGTCAATAACAGGTACGGATATTCCATACATGCTCATAAATAATCTTTTCAAGATGGAATGAAGACCTCGAAACTCGGTAAAGATTAACACTTTTTCATTTTTAGCTTTAATATCATTAACCAATTCAATTAAAGCCTGAACTTTAGGAATATCTTTATAGGAAAGATTTTCATAGTCTTTGATCAAAACTCCAGGATGTCCGTATAATTGCCTTAACTTTGTCAACATATTTAAAATGGCTATTTGACCGGTTTCCTTCGTTTGCAACATCGTTTGAGAAATTTGTTTTTGAACATCGGCAGCCTCTATATAAAACGGATCGTGAATGTATTTCTTTGGAAGCCTGTCATCTAGTACTTCCGCTTTGGTTCTTCTTAGATAATAGGGTTTAATCTTTTTCAATAAGCCTTCATAATCAACGGTTTCAATATAATTCCTTCTAAATTCTCGCAACGAACCTAAAGCGCCAGGTTGAACAAAGTCCATAATCGACCATAGTTCTTCTAAACTATTTTCAACTGGTGTTCCTGTCATAGCAAGACGAAATTCATATTTCATCGCTCTTAATGCTCGTGAACGTTGACTTGAATGTGATTTCATATTTTGCGCTTCATCACAAATGATTGATTGAAAGTCAATCTTGCCTAGTATCAATTGATCGATTTTTAACGTATCGTAACTTGTTAAAATAATCTCGTATTGGGCAATCTGTTCAGCCGCTTTATGTCTACTCGTGCCTTTATGAACATAGATGCTTTCCTTTAGCGCTGGTGCAAACTTCTGGATCTCATCCAACCAATTTTCAATTAAGGCAATGGGAAGGACAATCAGGGTTGGTTTCAACCTGTTCTTTTCCTTTTCCCTAAGTAAAAACGCAATCACTTGAATCGTTTTTCCAAGACCCATGTCATCAGCAAGCAAGCCGCCTTTTCCCTGCTCCTTAAGATGACAAAGCCATTGATAGCCTTGAAATTGATGGTCAAATAACGTGGCATGCAGTCCATTGGGAACGGGAAATGGCTGGTATTCCTTACTGCCCTTTTCAGCTAATTGGTATTCTAGTTCATTTTCATTATCACGAATATCCAAAGTGAACGTTTTACTTAATCCTGCTTCCTCGTCTTCAGGGAGATCCAATAATGCTTTTCGCATAATCGGGTCTAAGTAAAACCATTCACCAGCATGGTAGACATATTGCTCAGTTGGATGCTGCTCCATTAGGTCTTTTAAAAATTCGGGATTGTACGCTTTTGTCTCATCTGGCCCATTTTCATCGGATCCAAACCAGTTGATTTTTGATTCTTGATTATAAACCGGTCGAATATGTTGAATCGGAATAATGCCTGTTACCCGCTTTGAAAATAACTCCAAATCAATGTGATAATCATGCTCAGGCAAAACAGCAGATGGATTTTCAAAAAATAACGGAACCTCTTCCCCCGTGATATGGCGTTTTGCAGCCAGCTTTGTGATATCTTCACTTATATTCTCAGAACGAACAAAACGATTTCGTTTCATCCCATTTTTAAAACTTGTCACAGGCTGGCTAAGGTTATTAAGAGCATAGGTTTCTTCCTCACTCTCACCTGTTGGGATCACTTCAATATGATCTGGTGCATGGACCTTTATATCCAATTCATAGGATTCAATTACGTTATAGGTTTCATTCTCGAGAAAATTTTCTAACGCTATGCCGGCATCAAGAGCGAGCTGCTGGCATATCCCTATTTTTTGATAGCCTATCAGTTCTTCACGATTGAGGGCTTTTTTTAACTCATACACCTTTGGAGGGAGAAGCAGCAGCTGGTCATCTATTCGATACATGGCACCAAATGCTGTACCCACTCTATCTAAATTACTGCCGTCTTTGGTCATTAATTTTAGTGTTAGTTCTGCTTGATCAGGAGTGGAAGCTAATCGTAATTCTCCTGTAACCTCTGTAGGTTCAACGGGAAGAAGAAGGGAATGTAAGGCAGCACGTCCTTCATCATACTGAAGAAGACCATAATAAGAATCATAAGAAAGAATGCCATTTTCCATATATCCGGAATCCACTAATTCCTCCCAAGAAACATAGGCCATAAAGCCGGGTAATCGGTAAGATTGTTCAATTTGCTCTTTGGAAAGCGGCAAGGAAAGCGTGGTTTCCTTCCGACCATTCTTTTGAACAAATTCAACCTGAATTCCATCATTCGTAGGCGTCGTAATAACCTTCATCTCGATCTGCTTCCTTTTGAAGAACATCTGTTTTTACCTCCCATCCTAAGTGA
Organism: Niallia endozanthoxylica; assembly: GCF_008710145.1. Taxonomy (GTDB): domain Bacteria; phylum Bacillota; class Bacilli; order Bacillales; family Cytobacillaceae; genus Bacillus_BD; species Bacillus_BD endozanthoxylica. Next base: position 126,881 of record NZ_VYKL01000018.1, read on the forward strand.
CTTTTCAACCAATGGTCAAAATCAAATTGCCAGCCGCCTCGGTGCGTCAAACGGCCATTTTTATAAACCAAAGCTTGATTCCTAACATCTTCCCTGCTTAAATCCGGTTCTTTTGCCAAAGCTGCTCTTGGTTTCTCTCGATCAGCTAACAGCTTATCCACCTTAGGCTGGAAGTAATGATTAAAGACACTCGTTTCGTACACATATACCGCTCCAGTCGCGAGTACTTCCATAATCACGACATCTTCAAAATAAAGAATCAAGGTCTTCTTTTTATCAATGACTACCGCATCTTCTAATTTCACAATGAATTTTTTCCAATACTGGAAGCGTTCGTGATTTTTGTTGACTTGGTTAAAGAATTCCTTAATCTCTAACGTAAGGGCCCACTTAGCAAAACGTTTCTTTTCTTCCTCCCCCACATGTTTCCAGAGCATTGGTTTTCGTCGATAGATTTTTAATTTTTCATATACCAATAAACCCAGTGGCTTAACGTGATTTAGTTTGCATCTTTGGATAAGGGCTTCAGCCATTTGTTGTTGCTCTGTGGCCGACGAGCTAGCGAAGAACCTTTTAAACAACGCTTTTTCTCGAATATAGAAAGCCTCATCTGCCCTTTTTAATCCTTCCAAGAATACAGCTTTATATGATGGTAGATTTTCCGTTAAAAAAAATGTCTTCAATTCTTCGATAAAGCCTAATTCACTATTCGCGGCTTCCTTTGCAAGAAAAAGAATGGGATCCTCTTCACGAGTGAAAGCTTGCCACTTTTCTGCTTGCTCTTCTTCCATCCTACGGCTAACCTGAACCTCATTAAAGTGGTAGGCCTTCTTCACTAAAGGCCATAAATGGTCATGATCTAAGGTTTGATAAAGTACATCTACCACTACACGAAAATACCGATGATCGTTTTGAACCTGATGATGAATAAAATGAAGCAGCTTTGCTTTTTGCTGTTCATCTAGATCATTCTTATATAAATAGGGAATGTATCTTTTTAATTTTCTCGTTTTTGATTCAACCCATTGGTCGAATTCTTCCATAGGTAATTGAGTAAATTCATTTTCAAGCTGTTCAAGCTTTCCTACATAGTCTGTCGTTACATGAGTGTCTTTGAAGGTGAGTTTTTGCTGCTTATTCTCTTTTAACCAGGATTCTAAGCTAAACATATGAAACTCATATTTCATTGATTCACCAACTTATCAATGGCTTGAATCGCTTCATCATCTTTTAAACGAAACAGAAATTCGACTCTTCTTGATAATTCAGGACTGTAGTGTCCATCCTTATCCTCTAAAGGACTGGTAGGCCCTCGACCATTCGCAGTGACATATTCCTTTGAAAGCTCACGAACGTGAAAATTCGGCATTTCCTGATTATAGATATAGTCAAGTACAGAGTAAGCCCTCTCCTGTGATAGCTTCATATTATACAAGTACGTCCCACTATTATCGGTATGACCTTCAATAATAATCGAAGAGATTTCATCTTTAAAGCGATCCTGCAGGAGGATATCTAGATATTGTGGAACAAATTGTTTTAAGAAATCCTTCCCCACCGGAGATAAGGCGGTGGAATCATATTCGTACAGGACACTTCCAGGAAAACGGATGGCACCTGTTTGCTGGTCAATGTCGATAGAAACATCAGACTCGGAAAAAGCTTCGGTTAGCGCCTTAATGATTTCACTCTTCACACTGACGACTTCCTCAATTTTCTCTTCTTGCTGCTCTTGTAATTCGCGAATATCCAAGATGACCAATGTTAAAAGAAGAGCAAACACCATTAACATGGCACTCATTAAATCTGCATAGGACTGCCAGTAATTGACTTCCGTTTTGTTACGACGTTTCATCCGGATACCACTTCTTTTGGTCTAGTTTTGACAATCACGTCACTTAGTTCTTCCAAGCCATCAAGTAAATCACCTTGTACATCGCTAAATTGATTCACGAGATTGCTAACTTCTGAGACAGCTTTCGTAAGAGTCCGATCCACATGTTCAAAGGTTTTGCTTAAGCCATGATCAATATTTTCACCAAAGTCCTTAACGGAAGAATCCAACGTTTCTCTCGTGGCAACGAAATGATCCTTTGTTGTATTCCAATGAGATTGCAGCGCTTGAATCTGGTTTGTTATTTCATTTACAAATCCCCCAGTTGAAACAATGGCCTCCTGAATGACTGTATTTGTATCTTTCCTCATATGGACTAATTCTGGCAATAAGTCTGCTTGCATTTGTTGTGCATTTTCTAATTGTGTTCTTAACACATCAATATGGCCAACGACTTCTCTTAGCTCAGGTGCCACTGGGACTAAATTCGAAACAGCCTCTTTCACGCTTTGAAGGAGGTTATCTGATTCATGTAATGAATGTTCTTGTGTCGCTAAGGCTTGTTTAAAGCTATCTGTCATGTCTTTATACGTTTCAGTCATCGTTTTGGATACAGTTGTTACTTGATCAATTAACTCTACATGCTTTCTTTCAATTTTTTCATTAAACTCTTTAAAACCGTTGGTCAGATTATCGTATTTATGGGCTAATTGATTGCTGCTTTTTGCTATATCATGTTGCACTGGAAGCAGCTGATTTTGAATATTTTGGGCTTCGTTTAATTTATCTGAAAGTGTATCGATGTGATTAATAATATTGCTTAGCTGCGGTGTTACGGTCACAATCGAATCGACTATGGTTTGAGCATTTGTTAATAATTGATTCGAATCAACCAATGCTTGTTTTTGAACCTCTAATGAATCCTTAAATCCAGAAGAAATTCCTTGATAATTCGTCGACATTTCGGTTGAGATGGTGATTAGTTTTGTAAGCAGCTCTTCGTGCTTCGATTCCGCTTTATCGTTAAACTCGCTAAACCCTTGCGTTACTTTTTCATATTTCTCAGCAAGCAGCTGATTGCTTTTCAACACATCCTGCTGTACTGGCAACTGTTCACGTGTTAAGTTTTGAACTGCTTGAATTTGTTCACTTAAGTTCGTCATATATGAAGAGGCCTGTTGATAGCTTCCGCCCATCATTTCTAACTCTTGTGAGAGCTTATCAAAACGTGAGAACATTCTTTCTGTTTTTTCACTTGTCTCATTTTGCTGTTGATGCATGATGGAGAAACTGTCTACCACTTGATTAATGGTTCCCATCATATTTTGCTGCATCGTCTGTGTATCATTGATTAATTGACTAAATTGGGTAATCGATGCTTCTGTACCGCCTGTAATTTGGTCTACGAGACGATCCGTCATATCGACACTATTTTTTTGTGTCAATTCAATTTGCGATTCCAATAATCTCGATTGTGATTCCATCCCATGATTTAAATTCTCAAATTGATGGCTCAATTGCTGGAACGCACCTTGAACCTGTGTTTGCGATTGTTGAATTTGCGCGACCATCGGCTGCATCGCTTTTTCCATCGCATCGGTTAATAATGTTTTTAAATGGTCTGCTTGATTTCTAGAGATTTTCTCCAGGCGGTTCAAAAAGAGTTCCTCATCTTCTGTACTTAATAGATAATCCAATTTTTCCGCATGCCAATCAATTTGACTCTCAAGCTGATGACCGAGGTATCGATCGAAAAATGTCCATACTAAAGAAAGAAAGACACCAAATACAGAAGTGTAAAAGGCTACTTTCATTCCATCTAAAAGAGACCCAATCCCTGTGCGTAATGATTCCGTATCTCCTACGTTCAAATTAGATAGACCTGCTGAAAGTCCAATAAAGGTTCCAAGAACACCAATACTAACAAATAAACCGGCTCCCATATCCATCCACGGACGAAAGCCCATTTGGTGGAATAGAACATCCTCGCTAAAAAATGAATCAATGTTGATCTTTTCCTCTTCGTCTTTCGTCTTGACCCGATTATAGTAACGCTCCCATAGCTTTTTATATCTTGACCCTTTAATATCCTTAAAAATGGTATTTATTTGTTTGTCGACCCCATCGCTGCCTGTTAAAGAATCAATGGCAGTCTTCACTTTATTCATTGTCCGAATTTCCCTCGAAATAAAGAGAGAGAAAACAACAGCCAACCCTAAAAACACGGCAAACTGAATTAAAAGATAAATATTTGTAAAACGATTTGTCCCCATGTCTTGAATCGTTGTAAAAATACTTTCAAATAAAGGATACAATCTAGAACCACCCTTTTAATTTATGTCATTTATTATATGTCCGTTATATTTTATAGTTAAAAAGAACTGGTTCTATGGTAACACAAATGAAATATCTAACATATATATCGTGATGGATTTTTATTTCCAGTTGTGGAAAAACTAGGACGGTTCATTTTCTAGCACCAATCCCTCTTTCATGCATAGGTTGGTAAAGGTGATCTATAAAATGAAGATTATGAAGACATTGTATCATTTCAGAAAAATTATCTCTTATTGTAGGACTAGTATGGAGAAGCATTATTTTCATCGTACGTTAGGAAAAAAATTTAAGAGACATAGCCCTAAGCTAAAAGAGACAAAGACAGTATATTCATTTGCAGGCAATAAATATAGCAAAAAGCGACATGCCATGCATATAAACATTGTCAATGAGTTCATGAAGCAAGCTTCTTCACCTAAAAATGGTGAAAAACCAATCGTCGTTCTAATTGGTGGTGGAACAGCTTCAGGGAAGACGACAATAAGGCAAACCGTTATCAAGAAAAAGCTGATTGAAAGAAGCATATGCACCGTAACCGTGGATCCTGATGAAATAAAAGATTATATTCCTGAATATGAATTATTGAAAAAGAAACATCCGAATGATGCTGCTCGTCTTGTCCATAAAGAATCTCTTGATATTAGCGAGTTGTTAGTGAAGAGGCTCATTCGTCATCGAAAACACTTCATGCATGAAGGAACGATGGCAAGAACACAAAAATACAAAAAACTCATTAAAAAATTTAAAAAGGCCGGGTATGAAATTCATGCCTACATAGTGGATATTCCGCTTGAATTAGCCAAACAACGGGTGGCTGAAAGGGCCAAAATTTCCGGGAGAGAGATACCGCCACACATTATCGAAAACACTCATAAGCTAGTGCCTCATACTGTTGAAGTCATTAAAAATCGGGTCGATAGATATTATGTGTATGATAATCGAAATGGATTGGTACTGATTGCTTCTAACGATTACATCGAACCCGGGTTATATGATGAATTTTTAAAAAAAGGGGAATGAAGGTAAGAAAAACCTCAAATAAATTCACATTATAGCAGTTACACTTATATACAATCACCTCCCCTTCCCCGTTATATACCTTTCATATTCCTTGTGCCACAACTTATGGGTTCCATATAAAATAGAAAAGGCCCAATAAGCCGGTGGCTCATGCATGAGGGTCGAATCGAATTGCAAGGCTACCGAAGAGGATTGAAGGATTTTTCCTGCTTGTTGGTAGGTTAAGTTCCCAATTTTCATTAATTCATCACGTATTTCTAGCAAAAATAGGTTCTCGTTATTACGTGCATTTTTCAAGCTTCTTACATGGTTATACAGTTGCTTAATCTTAGATTTTTTAGAGGTCTCTTCTTCAGATTTGAGGACAACTACCTGTAATTTTAATAAGCATCTTGTGGCCTTTGGAGTGTTTAAAGATAGTTGGTCTTTTGTATCGGAAGCCTTCACTTCATTAGGGTTGGTTAAATGCCCTCCCCCGACCGGTCCATACACATATTCATAATGATGCTGTTTTCCTTTACGGCAATCTTGAACAAAGCTCTTCCACGATTGTTGATAATCTGGCCAATCCGTTTCATGTGGTAAAGGAAATGCTTTCCCCTTTAATTGGCGTAACTGCTTTAAATTAAGGGCATATGCTATATAAGCAGGAACCTTTGTGTCTGGATGATTAAAATACTGGACTTTACTGATGCCCAATTGGTTCAATATTTCAGGAGATATCTGTGGATATGCAGCTCTAATTCGTGCCCATTTTTTTGCTTGAACAAGATTAAACGTAACGTAAAAACCTTTTCCGAAATCGGTAAGCTGCCTTTGTACATCCAACCTTATCCCCTTATATTGGATGATATTTGCATGAAATAAATTAGTTGCATGATAAACCATGCATGTATCTTTATCAGGAATCATAAAAACGGTTCCTCTCTTAATTAGAATGATAAATTAGAATCACTCTATATTTATGAGAGAAAGCACACTCGTATGTTTTATTAAAAACAGGCAAGCATGTCGGGTCTTCACTGTGACAAGTTGTTATCAAAATTTAAATATAAAAAGCCTCATTTCTTGATATTGTAATTGAGAAATGAGGCTTATTTTAAAAATTATTAAAATAAAGAGTTGAAAGAGTTAAAAATGCATGGCCTAAACTACTGTCCGGAAACATTTTATAATTTTCAACTAGTTCATCTTTCGTATGAAAAATATCAAATTCCTCATAGTAATCCAAGAATTTTTCTTCAAACTTTTCTTTGCCTTTCTTCCACCAACAAGGTAATCCACTTCTTTTATCAAACTCCATCATACTTTCTGCATGCATATTAAAATCTCCAAAGTAAATATCATTTGGAGCTGGACTATTTATAAATTCCTCAGTTGGATCCCCTTTATTATTAACAACTGGCAGTAAATAAGATAGGTCTTTTTCTTCTTCATAATATTGTGCAAAATGATATACCTTTAATATTAAGTCTAAAACGCAAGGTCACTCATAATAAATTTGACTTATATCATACTCTCACCAATTTTTTATAGGTATTATTCCTTTATGCTTTAAATAGGATTTAGGATTATTATACGTCCTCAATACTATAACTACCGTTGTCATAACCAAAGGTTTTATTTTTCAATATGATATTTTCAATCCATGCAAACCCTTTGGTAGTCATAAAGAAATAATTATATTTGTCTTACCGAACGGTTCTATCTATATAAAATATTCGCACACTCTGTGAAACAATATTTTTCGAGTGGTCACTGTGATAAGTCCTTCATTTTTAAAATCTCACTAAGTTCTCAGAATTAAAGGTATACTCTAAGAGATATACGCGAAGTTTTGATCATATTCATGAAAGGTATTTTTTCCTTTATAAGGAACGATGCAAGCTTTTTTATTTACATAATAGGGCTTTATTCCATTCCACACCCTCAGAATTCTCCAATTTAATGTTAAAAAAGAGTCCCAGATATAGACAAATTTCGGTTGTTGTCTATATCTGGGACTGTTATCTTTTCTTTGACATTACTAAAGGGAATTTCCAACAGATGTCATATTTTTACTCCATGATTGCCATAAAATTCACCACTTGCTTCCACCCATTTACCAAGTGATGAATCATAGTATTTCTATGATATTCTTCTGCTCCATTCATCTTATTCCCTTGTCCATTCTTGACCAGCTTCATAGATTCTCCACCCCAACTAGGAGATTTTCTTGTTTGTACTCCAGCTAATTCATTTGAAAATAGGCCTTTTCTGCTTCCATATACTGTTTGGTATATTGATTAAATTTTTGGATAGTCTCTCCCATGTCTTGGGTGCGTTGATTAATTTCTGTAATCTGTTCATTAAGACTTTCTAGGTTTATGTTTTCCTCTTTAAACTGTTGATAAAATGTATTTTGTATTTTTAAGTTTTCAAGGTAGTTTTCAAAAAAGCTATCTATCAATTTCTTTCGTTCCTTCATAACCGTTAGCAGCTTTGTTGCTTGATTCTTTTGATCATCATGTTTAATCTTTTTGATATGTTTCTCAATCTTTGACGACGTTTGATAAGCCTTTTGGAAGTTTTCCTTTGCTTCCTCTACTTCCTGTTGTTGTTTTTTCGTGTATGTAAAGCCTTCTTCAATGATTTGGTTAATCTTGTCTTTATCATTGATGTCAAGATTAATCAAATCATTATATAATAACTGCGCATTTTTTCTCATTTCATTTAGTTCTGTCTGATTTGCAGCGAAATCCTTTTCATACTCTACAGCTTTCTCTAACGTTTTTTGGATGTTAGCTGCCTGTTTTTGATCAGACTGACATCCATTAAGAATAACTATCATACTGATAATAATCGCAAATGCTATTAGTAACTGCTTCTTCAAACATCTTTACCCCCTGCTGCTAAAATGGAATTAGTTAACAGAACGACATTGCCCATCACAGGAAAAGGTCAATGGCGGCATATCGTCAGTCAGTATTTTCGTTTCATAGCCTTGTTCCTTTATATAGGAAAGTAGTTTGGGCAAGTGTTTGACTGTTTCTTTTGTGTCATGTAGCAGGACCACTGGGGTTATCCCTGATTCTTCTATTTTTTGTATTCCTTGGATTGTATGTTGGACATATTGTGAATCACTGAACTTCCAGTCGAAGCTATCTACATTCCAATCCCAAACCTTAAAGTCATTTTGGTCTAGTACATAACGCATACCTTCTGTTAAATAAGGGAAACTTCCATAAGGAAGACGAACAAGTTCAGAACGTACTCCCGTTATATCTTCTAGTATCTCCTGCGTTTCTATCATTTCTTCTGATGGAGCAGAGTGGCTGTTATAAATTTTCTTTACATCATGCGTCATACCATGCAGTCCTAGTGCAGAGCCTTCCTTTTCCATACGTTTCACAACTTCTGGATATTCTTGTATTTTTGGACCAATCATGAAAAATGTTGCTTTCATCTGATAATCATTTAAGATGTCCAATAATTCGTCTGAAACATTGGTTGGCCCATCATCAAATGTAAGATAGATGGCATGATTCTGTTGATCCAGCTTATTTTGCTTAGCGGTTTCTTTCTTTCTAGCCTCTTCTCTTTTTTCCGCTTCCTTTTCCACGATTGATTGGCTTAATGTTGAATCTGAAAAAGCCGCTACGGGCTCTGTGGAAAATGATATCATTTCTATCGTGTTCTCAATGTTAGTAGCATTTCCCTTTTCTGCCTTCATTTCCTTATTGCCAACCAGTCCAGATAACAGGACTATGATAATGGTTAAAAGTATGGAAACGGCAATTTTTCCCCTCCTGTTTAGTCTCCTGCGCCTACGCACGTTCTATCCCCCCATTAGTTTTTTATCTATCTACAAATAGAATGATATATCTACAAATTTCGCAATAAAGATATCATTATACTATTTTGTCAGCTAGGTCTGATTCTTCCTATTGAAACACTGTATATTTTATAACAGTACTTTTATTTTGGTATATATTCAAACATTATCATTATGACAAACTATTGATTTAAGTTCAAATAAGATGATTACTAAATTTTGGAATACTTTATTGTCAATGTAAGTAAAGGGTAGATTTAAAAAAAACGAGTGCTGTTCCTTCGTAAAAGAAAGTACTCGTTTGTGTAGGTATCCTTTTCACATTCTGTATCGTTTGCATTTACTTTTATTCGCTTTTGTTACTCGATGATTCATAAACTAATTTTCTATAAAATTCAGCAGTCCTTAGAACCATTGCATAGATGGTAAGTAAAACAGGTATCTCTTTTACTTTTAGCATTCGTTTTTTCAACAACGTTATATCTATAACAAACATGAGAATAAGAACTTGACATTGGGAAACATAGCTTCTTTCCTTCATCTTCCATGCAGAAAATAAAGAAATGAAAAGTCCCACTAATGGTGCTAATTTAAAGTGCTCCTTCCACGTCAAAAATGGAGGGAACCCCAATCGGATTTTCCTAAATACTGCAAAAGCGAATATCGTATTCATCCATGTTAGTTGAATTAAATGAAAGAAAGATATAAATAAAATGAAAGGATTTCTTTTATTAAGTTGTTCGTACCACTTATCATTGATAAAAAAGGATAATAAAATCGTAAGAAATGTATACCCTGTTCTCCACCAGTTATTTTTAAATATACCCAAAAATATAAATAGCTTTTCAATTAGAACAAAATATAAACCGAATAACAACTTTATTTTCCATCCTAATTGATAAACGGTAATAAATAAGGCTGTTACTGGAACGTAAAAAAGTTGAGACCAAATAGATCCAAATATTTTATCTAAATTCTTATTTTTAAAGAAATTTGGTTTATAAACATACCCATCTAATAGTGCAACAACAATATACTCAAATGTATAAGCGAAACCAGCGTAATTTAATAATAAAACAGTATGTTTCTTCCTATCTTTACTTTTATACATTGACAAGATTAAAAGTAGGATATGAATCATTCCTAAAATAATAAAAGGGTATTTATGTTGCTGTCGATTCAGTTTCAAAAAATCCACTTCCGTTTTTTTAGATTTATATTAGTCATATCATCTGTCCATACATATATATTTCACTAACCTGCTCTGTTCATGCAAACAAGGACCAATGATGAAAAATGAAAGAGCCTAAAATAGACAAGTGTTTGTGACTTCCTGTCTACTTAGGCTCTTTCATTTAGCTTTTTCTAATCGACTATCTCTGACTGGATCGAAAACCAGCTTGTTCTGCTTCTTCTCGGCTGCAAAAATATTTCTCGCCTTGAGAAGGATCAATTTGTGTTACTTCATAGTATTGCTGACCTGGCATGTGATAAATTTTGTCCCCTCTAGAAGAAATATTGCCTTTAATCTTACAATCCCCTGATGGCAGTACAGCTGATTGATTTTGGTTATTCGTTTCGCTTTGATTTCCTTCAATGATTTCCTTATGAAATCCGTCTTCCTGGGCGTAATTCTCCACACTCCAAATCCCAATCCCCTTTTCTTGAGCTTCTTTCTGTATCGCATAATATTGGTCTACATATTTGGTGTTTGGTACATAGACATACGCTACTCTTGCTAAGCCATTTCGCAGTAATTCTTCCTGTACGCTCTTTCCATCAATATATAGGTAATACAGCAGCCGGCCATACTTATCCCGGTCACTGACATCTTTTTCAAGTTGAACCGTCTTTCCTTCTAACATTTTCTTCGTAAAAGCTTTCGCTTCTTGTCCAAAGGGTTGTTCACCAAGGCGAGGATGGTTGGTTTCAGGGGTGTCTACTAGTAAAAAACGGACCGCTTCGACTTGGTCATTTATTCTTACCTTAATCGTATCACCATCAGTGACAGATACTACTTCTGCATCAAATGTATGAATATCGGAAGGCTGTTCTGTTTCTGTCATTATTTCTTCTTCTTTAATAGGTTCCTTAGCGGTTCTATCTGGTACGGATTCCTCTTGTGGTTCCATTTCCGTATTTGTTTCTTCTTTTTTCACGACATTTAAGTCTTCACTTCCATTTCCGCATCCAAACAATACTATTGTGGAGAGCAAAAGGGACATTATGAATCTAATATTTTTCAATCTTTCTCACTCCTTTGTTTCTCATTCATAGTACCATTATGCTATTTATAAAAAAAGCACTTTTAAAATAGTTTGAATAGTAGTTATGTTGATAAACTAGTGAGCAAAAAATCAATAATGCCCTTTGTTTTTTTCAAAGGTTTGTCAATTTTACAGGCAATCTAGGAGAGAGTGAATTAAATTGTTCATTCTTGAGTGTTTTTACTCTATCTGTCATCCTCTCCTCTTATCGTCGTTCTATTTTATAATCTAATAGACCACTATAAATTTCAGATTAAAATATTCCCTAACTACTTTTCCGAAAATTTTGATTATTGTGTAATTAGCACGTTGTGTAGTATTAAAAAACTGATTTCAAATTTGAAATCAGTTTTTTAATTATTTTAGACGAGTGGTTTAATGCAGTTCTATATAATTGATATAAAGCCTTGTCTTCTGATATTAAAAGGCGACTTTCAATCGGTTTGTTAAAATATCTGTGAATTTTCTCTTTAAGAAATCATTTTGATAGATGTCATTTGAAGCTAATTGCAGAAATTCATTTTTCGTCAAGCCAATATCATCTTCTAATGATTCAATCCCTAAGTCTTCTTCATAAGTCTTTACAATAAAGTCAGCTGCTTCCTTTGGTGAACGGAAGATATGAAAGGTCAAGGACACCCCAATGGACTCTTCCCAATTCTCATTAAAACCAGTTGTCCATTGCTTCAGCTCCTCAAGGCATGCAGCATCATCTTTCTCCCATAGTTCCTCTAAATTATAATAAAAATGTTCCATTTTCGTAATAAGATCCATCTTTTCTGGGTACTTTTCTTTATATTCATCTAGAACATCATCTAAATCCTCTTGGAAGTAGTACAGATACTCAGTTTCCTGTTGAATGAGGCCGATAAATGCAGTCGGCAAATAGATAAACTTTAAAAAGCCAATCACACTCTTTACATTAGGATAAACAGCCCAAGCCACTTCTGCCTGATTACTATAAGAATTTAAAATAACGGGACTGATAATAACGGAATCCCGACTAATTGGTTGATTCTCAAATAATCCGCTCCAAAATGTTTCATTCTGACTAATTTTTGTTCTCCAATAATCAAAAATGGAGTATTTACTCTGTTTCATAATTCCTCCAATAAAATTTCATATAATCGTACATAGTTTAGCCAATTATTTAAAATACCATTAATTTTATCCCCCTAATTGGCCCTTATCGAACGAACTGTAATTATGTCATTTTTTATATAACTATTCTACTACTTTTTGTTATAAAACATATCGTTTTAGTCGGCATTTTAAATAGCTAGACATGCGTATGATAAGAAAAAGAAAAAGACGTCTCCCATCATGTATATCTGTTGGGGCAGATATACATGATGGGAGACGTTCCTAATAAAGAAACTTTGATTATTATATCAGGTACCGCAAAAAAGTAATAAACGAAACTTATCCAATCAGTAAACCTAGAAACCTTTCAGTGTTTTAAATATTATTCTTAGTTTTATAGAGAATACTCCCCTAGCTAATCCCTTCCCCTTCGCTTAGTTTTTTTCGAAAAACACTAGGCGATTGTCCAAGGTTTTTCTTGAAGAATCGGCTGAAATGGGCTTCACTTTCGAAACCGCATTGATTAGATAAATCCTTGATGCTTACGTTTGGATACATTTTCATCAGATGGAGAACCTGGGTTAATCGATATTGCATTAAGTACTCCATAATTGTATAGCCGGTTTGTTCTTTAAACAAATGGACCAAATAAGATTTACTAATATTGACTTCCTTTTCGATGTCCTCTAACTGGATTTTTTTATTATAATGATTTTGTATATACGTAGCAATTTGTTGAATATAAATATTTTTTTCATCTAATATGATCGCTGCATCCGTGATGATATACTTATGCAATTTATGGATCGAAAGAAGCAGCTCCACTACCACCACTTTTAATTCATTCTCTTTTTCTAATGAAACAGGGAGCTTAAGCAAATCCTCTATTTTCACAACGAGATTAATGAGATCCTCTGTCGGTTCCCCATTATTGGTTCGATAGATGGTATAGTGATTCTTCTTGAATGGATCTAAAAGATAGTCACTTTGAAGAAAGTTCAAAAGCGGCTCAATCCATTCCGGGGAAAACTGAACAATACTCCGGTCGTAAAGGTTTTTGTCCCCTAGAACCGAGGGCTTATGTAATTTACTCCCATCCATCACAATCATATCCCCTGGCAATAGCTCATAAATTTTATTATCAATTAAATAGGTGCATTTTCCTTGATGGAAAATAAACACTTCATAATGAACATGAGTGTGAAAGCCTGGATCCCGAGAGATCCCTTTTTGGTGTGCAATAGAAAATAATGTGTATTTGCGAGGGTTTGGGGGGTCAATCCGTTTGTCCATTTTTCTAAAGTTCTCCTCATTTTCTTGGTCATTTCATGTTTTAGATTACCCAAACTTTACTAACGGATACAAAAAAAGATGAAGGAACTCTATCCTTCATCCTTGCAAAAAATTATTCTGATTCATGACCTAAATCTTTTTGTACCTTGTTAAGGGTCTTTTTATCTAAATTGTAGACAAATAATAACGCTAAAATAATTAAAATAAATCCAACAATTGGGAAACCTACAGATAAATTTTTAATCCCTGTTGCAGATTCAGCTGTCCAAGTAGCAGCATCGTTTAATTTTAACGTTGGCAGTAAAAAGGCAATCGTAGCTGGAACAACGGAAGAACCTAGACCTTGACCTACTTTACGGACCATAGAATACATGGAATACACGGAACCTTCATTTCGCTTTCCTGTTTTCCATTCTTGATAATCAATCGCATCGGAAACCATTGCCCATGTGTACATAACTAAACCGAACGAGAAGACACTTGCAAGTCCTTGTAATCCAAGCCAAACAAACGGATTAGAAATAGGTGCAATGAGCATCACCAGATAAATGGCAATGGAAACAATCATCGGATAAACAATGATCTCTTTCTTACCAAAACGAGAGACAAGTTTATTACCAACTGTCGCTCCCAAAACCATTGGAATTAAAGTAAGGATAATCGTATAGGAATTCAAGCTTCCATCATTGAAATACATTTGGAACGTTAATGAATTTAACTGCATGGCACCATTTACAAATAAAATTTGCGCCAATGCAACTAATGTAAGACCTAGCATGGCTCGATTTTTAAAGAAATGAAGAATCGTTTCAATGAAGCTGTATTTTTCTTCCTTACTGTTTTCTTTATTTACATGAATGATTCGTTCTTCGGTATTCTTATAAAGCGCGATATAACAGATGATAGCTAAAAATCCAGTGACAATCGTGATGGGGAACATCATGTCCCCTTGGAAAATGCTTTTTGATTCGCCGTCAACCACCATATCTGCATAAATCACCATTGGAATGAAAATTCCGTACAGAATGTTCGGAACGAAACCGCCAATACTTCTAGCTGTTGAAAGAGCTGTCCGCTGTGATGGTTTAGAAGTCATAACAGAACTTAACGCGCCATAAGGAACATTGACAAATGTGTAAAGAAGATCCCATAAGATATAGCTTCCGGCAAATAATACAAGCTTGGCACTGTAAGACCAATCAGAGGCATCGATAAACATAATTGACATGGTAAAGGCTAGGAATGGAGCCATCCGAATAATCCATGGTTTAAATTTATCATTTGTTTTTAAGCGGAAGCGGTCAATGAGCATCCCAATCAGCGGATCATTCACTCCATCTAAAATTTTAGCGATTAAAATTATAAGTGCATAATGAGTTAATTCAATTCCAATAAACTGAGTGAAAAAGATAAACATATACATATTGACTAAGTCAAAACTGAAGTTTCCGCCTAAATCCCCCATAAAATAACCGAAAATATCACGTTTTCCAAAAGGACGCTTTGAGGTATCATAGGTGGTTGACTTCGTTCTTCCATTTGTTTCTGTTACCCCTTGAGTTTCTTTTACAGCTGTTTGTACCGTCATTTCTTTCCCTCCCCATATGAAAGTGCTTTCAATTTGTTCGGCCTTTATGGTGAAAACACTTTTTTTATTCCCCCTCCCAGAAAAGAGGAAGGGGATATTCTAACTTACCGTTTCTTTCACAAAAACAACATACATATTACAGTTTGTTTCGTTTGTTTCATCCTGATTTCCGCCAAGGGTGAGAGTTGTCCCAGCCTGTACGGTTTGTTGAAACACAGTGTGAAGTGTTTCATCCACAATGACTTTCCGTTTCGTTTCATTAAAATCTTCTAGTAACCATTCTGGACGGCTTAGACGGTCATCATGGGCAATATAGACATCCGCCTCTTTAGTTACGGTAAAGTGAATAAGATCCAAGGCTTTATAGTTCTTTTCATTATTGGCTAACTGGATGTAGTCACTGCCAAGGATTGGTTCCATTAGAAATTGAAATTCATATTCCCGGTCAATGAAAATGCGGTCACCAATATTAACAGTTCCTTTTACCCCGCCCACTTCTTCGATTCCTGAGTAAGAAAAATCTGTAATGAGCTGGGATTCCTCTGCCTCGGTTTCCGCAAGCGGCGAGGATTCACTAGGACCATTTCCAATCGGCGGCTCTTCTCCAAGTTTCCCTTCTTGAAGACTAGGTAGTTCCGTTGATAAACCATGTTCGATTGGAACAGGGATAGATTCAACACTAATCGAGTCTGTTTTAAGCCCGTCTACCACAGCTGTTATCTGGATTACTCCAACAGTGAGGGTGGAGCGGATAGCCACGCGATTAATTCCTGCTTCAATATCCAAGTACGTGTGATTTGTGCTACCTTCTTTTCCGCTATTATAGCCGCCCCGCCAAATGGCTGGTCCTTCGATAGTGAAATCAATGTGGCCTTCAAAGATAGGAACACGATTTCCGTCTGCATCTACCACTTCGGCATCAAGTAAAACAATATCTGAACCGTTCGCTTTAAACCCTTCCGGACCAGTGATAGGTGTAAGCTTAACGGCTGCTGCCTCTCCGGTCGTTTTCTTTTCCTGTACTGCGATTCCTTCTTTATTTTGATTATAGGCTAGGGCTTTAATGGTTCCGGATTCCCAGTGAATTTTTTCAAAAGTAAATAGATACGAATGGCTCTTCGAACCGAAGCCTTGCGAGACACCGTTCACAAACAGTTCCACTTCGTCAGCATTGGACATGACGTAGATGTCTTTAACTGTTCCTTCCTTGTAGTTCCAGTGCCCAATGATGTGGACTTGCGGGTCTTCCCGATAGATTGTTTTTGTTGTAAAAAAAGCCTCCTTTGGGAGCATGACGCCATCGACTTGACCGCTTACTCGAGAAACCTCGGAATACACACGTCCATGTGATGTGGAATCAGAAAAAATCCAATTGGCTCCGCCGCAGTGAGCTGGGTGGCTAATTTTCTCAAAATGTTTTGCCTGATTTTTAGCAAATTCCTCTGAAGTCAGGTTATACGCTGAACCAGGTGATGTTTCATAATTTTCATATCCTGGAGTATACCTGTCCCACACTCGCCTTGCTGCTTCTTCGCGGTTATATTCGCCTTCCACAATCGGCTTTCCTTTGCTTTTTAATTCCCAGCTTCCTTCTGTACCAATGGAGACATCAATATAATCCGCCATCGTCAGGTTGCTTCTCCTATGAGCATAGGCGCGCATTCCGTTTGGATCCCACGTATCGGCAATGGCTCTTAACGTCTTCGCTTCCGGCTCTGGAACACTTTGGTTTCCACCCTCCCAGATTAAAATCGAGGGATGGTTTCGAAAATAAATAATCATATCACGGAAGGCTTGTGCACGAATTTTGTACGCGACATCACTGTAAACACCGCCAACCGTGCTTCCTTCGCCGTCCACTCCAGGCTGAATCGTGATAAGACCGTACTTATCCGCAAGTTCGATATCTACCGGTGCGCCAGCTGAGTGTCCCCAGCGAATGAAGTTTCCACCGGCGTCTTTCATTAAGTCAAACATAAAGCCATGCATCCAGTTTGGATAAGCCGCTCCGAGTCCAGCCCATTCATTTGTTGGTCTTTGCCCCCAACCTTTCAATTTTAGAGGCTGGCCATTGATGAAAAATCCTTGGTCACTGGTGAACTCAAATGTTCGAATGCCAAGCGGAGTTTCCGTATCATCGGTTAATTCCCCTTCTGTGTACAGCTTCGTTTTAACTGTATAAACATAAGGATATTGAGGAGACCATCGGTGCGGGTGCTTCATCTGTGCGTCTGAACGGAAGAGAATCTTTTTTCCTGCTTCGACAATCCTCGTATCTTTCATTGACAGGACGATGTTTCCGTCTCGGTCAAAAACGTCTGATACACAATCCACCTGTTTGGCCGTGTCATACTCATTGGCAACTTCTGCTTCTACTGTTATCGTTGCCGTATTATCCGTTATATCTGAGGCATACACATACGTTCCCTGTGTCTTTAAGAAACTATATAAAGGCAGTGTGATATGCAATTTATCTTTTAGATGAAGATATACATTTCGCCACAGACCGCCATGGGTCGGATGCCAGTGAGAATCGTGCCAGCTTAAAACATCGTCCGTTCCTTCCGCTTTATAAGGGAAAGTATTATCGACCATCACGGCTAGTACGTTTTCTTTGTCGGTTCCAAAATGTATATACGGGGTTAAATCATACCCAAAGGGAATAAAGCCATTTTCGCTTTTTCCTTCTAGTTTTTTCCCGTTGATATACACATCAGCTGCTTGACGAGCCCCTTCAAATTCAATGAAAACCTTCTTACCCTTGTCTATCTCTTCTAATTGAAAAGTTTTTCGATACCAGGTTTTCCCCGTGTACATGCTGCGTTCGCCGTTATGGCCGCCTTCCATAAAATTATCGAACGTATCCTTATCGTTAAAGGTGTGAGGAAGACTAACCGTTTCCCAATTTGAATCGTCAAAATGGGGATTACTTGCTTCATTTACATCCTCTTTTATAAACTTCCATGCTGTATTTAAGTTGAATTTATGTTGATTTTTCATTTTTTCTATTTGGTGACTTGGTGAATTGTGGACTATTTTTTGAGTCAACCCTATGAAGCCTCCTTTATTGGATTGTGTCCATTTCAGGAAATAAACCCAATCGATGTAAACCCTTACATTCAAGATTAACCTGCCTTGTTTGATGTAAGGTTAACCCTATTTTAATCAGTAAAAGAGAAAAAAGCGTTAGACCAAATAGCTGAATTTCACCTAAAACTTGACTGAGATGGCTATTTAAGAAAGTAGGAACGGGTTAATTTACTTCCTTCATATAAAAACAAAAAGACTGAAGGGATTTTACTTTCCCTTCAGTCTTTTTATGATTCTGTTCCATTGCAATGTCAAAAATAAACAAAGAGATTTCAAAAACTAGACTATACAAAACTACTTAATAAGAATCTAGATTGCATCTCTTCACTAGGTATTGGCTTACTTAAATAATAGCCTTGTATCATTCCTATTCCAAGAGAACGGACGATATTTAATTGTTCTTCTTCTTCCACCCCTTCAGCAACTACCGTTAAACCTCTGCTGTGTGCAATACTACTAACGGATTTTACAATCTCTTTTTTAGTTTTATTGGTAATATCGTTAATAAACGATTTATCAATCTTGACAGAGTCGATTGGAAGAGTACTCAAGTAGCTAAGCGAAGAATAGCCCGTTCCAAAATCATCTAATGATATGTTAACACCGAAATCTTGTAACTCTTTTAGTTTATTAAGTGTATCTGTCAAATTTGTAATGGCCATGCTTTCTGTAATCTCTAATGTTAAATATTGCGGATTCAGCTCCGTTTGAGACGTTATTTCTTTAATCACTTCCACAATAGTATTGCTTATCAGTTGCTGGTTCGATAAATTGACTGAGATAGAAAGATCATGTCCCTGATCTCTCCACAGTTTCGTTTGTTTACATGCTTCCTTTAACACCCATTCACCAATGGGAACGATTAAACCTGTTTCTTCGGCTATCGGGATAAATTCAGCAGGAGACATAAATCCTTTATCAGGATGATGCCAGCGCAACAATGCTTCTACCGCGACGATTCGGTTTGTTTGTAAATCAAGCTGCGGCTGATAGTATACTTCTAATTCATTCTTTAATAAAGCTTTTCTTAGGTCATTTTCTAACAGCAATTTAGTTGAAATTTCCTCATTCATCGCTTTGTTGAAGAATTTGTAATTATTGCGTCCTGTTTCTTTTACTTTGTACATGGCCAAATCGGCATACTTAATTAATGTTTCAGCATCCATTCCATCCCCTGGAAAACAACTAATTCCCATGCTAAGGGTACAGTGAATCTCTTTTCCATCCAAATTAAACGGGGATGACAGGTATTGAAGGATTTTTTTCACAGTTACCTCTGCCCCATCAGGAGATACATCCTTCAGCAAAAGAATAAACTCATCGCCCCCTTGTCGAGAGACAATGTCCTTATCTTCTACTGCACTGACAATTCGTCTAGATGCTTCCTCTAGAAGAAGATCCCCGATTCTATGACCATAAGTATCATTGATCATTTTAAAGCGGTCAAGATCAATAAACATAACAGCTAACTGTTGTCTGTTCTCCTTTGCTTCTGTAATGGCCTGCTCCATTTGAATGTTGAAATAATTTCGATTGGTCAACCCTGTCAGCGTATCATATTGAGCTAGATAGAGGATCTCTTTGTTTGCTTTCTCTAATTCTTCCGTGCTGGGAATACTAAGAAGCTTAGGCATAAGCAACCAAATCAATATGGCTGTTATTATAGATATGGTTGATGTTAGTGCTGCTGCGATAGTTGTAAGAGGATTCAAATGTTTAAATGAGACTATATAGGGTAGAACGTGCAATAAATGAGTAATCCCGCATAATAGAATAAACAGAGTAAAACAGATATAAATCCATTTAAATTTAAGCTGCTTCCGTTTCCTAACAAAAACTAAAATGGCGATAGGTATGGTGAAATAAGCAAGACTAGTTAATAAATCAAAAATAATCTTGATTGGAATATGCGACGTATGTATAGAAGCAATTACTAGGTTGTTTACTATTTGACTCATTATACTATGTTCTCCTTTGGGGATGTTCAAGTCAGTAATTATGCTAAAGTAATAAATTTATGGTTGTAAAATGGTTTCTTTTATAAATTAAATGAACGACAAAATATTATTCCTAAATATTTTATTGCTTAATTATATGGAATGATTAAATGTACATGCCCTTTTAAATACAGTTAAATCATAGTTAAAATGGTAACCAAATTTTTTTATCTGTTTTTTGCGGTTTATAGGAAATATTTACTATTATATTATAATAACTTAACATATTTATATAGCCTTTGTATTCATTTATGTCATCTTCTTTTCTAGAACTTTGAGTTTTTATATTCAATAATTGAATGATTGACTCCGAGTTTTGTAGTGATACAATCATATGAAATCAAAAGGCTCAGCTTATTGATTAGCTTAACAACAATGATTCTCTCTGTTTTTAAAGTATGTGTTGAAAGAGCGTAGTTAATAGTAGAAGAAATCGCTGCTGACATTGATAGTTAATTGCGGAAAAAAAGGTTCGCAGGATCGGAATTTCAATTTAATATTTTGCAAAATATTAAATTTCCTACAGGCTTTTGTTCATTTCATTGGTATGATTGTTGAAAGACATTGAGTCACAAGAAGGAGTTGTTTTATCTTCGGCTTCTGTAATTAATTATAGAACCATATAGAAAAAAAGTTCAACCGGCAATATATGACTGACTTTATAAGTCCTTTATAATGGAGTAGTCAGGTGGTACCCGTCTAAATCCACTAATATAGGACATCTTACATGGACAAGATGATACGAAAAAATGAACGACAGTATCATTCCTAAATTTTGTTTAATTTCATGTTTCTGTTTGTCCATTCTTCCTTTATGGTAGTAAGATTCCCCCCTGCTCATCAATAACCGTATGTGAAAGTATGGTTGAGATAAAGAGA
Source organism: Niallia endozanthoxylica (assembly GCF_008710145.1). GTDB lineage: Bacteria > Bacillota > Bacilli > Bacillales > Cytobacillaceae > Bacillus_BD > Bacillus_BD endozanthoxylica. The sequence goes on from NZ_VYKL01000018.1 coordinate 148,083, forward strand.
ATGAGTGTAACAGGACTGGAGATTATCCATAAATTAATATGGTTCATAAGACCAGATTAATTAACTTGGGGATGGTTACAATCAATAAAACATTAGTTATACCCAATGGATACAAATCTAAGCTTGATTTAAGACATACAGAAATGGCGATTAATCAGATAAAAAATCATTTTGAAGGTGAACTTTCAAGCTCGCTAAATTTACTAAAGGTATCGGCACCATTACTAGTCATTGAGGATCGGGGAATAAATGATAACTTGAATGGCGTTGAGCGAATGGTTTCTTTTGAAGCTTTAGATATTAATAATAAACAAATTGAAATCGTTCAATCATTGGCAAAGTGGAAAAGAATGGCCCTTGCTAGATACGGCTTTGTCCTTGGTGAAGGACTTTACACAAATATGATTGTCATAAGGAGAGATGAACAGTTAGATAATCTGCACTCCGTGTATGTTGATCAATGGGACTAGGAGAAAGTCATCTCTAAGGAGCAGCGCAACCTAACTACATTAATAACTGAAGTACAAAAAATCTATAAAGCTATAAAATCAACCGAAAGCTACTTGTATCAATTTCATCCTGAACTTAAGCCTGTATTACCGGATGAAATTTACTTTACGACAACCCAGGAACTTGAGGACTTGTACCCTGATCTCACTCCAAAGCAAAGGGAAGATAGAGTCACCCAAAAATATGGTGCAGTATTTATCATGCAAATTGAAGGGCTATTACGTTCTGGAAAAAAGCACGATGGACGTTCACCGGATTATGATGATTGGACGCTAAATGGAGATATTCTATTTTGGAATCCTATTTTAGAAAGAGCGATTGAAATTTCTTCAATGGGTATTAGAGTAGATGAAAAAACACTGTTAAAACAACTAGCTCTTGCTCACAATGAGGATTGAAGAGTATTAGAGTATCATCAATCCATACTAAATGGCAGCCTTCCTTATACCATAGGCGGAGGAATAGGTCAGTCTAGATTGTGCATGTTCTTACTAAAGAAAGCACATATTGGTGAAGTTCAAGCTTCTGTATGGAATGATCAAATAGTTAAGGATTGCAGAGAAAACCATATTAATTTGATGTAATAAGGTACATCAGAAAAATCCATGAAGGGTCTTTCTTTTATAAGATTTATCATCTCCCCGATAACCTCCTACAGTAAGAGAGACGTAAAATGTCCCGCTGTTAAGGGGGATTTGTTACAATTTGCAGATTGAGCATAAATCAAAATAACCACTTTTTTTATGCAAAGTAGAAAAGTACAAAAGGCTGTCCAAATGTCAAGAATACGGTCTTTTTGGACAGCCTCTCCAACTAGGTACTAGTTAATAGATAAAAATATTGATACTTTTCTTCTTTTTCCTTATATTTTATAAAAACCTAGGTCAAACATTAACATTACTGTTGTTTTTTACCCAGGACATTAGTCTCCAAAATACCGTACCATCTATTCTAAATGCAGTTGTTACGATATCCCCCTGCCAAAGTTGAGTTTTTTAAGTGAAAAATTTAAAAATAGAACTTGCACCGATACCTGCGGCTAAGAGGAGCATAGCCACACCCCCGCACCCTTGGCGTTCAGCTAGGTCCTCTGCATATTCTTTTGAGCAATGTCTACATAGAGTGTAACCCATCCTTTTAGCCTCTTCTTCTTTCACTTTTCTAGCTGCAGTTGTCCCCTTTAGGATCCGGGCTGTCGTTGGGCAATCATCATCAAAATAGTGATAGTATTTACCTGTTCTCGTTATATAGACTTCATCACCATGGTGCATTCCATTTTAAGCTCCTTCATCGTCAAGTTGATGTAAGATCCTCACTACTTCGAAACAATCCATCTATTTCATTTCAAAAATTCTGCTATGATCTAAAGCCTTTAACTGACTGGTACTTTTTGGGGTTTTTTTTTGCCACTTTCTTTTATAAGGTTCATCATTTTCTGCAACTCTTCCCCTTTATTACGCTGCCAAGCTGGTGCAAAGACCCTGTAGATGTTCCAACCCAAATTTTCAAGTACATTCGGTCGGAGTCGTTCGCGATCCCTTACCGTTTTTCCGCGTCTATATATTTCTCCATCTGTCATAATCCCTAACAGTATTCTTTGATCATCATGAGGGTCAACAATAGCCAAATCCACTTTAAATTCAGAGTTTCCGATTTTTTTGATTACTTTATATCCTTTTCCTTCTAACTCAGCTAGAATATCCTGCTCTAAACTTGATAACCTATCTTCCCTACTAGATGAACCATTATGATTCGAAGCTCTAACTAATTGCCCTTTACTTTCTGCATAAGATAAATATTTTTTTAATAATATTGGTCCTTGACTCTTTAACTTTTTGTCTTCAAGATCCTTATCTAAAATACTTGATACTACTTTAATTTCGTATTTTGCACGGGTAATAGCCACGTTCAATCTGCGTTCTCCCCCTGCCTGAGTAAGTGGTCCAAAGTTATAATGAATACTTCCATCCGCAGCTTTACCAAATCCTATACTAAAGATAATGGTATCCCTTTCTTCTCCTTGAGAATTTTCTAAGTTCTTAATAAAAAAGGCTTCTTCCTTTTCTTCATCGAAAAATTCCCCATATTGCCTATTGTTTTTCATTTGTCTTTCCAATTCAGCTCGAATGGCTTCCTCTTGCTTGACATTAAAAGCGATCACACCTAAAGATCTTTCAGGTGAATGTTTGGCATGTTCTAAAACTAGCTCCACCACTGTTTCAGCTTCCCGCTTATTTGTACCGCTTCTTCCCCGATCATAAATACCATCTTCAACATATACAAGTGAAACACCATTTCTCTTATCATGAAAAGCACTTGGAAAGGTAATCAGCTCATCGTTATAGATATAATGATTGGAAAAAGCAATTAATGATTCATGCCGGCTACGATAATGCCATTGCAACGGTTCCGATTTTAAAAACATGGAACATTCATCAAGAATGCTTTCATATATTTCATCATCTCCTCCAGCATGATCATCTTTCTGTCCAATCCCACTAAAAAAGCTAGATGGCGGTAACTGTTTCCGGTCACCAGCGACAATCAATTGCTTTCCACGAAGAATAGAGCCAATCGCATCTTCCGAACGCACCTGTGACGCTTCATCAAAAATAACTACATCAAATTGCATTCGCTCCACATCAATAAATTCACTTACAGATAATGGACTCATCATCATACATGGCTTTAAGTGCTGAACTAAGTTTGGTATCTCCGAAAATAACAAGCGAATGGGTTTATGACTTCGATTTTTTTGAAGTTCCCGTTCTAATACTTGTCTCTCAGGTAAAGCCTGTTTCATTGCAACAAAAGTAGACTTTCTTTTTTTCAACACATTATACAAACGATCTTGATTAGAATGAATATAATTGATATCTAGAGAACGAAAATTCTCTATCGTATTTTGATGATTTTTCAAACTAAAATGAGCTAAATAAGGCGTTTCCTTATGAATGTACTCAATCAATCGAATGTAAAACTGCTTAAGAAATAAATCAACATATGAATATTGATGGTATGACGAAGCAGGGGCCTCTAACAATTGATCTACAAAAGAACTCAAGCCCAATGATTTTGCTTTTTGTTGCAGCTGATTCAATTCGAATAAACGTTTTAATTCATCGATACGCTTTGCCCATTGGTGTAACTGAGCAATAATCTCCTCTAGCGGTGCGTGATTAAATTGTTCTCCTGAAAACAACCGTTTATTGATTGGGAACACATATCCAAGAAATTCTCTAGCCTCTTTACTTTCATCCCAAGTTTGCTTCACTCTAAACAGGTTATTCAATAAGTATTCATAGTCATTCGATTCGTTCATAAGGGAATCAATCAGTTTCTCAGAAAGTTCACCTTCAACATAGTCCTTCAACATTTCTACCCATTTAATGGATTCTGTTACGGCTTCCCAATTTGTATTTACACCATGATACATTTCCCCAAATACCGTTTGATAAAAGGGATCATTTTGTTCTATGAACGCTTCTATTTCTTTTACTTGCTTCACTTTGTCAATCACTTCTATTAATTGATTAAATGTACAGGATGATCCATCCGAGATTGAATACTGCATGATACTACTTCTTATATCCAGCCATTCCATCATGATATTTTCTATTTTTGTAGACCACTCATGAATATTAATCAGCTGCTGCTTATCAAAATGCCCCTTCATCTGCATAACATAATGATCAAATAACGCCAGATTGACTTCTAATTGATTTAACGCTTTGACAAGATGACTTTCTTTCTCTGCTATTTTTATCGGCTGAAAAGGTTCAAGGCAAAGGAATGTATACAGTGAATGTGTCGATAGCCCTTTTTCTTGGAGAGCATCATAAAGTTTGAAAAAGGATTCGAGACTTCCCTTTAATAAATCCCAATTAATTGAAACACTGTCGATGTCTACTCCTAAAGTGTCTTTCCAATCCTCCTTCTTACTCTGTATCATTTCTTGTAAGTATTGAACGGTTTTTATTAGGTTCAGGTCTGAGATGACTTGATCGTAATTTCTAATGCTTTTACTAAATTGCTGAAAATAGGTTTGATCGGTCTTATATTGCTTTGTTGCAGCAATCACTTGATTTAACCCCTCTAATAATACGATTAGATCATCGGTTTCCGTAATGGATGGAAGGGATAGTTTTTCTTGAACCCTATCAAAGTGCTCGAGCACATGACTTAAATAATCTTTCATATTTTTTAAAGAATAGGATGAAAGTTTATCTCTTTCAAACATAACCTTTTCACTCATTCTCCTGATGGGAATTCCTTCGTCACTTAAACGCTCGCATACTGTAAATACAGATTGCATACTGTTATAGAGCATCTCCCAATCCGTATTCAGTTCTTGATAACCATTTCCAAAAACTCGAAGAAGGTGTTCTTTTTCTTTATCCAACCATATTCTATGATGCTGCACTTGCTTAATTAAGCTGATCTCTTTTAGATACTGAGCATATGGCTGATGAACAAAAGACCCTTGTTTTTGAAATACGGTTACATCCGCTCGATATTGATCAGTGACAGAAAGAAAGTGATTCAGCCATTGTAATACATCATCAAGATTTGTGTATTCCACTAACGGACTTAGGTGTAAATCATTGGAAACGTTCCCTATGATTTGTTCCAGTATTTCAAGAGCTTGTATCATTCTGTTGTGTTTATTCCGAACAGATTGATTAAACGTTTGAAGTACTGTACCTTGCATTAATAAATGGGAATAAAAATGTTGAATTTCGTTAGTGTGTACACCTAAACTTGCTAGTAGCCCACATATCTCTATAACTGCCTCAACACTTTCTTTGATTTCCTCCCAACCTGTTTGTTCGCCCCGAAAATCCAGACCAAGCCATTCCTGCAATATATCTTGGTTAAGCCATTCTTTATCTTTATTGATTTCCGTCATTAATGTAATATCACGAACATACTCATTAAAATTTGTTTTGACTCCTTCTTTTTGATGAGCCTTTAACAGTTTGACATCATTTCGATACTGCTTTTTAAAAATACTCGAAAGGGAATGATACTCTGCAATAAACCTTTTTTGCATTTCCATCACTTCAAGCTGCAACACCGCTGCGTCATATCTTTCTTGCAGCTTTACCATTCTATCTTTATAAGATGTTGATTTTTCTTTTCCCGTCGTCATATACTGCAGTATTTTTGAACGTTCTAACGGATCAAACCAATGTGCGGTAGGCCAGCATTTCACCTTGTTCATCGCTTCATAAAGCTGTGCAATCTCTTTCACCTTTTTTGGCGTGAAAATGAGACTTCCCATACCTAATGTTTCGTTTGCCTCTTTTTCGTAAGTTTGCAGCTCTTCTATTAGGTCAACCGCCTGTATGATACTCTCGATAACCTCACTATTTGAATTCCAGACATGCTCCAAGCTCTCAATGTTTTTAAAATAAGTTGGATATTCCTTATTTAAACGCTCCTCAATCGGTTCTACTTCAAGATTAATAATGGATTCACCATAATGATTTGTTAGCTCTTCTTTCTGTTTTTGATATTCTTCATGAATCTGTCTCGCATGGTGTAAGTCAGATTCAAGCTTCCTTTTCATTCCCCTATCAAACCATTCTTGAGTCGGTTCACATTTTATTTGAAGAATGGTCTCGTAAAGTTCAACAAGAAATTTCAATTGATCTATAGTAAATAAAGGTCTAGGCAGATTGAAATGCCTGCTAAATTCTTGAATAAAATCATATAAATCACTAAGGGACGAAGACATTTTATGAATAATCTCCATTGCTCGTTCATCATTTTCCCAGAATTCCTTTAAAGCGTCTAAACTCCTAAAATATTGAGGATATTTTATGTTAAAGCGCTCATCTAATTCTTTTAATTCCAAATGAATAACAGATGAATCATAAACTTCAGTTAATTTGCTTTTCGCCTCCTTGTACCTAGTAGTCATTTTAAAAGCAGCTTCAAATTGTTGTAATACAGTATTCCTATTTTCAGATTGAAACCAGTGTAAAGTTGGTTGAAACTTTACTTCTTTTAACTCGCTTAAAAACTCTGCGATAAACTTCATATGGTTCAAATCAGGATTGGCTTCTACTATCCCTAAATTTTCTTCAGCCCATTGATAACCTGCTAGCAATTCCTTAATGGAAGAGGTTATTCGTTTAATAAGATGAAGCATTTGTTCATCATTTTGAAAGAAAACCGAGCCAAATTCTCTGACTGATAATCCAAATGACTGTAAGCTTGTTACATATTTATCCAATAAATCTTCTTCCAACTGTTTGACATCTAACGTAAATATCGAAGAGTCGTACTTTAGTTGTACGATATCCTTTAGTTTTTGATAATCATTCGACTTCTGCTTTGCTTCTAAAGAAATCCCGCTGTAATCCTCGTAGAACCAATTCTCAACCAGATAAGGTTTAGTTTTTAAATGTTCCAATAGATCAAAAAGCTTTCTTAACTGCATGGGTGTCATTTTTTCATTAAACGATAATAAATAATCACTTTCCTTCAAAAAACGAATGATTTCACTTAGCTGTTCTTTTAACTGTGAAAAATGCAAGATAATATTTTCTTCCATCCGATAGGTTAATTCTTTTAACTGATGATCTCTCCAGAGCTTAATATAATGCTGCTTTGTAAACAAACTTTTAACTGTATTTAAATGGTTTAAAAATAGCTTTGTCTCCTCGAAATCACTGGTACTATATTGATGATTAATATCAGGTACAGAAAACGTAAGATTTGGAAGATGATTTAAGCTTGAAAGCATACCATAAGCTTCAAACAATGACATCCTAATCGTTCCTCGTGTTTCGTGCAATTCACTCACATACTCATCAAGTGTATGTTTGATGTCACCATAAGTTTTATAGGAAATTTCCTCCGCTTTTCTCGTTTTAGAAAGTCGTAATACCCTTCCTAACTCTTCAATGATTGCTTTCTTATTTGTTTTATTGCTATGTAATTCTAAGCAAAAATCGCCAATATTCTTTTCTTCCAAACGTGACTTAACCACTTCAAGAGCTGCTGCTTTTTCACTAACAAAAAGAACCGTTTTTCCTTCCCCAAGCAATTCAGCTATAATATTTGTAATCGTTTGACTTTTACCTGTACCAGGCGGGCCCTGCATAATAAAACTTTGTTCTTTTCTCGCTGCAAGAATGGCTTGTTGCTGACTTGAATCCGCATCTACAATTTGATAGGAATGTTCAGGTGGTTCTTTTCGATCAAACTCTTCGATAGAAATAGTTTTTTCACGATCCTCTTCATTCTCAACTGCTGCTCCACCAATTTGCTTAATAATAGGATGTTGATAATACAAAGAACGATACGTTTCAAATTCTTTATACATAGAAATTTTATTAAACGAAAATAAATCAAGATAGGCACTTTCTTCCATTCCCCATGATGGCCGACCTTTCAACGCCTCTTTATAGAATTCAATAATGTTCGTAACTGAAGACCCTTCTTTTAACCCTTCCGTTTCGGTAAAGTCCGCTAAATGAAGGTCAAAGGTTACTTTTAATTTTTGTAATAATACAGGATTGAAAATAAGATCTTCTTCTAACGCTCTAATGGAATGAAAAGTGTTTCCTCTTTCTTTTTTTAATTCGACAGGTAATAATAATAATGGAGATTTCCATACTTCTTGTTTTTTCCCAGGTTCATGCCATTTTAAGAAACCAAAAGCGATATAAAGAACATTCACCCCTTGTTCTTTCATTACATTTAATGCATCTAATCGAATTTTATTTAAATCCTTTTCAAATTTTTCAACTTCTTGTTGAACCTTACTTTCTATTTCTTTTGCTGCTCTAGATTCTTCCCCTTCTAATAGCTTTTTCCCTAACACATCCATCCAACAGGTAAGAGACCACCGCATATAAAAGGATTGTGCTGCGGACTGATTTTTTTGTTCCTTCATCCATTGATCAATGTCTACTACATCGATTTCTTTCTCAGCCTTTATTAACCGGTCGAGCATTCCTATTCTAGATAATTGAACGATACTGTTAACCATATCTGGAAAATCTTCAAACCGTTTATGCAGGAGTATTCCTACCCTTTCTGGATCTGCCACAATCCCTAGACCATGGCTTCTTATCAGTTTCGCTAAAAATTCCACCATATATTTATGTAAGTAATCTGGAATTTCGAATTCATGCGAATCATCGAGCAAAAAAAGCCGATCTTTCGTTAAATCCTTTCTAAAATCAAAATATCGTTGAAAAGGAATGGATTTTTCATTCAATAGATCCTTGTATAATTGATTTAAAGAAGCCGGTATACGAACCGTTTTGGCAGTGCTTTTATAAGATAAGAGCTTATTTCGTTTGGTTAAATCAATTAGTTGAGATCTCCACTTCTCTAACTTCTGATCTAATAGTGATTGCTCCATGATTCTCACCTCCATACTCATTCCTTGACTTCAAACGGATTGGTCAGCGTTCCTTTTCCTTCTAAACGAATCCTTGATTTTAATGCAATAACAGGACGAACTCCTATGCTGCCATCATAGGAATAACCATTTGTCATTTTTCCTTCCGCATTCACTATATACACTAAATGGGGTGAATCTGGATGTGGGTCCTGTAAAAAGTAACACCAACTTTGATTAGGAGAAATAAAATCAAATGTAGGATCCGCTTCTTTCATAGCTTCTTCGGTTGGATTCGATCGTAAATCATACCCTCTGCCCATCAAATACGTTTGCGCTTCCTGCATCCGTAATAATGAAACAAGCTCTTTTTTATTTTGATAGCTTGTTAATAACTCCCTTTCCCATTCAGTAAAGTTTCCAGAGGCTAGAAATCCCTTTTCTGTTGAATAGGGATTTATTTCATTCCACACATGAGACTTACTAGGGGGAGTAGATGAATACTTGACTCTTAATTTATCGGAGTTTAACCATTGCTGAAGCGGCGAGCTCTCCCATTGATTTGTAAATAAGCCTATTTGAGAATGGCGATCAATGACGTTGTAGCATTTTAAAGACAAAACATGATAGGATAAGAGGAAGAGTTTCCCTGAATGATCGACATCTATAATCATCCATGTAATCGGTACCCCATTATATTTTCCAAATGTCACATACTTCCCAATGGCTAACTCTAAAAAGGATACCCCTGAATCTTGAATGATTTCTCTTAACTCTTTATGTGATTCAAAAAGGTGACCAAGAGAATCCTTCTTATATGTAAACTTCTCTAGCTTTCGTTTACTTCTTTGAGCTCGAGTGGAATCAAACGAATAAGAATCTAAACGACGAATAATTTGCTGCTCAATACTTCTATTCAGTTGTTCTTGAGCCACTTCGATTAATTTCTGCTCCTGTTTGGAACAAGAGGAAAGCAGCGTTAACAGTCTTCTTGTACTATTAGTGTCCAATACAGTATCTCCCTCCTTTCCAACTACGCAATCATGAAATGGATTTATTTTATTCTTCTAATTTAAAATTCATATTGGCAAATGTAATGTGGTCTCCAGGTTTAATGCTGTATTCAATACTTTTTTCTACCTTTTTGCCGTTAATTTTCGTACCATTTGTACTATGTTGATCAATGATTACATAGCCATCATTTTTTAAGAGTATTTCTGCGTGCTCACTACTCACATACAAATTATCTTCAAAATAATGTGAAGCTATGGTACCATCCCTTCCTATTATTCCCCCTTCAAAAGGAATATCTACAACAAAACCATCTTTCATGCTCACTAACTTCAGTTGTGCTAAACGCATCGTTCTCATTGGTTGTTTTTCTTTTTTCTCTTGTGTTTCGTTTACCGCTCGCTTTTCTTTTTCACCTTCTGAATCATCAATAAATTCATGATCATCCTTCTTTTCTTCTTTAATGATCGTGGGATGGACAAAGGATATATCCGCTCCACATTTTTCACATTCTAAAAAACTAGTATCATTCTGATGCTCACAATATTCACAGATCCGACATTCCATTCCTTTCCCCCTTATCGTATGACTTACTATTCAAACATCTTTTTATGCAGGTCGCCCTTTTGATTGACTTGCTTTTTCTGATTGGCACGTCTGACATTTTTTCTTTTTGATAAATCAATAAAGCTGACATATTCTTCACATGTTGGTTTTAAATCTTCATTTGTTAATTCAATTCCTTTTGTAAGGAGTTTTTCTCTAATCACAGGATATTTCTCACAAAACTTCTCCATGTTCTCCATCATTCTTACTTTTTCAAGCGAAGATGCTTCTCGTTTTGGACCTTCACTAATCCCAGCTACTTGAAAAAGTAAACTGCCGTCATCTGATGCTGAAACATTAATCACTGAATCTTCTCCAAAATCATATAGCTGCTGAACCACTCGACGTTTAGGCGTTTGCATAATATCTGAAGAAACCACCTCGTACCCTAAAGAGGTCATAATTTCGTTCACACTATTCGCAATGTATTCTGTCTCCTCTTTTTCGCGCAACTGCTTTTCAAGAGTTGAAATATCTTCTTTTAACGCTTCCACTTGTGATGGTCCATCCTGAATGGAAAATGGATGTTTTACAGTTTCCTTATCCAACATCTCACATAATGTTTGATAAGAGATAAGAAGAAATTCGAACTCTTGTTCCAACTGATTAAATACTCCGATTTCTCTATCATATTTAGACTTTGTCGTTAAAAAGGCTTTTAATCTCTGATCAATTTGAGCATATCTATATTTTTTATCCCATTTTTCATCCTTAAAGATGGATTCTGTCCTAGAATACAAAGCTTTAATTTCTTCTATATTTTTCTTTTGTAAATAGTTGCTTTCTATGTATGGTAAAATCAACTCGTTAAAAAGATCCCACTGTTGTTGCAATAATAGGGTTTCACTTTCGTCATCTTTAGAATGGCTTAATGATAAGTCTATATTGGTTTGTGATTTAATCTCTAAATGACGACTACGATTAATGAAACTTTTCTCTGCATCAATGACCTTCTTTTCTTTTATGATACTTTGCAATTCCTCGCATGTTAATGCTAATTCATTCTCAAAATATTGACGTGATGTAGAAATTAATTGCTCGAGATTTTTCTGGTATGCTTGCACCGCAGGCAGCGTTCGCTTTTCATATTTGCTAGGAAAACGATTGATTTTTGAGAGTGACTGTTGTTTTTTAGTCAAAAATGAATCAATAACAGGGTGTTCCCCTAACACATGCCGAGCTTCATCAATCGCACTCACTCCAAACCCTTCGATGGTTTGTTTCATATTATTTAATTTTGGATATAGCTTCTCAATCTTTTGATCCATTTCTTTTAGCTTTCTTTCTTCCTGTCGGCGACGTTCCTCTTCCATTCTTCTTTTTCTCTCTTCTTCTTGTCTCCGCCTCTGTGCTGCGGTTAAGCGAGGACGACTATATTTGGGACCACTCATGACCACATCTCCCTTAACGATTAATCATATTGAATCTTTTTCCACTCTTTAATAAATTCTTCATATCCGAGCTTTTCTAACCAAGCAAAAAAGTATGGCTGTTCTAGTAACCCTTTAGCGATTTCCTCCACTCGTTGGCGATGCTCATATAAATACTCAACAAGTTCATCAACTGACTGAAACACATCTTCTTCCAATTGGAATTCTGTACTATTACTTAATAAATAATACAGTTTATAATAAGCCTTGGAAGGATCTGTCCCTGCAAGAGACTGTAATGATTCCACTTCCTTTATCAGTTCTGCTGATGCCTGACGTTTTTGCAGGAAAAATAAAAGCATTCCTTTTTGTAATAATTCAGCATAATATTCATTTAAGTCTGGCATTTGCTTTTTCATCGCTTCGCCTAGCTGTGAAAGTTCTTGAAATACCTCACCTTTCCAGCACAGAGGAGCATCGGGAGATAAGGAGTAAATCGTTTTAAATAAAGCAGTGTCATTATCTCTTTCTTCTTCGTAATCCATGATTTCGGATGCTAAGTCTTGCCTTACTGGCTTTATATAGGCACTAATAAAGCCTCTCTTTAAATGTTTAATGCCTTCATCCCAAGATTGAGCAAGGGCCAGTGCTAAACCCTCTAGATTGTAAAACTCTTGATCCTTAAAATGGTATGGCTGATGATGTGTAAAACCTTTAGCAGATTCATTAATCGTTATAAATTCGCCTTTGCTCCATCTTTGTACTTCTTCATAACCCCAACGGTCTTTCCGTTCTTTCACCGTTAAGCCTTTTATGAGATGTGCCAGATGTTGATCCGTATTTTCTGGTATATGAAGTTTATCGGTGATTGTCATTTTGATAATTTGTTCATCCGTCATACCAGAGAATGGATCGAATCCTGTAGCTAAATAGAGAAGTGTAATGCCGAACGAGTAATAATCTGATTCTTTTGACACATATCCTTGTGTTGCTTCAGGTGCAGAATAGCCTAATGTTCGAGATGCACTCGTTTTCCGTACGGTGATTCTCTCTTCCATACGAGAACTAATTCCAAAATCTCCGATTACAACGCCTTCTTCATCATCTGTAATAAAGATATTATCTGGCTTGATATCACGATGGACGATTCCATAGTTATGTAAAGTATGTAATCCTTCATTAACAGCAGGGACCACAACATCGACGATTGCATGGAGCTCAAGTGGAGCCATTTTTAATAAGTCACCTTTTTGATAGTATGGTAAAATGGTGTAATAGCGATTTGAAAATTCACCATGATCAATAATGGGAATAATATGAGGAGACTGGATTTCACGTATTCTCTCTATAATTTCCTGTTTTGGCTTCTTGTTTTGATGATACACCTTCGCAACAAATTTTTGCCTGTCTGCTTCACAAACAAAAAGAGCCGCTTCCCCTGTATTTTCAGCAATAACATCTATTAGCGTATAGGTATCATTTAAAATCGTGCCAACATGAATATACGTACTTTGCTGTTGTACTTCCTCTACATCATTCACAGATTCTTCCATCTCATTCTCTGGCATGATCATTGTTTTATTATCTTCAGGTAAAATCATGGTTTGTTTTGGCATAATTTTCGTGCGTATTTTTCTGTAGAGCTCTTTCATATTTTCCTCCTTGGCTGAATTAAAGGATCGATAAGTACTCATACTTCTCCCTTCTTTTCAAGTTATTAATCATTACAGTTTGTTATGTACTTTAAATATTCCATGTCCTCTACTTCATCCTAAAAAATTCTATTCATTTTATTATTCTTAAGGAAAAACATACTTTGTTTTACAAAATATCAGTGTGGCTATACTTGTAGCAATATTTTATCTACGTTCCCTTCTTACTTTCACTTACTGATCAAATATATCAGTTTAACTTTTTACATCGTAGTTTTTCCATTCTGTATTAAGGTGTATCCTATTCACAACAAGAGAATATTTATTTTCGTCTATTTCTATTTTCACTACTAACGAATAACCATTATTACCTTGATTTTCATATAGAATTTTAGCAGTATCACGATCTATATTTGGGATATCTAAAGAACTTGGTAATTCGCCAAAATAATCATCTGGAAATAAATCTAATTTCCATAAAGGAACTCTATTTGTCCATTCATCGAAATAAATATTTTGCAAATATTTATTATATGACTTTAAACGGATTGTTTTTGTATCTATATCATAATCGCTTTTTCTTATTTTTACTTTTCCAATTCGAAACGAGTCTAAGCTTTCCACAGTCGGTCTTACCCTATTAATATATTCCTCATGAGTTTCAAACTCATCTTTTATTAGAAACTCAAAAAGCTTAATCGCTTCACTATTACTTAAAATTTTAAACGAATTTCTTTCCTTTCCAACAACTTTACGAATATACCTTTGTCGTTCTCTTTCTGTGTGAAAAACAGTGTTAATATTTGCATTTCTTGATAAAGCATGATTGCTTATTTCCGTTAAAGTCTTCTGAGCATTTTGTAAAAGGATTTGCAATTTGTCATGATCACTCTTTAATACTTCACTCCAGCTCAAATCCTCATTTGAAGGTAACTGCTGAATGTGTTCTCTAAGTTTTGTAGCAGTATCAATAATCGTTTTGCAATCATGAGAGACATTGTTTAATTCCTTCTGTAATTCCTTTGTAAACGAGTTTTTCTCGACATGAAATCTAATGATCTGCGTCATTCTTGTTTGTTTTTTTGTCATAGGCTGTAAAAGTGTGAACAATCGCCTTGTATGCTCCAATTGAACAACCGGGTGATTTATATTTCTATATCCATTTTCTTTATAATCTTTCATCATAGCTATTATAGATAGTACTGTAGCTAACCTTTTGGGGCCTACATTTGCTAAGGATTGAACTACCTTTTGTACAGAATCGGACTTATATTGATAGTAATCATCTATCATTTCTACACACCTACGTTCTAGTTTGCTTTTAATTGTATTTACATCACGTTTTGTTACGGATGTCTTCTCACCATAACGACCGTAATATTGTCTTCTCCACCTGCTTGTTTAGCGGATTGGATGAGAGCGTGGGCCGTATTCTCTAGAGATTGATCTTGCCCAAGAACTCTTTCTATTTCTTCATCTGTTAAGGAATCATTCAATCCATCTGAACACAACAAAAAAAGATCTCCTGATTCAAACCGTCCACGTACGCTTTCAACATCGGCTTTTACTCCGTTAGTAGTTGTTCCTAATGAACGTAATAAAATATGCCTTTTAGGATGACGACTTTTTTCCTCTCTTGATATTTCCCCTTGCTGAAACAGTGCTTCAACAAGGGAATGATCTTGACTTATTTGCTTTAAAAAGCCATCACGGAAACGATAAAGGCGGCTATCACCAATATGAAAAAGTGTTAACTGATGATCGTTACAAATCATCCCCGTTAGTGTTGTACCAAGACCTTTTGCTTCTTTATTCTTACTACCATAAGCCAGAATTTCATCATTTATTTGATTTAGGTAACTCATTAGCTCTTCGCTTGATATAGGAAGCTCAAGTTTTTCTAAATGCTTTAAAGCCAGTTCGGATGCCACTTCACCAGCCGCTTGTCCTCCCATTCCGTCTGCTACAGCTGCAATCCACGTCCCTTCCACGTTTTCCAAGTGAAGTTCTCCCTGATTTTTACGAGCCTTTTGTATGAGAAAACCATCCTCATTATGCTCTCTGACACATCCAACATCAGTGAGTCCATATATTTCATACATCTTTACTCACCTCGGACTCTAACTCAACTACTTCATTTTCTTCCTTAATGGTTCTGACTGTTAACTCGCATGACTCGTTTATTTCGTTATCAAACAAATAACGAGATAACGGATTGATAAAATATTTTTCAATAATATTTCCGATTCCTCTGCCGCCGTTCTCTAGATTTTGTAGTGACTTATCCGTAATAAACTCCATCGCTTCATCATCAAATTGGATAGAAATGCCTTTTGTTTGCATTAGATTTTCTTTTATCTTATTCAATTGACTTTCAATAATTTGACTAGCGATATCATCACGAATGTAATCAAACACAACGAAATTATTACCAATACGATTTAATATTTCCGGTCTTCCTAATTCAAGGATAAAGTAATCCTTTATCCCCTTTAAAACACGTCCATTGATTTCTTGATAACTTAAATCAGGAGTGACATTCGGAATTCGATTCCCCTGTTCATCTTGAACATAAATGCCAAGGTTACTCGTGAAAATAATAATCGATTCTGAAAAATAAACAGTCTCCCCTTGCCCATCTGTCATTCGTCCATCTTCTAGAATTTGTAAAAACTTATCTAATATAGAAGGATGAGCTTTTTCAATTTCATCAAAAAGAAGAATAGAAAAAGGATGTTCCTTTATTTTGTTCGTTAATTGTCCACCCGCTTCATAGCCAACATATCCAGGCGGAGCCCCAAGAAGTTTTTGATCTGAATGACTTTGTTGATATTCACTCATATCAAAACGAATACAAGCCTGTTCATCTCCAAATAGGAGCTGTGCTAATGTTTTAGCTAATTCTGTTTTCCCTGTTCCAGTAGGTCCCGCAAAAAATAATATCCCCTTTGGTTTATTCGAACTGGAAGAATGCTGCAATCCCGCTAAACCTGTTGTGGCTCGTTTAACGATATCAAGGGCCTGCATGATAGCAGGTTTTTGCCCTTTCACTCTCCTAGTAATAAATTGTTCAGCATGTTTCAACTTTTCAGCACTGATTTCATTCCAAGGATTTTCTTTAATTCCATACTTATAGAGTGAGACAGCTTCTGCTACTCGATTGATAGGAATGTTCTCTTGTTTACATAAAACTTTTAAGCCATTTAATTCTATGTTGGTAAAACCGTCCGTTAAATCAACAAACTTATCTTTGTATTTTTTTAATTCATCGTTGTCGAACTGATCACTAGCGACAAAAAAACGAATCTGACTATCAATGAAGCGCATTCTAGTTGAGCGATCTGGTTTATTAATATGAAGAGTTTTGACATACGGATTATCAAGATAAAACCAAGCCGGAATATCATTTACTTTATTTGTAATAAAAAACAATAACTGATAAATAAGCTGACCTGTAGTGGCTGATTTGACTTGTTTTGGTTTTAAAGAATTGATAAATAATCGAGAATAATAATGTCTTTCTTGATCACTTAGTTGGTCAGGTGATGAAATATAACGAGATGCAAAATTTAAAATGACTGCTACTGAACGTTCACGATTTTCTCGTGCTTGTCTAATCATTTCTGTTGCCCTATCGATTGTCGCTTGATAAGATGGTCGTCCATCATTTGAAATTCTTCCCTCTTGCACCGCAGCTACATGAAGGAATTCTTGTAGCTGATCCTCTGCAAAAGGATTGTAAAAACCATCAATATGATCGTAAAAAACAATGATTTCATAACCCTTTTCTACTAAATATTTATAAAGATAGTGATCAAAGCCCAGTAAATTCCATTGGACTTCTTCTCTAGTAGCAGAGGGATATGGATGTAAGTCATGGATATTTCCTTCTAAAATAAATGTTGTCTTAAAAGAACGAAACCGATCTAATTCTTGATGCCAAACGGCCAGTTTATTGGATTCCATCGAATTCTCCTTTCCTTATTACCGTTCATCAGTACCCGACATCTGTATACCGTACTGCTTATTTAAATTTACTTCTAAATAATCTCTATACCCTTTAACGGGAATACCAATCGTAAAAAGTTCATCCTGATTGATGATGGTTTGAACGGTTCGATTGCCTTCTAAAAGTGGGAGATAACGATCACGATAAGAATGTTTTAACAAATGTATTCGTTGATTGGATGATCCTCGTAATGGTAAGTTATCATTTAACTTCTCTATGTATTTGCCATCAATTAAAACGGCGATGGTGCTTAATATTCCATCAATTACTGGATTGTTCTTATTCTGCAGTTGTTCCATTGTATAACCGGAATAAATAAGTATATCCTGACTATAATTTTCGCTAAATTCCCTCACTAATTCATAAAGTTCTTCTGGTTGCTCAAATGGTTCACCGCCACTAATGGTTAATCCATCTACAGCTCCCTTTATTAATTCAAACGTTTCAAACAGCTTTTTTAGTGATATGTCTTTCTCTGGTTGTTTTTTCCATAACTCTGGATTGGAGCAATTGTAACAAGCATGATGACAACCAATTGTCCATATAGCAATCCTTGAGCCATATCCTAATGTTTTAACAGGATAAAAAATTCTATCTATTTGCAATTCATTCACCACATTAATAATAGTAAAATATCACTATTTATTTTGTCATAGTTATTTAAATAATAAGCACATATAACTAATTGAGAAGCTATATCTTAAAATTAAATCTAGATAGGTTCAGCATCCCTCTTATCAAGTGATGCCATTCAACTAGATACAACGTATAGCTTAATTAATTTTTTTGCAGTCACCAATTTAATGAAATAACACCCATACATTGCAAGTTCATTTATTAAATTCTCCCTAATTGCTTTTTTAGGGTTTTAGAAAATAATAATTGTGTAATTAGCACATAATGTTAGTAGTATTTATTGCAATTTTATTAATATTAATTTTTAAAAATATAAAAAAGAAGCAGTCTCTTTTCAACTGCTTTAGAAATGATTGTTTTTGTTAAAAGGACAAAGGAAAAAGCAACATTATGCAGCAAATAATTCCTTCTTCCGCCAACCTCCCCACCTATAATAGGAAAACGAGAAGATACTGCTAATAATGAAACTAATTCCCATCCCAAATGCAATGCCATTCTGGCCTATTAGATGGGAGCAAAGATATGTCAGAGGATAACGAAGCAGCCAAAATGACAGGACGTTCAAGATCAACACAGAATACATGGCTCCTGCGGCTCTGACAATGCCATTTAAGATAAAATTCAGGCCGATGAATGGATAAAAGAAGGCAATGATTTTCAAATAGTCAGATCCAAATACAACCGTTTCTGTTTCTTGTACAAATAGTCTCATAAGGACTTCTGCAAACAAGAAAACAATAGAAGCAATCACCAGCATAATGACCACATTATAAATGGCTCCATATATAGCGATTTGACGTACACGGTCCCATTGATTAGCCCCGATATTTTGTCCAGCCATACTATTGACCGCTGTTCCTAATGTCATAGCGGGTATGGTAATCAGACTATCAATCCTCTGCGATGCACCAAATCCGGCAACCACTGCCCCATCAAACGAATTGACCACGGTAAGAATGGCCGTGATTCCAGCATAAATCACCATCATTTGCAGCCCGGAAGGAATACCCAATGTTAGGATAAGCCATATCTCTTCCCTGCTTGGCAGCCTAGGACGAGAGAACGGAACAAGCTTGTTGCGAAAAGTGTAAATCAAAGCCATGAGGAACGATATGCCTTGTGCCAGGACAGTTGCATACGCAGCTCCTTGAATTCCCCAATGAAAAACAGCAATGAACAGCGGATCTAATACCGCATTTAATACAACCGCCACAAACACAAACTTCAATGGAGTTTTACTATCTCCTAATGCCCTTAATACTGTCCCAATAAAGTTGTAGCCCATAATAAAGAGAATGCCAAGGAAGTTGATTTGCAGATATATAGTTGCTTCCTGCAGCATTTCGGTTGGGGTATTGAGAAACCTTAAAAGCTTCTCAGAAAAAAAGAATCCAAACATTCCAAGTACAAAAGAAAGAGTCGTAAGCAATACGACAAATGCATTTACATATTTTTTCAGCCCGTTATCACTGTTCATTCCTTTTTGCTGCGATAATATGGTCAACGTTGCGTTGTTGATTCCAAGGATAAATGCCAGAATCGTTACCACAACGGTAGAGGAAATGGTTACGGCTCCAAGTGCATTGGCACCTAACAAATTCCCTACCCACAAGCTATCAATAAATTGGTAGGATACCTGCAGGAGATTGGTTAACATAATTGGACCTGCGAAGGCTATTAATTGCCTTCGAACCGAGCCCTTTGTAAAATCGTGCTGCGGCAAAACGAAACACTCCTTATTTTAAAATGTTAGATGCATAGACTATGATAACATAAGTCAATAAATGGGGATGGTCTACTGCCTTAGTGCGGCTTAACACTTTGAGGGAATTGTATAGCAAAGGTAATTCAAATGGATAAAGGTCCATTTCGTAGAAGTTTGAAGCAAGGTGTTAGTATTTAAAACATGTCCTTTTGCTGCTCCGTCTAAAAAAGGTTTAAAAAATAGCCAATCCCAAATGTACAAGGATTGACTAAATCATTTTAATAGTAGTTTCTAACATAAAGTTTTCCCTAACTGGCCTGGTTTACGATAAGCAGAGACGACTGACCTTTGGCACCACATCCATTAGGTCATTCACATCCTAGTTAGCAAATACCTACTCAACGCTATCGATCTAGTTGCTGCCATTTTGTTTTTAAAAGATAAATCAAGCCAAACGTTGATATTCTTTCCATAGAATAATAGATCCTATAATAGCTCCTGCACCAGCGATGCCAATGATCAGATCATAGATGCTGTCTGGATTTATTAAATACCTGATATTTCCTATACCTGATAATATAGATTCGAACCCTAAAATCAAAAAATAGGTTGGGTTCTTTATTTCTTCCTTATTCCTTTTCATTCAATCGCCCTCCCATAAAACTATCCATTTCCAAGAATCTACAGGTTAGGGGTACGTCTTCCATGTATGTAAGAATAACAATCAAAAATTTTATATACCTACTAAAAACTCTATACCATAATAAGATAAAACAGTGAACACAATACTCCATAATACGAGACTAATTGTTATCCAAAGAAGCGTCGTTTGTTTTTTTGCACCTAAAGCTAAGCCTACAATAACGGATACATGTGATCCAATCAGAAACGGTCCTAATAAGGCAAGTCCTGGTAAACCATATTTATTCCATACTTTGATTGCCCGCTCTTGCCTTTTTGGTTTTTCCTTCTGATTCTTCTTTTTTCGGTTGCGCCATTGTTGATATTTTTCAATAAAAATGATTAACAAATAAACCGTTGATAAATTACCAACAAAAGCCAATAATCCGACTAATACCGGATTTAAGCCAGCAATAA
The DNA here is from genome assembly GCF_008710145.1 of Niallia endozanthoxylica. Lineage (GTDB taxonomy): Bacteria > Bacillota > Bacilli > Bacillales > Cytobacillaceae > Bacillus_BD > Bacillus_BD endozanthoxylica. The sequence continues at coordinate 169,042 of NZ_VYKL01000018.1, forward strand.
TACTCAGTGGAATGATTGCCGCTATTTCAATCCAAGGAATGGCGGCCAAAAGAAAAACAAGAATATACTCCCAAACAGCTAATAAAAAATCCATTATCGTCCCCCTCGTTTGCATTTCATGATTCGGCCTATTAAGGTGTTCTTGTTCCGGTCTTGCAGCTAAAGATTCACCTCTTTTCAGCCTAGACTTTCTTATCCTCTTTGCTTAACTAATAAATATTGTTCTGCAACAAGATGGTAAGTTGTAAGCCGCATCCCTAGCAGAAAAAACGACAGCCCGATTCAAGTATTCGGGCTGTCGCCATTCTTGTTTTCAGAATATAGTTAAGAAATTCCCATCACTTTTTATTGTTTTTCTTCTATATGACTGGTATTTTGCTCATTAAGCTTATTATCTTCTACATGACTGACAATTGGTTCAACTGCTCTGCTTTCTTTTTCAGGGATAACAACTGTCGTGTGTGTATTGCCTCGATTGACTAAATCAGTTAGAAGTTTTGAGATATCAATACCGGTTAATTCCTTCAGTGGTTCCTTAATGTTCAACATGGTCGCTCCGATGCTTTTTCCGTAAGAAGCGAGTCCGTCTCCGCTGCCTGTATCCACAATTTTAACCGACTCAATATTTTTCAATGGGCTCGCTACTTCTCTTGCATATTGCGGTAACATATCAATTAATTTTTCAATAATGACTACTTCTCCGTGCTGAGCAATGGCTTCTGCTAATAGACGTTTTGCTTCTGCTTCAGCTAACCCTTTTTGTCTAATAACTTCTGCTTCAGACAGACCTTGCTCTCGTTTAATTTTTGCCTCTGCTAACCCTTGCTCTTCCTTAATCTTTGCCTGTGCTTGACCATCAATCTCTGCTTTTCTTGCTTCTGCTTCGGCCCTTTTCGTCGTTTCGTAATAATCAGCATCTGCTTTTGCTTTACGAATTTTCGCCTGTTCTTCTTCTAATTTTACTTGGCGTTCACGTTCAAGCTGTTGAATACGTAATTCTTCTTCCTTCTTTTGCGCTAATAATTTTAGGTTTTCTTCTTGTACCTCTTTGGATAAGCGGGTCTTTTCTAATTCATAGGATTGCTCTGCTTTTGCTCGGGCCCTTTCTGTCTCTTCTTTGATTGCCGCTTCTTTCAGATCCTTGATTTTACTCGATTCTGCGATTTCTGTTTGACGCTTAATTTCTTCCTCTTGAGCCTCTTTATTCGCATTAGCTTTATAAATACGAATTTCTTTGTCACTATTGGCTTCAGCGGTTTCAGCAGTTTTCCGTGCTTCAGCAATCAGAGGGCGGCCTAAGTTTTCTAAATACCCGTTTTTCGGATCCGCATCGCGTAAATCCGTTAACCCTAATGAAGTGATTTTAAATCCCATCTCATCTAGCTGCTTTTGAGCAACCTCGGTTACTTGATTATTAAACGCTTCTCGGTCTGCATTAATCGCCTCCACAGACATTTTAGATAAGATGGCTCGAAGATTGGCACCCAATACCTCAGAAATTTCTTCTTCTATCTCCTCTTGTTTTTTTCCCAAAAACTGTTCCGCATAGATAGCGATTCCTCTCAAGGTCCCTGCTACGGTAACCGTTGCTACTGCATCTGCAATAATTGGCACTCCGCCGTTTGTATACACTTTCGGCGTAGTCATCTTCAATTGAAACGATGTTAAATCAACAGGAGTAGAAGTTTGATTCATTTTTAGTAAATGTCCGCCACCACGAATTATTTTAATCGCACGACCTTCTTCATCGGTGAAAATATTTGGCTCTTTAGACGGATCACCTAGCTTTGGTCCTGTAATAATTAAAGCCTGATTCGACTTAGCCGCCCGGTACCTAAATTTGTAGGTTAGAAAACCGATCCCTGCCGCTATTCCTAATAACACTAAAAATGGTAAAATAAATAAAATAGCTTTAAACATTATAAATCCCCCTCTTTCCTTACTATTTATAGTCCTGTTACTATTTACGATTGAATGACTGATATGTTTCAATTTTCACATAATTTTTTATTAGAATATTTTCCTAGTTCATTTATATATAGAAAGAATGGGAATTATTAATGAGCATCTAATATTAATAGCTTAAAAGATAAATGGAGAAACAGTGAAGAATGCTTTCATTAAAAGCATCAGAAAAATCTACTTTTGTTTAAAGTTAATCAAACTTCCATAACCATATGTGATTCTTCGATATATTCAACGGAAGAATATAATGCTTCTTCTAATTGCTTTACATTTAATGTCTCGAAGACAGCATCGCAGTAAGGTGCATATTTTCCAATTACTGAATCACCTTGATTCCACTTCATTTTTATGTCGGGATTAAACCAAAAGATATGCTTCGCTCTCCCACGGAATTCTTTCATTAAATCAATCCTTGGACTGTTTCTGTTATTTCTTCCGTCAGCAAGGAAAAATAATAAAGTGTCTTGATCCAGTTCACTTCCGTATTCTTCATAATACATACGAAGAGCTGTATCATAATTAGAGTAACCACGATAGTCGATGTTAGCATTTTTAAGAGACTGTTTAACTGCTACCTCCATTTCTTCGTTTTTATAGTAATCTGTCACTTCGTCTAGGAGTCCTACAAATACAAAGACCCTAACCTGGGAAGGAAACCGTTCATGAATTAAATAAGCAAAATGGGAAAGGAATTCTGCTGACTTTATAACGGAACCTGAAACATCCAAAATAATATCAATCTTAGTTTTATCTACTTTCGGCCTATGATAATAAAGATTAATCGGTACACCCATAGTTTCAATGCTTTTGCGAACTGTTCTTGCAGCATCAATATCCGCTTCTTTTCTTGTTTTTCTCAGCACTTTTGATACACGTGTTAAGAAATAATCGGATGTGGCTTGAATATGTTCCCGCAATAGCTGTACTTCTTTTTTAGATAAGCCTTTGATGTCTCTAGTTTTCAAACGGTCAATCTCTGTTTGAACGACCTTTCTCATGCCACGCAGCTCAGACTTTTCAATCCCGCTTATTGATTCTTTTATTTGGTTTTTAAATTTTATTATGTCTTTTCTCATACTCAAAAGAAAAGTAGTTGTTTCTTGGATTGAATCAAAGACGATGGACGTTTTTTCTGACAGAACTGCTTGCCAAGATAATTCCTCTGCAAATTTCGAAATATCTCCAGGACTATACTTGGAGAGCTTATCTTCTTGTAGCAATGCTTTAAACTGTCCTTTCATCGCCTGCTCGTACAACTTGTTAAATGTTGGGTTTATTTGAACCATGGTATCTTTCATCCATTGTTTTTCACTATCAGATAATAAGTTATGTTTATCTTCCCCTTTTTTGTCTTGATTGTTTTTATTTGATTTCTGTTTATCACGACGTTTTTCCGCCTTTTGTATTTCTTTTTCTGTCCATACCATTTTTTGTTTAGCTTTAACAGATTGTTCAACCTCTTGCATTTTATCTTGAATTTGATAAAAGAAAAACTCTTTGAAGCACTCGTTAAACTTTTCTTGCTCATATGGATGCTTGACCCATAATTGACTGAGAGAAGATTGAAATTCAAAACGATCTTTCATATCGAGATGCGGCGCTAGTTGGATGGCCTCATGAACAGCAGCGGGTGAAATACTAAATTCGTTATGTCTTAAGTAGTCTGCAAAACGTGCCATTAAATTTTCAAGCATGATACCACATCCTTGCGCTCAATTCGCTTATATAAATCTGAAATAAATTGACCATAGGTGGAACCTTTTCTTGATTTGACAATGAGGTCGAATATCGGCTTATATTTATCGTCATAATGTAAAACTAAATAAGGTATAAGTACTTCGTTTGGTTTAGATGTCCCTGAATCTCGAATATAATCCAAACATTTTTTATAAAAGAGAGCAGGCGACTCCTTGAAATGCTTATTCATATAACCAGAAATCATATCCTCATTCAATTGAGTGCTATCTATCATTTCTATAAATGACTCGAACGAAAGGTCAACAAGAATCTTTTCCTTCTGGCGGTCGGTGTCTTGATGAGATAAAACTTCAAGCAGACGCAACATTTCATGGGCCTTTTTCTCCGGCTTATATTTTGGATAATCTGAATGGGTTCGATAGGTGTACTCTTCGTACATCAACCGTTCTAATACCTCTAATACTTTTGCTCTTGAAAATGTAGAAAGGTATCCGTGATAAGGGTTTTCTAGTAACCTGTATTCCTTCATTTTTTTACTTTTCGAACCTGCCAATACGTCTGCACAGGTATTGATCCCGAAATCGCCGTCCAATATAATAACAAACTTTAACACATGGTAAAGTTGTTTTCTTGTTAATACGACACTGCCAAACGTAAAGGTAACTGGCATACTGTCTTTAATCATGTCTTCACATTTTTTGTGGAGTTCAATAGCGAATGCATGCAATTCTTCCTCAAGGAAAGATAATTTTTTCTCGTATAAAGAACTTTCCTGAAATTTATTGATTTCATCTCGAACAATGGATAATGTATGCTTGTTCAACGGTTGATTATTAAACGCTGCAACAAGATTTTTGGCTGTTTTCTTTATCATTTTCACTGGTGACCGGTGATAAAACTGTAAAAATTCAGGCAAGTCAATTGTCACATTGAATCGCCTTAAAGTACCAAAGTTTTCACTAATAGAAACGATATCATTTGAATGGCAAATCATTTGATAGAAAGCAAGATATTTTTTTAAACCTTCCATCTCGTCCATTTGGTTGATAGTCTGTTCAATCTGTTTTTTATACTCTTTCACTTTTTTATAATTGATTTCATTGATGATGAAACCATCCTGCATACCTATCCAATTCTGTTCATTTAAAGAAAGAGCTCGAATCCCGCATTTTTTACAAACATAAAGAACCTGCTCCTCATTAAGAGTAGTGAGTGTCAGGTTATAATGATGACACTTTTTTTGTTCATCGACTTGGTGTACGTATTTGTTGAATGCTTCTATATAATCTAGCCTATCCGGAACAGGAGGAGCCATAAGTATATATGAATTGGTTTGCTGGAGTTCCGTTATCTGTTGAATCGTATCTATTATAGCCTGCTGTAAAGTCTCTGTATCAGGTTGAACAGATAACTGATTGTTAACACATTTTTTAAAACGGAGCATTCGTTCCTCGTACTCGGACTCTTTCAAATAGGCAGTGACGATTTGTGCTGTGAGTTCTATATTGGATGGATAGATTGCCTCTGGTTCCCCCTGTTTCGTGAATTGATTAGGAATTAGGGGAGATTGAATCTCGCCATTTCTGCTAAAGGGCACTGGAAACTGAAAATAATCGTTCGTTAAACCCCATATCAGTTGGTTTAACATCCGTTTTTCTTTTAATGAAAGTTCATTAATAGCAAGGTCTATTTCCTTATATAATTGGGACACCTTTTCGGTAGCGGGCTTCTTAAAGTTCGTCTGTTTCTTTTTCTTTATTTTAAAGAGAGGATACAAGATTAGATTCGATTGAACAGAAAGTGGATAAGCTTTATTCTTTTCTAACTTCACACGAGTTCCCCTCCCCTTTAACCGACTAACATGTCTACAATTTTTTCACGGTCTGACGGCTGCTTTGCAATGATGGATATCGTTTCTTTCATAGCTTCAACAGTGGCCTCGTCATTTTCAAAATGAATCGAAAGAATCGTTGCCCATTCAATGCTTTCTGCAATGGAAGGTTTTTGTTTCAAATTATGTTCTCGAAGTTTTTTCATAATACCAGCAATCTGTTGAGCGAGATGTGGGTTTGCATTCGTTTTAGTCGTTAAGATGTCTGTTTCTTCTTTTACAGACGGATAATCAATGTACAGGTAAATACATCTGCGCAAGAATGTATCAGTTAATCGGCGCGTACGATTTGAAGTGACAATTGTAATAGGCTTCACTGTTGCTTCAATAGTGCCAAGCTCAGGTATGCTGATGGTAAAGTCCGAAAAGGCTTCTAACAGCCCATACTCAAATGCTTCATCTGCTTTATCCAGCTCATCTATTAATAGCACTTTTTGCTTCCCATCTTCCGGACAAAAGGCTTGAAGAATCGGTCTTTTTAACAAGAAATGTTCTGAGTAGAATGGATTGTCCGCATCCAGTCTTTCAATCATTTGCGAAATGCTTTCATTAGGATTAAAATGCATTTGATCCTTCAACATTTGGATAAATAACAATTGTTTCGTGTAATTAAATTCGTACAGTGCTTTTCTTTCACTCATTTCAGGGCTACATTGTAAACGAATCATATCTGTATCCATAAGCTTTGCGACTGCTTTGGCTAATTCCGTTTTACCTACACCCGGAGGACCTTCTACTAAAATGGGTTTCCCTAAAATTTGTGCATTTTTAATAGCCAAGGCTACTTCATCACTGGCATAATATACGGCAATTGCCCTGAGTTGATCCTTTATTTCTACTCTACTCATTTGACTCACGTTCATACGACATCACCCTTCTTTATAGGAATCTTTAAACATTATCATAACCAAACGTTTGTTCTTATTTTACCATAGGAGGTAGATTTTGGCTATGGCCAACCGACATTTATCTCCCATTTACAGAGCTGCCCGAAGAACAAAACCCATGACATGACTTAACCACGATTCAGGTGTTGATTAAAACCTACTCCATTCCCCCTCTTTCAACATGCCATAACAGAAAATCATTAACCGATGTATAGTGAAAATGAGCGTAGATTAAGGAGGAAAGAAGATGAATCAAACTTGTTTATTCTGCAGCAATGAAGCAGATGAAAAATACCGAGTGAACGAGGATGAGGATGTATTTCTTCAAGATGCTTGTTATGCCGATTTTACCAGTCTCATGAATGTAAAGAAATCAGTCATCCATATATGGATGATTATGAATCCATTCGCAACAATTATATCGATTGGCTGGAGAACTGGGAAAATGATTTAAATGTAGATCCAGAATGCTGCAACCTTCAACATCTCGCAGACGACATTCTTGATAAAATCGATGAAATATATGAAGCCTAGGGTGACTTTTTATATACAGAAGGAGACGATGGCGTATTTGCACGAGAGATTTATTTATACTTACTTAAATTTCACAATCTTCAAAAAGAGGTTTTGTGTTGGAGACCGCAGCGTGAAGTCTTTTGTTATTTGTCGCTTCAGTTCAATATCGAGGAAAAAGTTGAGGATGGGGAAGCTTTTGCTAAGTACCTTTGTCAAATTGAAGCAATCGAAATATATGAGTTACTAAAAGAACATATTCACCCTTATGATACTTTAGCTTTTTATTTTGAAACACGAGAAGAACTAGTTAGAATCATTGAAAAACTAGAACAAACCTTTCACGATGAGATTGATATTTATGATGATGAAACTTATAGATGTGAAGGTCAATGCGCTGATATTGAAGCTATCAGTAATATCAATTATCAAGATGGATGGTTTTTTTGTAATTCCTGCGAAAAATCCTACTATCTTGGATTTTTTTCAGCGGAAGAACTTCAAAAAGAAATGGGACTGATTGATGAAAGACTCGAACTTCAAGAGCCCTTAAAGAAATCGAACTGGCATTTTTATATCCGAAAAAAAAATCCTGCCATTATCACGAAATTGATTACCCTGAGTGGATTGATTTAGACTATCATTTTTTATACTGAATTTATAGAAAGAACAGATGAGGATTACTAGAAGTCATTGACAAATAAAGCTAAACATGCAGCATTCTTTTTCATAGAGAGTGCAGCATGTCTATGTTACCCACATTCTATGGATTAAAATGCAACATTCAATCGGTTTGTTAAATATCTGTAAGTTTTCTCTTACATATCATCCTTATCTCTATTTGAAACAAGAATTCTTTTTTCATACAATTTCTCAGCTAAATCCACAATTAAGTCTAACTGCTTCATTTTAAATATCCACTTATTCGGTATAGACTCTATTCCATAGTAAGCTCCCGCTATTGTCCAAATACAGCCCTATTGTATCAGTATCATCACTCAGATTAAAAGCAAGCAATAAACCGTCTTCAAAATTATCACTATGAAAAAATGCCCAAAGCGCAGCTTCCAGAGACTTAACAACATAACCGGTTCCTTTAATATCAGGAGGATTTAATTTTTTAAATGATCCTTTAGCCACTTCGCTTATCTTAGGTGACAGACTACTTTCATTCCAAGCTCCCTCTACAGGTGAATATAAAGGGCTAAGTAACACCTCTTTCTTCACCCCTTGAACCGCTCCAATCAGTAACCCCGCAAAGTACCGGCAAGTATCTAAGATTTCTTTCGTTCCATGAGTGGTGCGTGAGCTTTGTACCGACATTTCAATGGCTTGTTTTGGATTATTTACATAAAAAAGAGGAACGGGGATGAGACGCATGATACTCTCATTTCCAGCAGAATATACAACTTCGGATCCGCTATAAGGATTCCTGTACGTTGAAAGCTTTCTAATGCTTCTCTTGTTGTAATGCCAATGTCAAAACACGTATCCATACTGCTCATGTAGCCATAATTTTCTGCAAGGACAAATCTCTTTATAACTGAAAAAAAGCACCATTTGTAATCTATTTTAAAAAAACAATCGAAATTGATAAATTCCATGTAAAAAGAGTCTGTATCGATGATTTTGCATTAAAAAAGAGAGTCACACTGCTAAATACGGCTTATTTTCCTCATCATAGAGCTTTGCTAAACGATGCGCTAACCAAGAGATGGAGTTTGTTTTCCCGCTTCCTGCGCTATGCTGAATCAGATAATTTTGACCGACTAATTTCTCTTACACATTTTTTTCAAGTTTACGTACAACGAATCTTCTTCATCACATATGTATACCGCGCCGTAAATATATACATATTGAATCCCTCTTTTTATTCATCACATTTCAAATGTGTAGATAACACGATTTTTATTTAATCATGTTCTACTCACTGTATCATTTACGAATTCTTTATAGGTCATTCGTTTTACCTACTTGGCCTGTACATGACTGGTAGAAAATTCAGAAATAATTCTCCTACAGGTGTTCAAGACAAAGAGTGCAGTACTTACTCGACTCTACATCCAACTAAAATGAACCGATAAATGCTGCTTGTACTTCCAGACAAAAAGGATTTTCCTTCCACTATTTCTCACCTCTTTGGATACCTTGAATGCTTATTCTTATTAAATGCCTACACCACCAGAGCAATCGCCGGATTAGACACGCCCAGATTGTGTTTGGCGTAATGGCAAGCTTCGTTAATGCAGCCCAATCCTCTGTTGTCAATTCAAATTCAAAATTACGAGAAATACTTTCTACATGGAGTTAGAACTTCTCCACTATGTTTTCAAACAAGAAAGAGCACCTATTGGCACTCTTTATTAATCCAATACGAAAAAATCCCAATAAAATAAGTGAAATATTTCTAAAGTATCGTTGAACTCTTAATTGCAATAAGATACTTATTCACTTATATCAAACCAAGTTTCATCATCCCAACCTTGATTAAACACTGCAAGAGGTTCATCATTTTCGTTAACCATGAAATAAGTCCAACCTTCATATTCTGCTCCCTCATATAGGTCAGTACTTAGACTTGGTTTTAGTCCTGCAATAAATGCATATTGATCATATAAAACTCCCTCTTTACTTACTGCATCAAATTTTGCATGGTTAATGTCATACGGTTCTTCTTCCAATTCCCAAATCTTAATTCTAAATTTGGCTAATACATATTTCATACCTGTATCTGGTGGATCATTAAACATATTTGCATTTTTAACTATCTGCCAAGCTTTATCACCAGAAATGACCTCTTTTAATTCAATTTCATATTTTTGATGTCCATCTAACCAGTCATTTTTTTCTAAATTAACTGTTTCACCAATCCTGGCTGGGCTGCTTCGAGAATTATCTGTAGTTGTTGGCTCTGGATTAACTGGTTCGGGATTTGGATTTACTGGTTCAGGTTCTGGATTTACTGGTTCAGGATTCGGATTAACTGGTTCAGGATTTGGTTGTTGTGGCTCATTTGGTAAACCTCTATAAGATGGTTCTAGTGTGCGTGCCATAAACGCTGAAAATTGTCCACGAGAAACAGATTGATTCGGACGATATGTACTATCTGGATATCCACTTGCGATGCCATTAGTAGCCACATTTAGAATTGATTGATATGCTGACATATTTAATGAAACATCACTAAAATAAATACTTGTTTGACCCGTAGTTAATGTATATGCTCTATTTATGAATATTGCCATTTGTCCACGATTTACAGGCTCATAGGGGCGATAGCTTCCATCTGGAAAACCACTAATGATACCTCTATCAACTGCTGATGCAATATAACCTGAACCAGTTACATTTGATTTAACATCGATAAACTGAGTGTCTCTTGGCCCGCCATCCAACCCCAATGCCCGCCCAATCATAATAGCTGCTTGTGCTCGTGTAACTGTATTATTAGCTCTAAAACTTCCATCTGGATAACCAGAAATGATTCCCTTAGATGAAAGGTAACCTACTTCATCAAAAAATGTGTAGTCATTTGACACATCGGTAAAACTGCTAACAGCTAGTCCTGATATTGGAACAAACAGGTTAAGTATTAAAAGGGCAACGACTATATAAATAGCTTTTTTCATTCTTTTCCCTCTTTCTATTACAAACTTAACAATATTGATTATATGTTACGCGCAATCTAATTTTTACATCCATAGTATTACCAAAATGATTGATATATTTTTGTTATAGATAATATTAATTTTTGTATTATTTTATTTTTCAAACTAATTAATAAGGACTGGAGACAGGCAGTGTTTCAAGGGACGGAATATAAGAATATCCCCGAAAATCATTATGTGTTTAATCATGAAATCTATCTATTAAAACGCTCTTTCATGCATATAAAGAAAGTTTGAGTGAAACAACAATAAAAGGTGATAGGAAACATAAACATCCAATATATTTCTTTCCTTCTCTGGCAGTGAATGTAGTGAAAATTTATCACAGAAAAAGTGCCTGAAATATATCAGACACTTAATGGAGATATTTTCCTTTATTCTATTACTTCCTCTTTGGCGAACAGCGCCAAGCCCTATTCGCATATTTACACTAAAAATAAAACCACTTACAAACATGGATATATCATATTTGTGAGTGGTTGATTGTAACTTAAATTTTCTTGTTTTAACCTACAGATTCTAGTGGGCTGAGTCGAACAAGCAGCAGTGCATTTATTTTCAAAAAATTAATTGACTCTTTTTACTTCTTCGATAAACCAATCGTAAATACCCAAAAACCTCTCCAATTTTTCCTGCCCACTTATGGACGACAACGTTATTTTAGGAAATTTTGAAATGGCTTCATCTGGTATAGGTATTTGCAAAAGGCTGTTAAGTTTATCCAGAAGCTCCCGCCGCTTTTGTTCCTCATCAAATGGAGGCCGGCTTTGATAGGTATTAAAATATATTTCTACATGCCCCTTTGACCTCACTGCAAAAAGCTGATATTTCTTTTCATTATGAATAAACACCGGTACAAACGAGCCTTCTACTTTCCCTTTTCCCCACCAAATATAATCCATTTTGGTTTTTGCCCACTCATATACTGACTTTGCTGCCTCAACAGTGTTTTCGTTTGTATTATTTGATAAATCACCCATGAATGAGTCAAAGTCCCATTGTTTCCCTTGGCTTGTCATTTTCTTTTGCTGCGCTTCTGATGTTTGTCCTATTACTCGGGGCACTAAAGTCTTTAGATTATTTCCAACATATTGTTTCACTTCAATAGCTAATACTTCCGCCGGGTTCATCTGTTCATTTAAAAATTCAACAATTCGCTTTAGTTCAGAAGGTATTTCATCTGCCAGGAATACTAGCCTGACTTTTCCCATCTTTAAGTTGGTCTCGACTTTTCCCCAAAACTCTTCCGGCTCCTCGCCGTCCGTTAATTCTGTAATTTTTTCGTCCGGATTCATTTCTTCTTGTTCACAATTTTTCTCAAATCTCTCTTGGATAAAGCTTATGGGCCAATACACCGTTGCATTAGCAGCGTACTCCAACAATTGTCCAACGACTTCTCTTCGGATTCTCGTATCACTGCTCCTTTTTACTTCAACTAATGTTGGAATCCCATCCTGGTCGATAAACAGATGATCAACAGACCAACGTCCAGTCCCATCCTGACTAGAAGCAATGGAAACCTCTCGTGAAACAAGTAGCCACTTTCGAGGAGATTCCTTGTCCATCTGGTCACCAGCAAGCAAATTGGGATACTTTGCGATTAAACTCTGTAATAAATCCTCAGAATCATACTCTTGTTCATTCATTTCCAGCAGCTCCCCGTTATCCTGTAAAAGATAGATCCCTCCAGACAACACAATCTCTCCTTTTGAAATAAGATTTGGCCTTATTTATTAGTAAAAAATGAATTTCCATAAGCATCGGATTCATAACTTGTTTCCACTAAAAAAACTCTTTAATCGAAGCTTTCGATGGCTTGTTTAATAATTTCAACAAGTTTTTCTTTTTGTGCTGGATGATTTATTCCTATTTCAGATTGCAGCAGCGAATCATAACCGCTCTCTTCGTTTCCATCCCATATTTGCTTTACCAAATGAATGGTTGGCACTGCGACAATATAACTGAGACTATCAGAATCATTCGTTATATACAGAATGGCTAATTTTTCACCTTCAAAAATGGAATAAGTAATATCAATGGCTATTGTTTTTAGAACATCATAATCCATTATTAAATCCCTCCGATTGACATTTAGGTATTTTGTTTCATTAAAAGTGCTAGGTACTGTCTGTTAAAGTAACAGTTCTCCGCTATACCTTAGAAGCGCACTGCTTTAGAAGTGAAAGTTGTCAGTTGAAATACCATTTTAACGCATTCGTGTACAAGATTTTATCGACAGCCTGTTCATCAAATAGGTTCTGAATCAATTCAATATCCCCATACTTAAAAGGTCTTTTGGCTCTTGTAGATGGCAAATCTGTACCAAACATAAGTGCATCAGGATTTATCCCATATATGGATTTTAAAGCATTTTTAACGTTCAGTTCCACACGCCCAAAACCTGTTGCTTTTACGTGTATCCCTTTATCAACTAATTTTAATACATGCGATAATCCTTCTTCTGACAATCCTAAGTGGTCAATTGAAATAGCAGGTAACTTTTCAATCGTCGATGCCATTTCAGGTAACTCTTTTGCATCAATATAAAGTTCGCTAGACCAGCCAACTAAATCATAAACTCTTCTTGCAAAGTAATCGAGCTTTGATAAATCTTCTGAACCGCCTCGTTTTATATTAAAACGTAATGCTTTTATCCCTTTTTCATTTAAGTTTATAATTTCTGCATCTGTTACAGTAAAAGGCAATTGCGTTACGCCACAAAATGTTGAACCCATTTGTTTAAGTGCGTGTAATAAATATTCTTGGTCAAAACCTTGGAATGAACCAGATACAAGCGCTCCACCTAATATATTCAAATCAGCGGTTTCATTCTGATAATCTTCTACAACATAGTGGGGTGGCAAATAGCCTTGATTTTCGATAATTGGAAAATTAAAATCAATAATATGAAAATGCGCATCAAAAATTCTCATTTCATTTCCCCTCTCTTATTAATTGTCGAGAAACGATTACCATATTGAGGGTTTTCCTATACTTAAAGACAATGAAACGCAGTGACGATTCTTTAAAAAACAATTAGAAGTTTTGTATGGATAAAGACTCCTAAAACAGAAGATTAAACAAAGACTTCCTTCTAATTAAAATAAAGCTATGTAGTGCTTCTAGTAAGTATACAAGCATCCCACTGAATCTGTGGAATACATCAAACTACAAAAATTTTCTTAATTCAGCAAACGAATGAATATTATTCTTTTCAACAATATCCCAAACCTTTTGAGCATTTTTCGCTCCTATTTTTGGGAGCATGTATGTTGACCAGAGCTCTATCTGTTCCTGTTGGGTAAGATGTATTCTCTGCTTCAGTAAAATTTTCAAGTCATTATAGTTCATTTCTTTTTTTCGATTATTTGCTTCATGCTGCTTTTTTCTTTCTTCTACCATCTGCTCACGTAATAAATCCTTTTGCTTTTCCCGTTCTTTTCTTAACTGTTCCTCATATTCTTGCCTTACTTTCTCTTCTTCTGCTTTTTGGCTTATCAGATTTTGATGCTTCTCTATAAATTGTTCTCGATTATGCGCTTCAATATAGCTATCACTTAGATTTAACCTGCCATTATTTAGAGCCAGCGCTTTGGAAAAAGGGATATCATAACCTTCTCCCAAAATAAAGGCTCTACATGGCTTCGTATCCCGATCCTTCACAAAGCGATGGATGAGCACAGAAATTCCATTGTCATTTGAACGTATATAATATAAACTTCTAACCTCAATATTCAATTCAGTCATTGATGGTAAATAATCATAAAGGTGAAAGAATGATAAATCTTTAGCTGTTAAATTTAGCATATTTTCCCATTTTCTATCTTCCGTAGTATAAAGGGCAATTGAATCCTCTGCCTCCCATAAAACAATCGCATGTTTTTCTTTTTCAATCGCTATTTCTTTATTTTCTATAAACCAAACAGGATGCATGCCTTGTTCAAGAAAATAGATGTGCCGTTTTTTCATTTCTTTTGCAAGTGTTTGATCTGATGCAGGGTTAACATTTGTAACAATCGATAGAGCGACTTCATTTTTATCCAGTTTCAACCAAATGTCTGGATAATATTTTAAATCCGTTTTTGCCTTGTAACCGTAATCCACAGACATACTAGAATTCATTTTTGAAGTCATTTTCAATTCATCCATAAAAATATCTATGAGTGTCTTATGCTGAGATGTTTCTCTTTCAATTTGTTTCTTATACTTTTTTTCTGCTTTATCTGCAGCGATTGATTCCGCACAAGCCTCTGAGTGCTTATGTGAGAAATGGATTTCTTTTACTTCTCCATACTTAATCACTACTTCCGCATGGCAAAAGGGACATTGGAAAATGCCTTTTCGTGCAAGTTGTCTATAAGACTCCACTTCATCTTTTGTTAAATGTGTAGGTAACCTTTCTATCACTCTATCAATGACATGAAAAGCTTCTCGCATTCCTCTCACCTCTTAATGCTAGATTACCAAATTAGTGGGAGAAATTATATAAAACTAATCTATTTTTATTCTCTGTTGTAATCTATGAAGTACTCTCTGGTATTGCTTAGTTCAGGATGTCCTTTTCCACAGGTCAATTTGACTCATTCTTCGCCTCATTTTAACCTATGGAAGGTACCAAGTTGTTTAAATTGTGTATGATTTGATTTATCCCACTCGTAATGGGCAGTAAAACCTTCACCGCCCCATCTGATAGAGAGGATTTACATTTATATAAAAACCCGCGCACTGCCATCCATGTCCTCGATTGCCGCAAAAGATTGATAGTTTTTGATTGTGTTATAGTTCAGCTTAGCCATCTGTCCATTCCTCTTGAATTTCATGCTGTTTTGCTAAAAAACCCCTCCCATGGAAGGTGCTTCATTTTCCCTCTAGCCCAATGTATAAAAATAAAAAAAGCTTGTACAATGTTGAAAAACTCAAATTGGTCCGCAAAATGGTCAAATTCCGGGACAATTGATATTAATTGCGCCAGAATGGATATCCATTCTGGCGCAATTGGCTATTTTTGATTCAAACTTATAAAAAGGTAATAAAATTGCTAACGTAGGAGCCAGGATACATGAGGGACGGTTCTTTAATTCGATTGAGTTAATTGCATGAAGTGAAACCTCATTGAAAATTAAACATACTAAAAAAAGATGTACCATTCCGTGTATCGTACACCAATACCCTTTAATCTTTCATTTTTATCACTATCGTTATATGCTTTAGTAAAAATGCAGTCTTTGGTTGACCGAATGTATTCTTAACAAAGTTAGGAGATAAAACATGAATATAAGAAACTATTTAGATCGTATTCAAGCGGTAAAGCAAGCTGAAAGGAATCTCGATTATTTGTCACATCTTCAAAAACAGCATGTTCTCAATATACACTTTGAGAATTTGGATATTTTGAATAAAAAGCCTCTTTCATTGAGTAAAGATAGTCTTTATAAAAAAATAATACTCAATCAACACGGCGGTGTGTGTTATGAGTTAAACGGTTTATTTTATCATCTGTTAAAAGAGCTTGGTTTTAATCCTTCGTTAATGGCCGGTACTGTATATGCGGGAAATGGAATTTGGGCGCTTGAGAATGGCCATTTGTTTATCATCGTACCAATTGAAAATAAAGAATATTTGGTAGATGTTGGATTTGGAGGGAATTGCCCGAGACTGCCTGTTCCATTAAACGGGGAGGAAGTTAGAGATAGTGATGGAATGTACCGAGTAAAAAAAGACGAAACGTTATCACTGTTCTATTTGCAAAAAAAGACCGACAGCGAGTGGGAAACACAATATCGATTTGAAACCCCTTCAAATATCTGGAATTTAGACAATATCTATCCTTTATGCGTGCTGACTGAAACATCTCCTGAATCTAAGTTTAATAAGATGTATTTCTTGTCCAGAGTAACAGAAGAAGGACGGATCACCTTGTTAGGAGACACCTTAATTATTGTCAAAGGCAGAGAAAAAACAAAAGTGAAATTAGCAGAACATGAAATGAATGAAGCCGTTCAACGCTATTTTCAATTAAACCTATAATCCTAAAGTGAAACGTCCATCAGTGGGGGATTTCTTCATCCACACTAATGGTTAGTCACTCAGAGTCTGATTGGATTTTCTAATAGCTGAATGAATCTTGAAGAAAATCCTTCTCTCACGAATCGGTTGAACCTCACCTATCTTCTATTGTATACACATAATCTTGAAGTAGGGGTTTTACTGCTTGTGAAGAGTGGGAAAAATTACGGAGACAAAAGTCTAGATACCAAAATTCTTGATTATTCATATGGTCCTTGTGACACATGCTACATTCCCACCAAATTTCCATTGACAATCGCAATCTTTGAATTTAATGTATTCATTGATTTTATTTACATGATAAATATGAGATTGCTGGTGATATAGAGTGGAACAAAATGTAGACATCCGAAGAAAACAAAGAATAAATATTCCCCTTGGCTTTTTGAAAAAGGACTTAGTGTTCACCTTCTCCTTTATCTTGGCTGTCGCGAGTTGTTTTGTGCAAATGCCAAAGTTGGAGTACATTAATTTCCATGTGATGGTTAGTTTATTTAACCTGATGATTGCCATTAAGGCGCTTGAAGAACTGAAGGTGCTGGATAAATTCGCCATTACGATCTTAAATAAAAGCCATAACAGCCGAACCGTGTCATCCATTCTCATCGCCCTTTGCTTTGTTAGCTCCATGTTCGTGACAAACGATGTGGCCTTACTTACCTTTGTGCCTCTGACGGTCATTATTAGTCAAAAGACGGGCATGCCTGTGAGCGAGACCATTGTTCTTCAGACAATTGCTGCCAATATTGGCAGCAGCTTAACACCTATGGGAAACCCGCAAAATCTGTTTCTCTTTTCCCATTATGACATTAAGCCTTTTGACTTTTTTGCGGCCGTTCTTGTCGTTGCGGCTGTTGGCATCGGTTTGTTATTTATTTTTACAATGAGACTGCCAAAAAAACAATTAAAGGTAGAACTGCCTTCTATTCCTATTGCTAATCGATATGAAGCATGGATATGGGGCATGGTATTAGCGGTGATTATTGCTTCGATCTTTGGCTTCATTAGTCAAACCATCTCATTTTTGATAACCGTTATGGCTGCAGTGATTTTAAATCGAAATTTATTGGTAAAAATTGATTATTTGCTGCTGATTACGTTTATTAGCTTTTTTGTTTTTATCGGAAATATTTCGAATACAGAAGCAATCCAAACGATAGCGAACACAGGATTTCAGGATAGCACGTCTGTCTTTTTTAGTTCGATTATTCTTAGCCAATTCGTCAGCAATGTTCCGGCTGCTATTCTTCTGGCAAACTTTACAGCCGACTGGCAGCCGCTATTGCTAGGCGTAAATATTGGCGGACTTGGAACCATCATCGCGTCGCTTGCTAGTGTCATTTCTTATAAGATATTTATTCAGGCAAAACCGCTGGAATCAAAGAAATACCTGCTTACATTTAGTATGTATAATATCGCGTTTTTAATCATCCTAGCCTTCTTTCAGTATGTTATTTTTTTAATTATATAAGGAACAACTGTACTCTGGGACACGAGAACAGTAGAGACAACCGAAAAAACGTTTCGAATGAATGGGTAATCATTTCATTTAATCATAAAAGAAAACCCCCAATGTGATAATAGAATGGCAGAGAAACCATTATCACATTGGGGGTTTCTCTCTGCTTAATGACAATAAAACACAGTGACGCTTCTTCGAGAAGACAAGTAGAAGTTTTGTACGGATAAAGGATCCTAAAACAATCCGATAAAAATACCCCTCAAATATCGTATGTATCTCCCCTGTTTTATACAAGAAAACCACCCGTTTAAAGTCAACCATAATCACTTTAATCATAAGCATTTCTTCTACAACTACTCACTCCTATCTATTATTAATCTTATGTAAATTTAATCTGTTTCTCATCGTTTTCTAATGTTTATTCTTTAAGATTAAAGTGTAGCCTTAATAAAGGACAAGCAATCAACATTTCATAAAATAGATGAGGAGAGAGAATGAGTATGTTCAAAAAATTAATCGTAACAGGATGCACCCTACTTTTGTTAACAGCATGTGGTACAGATACAACAAATGAAAATGAGGGTTCGACCAATCAGCCAAATACGACGAGCGAATCCAACACAACAAACAGTACAACGGCAACTAACGAATCAAACGCTGTTAAAGATTCTAGCAATGCTGGCACACAAAATACGTTTACTACTGTTGACATCACAAATCCAGCTGTCTCTTTGACAGAGGCTGTGAATGTCTTTAAAGAAGCTCATCCAGACGCAAAAATCGAATCTGTTGACTTAGATACGGACTCTGGTCGATTGCATTATGATTTTGATGGTTTTGATTCATCAAAAGAATATGAAACAGAAATTGATGCAACGACAAAAGAAATAAAGGAAAATGAAGTGGAAACCGAAAGAGATAAGGATGAATCATTAGATTTTTCATCCATCATTGACCCAGCAAAAGCTATTGAAATCGCTTCTGCAAAAGCCGAAGTAGAAGGTCTTTCTCCAACAGGATGGTCACTTGAAGCAGACGATGGAAAACAAAAGTATACGATTGAATACGATAAAAATAACTCTGACATAGAAATCAAAATTGACGCCATAACTGAAGAAATTCTAGAAATAGACGAATAACATACGGTGCTTCTTCTAGAGGACAAACAAAAAAACTTGCATACCCTGTGGCAGAACACAAAAAGACCCAATGAGCAATCAATTCGTTCATTGGGTCTTTTAATAACTAGATACTTGTCGATGTCGCATGTAATTAATGGCTTGAACGATTCCTATAGTCCTTTTCAATTACATCCTTCCATTTTCGATCAATGCCTTTTCCACTTCGAAGATCCATGACGGCTTCATTGACCGCTTCAAAATTTAGCTGAGTTCCTTCTTCATCAGCATGATAATTAACAGCGAACTCCTCGTTAATTCCATAGGTTTCAGCTGTTGAGATGGCATCAATATTGGCCCCGAGGAACAAGAACTCCCAGCCATATTCCTGTTTTTGATACTGAACCATTTTTTTGATTTTGTCTGCTGTATATTCCTTACTGGCATTTTCCATTCCATCTGTTGTGATTACAAAGAGAACCTTTTCTGCTCGTTCCTGCACACACGCTCTTTTTTGCACAAGAATCATCTTTTGAATCGAAAATCCTATTGCATCTAATAGCGCAGTTGTTCCCCCTGCCTCGTATTCCTTTTCGGTGAGCGGAGATACTTTTTTCACATGAATGCGGTCGTGCAATAATTCATAACGGTGATCAAATAATACCGTCGTTACAAAAGCTTCTCCCTCTGCCTTTTTCTGTTTCTTTAACATCGCATTGAAACCGCCGATTGTATCCTCTTCCAATCCTGCCATTGAACCGCTTTTATCTAAAATAAACACTATTTCCGTTCGGCTTCTTTTCATTCTTATCATCCTCCGTTTCTTTGTTACATTTAGGATAACAAGATTCAAAAAAGAAAAGGTCGCCTAGAAAGCGACATTTTAAGAACCGAGCAGCGGTTGATCAAAGGCAAATAGAGCTTCATTGATTTCATGAATATCATAATTCTCTTGTTTGATAAAAAATTCAATAATGACATCAAATTTATGGCTATGTGACAAGGCATATCCAGCGGTCTCTAATAATTCAATCGTTTCTTCCAAATTTAGTTGTAAAGCAATGACTAAAGCGAGAACTGTTTTCTTTTTGGGTGAATTGACTCCATTTCGGATTTTCGAAAATAACCGCCGGTCCATATTTGCTCGTTTATACACTTCTACGTCCGTCAGTCCTTTTTCATCAATTACCCGAAGCAGCTGATTGGAAAAGGGTTCCTCCAGTTGGTTGAGCAAGGCGGCTAATGATGCGTCCTCCTCTGCTTGCATTTCCTGCAGGTTCATTTCGACTTCCTGGCAGGTGTCTAGAATATCAAAATCCTCCAATCGATTGCGTTGAAACTTGCTCTCCGTTTCCTCTACATAATGCTCATCTATATATTGATGGATCGAAGAAAATAACTTTTCGCTTAATCCGAATGAATTTTTATCAAAAACCACTAGATACACATTCATTTCATGGTGAATTAAAAAGGAGCTAATAGCAGCAACAGCAATTTGTAAGGCTTCCTCTTTTGGATAACCGTAAATGCCTGTTGAAATCAATGGAAACGCGATGGACTGGCATTGATAATCCTTCGCAAGCTCTAAAGAATTCTGATAAGAAGCTTTTAGCAGAACATCTTCTTGTTTGGAACCGCCCTGCCAAACAGGCCCTGGTGTATGAATTACCCATTTGGCAGCGAGATTAAACCCCGGGGTAATAACCGCTTCCCCTGTCTTACAGCCTCCGATTTTATTGCAGGCTTCTTGCAGCTCACTCTTTCCTGCTGCGCGGAAAATCGCTCCGCATACACCACCGCCCATTTGCAGTGCAGGATTTGCTGCATTCACAATGGCATCTGCCTTCATTTTTGTAATATCATTGCGTACAATCTCTAATGGCATTCTTATCCCACTCTCCCAAATTACTTCTCTATGTCTTATCATACTTTTTCCAAAAGAAAAGTGCCAGGATCTATCCATTTACTGGATGGTTCCTAGCACTTTTCTTATTAGAATCTATCAGGCATCCTTATTGTTATACACTTATTCTACAAGCATTTTAAGGATGATTCTATCCTTCTTCTTACGCACCTTTTTTGTTGGTTAAAATATCCTCTAATTCCTCTAATGATCTGCCTTTTGTTTCAGGGATAAATTTCCAAATAAATATAGCCGAAAGTAAACTCATAATACCATAGAAGGAATAAGTTAAGCCGCCGCTAAATTCCATCATCGCTGGGTATGTGGAGGAGATGAAATAGTTTGCTGCCCATTGTGCGGCAACAGCAATCGCCACAGCTTGTCCTCTAATTTTATTAGGGAAAATTTCTGAAATAAGTACCCAAACCACTGGTCCCCATGACATCATAAAGGATGCTGTATAGATAATGATAAAAATGAGTGTACCGATTCCAATCACATTTGAAAAGGCCATACCGGCTACTCCAAACATACCAATGGTCATACCAATTGAACCAATGATTAATAATGGTTTTCTGCCAAATTTATCAACTGTAAAAATAGCAATCAAGGTAAAGACTACATTCACAAGGCCCATGACAATCGTTTGAAACATGGAAGCATCTCTTCCAGCACCCATGCTTTCGAATATACGTGGTGCATAATAAAGGGCCACATTAATACCAACAAATTGCTGGAATACAGAAAGTAAAATACCGATTACAATAATTGCTTTACCATAGGCAAATAGCTTTGCTTTATTAACATCATGAAAGGATTTCTTTATTTCAAGCATCGTTGCTTTTGCCACGGCTTGATCATATAATCTTGAAAGCACAGCCATCGCCTTCTGATCCTGATTCTTCGAAATTAAATATCTAGGTGTTTCCGGAACTGTAAACAATAGAACTAGAAATAGTAATGCAGGGATGGCTTCTGATGCAAACATATATCGCCAACCAATATCATTAATCCATTCGATTGATTGTCCTCTCGCAATTCCAAAGTTAACAAAGTAAACAACTAACATACCAAAGATGATCGCAAATTGGTTAAGAGAAACTAATGTACCTCTAATGCGTGAAGGAGCAATTTCTCCAATATACATTGGTGAAACCGCTGATGCTAAACCAACACCGATTCCCCCGATCACACGGTAAATATTAAATACAATTAATAGAGCAATCGAAGGCTCTCCTTTTGTGAAAAATAAAAACTCAGGATACGCAGAACCTAGTGCTGATACTAAAAATAATACCGCTGCTACAACTAGTGAATATTTTCTTCCTAATGTGCTTGAAAGATAACCAGAAATGATTCCCCCGATAATACATCCAATCAATGCACTGGATACAGTAATCCCGTGAATCAGAGGACTAAGACCAAGACTATCGGTAAAATAGGTTTGAAGCGACGCCTCCGCACCAGAAATAACGGCCGTATCATATCCAAATAACAGCCCGCCAAGAGTCGCGACCAAGGTAATTAAAACAATGTACATACGATGATTTTTCATTTTTGTCAAGAGAGAGCAATTCTCTCTTTTCCTCCCTTCTATCTATACAATCTTATTTACCCTTCAAAATTGGCTAACCTCGTCTTCATTTCTAAAAAGCATAATTGATTGATAAACGCAGCTCTTACCTCCTCAACTCCAACACCATTTTTAATAGATTCGATTTATATTCATTTTATTCTTCATTTGAAAGCTCTCTTAACACACATTTAGATTATCATGAAAGCGCATTCCTAATAGCGCTTTCATCTTCACTTTCTTGTTATTATCTAGACTTTCTTGCTAATTACCTTTATATCTATGAAAGAATCCACATAAAAAAGGATTAGGGCCTATACCCTAATCCTTTTTTATATGAATTTTCCAGCAACACCCTGTATTACTTTTGAAAATGATTTCGATATTCCCGCGGGCTCATTCCTGTTTCTTTTTTAAAAGCCCTGCTAAAATAATTGGGATCCTTATACCCAATATTTAGTGCGATTTCTTTAAACGCCATTGTACCATCTTGTAAATACTCTTTTGCCTTTTCTATTCGAAGATTCTTCAAATAGTCGGAAAACGTCACATGAAACCGATCTTTAAATAACTTACTTAAATAATAGCTGCTAATTCCAATCAGCTCAGCAACCTCTTCAAGAGAAATGGATTTATGATAATTCGTATCAACATATTCCTTTGCTTGCAGAAGTAACGCGCGCATCCCGTTCATGCGCCACTCTCCAATACGCTCCGTCACATGTATCAGATGTGCTTTGGCTGCTTCTTTGATTTGCATCACTGTTTCCAATTGGCCTAAGCTTACCTGAGGATCTCCATCAAATCCAAGCTCTTTCATTGACCGATTTAAGACGATAAAGAAATCCTCTAACGCCTTCTGAACAAGCCTGACCTGATAGTCTGAAGCCTGTTGAATGGATTGATAATAGGATTCAAACATTTGCAGCGTTTTTTGTATATCGCCTTTCTTAATGGCTTCAACTAACTCTTTCTCCACTTCAAAAGGAATGATCTCATTACGCTTTTGCTTTAGCCGTTCATTATAAACCAAATAGACGGCACTTGGATGACTGTGGACTAACTCTAGCGCATAGACCGCCTCCATATAGGAATCAGCATACTGTTTGACGTCTGATACAACCATCCCAACTCCTGCAAATAGACGGGAATGGGTCGAATGACTTTGAACATGATGAATGATGGTGCGTGCAAAGTCATGTCTAATCTCATCATTTTTTTCATTATCACCCAATAACACCAGTACTGGAACTTGAAACCCTGTTAACGGTCCTATCAGACAATGAAGAGGTTGTTCATGCAGCGCCTGTTTTAGGTTTCTATACCAACCGTTTTTTTCCTCCCGGTCAGGCTGCAGATGATCTGATTCAAACGAAAAGACTGTCATAAACCCTTTCTTATGTTCAAGGTCCACCCATTCCTCCCAGTCCTCTTGATTAAATTCATGAATATGGTCCATGATGAGAGAAACAATGAATTCCATTTCGATGACGGAACTAGCTCTTTCCAGCCTGTGATTCATTTGCTTTTTATCCATTAATGCTCGTTTTTCACCTTCGATTTCATTAATCATTCGATCAAAGGCTTCCAGGACTTCAGACACTTTACTCGGTTTTAACAAATACTCTTTAATTCCATATTTCATTGCTTCACGGGCATATTCAAACGTATCAAAAGCCGACACCATAATCACTTTTGTGTTCGGAAGCTTCGGAAGTATTTGCCGTATCGCTTCAAGACCATCTATTTCCGGCATTTTGATATCCATGAAAATTAAATCCGGCTGATGGTTTAACGCTAATTCCACTGCTTGTTTGCCATTTCGAGCCTCCGCAATGACCTCAAAATCGGAACGATTTCTCGCAAGCATAAGCTTGAGTCCTTCTCTTTCAATGGATTCGTCGTCCACCAACATGACTTTAATCACAAGAATCCCCCTTTCCTCTATTTTGTTAATTGAATACTCACTGTTGTACCCTTTCCAACGGTTGAAGAGATATTAATTTTACAATCCTTATTAAATAATTTAAGCCGATCCATCACATTTCTCATGCCGATTCCCGTGGAATGGCCTGACCCTTTTTTGGATAAAGATATTTCTTCCTTACTCCCTGCACCAAGTAATCGATCAATCGTTTGCGGATCCATTCCAACCCCATTGTCCTTCACATCAATACAGACCCTTTCATGTTCTTCATAAATATGCAATTCAATTTTCGCCCCTTCAGTCATCCCTTCAATCCCATGTATAAAGGCATTTTCAATAATAGGCTGAAGTGTCAGGCAAGGGAGCGGAGTTGAAAGGCATGTTGGATCAACGTTTTGGATAAACTCGACTCGATCACCGAAACGCGTTTTTTGGATAAAAAAATATTCCTTTACGATGTTCACTTCATCCTTTAACAGGGTCTCACGATTAAGATTGCCGATATTATAACGAAGCAAAGCCGAAACAGAAGAAATCAAGTCACTCGTACGTTCTGCTCCTTCGATATAGGATATTTTTGAAATCGTATTTAACGTATTAAAAAGAAAATGAGGATTAATTTGATTTTGTAAGCTTTTTAATTCCATTTCTTTTAATAGCTGAGCCATCCTTGCCTTTTCCTCAATTTCACTAACCGATTCTAAAATATTCCTTTTCATTTCATTAAAAGTCTTCGTTAAAAACCAAAGCTCATCCTTTCTCGATACAACGATATCCTCCCCGGTATAGCATCCAGTTGAAATTTCTTCTGCCGCAAAAGTTAGACGTCGAATGGTTCTTGTGATTCCATTCGAAAACCAAAGCGCAAATAGGATGCTTAAGATAATCATCGCAATAAGGATGGCAGTCCCCATCTTTTTCGTATTTTGTATCTTTTCGTCTACGAGGAGTGATAATGCTTGATAGTTTGTCAGTTCCTTATTAATTAAACTAAGTGTTTTCTCATGAATATAACCTGATATTTTCTCCGCTTCATGCAAAGATAAGGAATATTTCTGAATATCCTGTTTCCTAACATCTTCGACTGTCTGATCTGCTTGTTCAAGGAAACTAGTCATCATATTTAAGAAGTTATTTTTCGGGATCCCTTGTTCTTCACTCTCCTCAAACATTTGCTGCAGCTGGAGAAGCTGCTGCTTATTCTGTTGGTAGGAAGCTAAATTTCCAGGTAAAGGTTCATAAACGTATATTTGCAGTGATTGAAAGGCTTCATTTGTCTTTTGAGTCATTTCATTTAAAAGAAATAAATGTTCCACATTCTCATCATGCAGCTCCATGACTTTTTGGTTACCTTGTTCATGAACAAAAAATAGAATAACAATTAACAATAGAATTACAGCAAAATAAATGAGCAGCTTTGTGCGTATTTTCATCATGAGGCTCTGCCTCTTTGGCTCTTTTCAACAGTGAGGTCTGAGCTTCGAAGAATGGATAAATCTGTATGATAAACATCCTGGACCGGTCTGTTTTCAAGAAGGTCTATCATGGTCTTCACACTTCTATAGCCCATTTCAAACGGCTGTTGTTCTACAATTGCATCAATTTCTCCTTTTTCCAGCAATTGAAGATTTTCATCAATCCGATCAAAGGTAATCACATACATATCATCCTTTCTTTTTAGAGATTTTGCTGCAGCTGCAATCCCCATCCCGTTATATGAACTTGTTCCATAAAAGGCGGTAATGTTTTCATACTTTGCTAACATTTCATAAGCTTTTTCCTCTGTATCCACTCTTGTGATGTTTGATTCTTCAATAGCTACAATCTCGATTCCCTCAAACGGCTCTACAACATCTTTAAATCCTTGAACGCGCTGCATATGATGGGCATTATCAAAACTGCCGGTGATGATTCCAACGGCAGCCTTCCCTCCAGTATCTTCCGCTAGCGCCTTTCCCGCTAATTGACCGGCTAAATAATTATCAGTCCCGATATAGGTATCACGCAAGCTCCCGGACGAATCCGTATCAATCGTGATGACCGGAATCCCTTCATTTACAGCTTGATTAATCAATGGCGTAAAACTTTCGTTAAGGGCTTGCACAATAATTCCGTCAACTTTTGACTTAATCGCCATATCAAACAGCTTAAGCTGCTCTTCGGGATTGGAACGCTTTGGTCCCTCATATTCAACCATGACATCAAACTCCGATTCAGACTTCTTGGCGCCTTCTCCAACTAAACGCCAATAATCATGGTTCATTTCCTCACCGATTAAAGCAAAATGATAGGCCGGCAGGGATGTTTCAGAAGTGATTGAATCTGCTACTTTCTTATCATTTATCTGTACTTGTTGATAAAAATAAAAAGAGAAACCAATGGTCATAAGAAGTGCTGCAATTAGGATACTGTAAATAATCGATGTGCGATTCATGCTGCCTCCTATCAAAATAATCATCTAGTGCGCTTATAAAAAATATCACAGCTCTATTCTTAAGCACACATCCCCATGTTTAAGAGCCATCATCTGATAACTTAAGTAAATACGATAGCTCTTTTATAGCGATTCTTTTGCAATCAATTGATAAGAATGTATCCGATCCTCCGGGGAATGGGTAATCGTCACAATCATTATTTCATCTGCTTGATAGAGAATTTGCAGCTCATTCAGTCTCTCTTTCACTACATGAGGGTTCCCAATAATCATGTTCTGTTTCATCTTTTGCAATGTATTTTTTTCTGTTTCATTTAGTACATATTCCTTTGCTTCTTGAATAGATGGAATGCCATGATGGCCTTCTCCCTTTTCTTTTAACAAGGACCAAATAAGAGGACTTAGAGCTATTTCTTCTGCTCTGTCATTCGTTTCTGCACATATAGCTGAAACCGTCAGGATGACCTTCGGACGGTCGCCTTGTTTTCTCGGTGTAAAAGAATCCTTATATGTTTGAATAATTGATGCCCCGTCCTTATCACTCATGAACTGTCCAAAAGCATAAGGCAAACCATTTTGTGCTGCTAATATCGCACTTTTTTTACTTGTGCCTAAAATCCAAGGTACTGGTGAAACTTCTGGGAGCGGAGAAGCTGTCACTTTCGAGTACTTGTGATTTTCAGGGAGAGAGTTATCTAAAAAATGAAGCAAATCTTTCACTAAATCCGGCATGCTCCACACTTGCTGCAAAAAGTTATCAGATAATGCATTGGTCGCTTCAGCTGACCCGCCAGGAGCTCGTCCTATCCCAACGTCAATCCGGTTAGGGAACAAGGTTGCCAGCATATGATAAACTTCTGCCACTTTATACGGTTTATAATACGGCAATAATACTGCTCCTGAACCGATCCGTATGTTATTTGTGTTCGCTCCAATATAACTTAACATCACTTCGGGGGCTGAGCATGCAAGTCCCGGTAAATCATGATGTTCGGCAATCCAATAGCGAATGTATCCTAATGTTTCACCAGCTTGTGCCAGTTTCATAGATTCCCCTAATGCCTCTTTGGCTGTTTGATTAGAAGAAATCGGCGCCTGGTCCAAAATACTTAATTTCATCACATCTGCCCTACTTTCTTAATGCTTCACTTCAAGCAAAGTTAATGAATAATCACCAACCTGCCCTTCTTCATACAAATTTGAAATGGAAGTAGAATATTGCCTAATGGTACCTCTAAACGTTAAGGCTTCCTCAGGTACCTGCACATCAAATGTCCCTTCGTATAATAGCGTTGCTATATCATGATACTGCTCACTTGTCACTTCAAAACCAACTGAGATTTCATGTAAATGATCTACTTTTCGATGTTCAAACCTATGTACATTGATTTTAGTATTATTTAATATGATTTCTTCTGCCACAAAATCGTCTCCTTTTCCTTTTTTTAAAGAATATCACTTGGATAAAAAGGTAGCAAAAATAAAGTTATGATAAGAATAACGAATTTATTAGACGAACCGACGACATGATGACATGTGCCACAATCCTCCCCAGAACCACTCTAAATAAATAATGCCTGACCCGCAGACAGTCATGGGGTCAGACACCAACATTCTTTACCTTTCAGTCACAACATTCCATTGGGATCAATGGCTGCTTTTGTTTCATCTGTTAGCAACCCCTTCTCACTAAGAACCTGTTCGATTGTTTTATTATCTTCGTCCGCTTGCAAACCAATTTGTGAGGCTAAATCAAATCCCAGGGAAGGATTTAAACCGGTAACTAACGCCAGACTGGATTCCATCCATTGTTTACATTTATCCTTATCTGCTTGAATTCCTTGGATACATTTTGTCGCAAGAGTTTGTATCGCATTTGACATGATTTCAATCGATTGAAGTAAAGTATATGCAATGAGAGGCATCATGACATTGATTTCTAGCTGACCGGCCATTCCAGCTGCAGCAATGGCCGCTTCATAGCCAATCACTTGGCAACATACCATATGGACCATCTCTAAAATCGCAGGATTCACTTTTCCTGGCATAATGCTCGAACCTGGTTGAACGGATGGAAGTGTAATTTCTGCTAGACCTGTTCTAGGACCTGAACTTAGCAGTCTTAAATCACTTGTTATTTTAATTAGATGTATCGATAATTCTTTGAGACTTAGCATCATCCCAATGGCACTGCTAGGATTTTGCATAAACTGGAACATATCACTTGGTTCTCTAAAAGGTAATTTGGTTCGATTGCACACTTCTTTCATTACAATCGGAATATATTGTTCGTGCAAATGAATTTTTGTCCCAATGGCATTGCCGCCAAGCCCAATTTCATACAATCGATCAAGACTGTTCTCTATTTGATTTAAAACCGCTTGAATGGTTCCTGCATATCCAGAAAATTCTTGGCCTAATCTTATTGGTACAGCGTCATGTAAATGGGTTCGACCAGACTTATTAATGGGCATGAACTCTACTGATTTCTTTTGAAGATCTTCTATTAATTGTGAAATAGCAGGAATCAGCTTGTGAACAACGTTATCTGCCGCTGCCACATTGATTGCAGCATGGAACGTGTCGTTTGTCGATTGCGACATATTCACATGATCGTTCGCATGTACTAGCTTTGATTCCAATGTCCCCCCTAATAATTCGGAAGCACGGTTCGCAATCACTTCATTTGCATTCATATTTTGAGAGGTACCAGCACCTGCTTGATACACATCAACAACAAAATATTCGTCCCATTTACCTATGATGACTTCCTCGGAGACTTGCAGAATCGCCCTCCCCATCTCATTGGAAAGTTTTCCTGTTTCGATGTTTGCTATTGCCGCTGATGCTTTAATGATTCCTTGTGCTTTTATAAATGATCTCGGTAGTTTTGTTCCGCTAATTTGAAAATTATCAACAGCCCTCTGGGTTTGAGCCCCATAATATGCGGATACAGGAACCTTCACTTCACCTAATGGATCATTCTCCATCCGATATGGTTGTGCAGATTTCATATGTACCATCCCTCCTTGTATAGAATCGCCTATAATAACTACGTAAGAAAAGTATCTAACAGCGTACATTCTTTCTAAAACCTCTTTGGCCCATTTCTCATCTTGTATAGATTATCCCATTCGAAATTGGAAATACAGGAAACAGAAACGCGGGAACGATTCACGCGTTCAATTATAGTAGATTGACGTCCTCTGAAATTGGAAAGTAAAAAGACTCAGCTTGATGAAATAGTCCATCCAAATGGTATTTCATCAAGCAGTTGTGTTGACTTTATTGTTTCCAATATTTTTAGGGTATAAGTTCCCTAGTTATCAAGTTACAATTCTCTTGTTACAGTTTTCACAACAAAACAACTTTGATAATTAACGGAGGCAATGGTTTGAAAAAACAACTATTTATGGCAGCTACTTCTGTTGGAATATTGGTTACGGCGTATTCTCCTCAAGTATCTGCAGATGAATTGATTTATAAAGTCCAATCAGGTGATACCCTTTGGAAAATCGCTTCAACCAATAATATTTCGATTCAGGATTTACTCTATTGGAATCAACTCACTTCAAATACCATCTATGTTGGTCAAGAACTGGTATTAATTGCTCCACCATCACCCACTATCTATGGCACTTACATAGTCAAGTCAGGTGATACTCTGTTTCTCGTTGCAAAAAATCACAATATAACAATATCTGAATTAAAATCTATTAATCACTTAACTTCTGACATGATCAATATCGGACAAATATTGAATGTGCCGAAGGTTGGTGCAGCAGAATCTACACCGCCTGCTCCTCAGGAAACTGGAACGTATACGGTTGTATCAGGGGATAGTCTCTCCTTAATCGCAAAAAAATATGGCACAACAGTGACATCCTTAAAAACTTTAAATGCTCTTACCTCAGACATGATTACAGTTGGTCAGGTGTTAAAGGTTTCGGGTACTCCAGTCGAGCAGTCTCCCGTTGTCGAACAGAATGGTAAAACTTATACAGTAAAGTCTGGTGATTCTTTATCTCTTATCTCTAAATCTTATGGATTAACCTTGTCACAATTGAAGTCATATAATAATCTAACAAGTGATACCATCTATGTTGGACAAGTGTTGAAATTAACATCAGATAGTACATCGGAACCTGCTCCTGCAGCAGAAAAAACACTCCATGTGGATGCGATCATCGAAGAAGCGAAGAAGTACATGGGTGTTCCCTATGTATGGGGAGGAAACACGCCCTCTGGCTTTGATTGCTCTGGTTTCTTAAACTATGTTTACAATAATCAAGGAGTCTCCATCCCTCGTACGGTTGAAACTCTTTGGAATGGCACAACCCCTGTTTCAGCTCCACAAAAGGGTGATTTTGTATTTTTTACAACTTATCAACCAGGTCCATCCCATGCGGGCATCTATATGGGTGACAACCAATTCATTCATGCTGGATCATCTACCGGTGTAACCATTACTGATATTAATAATCCCTACTGGAAAGCCCGTTATTTAGGGGCCAAAAAACTTAATATGTAAAAAAGAACAAGTGTGAAGCCTTTTTTTAGGGCTTCTTTTGTTGTTTAAAAAAAGCAGCTAACCTTTATTCTAAAGGCGCTGCTTTCATGCTTTTTCTATGTTAGTATTCAAAGCTTAAGATCTTACTCTCTTCTGAATACTCGTTTCTTATGTTTCTATTTCTTTTTAATCCAAAATTTAATGACTGGGCCTTCTTGTTCTGTTTTTAAGATGCTGTGTCCAGCATTTTTCGACCATGCAGGTAAGTCGCTTAATGTTCCTCGGTCTGTTGCATGAAGTTCTAAAATTTGATTGCTTTCAATGGTCTCTATCCCTTTTTTTAATTTAACAATCGGCATAGGACAAGTTAATCCCGTTACATCAACCACTTCGTGCACTTTTATATCCTTTTCATCTGGAATCATGGTTTCACCTAAATCATTCGTTGTTGTCTCCACCTCAACAGGAATATTACTGCCATAGACAGAGGAATAGGTTTTCCAGCCGCCATCCACATTTTTCACATGATATCCGTTATTTTTCAAAATACGGGCCGCTAAATACCCCCTTAAACCAACTTGACAGCTGACATAAACTGTTTGATCCTTTGGAATTTCATGTAATCTCTTTCTAAGGTCGTTTAATGGAATATTGATAGACCCTTTAATATAACCAAATTCTCGTTCCATCGGTTCACGGACATCAATTAACAGTCCGCCATCTTCGATTATTTGATCTACTTCATGCCACTGAACATGTTCTAACTCTCCTTCGAGTAAGTTCGTTGCTACATAACCAGCCATGTTCACTGGATCTTTTGCGGAAGAATATGGCGGTGCATAAGATAGTTCCAGATTGGTTAAATCTTCTACTGTTAATCTGCCTTTAATCGCTGTTGCAATAACATCAATACGTTTTTCAACTCCATCTGCTCCTACAGCTTGTGCACCATATATTTTACCTGTTTCTTTATCAAAAATAAGTTTTAATGAAATTTGCGCAGCACCCGGATAATAGCCGGCATGTGAACTCGGATGGATATGAAGGACCTCATAAGGAATTCCCATCCGTTTTAATGTTTTTTCATTGTTTCCAGTTGAAGCCACCGTTAAATCGAATACTTTGACCACTGATGTACCCAGTGTTCCTTGATATTTCTCTTTTTGTCCGATCATATTTTTCGCTGCAATACGACCTTGTCTATTTGCCGGACCAGCAAGAGGAATCGCGGTTTGACTGCCATTAATATAATCTACTACTTCAATTGCGTCTCCTACAGCATATATATCCTTATTAGATGTCTGAAGATATTCATTGACTATAATGTGGCCTCTTGCCCCTAATTCAAGTCCGGCTTTTTTCGCTAATTCATTTTCCGGTCTTACTCCTATTGAAAGAATCGTCATATCTGTTTCTACTTCTGTTCCATCAGATAAAATGATTTTCTTGCCATTATCTGCAAAAGATTGCACACCATTTTCTACTATTAATCGAGCACCTTTTTCTTTAATATGTGCATGTAAAATACTTGCCATTTCATAATCAATAGGTGCCATGACTTGGTTTGACATTTCAATAATTGTTACTTCAATCCCGCGATCAACTAGGTTTTCTGCCATTTCAATCCCGATAAATCCACCGCCGACAACAACTGCTTTTTTCGGTTTTTGTTGATCGACATAATTTTTGATTTTATCCGTATCGGGAATATTTCGTAAAGTAAATAATGCTTCACTTTCTTTTAGACCAGGGATTGGAGGTACAATCGGGCTTGCCCCAGGCGATAACAGTAATTTGTCATAGGTTTCTGTGTATTCTTCATCGGTTCGTAAATTTTTAATGGTTACCATATGATGTTCCGGATCAATGCTCACTACTTCACTTAAGTTTCGAATATCCATTTGGAATCGTTCCGACATACCTTCAACTGTTTGGACTAATAATTTACTTCTGTCTGTGATGGTTTCACCAATATAATAGGGTAAACCACAGTTAGCAAAGGAAATATATTCTCCGCGTTCTACAAGAATAATCTCTACTTCTTCACTTAGTCTTCTTAACTTTGCTGCTGCTGTGGCTCCGCCTGCAACTCCGCCTACGATAATTACTTTTTGTGTCATGGAAAATCCTCCTAATTTTTATGCGTAATTTTTTATACCAATCACTTATTATACCCTGTATGGTATTAATGAAATTAAAGAAATATATAACAGATTTTGTTCAAACGCTTGCAAGTAAAACAGATTATGCTGAATTCGGCTTGCAAGCGTCATACTCTTACATATAAATTAGAAAGTCAGTGTGACATCCGCATCTTTCGCAAATTGCAGGAAGGTTACAGCACCGCCGACTTCAATCCCATCAACAAATACTTCTTTCTCCAGTCCCATGACATCCATTGTCATTTGACAGCCAATTAATTTAACTCCGAGTTCAATTGCCATGGTAACCATATCGGGAATAGAAGGTACATTGGCCTTTGCAAAACCTTCGGCAAAATGTTCTTTACCTTCTGGCATTGGCAGCTGATGATTGGCTTCTTTATGAATTAAGTTTAATCCTTCAAAGGTAAAGAAAATAGCCACCTCTTGATCCATTGAAGCCGCTGCTGTTGCAATATTAAAAACCTTGTATGCATCGAATAATCCACCATTGCTTGCAATAATTGCTACTTTTTCACTCATTATTATTCCTCCTGTTTACATATAAAATAAAAGACTATGATTCTAACTAAATGTATCACTATATCCCTCAAATTACCTATTGGGGTATTATGATTGTAAAAAAAATTATTCAACCATTCCTTCCCAAGCAAGCATTCCGCCTGTTAAGTTCATCACGTTAAATCCATGGCTTTCAAGGAATGGCATGGCTCGACCGCTCCTGCCGCCTGAATGGCAAACGAGGATATACTCTTTTGATTTATCTAGCTCATGCATTCGAAACTCGATTAATCGTAATGGAATGTTTACAGCACCTGGAATTTTCCCGGCTGCCACTTCATTAACTTCACGAACATCAATAATAGTTAATAGCTTTCCTTCGTTTAATAACCTATTAACTTGTGTTGCTGTGATTTGTTTCATTTTAAAATTCCTCCTGCTATCTATTTACGACCAAGCACTCATACCTCCTTTGACATTTGTTACCTTTGAAAATCCTAATTTCTTTAAAGTCTTACTAGCCTGCCCACTTCTCATTCCACTTTGACAAATCACAATGACCTCTTTTTCTTTCGACAGTTCTTTCTCTGCTTTTTGGGCTAGTTGATGAAGAGGAATATTTTTAAAACCTCTAATATGATTTCCCTGAAATTCTCCGGGTGTGCGGACATCAACGAATTGTTTGTTTTTGTCATGTAATTCGGCTTTTAATTCTGTTGTTGAAATAAGGTTAACACCCTTTGTTGGTAAGAATCTCTTAAGCATAAAGTAGAAAAAAAAGGCAATAACGAGAACATTTACATATTCCATTTGGCAACCTCCCAAATTCAATCTTATTTTATACCTATGCGGGTATATGTTTGATTAAAAAAATAAACCTTCTTTAAATTTCTCTTCATCCTCCTTCAACGGAAGAAATATTATTTACAGGCTTAATTATATACCCCAATAGGTATATCGTCAATAAGATAAATGAAAATATTAAATGCACCTTAAATATACTGTACTGTGTATCTTTAAATAAAAGGCTATGTTAACGAATCATGTTAATAAACCAAGCTAAATTAAGAAAGGAAGCAGAGCGGCTAGGTTCTCTTGCATCCTTTCTTAATTAAATAGTGTGCCATATACAAAATAATAAAATTCCAATGAACGAAAGAAAGATTCCCGAAAAACTATTTTCCGCTTAATCGCTTCGGTAAGCTTTGAATCAATTGAACCATGTTTTTGAATTTTGCTTCATTCGATAAAGCACGAAAAATCTAGACCTATTCAGACATTATAAGATTTCAATATATCCTTCTGTTCCGTTGACACGAATTCGTTGCCCATCTTTTATCTGTTTGGTAGCGTTTTCTACTCCGACCACTGCCGGTAAGCCATATTCACGTGCGATAACAGCTCCATGGGTCATCAATCCACCAACTTCGGTGACTAGGCCTTTTATAGATACAAACAGTGGTGTCCAACTAGGATCAGTAAAAGCGGTGACTAATATATCTCCATCTTCTAAATCTGCCCCTTCCATGTTTAAAATGACACGTGCGCGTCCCTCAATCACTCCGGAGGAAACAGGCAAACCTACAATCACTTCGTCTAGTAAATTTTCTCGTTTGTACTTACCTGCAATGATTTCACCGTCGGACGTGATCACACGCGGCGGAGTTAGTTTTTCATAAAATCTGTACTCGTCTTTTCGCTTGTTGATAATCTCGTAATTCAGTTTATTTGTACGTACAGCTTCGCGAAGTTCATCAAAAGTGAGGTAGTATATATCTTCTTTTTCACGAATAACGCCCGCTTGTACGAGTTGTTCGGCTTCTTTCAGTAAAGCCTTCTTATAAACAAAATAGCGATTAATCATGCCGTATTTTGGATACTCACGATAGCCGATGAAATTCCGAATACAATCAATCATTCGTTTTGTTTCTTTTACCTTTTGTTCACCATCAGGTAATTGCTTCAATCGAACTAATAACTCTTGTTCTTTTTCCAAAGCCTCCTGTTTCCCTTGCTCAAATTTCCACTTGCCGGCATCAGGCTCAAAGTTTTTGATATTACTGAG
The DNA here is from genome assembly GCF_008710145.1 of Niallia endozanthoxylica. GTDB lineage: Bacteria > Bacillota > Bacilli > Bacillales > Cytobacillaceae > Bacillus_BD > Bacillus_BD endozanthoxylica. The sequence goes on from NZ_VYKL01000018.1 coordinate 205,385, forward strand.
AATCATGGGGACAAGTGTAAGTGGTTTTTCGCGCCAACGAGTTTTCGTAATGTCGATTTCTCCGCTGCACCGCATTCCATATTTGTTGAGATAATCATAGATAGCGTCCCGGGCTTCCTGTCCACCATCAAACTGAACTAGTTCATCCAAAAAGTTATCATCTTTTGCATGTTGTAAATATTTAATTACTTCTGGATATGGACGGATTACATCTGCGACATCCAATAGCGCTAGACCCATTTCCGATGTAATATTGTTTGGTACAGATTGAGAAAGCGTGTCTGCTGCGTTTTTTTCACCTAACCACTCGTTCATTTTTTCATTGACCCATGATGAAGCATTTATAGCAGCCATAAAGACAGCTGAACTTTGCGGGTCAAATAAAAGCCTCTTTAACTCTTTGATATCTTCCAAAATAAAATCAAATAAATCCAATCCTGATTTCGTTTGAATGTTTTGTTTTAACTCATCTATCGACGTTTGACTGCGCTTAATCAACTCATGAACAATGGTTGGATTGGTTTCGATTTCTGCCAGTATATCTGCATTATTTCTGCCCGGACTCGGTGAGTTTTGATTATTTGGTAACGATTTTATAAAATCGCCTCGCTCTACAACCGTCATAAGCGCGTCTTTCATGAGCGGATCGTGTTGTCCCATGGTATTTAATAACATGTTTCTGCGGTCAGGTGAAGCTAGCATAGGTGTGACATCTACAAACAACCTTCCGCCAGCTTTACGCATAGGTGCAGGAGTAATTAACAGGTGAAAAGACAATCCCAAAGGTTTCATGGGGTCCGTCATCATTTGTTGATGACCGACAGATACATAGACATGGTTTTCTTGATCATTCACTTCAGGGATCGGGAAAAGAGTCGTGATTGGACGGCTTTGGACAATATAAAAGGTGTCATCAACCAAACACCATTCGATATCTTGAGGACAGCCAAAATAAGCTTCAATCCTTCTTCCGATACGTGCCAATTGTAAAATTTGCGGGGCAGTAAGTGTTTGCGTCTTTTGCTGATTAGGAGAGATCTCGCGTGTCTCTGTCCCGCCTTCTTTTCGTCCATAGATAGCCAATTTTTTAGTTGCTATCATCTGATCAACAATTTTATCCTCCTTTACTTTGTAGCAATCAGCAGATACCAAACCAGAAACCAGTGCCTCACCAAGCCCGAAGCTGGCATCGATGGATAGCAGCTTGCGGTTAGAGGATATCGGATCAGCCGTAAATAAAATCCCTGAAGCCTGTGGGAACACCATTCTTTGAACGATAACAGATAAATAAACTTGTCTGTGTTCAAATCCATTTTGCATACGGTAGATGACTGCGCGATCTGTAAATAGGGAAGCCCAACATTTTTTGATATGCTGCAGGATGGCTTCTTTACCTATGATATTTAAATAGGTGTCCTGTTGACCAGCAAAAGAGGCATTTGGCAAATCTTCGGCTGTCGCACTAGAACGCACGGCATAAGCATGCTCATCACCAAGCTTGGAGAGATAGTGAGTAACTGCTTTGACAACATCAGAAGAAATTTCTCCTTCCATAAGAATTTCCCGAATTTTCCTGCTGATTTTACCAATTAAATCTCGATCTTCTACCTTTAGTCTTGTTAATTGATCTAACAAAGTATGATACATTTCGTTTTGTTCGATGGCTTTTTGAAATCCCGCTGTTGTCACACAAAATCCTTCTGGTACTTGTATGCCTTCCATTTTTGATAATTCCCCTAAATGTAACCCTTTTCCACCAACAAGCAAAAGCTGTGTTTTTTCTATTTTTTGAAAACCGAGAACGAAAGAACTCATTCCACATCTCTCCTAACCATTCATGTTCTACTGATTTTAGCAGGAGTCCATGTGAATAAAAAGTCTATAATCACCATTTTCTCCATGCTATAATTAAACTAGGAAGAGTTCCATACCTTCACATAAAGTGAAACATCAGAAAATGACCCTAGATAAATCAGCAGGGTCCTTTTCTAAATTAATTCTATTTAATCTCTTCTGAGTTTTAGTTTCTGTTGTTCTATAACGTATTCACAATCAGCAACACGGTCTATAAAGGTCCGATCATGTGATATAAGAATAACCGTTCCTTCATATATATTCAGTTACCTTCCCATCCTTCACTTTCCAAATTTTCGTCACAATCTGAATTAATACATATCGGTCATGGCTTACCATGATTAAGGCACCATAATGAAGAGCCAACTTATCACATATACATTTCGATCAAAAGTAGCTTTATTCACGTGTCTCAACTATGTTAGAAAAGGTACCGATTATTTCCGTATAAAAAATATCGAGTGAAAGATTATTTTTGATGATACTATGCAGATGTGAGGAGGGAATAAATGTTACAAGAATTGAATCATTTAATGGATTACATTGAAACACATTTAACGGAAGAAATCACTGGAAAAGATATATCAAGAATTGTAGGACTATCTGATTATCACTTTAAAAGAATGTTTTCGTATATGGCTGGAATGTCATTGAATGAGTATATCAAAAATAGGAGATTATCCTTAGCAAATGTTGAATTAATAAACGGAGCAAAAGTGACAGAAATTGCCTATAAATATGGCTATCAATCGGTAGAAGGATTTTCAAGAGCCTTTCGCGATTGGAGCGGCTTTTTACCTTCAGAAGTAACGAAAAACAAAATTCAAAAATCATTTCCCAAATTTACATTTTTTATAGATATAAGAGGAGGAAAATCTATGGAATTCAAAATAGAAAAAAAAGATAAGTTCAATATAGTTGGTGTATCTAAAAGAGTGCCCATTCAATTTGAAGGTGAAAACAATGCTATCGTAGAACTAGCCCAGACAATTACCGAACAACAAAGAAATGAAATGCATCAATTAGCTGATTTATATCCTCACCAAGTCCTGAATGTATCTTATGATTTTGATGATGGTTACTTGGAAGAAAAAGGATATTTAACACATATGATTGGTTTTACAACAACAAAAGAAAATCCATTCGACGATTTAGAGCAAATTTCAATCGATGAAAGTTTATGGGCCGTTTTCCCTAATCAAGGACCATTTCCTGCTACGCTTCAAGAAACTCACGCAAAAATTTATTCTGAATGGCTGCCTTCTTCAGAATATGAAGCAGCAGATTTACCTGGAATTTCTTTTACAAAGTACAATGGTCCGTCAGAAAATGTATATAGTGAAATTTGGATGCCCGTAAAGAAAAAAATGAACGAAAACCTTGGCTAATAATTTTTTTCACTTTAACTGCATGTACAATATAAACTCTATGTGTAGAAATAATGGAAAAGATATATGAAGATCCATCTAAACGAATAGATGCTTGTTTAATATGTAAAATAATAACAAGCCGAAAATAAACAAGTTATAGTTATTTCCTTGATTATTTTCGGCTTGTTCCTATTAAAAAATATACTGCCATAAACAGCATGTTTAATTATCTACAGGTACTATAGTTGAAAAGAAAAAACTCCTCTTTTCCTCCACCATACCAACAATCACCTAAGCTGTCATTGTAGATTCATTCCAAATTTATGATGCATATCATCTACGAGCATTTGATAGTAGTTATCACTGACGAAGCCTTTTGCCCCTCGTAGAATTTCTGTTACATAGTGTAGAGGCGGGGCAACTTCCTCCTCTTTATCAACGACTAAAAACGTTAAAACATTCTTATATATTATTCCATCAATTATTACAGTGATAAAAGCCGGACGATAAATCTGAGCTGCCACTCCCTCTCTTCGATATAAGTAATCTAAAGTTTCATGAGAAATATGATACACTTTCCCTTCTGCATGCTCAGCTGATTCGATAAGGTCCGCTCGTCCGCCATCACGAGCTTTTCGGGTATAGGCGACGGAATAATTCTTCACAATCCCACAACCTAGCACTCTTTCAAACTGGTGTTTCACGTTATCTCTCTTAAACCGCTCATCATCCATACATGACCCATAGGCAAAATATAGAAGCTCGTCCTGCTGTAAATAACGATGGCACTTCCAATCACCGAACCTTATTTCATCTAATTCATAAATGGTTTCAGAGGTATAGACATATACATATGCTTCGATTGTGCCAAAATCCGTATGTACCACTTGTGTGATTCGATCATATAGATTGTCCATACCTTCTCCTTCATATCCTTCCAGCACATCAAGCTGCTTAAGCTGTTTGGCAGTTACTTCGTACACTTCACCATACACTCTTTTACTTGTACTTGCGGCCATTCCTGGGTATCCATTGCCTGTGTCATACAGAATTCCATTTGTCCAGCATTGACTGCTCACACACTTAGCCTTTTCTATTAAATAATGATTTGACTCATGTTTCCGTAATGTGCCGTACACAAACACGCGGTATACACTTTCCATTTCTATCATTCACCTTTCCATTCGATTTACTTGAGTATACAAAATTTACTATGACACAATTGTCACAATCTGGCGTTTATTCATTGTTTTGTCAAAATTTAATAGACAATCTGTTAATCATGTTGTTTTTTCGCATGAATACAGTTCAATTGTGAAGGATTACATTTAAATAAACATGAGTTTAATGGAAAGAAAGCCAAGACTACTCATGATTGAACCGTGAGTAGTCTTGGCTTTCTTATAATGTGAATAGGCATATTTTAATCTGATATTATCCCAAAATAGCCCAATTACCTTAACGGTGGCCTTCTTCCGCCTTCATTGCATCCGCTTTTGTTTCATGAACAGTGCCAAATGGATGTTCTGGAGGAGCATAAATCGTATATAACTTTAATGGAGCACTTCCAGTATTAATCAAATTATGCCATTTTCCAGCGGGAACCATTATGGCATAATTATCAGAAACTCTTTTTTCATAATTCAGATTATTTTTTGTGTCACCCATTTGAACAAGTCCCTGACCTCTTTCAATACGTAGAAATTGATCAACATGTGGATGAACTTCTAAACCAATATCTTCCCCAACGCCAATACTCATCAATGTAACTTGTAAGTGATTTCCAGTCCATATAGCATTGCGAAAGGTACGGTTTCGCTTGGCAGCCTCTTCTATATTTATTACATATGGCTGTTTTCCTTGATCTTTAAACACCCTATCTTCTTCTCCAGCTTCCATTTGTATGAAGGGATACTGGTTTCGATTTTCTATTGCTTGCGGATATCCCCAATATACAGGATGCTGTCGAATATAAGGCATTGGTGCATTCACATAGTAATTGGGATACATGTATGGATAGCACATCATTCTCACTCCTAATATATTACAAGTATAAAACAGATGATTCGTCCCAACACCTCCTTGTATTGCTATTACACACAAGTAAACGATTGAATTTGTCTCAGACTGATTCCAAAGAACATCCAATTAAAACCAGTCCAACGCCATCCAGAGACAGATGTTCGACCAACAAATGTGGGATAAAACCAAAATTGCTGTCGATTATTTAGCCATACATACGTATATCTGAATAAACAGCCTCTAATGCTTCCTGGATCCACTGCAAAAGCTCCAACTTGTGTTTGAGCTGGAACGAAGGATGGAGGCGGTGCGCTAGGTGGTGCGGATTGAGGGCCTTGACCAGGGCCTTGAAATCCAGGAGGTCCTGGCGGCGGTCCGACGCGTCCTCCTGGTGAAGGAAACAAAGGACCAAATAGTCTCTCATCATAATAAAAATCTTCAGTTGAAAACGGTGTTGATTGGTCATAATCTAATTGATTATATGGATCATAATAAAATGATTGATCATTTGGATACATCATGGGCACATCCTTTCATATGTCAATATCATCCTATTCAGATGCTATTAGCCTATCAACTTGTACTCACATAAATGATGTGCCTAATTAGATTCTTTATCTCCATTTATCAAAATAGAACTCCCATCTAGAGTATTATCTATGACCATTTCCCCTTTAAGTGAAGTCTTTCATAATAATGAATCCCTGCTTAAGCTTATTCGATAATAAACTCTTAAAAATGTAAGAACCAATCCAAAGATAAATACGATTGCTAAAAAGATCATTGCCGCTGGATAAAGGCCAAACGCATCCATCATCGTTGAACTATTATCCTTTAGAGTAGGAACAATGAATAATAACCAGCCGATTCCCATAACAGGTATTAATTGCGGGATTAAACGCAGAGAGAATCTCCAAACGGGATGTTGTTTACGTTTATCCGACCACGTTTTACTCCTTCGTATGCCTCTGATTCCTAAAATAAAGTAAACCAATGTGAGAGCACCAAGTGATAAATCAATGATTTTAGGTGTTGATGCTTTCCATTCAGGATCATGTCCCTCAGTCAATTGTATGATTCCTGAACTCATTTCGTATGGATGTTCGAGTGTAGCAGTGAAGCTATTTAGTAATACAGCAACAGCATAGCCGCTCGTTGGAACAATGTCTTGTTGGGATTGGAAAGTGGATATTGACCCGCTATGTGAAATACGTGGAGGTTGGATATTCGGAGAGCTAAACGACCATCCAAGTCCATATTTATCACTTCCAGGTTGTGGTGAATATGATTCTGTAAGCAGCTCCTGAGACAATAATGATTTTCCTTTGTCATTTTTCCCCTCGTTCGTATGTAAAGACAGCCATTTTCCCATATCACTAGCTGTAGTAAAGATACTACCTGAACCACTGAACATTTTTTCAAGCTCTGTCCAAGGCACTGCTGTACCATATAATGTGACATATCCGCGAGAGATTCCTTTCTCTTTTTCAATCTCCCCCGAGTTAACCAAAGAGATGGAGTCGGTCATTCCGAGCGGTAAAAATACCTTTTGTGTTAGATAGTCATTAAACGACATCCCGCTCATTTGCTCGACCAAATAGGCAAGAGTCCAGTAGTTTGCATTACTATACAAATATTTTTCTCCAGGTTCAGATTGCAGTTCCCAATCCTGAAGACGTTCTACACCTTTTTTTAACGTATTCGCTGGGGCCACAATCGTAGGATTCGGCAGTCCGGACGTGTGGCTTAACAGTTGGCGCACTGTCACCTGTTTCCACCTTTCATCATCAAGTGTTAGTTCCGAAAGATAATAAATAACGGGGTCATCTAGTTGAACTTTTCCCTCATCCACCAATTGTAAAACAGCAAATGCAGTAAATGGCTTTGAACCAGAAGCAATACCAATTTTAGACTTTGCCGTAAGTGGTTTTCCGTCAGAATCATGACCAAATCCTTTTTCATAGAGTACGTTCCCGTCCTTAACAATGACAATTGCTGCACCAGGCAATCCGTTTTTTTCGAGATAATTCATTACATACTCATCAACATCTTCTGTATCGAATGCTTCAGCAGAATGGGCTGATAATGGGACAGAGCATAATGTTAGGAGAAGATTAATCATTAGTAGAAAAATAAAACTCTTTTTTACACGCATAACTTTTACTCCTTTCTTAATTAATACTCTCTCAAAGATTTTGGCTTATTACTCGTTCCTTATTTAATAAAAAAACCACACTTCCCTCTGAAGTATGGCATCTGGGTTAGATTGAGAGTTTTTTAAAAGTGAATTTTCAATCCTCTGCAAGAATAACCAAGTCCTGTATTTAGGACTTGGTTATTCTAAGTTGATTAATTATTGAAAAAAAACATCTCCTCGAGCTTAAAAATATGAATGAACTAAGTGGTTTAGAAAATTTACGCTTATTCCGTGATAGAGTTATTCTGAGCAATCTGAATAAGGTTCCCGCATGTATCATCGAAAACAGCTAGTGTAACCGGCCCCATTTCTGTCGGCTTCATTGTAAACCTCACGCCAAGATTCAGTAAACGTTCATATTCTTTTAGAACATCCTCAACCCCAAACATGGTTACTGGGATACCGTCGGCAAATAGTTTCTTTTGATACTCCTTAGCGGCTGGATGATTATTGGGTTCGAGCAAAAGCTCAGTCCCTTTCTGATCCTCAGGAGAGACAAGCGTTATCCACCTAAATTCTCCTGCGGGAACGTCATGCTTTTTTATAAAGCCTAGCGTTTCCGAATAAAACTTCAATGCCTTGTCTTGATCTTCTACAAATATACTGGTAACGATGATTTTCATCCTGTGATTCCTCCATTATTCTTTATTTTGTATGATGCTGTGCCAATCATCCTGTTGTATGCAAGACAACCTGCTTTTTCGTTAGATTGTCCTGTTACAATTTTAACGTATTACTCTACCCATCCTTTCAGCAAGTCTTTAAGTGGTTCATTGTTAAACATAAGTACTCGGTATTTTCCCTTTCGTTTTGATAGTACAAGCCCGGCATCTTCTAATATAGTAAGATGCTTAGCAATCGCCTGTCTCGAAATGGAAAGTTCGTGCTTCATAATGAGACGTGCCGTAAGTTCAAACAACGTCATCTCGCTGCGTTCGGATAATTCATCTAATATAAGCCTTCGTGTCGAGTCGCTAAGTGCCTTGAATATTGCGTCTTTATCCCAATTCATACTATATGATTATAGGCAACTAAATAGTTGCATGTCAAGAATAAGCAACTATTTAGTTGCCTGTTAAACATTGCTCTCCTCTCTTGAGATAATACATATGAGTAAGAAAAAAATATGCGGGTCTTTCATTATTTTCTTGCTATTCTGTTAATAAAAATAATAAATGATGATGTTTAGACAGTTGAATTTAGGAGGTATTTAGATGGAGGAAAAAATATTGAATGCCATCCAAGACATCTATCCTGATGATTATGCTTGGTGTTATGGATGCGGCCGATTAAACGAAAAAGGCTATCAGCTGCGAACAGGCTGGTCTGGTGAAAAAACGGTAACTTATTATAAACCACGACCCGAGCATAAAAGTATTCCGGGTTTTGTTTATGGCGGTTTGTTAGCATCGTTAATGGATTGTCATGGGACCGGGTCAGCAGCATTGTTTCTTCACCGTAAAAATGGAAATGAAATAGGTGATGGTGTGACACCGCCAAGATTTGTCACCGCTTCTCTAAAAGTTGATTATAAACATCCCACTCCGGATGGAGAAACACTGAAAGCCCTTGGAACAGTCGAAGAAATCCATCCCAAGAAATATAAAGTCTACACAGAAGTATTTGCCGGAGACAAACTTGTAGTTACGGGTGAAGTCGTAGCTGTGGTCATGCCAAAAACCTTTAGGACGGATGAAAAAGATATTAAATCATCCATTTAGAATGGAACAAGTACCCTATCCTACTATTTGTGATTCATTGTGGTAAACTGTAATCCGGGAGAAGTTCTTGCGTTTCAACCACTATTTTCTTCAGAATAAGTAACGCAAGAACCGCTCTTCATCATTCTGTAGTGTAATCAAATTTCTTGAATAGGTCGGTCCTCAGCTCTGCTATGAATCGTACTTTTAAAAATAGATTCTGCGATATCTTCATTAATCATTCCTGTAAGATTCAATAGCATTTTAATGATTCTCAGCGGTTTTAATTGAATCGTTGAATAAATGACAACACCCACTTGTTCTTCCTTAATAAATCCGCAATACGTATGAAATCCCATCGTTGTCCCGCCATGATGAATAATAGGATTGTCACTCCAATCTTTTTTCTCAATAAACCATCCAAGTCCCATATTCATTTTTTTCGATCCTGTTTTCCCATGGATTTGGTGGCAAAGTTCTATTTCATCTTTCAACGGACTTTCCTTCAGTCCCATTTGATGCTCTAAATATAGAAGCATATCATTCATGGTGCTTTTCAATGCACCAGCTGCATTTATCGATGGCAATTCAATTGGAGGGATTCGAACCCCTTTTTTATTATAGGCTTTTACATAACGTTGATATTGTTCCGGAGTCCCGTTGATAAAAGTATCCTTCATCCCTAATGGATCCAAAATTTCTGTTATGACCGCTTCTTCATAAGTGGATCCTATGATTTCCGCTAATACGTTCCCTAATAACCCTACACCTATATTAGAATAGCCCCATTTTTTATCAATCTCTTTTTTTAAGTCAAAATCAACAAAAAATTGGTGGACATCATCATGTGAAAAATATTTATATGGATTATCTTTTTCGTCTTTATGCTCCTTCATACGTTGGCGGATTTTCTTCATATCTTCTCTTGGCAGACCGGAACGATGGGTGGATAGATGTCGAAAGGTTACTTCCTTTCCATTAGCAGACAATGCTTGTTTATACTCTGGTTTGTATGAGGATATTGGTTCATCTAAAGATATCGTTTGATTTAAAATTAACTTTGATAATAGTAAACTCGTAAAGGTTTTGGTTGTGGAACCTATTTCAAATACACAATTCCCTAATTCTGCATTCCCGTGACCATCATAAATATTTCCCTTTATCCATTTCTCATTTTTTGTTACTGCTCCAGCAACGATACTTGCTTTCTTAGCGTGATCTAAATCTCTTTTTATCAATACTTCGGTCTCCTTAGTAATCATACCAATCGCCCCGTTCGTATATGTAATGGACTGACAATTAATCAATATATCTATACGTTCAAATATATTATTAGTTTCATAAAAAAGTAAATCTAGTATTATTATGGAAATAATTACTTGTCCTTGCGCAGGACTGTCTATGTGAAGGAGTAATCGAAAGCGATACTCTGTGTTCCATTATACTAAGAATCTAATTATGTAGTATCATGTCCCGTCTATATATTAGATGTTACAATAGAAAGAAATCATTTACAGGGAAAGGAAGTGCAAAACGATGGATTTTGAAATGCTCATGCAGGAACTAGAAGCGCTCGGTAAAGAACGTACGAAAAAAACGTACATAAGCAATGGTGCACACGAGCCGCTTTTTGGTGTGGCTACCGGAGCAATGAAGCCACTTGCAAAGAAAATCAAGAAAAACCAACCTTTAGCCGAGCGGCTGTACGCTACCGGGAACTATGATGCCATGTATTTTGCTGGCATTATTGCAGACCCCACGTTAATGAATGAGGCTGATTTTGAGCGTTGGATAGATGCTGCGTATTTTTATATGTTGTCCGATTATGTGGTTGCCGTCACTTTAGCGGAAACTTCAATCGCTCAAGATGTTGCTGATAAATGGATGACTAGCGGTGAAGATTTGAAAATGTCGGCAGGCTGGAGTTGTTACTGCTGGCTATTGGGAAACCGAAAAGATAGTGAATTTAGCTCTAGTAAGCTTGTCAACATGCTTGATCAGGTTAAAGATACGATTCATCACGCTCCAGATCGAACAAAGTCAGCGATGAATAATTTTGTCTATACTGTAGGAATCTCCTATGTACCGCTCCATGAAAAGGCTGTTGAAATAGCCCAAAAAATAGGTCCAATCGAAATTAAGCGAGACAAGAAAAAAAGTACTATCTTGCATGCATCTGAAAATATTCAAAAGGAAATGGATAAAGGAAGGCTTGGCTTCAAACGAAAATATGTAAGGTGTTAGTCTATTTTCGTTTACAATAGCAAGAAAAATGGCCGAATATTCATCAACCGTGTGTCATTGATTGAGGATTGAAATTTGTCCAAGTCTAGACAAGTACAAGCAAACATTTAAAACCTGGCTTTATCATCCATTTAATTGTATTTTTAGGAGAGAGAATGATGAAAATTTATATTGATGCAGATGCTTGTCCGGTAAAAGATATTATTATTTCAGAAGGTACAAAAGCAGAAATCCCCGTTGTCATGGTTACTAGCTTTTCTCATTTTTCGAATGCAGAACAACCATCTGGAGTGGAAACGATTTATGTTGATTCTGGAGCAGATGCTGCGGATTATCGAATTATGAAGTTAGCACAAAGAGGAGACCTAATTGTTACGCAAGATTATGGACTTGCTTCCCTCGGATTAGCAAAAGGCTGTACCGTTCTTCACCATAAAGGGTTTATCTATACAAGCGAAAACATTGACCAATTATTACAAACACGTTATTTAAGTGCAATGGCTAGAAAAGGTGGAAAACGCACAAAAGGACCAAAACCATTTACATCAGAAGATAAGGAAAAATTTAGGGAGCTTTTTATAAAAATCATTTCAAAGAATGAATAATCTGTCAAAAAAAGGAACAAGAGTTTATAATCAACCTTGCTCCTTTTTACCTTGTTTGTTATCTAAATAGAAATGATGTTATCTCATCCTCCCTCCTTCTCTTATATCTCCTTGTTTTTCTTTATGCCTCCGAAAATCAATATTTGTCGAATAACAACCGCATAAATAGTCGGAAAATTTTAAAATAAAAATGTATTCTTTATCGATTATCTGTTATATAATAGATTTAAGTTAATCATATGTGTTATGTATTAAAAGGAGGATGATGAAAATGCTTTCAAATCAAGAACGTGATAACATAATCCAATTTTTAGTAAATTATTTTGGAGGGAATCGTTTTCAATTAGAAAAGATGAGCGATCATTCACTTGATAATACCTATGAATTTGCCTATGGAAGGAAACTAATGGAAAGTGATTTTTAAATAAATGCAGTACGGAGGGTCAGGAAACGTAAACCCCATGAGATCTAATGGGTTGATGTTCCTGACCCTCTGTTTTATTTCATTCGCTAAGATAATAAAATGTACACATCTTCATGATCTACTTCAACTTGGAAGGTTTTCACACAACCATTATCAGGTTTCTGCACCAAGCCATCCACGACACTAATTTTCCAGTCATGCATGGGACAAAAAACATAGTCACCACTAACAATCCCTTCTACTAAAACGCCGCCTTTGTGCGGACAGCGATTTTCTATTGCACGAAATTCTCCGCTCTCTAAATGAAAGAGAGCTATTTCATTTACACCTATTTTTATCGTTTTCCCAATGTTTTTAGGCATTTCACTCACTTTTGCCACCTTAACCCTTTGAAGAGTTGTTCCCATTTGGATTCCTCCTATTCATAGTTAATTTATCGTGACAGGAATATTCACTTTGTTGTAGTATTCCTTTTGAATCGTTTCATCGTTAATGACCTCTTTCCATGGATCACTTAATACCGCTAATGCCTCATCTAAACGATTATTCAACTCACTTACTTTCTCTTTATCCTTGAGTACGGATTTTATGGCTTCTAATCCCATTCTTTCCACCCAGACTGAGGTTCTTTCTAGATAATGTGCTGTTTCCCGATAATATTGAAAATAAGCGCCTGTTATCTCCATTACTTCTTCACTCGTTTTTACTTTGCAAAGTAAATCAGCAGCCCTCAAGTGAGTACCTCCGTTACCACCTACATAAATCTCCCATCCCCCGTCAACACCAACAATACCAACGTCTTTAATTCCAGACTCAGCACAGTTACGAGGACAAGCGGACACGGCCATTTTCACTTTATGCGGGGTGCTTACACGCTCTAGTTTCTTTTCCAAAGCAATACCCAGGCCCATTGAATCTTGTGTCCCAAAACGACAAAAGCTCTCACCCACACAGGTTTTAACCGTTCGAAGTGTTTTTCCATAAGCATACCCTGATGGCATATCCAACTCCGCCCATACACTCGGAAGATGTTCCTTCTCAATTCCGAATAGGTCAATCCGTTGCCCTCCTGTTACCTTTACAAGCTTCGCATGATATTTTTCGGCTACATCTGCAATTTTCCTTAATTGCTCTGGACTTGTAACTCCGCCATACATTCTTGGCACGACAGAGAATGTACCATCCTTCTGGATATTTGCGTGAAGACGTTCATTTACAAAACGGGATTCCTTTTCATCTTTATATTGAACCGGATCAATCATGCCTAAATAGTAGTTCAATGCAGGTCTACACTTCGAGCAGCCGCCATCGGTTTTCCAGCCAAGAACATTCATAACTTCTCTCGTGTAAGTCAAGTTTTTGTCTCGGATTTCAGCAATCACTTCATCTCTCGATAAGGTAGTACAACTGCAAATGGGTTCCTTTTGATTTGCTTGGCTAAATTTGTCTCCTAGCGTCAACTGTAAAAGGTCTCCAACTAATCCCTTACAGCCTCCACACGAACGGGAAGCATTTGTACAGGCTTTCACTTCATCAATAGTTGTTAAGCCTTGTGTTTGAATAGCAGAAACAATTTCTCCTTTTGTGACTCCATTACAGCCACAAACCATTTCTTCATCCGACATCATGCCAACAAAACTTACACTTGATGATTCTTCTTTCTCCTTTTTAAAATACTCTGTGACTTCTGCTCCCTTGTTAATCATACTTAACAACCGATTTCCTTCAGATGTATCACCAAATAAGACAGCACCTGAGATTTTCCCATCACGAATAAGTACTTTTTTATACGTATTTTCCCATTCATTATATTCTTTAATGGACTTCGCCTTGTCATCTTCAAAAATTTCACCTGCTGAAAATACATCTACACCAGAGACTTTTAATTTTGTAGATACAATAGATCCTTCATAAGCATGACCCTCTAAACCGCAAATTCGCTTAGCTAAAACCTTCCCTTGGTCATATAGCGGCGCCACTAGGCCATACACAATTTCACGATGCTCCGCACATTCTCCAACGGCATAAATATGAGGGATATTCGTTTCTAAATAATCATTAACAACAATTCCCCGGTTAACAGTAATGCCGCTTTCTCGAGCCAGCTGCACATTCGGCCTTATTCCAGCAGCCATCACTACTAAGTCAGCCTGAATGGCCTCGCCGTCACTAAACATGAGTCCTTCCACATCCTGCTCACCAAAGATTTCAGTTGTTTGTTTTCCAAGCAAAAAATTCATTCCCTGCTCTTTTAGTTCCTTTATGAGCATATGACCAGCCGTTGAATCTAATTGCTTCTCCATAACATAGTCTGCAATGTGAACGACATGGACTTTCATTCCTAAATTCAACAAGCCCCTTGCCGCCTCAAGACCCAATAATCCACCGCCGATAACGGCTGCCTTTTTATATAATTTTGAATATTCAATCATTTTTTCACAATCTTCAATGTTTCTAAACGCGGTAACCCCTTTCTTATCCGACCCAGGAATTGGGATTATAAACGGAATGGAACCTGTTGCTAATATTAATTGGTCAAATTTAATTGCTCGATGTTGATCTGAATAAACGACTTTCTCCTCGGTATCAATCTTTGTGACGGTTTCACCCGTATATAATGTGATTCGATTTTCACTGTACCAGTTCCAATCATTTATAGTTATATCTTCAATCGTTGTATCTCCCTGTAATACGTTCGAAAGTTGAATGCGATTATAGTTTGGATGTGGTTCACTTCCGAAAACAGTAATATCAAAACGATCTGGTTGAAGCGTTAAAATCTCCTCAATACACCGAATACCTGCCATCCCATTTCCAACTAGCACTAGTTTTTTTCTCTCCATGTCATATGTCCTCCCGTCACTCTTTGTGAAAAAGTGAGCCTAGCTTTTCTGCATGATGAAAACCTTAAGTTATACGTTCTATAGCTCTTGTTTTTTCCCTAAACGTTCTTCGTTTGTTTGTTTTCCATCCTTTTTCGAAGAGTAGTATGTATTGATTATAGTATCCTTCTCGTATACCTACAACATTTATGTAATATTTCCTTACATGTTTTTGTAACTTTTATTTACATATTATTGAAAAATGAATTCAAATTTTCAGATAAGTGAGATATAATGAAAATATTCATTACTTTATTACTTAGCGAGGTGAATAATCATCGTTCGTCAAAATCCTTCTTATAAAGAGAAAAAAGTCATTTCCATAGGAGTTGTGAGTGAATTAACAGGACTGTCAGAAAGACAAATTCGTTATTATGAAGAACGAAAGTTGATTTTTCCAGACCGTTCAAAAGGAAGAAATCGTAAATATTCATTTTCCGATGTAGAAGCACTAATGGATATCGCTAATAAAATTGAAGATGGTTTTCAAACACTTGAAATCCGACGCGAAAAGTTGAAGGAACAGAAGAAAGTAGAACAAGAGGAATTGCGCAAGAAAATGATTCAAGGTCAATTAAATGCCCGGTTTGGTATTAGGAAAAATTAGTCTCTTCACCAGTCAATCAAACAGTCAAATAATGATCCTTACCGTTATTCTTTTATTGAAATACAGTGTAAAAGGAGGCTTCTCAAAGGACTTAGACATTCGCCGCTCTCTTGATGTCTAATTTACCTTAGAGAAAACCTCCTTTTATTAAGTTAATAGGGGTTCTACTAATACCGCACACACTTTAAAACCAGGCATTTTACATACAGGGTCTAACTCTTCGCAGGTTAGCTTATTAATGTTTTGAATACCTCCCCAGTGCATCGGAACAAACACCGTATCTTCTCGAATGGAATTGGTCAGTTTACTGCGTACAACTATTTGTCCTCTCCTTGAGGTTACTTTTACTAAGGTATCATCCTTTATGTTCCACTTTTGCGCTGTCTCCGGGTGGATTTCAACAAAAGACTCAATTTGTCGAGAGGCCAACGTATAACTCTTTCTTGTTTGTACTCCTGTTAAATAATGCCCTAAAACACGGCCTGTTGTGAGAATAAGAGGATACTTTTCATCCGTTCGTTCTTTCGGATAATGATGATCAACAGAAATAAACTTTGCCTTTCCATCTGGATGAGCAAAAGACACATCAAAGAGACGCTGTTCTCCTGGGTGCTCAAGTGAAGGACAAGGCCAGTAGATTCCTTCCTCCTTCCGCAGACGATCGTACGTAATCCCGTAATAATCCGCCACTCCTCCTTTGCTTGCGACTCGTAACTCTTCAAAAATCTCTTCAGCACTCCTGTATGGAAAGTAAAATCCCTTCCCCATCCTTTTGGCTATATCACTCAGAATCTCCCAATCTTGTTTTGCCATACCGGTTGCCGGACGAGAGGCCTCTCTTAGGAGTACCCGCCCCTCCAGATTTGTTATCGTCCCTTCATTTTCAAGAAAGGATGCGGCAGGTAATATCACATCAGCCAGCTGGGCGGTTTCAGAAATAAATAAATCTGCTGCAACAAGAAAATCTAACTTTCGAATTCCTTCCTCTACAAAATTGGCATTGGGGTTGGATAAAATCGGATTGGACCCCATTAGAAACAAGGCGCGAATTTCTTGTGCATGCACTTTTTCCATCATTTCATAGGCGGATACTCCTTTACGAGGAATCTCCGAGGGATGAACTCCCCATACGCCCGCTATATAAGCTCGGTCTGTTTCGTTCTCAATTGAGCGGTAGCCAGGAAGCTGGTCAGCTTTTTGCCCATGTTCACGGCCGCCCTGACCATTGGCCTGGCCGGTAATAGCACCATAACCGCTGCCGGGTTTACCTATTTTACCTGTAACAAGAAGCATATTAATAAAATGACGAACAGCCAAATATCCATCTGTTTGCTGTTCAACGCCTCTTGCTGTCATAATCATTCCTGATGGGGCCCTTCCAAAATGTCTAGCCGCCTCTTTTATATCATCTGCCGAAACACCCGCTTCGTTTGCGAGTACATCAAGATCAAGTGATTCGATATACTTTTTTACCTCATGAAAACCCGTTGTCCGTTGTTGTACAAAGGCGTTATCTACGTAACCCTCCTCTATTAAAATCTTTATCATGGCGCTGCTTAATGCAACATCCTCCCCCGGCTTCACTTTCAAATGTAAGTCAGCCAAGTCCGCTGTCGCCGTATCACGCGGATCAATCACAATTAAATAGGCTCCATTTTCCTTAGCATCAACTAAGTAAGGCATAAGCGTTGGTTGGCATTCCGCTATATTCGTTCCTGCTAGAATAAGACACTTTGTATTTCGCACCTCTGATAGAGGATTTGTTAACCCTCTGTCGATCCCAAATGCCTGATTGCCTGCTGTTGCAGCAGCAGACATACAAAACCGCCCATTGTAATCAATGTATTTTGTTTGCAAACCAATTCGGGCAAATTTCCCAAGCAGATAAGAAGTTTCATTTGTTAACGAGCCTCCGCCATAAACGCCAATGACATCTTTCCCATATCGTCCCTGTAAATCGCAAAACTTTCTTGCGATAAACTCATATGCTTCTTCCCATGAGACAGGTGTAAATATTCCATTCTTTTTCATCAATGGTTCAGTCACTCGTTCTTTACTCAAAGCATGCTGATACGCATTCATCCCTTTTACACAAAGTCTGCCTTCAGAGGCTGCATTTTGTTTCGGCTCAACCGAATAAGTTGTTTTTCCATCTTCCTCTTTTTCTACCATTCTCATTTTGCATTGAACACTACAGAACGGACATTGTGTATCCATTACTTTTATTGTTGCGGTTTCCATCATCCATTCACCTGCCCTGCGAAAAGTTCCAACTGCTTTTCTTCAAAAACCCTCATTTTCCTTTGAAATATTTCTTCCCTTACCGCGATCACCCCTATTCTCCTTACCCACTCCGGAAGGGGTTCTAAAAAGTAAGCCTGCTCCCGATACATGTGTAAAAGTGCCGATGTCATCATAACGGCTTCGTATTCCATAAGTCCAGAGAAGATCCGCTCCTGTTTAACAAACAGTTCCCAGCCTCCTGGCGCTCCAATTAAACCCACATCCTCTTGTATGACGTTAATCTCATCACGAGGGCTGGCTGATACAGCCAAAGTGACATCTGTCGGTAATTGAACAGATTCTAGAAGTTGTTCGAGATTTATTCCAAGCTGTATAGAATCCTGCATAGCATCCTTTGCATAACCAATGCCCGCACATGTCGCAACCGCTCTAAGTGATCCTCCATATACTGGTACAGGTGTTTGTAGCATCTTGCGTATCATTTTGACATCCTTTTCTTGAACGCCATATAACTCCATTCTTGGACCTTTGGCGAGTTTGACTAACGGAATCTTAAATTCCTCCACCACATCGGCTATTAATCTTAATTGCTCTGCTCCTGTAACACCCCCGTACATTCTCGGGGCTATCACAAAGGTTCCATCCGCTTGTTTTGATTCTGTCATCTCCATATTCCCTTGACTATGAACACCTAAATAATAACGAAGAGCTGACTGACAATAGGCACAACCTGACGGATTTTCCCAATCAAGATGCTGCATGATTTGCTCCTTTGAATCGTGAGGAAATTTCCTAATAGACTCAATTACCTCCTGATGATTCGCTTGGGTACAAGCGCAAATAGATTCTTTTTCTTTCCTTTGGGATGCGCCGTTTTGTTGCACATAATCCAAAAGACTAGCAACAGTTGAACGGCAACCGCCGCAGGAGCTTGATGCTTTTGTGCAGACTTTAATTTCCTCTACACTTTTTAAACTGTGACCAACAATTGCCTCCACAATCTCCCCTTTTGAAACCCCATTACACTCACAAACCTTCTCATAATCTGCCATTTTCGCCACATAGGTATTCTGTTCTTCCCTGCCATTCGTCTCATTTACTAACTCTCTATAGTCTGTTTGCTTTTCAATCAATCGCAAGAATCTGCCGCCTTCTTGAATATCGCCAAATAAGACAGCCCCAACCAGTTTATTCTGATGAAATACCAGTTTTTTATATGTGTTTTTTATTCCGTCGTACCATTTGAGGGAGGTATTCTCATTCGTTTCCATCATTTCTCCTGTAGAAAAAACATCCACACCTGAGATTTTTAATTGTGTCGATAAAATAGTTCCTTGATAACCAACTGGGTTGGTGCCACATACATAGGCAGCCAGTACTTTCCCTTGTTCATACAGTGGAGCAACAAGTCCATATACAATCCCCCGATGTTCCGCGCATTCTCCAACGGCATAGACGTTTGCCACATTTGTGCGCATAAAATCATCCACCACAATCGCACGGTTGATGTTAATCGACGTTCTTTCCGCTAGTTTTATATTTGGGGTCACACCTACTGCCATGACAACTAAATCTGCTTCCCGCCACGTGCCGTCTGAAAACCGGAGACCTTTTACTCGCTGATGACCTGTAATTTCGACGGAATATTTTTTTAGAAGAAAGTTCATGCCTTGCTTCTCTAGCTCTTTTTGAAGCATGTTGGCGGCGGTAACATCTAATTGACGATTCATAATATAATCACCAATATGGACAACATCTACCTTCATTCCAAGATTTAACAGTCCCCTCGCTGCTTCAAGTCCCAACAATCCACCGCCAATAACAATCGCTTTCTTATGCTTTTTTGCGATTCTAACCATCTTTTCACAATCTTGAATAGTTCGAAAGGCCATTACCCCTAACTTATCTGCACCCGGAAGCGGAAGCATGAAAGGATTAGATCCTGTAGCTAAGATTAATTCATCATAGTTGACCTTTCTCCTCTTTGATGACATCACCCATTTTTCTTTCGTATTTAATTCAATAACAGATTCATCCGTATATAAAGTTATGCAATTTTCTTCGTACCACTTCCAATCATTTAACATGATACTTTCAACGGTTGTACCTCCTTGAAGGACCTTTGATAACATAATCCGGTTATAATTCGGGTAAGGCTCTTTTCCAAAAATCGTGATTTGAAAAGCATCCCGATTAATCTTTAAGATTTCCTCCACACACCGCACTCCTGCCATTCCATTGCCAACCACAACTAATCTCCTCTTACCCATCAAACATTCCTGCCCTTCTAGTTTTCAATTGGTAAATAAAGAACGAATCCTAGTAAGTTCTTAATCTTAATTAATGATTTGGTTTTTTTATTTGATGTTATGTTACTTAACACGATAATGAAACAAAAAAAGAAAGTCAATTGATTTTCTCCGTTTTACATAGAAACACTGTAAGGTTTCCTAACATGATTATAGAAATCATATCCTTTGCATTATATACTTCGTTTATTAATTAAATGGATTTATGTAAAGGAGAGAAGAAAATGAATGTATTTACTAATTTACGGCAAAATGGTCATGCACCCTCGTTATTGGCTTCGTTTTTATACTTCGATGTAAGCTTTATGATTTGGGTGTTGCTAGGGGCACTTGGAGTATATATTACACAGGATTTTAATCTATCTCCTGCTGAAAAAGGGATGGTTGTGGCTATTCCCACTCTTGCTGGTTCTTTCTTCCGTTTAATCATGGGATTACTAACTGACCGAATTGGTCCTCGTCAAACAGCTATTGGCGGAATGCTTGTTACCATGGTTCCGCTAGTCTGGGGATGGTTGTTTGGCCATACGATGTCAGAGCTTTATTTTATTGGGATATTACTTGGAGTAGCTGGTGCTAGTTTTTCTGTAGCCCTTCCTATGGCAAGCAGATGGTATCCACTGCACTTACAAGGAGTCGCAATGGGAATTGCAGGGGCAGGTAATAGTGGAACCGTACTAGCAACCTTATTTGGTCCTCGTATCGCCGAACATATCGGCTGGCATGGGGTTATGGGGGTAGCGCTTATTCCACTAGCAATGGTTTTCATTACTTATATCCTACTAGCCAAAAACCCGCCTAGACAGCCTAAACCATCGCCCATTATTAATTATTTTAAGGTTTTTAAGCAAAAAGACACTTGGTACTTCTGCCTTCTTTATGGTGTAACCTTTGGGGGATTTATCGGATTAACAAGCTATTTAAGTATTTTCTTTGTCGATCAGTACGGATTAAGTAATGTTCAAGCAGGTGATTTTGTCACATTATGTGTCATTGCAGGAAGCTGCGTCCGTCCAATTGGAGGATATATATCTGATAAAATAGGCGGAGCAAGAATGTTAACCTTTTTATTTATTTTTCTAGCTATCTTTATGCTTGGCGTCAGTACACTGCCTTCCCTAACATATGTAACCATTCTCTTATTTCTGGGCATGATGTGTCTTGGAATGGGAAATGGAGCGGTATTTCAATTAGTTCCTCAACGATTCCAACATGAAATTGGCGTAATGACAGGAATCGTTGGGGCCGCTGGAGGGGTTGGAGGGTTTTTCGTTCCTAACTTACTTGGTACCTTAAAACAAACGACAGGAACCTATGCATCCGGATTCATGGTTTATGCGCTTGTTGGAGTGGCCGCTCTTATTATCTTACTGGTTGCACAGTACTCATGGAAAAAAACATGGGCGATTAAAGGAAAAACGGTCTAACAAGTATAAATACGAAAAGATCGCTGTGCCCTAACAAGCTTTGCAAGCTCATGACAATACGGAACCAAATCAACGACTATATAGTTCCATTAATGCGGAGAAAAACTGAAAAACCATAACAAATAACTCCCTAATTGACAGTGGAAATCGCACATCAATTAACAATAAATACGCTCAGAGTCCTGAGCGTATTTATTTGTTTCACCTATTCTATTAAAACTCCTATTCGCTGAAGATGTAATTATTTATTAAATTTTTCGTACTCATCAATATAGAGAGCGACAAAACCACAATTTGGACATACAGATCCTTTAGCCTTTGCAGAAACACTATTGAAAAGTCCTGTACCCTTTTGACTAATCTTAATTCCAGACAAATCACCTTCAACAGTTACTTTACAATCTGTTATCATTTCAGTTTGGCATTGATTACAAGTTCTTTTCATTATTAAATCTCCTCTTAAATCAAATTCATGCTAAACTGCTCCGTTTCTTCTTTTTCACAATCTATATACCTATTTCAACATATCCTTGCCATTTTCCTTTTATTCTTTCAAGTTAAAAGTCAATTAACCCTTAAATTAACAACCTAAATAGCAAGGTAACAATAGTTATTTGCGCACTATTATTTGGTGTAATATTTGCTATGTTATTTTGTATGTCAAAAGCGAATAAATGTTGAAACAATGGTAATTAGAACAGATTGTGTTAATCTGTGATTAAGTCTCCTAATTAGTAATCTATATACGATGTTTCTCCACAAAACTGAACTACTTAATCAACGATTCGTTTTTTTGTCATGGTTGCTGAATAAATCATATTTATCTGTAATAAAAAAATCACCCCGTCCTCTTTTATTCATAGCTTCTGCAATGGTTTCATCCCTAATATAATAATGAGCATGGTGTCCCATTAAATATCTCTTTTTTCGGTTCAAACTCCTACGAACATCATTTGTATTTAACATGACAGAGACTTATAATAGCTTACGATTATCAAAAATCCCGTGTATAGTCCTTATTCAACGGGGCAAAAGCGTGATGGAGGGAGGAAAAACTGTGTCAATAAACGGAAAACAAAGAAGAATCCTTTTAGATTTAGCCGTTAGTTTAGATAGTTTTATTGAAGGGAAAAATGGAGAAATTGATTGGTGTATCATGGATGCTGAGATGGATTTTATTCAATTCTTAAATCAAATTGATACGATTTTATATGGGAGAAAAAGCTACGATTTATGGGGGCAGTTTAAACCAGGACCTACTGATACAGCTGAAAAAGAAATGTTTGAATTAATTCATAGTAAAGAGAAATATGTGTTTTCTAAAACGCAAAAAGAGAGTGATTCTCATGCCATATTTATCAATAATCACATATATGAAGAAATGATGAAATTAAAGAATAAGCCTGGCAAGGATATCTGGCTATATGGCGGGGCAAGTCTTATTACTACTTTTATGAATTTAGGACTTGTTGATGAATTTCGATTATCCGTTCACCCTGTTATTTTAGGAGAAGGAAAACCGCTTTTTATTGATATAAAACAACGGATAAATTTGAAATTAGTTCAGACAAGGACCTTCTCCTCTGGCGTTGTGCAACTAATCTATCATCGGAATGACAATGATTCTCCACATTCATTTCAATGAAGAAATTTTTTGCGAAATTTCACAGGCAATGAAAAAACTCCACGCAAGGCAGGCTAACAAAGCGGAAAATGCAAATGTCTAATATAAAACTAAAACGCTTGGGATTGAAGCTTAAGAAAGTTCCGCTTCGGTGGAGAAACATACCAAATAGTATGTTAATTATCAGACCAAATCACATATGATTTGGTCTCTTATTTTCCTCTTATATATCAACAAATATGTGATATTTCCACTTTAATTAGAGAGAAAAATCGAACCTAAAAAACATATTGACAATAGTTGTTGTCAATGTGCTAATTAGTATGTTAATTCGTCTGCAATTTGCTATGTTGTTTTTTTACTTAAGTAGGTATCCAAAGGTAATTAAAATAAGCGGAGATTTGTCGGTTAGACTGCATAATAGAGCTCGATTCGGGGGATATAAGCGAAGGTTTTCCGATTAAGCAAAGCAAGATGACCCATTTTTACGTTTTTCGAGTCAATAGTCGGAATCCTTCCGTCTATTTAAGCTATTTTCAGTGCTATTTTCTAATTAAGAGAAATTTCTCCGCTTACCTATCAAACTCGCTTAAGCGTCTAATAAACTTGTACAACTTCTCCTTTAATTAAACAAGAAAAACATATTAAAGACAAAAGTTTAGGAAAAGTCTCAAGCTTTTTTATGCGCTAGTTATATTGTTATTTATCTGTTATTCATGCAACGAAATCTTATGTTATTTGTGCTGCAATTTTAGATTTTCTCCACGTTATCGGAACTATTTAATTGAAGCTCCCAAGCGCTTTTTGTTATAATGTTCCCGCTAAACCGCCATTAATATTAACCGCTGTGCCTGAAACATATGAAGCAGCATCTGAAACAAGGAAGGTAATCACTTTAGCTGCTTCATCGGTATTTCCAATCCGTCCTAGTGGAATTTGGCAATCCTGTTGAGAAAATTCTTCCCATGATTGTTCTGGGTACACGTCTTTCCACATTTTTTCAATCTGCTCACTTCGAATCCAACCAAATCAAGATCTTGCTGCAAAACCTCTGTTCCCACCTCTTCAAACGCAAAAGGTTGGGACGTTCCAGCGTTATTAACTAATATATCTAACCGCCCATATTTTTCGACTGTAGCAGAAACTATCCTTTGACACTCTTCTTCTTTTGTCACATCTGTTTCTACATATAATACGTCTTTCCCTGTTTGTTCAAGAATATAAGCAGCCGCTTCTTCTAAATGCTTTTTATTTCTTGCACAATATAGTTACCTCTGCCCCTTCTTTTACTATATATAGTGCTGTTTCTAAGCCAATCCCCCTGCTTGAACCTGTAATGATTGCGACTTTCCCTTTTAACTCTAATTCCATAGTAAACTCCTTTTTGAAAATTACTATTCACTTAAATCAGCTATTTTTTATTCTATCATTCCTATTATCTCTGTTCTTCTATCCTCATATAATCATTTAGACTCGCACAGCCTTTCCTTGTAAACCAATCCTGGTTACCGTTAATAAGGAAATAAGAACTTAGTTGCTGCTTTTGGTTTACTTTAGTATAGGAATCCATTTATTTAAATTTATGTATATTTAAAATATCATATCTATTTCGCTTAGAGCATACATTAATGTGTTTACAATAGGAGGTGTTGTTCATTTGTTTTATTCTATTTTAGTCTTAATTCATGTATTGGCAGCTATTATTGGAATAGGAGTTACCTTTGCTTTTCCTGTCATTTCAAATATGGCAAAAAATTTATCTCAATTAAAACACACATTGGGACTGCTAAAAAAATTAGAGTTATATCCTAAGATTGGCGGAGGAATTCTAATCGTCACAGGACTCATCATGGGATTCATCACACCTGCTTATTTTAAAGAAATTTGGTTCGTTGGTTCAATCGTACTATATATTATTATTGAATTATTAATTTACGTTGTCATCGGTTCAAAAATGAAAAAGGTAGTTCCCGTTGTTATGAGCTCTGATGGTGAAGAAATTCCGGAAGAATATATGGCCGTCTCCAAGTCAACCGCCCCTATTCATATGCTCGCTACTCTTCTAGCCATCATTATCATTATTTTGATGTCTGCCAAGCCATTTTGATTTTGCTGTATGACAAACTTATTAAAAAGCTGACTAGAAAATAATTTCCAGTCAGCTTGATTTGGTACTATTCAATTGAAATTTATTCTCTATCAAATGCTTTTGGAGGGGATTCCATCCAACCTTTATCAATTAAAATATTGGCACCATCATCTACAAATAAGCCAATGTTTATGAGCGTTCTTCCATAAAGCATGGATAAATCTCTTCTTCCATTTACTGCAAGTGAGTTTCCAAAAGACCTGATTTTCATGGAGAACATGTCCACTTTATGAAATAACATGATTTTATCGGAAAATGGCGGATATTTGGATGTTGTGACTAAATGGTCTATGTATGATGGGGATGGTAAGTTTTCTATATGCAGCTTTTCGATATACTGCTTCACCGATTTCTCTGTCATGTCTAGACCACGTTTAAACAAAGCCTTTATCTTTTCATCTTGAACCGTTTGATAAAATCCCAATAATAATGCTTTACTTGTCGTATTATTTTCAATGTTATCATAAAGGTGAGTAATTTCTAACGCATGTAACGGCCGAATATCCCCAATGAAACCTCTTAAATAATTCTGCTCTTTTATATAGTCCGGTCCTTTGGGGGTTGGAATAATCGGTGGTTTTGCTATTAACTTTTTCTCAAATAGAACATTATTTATTTGTCCTAATAGGATAGTGGTGCACTGATTGGCATAAACGAAAAATTCTCGAATATCCTCCCTCATTACGATTGGAAGGGCTGCCGCATAGATACTAAGTCCAGCCTTAGCTGCATATTTCAAATAATGTGGGTAAAAAGTGTCTTCGTATAAACGCGGGGCACCCAGATTAACATCATCTTTGGTAAATCCTATTGGTACTGGGAAATTTTCTGCCTCAAAAACTTTTTCGATTCTCTGCATAAAATCTTTGGATAAGGTCAACCCATTTTGCAATAGTGTTTTAATATGTTCATCTTCACAATGGTGGAGGAAATACGTTAGGATTTGTACAGACATGCTGTTTCCAAAATAGGTAACCCATAGTTTACCCATTTCAACGCTTGATAAAGGTTGAGATTCGTCTAATTCTTTTGAGCTTATATTAATTGGTTTCATTATATCCATTGGGTTTATAATATCCATTAGTAATCCCCTTAACTCGTATTCATCATCACGTATAAGATTTCCTTTAAAAAGAATTTTTATTCAGAAAGAGCCACAGGGACAGTCACAATGGTCTTGTAACACAAAACACCCTTAGAATGTCATTCATTCCAAGGGTGTTTTTTGTGAGATTCATTTCATACAATCAACTGCCGCTTTCTGATTTCGGCTCTGTATGGACTGATTTTTTTTCCGGTGCAAACCAGCCAATGAGGGCAATGGCGACTAATACTCCATAGAACGTTAATGTCCATGCTGTACTATGTGGAAAATCATGATCTAAGATTCCAATATCCTCATGAGCTAGCGTAATAACAGCAAGTTTGACTCCAACCCAAGCAACAATCGCATATGCGGTTGTTTCCAATGCTGGACGTTTAGCAAGAAGTTGTACGAACCAAGTGGCAGCATACTTAATCAGTATAAGACCGGCAATACCTCCGAGAACAACAACCGCAAACTTCGCTGCATCCATACCGCCGAAATTGCCTAGCGGTGAATCTGGAAGACCAAGGGCAAGAGCAACCGCAGCTAATATTGAATCAATGGCAAAAGCCAGGTCAGCTAATCCAATTTTCCCAACTGTTGGCCAAAACCCTTTTCCAGCTGCTTCTTTTTCATCGTCTTTATGAATATCCTCATTCTTTTTCCCGAAACGAGCTTGAATAATATGCTTTAAGCCTAAGTAAAGAAGATATGCCGCTCCGATTGCCTGTATCTGCCATATATTTGCGATAAAAGAAATGGCAAATAGAGCAAGAAACCGAAATACAAAGGCCATCATAATCCCATAATTGATAGCTTTTCTTTTCTGATCATCGGGTAAATGCTTGGCAATGACTGCTAATACTAGAGCATTGTCAGCGGATAACAAACCTTCTAATCCGATTAAAATTAATAATGCCCAAGCATATTCTAGCCATATTGACTCCATTCTACTTCTCCCCTTTAAAAACTAAAAATATCATCTAAGGTCTGTAAACATTAGAATCCCCATTAAGCTATAGGTAATGCTATAGAATAAAATGTATAAAATTCCATATTCAACCTACTCATTTTCATTATAGCATATTCTAAAAAAGGTAAGTTCAATAAAAAAAGCGTTAATTCTTAACGAATTAACACTTTGTAATCAATCAATAATACGGAAAGCTATATGAGGGAATTTTCATGGTTATCTTTTATAATGCTTCAACTAGTGAATCCTCTTCATAATATGCTTCCTGGCACTCATCACACCACATCACGATACCGTAGTTACCTATGAATTTAACTTGAACTAGCTTTCCTTCCTCGTAGCATTTTGGACATACATGAATTATCATTTTCATTCAACCTTTCAAGTAACAAGATTCTTCTTTGATTATTTTTTGCTTTTATAGGTAAAATTATACAACTATTTAAAACTGACAAAAGCATAGCAAAGAAAATCCCTTGTCGAATAGCAAGTATTATCATTATTAACGTAAGCAATTATGATATAATTATTAGAAAATTTAGATATTAATAGAGGGGTGTTCGTATGTTTTCAGTTGAAAAAGCCTGTTTAGTAGTGGTGGATGTACAAGGAAAACTAGCAACGATTGTAGAAGAAAGTGAATCGGTCATTGAAAATACAGCCAAGCTTGTGCAGGGAATGCAAGCACTAGAGATTCCCATTCTGTGGCTAGAACAAAACCCCAGCAGATTAGGTTCTACAACTGCAGCGATTGCTCAGCATATGAAAGGTCAACCGATATCCAAAATATCCTTTAGTGCTTGCCGCGAAGAATCGTTTATGGAGGCTGTAAAGATGAGCGGCAGAACGCAATTTCTTGTAACAGGCATTGAAACGCATATTTGTGTGTATCAAACAGCAAGACAATTAAAGGAACAAGGTTTCGAGGTTGAAGTGGTTGTCGATGCAGTGTCCTCTCGCACAAAAGAAAATAAACAAATCGGCTTAGTCAAAATGCAGGCTCTTGGAATTATGCCCACTAGCACAGAAATGATTTTATATGAACTAATGCAACGAGGCGACCATGATCAGTTTAAAACAGTCTTACGGCTGGTAAAATAATAAATCATTTAAAAGCCTAGTAACGAATCTTCCTTTTCTAATTGGTTAATATGGTTAATTAAAAAACTTCTTTATACTGATAATAATGATAAAAAAAGGTGGTAGAGACATGAAACTAGGAGCATTTTCTGTCAGTTTGAGCGTAAAAGATATTCATAAATCAAAAGCATTTTATGAAAACTTAGGCTTTGATGACCTAGGAGGAGATATTTCTCAAAATTGGCTGATTATGAAGAATGAAAATTGTATCATCGGTCTGTTCCAAGGCATGTTTGAAAAGAACATTCTGACCTTTAACCCAGGATGGGATGAGAATGCCCAAAATCTTGATTCTTTTACAGACGTACGAGAACTGCAAAAACAACTCAAAGAAAAAGGAATATCTATCACTACTGAGGCCGATGAAACAAGTGAAGGTCCAGCATTTATTACACTTGAAGATCCAGATGGAAATCAAATTTTAATCGATCAACACCGATAAAATACGTAAAGTAAATAGGAACAAAAAGCAGAAGGAGCATAAACATTCTCCATCTGCTTTTTTTACAATGCTAACTTTATTTTTATTTTATGGGTTAAACCGTTGCCTTTTACTAGAAATTTAATCATATCTACTTTACCATCTTCGTTACCATGTATACTAAATCGCTTTTGTAAGCCTTCGATATCAAATTTTTCACCCGTCATGAGCATACTTTCAGCGATAGCACCTTGCTTCTGCAATAAAAGATGGTTGCTCTCCCGTCGTCATTCCCTCCTTCCATTCCTATTCTTTTCTAGTTCGCAGTATATCAATGATCCACAAAATTTCTATAATAATAAGCACCGATAGGATAACAATATCAAATTTACTTGGATAATTTTCAATGAATACTTGAAGGGACTCTGGAAGATTACCTTCAAAAATAGCACGAATGATTGTTCTTATGATAGACAAAAGGAATAAGAGGAGCTGTAACATTAATGGAATGGGCAATAATGCTGCTCCCCCTACTAATCCTCTCCAAGCGTATTCTTTATTAAAAACATAAGTGATAGTAGAGAGTATGAAAATAATCCCCATGATGGAAAAGACAATCATTCGTATCCAATGAACAAATTCTAATGATTCTTGATTATAGAGATATGTACTATATGCAAATACAATTACAGCCAAATTACTCATTTTCTTGCAAGACAACGGATAATCAACTTTAATCATTTTTTATTACATACGATGTTATTTCTTTTATCGTGCTTTTTTCAACACTATTGAAATGATACACATTGCAAAAAGAATAATAAATACTGCTATCTTCAAACTATGCAGCGCCATTAACAGCTGCTGTTTTACCGTGTGTTATGACATTCAGTCATTCTATTTGAACCATAGAAATCAATCTTTCTTACAGAGTGAGGAATAAATAGAATGAAGAAATGAATTGAATTTCGATGGAAGGCTATGTTTTATCTAAAATATAAAAAGCTGAATAAATCCAAATAAGGATTAAACTGCACCCCAATAATTAGACACAAAATCTAATCATTCGGGTGCAGTTCACAGTGAATCTGTTCGGCTTTTTTCAATCATTATTAAATGGATTCTACTTGCCTATTCAAACAAAGGACTTACTGCTTTTTCATAATGAATTCGATCAATGGCATCTGCAATTAACGGTGCGATAGAGATGGTTTTTACCTTCTCTATGTTCTTTTCCTTTGGCATTTGAATCGTATTCGTGACAATTAATTCTGTAATTGGAGACCAGTCGATTTTTTCCTTCACATTTCCAGTGAAAACGGGATGCGTACAGCAAGCGTAGATGGTTTTAGCTCCGCTTACCTCTAAAGCCTTCGCTGCATGAGAAATAGTTGTCCCTGTATCAATCATATCATCAATGATAATGGCATTTTTCCCTTTCACATGCCCAATGACACTAAGAGTTTCAGTGCCACATTCCTCCGGGGCTCTTTCATCTACAAGAGCAAGAGGAACATCTAGTAAATCAGCCAGCTTTCTTGCTCTTCTAATACTTCCATGATGTGGTGATACAACAACAGCATTGTCCAGCCCTTTGTTCTCAAAATATTGTGACAGCACAGGGATCCCAGTTAAGTGTTCCATCGGGATATCAAAGAAACCTTGCATTTGGTCCGTATGGAGGTCAATAGAAAGAACTCTCGTAGCACCAGCCTTTTCCAAGAGATTTGCCATTAATTTTGCTGTAATTGGCTCTCTCGGCCGTGCTAGTCTATCCTGTCGTGCATATCCAAAATAAGGAATTATTACATTAATTTGACTGGCGGAAGCCCTTTTTAAAGCATCAATCATGATTAACAGCTCCATGATATGTTCGTTGACAGGATCGGATGTTGATTGAATGATAAAAACATCACTATCTCGTACGGATTCTTCTATATGTATTTGTATTTCCCCATCACTAAACCGAGAAACATTGACTTTCCCCAACCCATATCCTAATATGTCAGCGATTTCCGATGCCAGCTCCCAGTTTGAATTCAACGTAAAAAGTTTAACCTTATGTTTATCTTTATTCGACTCCACTCCATTTACCCCCATACCTTCTTCTACAAGATTCATATTCTTATTCTTTTATTATAACTGTTGATGCTGTTCTTTGCGATGTAGAACAAAGGACGATTCCAAACTTTATCCTGACAGTGGCCACTTACCTCTCCTTTTTTTTAAAAAGAAACATCGTTATTCCTGTTGCCGCGATGATATATATCATAACAAAAGAAATATCGAATAAAAGGGTTTCTTTTAACATGATAATCTCTCCGTCAAGCATATGCTCAATAATTTTATATACTGGAGGTAAAATCCAGTCGACCGTTTTAAATAAGGGAAAGGATTCAATCAGCGCTTTTGCAACCAGTGAAAGAACCAACACAAACATGGCGGAAAGCCAAGCATATTTTTTCATAGCTACTATCGTTGCTGTAAATAGAGTTCCTAAAATAATACCAAACACTGAAAAGGCTATATGACTGTATATGGCAAAAATAGATGACTCCATGGACAAATTTCCTTTGAAACTATCTGTCACAATAGGAAATAAGAAAGCAAACAGCAGGAGAGGAACCATAAAAACGATACACGCCACCCATTTCCCAACTAGAAATTTGTTTTACCTTCCAAGCTGGCTAAATAAAATATGTTTCTCACTATCTGCCTCCAATGTAAAAATAGTCATCGTAATCCAGGTCATGACAAGGTACAGTGCAATCGAGGATACTCCGTAACTGCTGAGAATGGGAGCATTATTATAGGCATACAAGATAAAAATCCAAGTTAAAAAGAAAACAGTTGGAGGGATAAATTTTAAAGAGCGAATAAAGCCGATGAGTTGATAGATAACAAAATATGTCAAACGGCCTACCTCTTCTCTATTACTTCGACAATGGAACAACCTTGGTCAAGCAGCATCCTTAACACCTGATCTGACTCAGCAGCTGTAACCATTATTTCAACTCTATTTCCATCTCGAGATTGATACGATAAGGATGGAATGGATAAAATGAAATCAGTCGAAGGAATCTCTGCTAATATGTATTTTATTTTTTCGCTTTCTGATTTAGTAGAATCTGAGACGATTTTACCGTTTTCAATGACTACTTCCCGATAGGCTAATCGGTTAATTAATAGTGAATCATGTGCTGTAAAAATAATCGTACACTCTCCTTGGATGGATTGAAGGAGGTGTAAAAGTTCCTTTTTCGTCTGTTCGTCTAATCCTGTTAATGGTTCATCTAATAATAGTAAATTAGGATCTTTCATTAGTGCCTGTATAATCCCCACTTTTTGTTTGGTCCCTTTCGAGCAATTTTTTAATGGGGTGGATAAAAATGGTAAGATGGAAAATGCTGTCGCATAATATTCTATCTTCTTCTTAATCTCACCTTTTGATTTCTTATTCATTTTTCCTGTGAGCATTAAATATTCATAAATTTTGAAACGAATAGTTTCAGGAAAATGTTCCGGAACATAACCAACTTTTAATGGAGAACGGATGACCTGTCCTGAAGAATGCTCATAAATTCCGCCAATGAGCTTTAATAAACTGCTTTTTCCAGAACCATTTGCTCCGGTAATAGCAATCTTTTCACGTTGAGAAATGGTGATTGAAATGTCATGCAAAATACCTTTCCCATCTATTTTTTTACTTGCATTATGTGCTTCAAATAGTTTCATTTATTACCTCCTTGTATAAGCCTTCCTTTATTTTACAATATATTCTTCATTTACCATAGCTACTATGCTTTTACAATATATTCTTCATTTACCATAGCTACTATGCTTTTACAATGTTGAACCATCCCCATCTCATTTTCTGCCTCTCCAAAGTAAGGGAAATATAAAGCTAAAGCTTTTTGATAATGTTCTTCCAGTAGTGCCAAGCTGTTAAATATTCCTCAAAATCTTGTGGATGATGTTTAATACAAGTACCTAGTCTAAGATATAAACCTATCATTACTTCTAGATATAAAAATGGATGATTATGTTCACTTTTTATCATCCATTCACTTACTGCTGAATCAAGCGTTTCTTTTGTTAAATCATCTGGAGAAGAGCAGAAGGCATAGATTAAATCATAAAGAGGTTCACCAATAACAGGAGTTGGGTCAATCACACCAATTAGCCTCCCATCATTAAAAATGAAATTATGTACTCCACAATCACCGTGTAACAAGTATGGTTTTCTATCTGTTTTAATCTCTTCGACGAGTTTAAGTACGAAATGATGGTCCCCTATTTCTAATCGTGAATCTATTAATTTATTTGCCTCTAGAATCTTATTTTTAAGAAAACACTGCCATGAAACTGCAGGTTGATCCATCCATCCCCAACCGATATCGGGAACAGACTTATAATGATTTAGAAGTCCTTGTACAAGAGCTTTTAGCATATCCTTTTTATCTTTTCGATTATAGTTTGTTGCCCCATCTATAAACGAATAAACAATGTACTTGTATGATTGTTCAACAAATAAAAGCTTAGGTAACAAATTTGAGTCCTTGTATGAATGAAGAAAATGCGCCTCTGATTCGATAACTTTTGGTTCATTTAATTTAACGACATATTTACTGCCCTTACTGTTAAGGAGATACAACTCGCTAATAGTACCTCCATTTAATTTTTCAAATTCTATCAATTTCGAATCAATTATTTTTCTATGGATTAGGTCTAAAATAATCATTTGAATATCCATCATTTCACTCCAATTTCTCATTCTATTTTAATTAACCCGTCCCTACACCGGTGCAGTTGAAGTCCTAAGTTCGGGGATTTCTCAATCATATCGTTATTAAAACGTATTTTGCCCTTCGCTAATTTTCCTGATTGTAACATTCCTTATATATATATCCGACTTATTAAATCGACATAGGAATTCTTTTTCTATCATGTACGGGTAGTAAATATGGTTCTTCCGCTAGATATTTGACTCATCCGTGTGAAAAGTCCTTTTCACACGCCTTTCAGCACCGCTGAAAGGTTGCGATATGGTCATGAAACGGGAGGAGAAAACGAGTTTTCTCCTCCCGTTTCATGACCATATCGCTTAGATGAGTCAAATATCCACTAGTATATGTCGAAATATTAAAAAGGATATATATAGAACTAACATGCATTGAAAGTTTAAGTAAGCATTGTCTCAACTAACGTATATAAATTTGAGCATCCAAACAAAGTCTTTTTAATTTTCCAAAACAAACAGCGATTACTTTCTAGAAACACGATAAATTGCTTTTACAATCAGGTGTTTGTTAAAATTTAATCATTGCATATGAAAAAAGGTGATATCAATGATTAATAAAATTGGAAAAATTACAGTGTATGTCGAAAATCAGGAAAAAGCAAAAGAGTTTTGGGTCAATAAGCTTGGTTTTGTTGTAAAGTTTGAACAACCAATGGGGCCCAATATGACTTGGTTAGAAGTAGGACCTAGTGAGGATGAATTTACGACTTTAGTTCTTTACTCTAAGGCAGCAATGGAACAGCAAAACCCTTCTGCGATTGCTCATCCATCTATCCTTTTCAGCACAACTGAGATTGAATCGGCTTATGAGAAAATGAAACAAACTGGAGTAAAAGTAGAAGAAATGTTAAGAATGCCTTTTGGCACCATGTTCACATTTTATGATCAAGATGGAAATCAATATTTATTAAGAGAAGATAAATAAGATCCAATTGAATTTAGTTTACGAGTGAGGGATAGAATGTCAAAGTTAATGATGAAAAAACAAGAAATTTTGGATGCTTTTTATTTCAGACATGCAACGAAAGAATATGATGCTAATAAAAAAATTTCGGAGGAAGACTTTCAACTGATTTTAGAGGCAGGGCGATTATCACCAAGTTCTTATGGATTAGAGCCTTGGAAATTTTTAGTTGTACAAAGTCCTGAGTTTAGAGAACGATTAGCAAAAGTCGCTTCTGGAGCAGCAGTGAAACTAAAAGGAGCAAGTCACTTTATTATCCTTCTTGCTCGAGTAGATATGCGATATGATTCAGAATACATAATTAATCATATGAAATCTGTACAAAAAATGCCTGATGATACGATTGAAATGGTGCTAAAAGGATTCAAAGAATTCCAAGAAACGAAATGGAACATGTTAAATAATGAGCGAACTTTATTCGATTGGGCATCTAAACAAACCTATATTGCCTTAGCAAATATGATGACAGCAGCGGCACAAATCGAGATTGATTCTACACCAATTGAAGGTTTTCACTTTGATGATGTGCATGCCCTTCTTGAAAGTGAAGGGTTGCTAGAGAATGGGACATATAAACCATCCGTAATGGCAGCCTTTGGGTATCGCAAGGAAGATCCTCAAAGACCCAAAACAAGAAAAAGTCTAAACGAAATCGTTCAATGGATATAACCTTTATTTTTCAGCTGTTATTACATAAAGAATGAAAGAAAGCGTGATTAAAGGACAGGTGGTAACTCGCTTTAAGAAGGGGTAACTTTCATGCCCTTAGGTCATTCCCAATGAAAAAAGGGTCACACGTGTAACCCTTTTTTCATTGCTTATCAAACTTTTTCAAGAAATATATGGATTTTCTAGCAGCAATTCCCTGTATTTCCTAGCATGGAAATCCCTTTTCCATCTCCACTTCGATCTAGAATAATGTGTTCTGTGTTCGGTTCAATAAAGGGATCAATGGCTACCTTTATTTCATTTATTGTAACGATTATATCATCTGATTCCGGCTCATCCAGAGCTAGTCCAATTCTTGGCTGCCCTCAGCCATAGCCAACAAAAAAGATGCGAATGTTTTTGGCATTCTCTTCTTTGAACATTTGCTTAAATTTATCACGGGCTTCGTCTGTGATTATCATGTCCAATTCCTCCTGATGCTTTATATTCTCTTTTGTATTATAAACCAAATTAGTATCTTAATATAACAAAATCACTTCAGTGTTATCTCTATTCTCCCTTGCGGTTAGTCTATGATATTTAATTATTTATTAAATCCTCATAATACTTTTTCGGGTTCGAAATGTGGTTATCAATAAAAAACCTTGCCTGATGTTTGAACATATCTATGTAGGAGTCTCGATCCATGCTTAAATCTCCTAATTCAACAACATCCTCTTCAACTTGTATAGTATTTGCTTTTACATCAACAATAACTTTCATATGTATTTTTCCCTTATATGAAACAGTCCCGATTACTTGTTGTTTCACTAAATCAACATAAGGAAATTCGTGGCGTACTCCGGTTGGCTTAAAAATGGTATATCCTACATTCGATTTTTCTTTATCGTCATTCATTTTTTCACCTCATTATATCTGACAAAGTGCACGGATTGTACTTCCAGGATATTTTTTATAAAAACCGTTTTCTAATCTCTGGTGATGGAATCATACAGCTATCCATCTTCCCGAACCATTTATATCTGTTTTTTGCAACCATTCCATAGACATAATCACGTACTGGCTTAGGAACTATTAATAAACCATATAATAGCTTCCACCCACCCTTTAAATTCTTGCAAACTCTCAGGGCTGCTGTTGATTTATAGAAACATTTATTGCCTTCAACTAGAATAAAACTATCTAAATCTACAGGTACACGGTGCTTTCTTAATAGCTTCTGCCCTGCATCACTTTTCGTAGAGGCAAATTTATATAAAGCTTTATTGTCTCTCTTTATAATAAATTGAACACTACGGTCACAAAGATTGCATTCTCCATCAAATAAAATGACGTTCATGATTTCGCCTCCTTGTGATTGTTTTTTCTATTATTATATTATAGAAATAACCTGACCGCTCTGCCAGCTTCTTAAAAACAAGATGCCAGACAAAATCCCTTTAATGGATGGCGCCTGGCACTCGACATTAGATTGTTTGAACAGCTTCGGTTATAGGAGTTTCGCCTGAGACAAGATCAAATGATTTATTGTATGTGCTCTTTTCTTTTATAACAGCGACAATTGTTTTCGCCACATCTTCCCTTGGAATAAAGCCTCTTTCAAGGTTTTCCGCAATCTTCACCTTGCCTGTTCCCGGTTCATTCAGAAGACCGCCTGGGCGGATAATCGTGTAAGTAAGTTTACTTTGAACGAGAATTCTATCGGCATAATGTTTAGCAGCATAGTAAGGTTTAATCTGCTCATTCCAATGATTACGATTGTGAGCCTGAATGGCACTGACCATAATAAACCGCTTTACTCCTGCACTTTCAGCAGCTTCTATCATTTTTACAGCACCATCAAGGTCGATCAGCAGTGTTTTATCATAACCTGTCTGCCCGCCTGAACCTGCAGTGAAGACAACTGCCTCACAATCTTTAGCTGCCTCTGTAAGCTGCTCTACTGTACCTTCCAAGCTACCCAATATCGCTTCAACGCCAAGCTGTTCAAAGTCCTTCACCTGCTGTTCGGTCCGCAATAGCGCTCTAACCGTATACTCGGAGCTTCCTTTCAAAAGTCCCACCAGCTGCTTTCCAATTTGTCCATTTGCTCCAACCACTAACACCTTCAATTCAAAAACTCCTTTCTAAATGTTTCCGCTATTATTTCACAGGCTTTTATCTATTGCAATTCATATGATGATACAAACAACAATAAGCAAACCAACACAATATTGATCCTTTTCAATTACTTCTCTATATTTAAAAGGAAAAAATATATTATATGTATATATATTCATATATACATATAATATATCCTTGCAACTGAACAATGTGAATTATCTTTACTGAATTATGGAAGTATTTTCATAAATATGACTTAGACATCTTGTCCCACTAAATCATAAAAATAATAACTCGTTAAAATAACGAATTATTTTTTATCTTATGCTATATTACATAAATAGTTGAATTGGGACATGAGTGCCCCTTCGCCCTACTAGGCTTTTTCCGGAACAGCCATGAACCCGCGTTTAACCTCACACTGAATTAAATTAAGCTGTGTATCTAGTTTGACAACAGCAACGAATGGTTCATCGAATTTAGATTGGTAGCGGAGATCAAACCATTGGACTTCATATCCATCCGTATATGTCTTCACCTTTGCATGTAAATAATCGGTGTGCATGCGCAAATAATCAATAAATATATGCTTTCTTGAAGCTGCGATAATTTCATTATGTTCACTTGCTTTCATCAGCACTTTTGACCAGGTAATTCGATTATTTTCATATTTTCCTAGTTTATAATGGTGCTTAAAACTAGCCACTATCTTCCAGCGGTTCAGGCTGAATGTTGGAAGAAGCGTATACGTTACCCCGGATTCCCGAAAAAGCAGCAGTGCTTTTTTAACCCTTATTTGAATCATATATCGAATCAAAAGATAAAGTAAGGTGGTTACGTATACAATCAAGAAGACCATTCCCGACGAATAACCTGCAAACCAGAAAATAATACCTCCCAAATGAAGAGCCGTGATGAATGGATCAATAATCGTTAAAAGATTTAAAGCTAACCATTTTTGTGTAAAGGGTCGAAATGCCTGTGTTCCGTAAATATTACAAATATCGAATAAGACATGAAGAATCATTGCTAATAAGGTCCATATCAAAAAGGTCGAAAAGAATTGTCCCCCGTTGGCCATCGTAGCTATACCCGCTATGACAAGCGAAAGGAACCCCTGTGCATAGAGAGAATGACTCATTCCTCTATGTTTTTGTAAGTATACATCGTTTCCTTTGTATTTATAAATATAGTCAATATCTGGTGCATTAGATCCTAATATAGTGCAAAATAACATGGGGATAAGCAGTTCCGGATGACTGGAGATTGTTGGATCAAGATAGGATAAACCTGCTAATCCTACACCTGTTAATACATGAGTTGACGTATCCACATTGGTGGACCTCCCTTATCCTTTTACCATGCTTTGTGAATGATGCCAATAATAGGTTTGCAATACATCATGTACAATGCTCTCTGCTGCTTGCGGTTGAAGGAGCCTTGTTAAAGCTTCTTTCATTTCTGATAATTTGGCTTCATTATGAATCAGTTTATGCGTCTCTTCGACTAACTGTTCCCACGTTTCATATGAAATGGCAGCTCTGCTGCTTTGGAAAAATTCAGCGTTTTCTCTCTCCTGTCCCGGCGTTGCTCCCATTAAAACAATCGGAACATTTTTAACTACCGCCTCCGATAAAATAATTCCGCCAGGTTTTGTTATCACACAATCGGCTAGTTCAAACAATTCAGCCATTTGGTTAACATATCCAAAAACACGCACATGTGTTTCCTGCAAAAATCTCAATTGAAGCTCTTCGTACAGCTGATTATTTTTCCCGCAAACGATAAGTATTTGCAAGGCTTTATCATTCTGAAGTCCTTCGCAAATATGTTTGATTTCCTTTGAAACTCCATACGCACCGGCCACAATTAAAATGGTTTTACGGTCCAATTCTAGCTGATATTTTCGTTCTAGTAACTGGCGGCAAAAGCTTCGGTTATATTGGGATTGAACAGGGATTCCGGTCACAACAATGTTTTTTTGATTAATGTTGTGAGCAATTAATTGTGATTTCAACTGCTGTGTAGCTACATAGTACTTATCAATAGCAGGATGTATCCATGATTGATGCAAACAATAATCAGTCACCGTATTATAAGTAGGGATTACTCTATTAGTTTTCATGAGAAAATGCTGAACCGCTAAGGATGGAAAGGTATTAATAATAGCGTCAGGCTGTTCTTCCTTAATAATCTTCATGAGCTTAGAATAACCGTAGGAAAAGATTTTTAATGGTTTTCTTTTCGTTATCCCCTGACTGCCATAATAAAAAAGCCGATATAGCTGTCTGCCGCTCTTCGTATAACTTTTTAAATAGAGTTTTTTTGTCCATTCATGTATGCGCGGATTTGTTTCTTGGTAGATGTCCCGGACCGCAACATTTGCCCGGTTATTCCGAAGAAAATGCTCTTCAAGGGCACGTGCCACTTGAAGGTGGCCATTCCCGTAATTCGTTGTTAAAATTAAGACCTTCGGTTTCCTCATGTCTCCACCACTCCTCTGTCATTTACACCTTTTATAAAGGACTTACTCTGATTGTGCGAATAAAGGCAGGCAGGGTTTGTTAAAGAATGGATTCAGGCAATTGGATAATCTACATTTGCGGTCAAGCAAAAGAGGGATATTAGATACTAATGAAGTTGTATGGAAAACTGTGTGACTGTACGGAATCGATGGTAAATCAAAGTCATCCGGATAACGCTTAAATGTTGGAAGGAACCCATTCATCTTAGATACAGAAGAAAATCGCATGAGCACACACTCCTTGCATTAGAAAATAGCATTATTGAAATATCCTATTAGCACCACTGTACCAAAGAAATATTGAAACACTATTGATTCTGCGTTAACTTTTTCAAAAAGGTCCAACAAAATCATAACGAAAGGTTAATAATTAAGGAATGTACTGAAATGGATGGTTAGAACCTTCCTGAGGTTCTTAATCACCTATCCTGCCCCCAATGAATAGAAGGAAAAAGCATATGCGATACTATGTAAGATAAAGGAATATGATACAAAATGAGGTGTTGGATTGAAATTACTTATCATTGGCGCCATTATATTGGGTTCGATTGTTTTTTCCTTATTACCGATTTTATCTGCTTATTTTTTTCAGCCCACTTTAAAAGACAGCATTAAATTTAATGTATATTTTCTTCCCCTTACTTTCATAGGAAACATTTTTCTAGCATGGGCGTTTATTCAAGGAAGCAAAACCTTTGGAAATACGGTCATGCTCGGCGGTATTCAAACGGGAGTATATGCGATTCTTGTTACAATCTTATCGATTTTCGTCTTACAGCAGAAGATTTCCATTTACTCTATTATTGGAATTTGTCTTATTGCTATTGGTACAATCTTTTTGAATAAATAACAAACATTCCATTTATATAGCAGATTCATGCTTACAAATGATTAAGATTACACTTCATTTGTACAAACTAATCTTAATGGGAGGTGTCTGTACAAAATGAAAATAAAAATCGCCGTATGCTTGTCTATCTTCTTCCTTTTATTTTCATCAGCCTGGTTACTGCAGAAACAGGAACCAAATCATCAGGAAACGACTCTTAATGAAATGGAATCCGATATAAACAATTTAAATGCAGTTCCAATAAATGTTGAATATTCTCAGTTGAATACGAATGTAAATACTGGGATGTCGAATGTTCAATGGAAATTATCTGAGCCCTTTAAGCCTAGAGAGTATGTTCGGATTATTGAGCCTTAATAAGAAGTTAAGATTACTCAAGAATTTTCATAACATATAAAATAAATAGGAAAAAAGTGTTCCAAAAATGGAACACTTTTTTATTCTGATATTAATTGGCAGATGATTTACCCATCATTTTTTTATTATATTCTTTTAAATCGTCTCTTACCGTTTTATCCCAGAGTTTTACTCCTGAATAATAAGCTGCCCTATTAATTAAATGTCCAGAAACTGGAGAAGTCATGAAAAGGAACACAATTCCTAAGATGAGCCGCGAATTAAAGTGACCTTCAAGTGCATAAAAGTATATGAAAGTTCCCAATAAAATGGACATGACTCCTAGTGTAGCTGCCTTTGAAGCTGCATGGTTTCTTGTATACACATCCGGGAGTCTAATCACTCCAAAAGTAGCAATAAGACAGAGCACCGCACCAGCTAAAATAAAAAATCCAATGAGAATATTAATGATTTCGCTCACGTTCAATAATAACCCCCTTTTCTAAATACTTAGCAAACGCTACTGTTCCGATAAAAGCAAGGATACCAATTAAAAGGATAATTTCGAGAAAAGCATGTGAATTTAACACAATCGAAATCAATGCTGTAATAGCTACAAGGTTTATGCCAACAGCATCTAACGCAATGACACGGTCAGCAACACTAGGACCTTTTATCACACGATAAATTAACCCAAGCATAGAAATAGAGCAGAATAACAAAGCTAATCGAATAATGA
The DNA here is from genome assembly GCF_008710145.1 of Niallia endozanthoxylica. GTDB lineage: Bacteria > Bacillota > Bacilli > Bacillales > Cytobacillaceae > Bacillus_BD > Bacillus_BD endozanthoxylica. The sequence continues at coordinate 247,650 of NZ_VYKL01000018.1, forward strand.
TTTCAAGCATTACCTGCTCACCTCCAAAATGGCCTTTTCAAAAGAATTTTTAATACTGTTAATTTCATCTTCAATTTCTCCAATATTCATGGCATGAATAAACAAGGTTTTATTATCCTCTGATACATCAATCACTAATGTACCTGGGGTTAAGGTAATCAAACTCGACAGAAGTGTTATTTGCCAATCTTCCGTTAGTTCCGTTTCCATCGCAAAAATGGCAGGTCTCATATCTAAATTAGGCTTTAATACAATTTTTACAATAGAAATATTGGATAAAACGAGCTCCTTTATAAAAAGGAAAATCAATTTTACAAAGGACCATAATCTAAATAGATAAAAACGGCTGTGGAAGTAGCGCCTAAGCACAAAGATGACAAGGAGGCCGAAAATATATCCTTTTATAAAACTAATGGGATCGTAGGATACCTTAATAAACATCCATAAAAAAGCCAACACCACATTCAATAACATTTGAAATGCCATAACTTATCACTCCTTTAAGACAGCATCGATATAAATATTGGGATCGAGTAATGTATCTGCTGCCTGATTAATATACGGTAAGATAGACTCCGAACCAATTCCGTATAGAGCTGAAATGATTACTAAAAGAATAGGAGCAATAAGCAAGAATCTTACAGGAGCTTGTTCCTCTCCATTGTAAGTACGACTCTTTCCCCAAAAACCGTTAATAAAGATTTTCATAATAGAGAAAAGTACGAGTAAACTGGACATTAAGACGATGAAAGCTCCAACAAAGCTTTCTCCTTCAAATCCGCCTTGAACAATAAGAAGTTTTCCAACAAAACCGCTTAATGGAGGTATACCTGCCAGTGCTAGGGCAGCAATAAAGAATGTCCAGCCAAGACCTGGATAACGAGTAATCAGTCCGCTGACCTTTCTTAAATCGCTCGTCCCCGTAATATAAATGACAATCCCTATAAGCAGGAATAATGCAGCTTTAATAATCATATCGTGGATTAAATAATTAATAGCTCCTGTGATGGAAGCCGTGTTCAAAACAGACACCCCATACAAGATGACACCTACAGCGATAATGATATTATAAATAACAATGTTCTTCATATCCCAGAAAGCAATTGCACCAATTACACCTACTATAATGGATAAAAGCGCTAAAATCGAAAGAAGGCCAAAAGTATCCATATCATGATAAAAGAAAAGGGTATATGTTCTTGTAATTGAATAAACTCCTACCTTTGTCAATAATGCACCAAATAGAGCTAGAACAGGTATAGGTGGTGCGGCATAGGATCCTGGCATCCAAAAATACAGTGGAAAAATGGCTCCTTTTAAACCAAATACGATTAAGAACATGACAGCAATCACCGATAAAATTCCAGGCATGCCATTTGTACTAATTTCACTAATCCTAGCAGAAATATGTGCCATATTTAACGTGCCGACTACGGAATATAAGTAGGCAACCGCAATAACAAATAGCGCCGATGAAATCACATTCACGAGCAAATACTTAATCGATTCTCTTAATTGAACTTTTGTTCCTCCAAGCACTAGCATTACATAAGAAGACATAAGCATAACCTCAAAAAACACGAATAGGTTAAAGATATCTCCTGTTGTAAATGCACCGTTTACCCCTACTAGTAAAAAATTAAATACAGCATAGTAGTAATGCTTTTCTCGTTCTTTACCAATTGATTTAAACGAATAAATTAAACAAACAAACCCGATGACACTTGTTGTTAAAACTAAAAGTGCGGCCATCATATCCGAAACTAGCGTAATCCCGAACGGAGCATCCCAGCTGCTGACATTCAGAGATTGTATCCCGTCCTCCCGAACTTTCTGTACAACTAACCAAGAAGTAATGATTGTGGCAATAGAAGAAATCATTGCAACCACACGCTGAGCCGTGATTTGTTTATATAACAATATTAATATTGCCCCAGTAAATAAGGGGATTAATATAGGTAAAATGATTAAGTTAGTCATCTTTCTCTGTTCCCCTCATTTCTTCTACATTATCTGTCCCAAGCTCTTGATACGATCGATAAGCTAAAACTAAGAAAAAGGCTGTTACCCCAAAGCTGATAACAATGGCTGTTAAAATGAGCGCCTGTGGCAGTGGATCTGTGTAGCTCACTGCATCCCCTCCTAAAATAGGAGCATCCCCTCTTTTTAATCCACCCATGGTAAGGATAAGGAGATGAGCCCCATGGCTTAACAAGCCTGTCCCAACGATAATACGCAGTAAACTTTTTGACAGCATGAGATAAGTAGCTGTCATAAATAATATACCAATGACAAATGCCATAATAATTTCCATTATTCGTCCTCCCCAATCGTTTGAATAATGGTCATCGTTACCCCAACAACGACAAAGTAAACACCTAAATCAAATAGTGTGGCAGTATGAAGAGATAATTCCCCCAGAATCGGTAATTGAATATCTCCAAATGCATGTGTTAAAAACGGCACATTAAAAACAATCGCACCTGCACTTGTTCCAATGGCAAATAGAAGTCCAATCGACGTAAGAATTCGATAGTTGATAGGTAAAATTTTCGCAACCGTTTTGATATCGTATGCTATTAATAGAAGAACAATGGCACCTGCAGTCATGAGTCCCCCTATAAATCCTCCACCGGGATAATAGTGGCCCGCTGTAAAAATATAGACTGAGTACAGGACAATCATGAAAAGAAGAACTTTAATCGCTGTTTCAAGAATGATATTATTTGTTTTTCTCATCCCTCTTTCCTCCTGTTCAATCTTAATTTAATCATGCCGAAGATTCCTAAAGAAGCAATGGCCAATACCGTAATTTCAAAGAGCGTATCAAAGCCGCGGAAATCTACTAGAATGACGTTTACCATGTTTTTACCAGCGGCCTCTGTATACGTATTCTCCACGTAGTATTTTGATATGGAATCAAATAATTTATTGCTATGAGCAGACAGTGCGATTAAGGTAACCATTGCACCTACACCTACTGAAATGAGAGCGTTTGTCAGCCTAAAACGCATCCTTGTTTCAAACTTTCTTAATTTAGGCAAATGATAGAAGCAAACCAAGAATAGAGCAACAGAAATGGTTTCAATTACTAACTGGGTTAAAGCCAAATCAGGCGCTCTAAAAAGGACATAAAACAAGGAAACAGTATACCCCACTGCACCAAGTAAAATGATAGAAGTCATTCTTGATTTAACGAAAAGAATGCTGATAGAGCCCACCACAACAAAAATGGCTAAGACGACTTCATATACACCTATAGCAGATACATTGCTTGTATCTAATTTAAACGCATTCTTTCCTATTAGAGTAGCAGCGAGAATAAAAATAAAGAATGCAAAGATATATACTAGATACGATCGAATCGATCCATTCATATAAGACTTCGTTAACTTATGGGATCCTAACTGTACTCCTTCTAACAAGGAATCATAAAATCGATTAAGAGCAAGTTTATCTGGAATCGCTTGATAGATTTTTTTCCATTTTGAATGTGTTTTATATAGAATGATTCCTAAAATAACAACGCCTAGTGTCATAAATAGTTCAATGGTAAATCCATGCCAAAAAGATATATGAACCATAAATTCTTCCCCGGGTCCTAACAGGCTTGGAAGAATCGAAGCCATAGCTGGTGAAATCAGACTATGTGATAATAGGTTTGGGAAAAAACCGAAAATAATCACAAGTGAAACTAATATCACTGGTGAAATTAGCATTCCAATTGGAGCTTCATGTGGTTTTTTATCCAGTTTTTCAGGCTGGTATTTACCTGTAAAGGTTCTAAAAACAAGAATCATACTATATACAAAGGTAAAAATACTAGCAATCCAAGCAAACACCGGAAATAAAATCCCCAATGTTTCAAGATTAAATATATCCATTTCAATTACATGAACCATTGCTGTAAAGAACATCTCTTTACTTAAGAATCCATTAAATGGAGGAATCCCTGCCATTGAGAAGGTACCAATGATTGAAATCGTGAACGTAATAGGCATAAAATGCATTAACCCGCCTAATTTACGTATATCCCTTGTTCCTGTCTCGTGGTCTACTATACCCGCTGCCATAAACAAGCTTCCTTTAAACGTAGCATGATTAATTAAATGGAAAACAGCTGCTGTAACAGCTACAGTAAAGATGTTATCATCCAAAAATTCATAATGCAGCGCTGCTGCCCCAACACCTAGCAGTGACATAATCAGTCCTAATTGACTGACAGTGGAAAACGCTAAGATAGCCTTTAAATCCGTTTGTTTGACAGCAAAGATAGAACCCCAGATCAATGTCAATATTCCGACACCTGAAACTAACCAGAACCAGAGAGAATGCTCTCCGAATACAGGTGTAAATCGTGCGACTAAGTATATACCTGCTTTAACCATTGTCGCCGAGTGTAAATAAGAACTAACTGGCGTTGGTGCTTCCATTGCATCTGGAAGCCAAATATAGAATGGAAATTGTGCAGACTTTGTAAAGGCACCAAGTAAAATACAAATCAGCGCAGGTACAAATAATGCATGGTTAAAAATTTCATTAGCTTGGGAGATAACTTCTGTAACACTAAAGGTACCTGTCATGATGTAAAGAAGGATGATTCCTCCAAGCATAGCAAGTCCACCAAACACGGTAATTAGCATGGATTTTTGTGCACCATAACGAGATTTTTCTCGTTCGTACCAATAGCCAATTAATAAAAAGGAAGAAAAGCTAGTGAGCTCCCAAAATGCATACAAGACAATTAAGTTATCTGATAATACAACTCCGAGCATGGCACCCATGAAGAGCAGTAAATAAACATAAAATTGGTTTAGCTTTTCTTTATCCTTTGCTAAATAGTAAATGGAATAAAGAACAACTAAAGCACCAATTCCTGTGATTAATAAGGAAAACAAAAGTCCAAGTCCATCGACTTTCGCTGTAAAATTAATTCCTAATGATGGAATCCAGTTCATCGATTCCATCATTGTTTTCCCGCTCATTGTAACCGGCAGGAAAGATAGAAAATAAACAAACAATAAAATTGGTAAAGGCAACACAAACCAACCTGTATGTATCCGACGGAATACTTTGTAAAAAATCGGAATAAATATAGATAAAAATAATGGCGCTACTATCGCCCAATGCAGATATGACAAAACAAAACCTCCTTATTTCTGAGATACTAACCCCTTTTTGTTGTCAATTATTTCAATAATAAATCCTCCCTATCTTTCCCCCTTTTTGGAGTATCAATAATAAACTTTCACCCCTTAACAATTATTTAAATTTTCTAAAATAAGAAAAGAACACAAAAAGAGTCTGCAACAAAGGGCATAGATATCCCTTGGTGACAGACTCCTCCTAACATTCTTTTCTATTAATTTATATTTTCTATACTAACATAAAAGTTTCATGGGATAAAGCAATATGAATATAATGTACATTAATTTTCTGAATTAACTAGTTAATGCTCTTTATAATAAAGAACTTGACTTGACTTTATTTTATCTGAGACACGGTATCTGTCCCTTTATACCCATATTCTAAATTTAACCCTTTTTTCACTTTCATGTTAACCATTTGAATAATCTTTCCGACAAATAAGGCAATAATTAATGTCCCTAGTCCAACAGGTCCGCCAAGTATAAAACCGATTAGAGCTCCGCTTAGTTCCACTATGATTCTTGAATAATTAATACTCCAATTAAATTCATTATGAAGAGCAAGCATCAGTCCATCAATTGGTGACTTGGGAAAACGAGCTTCTACATAGATACCGATTCCGATACCCATGGCAGCCATTCCGCCAATAAAATATAACCACTCTAATCCCAAGGAGATTGGCTGTTCCATCTGATTAAAAACGAGAAAAATCCAGGCATCTAAGAATGCACTACGAATGATAATTGCGATAATAGATTCATACTGCAGCCTTTTTCTTTCAATCAATCCAGTAATAACGACGACGAATACCTGGATAATCACCGTACATATTCCAATGGTTAAACCCAAACTGTGGTTCAAACCAATGGCAACCGTATCCCAGGCGCCTGCTCCTACTGCTGAAAAAATAATTAAAGCAATACCTAAAGCATTTATCGCTAATCCAACTAAATAAACTGTAATTCTTTTCCCCATCGTTTTACCTTCCTTACTTTCTACATAAAAGGCTTTTAGTCCTTATTTTTCCCAGTATTTATACAATGCCTGATGTCCGCTATTTTCTTCCCCTTTTTCAGCCAGTTCACTGTATAGCCTTTGTACTACAGACAGTCCAGGTGTTTCCATGCCCATTGCTTCCGCTTCCTGAAGGGCAATATTCATATCTTTAAGATGATGTTTAATATAAAAGCCGGGTTCGAAATTGCCATCCAGCATCCTCCGACCCATATTAGACAGCAGCCAGCTTCCCGCTGCACCAGACTCAATACTTGTCAGCACCTTTTTTGGATCAAGTCCTGCTTTTTCTGCATAAACGATTGCTTCACAAACACCTAGTAAGGTAGATGCTCCAGCAATTTGGTTACACATTTTCGTATGCTGTCCGGCACCTGCCTTCCCTTGATATACGACATTCGTTCCAAGTAGTTTTAATAAAGGTTCTAATTCGTCAAATACTTCTTTATCTCCGCCAACCATGATGGAAAGGCGTGCTTCCCTTGCTCCTACATCTCCACCGGAAACAGGTGCATCAACAGCAAACATTCCTTTTTTCTTCGCCTCTTCATAAATTCGTTCAGCTAGCGAGGGTTTTGACGTTGTCATATCGATTACGTATGTATTCGCCTTCCCATTTGTTATAATGCCATGCTCACTCAAATATACTTCTTCTACATCCTGAGGATAACCCACCATGGTAATAATGACATTGGCTTTCTGAGCTGCTTCCAAAGGAGAATTTGCCCACTCCGCTCCTTGCTGCAGCAGTGTCTCTGCTTTCTCCTTCGTGCGATTGTATACAACTAAAGGATATCCTGCTTTTAAAAGATGGCCCGCCATACTCTTCCCCATGACCCCTGTTCCAATAAAACCAATCACTGTATCTTCCGGTGTTAACATATTTTTTTCTCCTCCCAATGTTATTTATTTGTTTAGTTATCCTTGGAAATCTCTTTAAGAGCCGACTTACTCTTTTTTTAATAAAAAGAATATATATGTTTATAGTAAACTTAAAAAACTGCTTTGTATTCATCCAATTGGATTACATTTGTATAATCCAATTGGATGAATACAAAGCAGTTAAATAGAAGAATGGTGTCATTAACTATTGACATCCCCCAGTAATAAGATAAAAAAACGGAGATAAGTGATTTATCTCCATTTTTAGAAATGCTTCTTGGACATCGAAATTCTCTATCTGACTCTTTAACATTAACTGTGGACTTTAGCTGGTATGCAATAAGATATTTTTAAAAACAAGATCTGGTTTTTCCTCCGTTATTAAATGTCCTGTTTTTTTATAAGTAATTAACTTGGCATCGGGTAAATCTTGTACAAGCCGTTTCCCAATTTCCAATGGTACCACTCGATCTTCCTCTCCCCATACCAATAAAGTGGGGACTTGTATCGTTTGCAGCTGCTCCGGTAACAAATCATCTTCTCGGTGACGTAGCAGCCGAATGAGCGCTTTATAAAAACTTTTTTCAGAAAGTGGACTTCCAAATTCCCGAATTAATTCTTCATTAATCAACGTATGGTTATAAAAAACGTTTTTTAAGTGTTCCTTCACTTCTTTTCTTCGAACATAGTATTGGACGAATTTTTCAAAGAAGGGTAAATAGGAGCTGCAGATAAGAAGTTTTTTGGAGCGCTTTAAATATCCTGAACTGCATAGCAGAATGAGTTTATTTATTTTTTCAGGAGCTATTAGAGCCATATTCAAAGCGATTTGACCTCCCATTGAATGGGCTACAATATATGTATTTGGAATCTCAAGTTTGTGGATGCACTCAAGCATCAGCTTTGCATAGTTTTGAAAATTATAAACAAAGGACGTAGGCTTTTCGCTTTTTCCAAAGCCGGGTAAATCAACTGCAAAAACGGAAAAATGCTTTTGCAATAACGGAATAATCCGGCGAAAGGTAAAAATGGATGATGCAAAGCCGTGGATGAGAAGAATTGGCGGTTTGTCATTTAAAACAAATTCACAGTACAGGTTGATGTTATCTACTTTTATGTACGTTTGTTGTATTTCGGTGCTCGACATCTGATTCCCTCCAGTACGAAAAGTTTGTCAGATGTATTATTTACGAAGCAGAACATGATAATGTAGAAAAAATGGATTTTACAATGCAAGAAAACGCACATAAAAATAGGGACATTTCTTATCCTTCTATCATAAATTTAGAAACGCCCCATGAAAAATACACTAAGAATTGCTCGTGAATCCTATTATTAAGATGGATAATTAATATTACCCGTTTCCACTAATTGTTTTAAACCTAGAAACATTAAATTCCATCCGTGTTCTGATCCTTCATAGTACTCTTTTTCCACTTTTTTTACTTCTTTTTCCGTCCATCCTTCTTCATGAGGTATGACAATCTCTTGTGTGAAGGTCATCTCACAACCGTCTTCTAGTGGTTCAATAACAACCATCATTTTGTCCACCGTTTCACTAAATTGAGGCATTTCGAAGGTTAATACCATTTTAGTTGGAGGAATAATTTCTAAATACTCCCCTGTGGCTCTGTAATCTTTCCCTTCACGATGGTCGACAATCTCCCAATTTCCGCCCACTTTCCCATCACTTTGTGCTATTTTATTTGTATGTTCCATAGTAAAAAGCCATTTTCGCATAAGATTTGGTTTCAGCCATGCTTCAAAAACCTTTTCAGGTGCAACCTCAAAACGTCTAGTCATTGTTAGTGTTGTTGTGGATATACTAGCCAATAAAATCATCCTTTCTAATTTATTTGCTTATTCATTCGTTCGGCTCTTTATTGAAAGATCCTTTTTTTATTTCAAAGCGTATTCTTATTAAGATTGAAATGAAAAACTTATGTATTTATATAATCCAACACAAATAGGTGCTCTCTATTTAAGAAAAGCACCTATTTTTCACTGTAATTTGTCTCCTGACGAACCTGATTAAAGTTACTCTTCTTCTTCATCCATCATTTCTTCAAAAGCTGCAGACACCATATCAAATTCCTTATCACTATCAATCGCTGTGAAGTCACCTTCTTGGTCCACTTTTAAAAAGAAAATATCGATGTCTTCATCGGTTTCTTCCTTTACATCCTCAACAAAAGCAACTGCCACATAGTCTGTTCCTTCAATATTCATTGCAGCAAGCACTTCAACTTCCATTTCTTCATCATTTTCATCTGAAATCGTAAAAACTTCTCCAACTTCAATCTTTTCCATGACAAAACCCCCTAATAAAGTATCCTTTCATTTATTCCCTTAACAGAGGGGGTTCATGCATAAAACAGACATTTTTTGTGCAGTCGGGTCTTCCATACTAATCTTTCAAGTAAAATGGATACGCTCAACCATTCGAGGATAGGAGATTTGCAGCAAACCATTATTCACTTGAATATACAGGTGCTGCACATGTGTTGCTTCTGGAAGATCTATAATCCGCTCAAATTCACCATACACTCTTTCCCTTCTCATTTCTTTTTCAAGCGATAAAATAGGATGGATAATGCCGCTAACCTTTAATTGTGTATTTGAGATTAAGTGAAGGGAAAGATCCTCACGATTCACACCGGGAATTTCAACAATAATAAAATTATAGTATTCATTTTGATACAAATCATATTTTGGACAATACATATTTTCTTTTACCATTTCATCAGGATATTTTTCCTCAAGTACACGAGTCCAAAAATCCGTTTTTTTGTATTGGTTCGTTATTTCTATCCATCTTCTCATTTTTTCTATGTCCATCTTCTTGCTCCTTTATACTTGATTGGCGATAGGCATAGAAGGATTGGCTATTTGATCCTGATCACTTATATCTATATCAACATTCCCTGAATTTAAAACAGCCGAAGGTGGTGAAAAATCACCTAATGAAATATTTGCTCCAATAAATTTACTATTAGCGGTGTGACTATTATGCACAGTTGGGCCAATATCAATATTTCCGTTTTGATTGGCTCCATTCACCTTGATATTTAAAATATTGATTTGATACGGCATATCAAATCACTCCTTTATCTAAATTGGCGGTATCGGCGGTGCTGGGGGTATTGGTGTATTAACATAAGAATTGTCGGCATTTCCAATTGAGGTTTGATCGTTCACATCGGGATCGTTTAATAAATTTTCCATGATTGCTTCTGTAGGTGATGTATCACCATAGGAGGAATTCATTCCCTGTGATTTGTTATAAGCTGTTGGACTATTATAAGATGCTTCGCCTATGGTGATTGAGCCATTACCGGAAATACTATTGATTTTTAAATAATGTAAATTGATTACAACTGATGGCATTTCTTAACACCCTTCTATTCTGTATCGTATCTTATCGTTACAATATGCAGGATAATGCCTATTTGTTCCTTGTTGTCTCACATACAAAATAAATGTTAACTGGTAACGACTCATAAATTTTTAAACGTAATAGGCAGTCATACTAACTTAATGAAAAAGAAGTACATATACATAACCTATACAAAAAGGAGGGGATTTTTTTATGTATGGATATGGTTACGGCTGTGGAGGATATGGCTATGGTGGTTATGGCGGCTGTGGTTTTGGATGGGGTTTTGCCCTAATCGTTGTATTGTTTATTCTTCTTATTATTATTGGTGCATGCTTTTGTTAATGAGATAGTAATAGAAAAAAATAAAAATAGGACTAAAAAGGCTGCTCCTTGGCGGCCTTTTATAGTCCTGTGCAAGTTACAAACCGCAACTTTATTTTTTAAATTTTAGATAGTCATCCATCGTATCTACATCAAGCAAAAAATCTTCTTTATCAAAATTATATATTTCACCTTTTTCTTTAAATTTCCCATTTAGTAAATCTCTCGCACCATTATCCCCTTTCAGATCCATTAATATCGGGAAGAAGTTTTTTGTAAAGAGTACAGGCGGCCTAAGCACTCCATCGTAACTGCAAGAAAAAAATAATTTTGAAGGTTTTTTCTCAAAAGCATCGATGAGCAGATTAATCATATTAGCAGTTACAAATGGTTGATCAGCCAACTGTACAAGAACGGCATCAGCATGCAAGATAATCGCCTCATGTAAACCGGTTATAATGGAATAAGCCTGCCCCCGATTGCTTTTCTTCAATTGAACAGAAGTCCATTTTCTTCTATAATCACTTGTAAAGAGGTGGGGAGCTATCCATGAAAGCTTATCATTTTTTTTTGTGATAACCAATACTCGGTGAATAGTAGATTCTAACGCTGCTTGTAAAGCTAACGACCCTAAGGGATTACCGTCTAAATCCAGTAATAACTTATTCGTTCCCATACGCCTGCTATCCCCGGCGGCAAGGTAAACCCCAACCACCTTCATCGCCGATTCCCTCTCTGTTTTTGCCTCATGACCCCAATAATTTCTGCCACAATACTAATCGCTATTTCACCTGGCCCCACTGCCCCAATTGGTAAACCAACCGGTGCTGATACCCAAGGAGGAATCTTATTTTGCCGAAACAGCTTTTTGGTTCTGTGCTGTGATCCTAGTATCCCTAAATAGCCCGGGTTCTGCTCCTCTAAATAAGATAGTATTTCTTGATCCCTTTTGAATTGATGTGTCATTAAGACAACAAAGTCATTCTCATGTATCGTTATTTTTTGAAAAATTTTACCTGGAAAGCCGAGAATGCATTGTTCTGCTTTCGGAAAATAGGTTAAGTTGCACAGTGACTCACGCCAATCACAAACAGTTACCAGGAATCCCAATTCGGCAGCGTAATTTGCTAAAGGGCGTGCATCTGGACCTGCTCCAAAAATGATTAATTTATTTTGGGGAGAATAGATTTGACTGTAAAGTAAATGACATAAATTAGTACCAGTCGGCAGATTCCAATCCACATAATCTGAAATATCATCGTACAGATGTCCAAAAAAATGCCCAGTTTCAGTTATGTAGGCTGATGCTGTAACCGAGAAATCAGGTGTTAATTTTTTTATGTGAAGAATTTTCTTACCTTGTTGTAAATAGTCGTACACCTTCCTTAAATTCTGCTTCATTTTTTCATCCACGTACTCAAGTAAAATATATAATTTTCCATTGCAGCCCATTCCTTGTCCCCAGGAGAAATCGTTTTGGGCACTTAAATCATACACAACCGTACGGCAGATTCCGGATGCAAATACTTCTTTTACATGAAAAAATAAATCCTCTTCCAGACAACCCGGACTAATCAATCCAATCGTTTTCCCATTTTCTAGAAATAACATTGTGGTTCCTTCTTTTAGATAGGCCGAACCTTCTACATGAATGATAGTCGCCAGTACACTCCACTCTTCTGTATTGGTTGCCTCTGCAATCACACGCAGATATTCTTTCAACGTTTTCCATCACCTTCCTGTATCATTCATCATCTTTTATCAAATGGAATGCTGATTTAACCGCATTCTCTATCTCCATATATCCCGTGCAACGACATATATTTGACTCCAACCATTTTGTTATTTCATGATCAGATGGATTTTTTCGATGCTTCAGTAACGAATGACAATTCATGATGAACCCAGATGTACAATATCCGCATTGGAAGGCAAAGTGATCAACGAATGTCCCCTGAATAGGAGCATTCAGACCTTCTATTGTAAGTATTTCTTTGCCAATCGTTTCAACAGCTAAATGCAAGCAGGATTTTTGGGCAATTCCGTTAATATTAACCGTACAAGCACCACAATCACCATTTAGGCAGCCTGGCTTAGCACCTGTTAGGCCCAATTGATAGCGTAAAACATCTAGAAGAATATCAGCATAACGGAATGTAACTCTCTTCTCTTCCCCATTGATTAGAAGTATTGCACTTACACTTAAAGCATCAGCCATCGTTTTACTCCTCTCCTTCCAATTGGTGAAGCACATCACGGATTGTATTTTTTAATACGAACAATCGATATGGAAAAGACCCTTCAGAATCGTCCAAGTGTGGTACCTGTAAAGTGTGGATTGCCTCATTAATTCTTTGATTCAAAGAATTCCCCCTGTTATTAAGTTTCTGCTCCATTTGTGTAGAACGAAAAGGGTAAGAGGTTAGTCCACTTATTGCTATTCTAATCATTCCATGGACTTTTAGGGCGGCAACGGTAATGAGAGGATAGCCTGTATCCCATTGCCTTCTTTTTTTCATACTGATAAATGGTTGATTAAGATAACTTTGGTCTGTTTTGATTTGGACCAGGAGTTCACCATGTTCTAGTAAAAGTCTCTGATTAAAAGCTTCAAGTATCGAAACAGTCTTAATTCCATTCCTGCCTGCAATCACCATTTGACTGTCTGTTAATAAAAAAGGCAAAACAGATTCCCGATAAAAAATCTGTCCGCAAATATTACCGCCTGCTGTAATTTTGTTCCGAGCCGTTCGATCGGCAATTTCACTAACCGTTTTACTTAATAATGGAAAGAGATTCCTCTCTTCAATATGTGTTAAGGTATTAGCTGCCCCTGTTATCAATGAATCGTGTTGAAGCTTGAACATCTGACATTCCGGTATTTGTTTAATATCAATGACAGCTCCGGTCTTAACCATATTTAATCTTCCAAGCGTGATTATTTCGGTTCCACCTGAAAAATAAATGGGATCTTTTCCTTGCTTATGTAAATCTTCAAATACATGGACAGCCTCTTTTATTGATGATGGAAGATAATACTCAAAATCATATGAAATCAAAGCTTTACCTCCTTTCATTTTAAGCACATTCATATTTATCATCATCGTTTCAATATATGAATAGCTATGCATCTTCATCCTTTATTTCTTCTAAGGAGTAATCAAAAAAAGCTCAGTTTAACCTGAGCATCTTTTTGGATAAAACTTTTTCATAATCTATATGTTTTCACTTCTATGAACACTTCACCTATTTCTGGTTAAAACTCATCCTCGTCGCGCCCCGTCTGTTGTCCATACTGTTGGTCATGAGACTGTGTGCCATAGCCAGGGAAGTTTCCGTATCCGCTGCCTCCGTAACCTGGATAACCTCCGTGACCCATCCCGTAGCCTGGGTAGCCCCCATGGTGGTGGCCCATTCCGTAACCTGGGTAACCCCCATGATGGTGGCCCATTCCGTAACCTGGGTAACCCCCATGATGGTGGCCCATTCCGTAACCTGGGTGGCCCCCATGATGGTGGCCCATTCCGTAACCTGGGTGGCCCCCGTAGTGACCCATCCCGTAGCCTGGATAGCCTCCTTGGTGACCCATCCCGTAACCTGGGTAGCCTCCTTGGT
>NZ_VYKL01000019.1 GCF_008710145.1 Niallia endozanthoxylica
CGGAGGTGCCTGGTTGTTTATATGCGTTATTTGATTACGGGCTTACTGTTTAACGGAGAAAAAATAATTGTGACTTTGCTGGATGGTACAGAAGTTGAATATGATATTGAATAAAAGGCTTGGAGATGGTAGCCTCCAAGCCTTGTGTTTTTTCTATTAAGTAAGGAATTACTGTTTATATAATTCTAGGAAAGTATTTATTGCTTCTCTAATCTCATCTCTACCAAGCTTTGCTTCCTCAATTTTAATAATGTCACTATGTGCAGATCTATTTCTGTACTTATCCTTTATTTCTTCAAGTGCATTTAAAAAGTTTAAATCAGTTATGTTTTCTTCAAAGTAATTTTGGATGAAGCTTTTAAAATCAATTAATAGGGGACTTTCTTTAGCTATATTTTTATTAAGTAAGTTCATAATAAATAGCATTGTTCCAAATTCAAAAAACCATTCATCGCTATTAGTATTGTTTATATATTTTCTCAACATCTTGGCGAATTTTTGGGTATCCTGATTATATCCCTTCTCATTTTTGGAGAATAAATCCCAGTTGAATTCTCGATTAATTATTATTTTTCTTTTTTTTATATTAAAAACATATGCCCTAAAAACCTTTTTGAGCATTTCATTTTCTAAAGTTCTACAATACTGTAATATGAAAGGGGATAAATCGACATCAGGTAATTTTGATAATTCGCCAAAAAGAAATTCTGCAGTAGGCAAGTAACTTTTACTATAAGAATCAAGCTGATCCCAGTCAAAACTAAGCCAACGTTTTACAATGGATATGTACGTATCAATTTCAATATTTTCAGATAGTAATCCATCGAGCTTATCATTAATAAGTAACATTTTCTCCTCAGTATCTAAGGCGGATATCTTAATACTATGTATCTTGTTATTAATCTCTTGCACTAGACTTAATATATTTGTAACTTTTGAGTCAATATTTTCAACTTTTATACCTAAATCAGTCAGTTTCTTAAACATACTATTACATACGTTCATTACTTGTTCTAATTTTGTATATACATTTTCAACCTCATATTGTGCTACAGATTCTTTCACAAGATAGGTATTAGTCTCTTTATAAAACCTTTCTTTTACATTAACAAATTGCGCAGTATCCCCTAAATAATCTCGATAGAACCACTGAAGGATGTTAATTAACATTGGCATACAAACATGATAGTAATCGTCTTTACCATCGATTTTATGTGCTGCATAATTTCTGTAAATTCTTATAGTATTCATCATCATGTAAATATCAGTTCGAAGATAACCTTTATTGAAACATTCATCTAGTATTTTTTTAGGAGAAATTCTATTCAAAGATAAAGGGTCTTGCAAATGCTCTTCTTTGGTTAACATAAAAATACTTATTAATTCTATTATTTGTCCAGCAGACAATGCCAATATATATTCTCCATTTGTTTTGGTAATAGAGGCAGTTCGCTCGATACAATCATCTATTTGTTCAAGCAATTTTATAGATTCCATTAGTTTTATCTCCCATCATATAAAAATGATTAATCAACACACAGGGTACATATCTAAAAAGGCAATTCCACCTCAAAGTGACCATCAAAAATAGATGACAAATGGTCATATTCAGGTAAATAGTTTAAGCATGTGAATGTATACTCTCCATTGTCAGCTCTTCCTTTTACTCGTGACATACTTATAAATAATGCATTTTGAACAGCTTCAAGTGGTGGATTTCCCATAATAATTTGCTCCCCATTATAATTAGTAGTCGGAGAGTCTAAAATAAGTAATACGTTGGGTGTTTGCCAACCTTTGAAACTATGGTAAGAAGAAACTTTTAAACGACCAGTTCCTCCCTGGAATTTCCACTTTTCTACTCTTCTACGTTCTCTGTCTTGTTGTCTATTTAAATCATAAACATGAGAAGTCTCGGCACCGAGATTATTAACATACTTTACTATTTCAGCGCCGGTATTTTCATTAGTTGTTAAAATAGTGATATCCTCTAGTTGGTTAGAACCGTATAAATGCCGAAGATGTTGCTCAATTTGTTGTAACTTTTCTAGACGGGTATGAGGGCGATAATTATGCCAAAATGTTTTTTGAAAGAAACTTTCTTGTTCTTGTTTAGCCAATAAAATATCTTCACCATCGAGTTGTAATTTCTGTCTTACTAAAGCAATTTTTTGAACTATCTTATTTGGCAATCTGTGTGTATATTTTAAGTGACCTGGCTTTCCTCTAAAACCTATATCCTTTATTTGTTCACTGTCCTCTATCCATACACCATGGCCATATAAATTTTGTGCTTTGTCATACACAATAAATAATTCCCCTCTATCGGTGAAAAAGTTCTTTAAAAAACGTATCCAATCAGCCTTGAAGTCTTGTCCCTCATCAATTAGGATATAGTCAAATTTAAGATGGGGTTTTATGGCGTGCGATTGAAAGTAATCATTTGCAGCTTTCATAAGAGTGATTTCATAACCCTCATTTTCATTCTCGTCATCAAAATTCACCTCTAATTGGTGTTCTGTTAAAAGCAATTTAAGAAAGTCATGGAAATGACTAATAGTAATGTGCGATTTTAGCTTTTTTCGTTCCCCTTGATATTTTCCTGGACCAAATTGTTGACTACAAAGATCTCTTAAATAGTGTCTTAATGTAATATTAAAACTCAAAATTAAGACTTGTTTGTCTATTTTCGCTGCTTGAGTGGCCTTTTCAGCAATTATTATTGATTTTCCTGAACCAGCGACTCCGCTCCATCTACGAATGGAACCAGGACTTAAACTTGCTAACTTTTTTTGATCACTTGTTAAAGTAAAAGGTTGCCGACGTTCATAGTTATAATCAGCATGTTGGAGTTGTAGGTTTAACTCAGATACTAAATTTTCAAGTAAACCATTCTGTGAAAAGCTTGAATAGTTTCTGGATAGCGCATAAGTATGTTCATTGTGATTTAATCGATTTTCAGAGTTTCCTATATAATCTATATCTATTTTGGTCCATACTTTTGTATGGCTATCAAAAGCATTACAATAATTCATAGCTGCATGTTTAGTTGCATAGTGAAAATAAACAATCGTTTCAATACATGAAAAATAACGAGAAAACCTTTCAGATAGATTGACACTTGAAAGCAGCTGGTAATGTAAAATGTTTTTCTTATAATATTCCACTTGATTTATAGGATTGCTTTTATAATAATTTCCATCGGTACCACGAATATAGCCATTTCTATTGTATACCTCAGAGTTTAAATTCCAGTCCTTAACTTCTATAATTAAAATACCTTTTTGAGGATTCGTTAAAACAAAATCCGGTTTCATAGAGTTAATATGGGGTTGTTCAAATACTGTCCAGCCTTCAAATCTAGTACTTGTTCTGAACATCTCTAATAAATATTTTTCTCCCTCTGTTCTTGGATCATTTGGATTAAAGTTTTCAATAATTGTTGCAGGCATTAATAACACCTCACAGTAGTATTTAGTACTTTTATCATATTACAAAAAACTTAAACATTGGGAAAAAATTAGTAATTTATTGAAAACCTATAATACATAAAATTATAATGGAGTTGATGGAGTCGAATACATAAATAAAATTGGATACTATCGTACTAGGCTTTGAAGTCAAATAAATTTATTCGGCATTTCATATTAACTATATGCAAAGCGAAGTGATTTAAATGCTTACCATTGAAGAATACGTTGCAAGGAGAAAAAAAGAAGATAAGATTGATGAATTTAATATAGATGAAAGAAATGAAAATATGAGGCTATGCGTTAATTACGTCTTTGAATATTTTAATAATTACTTAAACATTACTGAAGCAGAAGAAAAAACTGCACTAAAAGATGAGAAATTAACTAAATATCAGCAGCAGCTAAAGGAATATGATCCTGAAATAATTGACTGGTTAACAGGTATATATTCTGAATACGGTAAGCAAATAAACAAAAACATTGGAAATATATTAAAAGAAGATATGTTCTTTTGTCTATACAGCTCCGATAGGGAATTCAGATCGTTATCCTATGATTGTTATTCGAAGTTGATTAAAAAGCATCCTTTTATAAAGGATCAAACAGAGATGTTGTTTTTATTTATTAAGGATTATCACAGGGTAATGAGTCAGAGAGGAATGCAAAGTGAGGGTGTGTTCATTTCAGATGAGTTAAATGAATGGATACAAAAAACGTGGACAAAATACCAGGTTAATCTGCGTGAATTTTCGTTCCGGTGGGTGAATTACTTCTGGGACAATGACAATTTTTTGGCCAGCTTCTCATAGGAAAAAGAGTACTACTAATTATAGGAAATACGATTATGATTTTAAACAAAAAAGCAATTTGTTTAATTTAGATTCTCTTTATAGGAAAATGCCGAAAAAGTCATATACAAAAGGAAGAAAACAGGAATTTGAGATACTGATGATGTATTACTGGCTCCATGAATTAAATGGTGGTGAAGACTATTGGCAGGAATATCTTTCTAAGACATTGCCTTATTTGCAATCGGAATAAATAAAAATGGGTGATTAGCACGATTTATAATAATAAATCATTGGAGGTGAGACTTTGCCAAGTTTTAAATTACATGGGAGAGATGTTAATAGCATTTTTCAGTTGATGGGCTACAAAGAGAATGATATTAGTCATAGTACTGCCTGGGTATTAAGTAAATGTGGAGCTATGCTTGAAATTTTTATAAAGGATGTATGTGGAGTAGTTGGTTTCAACAAGGAGAACGTTGAGATATGTGTACAGGAATATGACAAAGGTTCTGGTATTACGGATATTGAGATTAGAGATGATAAAGATTTTTTCATAATAGTCGAAGCTAAGCGGGGATGGGTCCTTCCCTCAAAGGGACAGTTACTTAAGTACGCGAATCGTGATTCTTTTAAAAAGAGCTATGCTAAATACAAAGTGATTGTAACCCTTTCAGAATGTTCGAAAGAGTATGCGTATCATAATCTAGAAATAAAGGACGCGAATGGTGTTCCAATTAAGCATGTATCGTGGAAGGATGTTCATGATTTTACTGCAGCTGCTTATTCATCTTCTTCCAATTCAGAAAAAAAGCTACTAAAGGAGTTGCAAGTTTATTTAAGGGGGTTAGTGACAATGCAAAATCAAAATTCAAATGAAGTATATGTTGTATCACTTGGTTCTGGTAAACCTGATGATTGCTCATTGACTTGGATTGATATTGTGAAGAAAAAGAATAAATATTTTCATCCAATGGGTGGTAGTGGCTGGCCAAAAGAACCACCAAATTACATAGCCTTTAGGTACGATGGAAAGCTCCAATCAATACACCATATAGAAGGGTATGATGTTTCAACAAACCTTCACAATATTATAACTGAAATGCCAGATAGGGAATGGGAACCACTCTTTATTTATAACCTAGGTCCTGCAATCAAGCCATCAAAAGAAGTCAAGACGGGAAAGATTTATCCGAGCGGTCGAGTGTGGTGCCATTTAGATACACTACTTACATGTGATACTATTTCAGATGCCAGAGACCTTACGAAGAAAAGAATGGAGTAGTTTAGGAGGGATAGACTGTGAGTTTTGATACTGGGTTAAAGCATGGTGAGATAATTAATAACAATAGATTAAGAGAAATATTTAGTTGTGGCAACATGGGTGGAATGCGTAGGTCTCTAACTACAAACACACTTGTTATTATTTCTGATCATACAAAAGGATTATATGAGGATAAATGGATTGGCGATATTCTTCACTACACTGGTATGGGGAAGAAAGGTAACCAAGAGATTAATAAGAACCAAAATAGAACTCTTAGTGAATCTAATCATAACGGTGTAGATGTACATTTATTTGAAGTGTTTAAAGAGAACAATTACATATATAGAGGCAAAGTAAAATTAGTAGACGAGCCGTATCAAGAAAAACAAAAAGATGAAGATGGGTTTATAAGGGATGTTTGGATCTTTCCTCTAAAAGTGATCGATGATCAAGCTTCAAATCTGGTTGATGAAAGAATCATCAAGGATAACTACGAACAAAAGGAAAAACAAGCAAAGAGATTGTCCAATGATGAGTTACATAGAAAGGTACTAGAAAGTCAATCCTCTAAAACTAGTATAAGAAAAACGGCGACAAAAACCTATGAACGTAATGCGTATGTTAGCGAATATGGCAAGCGACGAGCGAATGGGGTTTGTCAGCTTTGTGAGGAATCTGCCCCATTTAATAATAAGAAGGGTGAGCCTTACCTTGAAACGCATCATATAGTCTGGCTTTCTCAAGGCGGTCCGGGTACGATTGAGAATACGGTTGCACTCTGTCCGAATTGTCACCGTAAGATGCATGTTTTAGATAGGGGCGAGGATAAAAGTATTTTATTAAATAAAGCAGGGGAGATATAAAAGTTGCTCATGTAGACAGTATCTCTTATTAGCACATTTCAGAATGTTTATTGATTTCCGTGTAAAATATATCTAATGAAAAGACCGAGGAGATAGTTTAAATGTCTGAAGATAAAATGATAAATAACTCAAATGAAATTAGTGAAATTGTTGTCTTTAACACTATAGGCGATGAGCTTTCTTTGGAAAAAGTAACTGATGATAAATTGGAAGCAAAGAAAAAATACAGGGAGGTCTTTGTATCTGACTTGTCATTGATGACGGGTAACATTTCACAGACGGCATTGCAAGTTGCTAATCAAGGAATGACTTTAGCCCAGATTGCTAAACAAGCACCTAATGGCTTGTTTACTGCAACTGCGAATCCGGCCAATTTGTCTAAATTTGCAAATGGAACTACATCAACAATGGTGCGAGATGCGTCGGGACGTCTAGTCGAGCACGCTGGTTTTGCTGAAGTTGGTTTAAGGGCTTCAATGATGAATCCGGCCATTTATCTATCGGCAGGAATGCAAGTAATGTCAGCTGTTTCAGGGACATATTATTTGAAGGAAATTAATGATCAAATTACAGATATGGATGCGAAATTAGATGAACTTCAAAGATTTCATCATGATACAAGTATTGGGCGTTTGATTGCAGCTAGAAAGGGCTTGTCTGAAATTGTAAATAGAGAATTTGTTGATACTACTGATTTATCTGCAATTAGGAACTATAAAAAAACTGCAGATGAAATTCATGAAGAATATATATATCGTTTAAAAAGACAAGAAAGTGAGGATAAGAAGCTTTCGGATATTAATTACACAATTTTAATTGCTTTTGAGGCCAATAAATTATCTCTGTTTGCAGAACTAATTGAGATTGGTACAAGAATGAAGATCGGTGGTCAAATTGAAATTATTAATGGACTAACAAGCCAATTAAAACAAAATTATGCTAATAGTTTTTATCATAATAATGAATTAGAAGTTGAGAAGATCTATTCAATGATACAGCAGCGGAGTAGTAATGAATTGGTTGATAAAAATATAAAATTTGAAAAATCATTAGATAAATTAACTGATAATTATATTTCTACTGGTTGGGGCATTCTACCTGAAATTGGAATCAGGATGTTTTTTGCTGGTAAAGCTAAAAGAGATGTTAATAAAGCAAAAGAAAAAGTTGAGTTAGAAAAGAAAAACTTGAGCAAAGTAAAAAAAGGTATGAAACAAAACAAGGAGAGCGATGGAATTGATAATATTATTGATGAAGTCGTTAAACTACAATATAAAGAAACAGAAATTCTGTATATTCCTACCGAAAATAACAAACAACGAGTATTTGTGCCAATTGAAGATCAGTAAAATGTTTGAGTCCCCCTGAAATTAGGGGGGTACATCATTACGCAAAAACGAATTTACGCGTTTCAGTATCATCAATCTATCAAAACACACGTGGTATGTGGAAACGTAATCTACGTTTAAGACAAAATAAAAGAGCTTGGAATTGACCCAAGCTTTATCTTTTTTAACAGACCCATTGAAGCTGATGGGTTCACATTAATTAAAAATGTGCTCTTTAGCTTTTGCATAAATTGTTGACCGGGGAACGCCCTTCATTTTTACAATATCATCAACACTTAGCCCTTTTGATTCTCTCTCAGCGTACAGTTTCAAAGCCTTCTTAACATCTTTTTCTGCCTGTCCAACAAGCCCGATGTGTTTTTCCTGGGCCTTGTACAATGGTATAGGGTTGATTCATTAAAGTGAAGATAAAAAATTGCTTAAAATACCATATATTGGACGGTATTAGCCCCTTGTTTAATTGTATGATTAACAAAGTAGCATTGTTATATCAATACTATTAAATAACTTATTGGGAGATTTTGATTATGCCAAAGACTCATGACATAGCTGTAACTCTGGACAACGAATGGCTTAATGAATTTCAACTTGAAAATGTTGTAAGAAATCCTGAAATTAATTTCGGGTTATTAATAGCAAGCAGGGAGTGTCTCAATGAGTGCCAGGTGAATCTTTTTCTGTTACAGTTTGATGAAGATGATGAAAATTATTTTATTTTGAATGAAATAACAACATTTAGTTTTCAATCTGAATCCCATCAACGTGATTTTATTAGAGCAATTCCCAATATGTCAGCTATAGATCTAATGATGTTTATTAGTACGAATGAACTCGATCCAGTAACAGCAAATAATTAAAATTGGAAAAGGCGATCTTTTAGAGGATCGTCTTTTTAATTTTTATAACTATAGGGTTGTAAGTCAACGCGAGACTTTACGTAATATTGGAATTACCTAAGATCATGATGAGGTATTATGAACTTTAAATCTTTAATAAAGGGAATATTTATTAAGTCTCGAATCTATAATTGAATATAAATTTGAAAGCAAATAATAAAAAAGGAGTCGGAAATAAAATGGAAGCAATCAGAAGATGTGTTAGGTATGCTGATTTTCCGGATACTACAAATGGATTTATTGGATTTAAGCAATTTCCTGATGACGACAGAGCTGTCCGTCCATTTATACCGAAGAAAAAAAATAGTGATCGCGGAATAGCATATGTTCAAATAGATTCCCCAGAGAAAATGAATGAAATAGCAAGACAAGTCGGTGCTAAAACAAGAGGCGAATTTATTAATGAACATGGAGAACCTTGGAAGGATGACTATGCTGAATATTTATCAGAAAAAATAGGTGATTATTTGGTAGGTTACGAAGAAAGAGGTAAAGGGTTACTAGTGCATGTATACAATGAGGAAAAGAAAATTGATCAATGGCTAGAGCTTTGGTGTCCACGTGGAGAATTTGTTATTAGGAAAAATAGTAGATATAGAAGTTAAATATAAATGAGTTATTTCTATAAGAAAGAGAAATAACACTATCCATCGCAACGCGAGATACTTTGTTATAAAGGAATAAATCAAGACAAAGTAAACAACTGTTTGAGTCGCTTAATCTGTAAGCGGCTTTTTTTATTTACACCTAGAATAAGAAACTAACTTTATATGGTAAACTTATCCTGGGGAGGGACTCGTTATGATACGAAAAATTCTCATTATATGCGGATTCATTTATTTCATTTTTCCGTCGGTGATTGCAGCGCACCCAGGTAATACTGACAGTAGCGGTGGACACACTTGTCGTACGAACTGCGACAACTGGGGCTTAGACTATGGAGAATATCATTTCCACGATAGTAGCGATGATATAATCGATTATAGTGACTCAGTTTTTGATTATGACGATGGATACGAAGAGGGCTATGATTACGCTTATGAATATACGTCCGCATGTGAAACAGACTATGACCGGGATTGGATAGGATCGCAAGCTTACGGTGAAGGCTATGAGGACGGAATTTATGACGGAAATTATGATGGATTATTAGTTTGCTATGACGATAGTTACCAAGCCGGAATGGAAGCCGGCGAAGCCGATTCTTATGAAGGTATAGTGTATACTGAGGATCAGGAAATAGAGGATTGGTATGATGAAACATCATATAGCAAAGGATACGCTGAGGGTTATGACAGGGAAGCCTATGCTGGAGCTGCCATTGATAAAGAAGAAGCAGTCGAAGTAATAAAAACGGAAGGTGGGATTGCAGACGGCAGCGAAGATGATAAGATTCAGATTACAAGTGCTATTACAATAGGTAGTATTCTTGGGATTGTCGGATTAAGTATCGCGCATGATTACTACCGAAATCGAAGGAATCGTCGAAATAATGATTAAGTGAAAAATTCCTTAAATGACAATTAGTTACCAGTGAATCAAGAGTAATTGAACCGCAGAATTATCTTGAGGTGGCATGTGTGTTTGTTTCATCAATGTTATTGCATAAGTCTAATCGTCCGTTTGACGACAAAGAATATATTACAGAATTAAAGCTAGATGGCACTAGATTAATACTTTCAAAGTTTGATAATAAAGTAAAGTTTGTATACACGACACAATGAGGTTACTTTCCAGTTTCCGAATTGCTAACGATAGATATTTCCGATGAAACGGTATTAAATGGGGAGATAGTTGTTATTGACTTTGCAAGAAAGCCGGATTTTGAGGCCGTGATGGCAGGTTCCAATCAAGGAACAAGATAACGAATGAAGGCCAATTAAGTTACGTAGTGTTTGATTTAATTCAATATAAAGGTGAGACGGTTGCCCTGCTGGTGTTATTGGAACGAAAAGATTTGATAAATGAAGTTAAAAAAGAAAGGAGGAAGTTTGACGCTCATGAAGAATTAATAATAGTGGTGAGGGAAAAGGGGCCATGCTTCGAGACGGAGATAGTTTATCACATGAAAATTTATTATCAAAGGAGCTTAAAATGAAAAAAACTACCCGTTTAACGAATTCCCCGGAAGAAACAAGAGTATTTGAACAAATGAAAGAAGCATCTGAGGAGCATATAAAAGGTGCCAATGATCCAATTGAAAAGTTATTACAAAAGCAAAAACAGTTAAAAGAACGTATAGAAACTCATGGACATGTACAAATCAAGACAAATGTTATTCAAGCAACATACGAAGAAGTTAAAAAAAGTGCCCGGGAAGATATTAAACATCTCGCTGAATATGAAATTGTGCCAAAAGAAGAATACAAGACCGGTAAGAGAAGACATATACGTCCTAGATTATGTTTTCAACAAGCATTTCGTTATGTTGCCAATAAAGCAAATATAGAAGGCATTAGATTAGTTCATGGACTCTATAAGCCATCCTCTTTTGATAATCATTGTGATCATGCTTGGGTGGAGCTACCAGATGGTACAATATTTGACGGGGTATTACAACGGTTTTACGAGAAAGAAGGATATTACAATTACTACCAGATAATTAAAAATAAAGAATACAATCATACGGAAATGTATAAGATTGGTTTAAAACACGGTGGTACATTTGGGCCGTGGTACAACGATATAGAATAATCGGATAAAATGAAAAAGACGGGAGAAAGTTTCTCCTTGTCTTTTTCATGCTTTTTATCAATAAAAATTACAGGCTGGCTTACTTAGAATTGGCTCTGCAGTACTTATTCGTAAGGATTCAAGCTATGAGGTCGGAAAGCGTAGCCAGTCATGACTTAAGGCCAGCAATATGAAGATGTATTGATGATTGGGATAAGAAAAGACGAATTGGGGCTACTGCTGAGCTTCCTGGACAGAAAACCAGCTGGGATTATGGAGTTTATGCCACCAGCTGAACGGAAGAACACGTTTCTACAGCAACTAATCATATCTGAGAATGATAAAATTATTTCTATCGAGTCGTTAAAGTGTAAGATTAAGTATAGGAATCTAACCAAAAGCAGGGTTGCTCCGGATTCCGTCATTTGTTGATTGGGGTAAGGACAGTTAAAATATCAGTGATGAAAGCTAGGACCCAGAAAATTCGCTGGGTCTTTTATACAGTTATTTTCTTCTTTTCAACGTAGATGCTAAGTGTAAATTTAACACAGACTTATCTGATATAATAAATGACCTTATTAGTTATTAATCGCTTTCTACTTTTTGGTTTAAATCTCGCATAAAACCACTTTCCAAAATGATATTAACTGCGTCACTTATTAAATAATTTTGTACAATAGTAGTCCCTTCTCCATGCTGTTCCTCATGTAATGCTGCCATTAAACTACACAGTTGCAATAATAAACATACATGGAAGGAATACAATTTAATCGATAATTCTTGATTGTATGTAGGCAGAACAGCTACTGGAATTGCTTCCTCTAACACTGTTTCACTCTTCCCATTATAAATAGGATTTAATATTTTATGGTTTGCAACATGAGAAATTTGATTAAGAAGGCCATAGTACTCAGATAGTTTCCACTTAACATTACTTACATTAGGTGTTTTATTTATCATTCTTTTCCCTTGGTTTATTTCCTCAATTGCTGCCAATGTTTCTAACTCTTGCTTTAACAAGGCTGATGCTTGTGTGTAAAGACCAGAATTAATTGTTGACTGACATAAATCTATCCCTTGAATAAAGGAAGCAACTAAAACAAGTCTATCAGAAATTGACTGGTCAGTTTTTCCTGGTTTCTGTCCCTTTTTTACTAGAGCCCAAATAACAGAAAGAGCTATTCTATGAGCTTGGTATAGTTCCCCAAAGAAGGAGTTGGATAAATTTTCATTGTATTTTGCCATATTATTCGATTTTTCATAATAATCATCAGCATCATTAAAGAAGTTTGTGAATTCTTTTAATGTTTCTGGATCAGGCCCATTATTTTGATTATTATCTTTTGTTTGATATATAGTTTTCTTCTTTTGTTTTTTCGTCATAAATTCTCTCCTTTAAAAAATTTTAAAACCGGTAATTATCATAATTATACAATTTTTTCTTTAGAAATTGATATCTTTTAAGTCATCCATGCTCTCTTAGCCATGAATCTTAACAAAATAGTACTTTAGTTAAGTAATGCAATGCATAATGAAAAGCGACACCATTTCAGGTGTGGCATTTTTGGAATTAAAATTGGATGGTGGTACTAACATTAAAAAGAGTATATCCAATATTTTGGAAACTTTATATGTTAAGCAAATATTTTTTCAAAAAAAGCCGATTTCCTGAAAAGTGAAAGGTAGGTATACGATTAAAGGGGGGATTTTGAATTGAATACATCCCCGTTAACAGAGTAAAGAAAAATTATGCAACATTACCTCTTTATTTGTCTAACGCTTATTAAAGGATAAAACAAAGACTTACAGAATTTGTATATAAATAACAAAATAGGGGGAGTAAGAATATGGAACTTGACTTATTTAAATGTGATTTTGATACGATTGAATTAACTAAGGAAAAGGTGCTTGATTTATTAACTGTTGAGTACGGATATATGATTTATCTAATGTACCAGGAATATGTAAACGAACACGATCAAGCAAGAAACAAAGCAAGAGTAGAGGCATTTAGCGAAATCTATTCCCTACTTTCAGGAGTTGACACAGAAACCGAAGATGCTGTAGTAGCTTTAGCGCGCGAGGCAGTCCACCGAAATTATATAAAAGGCTTCAAAAGTTATGAAAAAGTAATGGAGGGTCTTGAACTTGAATTTGTCAAAGGAAAATCTAAATCGAAGTTAAAAGATATATTTAGCTCTTTTCAACAAAACGAATGATTGTTCATATTATATAGAACTTTACATTAACTATTTAGTAACGGGTGAATTTGTCCCCCCGGGGGTGAACGGAAGGCCCTATACGGGCAGCTAGAAGTGATTTCAGAGGATGATAAATTTGCTTTTATAGAACCAATCCCGTGTAGGGTAAAGTACCGGAACATAACGAAAACTGGGCTGCTCAGGATTCCGTCATTTGTGGGGTGGAAATAAAATTAAAACACCTATAAATTAGATGTTTGTAAAACCTAATCTTCACCAAGAAACCCATCTTTCACAACGAATTTAAAGAAGCTCCTTCTTTCTTCTTCTGAATGTAGTGGGTATTCTATCGATTTAAATAGTGAATACTGCTTTTCTTTTGAAAAAATGTTTATATCAATTGCACTCGGATCTAATTCTACACACACGGCATTGTAATCGAACTCATAATAATAGTTGTAATCTTTATGTTCTTCGCTTGGAAAATTATATTTATAATCATTATTATATTCGGGTTTGAAATAATGTATTAATGCAGCTTCAGTGATAGCGATTATATCCTTTTTTAACGTTAAAGGTGGATCATTAGCTATTTTTAACATATGTTGATAATCTTCTTCCATGCTCTTTTGGTACTGTTTAGTAATTCCATCAAAAGAAGATAATAGGCGAGGAGTAAATTCCCATAATGTTATTGCCAAATCCAAACCAGGTTCATTGAACATTACATCAGCTTGAATCTTTTGCAATGTACTATGGGATTTCAAACGATGAAAAGCATTTCTTTCACCATTTTTCCCAAATGACCGACCTATATAAATTATTTCTGTATCCAAGTTCTTTTGAGAAAACTGCAAATAAACTGGAAGAACCCTAGCTCCTATTCCACCACCTTCTTCATCTAACATACTTAAAGTCTTTTTCGGCTTATCTAAATTATAGTTATAATCCCTATGATCCACATCTGCAAATCTTATTCTTAACTTTTCAACATTTTCTACTTCAGCTTTTTTCACTAAAACATCAATTGTAACAAAATGCTCAAATATTTCTAAAGTGTTATCAATATATGTCAATTTGGGTATTAAATTAATCATATAAATATGATAATCATGCCCATCATTAATTAGGTCTAAATCATTTGGATATGACATTGTAACATGTGAACTATAAGTGTGTAGAGCAAATTCAGCTAAATACTTCCTTTTCATTAAATACACTCCTAAAAAATTCAATAATAAAATATAAAGTAAAACCATTTAAAACAGCACAGTGTGTAATATTCGATAAAATAACACTTTTCCCTTCCAAAATCATGAAAGAAAAATAGTAATCTAAGCAATGCGTTTGTTGTATACAAAAAAACTTGGATTAGAATCCAGGCTTACTTAATTGACTTTTTTCGTAGCTATTAGCTATTTTTTTAAGCTTGTTTAGCTTTAGCATATATGGTAGATTGAGGAACACCTGTCATTTTAACAATATCATTGACGCTTAAACAGTTTTGATTCACTTTCAGCATAAAGCTTCAAAACCTTCATCACGTTCTTCTCGGCCTTTCCGGCACAATAAATCCTCACAATACAAAATCACTCAAGCTGTCCTCTATTTCCTCTTGGGTGATACCAATGTAACGTAATGTTATTTCCGGATGTGAATGGTTCAATATCGTTTGCAGCTGGGCTACGTCTTTCGTTTTCTTATAGAACCAGTACCCAAAGGTTTTTCTCATGGTGTGCGTACCGACAGAATCAATCTCTGCCATTTCTGCTGCCTTCTGCAGCTGCCGGTAGGCTTGGGTTGTAGTAATTGGCTTATGGCCTTTCCTTGACGGAAATAGCCATTCTGAATCGACGGTTTTAACATAGTTCTGGATTTCATTATAGATGTTATCCAGCTGGATTGTGCGCTTCTTTTTTGTCTTCCCCTCTTTAACGATAATCCTCTTTTTCCGTTTTAAATCGGATACTTTCAGTTCCAGCAAATCTCCGACCCGTAAACCGGTATTTATCCCAATTAGGAACATTATGTAATCCCGTTCCGAGCAGAACCGTTTCAAAGCCCATTTCATACTTTCCAGCTGTTCTTTGTCCCGGATTGGTTGAACATCTTTCTCTTGTTTGCTTGAAATTTCTTCCGTCATGTTATTTTCCCCTTAATACAAATATAGTTTCAATTAAGTTAGTAAAATCAAGGAATTGAATGTACCTTTTTTCTGGGTAATTCCATTATAAATCCAAAAACGACTAATAACAATAGAAACAGCAAAATGAATGTATGTTTTTAAATAAATTCATACATTCGTAAAAATAATAAAAACTAAGTATACAGTTTAGTTCAATACGGGATACGAAATAGAAAAATGGGGATACTTTTAAAAAAGTAGAGGCTTTAGGTATACTACCATAAGCTCTTTTTAATATTTATTATTAATTGATCTGGAGGAAATACATTATATGAGAGGGACCTATCCTTTTAAATTTAAACCTAAAGACATTAATGTTGGTAGGAGTGCGCAATCTTATGGTGCTTACTCATTAACAAATGATACAACTACTGTTCAAGTAGACTTTAATAGTGATATATCTGAACAAAAGCTTACATTTGAAATTCCAATTCAAGCCGAGTAGTTAAGAATGTTTCTTGTAATATCTAATTTCTTATTTAATTAACGAGTGCAACAATAATTTAATAAGGATTGCTGAGGAATCGTAGCTAGTATGCAGCAGCTGTAAAGTAGAAAAAAGAATGGTGGGAGTTTTGAAAATGAAAATACTAGAAAAAGATATAAGGATACAATATTTAACAGGTATAGAGCCGGATACATATGAAACAATGTGCTATGTAACAAATGACTACTGGTGGAAAGTTATCATTGAAGCATTAGAAACCCATTATTCTATGGAAGCATATCGAGTAATTGATGAAGAAGCTAATGTTCTTCACCCAATTAAAGAATAAAAAAGAGTATAAGGGTCATATAGCCATGTCCAAAAATTAATTTGTAGGCTTCAATTAATGGCACAGTACGAAAATAATACAATAAATATAAAAAAAAGGTGCCTATTCAACTAGATTCTCCTTTAGTTATTAAATAGAGCCTAATGAAAAGCGACACCGTTTAAGGTGTCGCATGTTTGCTTATAAAGGTTATTTAACCTTAGGCATAACCCGATTTTCATGATTTTTCTCCCTTTATTTATTAATATCAGTTTTGACACTGTATTGTACCTTGATTTTACAACATGCGTTAAATAGTGTTAAAACCCTTAAGTTACGACACCACATAAGGCTGTTATAGTCTGTTATAGTTTTTCAAGATATAAAAAAAGCCGAATTTCCATTGGAGAATCCGACTTTTACTCTACTACTCTATTAGTTTTTGATGGATGACATAAAATCCTTAAGATCCTTTACAAATTTCAGCAGACCTCCATTTGATTTTTCCTCTATATCCCTACGATCCTGCCTTATCTTATCTAGCCGTGCATACCATCTATCAAGTCTTTCTTGATCGTAATCTTCCTTAGCTTCTTCTTTGCTAATGAGTTCCATATAGTGTTTATGTTCCTCTTGCAGCTCTGCCCTCATGTCCTGTCTAAATGCTTTTCGCTCAGCACGATTATCCTCAAATTCCTTCATCACTCCTTCTGCGAAAGCAGGACCTACCGTTTTAGCAATCTCCGTCCCTACTACAAACGCAAAGTCTTTCACTACAGACCCCTTACTGGAAGTGGAGTTAAATTTATCCTTCTCAACTAATTCAACATTCTTCGAATTAACCTTAACTACATCTGCTTTTTCGGGTGTTTGCTTCATATTATCCTCCTCCATTACATAATTCATTAGTCTCCTCAATTCCCTTATAACAAGATTTTAATCTTCGATATCCCAAGGGTTTTCGATAGTAGCACTACTATATGGATAATTGTAGATGTAATTCATTTACATTACCATCCATAAAACATAAACTAAGTAGTCTTCTTTATGCTTTATTTTTCTTTAACAGTCTGGCACGATTGTGGAATAATGTGCCCATACCATAACTAATAAGTTAAGACACTAAAATTGAATGTTCTAATCAAAGAACACAAGTAAAATTTTGAGAAATGATAGTATGGCTAAATTGATTTGTTAAAAGTGAGTTGAAGGAGTCCAGCAATATATATAACTTTTAGTTTTTTAAAAGTTTTTTATAGGATATTGTAGAAGGAATATTACTGTATAAGAAGAATAATGAAAAAAATAAATATGGATTTTTTTTGTGAAGGGGGGCTAGAATTTGGATTGTGAACTACTTCAGAAAAAATAGTATGGTGTAAAAATTGTAAAAGATTTAGAGGTTGGTATACTAATACAAAAGCGAAGAACTGTAAATAAAAAAACTGGAATATTGAAGTAAACCAATATCGAGATAAAAATACATGGATTATTGTAGTTTGTTTAATATACGGAGCCCATAGTGCAAATCGAGCTGGTCGATTCTTTTTTAAAGAAGTGTAGCCAGGGAGTCGTTATTTAATTCATAAATACGCTTGGGGGATAAAAAATAAAATGAATAAATATGTAATGGATCAGTTTTTTGAGGATAATCCAAATAATGATAGAAATTGGTTGAAAAAGTTTACAGAAGATACTTTAAATGATGTTCCAGAGAATGTAAAGGACGTTATTATAAAGGAATTCGAGGTGCAACAAGATTTAATAGAGGAATTAGATTTATGGTACTCTAATGACGTTTTTATTCATTTATTAATGAGTAAGTTTATTGATGAGGCAGATGAGCTTACGAGAAATGAACTCAAAGAAGTTTATATAGGAAAAAAGTATAGCGATGAAGCAAATGCAACTGCACATAACCTTGATCCCAGCTACAAAGGATACTTAATTTCATTTAATTTTGAACTTGAGTATCAATTATTTAATCTATCAGAAGTGTTTGCTGCAGAAATATTACTATGTATAACCCATGAAAATATCATGAAAAATTTGATAGCAACGCTACTTGTTTCAAATATAAAAGCATTACCAAATCAAAGCAATGTAGGAATGCAAGTGCAAAAATTACTTCCAGAGCAACTATTAAAACAATATTCAGATTTAAGTATTTATGCTTATCTTGGGGCTACTGCATTTATAGTAGCACATGAGATCGGCCACCACTTCTTAAAGCATACAGATCAAAACAAAGATTCTATCCTTCCATTTAGAAGTAATAATATCAGAGGTGGGAATATTAATCATGAGTATGAGTTTGCAGCTGATGAATATGCATTAAGCTTAATGCTTAAAAGTAATGAAGAAGGGGGCTTTAAAATCGAGTATCTAGCCGGACCCCTTATAGCAATCTTAACATTAGCTCTTGAAGATGAGTGTCTCGATAAATCAAGTGATACGCACCCGTCCCTTAAAGATAGATTTTTCAATATTAAGGATAAAATAAAGAGTTATTGCAGTGAAGAAGAATACGAAACGTTATTTGCCCTAACTGACCGAATTATTAACTACATACATGAAATTAAAAATCCCTGGAATGGTAACAAATGGTGGGTATAAAATATAAAATAATTTTTTTACCTTAGAGTTTTATAAGTAAGGCTTAATGTAATAATTGTAGAGTATGTAAGTCTACTAAAGATTCAATTAGTTAAAGATTTACTTGAAATGATGGTGAAATACCTCGAAGTAGGTCAAGTGGATCCCTTTATCATTCAGTATCCTAATGGTAAACATACTTTAATTTATGCTTGTCGTTATTATTCAGTAATTGGTACCCTATTTAAAAGCTTTAAAATCTCCAATTTTTAGAATCTAGTTTATTGTATGGGAGTGGAAAACTTGTATTGCTGTATAAATTGCTTTGAAGATGAAATAATTATCAATTATTTTCATCAAGAAGGACATTGTGGGGATTGTGATTATTGTGGTGAAGCAGACACCCAAATCGTACCTATTAGGGAACTTTACGATGTTTATTTTCAAAACCTATATTCTTATTATCAAGAAACCCAGCACGGTGAACATTATATTTATCAAATCCACGATAACCCCTCTGATTTTGGTGACAGTTTATATAATTTAGTTCAGGAAGACTGGGGGATATTCCCTGATGGTTCGGGTGAACCTTTGTTGTATGAAATTATGAATTATGGTAGGGATTACGAAATTGAAGGTAATATAGATGAATCAGTACTCTTTTCAAGAGCATCAGATGCATTTTCATACATAGACGGATCCTACTTATGGGATTCCCTTTCTAATAGTCTAATTAAAGAGAATCGTTTTTTCCCTAAAAAGGACTTAGATTATTATTACAGCACTGATACACTGTTAGGTGAAATAGAAAATCTAATAAAAAAATACGTTGTTAATATCAATGAGCAAACTGAAATTTTTAGAGCAAGGGTCGGTCATTTCACTGACTATAAAGAGCTCCAAGCCCCTCCGTTTGAAAGAATACTTAAAGGAGGAAGAGCAAATCCAGTTGGGATATCTGTGCTGTATTGTGCATTTTCAGTTGAGACAGCCATATCTGAGGTAAGACCGTGGAAAGGTGCAGAGGTAACCGTTGCAAAAATAAAAAATAAGGAAAAGCTAAACCTCATTGACTTATCGAAAATTGATCCTATAATATCACCATTTCAATTTAAAAATATAATGTCCGAAGTTAGTAGCCGGAATCTGTTACTAATTCTTCAACAAATGTTATCTAGACCAATAAATCCTAATAAATCTGAAATTGAATACATCCCATCACAATTTTTAACGGAGTTTATTAAATCATTAAAATATGACGGTTTAATATTTAAAAGTTCCTTGGGGAAAAGCAACAATTTAGTTATATTTGATCAATTAAAAACAGTTATTAAGCAATTGGATTATTTTGTGGTATCAAACATTGAGTGTTCCTTTGAAAAAAGGTTGTATTAATGAGAGCAGATTATCATAGCAAATAAAAAGAAATGAAACAAAATAACTAAATTCTTCATTTCAGTACACGCACGTTGCCATTCTTAGAGCGTTTTCTTTTTTACTATAAGGTATTGACTAAGAATAAATTCACTAATTATCAAAGAAAGGACCTAATGTACCTATTTAAGTTAACTCATATTTAATATCAGATCTTTAACTTAAAAGAAGAGGAGGATGCTTTTTTGAGTGCTTACGATGAAGAAATGATAAAGCAACTTATAAAAGGATTAATGCAAGAAATAATCCAAGTTAAATCCAAGTTTAAATTGTGGCAACATATCCAGCAACAAAGAAATGAGTATATAGATGAATTAAACCTTGCTCCAGCTTTTTTTACCTTAATTCTACAATCCATGTTTAATGATGTGATTATAACAACTGCAAAATTATATGAGCATGGTAAAGGTACAATAAATTTAAATAAATTAATCAATATTGCTGAAAATCACAAAGAAATATTTATTTATGAAGAAAAGAATAAATCTTTATTAAATAATGAAGTAATTAAAGAACATAAAGTATGTATTGAAACCAAAAAAGAACAATTAGATAACCTTTTTACTTGGCGTGATAGAGTATATGCACACAATGACAAAAAGTATTTTTTCGAAAAGAACCAAGTAATCAAAGATGCCGAACTCACCATAGAAAATCTAGAAGATTTATTACAAAATGCTTGGGAAATTGTAAACTTTTATTCGTTAGCATTAGAAGGAAACGCTTGGTATCCTGAATCAATAGATACTCTGGATGTTGATTGCATATTATCTATTTTAAAAAATTTTAACGAACAAAAAAAGATGAAATTAATATATTAAGAATAGGTATGGGGTTAAAGCCAATAAATGAATGACTTTTTATATAGACCAAAAAATATAGACCAAAAAAATATAGACCAAAAAAATAGAATTATTTCATCTAACTACTAACTTATACTTTTTTAAAAAAGTTATGTTACTTTGTTTTAATTTACTGAGTTATATTATCACGTTGGGTGCGTTTCTGTACTAATCAGGAACGCTTTTTTAATTGAAAAACTAACACTAAAAATTGATTATTTTATAAGTTTAGAAGAGATTGTGATTAATTCCACTTAAACAACTAGAAGTCTAAATTTTTGTGCTTTTTAAAATAGACTAACTTTTAGACATAAAGCAAGGGAAAATATAGCATCAATAACAGCTTTTTTATTAATGTACAAAAGTTATAACTTTAAGACAGTTAAAAATTGCACATGGGGTTAATATGGGGCTAATATGAATGTTATAAGATAATGTAATAAAAAACGGGGAGTGTGAGAAGGATGAGTCATCATATCGTTATAACTTATAGTGCAGAAAGAGCAAGTGAAGGGCATGTAGACCCAAATTTCACTCAATTGGTTTATGGAGACAGTGGAAGGAAGGGAAATATTCTTAAGAGCAATTTAAGTCCAGGATCATACATATTCTTTAATGCTCGTATTGGAGCTAAAAGGTATCTTACTGCTTACTTTTATGTGGAAAAAATGTTATTTAAAGGTGAGCATGACGAGGAAATAGAATCATTAACTTGCAGTGCAAAAGAAGATGAAGTAATTATTATCGGGAGTAGATTGTTTTCGAAAGTTTTAACTATTCCGTTAGACTTTGACAGAGGGTTAATTGGTGAAATTAAATCATATGGTGCTGATAATAATTACTTTGAACAAAAGAAAGCAAATGGTGTTGGTGAGTTAGAAGCAATTAGAGATAAAACCTTAAATCCAAAGGTTATTACAGAAGAGGAAAAAGAAATGCTTATTACGTTATGTAAGAATAGAGGATAAAAAGCGGGAAGACTAAGTAACATAAAGCTCAATTATTTTAGGGACCCTAAGTGGGGTTCCTAATTTTTTTATTTTTGTTCTAATTGTTTTTATGAAAAGTTAAATAGTTAAGAGTAAACAAATTTGGTATAGTTAAAATGTACTATATTACTAAACTTAATATAGGGGTTGAAACAATGTCAAAGTTAAACCTAAATATTGATTATGAGCCAAACAAAGGAACGGTTTTAAATATAAGATTGAATGAAATCCAATATACTGAATTTCAAGAAAATAAAGATACCTATTGTTTTTATTATGAAAGTAGTAAAATTAAAATAAATCTTACTTTTTTAAACGAAGCATTCAAATTAATAAATAACAAAAGACCATTGGAAAAAAAGAATATATCACTAAAACGTCATCCAGTGACAATTCGTAAGCATAAAAAAGGATATATCGATTTTATTTATCAATTAGACCAAGTGAGTCTTAAGAAGTATAGGTCTAATAATGGTCCTTTCACTATAATACTTGATAAAAAATTATTTAAGATTCAGATTATATTAAAAAAACATACCAAACAAAGTATAAATGCTTTGTTCAATAAACATAAACAAAGAAGGTCTATAGAGGTATGGGATAAGAGAACTATTGTAAGGATTTCGTCTGAAGTAAAACCAGATCGTTTTGATTCGGAAATTAGAGATGAAGAACAGAATAATATAAAATCGACTTATATTAATAATAAATTTGAATATGAGAAGTATGGTATATATTTGACATATCCTAACTCTTTTAGACGTTGTAATAATTGTGTAAACTACAATAATAACTCATGTATTGCACACAGAAAAGTTGAAGTAAGTGAAAATCATACTTGTAAACGCTTCTATCAATATAGAACGTACTTGGGTGGTGGGTTTTCGCCGAGATAAAATATGGATTTATTTAATTCGTTTTAGATTTTTATTAATATCATTATTTATAGTAGAAGTGTACTGACTACATATTTCGATAGCAAAAAAGGAGGAAGCACATGTCAAATCTTACTTTACAACAACTCGAATCACATCTATGGGAATCAGCGAATATACTAAGAGGATCTATTGATTCATCTGACTATAAAAATTACATATTCGGTTTATTATTTTTAAAACGTTTAAATGATGTTTTTGTCGAAACGGCTAAACGAATTGAAGAAGAGGAAGATGATGATTACGGTTGGTATGATCGTGATGAACATCAATTCTTCGTTCCAGAACGTGCTAGGTGGGCGAATATTCAATCACAAACGCAAGATATAGGGGATACCATTAATAAAGCGTTTGAAGCTTTAGAAGAAGAAAATGCTTCATTACAAGGAGTATTAGCAACGATTGATTTTAATGATAAAGAGAAGCTACCGGATAAATTACTGCAGCAATTAATTAGCCATTTTTCCGCTATTGATCTAAGCAACGCAAATTTATCTGAACCAGACATGTTGGGTCGTGCTTATGAATACCTAATTAAGCAGTTCGCGGATGATGCTGGTAAAAAGGGTGGAGAGTTCTATACACCAAGTAAAGTGGTTGAATTAATCGTACATCTGATTAAACCAGAAGAGGGAATGCGTGTTTGTGATCCGACTGTTGGATCTGGCGGTATGCTAATTCAATCGGTTGACTATATAAAATCCCAGGGTGGGAATCCCCGTAACCTAACGTTGCATGGGCAAGAAAGAAATCTAAATACATGGGCAATCTGTAAAATGAATCTGTTGCTACATGGCTTAAGTGACCACAGAATTGAAAAAGGGGATACAATCCGTGACCCTAAGCTCCTAGAAGATGGGGAACTAATCCTTTATGATCGTGTGATTGCCAATCCTCCGTTTAGCTTAAGCAATTGGGGAAGAGAAGAAGCAGAGAGTGATGAATATGGTCGGTTCCGCTTTGGTATTCCTCCAAAAGATAAAGGTGATCTCGCATTCGTTCAACACATGATCTCAACACTGAATCATGAAGGAAAAGCTGGGGTAGTTATGCCACATGGTGTGCTTTTCCGTGGTGGTGCAGAAGGAAAAATTCGTCAAGGTATATTAGAAGAGGATCTCCTTGAAGCCGTCATTGGATTGCCATCAAATCTATTTTATGGAACCGGGATACCAGCAAGTATTTTAATCTTGAATCGTAATAAAGAAGAAAACAAAAAGGGTAAAGTGTTCTTTCTTAATGGGGCAGAAGATTATCAAGAAGGTAAGAATCAGAACACCCTTCGTGATGAAGATATTGAAAAAATTGTTTCTGCCTATGACAAGTGGGAAGAGGTTGAGAAGTATTGTCGCCCCGTCAGCTTAGATGAAATCAAAGAAAATGATTATACCCTTAATATTGCAAGATATATTGATACAACGGAAGAGGAAGAACTAGTAGATGTAGCAGAAGCATTGGCAGAACTTCGTAAGTTCGAAGAAGAACGGAATGAGATCGAAGAGAAGATGTACGGTTATTTGAAGGGGTTGGGGTATGGTGAATAACATAGGTGCTTCTAAAAATCTCCCAGAAAAATGGAAAATAAAAAAATTAGGTGAGGTTGCTGACGTTATTGATCCTCAACCCGATCATAGGGCGCCAAAAGAAGTTCCAAATGGTTATCCATATGTAGGGGTGGGCGATTTTAATAATGACGGTACAATAAATTTCGAAAAAACAAGAAAAGTTGTCGAAGAAGCTATAATAAAACAAGAGAGTAGTTTTAAAATTGATCAAAATGATATCGCCTTTGGCAAGGTTGGTACAATTGGTAATCCTAGATATTTGAGCTACGATAAGAGATACGCACTATCAGCTACGTTAGTTTTGATTAAATCTAAAGAAGTTTTTAATAGTTACTTATATTACTTCTTACAATCACAGCAATTAATGGACCAAATTAAGAGGTTAACAACGGGTTCTACTCGTCCAACAATTGGGATATTAAAACTTCGTGAATTAGACATTGTTATTCCATCGGAAAAGGAACAACAAAAAATTTCAGCAATTCTCACTTCTGTTGACGATACCATCCAAAAAACAGAGAAAATCATTGAACAAACGGAAAAAGTAAAAAAAGGGTTAATGCAGCAGCTTCTTACAAAAGGAATTGGGCATACGAAGTTTAAGAAAACGGAGATTGGTGAGATTCCGGAAGAGTGGGAAGTTAGAAGACTTGAAGATATAATATCAAGTACTAAATTAGGAACAAATGATACTGCTAATGGTAATATGGGGCTTCCGTTAATAAAGATGGGGAATCTTACATTTGGGGGATTTAATTTTTCTAAGATAGAATATATTAACGCAATTCCTCAACAATATGAAAGTTTTTTACTTAAAGATGGTGATTTTTTATTCAATACAAGGAACACACCAGAACTTGTTGGTAAGACTGCTATCTGGCATAACCAATTGGAGAAAGCAATCTATAACAATAATATATTAAGAATTGTTTTTAATAAGGAAATTATTTCAAGTTCCGATTATGTTGCTTATCAATTTAATGAAGGGTTACTTAAAGGGAAGATTAGAGGATTGGTTAACGGTACAACTAGCGTAGCAGCAATCTATTGGAAGGATTTATCAAAAGTAAGAGTTCCTATTCCAAATCTTAATGAACAACAAAAAATTTCCGAAATATTAGGTTCGTTAGAGGAAAAAATACAAATCGAGACTAATCGTAAAGAAAACCTATCAAAGATTAAAAATGGTCTTATGCAAGTCCTTTTATCGGGAAAAGTTCGTGTGAAAGTTGATGAAGAAGAGGTGACAACCTCATGACACTTACAAGGGATTGGAACGAAAAGACACTTGTTGAAGACCGCTTCATCAATCAATTAAAACAAATGGGCTATGAACATATTCATGGTCCTTCTCTGGATAGTGAACGTGAAACACAAGGTGCTGTCGTATTAAAAGATCGACTTATTAAAGCTATTCAAAAGATAAATCCTTGGATCTCAGATAACAACTTAAATAAAATAATCCGATCCGTTACTCATATCCATGCAATGAGCTTAATGGAAGCGAATCAGCTATTTCATGAAAATCTCATCAATATGATCTCCATACAGCAAGATCTTGGGAAGGGAAAAAAAAATCAGACGGTTAAGCTGATTGATTTTGAATGCCCAGAGAATAATGAATTTTTGGTTGTCGATCAATTTTCTATCTCAAACGCTAGAGGAACCATTCGACCAGATCTGATTGTTTTTATCAATGGATTACCGTTAGTTGTGATTGAATGTAAAAGTCCCACCTTATCACCAGATGAACAAATTGGGCAAGGGGTTAAGCAGCTATTACGGTATCAAGATCAATGTGAACCGCTATTTCATTACAATCAAATCTTGATTGCTACGAGTAATGACCGTGCAAAAGCTGGTACGATTGGGGCAAGAGTTCAGCATTATGGAGAATGGAAAGATCCTTATCCCAGAACAGTTGCAGAAATAGGAGATAATCCATCAACACAAGATGTTCTTGTGACGGGTATTTTTCCAAAAGAGAATTTACTTGACCTTATTCGAAACTTTATTGTCTATGAACCCGTAGAAGGTCGCACGATTAAAAAGTTGGCACGTTATCAGCAATATAGGGCTGTTAATAAAGCAATCAATCGTATTCTACACGCAGAAAACCCTCATAATCGTGGTGGTGTTGTTTGGCATACCCAAGGAAGCGGAAAATCACTAACAATGGTATTCATAGCTGTAAAGCTACGTCGGATCAAAGGATTAAAGAATCCAACCATTGTTGTTGTAACGGATCGTAAAGACTTGGATGACCAAATTGCGAACACGTTCCGAAGATGTGGTTTTCCTAATCCTCAACAAGCTGGGTCGGTAGCGGATCTAAAGAAACTATTACAACAAGGTTCTGGTACAACGGTTATGACACTTGTACAAAAATTCCAAGAGGATGCTGAAAAGAATGGTTATCCAGTATTAACAGAATCAGAGAATGTATTCGTTATGGTTGATGAAAGTCATAGAACGCAATACAGCGGTTTGGCTATGAATATGCGTACAGCTATGCCGAACGCTTGTTATCTGGGCTTTTCGGGAACACCGATTGATAAGAAAGATAAAAGCACGATTCGAACATTCGGTACATACATAGATAAATACACCATTGAACAAGCTGTACAAGATGGTGCAACAGTTCCAATTTTTTATGAAGCGAGAATGGTGGATCTTCATGTACAAGGGGATTCCTTAGATGATTTATTTAATTTAAAATTCCGTGAATATAGTGAAGAAGATCGAGAACGGATTAAAAAGAAATATGTCACTGAACAAGCATTAATATCTTCTCCTAAACGACTTAAACGGATTGTTCTCGATATGATTGAACATTATGAAACACATATCAAACCGAATGGTTTTAAAGCCCAAGTGGTAGCGGTTACTCGGGAAGCTGCTGTAACCTATAAAGAGTTGTTTGATGAGTTAACTGATTATCAATCGGCAGTGATCATTTCTGGTGGTCATAATGATGAAGAGCGAATGAAAAAACATCATCTATCAAAGGACGAGGAAAAGAAGATTATTGAACGTTTTAAAAAGCCAATGAATGAAGATCCGCTTAGCTTTATCATTGTCTGTGATAAATTATTAACGGGCTTTGATGCACCAATTGAACAAGTAATGTATTTAGATAAACCAT
Organism: Niallia endozanthoxylica; assembly: GCF_008710145.1. Taxonomy (GTDB): domain Bacteria; phylum Bacillota; class Bacilli; order Bacillales; family Cytobacillaceae; genus Bacillus_BD; species Bacillus_BD endozanthoxylica. The sequence continues at coordinate 27,956 of NZ_VYKL01000019.1, forward strand.
TGAAAGAACATAACTTGTTACAAGCAATCGCAAGGACAAACCGAACTTATGATAAAAAAACGTATGGACTAATCGTTGATTATTTTGGCGTATCAAGGTTCCTTGAAGAAGCACTAGGCATATTTGCTAGTGAAGATATTCAAGGGGCTTTGCAAAGTGTTGATTCTGAGATCCCACGGTTGCAATCTAGGCACCGAAAAGCTATGCGCTTCTTTGATTATTTACGGCAAGATGATCTAGAGGGCTGCATACAAGTGCTGGAGCCAGAGGACGTACGAAATGAATTTGAAACGTCATTTAAAAAGTTTGCGGAAAGTATGGATATGATCTTACCAAGTCCAAAGGCTAAGCCTTATTTGAATGATTTAAAATTTCTCGGTAAAGTACGCCAATTAGCAAAATCCCGATACCGTGAAGATAGTATGGATATTTCTGATTGTGGTGAAAAGGTAAAAGAACTAATCGAAGAATATTTGTTTGTAAGTAATATCGAAGTGATGCATGATCCAATCGATATACTGTCTAATAAATTTGAACAACAATTGGAAAAAGCAACTACGCCGGAAGCCAAAGCTGCTGAAATGGAACATGCGATTAAGCATGAAATTAAAATTAAGATAGAGGAAAACCCGGTTCTTTACACTTCCTTGCGAGAACGACTAGAAGCCCTTATACAGCGTAGAAAAGACCGTCAGTTGACTATTGAAGAACTCTTAGAAGAATATCGTGAAATGGTTCAAGAAATGCGTAATACGGCACAAAAAAGCCAGGAACACGGTTTTACAAAAGAACAGTATCCGTTTTATCAAATGCTTGAACAACAGCTTCCAGATGAAGAAGATAAGGAAGCTTTAAAAGAATTGACACATATCATTACGGAAAACATACAAGATCAAGCCGTACTTGAATGGACTGAGAAAGAGGACGTAAAACGGGAAATGCGTAAAAAGATTAAACGACAGCTCCGTGCAAGTAAATGCCCGAAAGATAAGCTCGAAGGATTAACGCAGCAGCTGATGGATTTAGCTGAGGTTCATTATAAGTAGTAAAAAAGGGGAAATTTAAGTGAAAGTTGTAAAAAGTGAAATTGAAACAATAAATGTACAAGTAGATATTGAAATGTGGAAAAAAATAGAAACAAGGGTTTTTCATTTGCAAAGAAAAGGTGAGAAACGATTCGATATAAAGCAGAAAAAGTTGAGAAAAATCAGTAAAGCTGCATGGGGGAGAGAATTGTTTCATTTAGGTGTTTCCATCCCTAATACTATTGATATGTTGATACGATTAGAAGAAAAATACGGTGCAGATAATGTAGAAAAAGTTGTGTGTAGTCTTGAACCTTTTTTTGATTCGATTTTTGGTATTGAAAGAAAAGAGAACGATAAAATAAGCCAGTAGTAATATTTTAAAATTAAAAGGTTGCCTTATAATTGGGCAACCTTTTAACATAAGCTATGTTTTATAAACTCAATAAAGGACCATTTATCCTTAGCCATTCTTTACGTTGCTCATAATCTGGAAGTATTGACCGAACCATTTTCCAATAATCTGTAGAATGATCCATATGCCTTAGATGGGCCAATTCATGGACGAGAACATAATCAACCACCGACATTGGGGCCATCATGATTCTCCAATTCAAATAGATGGCACCTTCATTCGTACAAGTTCCCCAGCGCTTTTGTTGCTCCTTAAAAACTACTTTTGAAGGTTTGAGTTCCATTTTTGGACAATGAATCATAAGTCTTTCTTCGATCTTTTTATTTCCTTGTCTAACATACCATTCTTTAAAAAGCCTTCTCAACTCGTTTCTTTTTTCTAATTCCGATAAATATGTTGGGATCTCTGTTATGAATCTGCCTTGTTTAAATGTTAGCACTGGCATTTTCAAATCGTCATTTTTATGTATTTTTAGCCGATAATGTCGACCTAAATATGGGAATTTTTCTCCGCTAACATATTCTCTGGATGAAGGTTTATCAGCTATCTCTTGAAGCTCATACTTTTTCTTTAAAATCCAAGGAGCTTTTTTATGAAGAATTTTATTCAGTTTTTCATAATCAATACCTTCTGGGGCAACAAGTTTGACCCCTTCTGCTAAGCACACCGAAAGAGAGACGTCTTTTTTTCCTTTTATGTATTCAACCGAATAATCAATTGTTGTATTTCCGTATTGTAATTTATGCATGTAGTTAAATCCCCCAGTCGCCAACTACTGTTATTCTATAAGTTATTGAAGGCAGTCGTCAAATAAGGAAGAAAAAAATAATGAGGTGTTAAATAGGTTGGGAGATGTGGGGTGATTTACTTTTTGTGAGGACTAACCGACAAAAGGACCAGAGAATCGGTCCTTTTTTTATTTAAAACGGTTTCGTTGAGACTTTGTTTTAAGCATATAACCGGAATGTTGTATTAACTTATGTAGATCATCTGTACCTTTTTGCATAATTACTGCAGTTACATATTTTTTTTCTACATTTAATTTATTCGTCACTTTGGTAATGCTGTTTGTATATGCGTACTCTTTAATAACCATTTTTTCTAATGTATCTGCATCATATGATTCAACCAAATTGACAAAATGTTGCAGTCTTATTATTTCCTCTCTTGCCTTAGAAACGGTCATTAACTTGCCCAAATAATTCACCTCCTTTATTTTTCAATATACATAATAAACTCATTGAATCCTATTAACAGTTTTATGACATTGAATTGTTAAATGAGACTAATCTCACACTTTGCACTGGAATATGATTTACATCATCATCAGAAATAGAGGCTCATTTTCAGTAGTGTCGTTTCATCCGAAAAGGAAGCAATGACACCATGAAACTTAAAATATTAATAACACTATGTGTTAATTACACAATTTCAATATAAAAAGCCAAAAATGTAATTAGGAATTAGGAGAAAAAAGGAATGCTTTGAAGCAAAATTAACTATTATAAAAATAAAAACGTAGCTCCTAAATCCGGCCGGAGAGCTATTTATTTACGATTTAACGGATAAAGCGTATGCAATACAATGGATATGAGGCTTCCGGAATTCATCGAGAGAGCTAGCTTTGAGTGTTTCTGGCAATCAATTTATGTACCTAATGGCAGTATGTTTATAAAACTCTAAGCATATTTACAAACTAAAATTAAGTATAATTGGTTATTTTTATGCAGTACCTTATGCTTTGCTTATTGTACTAACGGTTAATGAAATAATAAATAAATAAAAATTAGGGTGAAATTATACTGATTAGTCACTGTTTAAGGGGAGCGTTAAGAAATGACCGAACAAAATAAAGATGAATTTGAAAAAATGCGGTGGGGAAGAAACTATAATACGAAGGCTCCTTTAAAAAGTTGAAATTGCAAGAACCAAAAATCTTTCTAAAGAAACTACATTATCATAAATTTTGGAAATTAAAAAAGAACCTTCATTTGAAGATTCTTTTTTAAAAGGCCATTCATCGTAATATTATAACTCATTTACGTCAATGCTTATTGTAATTTGATTATCTAATACATTTACTGTAGGGCTATTTATGCTTAATTCTATAGGTGATTGATCTGAACCAAGTTTAAAGCTTTGCGGCACATATAAAACATAATCACCTAATTTTGAACGCACTTGACTTTGTACAAACTGCTCAAACTGGTCACTTTTAACCACATTATCAATTACTAAACCTGTAATATCTGAGTCAGGAAGCATTTGTAGTAAGTCACCGATTTTACCAAGTACATCACCAATAACATCGTTACCAACTACGTCTCTAATTTTTTTCTCAACTTCTTCTAAAATATTATTTTTCACCGTGTCGGCAATGCTCTCTGGGAGGACAAAATCATGCATTTCAAAATCTCTTAGTCCTAATGACACTTTAAAGTCATTAGTAATAAAATTAAAACTTACTGAGAAAACTGGCTTAATAAATTCTTCAAGACCTACTGTTAAATTTATATCAGGGTTTTCTCCGAATAAATCAACACTCCAAAGAACTATATCTGGAACTTCTCTTCCATGAACTATAATACTTCCAGTAATAGGATTCCTTATATTTGGGATGTCTGGAGTTTCAATAACCTTCCTATCCTTAAAATGCTTTATATCCGCACTAATAACAATATTTATCTTTTCAAACTCTACGCTTATTCTCTTTATAGCAAACGTATCTGGTTGGATTAAATCGAAATCACTAAACTCAATTGTCCTAATGTGTACATTAGCTACAATCTTTATTCCGTTATTATCATATAAAGATGTTTCTTCATTTTGAAATGTAATATTGGCTAACTGTGATCTTAAAAAATTTTCAATGGTACTTTCAGTGAGAGAAACGCTAAGGTTATTCATTAAGAATTCACTCCTATATAATTTTTTTAGTAGTAAAATAGTAAAAAAATTTTCTAATTGCAGACAGATTTATTTTTAACTTAAACAAGGTTATTATTCAGCCTTTGGTGATTTCCCCTAAGGTGCTTTCTCGTATTTGTTTTTAATTTCACGAGGTATTACAAACAACCACTTCTGTGTAGCTGTACTCTGGATGTCTTTTTTACTTTATCTTTTAAATATATCAATGGTTAAATACTCAATGTTACCAATACACTATTTACGTCTTTGAATAAGCTACCTTTATATGCGAAAAATAGGAAATATACACTTTTAATATTATCGGCCATCCTAGTATGGGGGACATAGAACTAGAGTACCAGCTTGAATTGTTCGACGTTGAGGGAGAACCGATCAGCATTGCAGTGATAATTATTGGCAAAGAAGCCAAAATTTTAGTTGATATAACCGTAGAATTTTACGATTAATTGATTTTAAGGTTAGAAAAAGGACTTATCCATACAAATGGTGAGTCCTTTTTCTTTTATGTTGCTTGTGACTTTGTAAGAACACATCTTAATTTGAACACGTAACACAAGAGAAACGTATGTATTATCTAAGCAAAGCCACTTTGAAATGAGAAACGTTTAAACACTACAACTACTTATAAACGTGAACCATATATAACTGAAATTGCAACCGGTGGGGAAAGGTGTCACCGAATGAGTATTTTAGTAAATATACATTAAGGTGAGGAAATAGAAAAATTGTCTTTTTTTATTAAATTATTATAGATCTATAGAATATCTTATTCTTTTGAATTATAATAAACCGTGTGAACCGATGTAAGGACCGTGTGAATGGTCGAAAAAAACCGTCGGAGTGGTACGTATAAACATTGATAAATTAACATTTGGATGGGGCTGAATGGGGTACTAGTATCCCCACGCGGTCTTCAAAACCGCTTGAGACCTGTGTGCCAGGTCTGGTGGGTTCGATTCCCAGGGGGTCCCGCCAACTTAAGGATTTCAACGTTTACATATAAAGTTCTCCCCAGTAGTCTAATGTTTCTTTTTATACTATGTAAGAATGATTTTCATGACCTTGGAGGACAATTACTCTTAGTCTCCTATTTATCGGGGGCTATTATTATGTTGAAAGTTATTCGTAAGTATAATGTTGGTCAGGATAGAAAAAAGAGTAAAACGAACTAACTTTAATAAAGAAATTACAAGAAAAAATCTGGTCTGTAAGGAGGAGTTGCAGTTCGCCCCCGACCACCGGTATCTTTAGTAATGAGTTAAATTAAGAAACAATAAAACACTCCTAAATGTTGATATTTCAATGTTTGAGGGTGTTTTGTTGTTTGTAGGAAAACTATTGAATAAGGTGGGATCTGAAATTATTTAACATATTATACACAAGAAATATGTACGTACTTAATCGTTTTTTCTGGTTATTTAAAAGACAGAAAATCATGGTGGCCAAATTACTGATTGTCCTAATCTTTACACTAAGTTCTATTATTCTTACAAATGTGATTGTAGTCAGTTTGTTCTACGGTATAAATTGGGCAGTAGGCATCGTTCCTAACAACTTAACTGGTCTTGAATTAATGCAGCATAGCATGAAGTTAGCATCCCAGGCTATTTCCGCGGCTGGAATTAGTCTAATTCCGCTATACTTCGGCATGCTGAAGAAATCTGTGGCGATAACCATTGTATCATCGATAATTATGGTGTCCTTTATGAGCCCTCCAACCGATTTTTCCGTACTAAGCGTAATTATTATTCCGCTGGTGTTATCGGTGGTTGGGTTTACGATTGGCCTATTCTGTTTTAAAAATATTGAAAAGGTGGATTTGGTATAACTGCCTTATTAAGGTAACGTTTCAAAGCATCAATAAATCGATAAAGTTGAAGATACGGGATTGGAACAATTTATCACTAAAACCGTTGATTTGTGGAGCGCAGGTGAAGATACGGCTTGTTAATATGAATGATTAAATAACAGATCTACGAACCTATCAATCGTAATATCCTGACCATCACTAAAAGTGCCTAATTTTGAAGATCAATTTTTATTGATTCCATGGTAGATGTGTAGATTTAATACAGTAGATTTGGAGATTCGAAGGAGAGGTCCTAATAATAAGCTTATACCTAGAGTTTAAAGGAAGTAGGAAAATGATGAAAATGAATGGGAATTATTTATGAAGAAACGCCAAGCAAGGGATGGTGCCTGTCACCGATTTTGTTCGCATAAAAAACGTAAATCCCCGTTAAAGATTTTACAGTCAACAACCTCCAACCGTTGATTTACCGCACATTTTGCACTCAATGTTATCAATATTACACTCTAGCAACCTATGGATATGGACGGCATGATGTAATCATCGCCCAAGTGCTTTTTCAATAAGAGGGTCTAAATAGAATGAAAAATATTGGGTTTAAAGGTTCCCCAATGGATAAAATTTACTTATTTATTGTATAATGGGAGTATGTGAAGCTGCATCAGGCGGTTTCAAATAGATTTTTCTATTCCCTTATTGGGCATTTTGTGCTGACTGTTTTAAACACTGGATTGAGAATCATCCGGTGGATCAGCTGATTTATCCTCCCTAACGCTGAGTTCCTATAGGGAGGATATTTTTCTTTAAGGAGAGTTTAAATATGTATGCCTTAGATTCTAGGTTAATCCATGAGTGTAGTCCTAAGCTTTTAAGAGAAGAGTATTCTATATATAAGAAGATAAAAACAGATGCCTTTAATCATAAAAAGGTGCAGATTCCTATGGGAGCTGATGGGGTTACCTGGAAATCATTTGAGAAAGACTTGGATCATCAAGTGGTCAGCATGAGCAAACGTATGAGCAGTGGGTCGTATTTTTTCTATCCATTTCGTGAAGTGCTTGTACCAAAGGACTCCCATAAACATCGGATTATTTCCATTGCATCTATACGTGACGTACTCGTTCAGAGGAGAGTACAAACTGTTTTAAGGGATGAGTTAGAGAAATTATTCAATCAATTACCATCTGTTAGTTATGCCTACCGCCCGCAATTTTCAGCTTCACAGGCTGTTATGAAAGTATATCAATATATAAAAGAAGGATACGATTATGTATTGGATGCGGATATTAAAAACTTTTTTGATGAAATCCCACATTTTTTATTATTGGCACAGTTTGAGAAGTTATTTCAAAAGGAAAGTCCCCTACTTTATACACTACTAAAAAGATATATTTCAACGGATCGTGTTGAATGGAAAACCTATGAGGGTAATTTAAAATTATTCTATAAACAAAAACCTAAACGGACATATCGGCGAAAAGGGATTCCTCAAGGAGGAGCCCTATCTGGATTAATAGCTAATTTATATTTACATCCATTTGATGAGTGGGTGGTAAATGATTTAGGGCAAAACATGGATATCAAATATATACGGTATGCAGATGATTTTATTATTTTAACCCGTGATAGGTTTAACCTTGAAACCATCAAAAATCAAACAAGAGAAAAGCTATCTGAAATAGGTCTACAATTACATCCCAACCAACAGAAGACAAAATTAGTACATGTTGCTGAACAATCTATTGATTTTCTGGGATTTAATCTTTCGCAAACAGGTATTCGAATCAGTAAACATAACATTCGTAAATTTAAACAAAGAATTCGCAATATATTGACAGAACTTGATAGTGATGAAGTTCAAGATAATGACGCAAAAAAGGTGATATGTAAAATTCAATATAAGCTTTTGGGAAATGAGACAAATGGAATGAGAATTTGTCAAACTTGCAAAAAAATCGAAACCCGTCGAAGCTGGCTGCAATTTTTTTTGTGTCTCACAGATGTTCAGCAATTAAAGGGTTTAGATTTATGGATAAGAAAAACGATCCATTTATTTTATTTTAAACAAACAGGAAAACGCTTAAAAAGACATCGTTTAATAGAAATGAATATTCAGAGATTAGAGCAATTATATTATGCTTATAGAAAAGAAATCGGAAAAAGAACAGTATGCACATGTTCTCCGCTAGTAGCTGATTTTCGAAGAGAGTCTATATTAAATGTTCTTTTTAAAAGGTATTAATAAGCTATTGCTCATTTATCCTTATTCTATACAGATAACTATAAACATTTTATAACGGTTCTTTCGTTTTTTTTAACAATTAGTATCATTTTAATGATGAAAGTGAGAGGATCGATATGTACACTATTTGTCTTCATCATAAAGCAAAGGATGAGCTGCAATCATTTTCGGCAGATGAAATCGGTGAAATAGAAAAGAGACTTCGCATGCTTAAGCAAGGGCATTGGAAAAATGGAACGCGAGTGAAAAAGCTCAGGGCTGTTAACAAGCAATTGAATATTTTTGAGGCAAGAATTGATAAAGGATACAGAATGTTGTTTACGCTTTTCTATGACAGTGAACTAGCTGAAACAGTGGTTCTAGTGTTTAGGCTGTTGCTTCATCACGATGATGTCATTCGTACGGCCCGCATGATTCTTGATGATGATCTCGATTACTCATTATATGAAGAGGAGGAAATTACTGCGGGTGAGTCATTCCAAGCGTTTGCGGAGGATCAGGCGGCCTTATGGAAAGATGATTATTTCTTCCATCAGTTTCAACAGCTGAAGACCTATGAAATTGACGAAGACACCCTTACACGCTTTATGATGAAACAAGATGAGAATGCAGACGAATTCTGGGAGATGAAATTGCGTCTTACCCGTGAACAACGAGCGCTGTTGTCGAAGCCGATGCCACTTTTGATTAGTGGAACAGCTGGCAGTGGGAAAACAACCATCTTAATTCATAAAATGCTGGAAGAACCTGCTGTAAAAAAGCTTTATATTACCTATACCAAACAGTTAAGAGATGACGCAGAAAAACAGTTTTTAAGTCTTGTGAAGGGAATGGATGAAGAAGAAGAATACAAGAGGCAGACCTCATTTTTAACCTTCAAAGACTTTATGAAAAACTATAATTCTGAACGTTTTCAGACAATCGTTACGAAGGATCACTTTATTCATTATTATAATAATATTTCCAGAGGACAGCATTTGGAGAGAGATTTTCCCGCTTTAATGTTATGGGAAGAAATTCGAGGAGTAATAAAAGGTGGTATTTTTCATTCAGAGCATGAATATTTGACAGAAGAAGAATATCTTAAGCTTAGTATTAATGAGGCACCGAATTTTTCTAATAACAGACAGCAGGTGTATAATATCTTTTTATCCTACCAGAATTACTTGTCCAGTCAATTTCTCATTGACGAACAGGGTTTGCTGCAGCGGTTGCTCAAAGAATCTCTGACTTCTTATGATATGGTTCTGTGTGATGAAATTCAGGATTTGACAATGTTTCATGTTAAACTGCTATTCAAGTTGGCAAAGAATGATTCGAAACGGCTTATACTTGCAGGTGATGATCATCAGGTAGTTCATCATAGTGGATTTCGTTGGGAAAATGTGAAAAACGCCTTTTATCAAGAGTTCAATGAGCGGGTTTCTGAGATCCATTCACTATCGAAAAATTTTCGTAATACGGGAAAAATCGCATTACTGGCACAGGAAATCAATAGGCTTCAAAAAAATTATACGGATTTTAAATATAAATCAGATCAAACAGTTCCATTTCATTTTGGTGAAATGCCGAAGCTAATACTTGGGATGGAGGAGAACAAGCTATACCCCATGCTGAATCGATTTGGTCCGTATGATGCGATTCTAGTCCGTTCAGAAGAAACGAAAGACGCTCTTTTGAAACAGTTGGTTAAACAATCAGAACATATCCCTTTGATGTTCACGATTTATGAAGCGAAAGGACTGGAATTTAGGAAAGTAATGTTATGGAAGGTACTTCATGAAGAAACGGAAGAATTTGCACAATGGAAAAAGATTGCCGGCATAGTGAATCGAAATGAACTTAGTAAAATTTCCAGTAATCCAGTGATGCAAAGGTTTATCCGTTATGAAGCAAGTCTGCTTTACGTGGCTGTAACGAGAGGAATGAAGGAATGTCTGATTTATGACGGCTGCAAGGCCTCGGATCTTTGGCAAATGGAGGATATTCAAAAGCAGTTGGCTGTTCATACAGCTGTTGAGCCAGTTGACAAAAAAGCTGAGTCGGAGTTTTCAGAGCAGGACTGGAAAGAACAAGGTGATCATTTCTTTAAGCGCGGCTTATATGAACAGGCTAAAAATTGTTATTTACGTTTAACACCCGATAGGGACATTGAACAACGACTATTACTTTGTCAAGCGTATCTTGTGAAACAGCAAGGAAACTTTGAAGGTGCAGGTCAGTTGTTTGAGCAGGCGATGTTATATGATGAAGCAATTGAGTGCTATGAGGTGGAAAAACACTATCATTCAATAATAAACCTTTGTAGCCGAATGGAACATAGAGATCGTAGTTTAAAGTGGATTTCATTAAAAAATGAATATAAAATTAAAGAATTTGATTATAAGAAACAGTGGGTAGGCAGCGGGGTTTACTGTAGGCGTCAAGGCTATTATAAAGAGGCTCTGATACGATTTGAGCGGGCTGAAAATAATTGTTCTAGTTATATTGACTATACTTATCAAAACGCACTTGATGATGCTTCCATATCGGCAGAAGAACTTAAAAACATTCGTCATTTTTTTGCAACAAGCTTGAAATATACAGATGAACAAAAAGTGGCTCGAATGAATGAAGCTTTAGAATTCCTCCGGGATGTTGCATATGTGAAAGAAATGCTGCAGTTAATTAAACCGGATTATAATGAATTTGGAGAACGAATGATTCGAGAGATATTTAAAGTAAAAACTCCATTAAAACAACTAGAACCATTTTTCTCCATAGAAGATTCACATGTTCAATATGTATTTGCATTAATGGCTGAAGATAATGGTATGAGTGAAGAAACAGTTAAGCTGATGCTCAAACGTGCGGCTGATCAAAATCATATCGAAGCACAATTTATGCTTGGAGCAATGTTTGAAGACGGGGATGACATGGATACTTCAGTTTATTATTATGAATTAGCGGCATCCCAGCAACATCCATTTGCTGCTTTTAACCTTGGCAGCCATTATATGAGTATAAACAATGCCGAAAAGGGAATGTACTGGATGAATGTAGCCCTTGAACTAGGGTTTGAAGATGTTTATTCAGATTTAGCTATTTACCTGCGAAGAGGCGAACTGATTCCCAAAGACATCAAAAGAGCTCAAAAACTTGAGAAAGAATATGAAAAAATGGTAAAGAAAAGAAAAAACCAAGAAAAGTTTTTACAAACACAGCTCGAAAATAGAAAAAAAGAAATTGATCAGATGTACTAATCTGCCCTTACCGTTAGTCCTCATGAAGGAAAGCTGATTCTGGTTATCAAACAGTAGGACGTTTAAATGGCTGATGAAAAAGAAAGGCATTATCATCTTTATTTAAATTATAGCAATGAAATGAATACTATTTGGCGATGAATTATTTTGCTAAGTTTTTACTGTTTTTATTGATATATGCAAGGTTAGCAGTACACTAATATAATAAGGTTTACTTCAGTAAAATAAGGTATATTATATTTCTTGAATAGATTCTCTCTAAAGATAAGAAAGTAGGTGAACAAAGTGGGAAAATATCAATTGGATTACAAAGGTCAGGCAGCTGTGACAAAATTTCATGAAAAACAGACGCCTGCCAAATTTGATAAAAAGCAGCAACTTGAAAAAATACGTGCGGAGTATTTGAAAAAGAAGCAAAAACAAACAGATAAATAATATGAATGAAAACATAGGAAGATTAGTTTCCCTATGTTTTTTTATTAGCGAAACAAGGGGACGGTTCTGCGCGTTCATTGACATGAAAGGCTCTATGAGAGAAATTCATTAAGGACTTCTATGAAACATCAACTCTGTCCCCGCGTTTCTCGGTTATTTTTATTTTTAAGAAGAAAATAATCGGACTGCACAGTATAAATTTATCCCCCAAGATGAAAATTAGATTCATATACAGTTAAAAAGGGGGGTACCGATGAATCTCGCAGATTTTTTAATTATTGCTGGAGGATTTTTGTTCATATTGCTTTTTATCATCATCGTCATTTATCTCAGTTTTTTATTTGTTTTTGACAAAAATCAAAAGCGGCATTCTATCTTAAGAAATTATCCTTTGCTCGGCAGGATGCGTTATTTTCTAGAAAATGTTGGACCGGAGTTCCGTCAATATTGGTTTAACGGTGATAACGAAGGGAAGCCCTTTTCAAGGGACGATTATGAGCAGATTGTCAAATCGGCAAAATACAAACGGAATGTTGTCGGCTTTGGTTCGAAACGTGATTTTGACGAGGAAGGATACTTCATTCGAAATGATATGTTTCCGAAGTTAAACGAGGAGTTAAAGTTCGATCGAGATATAAAGGTTTTAACCAAAAGATATTTGTTGCTGAATGATCCGCTTTTTACTCAAAGAAAGGAAAAGTTAGAGGATGAAGAATCAGCTGCCTACCTATTACATGATGACGATGCTGTTGTGATTGGTCCTAATGCCAAATATCCTTTTGTTCTTAAAGGGTTAATCGGAATGTCTGGGATGAGTTACGGTGCACTAGGATCTAATGCCATCACAGCATTATCGGAGGGGCTTGGAATAGCGAAAGGTACATGGATGAATACAGGAGAGGGAGGGTTATCTCCTTACCATTTAAAAGGTGAAACAGACATCATTATGCAAATTGGACCAGCCATGTTCGGCGTGCGTGATAAAAATGGAAACATAGACTGGGATGAGTTAAAAAGGAAAAGCGAAATTCCTCAAGTAAAAGCTTTTGAAATCAAATTGGCCCAAGGCGCTAAAACACGCGGGGGGCATATTGATGCCGAGAAGGTCAATCCTGAAATTGCGGAGATTCGCAAAGTGGAACCATATAAATCGATTGACAGCCCTAACCGTTTTGTTCAGTTTGGTGATGTACCATCAATGGTTGAATTTATTGAAGAAATCCGTAATCATACAGGAATCCCGGTCGGAATGAAAATTGTAGTCGGAGGCACAGATAGTATAGAAGATCTCGCTAAATACATGAAAGAAACAGGAAAAGGTCCTGACTTTATCACAGTCGATGGCGGTGAAGGAGGAACTGGTGCTTCCTATCAAGAACTGATAGATAGTGTGGGCCTGCCAATCAAATCAGCTCTTCCAATCGTTCATAACACTCTTCAGAAATACGATGTTCGTGATCGCGTGAAAATAATTGCTTCTGGGAAGCTATTTACTCCTGACAGGATTGCTGTTGCTTTGGCGATGGGGGCCGATCTTGTCAATATCGCACGTGCTTTTATGATTACAGTGGGATGCATTCAGACATTACAATGTCATTCCAATGCCTGTCCTGTGGGCGTGGCAACAACTGACCCTGAATTACAGGATGCACTCGTCATTGACGAAAAGAAACACCGTGTTGCCAACTATCTTATTACTCTCAGAAAGGGACTTTTTCGTGCAGCAGCAGCTGCTGGTTTAGATTCTCCCGTTCATTTTGAACCAAAACATATCATGTTTAAGGATGAAAAAGGCGTGGTCATTCCTTTAGAAAAAATCATGGAAAAGTTATAGTTTTTTTATCTTTCACACGAATGAATTTTTGTTATTACTTCATTTTTAAACCAATCTACATTCCTACTATGGATTTAACAAATAATAACAAAAAAATTAAGGGGTGAGAAAAATGATGATTGCCTTCACTGTCAAGGCAATCATCATCTTTATTGCTGCTGTTCTTCTTCTGCGTATTGCAGGTAAACGATTACTTGCAGAAACAATTGTTTCGGAAGCTGTGTTGAGAATGTCTATTGGTGCTATACCTGTTCAACCTTTAGCATGGAGAGATGAGTGGGAGGCATTATACGGTGGAACTTTGCTTATTATTGGGATTATTTTATTGTCAAACATACAAATAGGGCTACCAAAGTCAAGAAAATATATTAATGGAGTACCATCGGTGCTTATTAAAGATGGACAGATGAAGGTAGAAGAACTAAAAAAGCTAGATTAACAACAGATGAGTGACAAAGTGCGCTTCGCCTAAAAGCATTATTATTTGAACCCAGAAATTGAATCTGATAGGGTCATTTAATAAATAACGGTGTAAAAGGTCAGTTTGACGATGAGCTGGCCTTATTTATTATTGGTCACATTTGACCCCTGTATAAACTTCTAGAAAAATGAAGTAAACCATTTATGTTCAATGGATATTGGGTTGGCTTGTTCACTGGTACGGGACAGTTCTGACATTTAACATATCACCTTTTAAAATATGAGTGATCTCATAGTATTGTAAAAATCTTAATGTTATGATGCAACAATGAGGTGATAAAAAATGAACACACAACGTTGGATGAGTAGTCAGATTTTTAGTTTTTTTATGACTTGGGGCATTTTCCTTCCGTATTGGACCGGATGGATAATTTATACAAAAGGGATAACTGTTTCACAAGCTAGTTTAATTATGAGCCTAGGATTGGTTGCTAGAGGTCTTTCTACTTTGGTCGCATTTCCTTTTTTCTCGGAAAAATTCAGTAGTCAAACATTATTAAATATAATGGCCAGTGGTACATTGATCAGCCTTTTGAGTTATATCCCGGCAACTTCCTTTATTGGCTTACTTTTGGCTACCTTGCTTTTACATTTCTTTTATTCAGCATTAATGCCAGCATTAGATAGTGCAACTCTTAATGCCAGATCAGTCGATAGTAATTTACATAATCATGTGCTGAAAAAGTTTGGATTATGGGCTGCTGGAATGGCTAAGGAAAATTCATATTCTATTCAGGATAAACTAAAAACATATTGTGCTAAATACACAATAGAAAAATTAAATGTTCGCCCAATAATAGTTTCAGAACATTAAATTTCCGCACGTAATTAATTAAAATAACATATCGAGGAACTTATCCGTTCTTTTAACAATAAACGTCTAGAAGTCTGAAAATATAAACTTTTTAATCCCTATTAAAATATTAAAATTTCGAAGCTAAGATGTATTGCAATTAAGTGAGTTACCGGTATTTATTTAGTAAATGCAATACAACTGAAATCAAAATATGTAGACTAGAAAATGAAGTACAACTCATTAGAAATATACGGAGGCAAAAGGAAATGCAACAACGATTATCAGTGAATTTAACGATTCCAATTTCTTCTGACAGTGTTTTAATTTCAAGAACTGAGTTAGAAGAATTGCAGCAATCAAAATACGATGGTTTCTACTGGACAATGAAGGATGTTGAAAAAAAGGTTGGAAAGAAAAGTGAGTGGATAAAAGAGAGAATACTTTATCCACCAAATTTTAGAAAAAAACTTGATGTTAAATATGGAGGGCCAGTAGCATATCCGAAATCAAAAGGAGAAGCTTGGACGTTTCATGCTAAAAAAAATGACAAAATATTAATTTTAAAGAGAATACGATTAATATCCATCGACAATGGCGTTACAAGGAAGAAGGCGGATTTGGTCCGTTAAAAAACGAATCATCTAAACGTACCATTGACTTAGATAGGTCAACAATGAACATTTTAAAAAAGCAGGTACTTAATTTCTTTAAAAACAAAAAAACGCCCCAAACCTTAATACATCAAGGATTTGAAGCATTTCTACATGGTTCAAACTTCTTCTATCTGAACTCTCTTACGTCCCAGAAGGGATTCGAACCCCCGACCTACAGTTTAGGAAACTGTTGCTCTATCCTGCTGAGCTACTGGGACATCATTTGACATTAATATATTATAATCATTTTGTTTATTTTGGTCAATGGTTTCAATGAGATTCTCTAATGGAAGTCCTTTGGTATTCTAATAGGCTTAATCAAAACAGGGGAGGGAGAATCACTCCCACACCCTATCGCTTAACAGTAATCAGTTTTTCTTGTTTTTCGATAACTTCCCCGATAATCCAGGAATCTTGGCCTGCTTCTTTCAAAGCTTGGACATATTTTTCCGCATCTTCAGCGTTTATGGATATTAACAACCCGCCGGATGTAATCGCGTCACAAAGAATCATTTGTTCTTCAGGATGAATATCCTGATAGTCCACATCCTTTTCAAGCCACTTATGATTGGACTTCGAACCGCCTGGAACCACGCCATCCTTTGCTAATTGTACGGTTCCATCAAGGATAGGGACTTTATGATAGTGGATCACAAGCGTCACATTGCTTCCGGAGGCCATTTCACTGCCATGTCCTAATAGACCGAATCCGGTCACATCTGTAACCGCACTTGGTGTAAAATCACTAAGTACTTCAGCCGCACGTTTATTTAACATGGCCATTGTTTCTGTTACGATTTTTTCCTGTTCTTGCGTGACCGCACCGCGTTTAATTCCGGTTGTAAGAATTCCAACTCCAATCGGCTTCGTTAGGACTAGGACTTCTCCTGGTTTTGCGCCGACGTTTTTCCAAAACTTATCTGGATGGACAATTCCTGTTACAGATAAACCGTATTTTGGCTCCTGATCATCTATGGAATGGCCGCCAACTAAGACAGCGCCAGCCTCTTTTACTTTATCATTTCCGCCGCGTAAAATTTCTGCCAGCATTTCGCCGCCCAGTTTTTTCACAGGATAACCAACCATGTTTAATACGGTTTTTGGTTTGCCGCCCATGGCATAGACATCGCTTAGGGCATTGGCCGCTGCTATTTGACCAAACATATATGGATCGTCAACCACAGGAGTAAAGTAGTCAATCGTTTGTATTAATGCAATCGAATCTGTCAGTTGATATACACCTGCATCATCAGATGTTTCGCGTCCGACTAGTAACTCGGGTACTTGCTCTTGTTCAGGTAATAAGCGCAAAACTTGCGCTAAGTCCTCAGGACCAATTTTGCAGCCTCAGCCGGCTTTTGTTGATAATGAAGTAAGACGAATTTTTTCTTGCTCACTCACAGGGCTCACCTCCAACCCTCAGTATACAAGTTTTTTGTTTTGAATGCACATGATTATGACGAATAAGAATCAAAAGTAGAAAAGTGAGATTTCATTATATTTATATCACTGGATCTATATGAGAGTTCACTGTGTGTATGAGATTAGATGAGGTGAAAAATGCTATAATAATAAGGTTGCATCGAAGTACTTAGGTTTTGGAGGAATCTCTTATGAAACATTTATTAAAAGCATTGCCCCCCGTTCACGAACTGCAAAAAAGTGAGCGGTTTACTCTGTTTATGGACCAATTTGGGATTGATCAATTGAATTTAACAGCTATATTATCAACTGTATTAAATGAAATCAGACAGTTCATTTTGAATAATGAATGGGCCGGTCCTGAGCCAGGTAATGAACTTTTTTTGGAAGAAATTTTTTCGAGAATGGAGCAAAGCATCCATCGTCAATATAGTTACACATTAAAAAATGTGATTAATGCGACTGGAACGATTTTACATACAAACTTAGGGAGGGCTAGGCTAAGCGAACAAGCTGTACAGCATGTTATGGAAGTTGCAAGGCGGTATTCAAACTTAGAATATAAGCTAAATGAAGGAGAACGTGGGTCGAGACATACCCATGTAGAGGAGCTTATTAAGAAAATAACCGGTGCAGAAGCCGCGATGGTTGTGAATAATAATGCTGCGGCTGTATATATCATCTTACGTGCGTTGGCCAATGAAAAAGAAGTGATTGTATCAAGAGGTCAGCTCGTTGAAATTGGCGGTTCCTTCCGGATTTCTTCTATTATGGAAGAAAGTGGTGCTCGGCTTGTTGAGGTTGGGACAACCAATAAAACGCATTTATATGATTATGAACGGGCGTTGAATGAAGAAACAAGGATGATATTAAAAGTACATACGAGTAATTTTAAAATCATGGGATTTACTGAATCAGTAGATACCGTGGAATTAGCAGAGCTTTCTGGCAAACATGAACAGGTGATTTTTTACGAGGATCTAGGAAGCGGAGTATTATATGACTTCCGGAAGCACGGTATTGGGGATGAGCCAGTTGTCAGTGAAGTGTTAAAGATGGGGGCGGATCTTGTTTCCTTCAGCGGTGACAAATTGCTTGGAGGACCTCAGGCCGGCATCATTGCAGGAAAAAAAGAACTCATTGATCAATTGAAAAAACATCAGCTTGCCCGCGTATTGCGGGTCGATAAAATGACACTTGCCGCATTAGAAGGCACGTTGATGCATTACGCAAAAGGAAAAGAAGAGCTGACAAACATTCCTGTTGTTCGAGATTTATTAGTCAGTAAAGAAGAATTAAAGCAGCGAACAGAAGCTTTTGTAAAAAAGCTTGCAGAAGTAAGTGACTCCTATCGCTATTCGATTATTGAGGGAACGAGCCAAGTGGGCGGGGGGACCATGCCTGAAGTGGAGCTGCCAACCTATGTAGCGGCGCTGACACATAAACAGTTTACAGCTGAAAAAGCAGCGGCGTTATTAAGAATGAAGTCAACGCCTGCCATTGTTGTCAGAATTCAAAAAGAAGAAATCCAAATTGATTTACGATCAGTTAGCGAAGAAGAAGAGGAATTACTTGTCAAAGCACTTGCAGAACTTGCATAAATTATGGTGGGGTTAAGATAAAGGTGTTGGATATCTGTGAGGAGATTAACACCTTTTTTATGGAAATAAAGGAAAACAGTGTCTGAGGAAAGAATAAATTATTATCCTATATCGTTCTTTCAGAGGTGAGAGAGTTGGCTGGATTTCCTTTTGAACTACTCCACCTTAATTTTTTAACGAAAATTTGAAGATGGAGATTCCTGCGAACACCGAAGTATCCTTCAGTTTTTTAGCAGGCTATCCCCGTCGCACCGACGGTTGGCAGTACCAGTGGCGTGAGCCTCCTGCAAGTGTTGCAAACTTGTACGTTGGACTCGCCACGCACCCTACTTTAGCTTGGTTTTCGCAACTTCGGTGTGCGTGGAGGCGAATGGTGCTTGGATATTTTACAGTGCGAAGCCTTTCTCGCACTAACCCCATATATCCAGTTTTCAAAGAACAACTTACGAGTATAGTATAGTACACTTGTTCGGATTATTCAACAATGTTGGCTAAAGCCAACCGACATTCATCTCCCGCCTACTCACTGGGCTTCGCCCTTCACGTTCCTTGAGGTGGGAGTCTTCTGTCGGAATACGATAAAAACTATGACGGAATTGGTTTAACCGAGTTAGTTAGAAAACGGGAAGTAACAGCAGGTGAGGTCATAGAAGCTGCTATTGAGGAAATCGATAAGAAAAATCATGAATTAAACGCTGTGATTAATAAAATGTATGACCAGGCAAGGGAGAAGGCGAATCGACTAGATTCCTCCGGTGCATTTTCCGGTGTACCGATATTGTTAAAGGATATTGCTCAAGAAATAAAAGGGGGATCCTATTACGAGCGGGTCTAAAGCTTATTGTCATTATAAAGCAGCAGAGGATTCAGAGTTAGTAGAAAGAATGAGGAAAACAGGAACCATTTTTATTGGACAAACGAATATTCCCGAGCTTGCTTTAATGGGAATAACTGAACCTTCTTTATACGGTCCTTCAAGAAATCCTTGGAATCTGAATTATACTCCTGGAGGTTCAAGTGGAGGGTCAGCAGCTGCTGTTGCTTCTGGCATGGTTCCAATTGCCGGAGCCAATGATGGAGGGGGTTCCATTCGTATCCCTGCTGCCTTTACCGGTCTTTTTGGATTAAAGCCGACAAGGGGAAGAACACCAGTTGGTAAGAAAGAAGGAAGACATTGGCAAGGGGCAGCAGTTGATCATGTGTTGACCCGCTCTGTACGTGACAGTGCCCTTATGCTTGATTGGATTAAAGGTTATGAGAGAGGTGCTGCTTTTCACGCTGGTCCATTTGAAGCAAACTATTGTGAAGCTGTCAAAGAGCCATTTACCCAACCACTTAAGATTGCTTTTTCAACCATTTCTCCGATTGGTACAGAAGTAGACCCTGAATGTAGAGAAGCAGTCTATAAGGCAGTAACATGCTTGGAGTCCTTGGGTCATATTGTGGAAGAAAAGAATGCTCCTGTAGACGGAAAGAAAATAGCAAACAGTTTCATGACCTTGTATTTTGGGGAAGTAGCTGCTTCTCTGAAGGATATGGAAGCACTGCTCGGAAGAAAAATAAAAATTGGCGACGTGGAACCGTCCACCTATATTCTTGGTTTACTTGGTAAGGCAATCACAGCAGAGGGCTTTGTCCTAAGTATAAGAGAATGGGATAAAGCTGCCAATCAGATGGAAGCATTTCATGATACTTATGATTTTTACATAACGCCTACTACAGCTTATCCTCCTTCAAAAATCGGTGAGCTTGATATGAATTCGTTCGAAAATTATTTAATTCATATTGTTGGAACATTCCATTTACAAAAGGCGGTGAAAAAGTTAGGAATTATTGATCAAATGGTCGAAAATAACTTAAAACGAACGCCTTTACCCAATTGGCTAATTTAACTGGACAGCCGGCAATGAGCGTCCCTCTGCATATGACAAAAGAAGGATTGCCTGTTGGAGTCCAATTTATGTCGGCAAAAGGAAGGGAGGATTTATTATTTCAAATGGCCGGATTGTTGGAAGAAACAGATGATTGGATTGATGTAAAAAAGAATGGAATTTATTAATAGGCGGGAGATAACGTATGTAGACTACAGTATGTATCACTGTAGTCTACATGAATTTTAGTCTGTTTTTCTTTACATATCATGATGTGACTTGCTTTTTTGTCTCGTATGGTTGCGATTTTTTACTTTGTGTGATCCGCTTAATGGTTCAGGCTGACCTGAAGTTTTTGGCTGATTTCTGCGCATATCTTTCCCGTCGTTTTTGTTTACCATTTGTCATCCCTCCTCATTTATTAGGATAGGAAATTGAACCGATTTTATGCTGAATATTTTACTTCATGTTTGCACAATTTAACGGTACATACTGGGCAAAGGAGGGATTATTTATATGCCGTATCACAAAGATAAGCAGCAGGCGTTTCAAGCTGCTCAGCAAGGTGTTGAACATGCACAAGAGGCCTATTTTGACATTGTTCAAGATTCAGCCAGCTATGGGAGTCAGTTAAAGCATTTGCAGAAGGAAGTCAATGAAGCCTATCAGCAAATTGAGAATGCAATGGAAGTCGCTTCCGAACACCAGCGAGTGCAGCTGGAAAGATTTCAAAATGATCTTCGAAGCATGGTAGATGAAGTAAACGGAACATTGTAATCATAACAAAAACCCCCATATTGGGGGTTTTTGTTATTGATTTTTCTTTCGCTTTTTATTATTCATTTTTTGCGCTTCTGTCAACGGTTCATTAGAAAATTCCTCATTGAATCCAGTTCCTTTCCCTTGTGCACTAGCGGCATTTGCACCGGGAATGATATGATTTGCTCTTCTCTTTGCCATTTGTCTTCACCTCCATATTTTATTATTATTCCTGCGTTTTTTGTCGTTATTCAGTTGGGAAAATTCCATTTAACATACAAAACAAGACAAATTTAGATTTTATTGATAAATCCTAATAGTAAATAATATTTTATGAAAAAAATAAGTTTATATGATGAAAAACATCACATTCTTGTTATTTACTTATGCGAATGCTTATATTAAAATAAAAAATGTTAGAGAAGTTTGGGACAAAATAAAAAATTCAAACTTTTCGACAAATATGCGAAAATTGTTTATGATAATAACGAACATGATTTTAAAAGAGGGGGAAATACATAATGTCAACTAATGATGTTTTTCAGTCCCGTAAGTCATTTGAATTAGACGGGAAGCGTTATAATTATTATGATTTAGCCGCGTTAGAACAAGCTGGAATAGGTAATGTATCTAAGTTGCCTTATTCTATTAAAGTATTATTAGAATCTGTCCTTCGCCAGTATGATGGACGTGTGATCACAAAAGAGCATGTTGAGAATTTAGCTAAATGGGGAACGGATGAAGTTAAAGAAATTGATGTTCCATTTAAACCTTCACGTGTAATCCTTCAAGACTTTACAGGTGTACCTGCTGTTGTTGACCTTGCATCACTTCGTAAGGCTATGGCAGATTTAGGCGGCGACCCAGATAAAATCAATCCGCTTAAACCAGTTGATCTTGTTATCGACCACTCTGTACAAGTAGATAAATACGGAACTCAAGAAGCTTTAGGACTTAACATGGAGTTAGAATTTGAACGTAATACAGAGCGTTACCAATTCCTAAGTTGGGCTCAAAAAGCATTCAATAACTATCGTGCGGTTCCGCCGGCAACTGGTATTGTACACCAAGTTAACTTAGAATATCTTGCTAACGTTGTACACGCAGTTGAAAATGAAGACGGAGAATTTGAAGCATTCCCTGATACACTAGTAGGTACGGATTCTCATACTACTATGATTAATGGTATCGGTGTACTTGGATGGGGTGTAGGTGGTATTGAAGCAGAAGCAGGAATGCTTGGCCAGCCTTCATACTTCCCAGTTCCTGAAGTAGTAGGGGTTAAGCTAGTTGGAGAACTTCCAGACGGCGCAACTGCTACTGACCTTGCTTTAAAAGTAACACAAGTTCTACGTAGCCATGGTGTTGTAGGAAAATTCGTAGAGTTCTTCGGACCTGGTGTACCTGCATTACCACTTGCAGACCGTGCTACAATTGCTAACATGGCGCCTGAATATGGTGCAACTTGCGGATTCTTCCCAGTTGATGGTGAATCTTTAGAGTACATGCGCTTATCTGGACGTTCAGAAGAGCAAATTAACATTGTTGAAACATACTGCAAAGAAAACGGATTATTCTTTGATCCAGCTTTAGAGCCAGTATATACAAACGTTGTTGAAATTAACTTAGCTGAAATCGAAGCAAATCTTTCTGGTCCTAAGCGTCCACAAGATTTAATTCCACTTTCACAAATGAAGAAAGAATTTAACAAAGCCATTACTGCTCCTCAAGGAAACCAAGGTTTCGGATTTAATGAGGATGAGATTAACAAAGAAGCAGTTGTTAATTTTGCTAACGGCGATCAAGTAACAATGAAAACAGGAGCAATCGCAATTGCCGCTATCACAAGCTGTACAAATACATCAAATCCATATGTATTAGTAGGTGCAGGATTAGTAGCAAAGAAAGCGGTTGAACTTGGTCTAGAAGTGCCTAAATTTGTAAAAACTTCATTAGCACCAGGATCAAAAGTTGTTACTGGATATTTACGTGATTCAGGTTTACTTCCATATTTAGAAAAGCTTGGCTTTAACACAGTTGGATATGGCTGTACAACATGTATCGGTAACTCAGGTCCGTTATTAGATGAAATTGAAAAAGCAGTTGCAGACAGCGATTTACTTGTTACATCTGTTCTTTCTGGTAATCGTAACTTTGAAGGCCGTATCCATCCGCTTGTAAAAGCTAACTACTTGGCTTCACCGCCGCTTGTTGTTGCTTATGCATTAGCAGGTACTGTTGATATCGATCTTCAAAATGAATCACTAGGTAAAGATAAAGATGGAAACGATGTATTCTTCAAGGATATTTGGCCAACAACTGCTGAAATCAATGAAGTGGTTAAACAAACAGTTACACCGGAATTATTCCGTGCTGAGTATGCGAACGTATTTGGTGATAATGCTCTATGGAACAAAATCCAAACAAGCAATGATGCACTTTATACATTTGATGATAAATCAACTTATATCCAAAACCCACCGTTCTTTGAAGGCTTAAAGCCTGATCCAGACGAAGTAAAACCATTAGGTGGTTTACGCGTTGTTGGTAAGTTCGGCGATTCTGTAACGACTGACCATATTTCTCCAGCAGGTGCGATTGGAATTAACACACCAGCAGGTAAATATTTACGTGAAAACGGTGTAGAGCCACGTGATTTCAACTCTTATGGTTCTCGTCGTGGTAACCATGAAGTAATGATGCGCGGTACGTTTGCTAATATCCGTATTCGCAACCAAATCGCTCCTGGTACAGAAGGTGGATTCACAACTTACTGGCCAACTGGTGAAGTAACATCTATTTATGATGCTTGCATGAAGTATAAAGAAGATGGAACAGGTCTAGTTGTTCTTGCTGGTAAAGATTATGGAATGGGATCTTCTCGTGACTGGGCAGCAAAAGGTACAAACTTACTTGGAATCAAGACAGTTATTGCTGAAAGCTATGAGCGTATTCACCGTTCTAACCTTGTTCTTATGGGAGTTCTTCCATTACAATTCAAGGATGGAGAAAGTGCTGAAACTCTTGGTTTAACTGGTAAAGAAGTAATCGATGTTCAAATCGATGAAAATGTTCGTCCACGCGACTTACTGAAAGTAACAGCTACTGATGAAGCAGGCAACAAGAAAGAATTCGAAGTACTTGTTCGTTTTGATTCAGAAGTAGAAATTGATTACTACCGTCACGGCGGAATTCTGCAAATGGTTCTTCGTGAAAAATTAAAATAAGAATCTTTTGAAACACCATACAAGTTTATTGTATGGTGTTTTATTTGATATAGAGAAATAATAATTTCATAATTCTACTATTTTAGGTTACAATATACATAATAATGGCTGGAAAACAAGGGGGATTTTTCATGGTTAAAAAGGTTGCTGTAGCTGTTCTATTGCTTGCAATGATGACCGTTGCGATTGTGCAGGCAATGGAACAAGAAGAAAAGCCGGACAACCTTCCAGGGTTAAAAATCGGTGGTAAGGCACCAGATTTTGAATTGAAGAATTTAGCTGGAGAAACGGTCAAACTATCTGATTTTCAAGGAAAAAAAGTACTGTTAAACTTCTGGGCGACATGGTGCCCGCCTTGTAAAGAAGAAATGCCGGATATGGAAAAGTTTTATCAATCTGCTGGAGAAGATGTGGTCATCCTTGCTGTCAATATAGATCCTCAATACAATGTTAGTAAATTTATATCAGAAATGGGACTAACCTTCCCCATATTATTAGATGAGAAGGATGAAGTGAATTCGCTGTATCAGGTATTAACGATACCGACCACTTATTTCATTGATGAAGAAGGGATTATTCGACATAAATATATTTCAGCTATGACAGAAGAAATTATGAAGCAATATGTGGAAGATATGTAAGTGAAAAAACACTGGTTGAAAATAATCAGTGTTTTTTTGATGACTATTAATAAAATTTTTGAAAAATGGGTTTTTTAATAAAATAAATTTTCAGAAAATAATGTATTTTATATAAAACTTTCCGACAAAATATGCTATAATAAAACCAAGCGAAAAATGTCGAAATCGCTCGTAAAAAGAGTAATTTTCGAAAATTTGTAATAATTAATTCGATTATTGGTCATAATAATCATTATAATAGTAAATAAGGAGTGTGGAACATAATGAGAAAACCAAAAAAACGTTCTTTTTCAGAACTAGTTAATGAAAATAAACTACAATTATTACGTGATCAGGCAGCAATTGAGAAAATTGAAGAAAGATTAGAAAAGAGACATTTAAGCAAGGCTGAATAGAGTGTGAACAAACACAGCTAACAGTCATTACCATTTATGAAACCAGTCTTAGAGGAGATACTTTATCATGAGGAGTAACAGCAGCAATTGAAGCGGCTGGTAATAGCATTCTCATGAAAGATTAGCTCGAGGAGGGATTCTAATGGGTAACCCAAAAAAAGACAGCAAACATCATGTACCAGAAACATTAGGTACGCAGCCACGTGGTTTTGGGGGTAATAAAGGAAAGAAAATGCAGGATACGTCTGGACAGCATGCCCAAGTAATTCAAACCAAGGGTGAATAATAAAAATAAGAGAGAAATGCCTAATGGCATTTCTCTCTTATTTATGTTTACATAATATATTTATGAACAACAAAATTTTGTTCGTCTTTTTTGATTATTTTTTTGTGAAGGTGACAAACTAACTCTGTACTTTTAAACTTCAGAATGAAGTTTAGTCTCCGGCGGATGCCACGGTTTTTTTAATGGAAATTTATCGAGCGAGCTCGATAATAATCCGGGCGCAAATTCGACGGAGCGAATTTGATTATTAAAAATATGGAGGAATTGAAATGACGTACAATAACAAACCAAATCCAGATGATCGCAGTGATAACGTAGAG
The DNA here is from genome assembly GCF_008710145.1 of Niallia endozanthoxylica. Taxonomy (GTDB): domain Bacteria; phylum Bacillota; class Bacilli; order Bacillales; family Cytobacillaceae; genus Bacillus_BD; species Bacillus_BD endozanthoxylica. Next base: position 54,338 of record NZ_VYKL01000019.1, read on the forward strand.
AAGCTTCAGGAAATGATTGTCAATACTATTGATAATATGCAAAAGGCTGAAGAAACGATGCAAAATGTAAGTGGTGAAGACCGAGCGCACATTGAAGCAAAAAATGAACGTCGCCGGGAAAGTATTGATGCTATGCGATCAGAAATAAAAGACGAGAATTCTGCTCGATAAAAGAAGAATTTACTATCCTTAATATTTCCTATATCCCATTGAAGAAGAGAGTTCTCTTCAATGGGACCACCCATTTCTCCTCTCAACTAAACCTCTAATGTCTATTCCTTTGAATAAATATGGTAGAATAAAAAAGAAATTATTCATCAAATAATTAAGTTGAAAAAGAAGTGATATGAATGGAAAGACTGATGCGACAAGACAGAGAGCAATTTTTAATGAAGGTTCAAAATTGGGAAAATGAACTTCATGAGAGAGGTTCTGTAGAAAATGAAGGAGACATATTAAGAACCCTTCAACATATGGATGTGAAAGAAGATGATAATCATCTAGTGGCTTCACAGCTATTGACCATATTAGCTTTATCTGCATTGTCTAAAGGAAAGAAAAGTTCTGTTGTACTAACCTGGATGGAAAAAGCGAAAGAGTTGAATCCGGCAAATACGAGAGTGAATGAGTATTTAGCTACTTTTGAATGGAAAAAAAACACTCATTTACTTGATATATTAACCTTTCCACCAATAAGGGAAACGGATAACCGTCAGGCAAAAAAACAAACAATAGAGATATATAAAGCCGTTTGCGGGCAATTTTTAACAATGGCTGAAGATACTATTGAGAAAATTTCTTATTATATTCAATCAGCAACATACATAACGAACGCAGATATACTTGTCCTCTATGAAAAAATGAAAAACCTCTTGGAAGAAACGACTGAGGAAAGTGCTTCTCTACTAAAAGCAACAAGTGAATATGAAAATTCGTTGGTGGGGGCATTTCATACAGCCGTTCATCTTGAAGAAATGAAGCTGCATCTTGCAGCCATTGAGGCATTAAAAAAACAATGGTCTGCTTTGTTTGCTGATGAATTAGAACGCGAAGAAGCAGAGGAAGCAGTCAGTTCTTTAGAAGAATTAAACCATATGATAGGTCTTGAGGCTGTTAAAAGGAAACTAAACGATTTTTACCAGTTTTTTAAATACCAAAAAATCCGTAAAGAGAAGGGGTTTCAAACAAAAGATGAAGTAAGTTTGAATATGATTTTAACAGGAAATCCGGGTACTGGAAAGACAACACTTGCTCGATTAATTGCCAAAATCTATCATGAACTTCATGTGCTGCCTCGGAAAGAAGTGGTGGAGGTAGACCGTTCTCAATTAGTAGGTTCGTATGTGGGACAAACAGAGGAAAATGTACGACAGGCGGTTGAAAGGGCTCTTGGCGGGGTTCTATTCATTGACGAAGCTTATAATTTAAAGCGGGAAGGACAATCTGGGAATGATTACGGACAAACAGCAATTGATACACTTGTTTCGTTAATGACCGGGAATGAATATGGTGGAAAATTTGCTGTCATACTTGCCGGGTACCCGGATGAAATGAGACCATTTCTTGATGCGAATCCAGGATTGCGCAGCCGTTTCCCAATGTCTAATCATATCTCTTTACCTGATTATACCAATGAAGAGTTAATCATAATTGGTGAAATGATAGCATCTGATAATGATTATATTCTTACGGATGAAGCAAAAATAGCTCTTGAGGAACGAATCGAAAAAGAGCGGGTTGATGATTCATTTGGGAATGCTCGAACGGTTCGTCATTTAATTCTTGATGCTATTTTTCAAAAAGGTGCCCATCAGTCTGTTGAAGAGAAGGATGATATTCTGCAATTTTCATTATTAGATAAGCAGGATTTTATTCAGTACGAACCAGAATCAAGAGATAACCCAGAGGAAAAGTTATCTGGCTTAGTTGGATTAGAAAATGTTAAAGAAGAAGTTCGTTCGATTATCTCGTTTGTGAAAATGCAGAAAATGAGGCGTGATCATGGATTGCCTGTCGTACCCATCCAGCTTCATTCTGTTTTTACCGGTAACCCAGGGACAGGAAAAACAACAGTTGCCAAAATCTATGCTGAATTACTAAAAGAATGCGGTTTATTAAAAAGAGGTCATTTAATTGTCACAAGCCGTGCAGATTTTGTTGCAGGCTATGTGGGACAAACCGCAATAAAAACAAAACGAAAAATCAAAGATGCACTTGGCGGTGTATTGTTTATTGATGAAGCCTACTCTCTTTTGGGACAATCAAGCGGTGATTTTGGTAAAGAAGTGATTGATACATTAGTGGATGAAATGACGAAGCATAATGAAAACCTTGTCGTTGTGCTGGCTGGTTATCCAAATGAAATAAATCTCTTATTAGAAAGCAATCCAGGTTTACAATCACGATTTAAAAAGTTTCTGCATTTTGAGGATTATACAAATGAAGAAATACTGCAAATCATGAAATTATATGGGAAGCAATTTGATTTCTACCTTACAGAAGAAGCAGAGCAATTCATCCTTTCGGAACTAAAGGAGCAGCAAATCGAGGGGAATGGACGATTTGCTGCAAATTTAATGGATGAGTCCATTCAAGCTCAGGCTCGTCGTTTAATGGGTTCATCTTCCTTTCCGAAGGTTGAGGAAGCTGTTGTGATTATGAAGGAAGATGTGCAAGCAGCATTTGGTAAGATAAGAAAAGAATAAATAAAATAAAAAAGTTATGAAAGGGAGAGAAATAAATGTTTATTTCAACAAAAGAAATTCAACTTCTATATGCGGATACAGATATGATGGGTGTTATTTACCATGCGAATTATTTAAAATGGTTTGAGCTTGGAAGGACCCAGTTAATTGAGGACATTGGATTTAGCTATGTATCTATGGAAGAGGCAGGTTATTATGCACCTGTCTATGATGTTAATTGTACATATAAGAAAGCCATTCGATATGGAGAGAAGGCATTTGTTCATACATGGGTTGAAGCAGTAGACCGATTAAAAACGGTTTACGGTTACTCGATAGTGAATGGTAATGATGAAGTATGTGCGGAAGGGAGTACGACTCATATTGTGGTAAGAAAGGATGATTTCAAACCGGTTCAATTTAAGAAGGCTTTTCCTGAATGGTATCAAAAATATGAAGAGATTAAGAAGAAGTAGTTAGGCAGGGTAAAACGAAGTCAAGGAGGGTTGGGAAATGGCTTTTGGCATTACACGACAGGAACTGCTTGAATGGAAACAAAAAGTTGATAAGGGTGAAATAGCTTTTCTTACTCATTATTGGCTCGATAGCCGTTTCCCAGAGAGTAAAACAGTCACAAAAGTAGGCTGTAAAGATATAGAAAAGCTAGTTGCTTGGGGAAAGCGGTATGGGCTGAAAAAAGAATGGATTGATAAAAGAAAAGACGGTTATCCGCATTTTGATTTATTAGGACAAAAGCAAAAAGAAATCCTTGAAAAAGAGGGATTAACGAATGATCTTTGGCCCTAGTTCTTATATTGTATTCAACACATGCTTCAATTTACTAAAAAAGCAGACGAACTTACTCGTCTGCTTTTTTAGTAAATTGGAATTCAGGCTCTCTTAATGTCAAATTAAAACCAATGTGCAAGTCATGCTCATCAAAATACCATAAATCTTTTTCTTCAATATAAAAAGTAATTCCGTTTAGAGTCGTTTTTATTCCAATTTGATCAGGTTCTTCTGTTGAGATTCCCAATGAGAAGCCTTTTTGAATTTGACTGGATCCACCGTAGCGGGCATAAAATCGAACAAAACTGCCGTCTTTCAAGTTCATTTCATCCACATACCATTCTAATGCTTCCGTACTTACTGTTAAGTTCATGCAAACCCATCCTTCGCTGTTTTATTATACTGTATAGCTTGTATACCATTATCATTTAACAATCTTAATGAAATCATTACTAATCGTATAATAGATTTTCTGCATTGTACACTATATGTACGTGAAAGTTTATCTATTGATTATTTGTAAAAAGTATGAAAAACACTAACGAAAGTCGTTTCAGTCGAAAACCCACTAGTGCTGCTAAAAAAATAAGGATAAAATAAAGATTAGTAAGAAACAGTCGAGTGAATGGCACAGCAATGGGGAAGATCACTTCAATCTACTATTCTAAACCACATGTTACTGTAGGATTAAAGGTTATAAGCCCCAAAGGAACGGTATTTATTCTGCAAAATAAATACGTACTAAGCAAAAGGAGATGTTGGTATATTGTTTAAGGTTACAGCAGCTGCTATGACAATATTGGATCAGGCTATAAAAAAGGAACAAAAAGATGAATTTGAAAAGCTGTATGTCCGTCTTTCAATGGGCATTGGCTGAGGAGGCCCCGAACTTAAGCTGTCTCTGGAAGAGCGGCCTATTTCCGGTGATCAAGTGTATACATTTGATCTTGTTGATATATTAATTCATGAGAAAGATTTTGCTTATTTTGATTACACTAAGCTGGATTATATAAAAGATGTATTAGGCAATGGGAAATTTCAATTACTTAAAATATAGTAAGGAAATCAATCTTTCATTATTAGCTGTTTTATTCACAAGGCTGTTATTGTTCCATATTTTCAAAAAAAGTAATGAGTTCATCAAAGTTATGAATAACCGTTTCCGGTACAATATGTTCTTCATCATTTTCAGAGCAAGTAAATAATTCTAATAAAAATTCATCTTGATTCTCTGATGTGCCAATGGATGTATAGTAAATATAATGTTTATCCTCATTTTTCATGTGGAGAACCTCCCATATGTTTATTATATTTTTATTGTATATCATTTACTTTTTGAAATTTATTAGTAAATATGGACATTTTTTAACAACAGTATTTTCATAACCATTAAATGAACAAAATTTGAACAAAAAAGAGAGTGTTTATTAGACACTCTCTTTAACGAAGTTTAGTGATTTTCATTGTGTAAAGGCAATGCGACGGTAATTTTACTGCCTTTATTTTGATCGGTTACGATGGAAATAGTACCTTTATAATAATCGATAATGTCTTTGCAGACTGAAAGGCCAATCCCTGTCCCATTTGTTTTTGTTGTATAAAAGGGTGTAAAAAGTTGATTGATTGTATCACTCGACATTCCGCAGCCATTATCAATGATATGAATAAAGACTTGTTGCTCATTTTTTTCTGTGCGTATAGTAATAAAACCAGTGTGAGTACAATTTTCTTCTATTGCCTCAATGGCATTTTTAATAAGGTTTATGAGAACCTGTTTTAATGCGTTTTTATCAATAGAAATCTGAATATCTTCTTCTGAAAAATCGGTCAACAGTTCAATGTTTTTAACTTTAGATTCACTTTCAAATAACCTTACAATATTTATTAGAATTTCATTTATTGAAAGTAATTCCTTGTTACATTGGTTGCGTTTTATGTCGTTCAAAAAGTGATTAATAATGTCATTTACTCTTTCAATCTCATTCAGCGCAATATCAGCATACTCGCCTCTGCCCATATCTTGTAAAGTAGGTTTAAGTAGTTCAAGAAACCCTTGAATCGTTGTTAGGGGGTTGCGAATTTCATGGGCTAATTCTGCCGCATGCTTTCTAATGTCAAATAACTGCTCTTTAGCGAAGTTTGTCTCACCGATTTCAATTGTCAAAGATTCACTTTGGAATTCATTCGTCCTTATCATTGTTCAATCGCATCCCTTTTTAAAGAATTAATCATTTGTAAAAACCGATTAATAAACAGTATGACGAATACTGACAATTTATGAGTAAAATTTGAAGAATAATGTCAAAATAAGTCAATAATATTGTTTTTCTATATGATACTAAATGATTGCAATGTTATTAAATAGATAAAATGAAGTATTTTCGAATTAAATCCCATTTACTTCTAGGGTAAAATAACTAATTTTTCAAAAAAAGCAAGCACGATGTGTGCCTGCTTCGATTGCTTCCTATCCAAGCCACTTTACTTTTGGTTCTGTTTTGTCTATGATTCGTTTAATATTCGCTCTATGTCTATAAATGACAAATAGAGTAAGTATAGCGACAACGATAATGAGCAGAATATCTTGACTAATGATTGAGTAAATCAACGCTACAAGGCCCCCAAACATAGAGGATAGGGAAACATACTTTGTTATGTATAAGCAAATGAAGAAGCCCGCAATCATAATGATAAACATGAATGGTGCATACCAAAGTAAGACGCCTGCTGATGTAGCTACAGCTTTTCCACCCCGAAAGCCTGCAAATATTGGATAAGTATGCCCTAGTACTGCAAATATCCCAGCAATTAAATAATGCATATCAGACTGAAAAAAAAGTGGCAAAGAAGCAGCCAGTGTTCCTTTTAAAATATCAGCAATTGTTACGGTAAGGCCTGCTTTTACACCTAGGACACGAAAGGTATTTGTGCCACCTAAATTTCCGCTCCCATGCTGCCGGATATCAACTCCAAAAAACTTCTTTCCAATAATTAAGCCTGACGGAATGGACCCAATTAAATAAGCAAGAATAACAATGATTCCGTAGTCTAACATTCAAACTCTCCTTCTTTTCCAATGAATCAAAAATAACTGCTCAAAGTTCCTATATATTTTACCATGTTCTAACTAAAAGATTCCATTTACCAAATTATTTTATTTTTTATAAAGTACAAGCAATAGTTAAGAGGGAGCAAGGCTTTATTAAATTTATATGATTGTAGAAAAGTATTTAAACAATAATTAAATGAGGAAATTTCTTTTCAAGCAGATGACATTTCGTTAGGATATGGTTGAGGAGGAACAGTAAAATGTCAAACATTGTTTATAAAAGAAGAAAAAACGTGAGAATAAGTTTTATGCTGGGTATAGTAGGTATGCTTCTGTTGGTTATTTCTAGCAGTCTATTCTTTTTGTACCCTTTTGCTTCAAATGAAACAGTTAACTATTTTCACGGCGAAAACCCCATTTTATTTCATGGCCAACAGGAAGGGAATGTTTTACTTGAGGGAGAGACTGTCTATGTCCCGTTTAGCTTTATGAAGGAAAAAATAGATGAATATATAATGTATGACGAAAAGTCTTCTTCAATCATTCTAACGACAAATAGTAAAGTAATCCAATTACCAAAGGACTCTCAAGTTTACTATATTAACCAAGAGCCTGTCCAAGTGCCTTTATCTGTTTTAAAGGAAAGTAATGGAGAACTGTATTTAGCCTTAACTCCGTTGCTTGAAATCTATGAAATTCAATACACTATTTTACCAGAAACAAAGGCAATTGAAATTGTGAGAAATGGACAAAAAGTGGTAGAAGGTTTGATTAAGGCTGCGGATGTCCATGAAGAAAAACTGCGGTTAAGATTAGAGCCTAATCAGCAGTCTCCCTTTACAGAAGGGGTAATTGATAAAGAGAAAATTAAGATAGAAAATGAAAAAGATGATTATTATCTTATCCGCAAGGAAAACGGTATTGCCGGCTATATTCGTAAAAAGTATGTAGAAAAGGAGCAAACGATAACAATTGAAATTAAGCACGATACCTCAGAACCTGTCACACCTATGTTTGAGGGCCCCATTCACTTAACCTGGGAAGCAGTTTATACAAAGAATCCTAATCCTGCAATGATCCCAGAGATGCCAGGAGTAAATGTTGTTTCACCAACATGGTTTGAGTTAAGTGGGACGGATGGATCGGTAAATAACCTAGGGTCCCAAGAATACGTTAACTGGGCACATAATAAAGGATATCAAGTTTGGGCCTTATTTTCTAATGCTTTTGACCCGAATCTTACACATGAAACTCTTCAACATTATGAATCTCGTCAAAATATCATTAGGCAGCTGCTTCAATACAGTAAAATGTATCAGTTGGATGGAATCAATATTGATATCGAAAATGTACGTGAAGAAGACGGGCCGTTTGTTACACAATTTGTACGAGAGGCCGCACCTTATTTTCATCAAGCTGGCTTAGTGGTATCTATGGACATTACATTTATTACGACTGGTAATTGGTCTGCTTTTTACGAACGTGAGAAACTGGCCCAATCCGTTGATTATTTAATTGTTATGGCCTACGATGAGCACTGGGGATCCTCTCAAACAGCGGGAAGTGTGGCAAGTTTGCCATGGGTGGAAGAAAATTTACAAAGATTATTGGACGTAGTACCGAATGAAAAATTAATTCTTGGCGTTCCGTTATATACAAGACTATGGGAAGAAAAACCATCAGGTGAAATGTCATCAAAGGCGTTGTCGATGACAGAGGTTAAGGAATGGTTGACGATAAACGGTGTAACACCTAGCTATGATGAACAAAGCGGACAAAACTATGCAGAAGCAGTGGATCCTGTTACTCATTCTATCTATCGAATTTGGCTGGAAGATGAACTATCTTTAAACAAGCGTGTTGATCTTGTCTCAAAGTACAAATTAAAGGGAATCGCCAGCTGGTCAAGATCGTTTGCAGATGAAACAGCATGGCTGTCTCTGTCAATAGAGACGAAACCTATTGCGCAAAATGAATAGATTCGTGAAAGGGGGATTCATTAGGTGAATTCCCCTATTTACTGCATATGATTATTGATTATTACTCTAATATGATACACTTAAAGAAGATTGGGAAATAATGTTATGGTCAACATACTATTTAAAAATTTGGAGGGAATAAAAATGACAATTGAAAATCCAACAAGGGATGAAATCCGAGAAATTTTGAAAAAAGCAAAGCGCATTGCAGTAGTGGGTTTGAGTGACAACCCTGAGCGTACTTCCTATATGGTTTCTAAAGCGATGCAGGATGCTGGATATGAAATCATTCCAGTAAATCCAAAAGGAGTTGAAATCCTAGGGGTTCAAGCTGTTAAAAGCTTAAAAGAGATTGAGGGACATATTGATATTGTTAATGTATTTCGTCGTTCAGAGCATTTACCTGAAGTGGCAAAAGAATTTGTTGAAATTGATGCTGATATTTTCTGGGCTCAGCAGGGGCTTGAAAATGAAGAGGCCTATCAGTTTCTAAAAGAAAAAGGCTATACGGTTATCATGGATCGTTGTATAAAAGTGGAACATGCTATGACCAAATAAATAACATGATGAACAAGCGTATACCGATATTATTTTTGGTATATGCTTTTTATTTTAAGATTCCTCTGAAGCCCTTACTTTCATATCCTCCAATGGATGATTGGCGGTATTTTTCCTCTGCGTCTTAAAATCTAATTTGCCAAATTAAAATAAATCGATACAATAATACGTAGACTCTCGTTTCGGATATGTTATGATAATAAAAGGAACATTTGTTCTTTATGTTATTATTAAATGATACGATTTAGGAGATTTTATGGAATAATTATGTTTTTTTTTACATCAAATGGTATATGTAAAAAGTAATATTGTAGAATGACTAATAAAATGGAATAATCTTTCTTTGTGATGAAGAGGAGAATCCGAATAAAAAGAGAATACCAATTAGAACAAATGTAGACAACAGATCAAAAAACGTATAAAAGGAATCTTAATATAACACGTTAATCGATCTTTGAATTGACATGAAAGGGGAATGTTCGTGGCAAGAAATCAAACGGCATTTGACTATAATGATGATGCCATACAAGTCTTAGAAGGGCTTGAGGCAGTCCGTAAGCGCCCAGGGATGTATATTGGCAGTACGGATTCAAGAGGGCTTCATCATCTCGTATATGAAATTGTAGATAATTCAGTAGATGAAGTATTAGCCGGCTACGGTGATCATATTATTGTCAAAATACACAAAGATAATTCAATCAGTGTCCAGGATAAAGGACGAGGAATGCCGACTGGTATGCATAAAATTGGCAAGCCTACGCCTGAAGTTATCTTAACTATTCTTCATGCAGGCGGTAAGTTTGGACAGGGCGGTTATAAGACGAGCGGCGGTTTACATGGTGTAGGTGCATCTGTTGTAAATGCTTTATCAGAATGGCTTATTGTGAAAATAAAACGTGATGGTGTGGTTTATGAACAGCGATTTGAGAATGGTGGGAAGCCTGTCACAACTTTAGAGAAAGTTGGGAAAACCAATCAAACGGGTACTACTATACACTTCAAACCAGATGCATCGATTTTTTCAACCACAACCTATAATTACGAAACACTCTGCGAACGTCTTCGTGAATCAGCTTTTCTGTTAAAAGGTGTAAAAATAGAAGTAATTGATGAGCGCAATGATTTTCATGAAGTATTTCATTATGAAAATGGATTAGAAGCATTTGTGCAATATTTAAATGAAGAAAAGGATGTACTGCATCCAGTTATTGGTTTTGAAGGTGTCCAAAATGGAATGGAAGTTGATTTTGCTTTTCAATTTAACGATGGGTACTCTGAAAATGTATTGTCATTTGTTAATAATGTTCGGACAAAAGATGGAGGAACACATGAAGTTGGTTTAAGAACAGCTTTAACGCGTTCTGTAAATGACTATGCACGGAAAGCAGGTCTACTTAAAGAGAAAGATAAGAATTTGGATGGTTCCGATATAAGAGAAGGCTTTTCAGCTATTATTTCCGTTCGTATACCGGAAGAGTTGCTTCAATTTGAAGGTCAGACGAAAGGGAAGCTTGGAACCAGTGAAGCTCGTTCGGCAGTAGATGCCGTTATTTCCGAGAACCTGACTTATTTTCTCGAAGAAAACCCTGATATTAGTACATTGTTAGTGAGAAAATCAATTAAGGCATTTCAAGCTCGCGAAGCAGCCCGTAAAGCCCGTGAAGAAGCAAGAAGCGGAAAGAAGCGAAAACGCTCCGAAGCACTGCTATCTGGTAAATTGACTCCTGCCCAATCTAGAAATCCGCAGAAAAATGAGTTGTATTTAGTTGAGGGAGATTCTGCAGGAGGCTCAGCAAAACAGGGTCGTGACCGTCGTTTTCAGGCTGTACTGCCATTACGAGGCAAGGTCATTAACACTGAAAAAGCGAAACTGTCCGATATCTTTAAGAATGAAGAAATTAATACCATTATTCATACAATTGGTGCCGGTGTGGGTGCAGATTTTCAAGTTGAAGATGTAAACTACGATAAAATCATTATTATGACGGATGCCGATACCGACGGTGCCCATATTCAGGTTCTGCTGTTAACTTTCTTTTACCGTTATATGAAGCCTTTAATTGAGGCAGGTAAAGTATATATTGCATTACCGCCGCTCTATAAAGTCAGCAAGGGTACTGGAAAGAAAGAAGTGATTGAATATGCCTGGAGTGATGATGACCTTCAAGATACCATCAAAAAGGTTGGAAAAGGATATATACTTCAGCGCTATAAAGGACTTGGGGAAATGAATGCTGATCAGCTGTGGGATACAACGATGAATCCAGAAACAAGAACATTAATAAGAGTTAGAATAGACGATTTAGCTCGTGCGGAACGCCGGGTGACCACGCTAATGGGGGATAAGGTTGAACCGCGGCGTAAATGGATCGAATCGAATGTTGCCTTTGGCTTGGAAGAAGACGGAAGCATCCTTGAAAATGAGAACATCTCAGTCTTAGAGGAGGTTGATCCTTCATGAGTTCAGTAGAAAAATTTCGAGATCTTCCTTTAGAAGAAGTGATTGGCGACCGATTTGGCCGATACAGTAAATATATTATTCAAGATCGTGCTCTTCCTGATGCACGGGATGGATTAAAGCCTGTTCAGAGGCGTATTCTTTATGCGATGCATGTAGAAGGAAACACGCATGAAAAGAACTTCCGTAAATCAGCCAAAACAGTTGGTAATGTTATAGGTAACTATCACCCGCATGGTGATTCTTCTGTATATGACGCAATGGTTCGTATGAGCCAGGATTGGAAGGTGCGAAATGTACTGATTGAAATGCATGGAAATAATGGGAGTATTGATGGTGATCCGCCCGCTGCCATGCGTTATACAGAAGCGAGACTGTCAGCTATTTCAACTGAGCTTTTGCGTGACATTGATAAAAGAACAGTTGATTTAGTACCAAACTTTGATGACACATCAAATGAACCTACCGTATTGCCAGCAGCGTTTCCAAATCTGCTTGTCAATGGTTCTACAGGTATTTCTGCCGGTTATGCGACAGAAATACCTCCTCATCATCTAGGTGAAGTCATTGATGCAGTTATATACCGTATGGATAAGCCAACTTGTTCAGTAGATGAGTTAATGGAATTTGTAAAAGGTCCGGATTTCCCAACAGGTGGAATTATTCAAGGTGTTGATGGCATTAAAAAGGCCTATGAAACGGGAAAAGGTAAAGTCATTGTCCGTGGAAAAACAGAGTTTGAAACCATTCGCGGCGGAAAACAACAGATTGTGATTACTGAGATTCCTTATGAAGGAAACAAAGCCAATTTAGTTAAAAGAATTGATGAGTTTCGCCTAGATCGTAAGGTTGAGGGAATTGCAGAGGTGCGCGATGAAACGGATCGGACAGGTCTTCGAATTGTTATTGAATTGAAAAAAGAAGCGGACGCGGAGGGTGTCTTAAATTATCTATTTAAAAATAGTGATTTACAGATTACTTATCATTTCAATATGGTTGCCATTCATAATAAACGCCCAAAGTTAATGGGTCTTAGAGAATTGCTAGATGCATATATTGAACACCGAAAAGAGGTTGTTACAAGACGATCTGAATATGATTTATTAAAAGCAAAAGATCGATCACATATCGTAGAAGGTTTAATGAAGGCTCTATCTATTCTAGATGAGGTGATTGCTACTATCCGGGCCTCAAAGGATAAGCGTGATGCAAAGAATAACTTGATGGCAAAATATCAATTTAGTGAACCTCAGGCTGAAGCAATTGTTTCTTTACAACTCTATCGTTTAACAAATACGGATATTACCGCATTAAGAGAAGAAGCTGCAGAATTAGCTAAGCAAATTGAGGAGTTAACAGCTATATTAAGCAACGAGAAGAAGCTTTTATCCGTCATTAAGAAGGAATTAAGAGATGTTCAAAAACGATTTATCGATACAAGAAGAACGAAAATCGAAGCGGAAATTGAAGAAATTAAAATCAATCTCGAAGTGCTCATTGCTAGCGAGGATGTCATCGTAACCGTTACAAAGGACGGCTATGTGAAACGTACAAGCCAGCGGTCTTATGCTGCGTCAAATGGACAAGATTTTGGTATGAAGGATTCAGACAGGCTAATCGCTCAGCTTGATATGAATACAACCGATGTTTTATTACTTTTTACAAACAAGGGAAATTACTTATTCTGTCCCGTTCATGAGCTTCCTGATATTCGTTGGAAAGATGTTGGCCAGCATATTGCTAATATTATTCCAATTGAGCGGGATGAATCTATTATTACAGCGATTCCGGTAAAGGATTTTGAAACAGAAGACTATCTATTATTTGTCACGAAAAATGGAATGATTAAGAAAACGGAATTAAAACAATACCATGCCCAGCGCCGTTCTAAGTCTTTAGTCGCCATCAATTTAAAAGGAGACGATGAACTTGTTGATGTGCATGTAACAGACGGTACGAGAGAGGTTTTCTTAACAACTTATTATGGTTATGCTCTTTGGTTTAAAGAAGAGGAAGTAAGCCCAATTGGTGTCCGTGCAGCGGGTGTAAAGGGAATCAATTTAAAAGATGGTGACTATGTCACTGGCGGTAAAATGAAAGATAGCGAAGAACAGCCGGCAGTAATCATTGCAACTCAGCGTGGGGCCATTAAAAAAATGAAATTGAGCGAGTTTGAAATAGCTTCACGAGCAAAACGCGGCGTGGTTATTTTAAGAGAACTGAAGAACAATCCACATTATGTCATTGGATTTGTGTTTGCAAACGAGCAAGACACTATTTTGATTGAAACGGAAAAAGGGATTATCGAGCAAACAAATACGTCTACTATTCGTTTCAATGATCGTTATTCAAATGGATCCTTCTTGTTTGACGAGGAGCAAAACGGAAAGGCAAAAACGATTTGGAAGCTTGAGCAAAAGGAAGAAAGAGCATCTGCAGAACAATAAAATGTATGGATAGGTTAGTAAGAGACCTCCTGTAGAAATACAGGAGGTCTCTTACATTTTTTTACCAAATTTGGACACAATAGCTAGTAGAATTCACCACGAAGGAGGAACAATCGATGAAAAAAGAATTTGGGTTGGTTTTACTAGCATTGTTTTTCTTGTCGTTAAATGCTATAACAGGTGCTTATGCAGTAGAGGGGGATAAGAATTCAGTACCCGTTGAAACCAATATTGTTGATAAACCCATTGTTTTACTGAAAGAAGAGATGGATGTTTCCGGTGATGGCAAGCTAGATACCATTGTAATTAAAGGAGTTCAATATGAAGATGGCAGCTCCTTTTTAAAGGGGATTTTTCTTGAAATCAAAGGTTCGAATGGTCAAACTTACACAACAGAATTGGATAGCGGCTTTGATCCAGATTTAAAGTTTGTTGATCTTAACCATGATGGGATACAAGAGATGTATATAACTATTCCAACTGGAGGCAGTGGTGGAATAGCCAATCACTTTTTATATACTTTGAAGGATTTTACTTTAACGGATATAGGTATTCCTGATCCACTCATGATTTCCAGCGAATTTCAGGATGGCTATAAAGCGGCTATGACCATTGATAATACGAATCAAACGTACAATTTTAATTTAATGAACAGGAAAAAAAATTATAATAAATTAGGATTATATATTAATGGAAAATTAAATGAGCCTAGAGAGCTGATGGTTGATTCATATAGCTCGTTAAAGCCCGTCATTGTAAAGGACGAATTATATGGATTGAAAGGGGTTCAACAAATAAGCGGGGCCTATCATGCAGATGGAATAGCATTTGTGGAATCAAAATGGATTTACGAAAACGGAAAATGGACTTTAATGGAAACAAAAGTGATTGAGAGAAGTAAGAAGGCGAAGAAGAAGTAATTCCATGTAGTAACTAGAAGAAATATCTTTTTAATCAAGATATTTCTTCTAGTCAGACTGTAGATAAACTCGATGAAAATCAAGTTTTCCTACAGTCTCTACTCCTTTAATTTAATTCTTCTGCGATTTTATCGTCTATTTTCCATTGTCCTGTACCAATATCTTTCCAGAACATGAATTGAAGAGTCTTTCTTTCCTGCCTATTATCACTTTTGTAAACGGTTGCTTTCACATTTATTTGCTGGGAGATAATATCATCTTTGCCTTCATCCACAGATAGAGTTTTCTCATCAAAACGAATCACTGTAATCCGTTGTAACTTTTCTTGCAGTGTTTTTTGTTTTTTTCCTTTTTTAACTATCATCTTTATGATTTTATGATCTCCTTGATTGACAGCTGCTTCAAAAACATTAATTAGCTGTGAGGGACTTATTGCTTTCAAATAAGCATCCAGCCTTCCGCCTGCTCGCAAAATCATTAATTTATGCGACAAGTCTTCATGTCTTGAACCATGTGTGGTACTACCAAGAAAATGCACACAGAAATGGCCGGGAAATCCATTTTTTAAAGCTCCTGCTCCATGAGGCATGCCATGCATAGATGCAGCCAGCAATTGATCATTGGTGCCAACAAGTATAGCTCTTCGTTTCCAACTCCATTTGCCATTGTATATTTTTTTCATTATCTTTGTATCCTTATATGTCAAGGGCTGAACATCTGCATGCTTACTTCCTGCACGTCTTTGAACAGTAAATTGTAAGCCTGTTTCGACATCTGTAATGGTGAAAATCGATCGATTAGGAATGATATGATTCACCATGGTCCAAGGTAAAATTTCTACGTTAAAACTAGTAGGAGTATCAGGATCCTCTAATGTTATCGCATGACTATAAACTGAATTCATAATAAATAACGTTGTGATGACAAAAAGTAAGAACATTTTTTTCATAGTTAAATCGTTCCTTTATTTTTAATCGTGGCAGTCACTTTCTAATGATTATTGAAGTAGATAGCTATGTATCAGGATTGTCCCTAATAAAACACTTTCGTATTTTTTGTTGAACCGAATGATTCATACGTTAAAATATTTGGCATTACATATGCAAACAGAACTGGACATTTCTGATAATCATATTGTTATAAAAGCCGGACAAAATAATTATCTAGCGTCTAATGCAAGTTCAATACTGCTTCAATCATCTAGGAAATGGGGGATATGAATGCCAAATGTAGAAGTAGGATGCTCCGTAGTAAATTGTGTATTTCATGCAGCAGGAAATGTGTGTGGTGCAGATAAGATAAGAATAGACATGGATCACAACTCAAATTATAATTCAGAATTCTCTAATGAACTTGGTTTTGCTGAGGTTAAAGAAGAAGCAAACCAATCAACTGATACATGCTGCAAAACCTTTAAACCAAAAAAATAGATAGTACCTTAATGAGTGTCAGGCACTTCTTATGGACAATTTAAATTCATTTGTCCTTTTGCGGTGCCTGACACTCATTTTTCTGCAAGGAATGATGTGAGTAGGTGGGGAAAGTAATGTTCACAATCATTTCATTATTTTGGAATAAAGATAAAGGAAAATAGCCCTTCTAAATCGAAGTAATATTATGTACTTCATTTTTTAAAAAGGAGGGAAAATGAAATGGGGATATTTCATAGGTTTACAAAAAAGGATAAAGAAAATAATAAAGACGGAAAGAAGGAGAATGTAAATAAGAAACAGAAAAAAAATGAATTGAAAATGAAGCAGGTGGATCATTACTTTGGATATTTATTAACTATTTACAATGAATTCGCTGATAAATATGCTGAAAATGAAGATTTTAAAGAAGGTTTGAACCCCCACTCAAAAGAATATATAAAAAACCTTGAACATGGTATCCAATTAACAAAGAAGGCATATGACAAAATAAATGCCATCCCATATGTATACGATATTCCGAAAACCACACAACAATACATGAAATCCTCGAAAGAACAGTTCCTCATGAATTTAGAAAATTATATAAAGCGTGATGAAGTTATTAAAAAGGCTATTGCAGAGGCTGCCGAAACTGGAAATAAGATTGAAATCTTCGATGAATTTACTATCCCATTTACAGTAAAAGCTCAATTTCATATGGAAACAGCAACAACTTATATGGATCAAGCACGTGAGTCTATATAACTAATGGAAGGATATTAACATTATGATTGTGATGGGAATTGATTTATCTGGACCAGCCAATCATAAGGATACAGCAATGGCGGTTTTTCAAACAACAGGAGATGAATTGAACCTTTTGGATAGGGTGGTTCATGTTGATGATGAGAAGATTCTTTCCATGATTCTCTCTTATACCAAATATGAAATAATAATCGGAATCGATGCCCCGCTTTCTTACCAGGATGGTGGAGGGGATCGGCCTCAGGATAAAAGCTTGCGCGATTTTATAAAAAGTTATGGGCTTCTAGGCAGTTCCATCATGCCGCCAACTTTAACAAAGATGGTTTATTTAATCCTTCGCGGTATATCCTTAACAAGAAGAATCATGCAGTTGAACGATGATAAAAAAATAAAGATTGTAGAAGTACATCCCGGTGCTGCAATCGGCACTCGTATTGGACCCTCGTATTTATACCATGCACTGCATTATAAAAAAGAAATTCACTCAAGATACGTTATTCTTGACTGGTTTCAATCCGTTGGTCTAAAAAATTTGCCCATTGATATTGCAGATAACACTCACCAAATGGATGCATGTGCTGCAGCTTTAGCCGCATGGCATTGGGGAGACTCCGCAAAAACGCCGGTTTGGCATTGGGATGGCGTAACATCCGCTCACCCATTTGAAATATGCTGCTAAAAACCACGAATGCCCATCGACTTTTTATATATTTTCCATTTTCTAAAATTAAAACAGCCTCATGAAATCGCAGAATAAATCATCCATGAAAGGCAAAAGTAAGGAAAAGGGGGGAGATGTCATGAGTGATTGGAATGAACAAAGTGCACCAAATAATAATTTGACCCCAAGCTCTATCCGCTCTTCAAAGCTTGTCGGAAACAACAAACAAAACCATGAGTTCTCTGAAGAGCTGTCAGATAGCGGTGTAAGGGATAAAGTCATCAATTGGCAGCGAAACAAACGAAAATCAGGAAATTCATAAGATAAGGTATTAGGATAAAAAGGCTGACTTTATTCCGTCAGCCTTTTATTATGCCAAAAAATCTTGATTTAATAAAATAAAGCGAAAGTCGCAAAACTGGGTTATAATGGAAGTGTATATTACGCTATATATGGAACGCATTTCTTAGAAATGGGGGGAGGCCTATGAAAATACTATTTATGATTCGTGATCCATTTGTTGATGCCTATCCGAAGCTGATTGAGGATGCAAAGGCATTGGCAGATGAGGTCAAAGTATTGTATACAGATAATGGAATTAGCATAGAAAGTCTTATAAAAGAAGTGAAGGATGTAGACATCATTGTTGTAGCTATAGTGAAAATTGACCGGGAAGTAATAGATGCTGCCTCTAAATTGAAATATATCATCAAATTTGGTGCCGGCTACGATAATATTGACGTTGAATATGCATATGAAAAGGGAATTCCCGTCACAAATGCACCAGGGTATAATGCTGAAGCGGTTGCCGATCATGCCTTTGGATTAATGCTGTCTGCCGCGAGAGATATTCCTCGGAAAAATAAAGAAATGAAATCTAATCATTGGGAACTTTCTGTTGGCCATGAAATCTATAAAAAACGCTTGGGCATCGTCGGTTTCGGCTCAATTGGAAAAGCCATTGCAAAGCGAGCAGCCGGCTTTAATATGAAAACCATTGCTTTTGGCAACTATAAGGACTACGAGGCTGCTAAGAAGTGGAATGTAACCTTTGTTAGTAAAGAAGAACTTTTTCAAGCATCAGATTATATCATCATAAGCACTTCTTTGACCGACCAAAATCGTCAAATGGTAAATAAAGAACTGTTAAATAGAATGAAGCCAACAGCTTTTATTATCAATATTTCACGTGGTGCGCTAATTAATGAAGAGGATCTCATTGATGCTCTGAAGCAACATAAAATTAAGGGTGCAGCATTAGATGTCTTCGAAACAGAGCCGCCTAATAATGAATTAGCCATACTGCCTAATGTTGTGGCTACTTCCCATATTGGCGGATCAACCTATGAATCGATTCAAAGAATCGGAAATCTAACCATTCAAAATATTTCCAGGTTATTGGAAAATGAACCATTAGAATTTGTCGTAACACCTGCTTTAATAAAATAGGAAATTTATGAAAGTCTCCTTCCATAGGGGGCTTTTTATTATTTAAGACTGTATAGAGAGGCAGGGGGTTAAATGAAAAGACTTTTCGCCACTATTTCTCGCTATTTTTACATAATAAATCCCAAACCGTGAAAGATAAACAAGGATAGGAAAATTCCACCATGAAGGGAGCAAAAGAATGCGAAAAAAAATCTCGCCGTTACTGAAGAAGCTGACGTACTTTGGAAAGACGCAGGATTTAACAGAACACAGTGTTCTTCAGGGAGCCGACCGGGAAACAGAGAAATATTACCGGAATCGGTGGCAGCACGATAAAGTTGTCCGCTCTACACATGGAGTAAACTGCACCGGATCGTGCAGCTGGAAAATCCATGTGAAGGACGGAATTATCACATGGGAAACACAGCAGACCGATTACCCAACAACAGGACCTGATATGCCGGAATACGAACCGCGCGGGTGTCAGCGTGGCGCAACTTTCTCATGGTATACATACAGTCCTCTACGTGTCAGATACCCCTATGTGAGAGGAGATTTAATCCGAATCTGGAAAGAGGCGCGAAATAAAATAAGTGACCCCGTTCAAGCCTGGAAATCAATTATAGACGACCCGGAAAAAAGAAAATCATACAAAAGCGCTAGGGGAAAAGGCGGTTTTGTCCGATCGAATTGGGATGAGGTGTATGAGCTCATTTGTGCTCAATTAATTTATACGCTTCAGGAATATGGACCGGATCGGATTGCCGGCTTTTCACCGATTCCAGCCATGTCCATGGTCAGTCATGCAAGCGGTTCGCGGTTCATTAATTTACTTGGGGGAACGATGCTCAGCTTCTACGATTGGTACGCTGATTTACCACCCTCTTCCCCGCAAGTCTGGGGAGAGCAGACCGATGTTCCAGAGACATCTGATTGGTATAACTCGTCCTATTTGCTTGTTTGGGGTTCAAACGTACCGCAAACTCGTACACCTGATGCGCATTTTCTTACAGAAGTTCGCTACAAAGGAACAAAGGTTGTCTGTGTAGCACCTGATTATGCTGAATATGTCAAGTTCGCTGATCAATGGCTGCCAGTTCAGGCCGGAATGGATGGAGCTCTTGCAATGGGGATGACCCATGTCATTTTGAAGGAATTTTATGTAGACAAACAAATACCATTCTTTGAGGATTATGTCAAACAATATACAGACCTCCCATACCTGATTACATTAAAAAAGGATGGAAATCATTTTACTGCGGGCCGTTTCTTACGCGCAAGTGATATAGGAATGGAACTTGAGTATAAAGATTGGAAAACAATCGTTTATGATAAAAAATCAGGTAAACTCGCTGCACCTAACGGCAGTATCGGCCATCGCTGGGAGAATAAAGGTGAATGGAACCTGGAAATGAAGGATTCTGATAATAGTCTGCAAGACTTGGATCCTGCTCTAACGTTACTTGGTATGGAAGATGAAACAGGTGTTTTATACTTGCCTTATTTTGGCACGGAAAACAATGAAATCTTAAAGCGCGGAGTACCCATTAAAAAAATAGAGCAAAATGGTGAAACCATCTATGTGACGACTGTATTAGATGTTTTAATGGCACAGGCAGGCGTGAAGCGTGGAAATTTACCAGGAGATTATCCACAAGATTATGATGACCCTAAACCGCATACTCCGGCCTGGCAGGAAAGCATAAGCGGAATTGATCGGAAGGTATGTGCGCAAATTGCTCGTGAATTTGCCCAAAATGCCATTGATTCAGGCGGTAGATCGATGATTATTATGGGAGCAGGTATCAACCATTGGTATCATTCTGATGCGATTTATCGTGCCATTTTAAATATGGTTCTCCTTACCGGTTGTGAAGGGGTAAATGGAGGAGGATGGGCCCATTATGTCGGGCAGGAGAAGGTACGTCCGCTTGAAGGCTGGCAGACGATTGCCATGGCTCGTGATTGGGGTGGCCCGCCGCGTCTGCAAAATGCTACCTCTTTCTTCTATTTTGTAACGGAGCAGTGGCGGTACGATGATCAGCGTCCGGCTGAGCATATTTCACCGCTTTACGATCAGCCGCGCTATAGCAATATGGCGGATTATAATGCGTTAGCAGTCAGACTTGGGTGGGTCGCTTCTTATCCTCAGTTTAATGCTAATACATTAAAACTGTATGACCAGGCAAATGCCCAAAATAATGATGAGGCCATAAACTATGTGGTCAAACAAATTAAAAATGGCTCGTTAAAGTTTTCCGTCGAGGAGCCAAGTAATCCTGTCAACTTTCCGCGGTCCCTTTTCGTATGGAGAGCCAATTTAATCGGAAGTTCAGCGAAAGGACATGAATACTTCTTAAAATACATGCTTGGAACCCATAATGGTGTATTGGCTGAACCTTATAAAGATCTTGGCTGTACAGAAGTAGATGAAACAATCCCAATCCCTGATGAGGGAAAGCTTGATTTGTTAATTGATTTGAATTTCCGTATGTCCGGAACAGGTATGTATGCAGATATTATTCTTCCTGCTGCCACATGGTATGAAAAATATGATATCAGTTCATCGGACACACATCCGTTTATTCATCCATTTAATCCGGCTATTACACCACCTTGGGAAAGCCGAACAGATTGGAATATTTTTAAAAAGTTAGCCCACACTTTCAGTGAAATGGCGAAGCAGTATTTTCCAAATCCGGTTAAGGATATTGTGACAAATGCCCTTCTTCATGACTCTAGGGATGAAATCTCTCAGAAGTTTGGATTAGTTCCAGATTGGAAACAGGATGGTTCAGAACCTGTTCCTGGGGAGAATTTCCCGCGCGTGCATGTTGTAGAAAGAGATTATACAAAGGTATTTGATAAATATGTCGCCCTTGGAACCAATGTAAAAGAAAATATCGGTGCTAAAGGAATGGGATGGGATGTTAAAGAAGAATATGACGAGCTAAAGGATATTTTGGGAACTGCAAAGGATTCCAACCAATATAGCGACTGTCCTGATTTATCGTTTGATCGTAATGTAGCCGAAGCCATTTTAACCCTATCGAGTACAACGAATGGCTCTGTTAATCAAAAAGCATGGGTTGCACTTGAAAATAGAACAAGTCAGAAATTAAGTCATTTGTCTCATGAACGTGCAGAAGAGCATATTTCTTTTGATGAAATATCTGCACAGCCGCGAAAAGTGATTACCTCTCCCGTATTTAGCGGGATTGAAACAGGAAATAGACGGTATGCCCCATTTGTAATTAATCGTGAATTTTTAGTTCCATTCCGAACCTTAACAGGCAGACAGCATTTTTATTTGGATCATGAAATGATGTTTGAATATGGTGAAGCCCTTCCTGTTTTTAAAGGACCGATCAAACGGATGGCTTTTTATGATAAAGACGGAAAGCCTGAAACAAACAAACAGGAAATACGGCTCCGCTATTTAACACCGCACTTTAAATGGTCCTATCACAGTACTTATTTTGATACATTGCCGATGTTAACATTATTCCGCGGCGGAACAACGATTTGGCTGAATAATGAAGATGCACAGTCTGTCGGTATCAATGATAATGACTGGCTCGAAGTATATAACCGTAATGGTGTAACTGTCACGCGTGCAGTGGTCAGTCACCGGATGCCAAAAGGAATATCCTATATGTATCACGTTCAGGACCGTTTGATAAATGTACCGGGATCCACGATTACAAAGGATAGGGGAGGAACGTTTAATAGCCCAACCTGTCTAACAATGAAGCCGACTCATTTAATAGGCGGCTATGCACAGCTAAGCTATGGATTTAATTACTATGGTCCGACAGGAAATCAACGAGATGAGCAGGTGATGATTCGAAAATTAGAAAGAAGCGAGGTGGATTGGCTTGAGGATTAAAGCACAATTTGGCATGGTGATGAATTTAGACAAATGTATTGGTTGTCATACCTGTAGTGTGACCTGTAATAACACCTGGACAAATCGAGCAGGTGCGGAATATATGTGGTGGAACAATGTTGAAACAAAACCAGGAATTGGTTATCCAAAAGAATGGGAAAATCAAGAAACCCATAAAGGCGGCTGGGAGCTGCGAAACGGGAAAATTGAGTTAAAAGCAGGCGGCCGCTTAAACAAGCTGATGAATATCTTCTATAATCCAAACATGACAAAAATTGATGATTATTATGAGCCATGGACTTACAACTACGAGCATTTAATTAACAGTCCAAAGAAAAAGCACCAACCGGTCGCTCGTCCGAAATCATTATTAACAGGTGAATTTATGGACCTGGATTGGGGACCAAACTGGGAAGATGACCTTGCCGGTGTGTATGAAACAGGGAAACGGGACCCCAATATGAATAATGTGGACGCCCAAGTGATTCAAGACTTTGATCAAGCTTTTATGATGTATTTGCCGCGCATTTGCGAACATTGTATGAATCCGCCATGTGTATCGTCCTGTCCATCTGGTGCAATATACAAACGAGATGAAGACGGAATCGTACTTGCTGATCAAGATGCCTGCCGAAGCTGGCGTTTTTGTATGAGCGGCTGCCCCTATAAAAAGGTCTATTTTAACTGGAAAACGAACAAAGCCGAAAAATGTACCTTCTGCTTCCCAAGAATTGAAAACGGTCAACCGACAGTATGCTCTGAAACCTGTGTCGGTCGTCTCCGCTATATTGGCATTGTCTTATATGATGTAGATCGGGTGGCAGAAGCAGCATCTGTAGAAAATGAGAAAGATTTATATGAAGCACAGCTTAGCCTTTTCCTTGATCCGAACGATCCAGAAGTCATTAAGCAGGCGAAGCGTGACGGGATTCCAGAAGATTGGATTGAAGCAGCTCAAGAATCACCTGTGTATAAGCTAGCGATTGAACACAAAGTCGCTCTGCCGCTTCATCCCGAGTATCGCACCATGCCGATGGTTTGGTATGTGCCGCCGCTTTCACCGATTATCAATCAGTTTGGCGGAGAAATTGACACGATTGACCCGGCCATTGTCTTTCCGACGATTGATCAATTCAGAATTCCTATTCAATACTTGGCAAACCTGATGACGGCTGGAGATACGGATGTCATCAAACGGGTGTTAAAAAGAATGGTGGCTATGAGAACCTTTATGAGAAGCCATAATCTTGGAAAATCCTATGATGAACAACTTCTGCAAAATGCTGGACTTACCCGCGAATCGGCGATTGAGCTTTATGAACTATCAGCCATTGCTAAATATGATGACCGCTATGTGATACCAAAATCACATAGAGAAAAAGCAGCCAATATGTACGAGGCACAGGGTTCAACAGGATACGCATTCTCGGAAGGCTGTAACAGCTGCAGTGTAAGCCCGCTGCAGGAGGAGAATGATGACATTTATGCTTTTAGTGAACGGTATTGGAGTGATTTAGGTGGAGCAATGGATGGAAAACTATCAGTTGACTTTTAAATTATGTTCAATGATGCTTCGCTACCCTGACAAAGAATGGGTACAGAGTGATGAAATGCAGGAATTGATTCAGTCAGTTGAAGAAGATGAGATGAGACACGCGTTCCTCTCTTTTTGGGACTATGTGCGGGAAACGAGTTGGGAAGATCTAGCGGAAAATTATGTGAGATGGTTTGATCTTACGGAAAGTACAACCCTTTATTTAACTTATGGGATTTTCGGTGATAACCGGGAAAGAGGACCGGCATTTGTGAAATTAAAGATGGAATTTGCGAAGGCAGGCTTTTATATTAAGGAAAATGAATTACCTGATTATCTGCCGCTTATTCTTGAATTCGCTTCAATGGCTGAATTGAAATACGCAAAAAAGGTTCTTGCTATTCATTTAAAAGCAATTGATTCCTTATTTGAGGGGCTGAACAAACAAAAGAATCCATATGCTTATTTAGTAAGTGCATGTTTAATGGAAATAGACAACCTATTGCCAAGAAAAGAAGAAAGGATTAACCACAATGTTGGTTAATCCTTGCTGGAGGGAATCCAAGTGATTACATTAACATTCATGGATGTCTTTTTATGGGTGATTTTCCCATACTTAGCGCTCACTGTATTTGTATTAGGACATATATACCGCTATAACACCGATCAATTCGGCTGGTCAGCTAAGTCTAGTGAATTTATCCAAAAAGATTCATTATTAAAATGGGGGAGTATCCTTTTTCATTATGGAATTGTATTTGTCTTTTTCGGACATGTAGCAGGTGTATTAATACCTAAGGGCTTCTATGATACCATTGGTATTAATGAACATATGTATCATTTCGGTGCCGTCTGGATTGGCGGTTTAGCCGGTGTAGCTACGGTTATAGGCGGTTTACTACTGACCGTCCGCCGTGTGACAAACAAGAGAGTTTCGAAAAACAGCGCAAAGAGGGACCTGATTACATTACTTTGGATTGGTGTTGTGGTTGTTCTCGGATTTACGAATACCATTGGATATACAGCAACCGGAGGAGATTTTGATTATCGGACTACCATCGGTCCCTGGTTCAGAGGCATTTTAACCTTTAGACCAATGCCTGATTTAATGGCGATTTCACCAATCGGCTTTAAGCTCCATATTTTCACGGGCTTTCTATTATTTGCTCTCTGGCCGTTTACCCGCCTTGTCCACGTCTGGAGCCTTCCTTTGGAATATTTGACAAGGAAATATGTCGTCTACCGTAAAATGAATACTCGTAAAGCCGTTCGTGGAGCTGAAGAGTAATATATACGAAAAAAGGAACCACAATGCATGGTTCCTTTTTAATGATGATTGAACAAATAACCTTCTTCCTGCTGGTTATGAATCTTTGCTAGTACATAAATGGCTTTAAAATAGTCAACCATTTCATCGCTAATGGTTTCTTGGTTCATTTTCTGTTTTATTTCATCAATGATGGTGCGAAAAAGCTCATGATCTCTTTTTAACATCGTTAAGGGTGTCGCTAATTCCGGCTTCTCTTTTATTTTTTCATCATAAAATTCCTCTTCCTCCGAATCAGCGTGGGCAATTAGTCGTGTTTCCCAATGCTCAATCAGTGCTTCTGCTGTCATTCTGGCATGTTTTTCATGATCCTCAAGCTTTTCATGACGAACCTTTAAAAGAAGATTAAGTAAATCTCTTCCTTCTGTTACTACTCCATCATGAATCGAACGATGTGCATCTAATTTATGTAATGAAGGACCTGACATACGATGAATTCCTCCTGTTTTATTAAAGTGAATTTGTTCTGTAAGGAAAGCTCCTTTTGCTTGAACATTTTTAAGTATGGTCATGAATGAAAACAAGTAAACATAAAAAGGGGGAATCCTGTGGACACCACTGCAAAAACTATTTTTCTGGCTGTAATTCATTAAACATTCCCACATAATGGGTTGGATTATCATTCTCATCCTTTATTCTACTAATGGTTAATAACTGTAGATAATCTTCATTATTTTTTTTTCGATTCCAAATGTGTCCCTGCCAATAGCCATTCTTTTCAATTTGCTCCCACATCTTTGCATAAAAGGAGGAATCATGTTTTCCGGATTTTAACACAGCAGGTGTTTTGCCAATGATTTCTTCTTCTTCAAACCCCGTAACTGTGATAAATGCTGGATTCACTCTTTGGATGGTGCCATCTAAATCTGTTACCATAATTCCTTCAATCGTTCCTTCAATAATACGGTCAGATACGGTTAGTTTATCCTGATAGTATAACCCGATGACAATCACAAGACAGGCAAGGGAGAATTCTGAAAGAGCCATAAATCCAATCGCATAATGACCCGTTAAATCAAACAAGGTTGTCAGGATAAGAGGAGGGAAGAAGCCTCCAAGACCGCCCATTGCTGCTACAATTCCGTTCACAATCCCTGCCTGTTTTGAAAAATATAAAGGAACCAGCTTAAAAACAGTACCATTCCCAACTCCAGCACATAAGGCAACCAACATACAGCCAATGGTGTAAATCGTTAAGGAAGGCTTAAAGGACAGGATAAAACCTCCAAAAGTGATACCGCTAAAGACAATGATTAAAATGATATAAGAATTAATTTTATCTGCAAGTAATCCTCCAATCGGTCGAAATAAGGTAGCGACAATGATGAATCCAGCTGTACGCATACCCGCATCTACACTTGATAACTGAAATTGATTGACGAGAAAGGATGGTAAAAATACAGTAAATGCTACAAAGGAACCGAAGGTAATAAAATAAAAAAGACAGATAAACCATAGCTTATAACTTTTATAGACTTCTTTTATTTGTTCAGAAAGGGCCACTTTCACTCGGTTTTCCTTTCGATCACCAAATAGAAACGTAAGGGCCGCAAATACCAAAAGTAAAATGATATAAAATTGAATCGTTCTTCGCCATCCGAACGTATTAGCTAAAACGGGAGCAGAAAAAGAAGTAATCGCCGTACCGATATTCCCAGCACCGTAAATACCATTAACAAACCCATGCTTTTCTTTTGGGTAGTATTTTGGTAAAGAAGTTACCCCAACGGAAAATATGGCACCACTAAGACCTAACGCTAAACCTCCAATGAGTAAATCTGCTACGGAATTTGCTGCACTAATGTAGAACACAGGGAGGATTAAAAATAAGAGACTGATAAAAAATATCCACCTTGCTCCGTAACGGTTCGTCCAATAGCCGATTGGAATCCTTAAAATTGACCCTAAAATAACGGGGACTGCTGTGATCATGGCAGACTCACTTGGGGTTATGTCAATGTCCAATTTTATAAAAGAAATAAGTGAAGATAAAATTACCCAAACCATAAATCCTAAGATTAGGTTTCCTGTTTGTAAAATAAGCTGTGAATTGGCTCGTGCCATCCTTTATGCACCTTCCTGCGAATAAAAGTCATTCATGTTTTCTTTAATAGGATTTGCTAAACCTGACAAAACAAAGGGACCAATTTTTACCTAATATAAATCTATAAAGGAAACAAGCATGAAGAAAAGCACAAAGGAATCCTCCGTCATTGAGGATTCCTTTGTCTTTAGTATTTTTTTCTTCACATGTTAAGTATAAGATTCAATCGCGTGCTCCAATGCATTAAAGGCTTGTCCAAAAGCAGCTGAAGAAGATATATCACCTGCGTTTTCCAATGCCACCTTTGCATTTCTTGCCTGTGTTAAAGCAGTAATAACATTTTCAATCATTGTGCCTTTATCTCCATATTGCTCTAACGCAGACTGAAGCTGTTGAATCGATTGGTCTAAATCAATAGATTCTGGATGATCATAGGCGTTCTCTAATTGTTCTTTCACTTGCTGTAAAATCTCTTTCATTTCTTAATCCCTCATTTTTGAAAATTTTTATCCCGCATGTAGTGTAGCCGAATAATAAGGATATATGCATTATTTATAGAAATGAAATCATTTTTACTTGAGCTCTCGTCCACGGTACATCAACGCTAAGCGTCTTCTAGTTGCACCGCTAAAATCCGCAGCAGGTCTGCTTCTTAAGCGTTCTCTGATTGGATTATTATAATCAAGACCTGATACTTGTTCGGAATTATGCTGATTATCAGTCATAAATTATTCCTCCTTTACGAGAATAGTTTTTCCCTTGAATTCAGGCGCAATCAAACCTTTTGAAAGGAACAAATTCCTTCTATTATATATAATCACTTTTTTGTAACGCTTTCATCCTTAACGGCACTCCAAAAAGAAATAATAATGGACGCAACTACCACCATTATTGGTGCATAAAAAATAAGAAATTCATCCATCTCTTTTCCTCCTTACGCATAATCATTTCATTTACCTTCCACATACTCTTTATTAAATAAAAATAGATTAAGCAGCAGATACAAGGACGGGATAAGCAAACCTAAGCCTGCAATAAATGCGATAACTAGTGCGGTAGCCATAGCTGCATTTGTAAAGCTGTCATAAAGGGTCAGATACGGGTAAAGTAAGTAAGGGTAGTGGGAAATCCCATAAGCGAAAAAGGCCAGGGAAAATTGTCCTATTAACAATCCAAGTGCTGTCCCGTATGACTTCTTTTTCCATAATAAATAAAATGTTCCCATAAATAATAAAAAAGATAGAACAAACATCCACCACAAATGTATTAATTGTTCATAATGTTCCATATTATGTGAGCGCATTTCAACAATAATTCCCGCTGCAGTGAGTATCATCGGTACAGCAGTAGTCAATGCGTAAAGCCTCATTAAGCTGGATGCTGCCTCATCTTTTGCTTTATGGGCATACCAGGTTAAGAATACAGCTGAAATATAAAGTACAGCTGTTAAACTAAGCAGTACAATGCTCCAGGTTAATGGGCTAAAAAAAAGCATTTTATAATCCAGGACAGGACCAAATTCCTCCATCCTGATAAATCCTCCCTCTGAAATCGTTAAAACAATCGATAGGGAGGCGGGGATAAATAAACCCGTTAGTCCATAAAGGTATACATATCGCTTATGACGGAGCTTTCCATAGGTTGTAAACGCATAATAAGCCCCGCGAATCGCTAATAAAATAACGGCAATGCTGACAGGAACGAGGAGAGTAGTACCGTAGTAATAGGCTGATTTCGGGAAAAAGCCAACAATCCCAACAAAGAAAAAGACTAAAAATACGTTAGTTACTTCCCATACTGGAGATAAATAACGCTGAATAATTTTAGTTAGAATATGTTCATTCCCTCTAAATGTACTATATGCATTAAAAAAGCCTGCACCAAAATCAATGGATGCGACAATGACATATCCGAATAGAAAAATCCATAATACGGAAATACCGATTATTTCAAGTGTCATAGGTAATCACCAGCTTTCTCTAATCCTTGATCTGCTAATTCTTGTTCAATCGTATTTTTTCGAAACATCCGAATTAACACGACAATACTGCCAATTCCTAAAACAATATATAGTCCGGTAAATAGAAGCAACATTAAATCAACCTGACCGCTAGTTGTTGCTGCATGGCTTGTTTTCATAATTCCACGTAAAATCCAGGGTTGTCGTCCTACTTCATCAAGCCACCATCCAGCTTCGATTGCCAGGATAGAGAGCGGTCCTAATAGTAAAATGAGCCAATTAAACCATTTAGAAAGAATAAAATCCCACTTTTTAAGTGTTCCAATCCAATAGATTAGTGCAACCAAAACTGTAATCATGCCAATCGTCACCATCGCATCAAATAAATAGTGAATATAGAGGGGAGGAGTTTCATCTTTTGGAAAGTGGTCTAGACCTATCACTTCTGCTGTCGGGCTGCTATGAGCTAAAATACTGAGGGCAAATGGAATCTTAATCGCATATTTGACTACATCCTCGTCAAGGATTCCATATAAAATAAGCGGAGCATTTCCTCCCGTTTCTAGGTGCCATTCAGCAGCAGCTAATTTTTCCGGCTGATATTCAGCTAGAAATTTCCCGGAAAAATCTCCAATTACCGCCGTTGCAATCGAAAAAATCAGTCCAATCTTCATGGTTAGAAATAGAGCTTTTTTATGATACACATGTCTTGAGCCTCTAAGTAACCTGTATGCAGCAATCGAGGCTAGGACAAATGCGCATGTCATAAAAGCAGAAGTAAGAACATGCGAAACTTTAGTCGGGACAGCCGGATTAAACATGGCTAATAATGGGTTAATATTAACAAGCTGTCCATCTTGAATATCAAACCCTTGAGGAGCATTCATAAAACTATTCACAATCGTAATGAACACAGCTGAGAAGGACGCACCAATGGCAACCGGAATCAACAGCATGAAATGTTTCTTCTGATTTTCAAATCGATCCCACGTATATAAATAAATCCCTAAAAAAATAGCTTCAAAGAAAAAGGCGAAAGTTTCCATAAACAATGGGAGAGCAATGATATGGCCTGCAAGCTCCATAAAATTAGGCCATAACAAGGACAGCTGCAGCCCAATAGCCGTTCCAGTTACAACGCCTACAGCAACCGTTATGACGTACCCGCGGGCCCATCTTCTTGCTAAAAGTATGTAATGATGATCATTCTTTTTAATACCAATCCACTGCGCAATCATAATCATAAGCGGAATCCCGACACCTATGGTTGCATAAATGATATGAAAAGATAATGTTAATTCGGTTAATACACGGCTGTAGAAAACAGCCTCTTCATTCACCATCATTCCCATTCTCCTTATCCAGAAATAATACGTCCTAAAATAGATAGTCCCATAATGAAAGCGACAATAAAACTCAGCCAAATTAATTTCCGTTCATGATTTTTATACATCTATGTAACTCCTTTAAGTTCAAAAAATCACAATAATTTCGGTTTCAGCATACTTTGAATAGGATATCCGAAACCTATATATTTATTCTTTTATAGAAAAGGGAAAAGAGATTAACTGTTTATATAAATGTTAGCTGATAAGGAGTGGAATGGAGAGAGGGAGGGCCTGTCCTTCAAATCAACTTCCCATTAAAAGGGGAAGCAGCCTATGGGGGAAAGAAAAATAGAAAGTGAAGCAATAAGTTATTTGGTAAAACGATTAGCGTAGCAAGAGGCAACAAAGGAATTTGGTTTAATCTTAGGTTCAATCCCCATCGATTCAATCCGTTTAACCATTTCTTCTACAAATACTCTTGTCTTATTTCTGTTTCCGGCTCCGATATCTAAATGTCCTTCCATCGTAAAGGAAGCACCTCTATAAAGGTTTGGTAGTACGATATCAATCATTGTATTTTTCCTTTCTTCGGTAAACATAGAAACAATTTCTTCCGTTAAGGAAGTTTCCTTTGAAATTCGTTCATGAAGCATTTTCATTTTTCTTGGAATCACGACCTTTCGGATACACGCCCATGCGCCTTTCCCTTCATTCAAAATAACAATTCCAGTAATGAACCTTGTATATCTATCATGAACTTGAGAGTCAGTACCAATCATTAAACGGAAGTTGCCACTTCTGTCCAAATTCATAAATTTAATAATCCTATTAAATGCTTCTTCAAAATTCATATTTCTTTCCTGAGAATTTTGAAACAAGAAATCTCTTTCAACATCATATTTCATCCAATCACCCTTCTTTTTATACATTTTATACATTTCTCAAGACATCTTGTTAATAACGTATAAGGCACATATGGGTAAGACTTGCTACATTCATATGTATGCAGTCACAGGTCTTAAAAATGATATTTTTTGATAAAGTTTTTATTAGAGGCATTGCAAATAAAACACCCCTATTACAATGAAAACAAACCGATTAAATAATTGCTGCAATCTTCCAGATAATCAGTCAAATTATAAAAGGCAGGCGATGGTGATAGGAGAAAGTATACTTGACATTTTTGTATCTTAAAGTATAAAATGATAATCATTCTGCTCCAAACGTTGAGCTATGCCTTTAATACGAATATAAGCAGTTCTTAATTTTTTATGAAAAGAAATAATAGATTATTAGATTTAATTATTTTTTAACTAAAATATCCGAAATTCATGTATAATAGTTTGTTAGAAAGTAGGTGTAACAAATGAATAAAGGATTCCTGAAGGGGACAAGTATTCTCGATAAATATATCGGTTTTTTCTTTTTGACCGTATTGTTCCTATGGATCAAAACATACCTTATTCAATTAACACAATTTAATTTAGGAATTGAAAATGGGATTCAAGAATTTTTGTTATTCTTAAATCCATTAGGCTCAGCGTTATTACTCTTAAGTTTTGCATCTCTTTTTAAAGGTCGTAAAAAGTATATTTGGTTACTGATTATCCATTTTTTAATGACATTTCTAATGTACGCCAATGTCCTGTATTACCGATTCTTTAATGACTTTATTACGTTACCAACCATTTTTCAGACACAAAACTTTGGTGATGTAAGTAGCAGTGTATCTTCATTATTACGACCGTATGATATCTTGTTCTTTGTAGATAACATTTTGTTATTAGGATTACTTGTTTTTAAAATGGCCAAGATAGAAATGAAAAATATAAGCAGAAGGAAAGTAGCAGCGTTAGTTTCTCTTGCTTTAGGGATTTCATGCTTAAACTTAGCATTAGCTGAAGCTGATCGTCCTCAGCTATTAACGAGAGGCTTTGACCGAAATTATATTGTTAAGTACTTAGGTACTTACAATTATACAGTTTATGATGCTGTTCAAAGTACTAAAGCATCTGCACAGCGCGTTACAGCAGACTCTAGCGATATTACAGAAGTCATTAACTTTACACAATCTAATTATGCTGAGCCAAATCCGGCAACCTTTGGTATCGGTAAAGGCATGAATGTGATTTTCTTCCACCTTGAATCGATTCAAAGCTTTTTAATTGATTACCAGCTGCACGGGGAAGAGGTAACACCATTTTTAAACTCTTTAACAAGAGAACCAAATACGATGTATTTCAATAATTTCTTCCATCAAACAGCACAAGGAAAAACAGCTGACGCGGAGTTTATTCTTGAGAATTCATTATATGGTTTACCACAAGGCTCTGCCTTTACAACAAAGGGGTTAAACACCTATCAAGCTGCTCCGGCTATCTTAGGTCAGCAAGGTTATACATCTGCTGTATTCCATCCAAATTCCGGAACATTCTGGAATCGTAACGAAATTTATAAATCATTTGGATACACGAAGTTTTTCGATTCAAATTACTATGAAATGAAGGAAGAGGATTTGGCTGATTATGGATTAATGGATAAGCCATTTTTTGCAGAATCTATTCCGCTTTTAGATACATTACCACAGCCATTCATGGCGAAGTTTATTACTGTATCAAATCATTATCCATATCCGATTGATGAAGAAGATGCAACAATTGCACCGCATACAACAGGTGATAAATCGGTTGATACGTATTTCCAGACAGCACGTTATGCTGATGAAGCTTTACAAGAATTCTTTACGTATTTGAAAGAAACTGGTTTATATGATAACTCCATTATTATTATGTATGGTGACCATTATGGTATCTCGAAAAATCATAATAAAGCAATGACACAGGTGTTAAATAAAGAAGAAATCACTCCTTTTGATAATGCTGGATTACAACGTGTACCATTGTTTATCCGTGTACCTGGCATGCAGGGGGGCATTAACCATGAATATAGTGGGCAAATTGATATTCTTCCAACACTTCTTCACTTACTTGGAATGGATTCAAAGGAATATGTTCACCTTGGTACGGACCTATTATCTGAAGGTCATGATGAACTAATTCCATTTAGAAATGGAGAGTTTGTCAGTCCGACAATTACATCTGTTGAAGGAAAATTTTATGATTCTACAACAGGTATTGAATTAGATGAAAGTCGAATAGAAGAGGCTAAACAACAGCAGGAGATTGTTCGTCATAAATTAGCGTTATCAGACAAAGTTGTAAATGGTGATTTATTGCGATTCTATACGCCTGAGTCCTTCACTCCAATTGACCGTTCTAAATACGATTATACAAAACAAGATGATGAATCTAATGAAAAATAAGTAAAGATATTATTAATAAGAAAAAAGAGACTGCTGAAAAGGCAGTCTCTTTTATTCATAATCAACCTTTTAATTGAAAAAAATCAGCACATATAAATGGTGCTGATTTTTTAATTTCCAAAAATGAATTTGAAAAAGCTTTTCTTTTTACGTGACTTTGCTCCAACACTTTCACTGCTCGCAGCAATTTCTGTTTTTTCTTTTAATAAGATTTCCAGCTGTTTGACCCGTTCCGTTAATAAGGAGATTTGTTCTTGTAACTCTTCCATTTCACGGCGATGCTGTAATATTTGATAAGATACGACTGCATCGGCCTTCTGATTTAGACTTATCTCCAAGCTTTTCACTTTATGAGTCAATTCATCTATAGTTTCATCTGCTTGTGTTTCTTTCACAATTCCCGTACGTTTTGGGAGATGAATCGAAATATCCTGTAATAGCACACCTTCATGCAGCTGCTGTTTAACTTGTTTTAATAGTTCGATATCATTTTCGGAAAATACAAAATGACCTAACTCATTTCTTTCCATCTCTAAATTTAATTGTTTCACCCATCTTTGTACGGTACTTGTCGAGATCCCTAGCAATTTAGCAACTGCTTTTGTATTCAATTTATATCCCTCCTTATATCTAATATTTCTTCTTTCTTTGGTACATTCCTTCATGGTTGACAAAACAAGAAGCAATTCGTCATTAAAAATGCTCATTCTAGTTGTTGTCGAATGAAGAACAAGCCTTAAAGCACAGGTTGATTTTACCCGGTGATTCATTGAAAAAGTTCTTTCAAGAAAATAAGTATCATAGGATGTATAAATAGTAATAAAAAATTCCCGCAATGTTAGGGAGGGATCCTGTGATAAAGGAGTTGGCCAGTGCCATAAAAAATAAAGACGTTATCCTATTTGTCGGATCTGGTGTTCCCAAAAATCTAGGATTACCTGTGTATTCCGAATTGATCAATCAAATGGCCGAAAATTTAGGCTTCGATCCAGCACAATTCAACTCTTGGGGAAATGGTGATTTTTTAATCATGGCTGAATATTATTATAATCAAAAGGGCACACTAGGTGCCTTAAGAAGCTGGATGGACCGGTTATGGCATCATTCAAATATTGATATAGGTAAATCGGAAATATATAAACTAATCATTGAATTAGATTTCCCTGTTATTTATACAACGAATTTTGATCGCTGGCTGGAAAATGCCTATGATTATTATCAAAAAGCATATATTAAAATTACGAATGTAGCTGATATCGCCAGAATAAAAAAGAATAAAACCCAGATTATTAAATTTCATGGTGACTTTGATGATGATTCATCACTTGTTTTAACAGAATCAAGCTTTTTTAAGCGGCTTGATTTTGAATCACCATTAGATATAAAATTGCGCTCCGATTCTCTTGAAAAATCCATCTTATTTATTGGATATAGTTTGTCGGATATTAATATTCGCTATATGTTATACAAACTGCATAAGCAATGGAAAGAATCTAATTATGAACATATACGACCTAAATCTTATATTCTATTAGTTGAACCAAATCCTATCAAAGAAAGTATATTAAAGGAAAGGGGAATTATTCCCATTGTATCAGCAAATGAAGAACCCGGAACGGCCTTAATGAACTTTCTAAAAAACATTAAAGATAGCATATAGCCGGCTGAATGTAACAATTTAAAGCTTATCCTTCTGTGAGAGTGTTCTTAAATTGATTACCTTTTTGAACATACGATGCGATTGACAAGTGAATTAACTCCAAGTCCTTTTCATTTAACTCACAGACAACTTTTCCAGGTAAGCCTGGAACCAGTGGTCGGGGAGGAATCTTTTTCCCAGATGGAATAAGTGTGTTCGCACCGATAATACATTCTTCTCCGATTTGTGCACCATCCGAAATGCTTGAGCCCCTACCAATCATTGTACGTTTTTTCACAATATAAGCATGAAGAATAACATTATATCCCACGGTAAACACATCTTCTATCATAGTTACATCACCAATTAGATGAGCGCCAGGTGCAATAAATACATCTTCATGAATGACTAGTGACTATTGATTAAAAGGAATAAACAAATAAAGACCTCCTATAGGCATTGTTTATTCTCAACTTTAATATGTACGCTTCATCGAATGGCAAGGGATATTTATTTATTCTCCGTATGAATTCAATACATTACTTTCATCATACCATATAGAAAATATAAAATGGGAGTATAAACTGAGAAATGAACCTATTCTAAATCTCTTTCATAAGGATTTATACCTACAATCAAAAAAATCCCCCCTAAGCGACACCTTAGGGGGGATTTCAACTATCTGTTAGTTTTCATCCTTGTTAACATCTTTATTTTCAAGTGCTTGAATTCTACGCTCTAGTTCAAGGAACTCTTCTTTTGTGACAAGATTTAAATTCGTTATAGCTTGATTCACTCTTGTCTTCACGATATCATCTAATTCCTGTTTGGCTTGTTCACCTTTTTCAACCCACTGCTGGATAAGATCTTTTGATTCGTTTCTGCTCACTTCACCTCTTTGCACAAGAGTGTCAACCATTTTTTCAATTTGTTCTTTTGTTACAACTGCAGCACCTAAACCGAGTGTGAAAACTTGTTTAAAAAGATCCATTTGCTAATTCCTCCAGTTGTTTAATAAACATGTTATGGATACTAATGTTCAATAAAGGACAGATTCATAACATTTTCCCTTATTGCCTGAGCACCACAAACTTCATACTCTTATCATACACTATTTGTCAAAAGGTGCGTAATATAAATGCAGGAAGAATAGCCATGTTCTTATTGGCCCTACGATTATTAGACACATACCTTTCATAATTCTCTAAACCTTTTATAAAGGTCCGTAATTGGAATTTCATGTTTATAATCTTATTGGAGATAAAATAGAGGATAAGGCATTATTAATGAAAATACCGCTCTTTTGCTAATGTTTATAATTTGTTATTCTTATAATAAGAAATACTCATAGAGCGAGGGGAACACTGTTGAAAGAAATTAAAAAAGTAACATTAGTCGGCCTAGGAGCTATTGGAACAGCTTATGGAAGTTTGCTGCATGATAGTTTAAATGAATCGTTTCAAGTGGTTGCCAGTGAAGAACGGATTAAACGATACGAAACAAAGGGAATCCTTATTAACAATGAGCCGTACCATTTTAACTACATAACACCTGAAGCAAAAACTGGGCCGGCAGATCTTGTTATTTTTGCCGTAAAAAATGACGAGCTGCCACAAGCCATTAAAGATGTTAGACATCACATAGGATCAGATACGATTATTCTCTCACTTCTGAATGGCATTTCGAGTGAAGAAGAAATCTATGCCGCCTATAGAAATGAACATATTCTATACAGTATGAGTGTTGAAATAGATGCCGTTCGAACAAATAATGAAGTCCATTTCACCACTCGCGGCCGAATTGAATATGGAGAACTGGACAATACTTTATCCAATGATGTTCTCGCAGTTAAAAAATTATTTGAAAAAGTCGGGATTGATTATGAAATTTCCAGCAATATTACGCATACAATGTGGTGGAAGTTTATGATTAATGTCGGTATCAACCAAACATCCGCTGTGTTAAAAGCACCTTATGGAATTTTTCAAACCATGCCCATTGCATATGAATGGGTTGAATCTGCTATGCGTGAAGTCGTTGCTTTATCAGAAAAGATTGGAACAGGATTAACTGAGCAGGATATAAAGAAATTCTGGCCAATTATTAATAAACTTTCCCCAAAAGGGAAAACATCCATGTTACAAGACGTTGAAGCAGGACGAAAAACCGAAGTAGAATATTTTGCCGGAAAAGTATGTGAGTTAGGGGAGAAATATAAGGTTCCGACACCTATTAACGAACAGCTTTATAGAATGATTACCATCATTGAAGAAATGACAAAAATAAATAAGTAATGGACAACAAAACCCACCACATTTACTTTTGCTGGTGGGTGTTTTTTCATAGGTCACGAAATCGTTGTTGAATGGAAAGTGATGCTTTAACTTTGGAGAATTAAGTGGTTTCTACAAGATTATAGGAAGAGTGTTCTTCATCCCATTGAAAAATACCCTCTTGCAATCGAATCACCGTATCGAAAGGCCGTGGAATCATGCCGCTTTCTTCCTGTGATACTTGCAGGGGCTGTTCTTCATACTGCTTCTTCAATTGAAGCAAATCAATTTTAGATGCAACCCGAACAATCATTTCAAGAGTTATTTCGTTTTCAGCTACTCCAAAATATTTACAAATTGAAGTTTGGAAGCTCTTGTTATATTGGATCATCATTGGTAAATCATGAATACTGGCAACACCAAAAACATCCTTAATGATATCCTCATATCGTAATTGACTGCCTGTTGCAAAAGTAATCTGATCCGTTTCCGGATTGGCTAAATAATAAATGGTTTCAATATCATAATTCAACGAGAACATCCTTTCTGACACTTCATATAATGTCATTTTTTATAACATTATTTAATTATATCATAATTTTATCGAAAATTGTCGTCGTTTTTTGTCGAAATTTCACAGAACTATAAATGCATGAGTATTTAGATTAAATAAAGAAATACCGCACAATGAGTATTACGTTTATAATAAAGTTAAGTTTAAAATCAACTCCAAATGAAATAGGTGATACAAATTAAAAATTGGATAAAATCACTTACGTTCCTTCTCATTATTTCTATAATGATTTATGCCATGTTTCATGCAGAATGGTTTCAAGTCATTAAAAGCGGCAACATAGGAAAAATCATTCATGAAAATCTATGGATAACTTTACTCATCACATTGCTAATCATGATTATTCAAAACACCTTCACTATTATTCCCTTAATTCTCGTTATTACAATCAATTATACATTGTTTGGATTTATTAATGGATTTCTTTGGAGCTGGCTGACAAGTATCATAGCCGCAGCACTTATGTTTTACGGAAGCAGATATCTGTTTCAAGACTGGGTTCTGCCGAGGATTAACAAAGATTTCGTTGAAAAAATAGAAAGGAATGGATTCTTATTTATCTTTCAAGCCAGAATCATGCCGTTTATTCCTACAAGCCTGATTAATATATTGGGCGGGATTAGCTCTATTCAATTCAATAGCTTTATTACAGCAACCATATTTGGAAACTTTCTCTACTTTTTTGTCCTCATCTTAATTCCTGCAGGCTTAATGAATTCACAAATGAAAGACTTTTTTATCGAAGCATTCGTTCTTATGGCAATCATCATGTTTCTCCTATATAAATGGAAAAAGAAGAAGAGAGGAGAAAGGACCATTTCAGATCATTCAAAAGGGGTGTAGAATAAAAAGTGAAAGAGGCTTTCCCTCAATAAACAAAGAGGGAAGGATCCACAATACAGTAATCCAGTAAATCTTTGTGTCATACTATACTGGAAGTTCTATATACTGTGGATGCGCCGCTTCTTTCTTAATTAGCCAAAAAGTTTTCTGTATAATACGGTCTTGAATCAGAGTCAAAAGCAACGCCAACTCCTAGTGCTTCAAAATCTGGTTGAAGGATATTTTCTCGATGCCCCAGTGAGTTCATTAATCCTTCATGGGCAAAAATACTGCTTAACTGTCCGGCAGCAAGGTTTTCGCCTGCTGCACGAAATGAAATGTTATCCTCTTTCATGCGATCGAAAGGAGACTGCCCTTCCAGATTGGTATGATTAAAATACTGATTTTGTGCCATATCCATGCTATGGTCACGTGCTGTTTCTTTAACCGCCTCATTCCATGATAAAAAAGGTAAACCATGAACAACTCTTGCAGCATTCGTTAAGTCAAATAGTTGATATTCAAATCCTTCTTTTAGCTCGTGACTCTCTGCTGAATAAAAAGCGGTCTTTTGCTGCTCCAAATCAGCGCTTATAATCTGAACCGCTGTAACCGAGTCCTCTTCATGTTTATCATAAAAAACGGTCACAAAGCTATCATCTAAGTCAAATAAATGATATTCATTGTTATGATCAAGTTGATAAGAAATATGACCCTTTTGAATTTTCGTGCTCGGCTCACCAAGCATATTCAAAACTTCGTCCATATGTGAACCTATTTTGATTCCTTGTTTCGAGCTCAGCAAGTCTTGATTTGTGTACAATCCGGTCACCTTATCATCTTCATCGAAGGACGCCATGAAGAAATTTTGATAGTTTTCGTGGTACGCGAACCACTTGACACCATATTCGTTATAGGAAGAACGCTTTGCAGCACCTGCGAGACTTTCAACCTCTGTTCTCGAATCACCAAGTTCTATATTATAAATGG
Source organism: Niallia endozanthoxylica (assembly GCF_008710145.1). Classification (GTDB taxonomy): domain Bacteria; phylum Bacillota; class Bacilli; order Bacillales; family Cytobacillaceae; genus Bacillus_BD; species Bacillus_BD endozanthoxylica. The sequence continues at coordinate 95,190 of NZ_VYKL01000019.1, forward strand.
AGAAAGAATTCGATATAGGTTCCTCTAATTTAGGCTTCGCGATTTTTGTTTCCTGCTGTTGATCCCTTTGAATGGAGTTTAAAGCCTGATCAATTTCATTTAACAAAGTATCAAAACCGATTTCTAATGTATTTATTCCATTCGTTACATCTGGATGTTCCTTCAATGAATCCAGTTTCGATTTAATATTTTCATAAACGGTCTGTCCACCTATCCCTTGTTGATCCTTTACAAAAAGAAACCAAATACTTGTGAGCAGTAACATTATGGTGAAAAGTCTAAAAATGACTCTCAATCTATTTCCCCCTTTCGTCTTTAACAGTTTATTTCAAATGACTATTAAAATAATAGCCAATATAAGCATGAATAACACTTAAGATGAACTTAAAAAACACATGCAACCGAGAACAGCATGTGTTTTTACTACTATACAATAAATAAAAATGAACTTCTAAACCATACTGAAATAGAATAGACCTCTTTCAGCTTTTTTGTATTTTGGATGGATTATTAATTTTATATGGTACTGGAACATCTACAATAAACTCTTCTTCTACATCTTTTCCCTTCGGTAATTTCTTTTTTACAATCTTACCGTCGAATTCAAGATTTTCTCCGGGAGTAAGCTCAAACTTCTTTAATGTTTTAGAATGAGAGCACCAAGCAAGACCTACTTCAATTGGGCTTTCTTCGTGAATGATAACATCTTCTAGAACTACAACTTCATCATTATCTTCATTAAAATTATTCCAGCTTAAAGCCAATTGCTTTACTTTTGCTGTAAAATGTACTTTATCAGTCGGCAGTTCTAGCTTTACCGTCTTTACTTTTGATTCAGATTTCTTTTCTGACTTTTTGTTTACTGGTTTTTTCTGCTGTATCTCTCCGTCTTGCTTGTTAATTATTGTAGGTTCCGCTTCTTTTGTTTTTATAGGTACTGCTTGATTCTTATCTTTTTCTAATTCCGTAACATTTGCCTTTTCAAAGCTTGGGGATTGCATTTCCTTTAAATAGGCAGGGTGTATACAGGTCAAATTTCCATCCTGAAACTCAAGGACAATCGTATTAAATTCACCTGTTACTCCATAAACCTCATAGCCTTTTATCGTAACGAGCCTTTGATAAGTTCGCTGTTTATACCAAAACGTATCCTTCGTCGTTGAAAGACCCCATTCTTTTAGCTTTTCTATGTAATGTTCATCATTTTCAAATGTTACAAAATCTCCTTTTGGAGGAAAATATGTTGTATTGTTTGAATCTTCAATTTGAGGCAGCGTAACGGCCATTTTATCCACATCCTTTCTAAACCATTGTACACTAAATAACCGCATAGGAAGAAGAGGGAGAAATTCAAGTATTTTTGTTTCTTCATTGTAATTGTTAAAGGTTTTAGAGGAGGAAAGTGAGAATATATTAAGTATAATGATTTATGAGAGAACGTCATTATATAAAATAAGGAGGATGTATAGTTGACTACATATAAAACAAGGCAGGAAGTACCTGAGCAGGAAAAATGGAATTTAAACGATTTATACTCAGATGTTGGGCTTTGGGAGAAAGATTATCGGCATATTGAAGAAATGGCCGAAAAGTTAAAAACATTTGATGGACAAATTCACAATGGTCACTCTCTTTATCAATACTTAAAGCAAAGCGAGGAACTTTCCTATGTCTTTAATAAACTCTATGCTTACCCGATGTTAAAGGTAGATGAAGATACACGGGAAACCACTTCTCAATCATTGTTGGACAAAGCTAAACAATTAAGTGTGAAAGTAAGCTCATCCACATCGTTCTTTATGCCATTTTTATTGAGCTTGGAAGAGGAAACCTTAAAATCTTATATTAATGAAGAAAAAGGATTAGATTACTTTGCAGAAGATTTAATGGAATCCTTTCGGTATAAGCTTCATGTGTTAAGTAAAGACCAGGAGAAAATACTTTCTCAATTAGGTGAAGCATTATCCGTTCCAAGCCATACTTTTGGAATGATTAACAATGCTGATATTAAATTTGGGAAAGTTACAGGTGATAACGGCGAACCGATTGAGCTTACAAGAGGAATGTATACAAAATTAATTGAGGATGAGAATCGAGAGAAACGAAAGGAAGCCTACTTTGCTTATTACAAGCCCTACCTTCAATTAAAAAATTCAATTGCTGCAACACTTTCTGGTGCCATTAAAAATAACGTGACCATGGCAAAAGTACGCCATTATCCATCAGCATTAGAAAAAGGTCTATTTGGAGACCGTGTTCCAAAAGAGGTCTATGAGAACCTAATCTCAACGACGAAAAAAAATATTACTCCGCTTCATCGTTATACAAAGATTCGGAAGGAAAAATTAAAATTGGATGAACTTCATCAATATGATATGAGTGTCCCATTAATTAGTGGAGTAAAGCCTGTCATTTCATATGAGGAAGCCTATGAAACGATGTTAAAAGCCTTATCACCGCTTGGTAAGGATTATATTCAAATGCTCAGGGAATTTAGAGATGCTCGATATATCGATGTTCGGGAAACCCCTGGAAAAAGGTCCGGTGCCTATAATTTAGGTATTTATGGGGTACATCCATTCATTCTTTTAAATCATCAGGATGACTTGGACAGTTTATTTACGTTAGTCCATGAATGCGGACATGGTGTACACAGTATGCTAAGTTCCAAATATCAGCCGCAAATTTCAGCTAAATATAGTATTTTTGTCGCTGAGGTGGCATCGACAGTAAATGAAGTTCTATTAATAAACTACCTATTAAAAAATGAACAGGATTCGAATGTCCGAAAACATTTGTTAAACCATTTTATTGATCAATATAAAGGTACGTTCTTTACTCAAGTAATGTTTGCTGAATTTGAGAAAAAGACGCATGAAATGGCAGAAGCGGGAATACCGCTGAATGTGGATATTTTTAATCAGACTTATGAAACCTTATTTAGAGAGTACAATGGGGATACAATCGTTTTTGATGAACAGGTAAAATACGGATGGTCAAGAATCCCTCATTTTTATCGTCCTTTTTACGTTTATAAATATGCGACTGGATACGCCTCTGCTATCCATCTAGCTACAAGGATTTTTGAAGGAGATGAGAAAACAATCCAATCTTATCTAGAATTTTTGAAGAGCGGATGTTCAGACTATCCGCTTGAGTTGTTAAAAAAGACAGGCGTTGATTTAACTACATCTGAGCCAATTGAAAATGCCTTAAAAAGGTTTGAAGAGCTGGTTGATGAATTTTCAAAAATATTATAGAAGAGAAAAGGTGTCAGACTGCTGTCTGACACCTTTATTGGTTAATGCTTATTATTCTTATGATTAATAATGGAATTAATAATCTTTTCAATGAACTCATCAATAATTAAATTTTTTCGATATTGTATATAGATTTTATTTGGAATATGCTGAAATTCCTTTATTTCCTTAACCACTAACCGTTCACGGTCATTTTGGTCAATCCCGATTAATGGTGTAATCCCAATTCCAATCCCGCTCGCTATGACTTTTTTCAGCATTTCATTATTTCCAACCTCAATATGCTTGATATTCGGGATGCCGACTAATCTCTGATCAACACTTGAGATTAGAGGAGCATTTCTTCGGTACCAAATGATAGTTTCATCATGTAAATCATCCATTTTCAAATCTTCTATTGAAGCGAGATGATGATGTTTGCCGCAAATAAGGACCAGTTTGTCATCAAATAGATACTCTGTAATGAGGTTCGGATTATACGCAACATCATTTCTAGTAAGGACCAAATCTAATTCACCCGCAATAATCTGCTCATTTAATTTCCTAGAATCCTCACCTTCAATAACCGTAATATTCAAATCATCTATCGAAATGATTGATGTTATCAGTTCGGTAATAAAAGAGTAGGAAAATCCTGGAGGAAAGCCGACTTTTAAATTGGGGTAGTTAGAAGATAAAGTTTCTTCTTTTGAATATTTAACATATGAAAGGATTGTCGTAGCATATTTAAGAAAAACCTTTCCTTCCCTCGTCAGTGTTACGTTTTTACCTGATCGCTCAAATAATTTACACGAAAGCTCGCTTTCTAGGTTTTTCATGCGTGCCGTTACAGTAGGCTGGGTTACATTTAGATGTTCAGCCGCTTTTGAATAATTATTATACTCATAAATGGCTAGAAATGTTTCAAGTTGACTTGTATCCACGAGTATACCTCCTATAATAATGAAACCATTTATATACTTTCCAAATGTCGTCAGTAATTACACAATAACATGGTAATACACTTCAATTTATATAGGTACTATCACATTTTGTCGATTTATAATACTTTCCTAAAAAAATTTTTATTAACACTTAGAAAAAATTTATACCTATTAAAATAGTAATAAAAAAAAGATATTTTGTCTACTAACACGAGTATTTAAACAACATGACGATAGTATAAACTGAATTTAACTGGCTAGACAGGGGTTTGAACCATCTATATAATCTAAAATATAAAACATATAAAGCTATTTAGGAATAGGTCTATAAAAAAAATATTGAGTAAAGCATGTAAAAGGAAGATATTTTTGATTAGATTTTATCGAATTTTGCGCTTATAATGTGAATATAGTCAAAAAAAGAGAAAATTTAAAAGTTTCTCTTATTAAAGAATTGAAATAGAAATAGAAATTATTTTTGTTAGAGAAGAAAAAGGACATATGGTAAATTATCGTGTATCCGATTTCACTCCAACAAAAAAAGGAGGATCGCGCATAACATATCATAATATTAATTATTGTATAATAATTTTTGGTTATGATATAATAAAAAGTAAATTAGAATATAGTTGATTTTATTGGTGGTAATATTTCCTTTGAGTAAAAACTAATAAATTCCATAATATACTTATATAATTTACTTAATTTGTAAGCGCGTTCAGTAAGAGCTTTCATGCAATAAAAATAATCTTGAAAGATTGTTTTTATATAAATTTTCTAAGTAATACAGAATTCTAGGAGGGACATTGATGGGGAAATATGTAAGAGAAGACAAAGAGAAGTTGTCATTCAAAGTCAACAGACAAGCATTTGTTAATCCAGAAATTTTAGAAACAGAAAGAGAAGCCATTTTCAGTAAGTGCTGGCTTTATATCGGACATGAATCTGAATTACCAAACAAAGGTGATTTCCATAGAAGAAAAGTTGGCGGACGTAATTTAATCTTTACTCGCAGCCAAGATGACGTTATCCGCGCTTTCTATAACAGCTGTCCACACCGTGGAGCATTAGTTACTCGTGAAAATTGCGGCAACTCTAAAGTATTCCGCTGCTTCTACCATGCATGGAGCTTCAATAACCAAGGTGAACTAGTTGGTATGCCTGATAAAGCAGGTTTCCCAAATGACCATAACTGTGATGGAGCTAAAAACCTTGCTACAGTAAAGCGTCTTGAAAGCTATCGTGGATTTATGTTCGTAAACTTCGATGATAACGCTGTATCTTTAGAAGAATACTTAGGAAATGCTAAAGAATACTTAGATTTAGTAGCTGATCAAGCATTTGCTGCTGAAGATCCAACTCAAGGAATGGAAGTTCTAACGGATCCTCAACAATACAGTGTACGTGCGAACTGGAAACTATTGGGCGAAAACAGTGTTGACTTATACCATGGTGTTCCTACACACAAAACTTATTTTGATATTGTTGCTACTCGTGGCGGTACAATGGAAAAAGACAGTCTTATTGGTGAAGGTAAAGATCTTGGCGGCGGACATGCTGTTATGGAATACTACTCTGCTTGGCCAAGACCAATTGGTAAATGGATCGAAGGCTACGGAGAAGAAGCGAAAGAAGTAATCGAAGGGTACAATGAAAGATTAGAAGCAAAATTCGGTAAAGAAAGAGCACACCGTATTGCTAAGAAAAACCGTAACATCTGGATTTTCCCTAACTTAATCATTAACGATATCATGGCTATTACAATCAGAACTTTCTATCCAATCGAGCCTGGATATATTGAAGTAACTGGTTATGCATTAGCTCCTAAAGCTGAAAATGAAAACTTCAGAGAAGTTCGTAATGATAGCTTCCTAGAATTCTTAGGACCATCAGGTTTCGCAACTCCAGACGATAATGAAGCGCTTGAACTTTGTCAAGAAGGTTTCTTAAATGCGAAAGAAGCAGGCTGGAACGATATCTCTAAAGGTATGAACAGAGAAGTACCTCAAGCAACAGACGAAGCACAAATGCGTGCATTCTGGCGTAGATGGAATGAATTAATGTTGGCTGAAGAAGCAAAAAGAGAAGGTAAAGAAGCTGAGGGGGTTAACGCATGAATATAACACGTCAAGAAGTTGAAGAATTTTTATATCATGAGGCAGAACTACTTGATGAATGGAAAATGCAAGAATGGGCAGATTTATTCGCTAAAGAAGGAACATATGTAATTCCTCCTATCGGTAGCCCAAATGCAGATTTCAAAACAGCTTTATTCTTGGTTCATGATGATAGAGCACGTCTTGAGCAAAGAGCATTACGTTTATTAAAGAAAGAAGCTCACGTTGAGTTTCCACATTCAAAAACTACACATAATGTATCTAACGTAAGAATCGTTAGCAATGAAGATGGTGTTGTAACAGTTAAAGCTAACTTCGTTACTTACCGTGCGAAACGTGATTTCTTAGATACTTATGTAGGTGTTAATGAATACCAATTAGTTCAAGAAGATGGCGAATTAAAGATTCTTTCTAAGAAAGTAATCCTTAACTTAGAAGCTTTACGTCCACAAGGTAAAGTAAGTATTCTTCTTTAATATTCAAAACACGCATGGAAATCTCCATGCGTGTTTTTATTTGCGTCACAATAGATTCTAAGTTATTTCACTAGGAAAGTAATTTTTATTATATTTGACTTTTAACATATTCTTTGTTTAGGTATAATATATTTTGTGAATGAATAAGTAAGCGTCTAATACTATTATTGGTTAAGAGATGAGATGGCTTATTTAAATGAATAAATACATAAATTGTTGAAAGAGAGTGGGACTTTATGGGTCGTAAGTGGAACAATATCAAGGAAAAAAAAGCATCAAAAGACGCTAACACAAGTCGTATCTATGCCAAATTTGGAAAAGAAATATATGTAGCTGCTAAGCAAGGTGAGCCAGACCCAGAATCAAACCAATCTTTACGCTTCGTGCTGGAGCGAGCTAAAACATATAATGTACCAAGACATATTATTGATCGTGCCATCGAAAAAGCTAAAGGTGGCTCAGAAGAAAACTATGACGAGCTGCGCTATGAAGGGTTTGGTCCAAGCGGAACGATGATTATCGTTGATGCATTAACGAATAATGTGAATCGTACAGCATCTGAAGTTCGTGCTGCCTTTGGTAAAAATGGCGGGAATATGGGAGTAAGCGGTTCTGTTGCCTATATGTTTGATCAAACAGCTGTTATTGGGGTTGAAGGAAAAACATCTGATGAGGTGTTGGAGCTTTTAATGGAAGCTGACCTAGATGTTCGAGATATTATGGAAGAGGATGACGCTGTTATTGTATACGCTGAACCGGATCAGTTTCATGCTGTTCAAGAAGCGTTCAAGGCTGCTGGTGTAAGTGAGTTTACTGTTGCAGAACTAACCATGCTTGCGAAAAGTGATGTGACATTACCAGATGATGCTGTAGCGCAATTCGAAAAATTAATAGATGTACTTGAAGATTTAGATGATGTACAACAGGTGTATCACAACGTTGATTTAGGGGAATAAATAAATGAAAAGCAGACTTTTAACGAGGAAGTCTGCTTTTTTATTTTTCTTGCTCACATTTTCATTATGAATGGTCTTGAATAAAGTTATTTTTAATTGAAGGAAGTGAGATCTTTGTTTCGATTTCGAAAGAGTATCATCATCACTTGGATTATTTTTACAATTATAATGGGGTATTTTGCTATTAAATTACCGATTATACTTTCTGGAAGTGGCTTTGAAATGGAAGGGAGCTATGCCGCTACACAAAAGGTGTTAGAAGAGGAATTTAACCAAGATCCAAGGCCGTTGATTCTATTATTCGAAATGAACAAAAAGATATCAAAAAGTGAATTTGAAGCTTTTATTCGTAAAACCATCAATCATGTACTAGAAAATCATGAGGGGAAAGCGGAACCTCCTCAATATAAAAATCATTTTGCATATGTATCGATATCACTTGAAAATGACATTGATATTGACAGTTTCAAGTCCCAATTACCAAAGCATGATGATTTCAAGGTACTGCTTACAGGCAGCACAGTAATTGAAGATGAGATGAGTAAGGGGTCGCAAACAGACTTAAAAAATGCTGAGATGATTGGACTTCCAATCGCTTTAATTGTTTTGCTTATTGCATTTGGAGGATTGGTCGCAGCAGCTATTCCGATTGTCATTGGGGTTATTGCGGTATTATCAACGATGGGGATTGTCTATTTTTTAGGCCATTACTTAAACTTATCTATATTTGTTTTAAATGTTGTTCCGATGATTGGACTTGCCCTGAGTATTGATTTTGCACTTCTTTATATTAATCGTTTTCGTGAAGAATTAATTAAACATGACGTAAAGACAGCCATTTCCTATACGATGAAAACAGCAGGCCGTTCGATTGCCTTTTCTGGTCTATGTGTTGCTTTAGGCTTATCCGGCATGTTACTGATTGAAGTAGACATTTTCCAATCAGTAGCCATTGGTGGTATCGCCGTCGTCATTGTTTCCATTCTATCAGCACTAACCTTTTTACCCGCTATCTTATCAGTAATTGGACATAATATTAATAAAGCAATGATTCTTAAAGGGAATCGGAATGAACAAGCAAAATGGAAGAGTTTTGCGTCTTTTGTTATGAAACGACCTATTTTCATGACATTAGCTTCTCTTATTCTTCTAACCTTTGCTCTTTTGCCGATAAAAGATATGGAACTTGAGATTCCTGACGCCACTGCATTACCATCAGACAGTGAAACAAGGATAGCCTATGAAACATTCGAAAAGAATTTTGTACCTAGTGACGAGTCTAATGTAGTCATTGTACTAAAGTCAAAGGAAGAACTATTAAATAAAAAATCTCTCTTGAAGGTTCAAGACTTTATTTCGAGGCTAGAAGAACAAGCAATAGTTCATCACGTTGATTCCATTTTTTCAGCTACGGGTGTAAATTCGGAACAACTTCTTTTGATGATGCAGGATCCCATACGAAAAGCACAGCTTCAACCTGTTCTAGATTCATTAACAACAGCAAATAAAACACTTTTGTATGTGACGATAGATGCTCCTCCTGAATCTGACCAGGCAAAAGATTGGGTACGTGAAATAGAAAGAGAAGAAATGCCGCTTAGCTTTACAGTTGGGGGGTACTCAAAGTTCAACCAAGAAATATTTGATGAAATTTTTGAGAAGGTTCCGCTAGGACTCTTGTTGATTATTGGCTCAACCTATTTGATTTTGCTCATTGCTTTTCGCTCTGTCCTCATTCCATTAAAAGCAATCCTGATGAATATGTTCTCCCTCGGAGCAGCATTTGGAATTGTCGTGTGGATATTCCAAGAAGGGCATTTGGGCAATGCACCTTCAGCAATCGGATTGATGATTCCGGTTATTGCATTTGCCGTTGTGTTTGGGTTAAGTATGGACTATGAGGTATTTTTAATTTCACGAATTCAAGAAGAATATCTTCGTACAAATGATAATAATTTAGCAACATTAACTGGATTAACCATTACAAGCAAAATTATCACTGCTGCTGCAGCTATTATGATTGTGGTAACCAGAGCATTTGCTTTTACCGAAATTGTCCCTGTAAAACAAATTGGAATAGCTGTGGCATTATCCATCTTAATTGATGCGACCATCGTTCGAATGATTCTTGTGCCTTCGTTAATGAAGCTGTTGGGGGATTGGAACTGGTGGATGCCTTTTAGAAGCAAAAATATTCGAAAACCCGGGAATTAATCCCGGGTTTTCGAATATTTTATAAAAAAAATAAGATTGCATAGCATTTTAATATCATTCCAACTATCTAATTTCCGAGTAAAAGGTTTGCTCTGTGACTATCCTATTAGCGATATTGACAGCATGATTTCCAATTTGTTCAAGATTACTAATCATATCCATGAAGACAATACCGGCCTGAGGACTGTATTCACCGGATTGCAAACGATTAACATGCTGAGTACGTAGTTCTTCTTCTATTTTATTAATAAGAAATTCCTTTTCGATAACCTTTTTTGCTAACTCTTTATTGTTCTGATCCAATGCAGTGATAGATTCTTGAACAGTGCCGACTGTTAATTCAAACATTTTCTCTAAACACTCTAATGCATGATCCGTTAAATTGACTCTTATAGCCAGTTGATAATTTGAATGCTCGATGATATTTTCAAAGAGATGTCCTATTCTTTCGATATCTCGGACTGTATGAATCAACTTATTTTGTTCTTCTAATTCTATGTCTGATAAAGAGCATAAACCAATATCAACAAGATATTTTGTTATTTTACGCTCTAAACTGTTTAAAAATTCCGCTATTTGCTTAGAACTATTAGCATATCTATCTTTCTTTGTTTTAAAGAATAGATGGGAGTCTTCAAGTCCCTTGATAGCAAACTTCCCCATATAAATCACTTCTTCTTTTGCCTGCCCTAATGCAATAACTGTAGATTGTTTAATTAAATGAGAATCAAGTCTTTTTACACGATACTCGATAACAGAGTCTTCTCCAGGAATCAACTTCTTAATAGATAAGATTAATACATTAATGAATGGAAGGAAGAGTAAGCTGCTCAATATATTATAAATCGCATGTGCAAAAGCAATCGCCATTTCTGGGCTTAAATGCATAACAGATGTATTCCAGAGAATGAACGCAGCAAACGGCTTCAACAGTATTAAAAAGAGAATGGTGCCAATTACATTTATAAGTACATGTATTCCTGCAGCTCTTTTAGCTGCTGTCGATGCACCAAGTGACACAATGACAGCTGTAAGCGTCGTTCCAATGTTGTCACCGTATAAGATGGGAAGAGCCGCTTCAATTGATAGAAGAGAATCCGCATAAAGTCCTTGTAATATACCAACTGCTGCACTAGAACTATGAATTAGCATCGTTGAGATTGTTCCCGATAATACACCTAATAATGGCATTGAGCTTAATTGAACGACAAGCTCTTTAAAAACTTCCAGCTTACCAATCGGCTCCATTCCGAGTCTGAATAAGTCCAATCCATAGAAAAGTGCTCCCAGCCCAAAGATAATCTGCCCGACATTCTGTATGGTTTTCTTATTAAAAAGGAAAACAAGAAATGATCCAATTGCTATGATCAGCAGTGAGTATTCTTCTATATTAAATCCAATAATAATAGCTGTAACGGTTGTACCGATATTAGCACCAAGAATAACTCCTATTGCCTGACGAAGGGTCATAAAACCTACACTTACTAGACCGACTGTAATAACTGTCGTTGCTGTACTGCTTTGAATCATTACTGTTACAAGAATGCCTGCTAAAAATCCTATGAGTGGGTTTGTTGTAAATCGATCAAGAATATCTTTTAATTTGTTCCCGGCGCAATTTTGTAGTCCTGTACGCATTGTAGCTATGCCATACAGAAAGATTCCAAGACCTCCGAGCAATTCAAATAACATTCGTTGACTTTCTAAGTCCACATTTCCAACTCCCGACCACATTATTCGACAATATTATACAATTCTATTAAATTATGAAGGAAAGGTTAAGGTAATGCAAATATTATGTTAACTTTTTAAAAAATTATTAATAACAGTTAAATCTTTTGTTAATAAAAGTATGATAAGAGAATGACTCAAATGACAAACCTCCATGTTTTAATAACAGGATCATACATGAAATAAGGATGAAATGTTTTGTCATATTGTAGTATGATCTTTCCATTAAAGTATATAAACGGATATTATTTAGGTTCAGAATTATTTTCCAGCAAATCAAACAGCAGACGTCCAGCAATGCTTTATCCATTCTATGAATCTATTACCACATATTGGTTCATGAAACGTTTTGTTACAACTGATAGCCTAATAGTAGAGAAAACGCAGACTACTAGGAGGTAATCTTTATGAAAAAATTTAAAAAACTAAAAATGGCTGCATTAGCATTTGTGTCAACTGTATCATTATTTACATTTCAACCACCGACAGAAACAGAAGCAGCAAGTTTCACTCATACTGTACGTTCAGGAGATACTTTATGGAAAATTAGTAATCATTATGGTGTAGGACTAACAACTTTAAGAGCAGCAAATAACCAGACTAGTAATATGATTTATGTTGGACAAAAGCTAGTTATTCCACAATCTACTATTTCTGCAGCAGATAAAGACTTAATGGCTCGTTTAGTTTCGGCAGAAGCAAAAGGGGAGCCATATGCAGGTAAAGTAGCGGTTGCTACCGTTATTCTTAATCGTTTAGATCATCCTGAATTCCCTAATACTGTCAAAGAAGTCATTTATCAAATTGACCATGGTTATTATGCTTTTACACCAGTCCAAAACGGTACAATTAATCAGCCCGCAGATGTCGAATCGAAGAGAGCAGTATCTGAAGCACTTGCCTATAGAGGTCAAGGCAACGGATCACTTTATTTCTATAACCCAAATACAGCTTCAAGTAGTTGGATTTATTCAAGACCTGTAACCGTTACTATCGGAAATCATCGCTTTGCAAAATAAAAGATTACGAGATAAAAAGACTGACTCTAATTATAAAGGAGTCAGTCTTTTTGTGTTGTGTCTGCTCTATAAAGCAGGTAAACTTTGACTAAATAATAAAAAGCATTATAAGTTGGAGTGAACAAAATGAGTCAAGCATTCGCTAAATGGTATGATTTCTTCATGTATCCATTGGAGCAAGGAAAATTCAAAAATATCCGAACAAAGTTACTACAGAAATCATATGGAAAGGTAATTGAAATTGGTTCTGGGTCAGGGGTTAATTTCCCTTTATACGAAAAGGTAGAAAGTGTAACAGCTATTGAACCTAGCCCATATATGATTGAACGTTCGAAAAAGAATATGTATGACGCTTCTGTTCCTATTGAAATCATTCAATCAAGTGCCGAAAAATTGCCATATAATGATGATACCTTTGATACCGTTGTTGCCACCTTAGTCTTTTGTACTATACCCGATACACAAAGAGCGATAAAGGAAATTAAAAGAATTTGCAAACCTAATGGGAAAATTCTTTTATTTGAACATGTTAGAATGGACAATCCGTTTTTAGCACGACTGCAGCAAAAATTAACCCCCTATTGGAGTAAAATTTGTGATGGCTGCCAATTAGATCGAGAAACCGTTCATACATTTACAACGGACAGTTTTCATTTAGTAGAAATGAATCGGTACTACAATGGTCTGTTTGTTACGCTGGAGCTTGAGTTAAAATAGGAAAAGATATTTTGTAAACGACCATCTCATCCATATCGTAAGACTGTTTAGTAAATATGCTTTTAATTTCAAATTTTTTCAAGGAATGCTGCAAATTCATATTCCAAACTAACACACTGTGCTATAATATAGTCAGAAAAGTAAAATAATGGATGGTGTATAAATAATGGGCATCCGAAAAAGAGAAAGCACTGGATTTCTACTGAAGCAGAGGGCGTTCTTAAAGTTATACTTAATCACAAATATTGAAAATGGCAGATGGTATGGACTTCAGCTGTTAGATGAAATGCGAAAAGAATTTCAACCTTTTGGCTTTGAACCGCAGCATTCAGAAATTTATCGGGCTTTACATGATTTATTAGAAGATGGTGTGCTGACAAGGGGAAAAATTAAAAAAGGCGATTCAAAGTACCAGGAGGTTGCCGTATATTCTATTAAAGACAAGGAAAAAGCAAAAACCTATAAAAAAATGGTTAAAGCTGATTTAGACCGTTCAGCTCAGTTGCTAAGAAAAGCACTTGAAGATAATTATTAATAACTCATAATAAAAAGACATTCGTTCATGAATGTCTTTTTATTATGAGTTATTGAAAGGTTTTCTCTATATTGTATTGTTAGTTTTTTTGCAGTAGGTGTAATGCTTAGTAGATTCAAATACCGTCAGCGAATTTTTTAATCTTTCTTGGTTAATCTGTCTAATTTTGTCTATATTAAAATGGTAAAGACAAATGTCATGATAATCTGATGGAGGCTTCAACAATGGCAGAAAAAACAATTTCTCAGAAAAAGCTGTTAGGGGTAGCAGGACTTGGATGGATGTTTGATGCAATGGATGTCGGAATGCTGTCATTTATTATTGCTGCTTTATCGGCTGACTGGGGGTTAACACCGGGACAAATGGGCTGGATTGGCAGTGTGAATTCAATTGGAATGGCAGTTGGAGCTCTTCTTTTTGGTATATTGTCCGACCGAATCGGCCGGAAAAATATATTTATCATTACACTTCTCATGTTTTCAATAGCTAGCGGGCTTTCAGCATTTACAACAACTCTTACCGTATTTCTTATTTTACGCTTCTTTGTCGGCATGGGTCTTGGCGGTGAATTGCCGGTTGCTTCAACGCTTGTTTCAGAAAGTGTACCAGCAAAGGATCGTGGACGTGTGATTGTTTTACTGGAAAGCTTTTGGGCATTTGGTTGGCTCCTCTCTGCACTTATCTCATACTTTGTCATTCCTTCTTATGGATGGGAAACTGCGCTTATTATCAGCGCGATTCCAGCACTCTATGCTTTATATTTACGTATAAGATTACCCGATTCGCCGGCTTTTTCACCTAATAAGGTGAAAAAAAGAAGTGCCTGGCAAAATATTTCTGATGTGTGGTCAAAGGAATATGCCCGTTCTACCTTTGTATTATGGGTGCTGTGGTTTACAGTTGTTTTTTCCTATTATGGAATGTTCCTTTGGCTGCCAAGTGTTATGGTTATAAAGGGATTTAGCATGATTCAAAGCTTTGAATATGTATTGATCATGACTCTTGCACAGCTGCCTGGTTATTATTCAGCTGCCTGGCTGATTGAAAGAATGGGGCGTAAATTTGTCCTTGTTACATATTTATTAGGTACAGCAGCTTCGGCACTTGCCTTTGGTAACGCAGAGACAACTTCCATTTTAATGACTTCCGGTATTTTATTATCGTTCTTCAATCTCGGTGCCTGGGGTGCTCTATACGCCTACAGTCCTGAACAATATCCGGCTGTCATCCGCGGGACAGGGTCAGGTATGGCGGCAGCCGTTGGCAGAATTGGTGGAATTCTCGGTCCATTGCTCGTTGGCACATTGGTAAGTGCCGATTATTCCATCTCCTTCATCTTCACCATATTCTGTATCAGCATCATCATTGGTGTTGTAGCAGTAGCCTTTTTTGGTAAAGAAACTCGTCAACTAGAACTGAATTAAAAAAATCGCTCAATAGATGCATCTATTGAGCGATTTTTTTAATTACCGTTTATCCTTTATCTTGATTGGAAGGATCATGTGTCATCATATCTCCAACCATATAAGAATCACTTACTTGTTCATGAGTGTCTGCTAAACCTTTCGACTCTTGATTGTTTTTTTCATAATCACTTGAATCATAAATTTTGTTAACTGGTTTGAAGTTATTTTCTTTACCTTTATTCATAATATAATACCTCCTTTATTTCTCTAGTTTTCTTCAATTTAATAAAAACCATTCCTATGATTAGACAAAAGCATCTTAAAATCAAGATTATTATGACAAGAATCACTTTCTTCAGATTTTTTGTTTTCAACTGAATTGGGATTTAACTTTGTAAAATACGGACATTATACAAAGGGATTTGTTACAGAATTTAGTTCCGGAAAGCCCGCTCCTTTAGGTGTCGAGATGAATGGAATGCCTTTTGCATTGTCAAACAAACGTTCTTATTGTATGATAGACATATACATAAATGGAGAGGAGTGGTAAATATGGCAAAACGAAAACAAAAGAAACCTACGTTTATTTTAGAATGTAAGTTGATCACGGAGCCTTTCGTTCAAGACATCCTAAATAAGCGTTTTCGCATGGGCGAAAGACTCTACAACACCACTCTTTCCTACGCCTTAAAACAACTTCAATTCATGAAAGAATCCAAACGTTATCGAAAAACCCTACGCTTGTATCAAGAAGCAAAGAACCTGTTAGAACGAACGCAACCAAAAGAACCAATCAAATTCTACCAACAAGAAAAAGAAACGTATCGACAAGAATTAACGGCGATTCGTCTATCTTTCGGATTAAACGAGTATGGTCTTCACGACTACATCAAAAAACACCAACATAACTATAAGAAACACATCGACAGCCTGACCGCTCAAAAAATTGCCACGCAGGTTTGGCAGGCAATGGAGAAAGTCCTGTTTCATGGCAGTAAAGCTCATTTTAAAAAATACGGAACCCTGACTTCTCTCGAAGGAAAGAAAAACAGTTCAGGGATTCGCTTTCGTGACCATAAAGTTCTTTGGAATGGACTCGACATCCCTGTTAAGGTCCGTCACAATGATTTATTTGCCCAAGAATCTCTCGCTTCTCATCGAGTGAAATACTGTCGGATCGTTCGCAAACGGATCCGTAGAAAACAAGCTTTCTACGTTCAACTTATTATGGATGGGATTCCTCCTGCTAAACGAATCAACGCAACAGGAGCTTTTCGTCATCCAGAATCCCCGAATGAACGGGGTGGCATCGATATTGGCACGTCAACGGTAGCGATTGCCTCTAAAAAAGAAGTATGGATTCAGCCACTCGCACCGAAGGTTCCACTGTTAGAAGCCGAAAAAAGACGATGGCTTCGAAAATTGGATCGCAGTCGCAGAAGCGCCAATCCACAAAACTATCATCCAGATGGAACCTTTCAAAAAGGAATCAAATTAACCTGGAATCGAAGTAAAAACTATTATAAAACTCTCTATCAACTCAAAGAAATTGCTCGCTTAAAAGCAGTCTATGTAAAAGAACAGCATTCAAAATTGGCAAACCGCATTCTTTCTTGTGGAAATGAGTGGTATGTAGAAACCATGAATTTTAAAGCGTTAGCGAAACGAGCCAAAGAAACCAAAATCAATTCAAAAACAGGAAAATTCCAACGCAAAAAACGATATGGCAAGAGCATTGGAAACTATGCCCCTGCCAAACTGCTTAGAATCCTTAAACAAAAATTAAACCATCTCGACAAAGAGCTTTATGAAGTTCATACTCGAACCTTTAAGGCAAGTCAATACAATCATGTGACAGATACGTTTAAAAAGAAAAAACTCCATCAACGATGGGCTCCTATTAACGGACATCTTGTACAACGGGACTTATACAGTGCCTTTTTATTAATGAACAGCGAGGCTCATTTGGAACACACGAATAGACAATTATGTTTCGACACCTTTGATACCTTTTTGATTTTGCATGACAGGCATATGGAAGAATTAAAACAAAGCCATCAGAACCTACCAGGCAGTATGGGAATCCAACAAATGAGCTAAGGACTCAATCCTTTGTAGGTGGAGCTACCCGCCTTCATTAAAGATGCTCGCTAACACAACATCGGTTGTGTAGAGCATAAAGTCTCTTGGAGTAGAGGATCAATCGAAGAGGTTGTACGCAGACCACCGTTAGATCCATAACGGAAAGGAATCTCTCCTTTCCATTAGGTTCAACGATCTGCGGAGAGCTTCGTAACGCTTCTACCTGTCATCTTAGAATCACTTTCACGTACAAGAGAACCCCACTGCTTTAGTGGTGGGAGTAGTCAGAATAATACTATCAATTCATTCATTTCCATGTATGGTAAAGAATAATCTAAAGGAGGTGAAAAGATGTGTTTAATTTTATTTGCCTATCATGTACATCCTACCTATAAACTAATTGTCGCGGCAAACAGAGACGAATTTTTTCAAAGACCTACTGCATCTGCTCATTATTGGAATGATAACCGAAAGATTCTTGCTGGACGTGATTTAGAAAAGATGGGTACTTGGATGGGCGTCACGACAAAAGGGCGGTTCGCAGCATTAACTAATTATAGAGACCCGAGCGAGTTTTCATTGAAGAAACGATCTCGTGGGGAGTTAGTGGCAGACGCATTACAATTTAAGGGTGATGTTCATGCTTATATGAAACGATTAACTGCAAATAAAGACTTGTACCCCGGATATAATTTGCTTGCTGGAGATGCCAATAACCTGTACTATTATTCAAATAAAAGCGACCATTTAAAAAGATTGACACCGGGAGTTTATGGTTTAAGCAATCATTTATTGGATACCGAATGGCCAAAGGTTCAAAAGGGAAAGGCAGGTTTGTCCTCTATTATAAAAATGAATGACTGTTGTATGGTTGAGGAGCTTTTTATGCTTCTGCAAAATTCAGACCCAGCCCCAGATCAGCTCTTGCCGAATACAGGTGTTACTCTAGAAATGGAAAGAATGCTTTCACCATTATTTATTAAGAGTGATAATTATGGGACAAGAAGCTCTACCGTCATTAGAATATCGGATAATGAGATTCAATTTAATGAGAGAATTTTTACTGAGAATGAAAGGAAAGATCAGGCATTTTCGATTCAAATCACGGATGAATAAGATTTATTTACATAACAAGAATGGTAAGCTAGAGGAGGGGAAGACTTGTTAGCTGTAATTGAAAAAGTTAATAATGGATACCTTGCACAGTTTGAACGATACTATCATCATTCAATTGAAGAAGTATGGGCTTATTTAACCGAAAATGATTTATTGAACAAATGGTTTTCAGAGTTGCATATTGAAGCGCTAAAAAAAGGCGGCCTTATTAAGTTTGATATGGGTGATGGTACATTTGAAGAAATGACGATTACAAACCTCGAACATCATGCGGTATTAGAATTTACTTGGGGGGAAGATATCGTTCGTTTTGAATTACAAAAAAAGGCTGATGGATGCCGGTTAATCTTAAAAGAAAAGTTACAAACCATTACAAACCACACACCTAAAGATCTTGCAGGATGGCATATTTGTTTAGATGTGATTCAAGCATTGCTTGACGGACAAACGATTGACAGCCGGGAAGAAGTATGGAAGTCATGGTATGAAAAATACGTTCAAGCAGTTGAAATCATGAAATAAAAACAGCGGACATGTTGTCCGCTGTTTTTCGTTAGATAAATTCAGGTGAATCCTCGTCTTATTCAGGAGAATCGTTTGAATTCAATTCAACTAATAGCTCTCCGATTTTCCTGTCGTGTATGACTTCATCTGCATACCTATCAAAATCAGTTTTTTCCATATTAACAATGACCAATTTCGCTCCGTGTTCCTTTGCAATGAGTGGAAATTGATTGGCAGGCGTAACACTTAAGGAGGAGCCTAAGACAATAAACAAATCTGCTTTTACGGCCTCCTCATACGCCGTGTGAAATGCTTCTTCCGGAAGTGACTCTCCAAATAAAACAATTGACGGACGCAATACGCCTCCACAAGTGCAGTAATATTCCTGATGAATATATTCTTCACTGCTGTATTCTTTCCCGCATGACTGACAGTGCAGCTTTTGTAAAGTACCATGTAATTCTGAAACATGTTTGCTGCCAGCTTGCTGATGAAAGCCATCCACGTTTTGCGTAATAATATGTTTAACCGTGCCTTTCTTTTCCCAATCCGCTAAAATAAAGTGTCCCTTGTGCGGTTTATATTCCTTTACGCCTAGGACTCTTTCACGGTAAAAAGAGATAAATTCTTGGACATTTTCATTCAATGCCCTTGTGCTGGCAATTTTGCTTGGATCCTTCTTATTCCACATTCCTTGCTTGGAAGAACGGAAATCCGGCAAACCGCTTTCTGTTGACATTCCAGCTCCAGTGAAAATAACCGTATAATCGGATTCGCGTAACCATTTTTTTACCATCATCATTTTTAGCTCCTTATAAATTTCTTAATTTTATTCTATGATAACCCACTAAGATTCACAATTAATACAGTAGTTAAGATATCAATGTCTTTAGATAGCAAAAAGGCAGCATACAAGATATAAGCGGCTGCCTTTTTCCCATTATACTGACATTTTCGATTGCATGCTCTTTTGTTGTTCTTTTCGATTTAACATTCTAAAAAACGGAGGGAGGACAAGGATGACAAAAACAATACGAAGTACTTGAACAGCTACAACAAATGTAGAATCTGCCTGTAGAATAACTGCTGTTGTCGACATTTCTGCGACTCCCCCAGGTGCAAATGCAAGAACAGAGGTAATGAGCGAAATACCTGTAACCTTTGATACGAAATACGCACATAAAAACATGGCGATAATTAGTCCTATCGTGCCTAAAAATGCCACAAAAACGGCTTTTCCAACTCCAATAAACATACTTCTTTGAAAACGAGAGCCTACGCTGGTAGCAATGAATATTTGTGACAGTATCATAATAATCTCTGGCCACCAGATTGCTAGATTATGTCCAGTAATAAAAGAATATACACTTTGAAACAGAGCAACAAAAATCATTCCGCCCACAAGCCAGGGTGCGGGAATCTTTAAAAGCTTACCAACAAAATAACCGGCCCAGGCCGCCAAACCTAATAATACCGTCCCAAGCAGCTGACTTAATGAGAAGCCGTCTGCGGTAAGTGTGTTACTAGCAGCCACGGTGGAATCCACAGGGGAGACAAGCCAGGCTGAAACAATAATTGGAATAGTTAGTACAGTTAAAAATACACGCATGGTTTGGATAATACTAACGATTGCTGTATTCGCACCCACCTCATCGGCTATTCCAGGCAACGTTGCTACCCCTCCAGGTGCTGTAGCAAAAAAACTTGTAATCATATCCGTTTTACTAAATTTCCATAGAAGTAATCCGGATAGAAGTGAAAAACCAATTGAAAGTAATAGCATAACTGAAATGGTTATCCAGTTTTCACTAAAAATATGGAGAATGGAATAATTGATTTGTTTTCCAAGCTCAATCGCTAACAGCCATTGCCCTAGATTCAGCCAACTCACTGGAAGTCCCTTGGGTGAATGGGTAATTTTCAGCCAATCAGGCTGTCGGAAGCAAAGCAATGCAGCTAATATGATGGTCCCTAGCATCCAGCCAATACCCAGACCTGTTAAAGAAAACAAGAATCCTCCCATACTGCTGACAAAAATAAACAAGATACTGTGATTAAAAGCTTGATTCCGTTTCATGATACCCCTTCTTTAATAGTTGATTTGGTAATAACGTTTAATATTAATAAATATAGTATATCTTTTCAAATAAAGAAAACAAATTGATTAATAAATGGCTTTATTTTCAGTTTGCTAAACATTCATGTTACTATATAAAGAGAATAAAAGGGAGGTTTACTAATGAAAAAGACAATTATGTTTATTGTAATAAGCTGCCTGCTAATTCTTGGAGGCTGTTCATTCATAAGCGAGGTTAACAGCACGGTTGAATATGCCAATGAGGCAACAGAATATATTGATACTGTTCAAAGCTTTGCCAACGAAGTACCAACGCTGGCACAGGATGCTGTCATAGATGAAGCCGCGAGGAAGAATTTAGAAAGCGAACTTCTGACCATGAAGGAGGAAATCGAAAGGTTTAATGAGATTGAACCACCTTCAATTGCGGAAGACCTTCATACCCAAATCGTCAACTCGAACACAAAGCTCACAGAGGGGATTGACTTGTATTTAACAAATATAGAGAACGGAGTATTGGATCCTGCTTTCCTTGAGGAAACAGGCCTATTAACAACCATAACCGAAATAACAAGTTTGATGGAGAATATCCAACAGTTGTTAAATTAATTCATGACTCATTTTTTAAAAGTTAAATGAAAATGGAGAATTTACTTTACAATTCAGTCATATCATATTATGATAATATAAGATTATGAATAGGCGATATCTACTAGGGGTGCCTTAATAAGGCTGAGAGAAAAACATTTGTTTTTTAACCCTTTGGACCTGATCCGGATAATTCCGGCGTAGGAAAGTAGGATTTAATTTAACTTTCTTCTTGTAATCAAAGCCGGGTCCTTTCAGGGATTCGGCTTTTTGTTTTTTAATATCAGCTATAGAGAGGAGAAACAAGATGAACAAAACATTGAAATTGACAATGACAGCTATGTTTGTTGCAATTGGAACACTTACTAGCCATCTGATTTACATACCCATTGGATTTACAAAAGTTTTCCCGATTCAACACTTTTTGAATGTATTGTCTGCCGTATTATTAGGACCAGCCTATGCTGTCTTACAAGCATTTTCTGTTTCGTTATTAAGAAATATGATGGGGACCGGTTCAATCTTTGCGTTCCCAGGGAGTATGATTGGAGCATTGCTAGCTGCCTTCTTATTTGCGAAAACTAAGAAACTATCCTTTGCGTTTACCGGAGAAATCATCGGTACAGGAATATTAGGGGGCTTGGCATGCTATCCGATTGCAACACTCCTGCTAGGTCAAGAGGCCGCTCTATTTGGCTTTATTCCTGCATTTATGGTCAGCTCATTTGCCGGAAGCTTGTTTGGTTTTATTATGTTAAGCATTATGCTTAAAAATCCTTCCATTAAATCCTTTCAGCAAAAAAACTTATAATCGGATTGAATGGGGAAGTCCAGCAACAGAAAAGGAACAGCTTTGCCTTTAAAAGCTGTTCCTTTTCAAACATTTAATCTATTACAAGCGCTTAGATAAGTTCAGTAAAAGCTTTGAGATTTCCTCAAACCTTGATATACGAGAATTGATTTCTTTTGCTTTTTCTAATTGGTCAATGACAGTTGAATTGATTGCTGCTACCTCTTCTGTAATCTTCTGTAATTCGACTTGGAGATCACGCAGTGTTTTTTCTATTTCAACACTTGCATCATTACTATTTCCAGATAATTTCCTAATTTCATTTGCTACAACTCCAAAGCCTTTACCAACCTCTCCAATTCTAGCCGCCTCGATGGCCGCATTTAACCCAATTAATCTTGTTTGAGAAGAAATGGATTTAATAGACTCCAAAATTTGATTTGTCTTTTTAAATTTATTGTTGATTTCATCCGCTTTGCTTTGAAGCGTAATACTGTCATCATTTAACTGAGAGGCCACTTTTAGGAATTGATTAATAATATTACCAACTTCATTACTTGATTCAGCAAGCTCTACAGCACTTTTGTTCAGGCCCGTCCAAGTTTCAATATTTTTCGCAATGCCAACGGAACCGATTACATTTCGATATTCATCTAAAAGGGGATAACCATAAATTCTAACAGGGATTCCATATAGTGAAGCATCTATGTTTTTAGCTGCAGGTTTCTTCGTTCTCATTGCCTCAGCCATGGCTGACTTAGGATTGACGGGATCACCTGGAGAAATATTTAATTTAACCGTTTTACCATCTTTTTGGATAACAAATTTTTTTTTATCTGTAACAGCAAACCCCAAATCAGCCTGCATGATTTCTGCAATCCATGGCGTAATCGTTATTAATGCTTCCATTAATTCCTTTCCAGTTGCTCTAATTTCCATCGGTTTCTCCTCTCTTTATGTACAAATTATAAGGTTTAATAGGCGATATTATCTTTAAATATTATTATACACTAATTGGTCACGGAGAAATATGAGAGAATGATAAGGTTCTAAAAACGTTATAAATAATCTAAGCAATATAGAACAAGAGAGTAAGAAAATTTCAACCCTGTGATGTCACGAATACTACATGATAGAAAGGACAGTCACTGACAGGTGTATTTCTCTTTTATTGAATTACTCTAAAATTAGATAGATAATGAAAATTATGTTGGAAATAAACTTCAGAAACCATTATATACAATGAAAGGGATGAGAGATAAAGATGAGTTTTACCAATAAAACAGTAATTGTTACAGGAGCAGGGAAGGGAATTGGAAAAGGAATTGCGCTTTCCTATGCTGATAAAGGAGCGCATGTTGTTGTTGCTGAAGTGGATGAAAAAGCTGGTGCCGAAACCGTACGAATCATTAAAGAACAGGGGAGAGATGCTCTTTTTATCCAAACGGATGTAAGAAATGAAGCAGATATCGTTCACTTAATGGAAACAGCTTTTCATACATACGGCAGGATTGATATTTTGATAAACAATGCAGGTAAGGGAGTTTTTAAATCTCTATTCGACTTATCAATAGAAGAATGGGACGATGTGATCCAAACTAATTTAAGAAGTGTCTTCTTAGGATCACGAGAGGCGGCAAAGTTTATGCGGCAAAACGAGGGGGGAGGCGCGATTGTTAATATTGCCTCAACAAGAGCCATCATGTCTGAACCAAATTCAGAATCCTACGCTGCAACGAAGGGGGGGATCGTAGCCATTACACATGCACTCGCTGCATCATTGAGCAATGATCGGATTATGGTAAATGCCATTTCACCGGGCTGGATTGAAACAGATGATTACTCCAAGCTAAGTCAAACGGATCATGCACAGCATTTGTCAAAACGGGTAGGCAAGCCTGAGGATATTGCACGTGCTTGCCTGTATCTTACAGCGAAGGAAAATGACTTTGTTACAGGGATAAACCTTGTCGTTGATGGAGGAATGACTAGGAAAATGATTTATGAAGAGTAGAAAAACAATAAAGAAAACCCTCTTGGATTTCCAAGAGGGTTTCATCCTTATCTTATAATCTTATAGATATGGACTTTCGTGTTTTGCTTTCAATTGGTTCCAACGACGTTCTACTTCGCGTTCGAATTCTTGAAGCATTTCTTTATTTTCTTCTTTTAACATGTGTTTTGTTTTACCCATGTGTTTTAACCAGTCACTAAGTTCAATGCGTTTCTTCTTATCTTCTGGGTTATAAGTAAGTTTTGTAACACCTTTTTCCACTTCATAAAGAGGGAAGAAGCAAGAATTAACTGCAGCATCTACAATCTCTTGTCCCAGTGTTTCATTTGATTTCCAGTTTAACGGACAGGCAATTAGGATTTTACCATATACCATACCTACATTATTTGCATACCATTGCGCTTTCGCTGCTTTTTTCACAAGGTCTTGAGGGAATGCTTCAGAACCTGTGAATACGTATGAAATATTTGTTGCAGCCATGATTTGAGCTGTGTCTTTATGATGGAAAGCTTTACCTGCTTGATATGGTCCTACAGCAGAAGTACTTGTCATATGTCCTAGTGGAGTAGAGTAAGACAATTGGCTTCCAGTGTTCATGTAACCTTCATTATCATACTCAACGATAATCATTTTATGGTTACGTAAAGCTGTACCAATCGCAGGACCCATACCAATGTCCATACCACCGTCACCAGTTACCATAACAAATGTAAAGTCATCACTTAATCCAAGTGCATCAAATTCACCACGACGTTTTCTTTCATGGAACATTTCCACAACCCCAGATAATGTAGCAGCACCATTTTGGAATAGGTTGTGAATATAAGTTTGTTTATGTGAACTGTAAGGATATCCTGTTGTAACAATCATTCCACAGCCAGTATGGAATAGGGCAACAATATCGCCTTCGATTCCTTTAAAGAATGTTTCTAATCCAGAGAAAATACCGCATCCAGGGCAAGCACCATGTCCTGAAGAAATACGTTTTGGTTTTTTCGTTAAGGCTCTTAATGGAGGAATCTTAACTTTTAATTCACCAGTTTCTTCATTAGGAGTAACCGTAATAAGACCTGTACGTAAATCTTCTTTTTTCAATGGTTCTACACGACGTTTTGGTGCTAATTCAGGGTTACCTGGTGTATGACCAAAATAATCAAATGGTACTTCAACTTTGTCAGCTTCAACAGCATCGATTGCCAGTTGGAAGAACTTTTCAGCATCATCTGCATAGAAATCCTTACCGCCTAAACCATAAACGCGGTTGATCACTTTTGTATCATGGTTTCCATATGTTTGTAGTGCTGCTCTAACTTCTAGAGCCATGTTACCGCCATGTGCACCGTAAGAATCTCCACGGTCACCAACAGTAATAGCTTTTACGTTCTTTAACGCCTCAGCAATTTGCTTTTGAGGGAAAGGACGAAGAATGTTAGGAGAGATAACTCCTGCCTTAATGCCTTTTGCACGTAATTGGTCAACAACATCCTTACATACTTCAGTTGCTGAGTTAAGCATGAATACTGCTACTTCAGCATCTTCCATTTTATAAAGGTCAAGGATTGGATACTCACGTCCAGTTAATTCTGCATATTCTTTTGTGATTCTTTCGAATACTTTTTCAGCATTATACATTGCTTCAGATTGTTGATAACGGTTGTTGATTGTATCAGGCTCATTCATATAAGCACCAATTGAAACAGGGTTATCACGGTCTAAAGCATGTGGGAAATTCGTTGGCATTTCACCGATAAACTTCTGAACTTGATCATTATCCTTAATAACTTGAACACGTCTCTTTTGGTGAGAAGTAAAATATCCATCATAAGAAACAATAACAGGTAAGCGAACTTCAGGATCTTCCGCTAATTTAATCGCCATGATATTCATATCATATACAACCTGTGGATCACGAGCCATTAAAATCGGCCAGCCGATATTTAAGGCAAAATATAGGTCAGAGTGGTCGCCATGGATGTTTAATGGTCCAGAAACTGAACGGTTTACTAAGTTTAATACCATTGGCATACGAGTTCCTGATTGAACTGGCAGTTGCTCAAGCATATATAAGAAACCGTTGGCGCTTGTTGCGTTGAATACACGTCCGCCGCCTGCTGCAGCACCGTAACAAATACCTGCAGAACCGTGCTCACCATCAGCAGCAATCAATTTAATATCATGTTGTCCTCTTGCTTTCATTCCATCAAGGAACTGCGCTACTTCTGTAGAAGGGGAGATTGGATAATATCCCATAATATGATAGTTAATTTGGTGTGCTGCATATGCAGCCATTTCATTACCTGATTCAAATACTATCGCTTGTTCAACAGATCCTTCTGATAGGCCTGCTTTTGCTTTATCTATAACAATCTCTTTAGACATGTACGTAATCACCTTTCACTTTGGAAATTATTTTACTAATTCAAATAAATGTGGTACACGGTTTGCATCAGCGTAACCATCATTTGTTTCAACTTCATTTGTCAATGCTTCTACTGGACAAGCATGTACGCATTTTAAGCAACCTTTACAGTATTGATAGTCAATACCTTTCAGGAACATTTGCGGACGGCCTTTTTTATCAGGAGCTTCTTCCCAAACAAAACAGAAGTCAGGGCAAGCTGTATCACAGGCAGCACAGTGGATACATTTATCTTCATGATAATGAGGAAGTACCCCAGAACGTGAAATACTTAAATCTTTGAAAATACTATTTCCTGGATCAATAACTAATCCGCCAATTGGCTGTGTTTCATATCCAAGAACTGCCTCTTCGCGTACAAATGGCTTAGCCACTGCATCAGCACTTGCTTCAAATGTTTTAAATTCTACTTCGTTATATCCACGATCGAATGTACGAAGATTGGATTCTACTAAATGCGGATATTTTTTCTCAAATGTACGACGAATCGTATCTCTCATAGAGTCAGCATCCATGAAATCTAGAATACGATATAGTGCTCCAAGCATAGCTGTATTTACTTTTGTTTTTTCTTCTAAAGCAATTTTCGTTGCATCGACAACAGCCATAATTCCGCCGTCAATATTCATCAATGCTTTCAGCTCTTCAGGAGACTTCATTGAGTTTACTAGAACCGTACTATCCGGATAAATTCCGCTTGTGCAATCTAGTGTTTTATATAGTGCATCATGGAAAATAGCTACTACATGCGGACGTTCTACAGGAGTAGTGTCGCGTATATTTGTATAAGGTTCACAGAAACGAATATGACCTTTTACTGGTGAACCTTTTTTCTCAGATCCATAAGATGAGAAGCTTAATCCGTTAAATCCATTTCCTACAACACCTGCTTCAGATAGCAGTTTACCTGCTAGATTGGCTCCTAATCCGCCAATGGATTCAAGACGAATTTCAAAAAAACCTAATTCATTTACTCTAGGTAACTTAGACAAAAGAATTCCTCCGATCAAACCAAAAATAATAGTTGTTTGCGTTTAATATTGTGAATATTCATAAATATGTTCTCATTATAACAGTGGTTATTTTTCAATGCAACAGATTTTTTAAATATTTATTGATTCTCCTTTAATCACCATATTTACTGGGTTAGTAGGTATTTCTCATATTTCATTTTAAAATTGTATCATTAAATTTCCAATCTTGTTTCATATAAATTCCATAAAAAAGTTTTTTTGTTTTTGATAAAAATAATAAATAGAAGAGAATGAAATGCGTCTTGTTTCGACAATATTCTACACTGTGTCGACGATGTCTTGCATAATCAGAATTTACAAATCACTTTCATATGATGATTTAGAATGGATGGAAAGAAAAAAGGGAAATGTAAGTGAGTATCTATGTTCTAAGGAGGTAGAAACATGGAAAATGATTCACTTCGTGATCTTGTTACAATTGAAGATGAGAAAGGACAGCAAATTTCTTATGAGGTGGAAGCTTTATTTGAAATGCAAGGAGAATCTTATGCACTTTTACGAAATCAGAATGACACGGTTTTAATGAAAGTCGAGGAAGATGAAAAAGGACAGCATTTAGTCCCTATCGCTAATTAAATGGCAAAAGAATCCCTTCTTGATGCCTATCCAATTGCTGTGGATGCCAATCCCGCAGAAGAATAAAAAAGCAGTACTCAACGGAGTGCTGCTTTTTTTGTTCTTTTTACCTTTTATTTTCTGATCGCTCTTTTTGACCATATTTTAGCTGATCATGGTTCATCCCTTTTTCTTTATTTACTTTACCGCCTAAACTAACATTAGAAAAGTTCTTTTCCTGATTAGTCATTCTAACACCTCCAGGATATTAGTCTGTTCATTTTGCCAGAAAATATGATTTGATACGTTTAAAGCAGCTAAAGTGGGTTTATGAACTTACTGTTATATGTTAAATATAGATAGGTAAGAACTTTCATAAATGAAAAAGAAGGAAAAATAGAAGGGAGGGAAAAGTGTGCTTAAAAAATTTAGCTTACAATCAAACAAACGTGATGAAATGATTGAAGTAACTGAAAAGGTTCAGGCTTATGTGAAAGAACAGAATATGCTAGATGGGGCTATCATTGTCTATTGCCCTCACACAACTGCCGGTATTACTATTAATGAAAATGCAGATCCTGATGTGAAGCACGATATGTTACGTCGCTTTGACGAAGTTTATCCATGGGTACATAATCTTGACCGCCATATGGAAGGTAATACAGCTGCCCATATGAAAGCAAGTACGATTGGAGCTTCACAGCATATTATTGTAACTGGCGGTCGTTTACTATTAGGAACATGGCAAGGGATTTATTTTTGTGAATTTGATGGTCCGCGTAATAGAACCTTTTATGTAAAGTTATTATAACTTGAATAGAGTCTCTCTTTTAAATAGAGAGGCCTTTTTTGAATTTTTCGTTTTTTAAAAATAACACTTATATCTAAAAAAAGGTTTATAATAAACGATTAGGAATGAATAGACCTATTAGGAGATGAGTGGGGTTGAAAAGTGTATTTCAAAATAAATGGGCCGTCATATGTATCGCTATTTTTTGTTCAATTTTATGGGGAAGTGCTTTTCCTGTTCTTAAGATTAGCTATGTTGAATTACAGTTAGCTGCAAATGATACAATGGCGCAGATTGTGTTTGCCGGTCTTCGTTTTCTGCTTGCAGGACTCATTCTCTTGTTATTTTTACTATGTACGAACCGAAATCAACTACTAGTGAAACGATCACATATCCTTATTTTAATGTTATTTGGTATCATCCAAACCACCGTACAGTATTTTTTCTTCTATAACGGTCTATCAAAGGTATCAGGTATGCAAGGAGCTATATTGTCCTCGAGCGGTACATTCCTTGCTGTCATGTTAGCGCATTTTTATTACCGTGACGACCGTATAAATTGGAAAAAGACGATTGGAATGATTGCGGGGTTCGCTGGAATTATTGCGGCGAATTGGGGTCAGGAATTCCAATTTCATTTCCAATGGAGCGGAGAGGGTTTTATGATTATGTCTGGGCTTACAAGCGCCGTTACTACAATTATGACAAAAGAGCTTGCTTCTGATATTCAGCCGGTAACTTTGACTGGCTGGCAGCTGACAATTGGTTCGCTGGTTTTATTGATTGTAGGTGTCCCAAGTTTAAACGAACAATCAATTACCTTCACACCATTTGGCTGGGGTTTACTGATATATGCGGCATTATTGTCCTCAGTCGCATTTGCCCTATGGACGACAGTCTTAAAATATAATAAAGCAGGTGAAATGAGTATATATAGTTTTTTAACTCCGGTTTTCGGAGCCATTTTATCTGCCATTTTTATACCGGGAGAAAGCTTTAATCTGTATATTCTTGCTGCACTTTCTTTAGTTGCTGTTGGAATTATTTCCATAAACTATAAGGGGAAACTTTTTACTCAAACAAAACAAATAAGGAAGAATGTCGGTTAAAGAAATTCCTCTTTATTTTATAGTAATGGTACAGTTAAAATAAGAGAAGGGGGGTGAAAACATGGATATTTCAAATTTACTAGGTGAAAAATACTTCAGCTTAGATGCCGCTCAGGTAGATAAAAGTCCAGAAGAGCTTGTTGTAACGGATAATGATGAAACCTACTACATAGTGTCAAGCGAAGCCTATGAACAAACATTGAAAGCCTTGCAATATAAGATTGTGGTTGATTTAGGAGAGTAATCCGAATTCGTCTACTTATATGTATAAAAAGCAACTGCATGGTCATTGCCATCAGCTTTCATTCAGTGCACCTGATGCCCTTGGCATCAGGTGCACTTTTTTATAAGCTATGAGTAAAACTCTGTATTATGGGCATACTCAGTATCCATCTCATTTAACGTGATTCCTTTTTCACTTATTTTTTCTACCTAGTGAAAATTGATACGATTGTTTTTGAAAGATAGAATATAAGAAAATAGGTTGGAAGCATAGAAAAAGAAGGGTGAGCAAATGGAAAATGAGAGATTGAAACAGCAGATTGAGTTTATTGTTGAGATTGACAAATTGAAACGGGTTATGCGCCAAAGTCGAATTATTGGAGATATTCATGATGAATTGCTATGGGAAAATTCTGCTGAGCATTCCTGGCATTTTGCTATGCTGGCAGTGATACTTGGCGAATATGCAGACAAGACAGTTGATATCGGCAAGGTGATGAAAATGGCACTAATACACGATATTGTCGAAATCGATGCAGGTGATACGTTTGCCTACGATCAGCTTGGTCACCTTGACAAGGCTGAAAGAGAAGGGAAGGCAGCTTCTAGAATCTTTGGTTTGCTGCCGGATAATCAGCGTGACGAAATGATGGAGCTTTGGATGGAATTTGAAGAAAGAGAAACGAATGAAGCACAATTTGCTGCTGCCTTAGATTTAGTCCAACCATTGCTGCAGAATTACTATACACAGGGTTACTCCTGGCAAAAGAACAAAGTAACTTCGGATCAAGTGCTTGCCCGTATTAATGCTGCAACTAAAAACTCTAAGACTCTAAAAAATTTTGTTGAGTGGTTGATTCACGATGCTGTCAAAAAAGGATATCTTCAATGAAACAAGAGGAAAGAAATTAAAAATCTGTTAGAAAAAGATCCTCATTCTAAAAATTCAAGGTGACAAAACTAACCATTTTCTAGATGGTCTTTGTCACCTTATCACTACACTCTGTCTCTTTCCTAAACTTTTCTCTTTTCATGCATATACTTCATCCACTTTTTCAGCTTATAATTACAAATTATATAACCTGCTGCAGATAGGGTAGAGATTCCAATTGCCCATTTCAATAACAGTTCGTGAGAAGTATAGATGCCCGTTGCTATTCCTGTTAACCCAAACAGTGTTAATTGGAATAATCGCTTTTTATTATTCTCATACATTTGAAATTGAAAATGTCTCCTTTGTTCAATTTCCTTTAACCTTTCTAATTTTTCAGGTGTATGTAAAAATTCGGATACCGAATGAAGGATTTTAAAGACTGGCTGTGATTGTATCCATTGCCAAACAAAGGCCCATTTATTCCCTTGTTTATTGAGCCATTCCATAAAAACAGGTTTACCTAGATCAAGGAGTTCTGCCTCTGGTGCCAAATGTTTAATAATGCCTTCAATTGTTACGAAAGATCGGCCTAAAAAGACAAATCTGGTTGGAACCTGAATAGGGAGCGCTTGAATCAAGTCGTTCATTTCCAATTTTAATGCCACTAGATTCATTTCTTTTAGTTGATCAGGTTGAAAGGAGATTTCGGCTAATAACCGTTCTATTGTTCTTGAGTCCGCTTCAGGGAGCAAAAACCCTAAATGTGAAAGACATTCAACAGCTTTTGTATAATTTTTAGAAAGAAAGCTTTCTATTAACGCTTGAAAATAAGCGGCATCCTTTTTTGTGATTTCGCCTATCATGCCGAAATCAAGCAAGATAATTTTTCCTTCCTTTGAAATTAACACGTTTCCTGGATGCGGATCAGCATGGAAAATACCCGGTTCAAGCCATTGGGGAAGAAATACTTTCAGTAGCTTTGTGGCCAGTTCCACACGACTTATGGCTATCTGATCCAAAGCCTCCGCATCAGTCAGACGGATTCCCTCGACCCATTCCATCACCAATACTTGAGGCGTACTAAGCTCCGAATAAACGGATGGAATTTGGATTTCATTCATCTCCTTGAATCGATCTCGGAAATACAAAATCGTGTTTAGTTCATACGAATAGTCAAGCTCCCGCTCAATCACATGCTTTAATTCTTTATACAAGACTTTAAGATTAATAAACTCTTTTGGAATAGGAACAAAGTGATCCGCAAACCAAATAATCATTTTTAACGTTCGGAAATCTGTCTCGATAATGGAATCGATATGAGGTCGTTTGACTTTAATGGCAACCTCATTTCCATCCTCTAATATTCCTCTATAGACCTCTCCAATCGACGCGGAAGCAATAGCCGTAGTTTCAATGGAATGAAAGTGTTGATGAATATTTCCCCATTCCTTTTCAAGAATATCCTTAATTTCAATCCAATCAGAGGGAGGAACATGGTCTGTCAGATCCTCGATTTGACGAATAAAAGCCTCAGGTAGTAAATCACCGCGAGTACTTAATATCTGACCAATTTTAATGAGTAAACCTTCTAACTCAAACAGTGTTTTACGAAAGCGTACTCCTATTTTCTCCCAAAGATTTTCCCACTCAGCTTTAGGTTTTCTTCTAATCTTATACCAATAAATCTGAAGGAAAATAACAAAGGCCATAGACAGCACTTTATACATTCGAACCATTTTATTTTTTGTGTTCATGTTCATTCCTCATATTTTTAAATTTTTATATAAAAAAGAGCCTGTATACGAAAGGACAAAGTAATTCCTTGCTGACAGGCTCCTCGAGGTATCATTTGTAATTATACTTACTATATCATATTCACTAGTATTTTCTTATTGATTTTTACAGCTGCACGACAAAAATAGTAAAAAGTAAGTTGTTTAAACATTCATCAAAACTCATTCTAGAGAACCGAACAAGAGGTAATAATAAACCAATAGTACCCTCCTCATCGATTAGTCAGTTCTCTATTTGACAACTCCAATTTGAACGATGTTTACATCTGCGGTAATCTTAAATTGAGCACTTTTATAGTTTTCTTGCCATTTGTTAAAATCAAAATTACGCGTTCTAGTTTGGGCAAAGTGGCCAAAGCCAATGGGGTCGATTTCTTTTTTTTGAAAATCTTCGACCATCATGGTGCATTCCTTGACAATTTGTTTTTCTAATTGTTTTTCAATATCCTTTATTTCGTTCTCTTTAAGGATTCCGTCTTGATGCTCAGTAAGGTACCCTTTTATTTTTATATGGAATCCAAATTTATAAGGATTCCTTTTGATTATTTTAAGATTATGCGTAGATTTAATGCTTTTGACTGAGGCGTCTCCGTGCACCTCTTTTACCATAACTGAACCTTCTGTATGTTTATCAACAAGGAGCTTAAAATAAAACAGTTTATTCTCATGGAGAACGTCGACAAGTTTTTCATCTTTAAAAAGTGCGATTCCTGCTATATTAACTAAATCCTGCTGTGTTTTCTTTAGCAGAGGTAAATAAGCATCTTTCCCTTCCTCGTAAAAGTCGGCTAAAAAGAAATGGAGATTTGATTTAGGTAAATTATGTATTTTCATATTCTGTTCTAATAGTTGTCTAAGGTATTCATGATTCCCACGATCGCCGTAATTACCTTTGAAAATGTCATCTACTTTTCCATCTACTACGGCTAAATTCAGCCTTGCTCCTATGGTCGGATCACGAAGGAAAACATCAAGTACTTGGATGATCCCCTCACGTGCTAAGTCTTTGCCAAATAAAGCGATATCGAGGCTTCCACCAACAATCGGTTGGGAAGCTTTTTTCTGCATTTCAGATACCAAGTCTCTTGGGATTTTTCCATTGGCCGTAAACGTGAAATTTTCAATGGACTTGTCTGCCTTAAATACGGGGATCATTATACTTCCATGTAATTGGCCATTACTCTTATCCATACCGAAGCCGGTAGCAATATTCACATCATCAATGACTCTTTTTTGGACGTTTCCAGCCAAGAACAAGCTGCATAAGCATAAGGTTATGATGAAGCGAAACTTCTTCATTTTGTTTTCACCTTCTTTTTTATCAGCAGTCCTACATAGAGAATGGGAGTATACAAATAAGCTAAAGCAAAGCCAACTTTTGAATGAAAATCAAAAAGTAGATTCATCTTATCTCTTGATTGTAAAAATGACACAAAAATCAGACACACAAACGCGATGATAATGACTGTTTTTCGTTGATTGAATTGATACACTCGTTTAGCTACTCGACTGGCAATCCATAAAGAAATCGCAACATTTGGCAGCATGATTAGCGCCCAATTCGCAATTCCTAGGTACTCAAATCTTTCAATAAAAGGCAACCTAACGATTTTCCACATCTCTAATGTTGGCCAAATGGATTTCTCAAGCAAACCAATAGGAAAATAGGCAAAACTGATGATGGCCAAAGCGGTATAAATACAGGTATTGCCTAAAAGCCCGAGATGAACCCATTTTTTTGACTGTTTTGGGTTCTTTATGAAAGGATAAAAAAATAGTAAAATGCCATAACCAAGAAAGGTAAAGGTCATATTGTAACCGCTTTTTAATAATTCCATTGGAGTATGGTCTAAAACAGGGAGCAAATTTGAAAAATCTCCATACTTTAAGGGAATTAAAAAGGATAACAACAAATAGGAGGGAATGATAAGCCCTAAAAAGGAAATTCCCGCTACTGTTCTAAACCCGCCATAAACAATATAAATCCCTGCTAGTAAATAGATGGCAGCAAACACAAATGGGTTTAAATCAATAAACATCCATGTACGAATAATTTCAATCAGACCGCCCAGTGATCCAAGACAAGCTAGAATATAATAGAAAATAAACAGAGTATTGACACTATTGCCGATTACTTTTCCAAATAAATAGACATTAGCATATAAGACATCTCCATCTACGGCTTCGCAAATTTTATACATGATCCAAACAAGAATATGGACAGTAAGTCCTGCGCCAACAACGGAAATCCAGGCATCATATCCAGCATCTTTCACAATGATTTGTTGAAAACCTAGGACTCCCATTCCTGTTTGCATGGCAACGATGACATAAGCAGCCATATACGGTGAAATTTGCATTCTCTCTTGAACGGATCCCTGCAACATTTCTTTCACCCTTTTCCGAAATTATTCATCAATATCTTTCTTTCTAGAGGCCTTTTCTCTGCTAAACCGGTTAGAATCGTCGGTTCTCAAGAATTGTGGTCGATTGGCTTGACTTTTAAATGGTAGTCGAAATAGGGCATCCCTAAAGTCACGAATTCTTAATGGGAAAATCGGTTCCATAAATGGAAATCCCAAAGAGGTAAGGCGTAGTAAATGGATAAGTAAAAAACATAAGGCTATCGTTATCCCGAGTAATCCCCATTTATCGGCCATTATAAGAAATGGAAATCGCAATAACCGGATGGTGTTACTCATCTGGTATACGGGTGTTGTAAAGGATGCCAATGCTGAGAGTGCGATAAAGATTAAAAGAACATTGCTTGTAAGTCCAGCTTCCACGGATGCTGTTCCTATGACAATACCGCCCACGATACCGATTGTTTGTCCGACTTTAGTAGGCAGCCTTGCCCCTGCTTCCCTTAGAAGCTCAATGGTTATTTCTAAAAACAGTGCTTCAAGAATGGGCGGGAAAGGAACGACGCGTCTTGAAATGATTAAAGTACTTAATAAGTCCTTTGGAATCAATTCGTAGTGATAACTAGTTAAGGCTACATACATAGGTGTAATCATGATTGAAAAAATTACCGCAAATAAACGAATCATCCTGATAAAGGAAGCTAAAATCCAGTTAAGGAAATAATCCTCGAATGAGTTGAAAAACTCCGTCAATGAGGTTGGTCCGATTAATGCATGGGGCGAACCATCGACTAAAATCACAATTTTTCCTTCAGCCAGGCTGGCTGCCACACGGTCAGGTCTTTCCGTATCTAGCAGCTGCGGAAAAGGAGAATTTCCATTGTCTGAGATAATCTGTGTAAAATATGAACTATCAGCGATTTCATCCTTTTCGATGTCGTCTATTCGTTGTTTGACGGTGTTAATAATTTCTTTGTTTGTAATCCCCTCAATATATAGAACCATTACATTCGTTTGTGATAATTTACCGACCATGAATTCTTCAGCTATTAGTTCCTTAACCGGTAAACGCCTTCTAATCATATTCATGTTTTGCTCTATGGATTCGACAAATGCCACTTTTGGACCGACAACGCTAAATTCAATTTCAGGGGACGTAACCGATCGGGCAACTTGTTTCTGTGAGGCGATGAAGGCAAACTCACTTGTATCTCCATCAATGGTCAGCATAATATATCCTTCAAGCAACTTTTTTGAGATATCATCTGTGTTGCTTGATATCACTACATTGTCAACTGGCAGAATTTTTTTAACATCATCTATTTTGTGAAATTCATCCTCAAGTAAAGAGGGAAGGATATTATTGTCCAGAATCTTTTCATCAACAAGTGTAGAGATAAAGGTAAAAATGAACTTTTTTCCAGACTTCTGATTGAAATAAAAAGTTTTTTTATAGTCTTTTGATTTGGCGAGTTCCTTTTCCCAGTCTTCGACGTGATTATTTTTTTGATTATCTTTTTCTTGTTCTTTACTTTTATCACTTAAGTGATTTTTTGAGTGGTTTTTCTTAAGTTTGCCTTTTTCAAATTTGAAAAAATTAGCCATTGGTCTCACCATTTTGAATGTTTTTGTTTATTTTCTCCAAAATTGTTACGACTATCCTATATAAATAGAGATTATAAAGTAGTCTAATTAAACGTTGGTTTAGTTAAAGAAGAACCTATGTAAAATGGCCCCCTTCTTCAACGGCGGATACATTTTAGGTGGGGAAGATTGTAGAACTAGCTTTGACAAATCTGAATACTTCATAACAAATATCATAAAATAAGGCGGAACTAGAGTTAAACAAAACTTGGAGGGGTTCTTTTGGGGATTTTTAAAAAAACAAAGAAAAAAACCTTAACGGCTGCAGAGGTATCCGCACTTTGGCTTCAGTATATGGGCGATAGTATGGCAATCTGTATATATAAATATTTTCTAAAAATTGTAGAAAATGAGGAGATAAAGTCTATCTTACAATTTTCCTTACAATTAGCAGAAAATCATATGATAAAAATCACCGCATTTTTGAAAGATGCTCATTACCAAATCCCAATTGGATTTACAAAGAATGATGTGAACCTTAAAGCCCCACGTCTGTTTTCGGACCAATTTTTACTTTTTTATTCTTATATTATGACTATCCATGGGTTAACCTCTTATAGCTTAGCTATTACAAATGCTGAAAGAGAAGACATTCAACATTTTTATTTTGAATGTGTAGCAAATTCAAAGGACTTGTACAAAAACATCATATCTTTGGCTAAAACTAAATCGTATTTCTCGAGTGTGCCCACTGTTTCTTCACCTAATGAGGTAGAATTTATGGATTCAACCGGAATTATATCCAATTTAATAGGGGACAAAAGGCCGCTCAATATTTCCGAAATCAGTAACCTCTTCTTTAATTCCAGGAAAACCGGATTTATCCGATCGTTAAGTATAGCTTTTAGCCAGGTGGCAGAGCTGGAAGAGGTTCGTGACTTTATGGTAAAAAACGTTAAATTGGCGGGGAAAGACGCTGAAAGCTTTGACGCAATCCTACAACAGGATAATTTACCAATCCCTGAGAGGTGGGATGCAGAAATTACGGATTCCAAGGTAAGTCCATTTTCAGACAAATTGATGATGTTTCACGCAGCGTTTTTAGTTAATGCGGCTCTTTCTTATTACGGAGCAGCGATAGGATCTAGTCTAAGATCAGATATCATTCTCAACTACAAGAAGGTCTCTAATCATGCGATGGAAGCGGGTGTTTTCTGTTACAAAATTTTGGTGAAACACGGATGGTTAGAAAAACAACCTGAAGCAATTGATAGAAAATCACTGGCGAAAGGTACAAAGGAATAAAACGGTAAAGTGTACATAAGTAACCCATTTTGATAAATGAAACGCATAACTGCATCCTTAGAAAGGGATAGCCCTAATACAATTAATAACTCCAGAAGGATAGGATATTTAATATGCTTTAACACGTAAAAAAAACCGATTTCCAATCAGGAAATTCGGTTTTTAAAAATTTAGTTGTATTGAATGGTGTCTCTAAAATAGCCATTAAAATCTATCATGTAAACAACTTACATTGTGCTAATGTCAATCACGAATCGATACTTCACATCGGAAGCTAAAACACGTTCGTAGGCTTCGTCAATTTGGTCAGCTGAAATGACTTCAATCTTAGGAACGATGTTATGTTTTGCACAGAAATCTAACATCTCCTGAGTTTCACGGATGCCTCCAATCATTGAACCGGCAAAGGAACGTCGATGACCGATGAGAGAGAACACATTTATTGATAATGGCTCTGCAGGCGCACCAACATTTACTAGAGTTCCATCAAGTGTTAACAATGAGAGGTAAGCACTAATATCGATTTTTGCACTTACTGTATTAATAATTAAGTCAAAGCTTCCGGCAAGCTTTTCGAATGTTTCTGGGTCACTTGTGGCATAATAGTAGTCTGCGCCTAATTGCAAGCCATCGTCCTTTTTCTTCAATGATTGTGACAGAACAGTGACCTTTGCACCCATGCTATGTGCAATTTGGACAGCCATATGTCCAAGACCGCCCATACCAATAATAGCTACTTTCTTATCTGGGCCGGCTCCCCAATGATTGAGTGGAGAATAGGTTGTAATACCTGCACAAAGTAACGGTGCTGCAGCATCAAGTTCGATGCTATTAGGAATTCTGAGAACGAAATCTTCCTGTACAACAATGTGGGTAGAATAGCCGCCTTGGGTAGGCTCACCGTATTTGTCAACACCAGCGTATGTAGGGATATTTCCTTTGAGACAATATTGTTCTTCTCCTTTACGGCAGTTCTCACACTCTCCGCAGGAGTCAACCATACATCCGACACCTACTCGGTCACCGATTTTGTACTTTGTTACCTCTGCTCCTACTTCCGTGACCATGCCCGCAATTTCGTGTCCAGGTACGAGTGGATAATTCACAGGACCCCATTCGCCGTGAGCAGTATGGATATCAGAATGGCAGATGCCAGCATATTTAATTTCAATTAGAACATCATGAGAATCAAGATCGCGTCGTTTAATTTCAGCCGCTCGAAACGGTTTATCTGGACCGTCGACAGCTCTTGCTTTAGCAGTTATCATTTGTTTAAACCTCCAATAATTTGATTTTTCAAGAGAATTGACTTATAAGAGGTATAAATGTTGAAATTCCCTTGCATTCATTGCTCCATTTTTCTCTTGTGAAACTAGAATAATCCCTCTAGTTAACTCTAGGTCAAGTGATAAGTTAATATAAAAATACAATACAAACCCATAAAATGATTTTGACATTTAGCATATCAGCATGATAGTATGCAACCAAAATATAGAGTTAACTCTAAGTCTATATCACAAGGAGAGGAGAATCATGAACATGACCTATTCGATCAGCGAAGTGGCAAAAAAATTAAATGTCACAGTATATACCATACGTTACTACGACAAAGAGGGCCTATTACCTTTTGTAGAACGTACTCCTAGTGGAATACGATTATTTAAAGAATCTGATATTGAAGCATTAAAAGTCATTCAATGTCTAAAATCTACCGGAATGCCTATTAAGGAAATTAAAAATTTCATTGCATGGTGTTCTGAGGGTGATTCAACCTTGCAGCAAAGATATGACATGTTCTTAGAGCGAAAAGTTGCTGTAGAATCACAGTTGGAAGAACTAAAGAAGACCATGGAGCTCATCAATCATAAATGCAACTATTACATGACTGCATTGGATGCAGGAACAGAAGAAATTCATAAAAACGTTAAAATAGTAAATTTCTAATGAATATAAGCCACCTGTCCTTCGTTATAGACCTGAAGGACAGGTGGCTTATTAAAATGTCCTTTACAAAGGGTACACTTTATTCCTCTCATTGTGCCTTTTTTTCACGTAATAATATGGATTCGTATTTTTGACCTTCCCTTAGTTTTAATAAATGTTGGATAAAAGCTTTAATGACGGCTGACATTTGAGATTCTTTACGGTAGATGACTCCGACATCCCGTTTCGGGATCGGATCAGCAATTTTTATCATATGAAAGTTTTTTTTACTTGTTACATTTAAATAAGTAGTCGGTAAGATGGTGACGCCGTTATATATCAGGGTCATTTCTAATAGCGATTCCATATCAGAGAGCTCGACCAAAGGTTTTATGAAAATCGCCCTTTCTTTACAATATCGCTCAATATCTTGTCTGATTAAATATTCTTTTTGTAAAAGGAAGAGGCGGCTTGTTTGCAGGTCTTTCAATTCGATTGTTTTCTTATCAGCAAATGGATGTTTTTTTGAAACAACCACGGACAATTCTGTATTAAACAAACGAACAGATTCAACTTGGCTATGTTCTACAGGTAAAAACACCAAACCAAGATCAAATTCTCTTTCTAAAAGCTTTTTAATCGTTTTTTTCGTAGTTGCATCATGAACAGATAATTCGATTTTGGGATATTGCTCATGAAATGAAATAATTGATGGGTAAAGAAAATGATTTCCTGAACAGCCGATTGTTAATTTTCCTTGTTGTAATCCCTTCATCTGACTAATTCCCATTTTAGCCTGATCCAATTCGGAAAAAATCCTCTTTGCATGCTCTAAAAGAAGTCTTCCTTCATCTGTAATTTGAATTTTTTTTCCCGTGCGAAGAAATAATTGAGCACCGATACGTCCCTCTAATAATTGAATTTGTTGACTCAAGGTTGGCTGGCTGATTCCTAGTTTTTCAGAAGCTTTTGTAAAATGTAATTCATTGCATACTGCTATAAAGTATTCTAATAGGCGTAATTCCAATAAACACTACCTCCATAATAGATACAGACTATTAATCTTATAGATATATTGATATTGTACTAATAACAATAACAATTTACAATAATCATATAATTAAGAATTATCAAAAAATAATAACGTATTTGTTATAATCAGAAAGGCGGTTATTATATTGGGAAAAAGTTATACAACTAGTACTGCATTTTTAGAAGCGCTTCAAGAAGCGGGGGTTTCTTACATTTTTGCCAATTTGGGAAGTGATCACCCGGCGTTAGTAGAGAGTCTTGCTTTGGCTAAGAAAGAAAATCGTCACTTTCCAGAAGTCATTACTAGCCCGCATGAGATGGTTGCTCTAAGTGCAGCTAATGGGTATGCGCAAGTAACAGGAGAACCGCAAGCAGTTCTCGTACATGTTGAGTGTGGAACGCAAAATCTTGGCGGCGCGATACATAATGCTGCAAAAGGCAGAGTACCTGTACTTATTTTTGCAGGAGCATCCCCGTATACACAAGAGGGGGAACTGTTAGGAAGTAGGAATGAATTTATCCACTGGATTCAAGATGTCCACGATCAAAGAGGTATTATACGTGGCTACACGAAGTATGACAATGAAATTCGTACGGGGAAAAATGTGAAACAGCTCGTACACCGAGCGTTGCAAATTGCTCAAAGTGATCCAAAAGGACCTGTGTACTTAATGGGACCAAGAGAAGTAATGGAGGAGGATACAGTACCTGTTAACATCAATCTGGAACATTGGCAGCCAACAGCACCAAATGCTCTGCCAACTCAAGGTGTCCAAGACATTGTATATGATTTAGTAAAAGCGAAACATCCACTTGTTGTTACTTCCTATTTAGGACGAAATAAGAAGGCTGTGGAAGAATTAGTTACATTATGTAATACGTTGGCCATACCTGTGCTGGAATCTGTACCAAATTATATAAATTTTCCAAGTACTAACCCGATGCAATGCGGGTATCAGTGGAATAGTCCTGAACAAAATGAATTATTGGCCCAAGCTGATGTGCTCCTTGTATTAGATAGTGATATTCCTTGGATTGCTGTACACAATCGTCCTGCAAAAGATTGCATCATTTATCATATTGATATTGACCCATTAAAAGAACAAATGCCGTTATGGTATATCCCGGCCAAACAACATTTTGCAGCGGATGCGAAAACAGCATTGCAACAAATAAATGAGTTTTTGAGAAATGTAAAAGTGGATGAAATTAGCATTGAAGAAAGAAGAGATAGAATTACAAAAGTTCATAAGCACCAACGAGAACAATGGGAGCGTAATGAGCAATATCGGGAGGATATTATTACACCAGAATATTTAACTGCATGTATAAGAGAAATCATCGATGATGAAACGATTATTATCAATGAAGGGATCTCCAACTATGAAACAATTTACAGGCATATAAAAGCAAATCAACCTGGTATGATGATTGGAAGTGGAGCCGGATCGTTAGGGTGGAACGGAGGTGCTGCTATCGGGGCAAAACTAGCAGCAAAAGACAAGACTGTTATTAATCTAACGGGTGATGGTTCTTATCTTTTCAGTGTCCCATCTACTGTCCATTGGATGTCTCGTAAATATAATGCACCATTCTTAACTGTTATTTACAATAACCGCGGCTGGAAATCACCGAAACTATCAACTTTAGGTGTACACCCTGACGGTGTTGCGAATGAAATGAATACATTCTTTAATGATTTTGATCCTCCTGCAGATTTAGCAAAAATTGCAGAAAGTGCTGGGGGCGCTTATGCACAAACCGTTAAAGATCCTAGTGAAATAAAAGGTGCTTTACGTAAAGCTCTTACTGCTGTAAAAGAAGGACGGTCTGCAGTATTGGACGTGTATTTACCAGCAATCAATAAAGAAATAGAAATAGCGGAAAAGGTGCTCAATACGATTAAATAAGGATTTTTATCAGTCCATACATCCAATAAAAGTGAAAAAGGAGTGCTGTTCATGTCAATCAATCTTGAATCTAGCCTATTATCTTTAAACTCACTCAATAAAAGTTATATCAACGGTAAATGGGTGGAAGGAAAAAGTCAAACTACGTATGAAGTCGTCAATCCATATGATGGTTCTGTTTTAACAACTGTCCGTCTGGCAACTGTGGAACAAGTAAGGGAAACCTTTGAAATAGCGAAAGAGGCACAAAAAAGGTGGGCAAAATCAACGGCAGAGGAAAGAAAGAGCGTAATCAAAAAAGCGATTCAGTATTTAAATGAGAATCGCGAGGAAATCGTTTCTATTGTAAGCCAAGAAACTGGCGGTTCTTTACTAAAGGCTAATGTAGAAGTACATCTGGCAATTGAGGTAATGGAAGAAGCACTTAAATTTACAGACGTGATATACAAAGTGAAGGAAATCCCATCAATGGTGGAGGATAAAGTCAATCATGTGTATAAACTCCCTATTGGGGTTATTGCTTCTATCTCACCATTTAATTTCCCTGTCAATCTATCCATGAGAACAATCGCACCTGCCATTGCATTAGGCAATAGTGTGGTGCATAAACCGGATATTCAAGTAGGAATGTCTGGAGGCTCCATTTTAGCCAAAGCATTTGAAGAAGCGGGTCTTCCTAAAGGTGTCTTTAATGTTGTTCTGACAGACATCAATGAAATTGGTGATGAAATGTTAACAAATAAGCATTCCTCATTAATTAGTTTCACAGGCTCAACAGCTGTTGGCAAACATATTGGCGAAATCGCCGGCCGTAATTTAAAGAGAGTGGCACTTGAATTAGGCGGAAACAGTCCATTTGTCGTCCTTTCGGATGCTGATGTAGACCAAGCTGTCAACGCTGCTATTTTTGGGAAATTCATTCATCAAGGGCAAATCTGCATGATTATAAATCGAATGATTGTTCATCAAGATGTATATGATGAATTTGTCCAAAAATTTGTCGAGAGAGCGAAGCAAGTGCCATGTGGAGATCCAAAAGATCCAAACACGATTATTGGGCCAATTATTAATGAACGACAAATGCAAAAAGCATTAAATGTCATCGAAGAAGCTAAAAAAGAAGGCATCAAAATGCCACTAGAAGGAAGACGCGAAGGGAATGTACTGACTCCT
Source organism: Niallia endozanthoxylica (assembly GCF_008710145.1). Taxonomy (GTDB): domain Bacteria; phylum Bacillota; class Bacilli; order Bacillales; family Cytobacillaceae; genus Bacillus_BD; species Bacillus_BD endozanthoxylica. The sequence goes on from NZ_VYKL01000019.1 coordinate 139,801, forward strand.
TATGTATTTGTCGATGTGGATAATTCTAGTAAACTAGCTCAAACAGAAGTATTCGCGCCAATCGCAACCATTATTAAAGCAAGAACAGATCAAGAAGCGATTGATTTGGCAAATGATACAGAATATGGATTAAGTTCTGCCATTTTTACAAGCAACTTAGAAAAAGGAGAAGAGCTAGCTTTGCAGATTGATAGTGGTATGACACATATTAATGATCAAACGGTGAACGATAGTCCAAATATACCTTTTGGCGGAAATAAGTCAAGCGGTTTGGGCAGGTTTGGAAATCCATGGATTGTTGAAGAGTTCACAGTTGCGAAATGGATATCCATTCAAGAGAAGGATAGAAAGTATCCATTTTAAAAAATATTCGGAATGTTCTAACTAGAAGAAATACAACCGTATTTCTTCTAGTCACATCCATTAAAATGAAATCATACATTCAAGGGGGTTGTTATGTTGAAAAAATACTCAAAATTTATGTTGTCAATTATGCTTCTCATTAGCTTAGTGCTCCTATCCGCATGTGGTGGAGAGAAGTCTTCTTCCGAAGCCAAATCTTCTTCCGCTAGTGGTGGATCCGATGGTGATGTTATTACATTAAAGCTTGGACACCAGTCACCAGAAACAACAAACTATCATTTTGCATCAGTGAAATTTAAAGAGTTAGTAGAAGAAAGAACAAATGGAAAAGTAAAGATAGAGATATATCCGTTTAGAAAACTAGGTACTGACCGTGAACTATTAGAGCAAATGCAATTTGGAACCCTTGATTTTGCGGTTGTCTCAGGACCTCCAGTGGCAGGGTTTGTTCCGGAAACGGCGATTCTAGATCTTCCTTTTCTCTTTAAAGATTGGGAGCATGTAAAATCATTTATTGATTCTGATGAAGCCGATGAATTTAAAGCCCTTTCAGAAACAGCTGGCTTAAAAACGATCTCATTAATGCCAAGAGGATATCGTTCTGTAACAAATTCGAAGGCACCAATTGAAAAGCCAAGTGATCTAAAAGATCTTAAAATCCGTGTGATTGAAAGCCCTGTTTATGTTGAAACATATAAAGCTTTCGGGGCAAATGTCCAAAGTATGAACTGGGCTGATACGTACACTGCATTGGAACAAGGTGCGATTGATGCTCAGGAAAACTCTATTGACATTATTTATGAAGAAAAAGTAGATGAAGTACAAAAATATGTATCAAAAACGAATATCAATTTTGTATTCGGTTACCTAATGGCAAGTTCAAAACTATTTGACCAGCTTCCAAAAGATGTACAAAAAATTGTATTAGAGGCTGGAGAAGAAGCAATGGTTGATGTGAATATTCAAAATGAGAAGAATGAAAAAGAGTATCAAGTTAAATTAGAAGAAAAAGGCATGAAGCTTAATGAGGTAGATAGAGCATTATTCAAAAAAGAAGTTGACGGTGTTTACGATTATTGGAAGAAAAATTATGGTGATGATTTAGTGAAGGAAATTCAAGGATTGGCAAAATAAAGAAACACCATTCCTACTTAAATTGATAACGGGGCGGTCTTGTAAGGGGGTTTGACCCTCAAGGATTAATTCATTAAGTGAGAAAGTTAACGTAATGCGGTAATTATCATCCTTGTTGAATTCGTCCCGTTATCAACTTGAAAAGTCTGTAGCGAAAAGAGGTTAATGAAACAATGAAACTATTAAATCGAATTAGTTTTATCCTTGATGTAATTACACGAAGTTTTATTTCGCTCAGTTTAATCGTTATGACAGTTGCTCTTTTTGCACAGTTTATTGCCCGATACGTGTTTCAATCAGGAGTCGTATGGACAGATGAATTATCACGATTTTTAATGATTGCGCTAATTTTTCTAGGAGCAGCGATCGCTACTAGGGATCGAAGTCATATTACCGTTTCTATTTTTGAAGACTTGTGGCCTGCAGCTGCCAAATGGTTAAGGCCAATTCAAGATATTGTCATGTTTGCCTATAGTGTAATTGTCCTTATTTATGGTTTAGATGCACTTGAAGTCGTACAAGCACAAATCTCACCCAATTTGAGAATTTCAATGGGAATTATATATTCTGTTTTTCCAATTACCGCTATTTTAATGATGGTTCATATTGTGGCGAAAATCAGGAAAAAAGAAGCTGGAAGCAAGCAAAATGACAATGAGATAGAAGAAATAGAACATAAAGGGGTGGGAATTTAGTGGTTACTCTATTTTTTGTCACGACTATTTTATTGTTCTTATTAGGAGTTCCGATGGCTGTCACAATTGGAATTTCGTCCATGCTATATATTTTATTTGCTGATATCCCACCTATGGTAATGATCCAAAGAATTTATTCAGGTGTTGATGTATCTTCATTGATGGCCATCCCGTTCTTTATTTTAGCCGGTAATTTGATGCTGACAGGCGGGCTTGCTCAGCGAATTTTGGATTTAGCCAATTCAATGGTCGGTCGTAGAACCGGCGGGCTTGGTATGGTAACGATTATTGGCTGCATGTTTTTCGCTGCAATTGCCGGAAGCTCAATTGCGACTGCCGCAGCGCTCGGTACGCTTATGATCCCAGCCATGGTCCAAAAAGGCTATGATAAAAACTTTGCTACTGCAATTGTGGCTTCTGCTAGTCCAATGGGTGTCATCATTCCTCCAAGTATCCTATTCATTCTTTATGGAAGTTTATCAGGAACGTCGATTTCCGATTTGTATATGGCCGGTATTCCCGCAGGTATTATTGTAGGAACTATTCTTATGACAACTGTCTATATTGTGTCAAAGAAAAAAGGCTACAAAGGCAGCGGCGAACCATTCCAATTAAAAGATTTTGCTCAAGCATTTAAACGCTCATTATGGGCTTTAGGAACTCCATTTATTTTAATCGGCGGGGTATTTGCTGGAATCTTTACTCCGACTGAATCTGCGGTTGTAGCAGTTTTTTATGCTACCATCGTTGGACTCTTTATTTACAAAGAAATGAAAGTAAAAGATTTATGGAAAATCTTTTATGATTCTGCGATTCAAACAGCTACGATCATGTTTATTATTGCTAACGCGAACCTTTTTGCTTATGTTTTGGCATATGAGAAAATTCCGGAATCACTTGTATCAAACTTATTAACTTTATCTGAAAACCCAGTTATTGTTCTACTGATTATCAACTTAATCCTATTAGTAGCAGGAGCATTTTTGGATACGATTGCAATTATCGTTATTGTTGTTCCATTGTTCTTACCGGTTATCACCCAATTAGGGATTGACCCTGTTTTATTCGGGGTAATTATTGTTGTCAATACAGCAATAGGAATGGTGACACCTCCATTTGGCGGAACCCTGTTAATTTCGTCCAATATTGCAAAAGTACCGTTAATGAGAGTGGCAAAGCGAGCAGCATTACCAATAGTAGGGTTAATTGTCGCGCTAATTATTATTACGTATATTCCAGGGTTAACCTTATTCCTTGTTGAACAATGAAAAAACTTTTCTTAAAGGCTGGTGATCAATTGAGTAAAATATCTATAATAGGCGGGGCTGGCACACTTGGAACAGCCATCGCCTATCAGTTATCCAACCATCAAAATATTGATGAAATTTGTTTGATTGATAAAAATCGGAATTTATTATTGAACCATGTGATGGATTTTCAAAATGCTTTTCCTGCAAAGAAGATTTACGAGGGTACGTACAATGACTTGAAGCGTTCCGATATCATTATTATTACAGCGGGAATTCCTAATCGAAATGATATAACATCAAGAAATGTTTTTTTGGAAGGGAACTTGAAATTGTTTCATGACCTTGGCGCTGAAATAAAAAAACACGCACCAGATGCATTGATTGTGACAGCATCAAACCCTGTTGATTTATTAAATTATTATTTATATAGGAAATTTGGATTTAGAAAACAACAGTTAATTGGGTTTACAAGAAATGATTCTCTTCGTTTCGAATGGGCGATTAGAAAGACAATGCAGCTATCCGCTAGGGATCAAGTATTTAGTCCTGTGATTGGTGAGCATGGAGAATCGCAAGTCCTCTTATTTAGTCATCTAAAAATAAATGGATTGCCGATAAAGATGAGCATGGATCAGATTGGACAAATAAAAGAACAAATACAAGGATGGTTTATTCAATTTAATCAACTAAATATAAACCGAACGACAGGATGGACAACAGCTAACGGAATGGGGGAATTAGTAACAAAGCTACTCGATCCAACTCCTTCTGAATTTATTGGGTCTGCAGTATTGGAGGGAGAATACGGAGTATCGGATGTTAGTATTGGTGTTCCAATCACGATTAGTAATGAAGGGATACATGGTGTTCAGGAGTGGGATTTGAATGTTGTAGAGAGAGGATTTTTTCAGAATTCTGTTAATCAGGTTAAAGACTATATGAAAAGTCCAGTTTTTATATAAGATGGGGGTGTGAGAGTGAAAATAGCAATTGCTGGTGCAGGGGCCATGGGCAGCCGCTTTGGCTATATGCTTTATGAAGCGGGTAACGAGGTATTATTAATGGATGGTTGGCCGGAACATGTAAAAGCGATTCAAGAAAAAGGTCTTCATGTTGTATTGGATAGCGGCGAAGTTAACAGCCAAATTCCAATTTCGTTATTTAGTGAAAGTAAAGGTGGCTTTGATCTTATTATCATTTTTTCCAAATCCATGCAAACGGAACAAGTGATGAGAAGCTGTCGGCATTTGATTAATGATTACACATATATATTAACGTTGCAAAATGGTTTGGGAAATATTGAAGTCATTGAAAAATACGTACCTAAAAACCGTTTGCTTGCTGGTGTTACTACATATGCAGCCGAGTTAATAGGACCCGGAAAGATTCAAGCTTTAGGTTCTGGAGATACCCATATGATGAGTGTTGATGGGAACATGTCGACGGACTTAATAAGGATTGTTGACGTTTTTAATGATGCGAATCTCAATCCAAAGTTATCTGCAGATGTTTTTACAAGCATTTGGACAAAAGTAGCCTTTAATGCAGCTTTAAATCCACTTTGTACTCTAGCCAATAATACAGTCGCATTTGTAGGAAGCTATAAAAATATTAAAGAAGTAGTTTCTGTTATTATAGATGAGATTTTGTTAGTGGCTCAGGCGGAAAAAGTGAGATTAGATCGTGATGAAGTGATGGACATGATCTTTAGCGTCTTTGATCCTGCAATGTCTGGTCACCATCTTCCGTCCATGCTGCAGGATATTCAAAATGGAAGAAAAACAGAGATTGACTATTTAAATGGTGCGATTGTAAAGAAAGCAGAACAATATAACATACCTGTTCCAAATAACAGACTCATTTATCACATGATAAAAATGTTGGAGAAGACTGCAGTGTCCACTGAAGTTTGATGGAATGAAAAGTACCCTAATTTTTAATGAACATAAGCTCCCTGTCCTTCACTGTAGATCTGAAGGATAGGTGGCTCTATTTGTATTTTACTGCCACAAACCTAATTATTATCAGGGATACTTCATGAACTTATTTCAATTTGACTTACAATCTAGAAAAAACTACAAGCTAATGAAAATAGATCAATTATTTTTCTCAAATATGCTCCTTGAACTAGAGTTGACTCTAGCCTTTATACTTAATCATATAGAATGCCAATAATAATGCGGGGTTAATAAACATTACTTAATTTGTGTTCCATGTACCCTTTTCTTTTGTTAAATTTCTAGGGTGGGAAAATCTGCTTTAAATCAAAATGAGTAGCCGAATAATGGAGGTTGTAAATGTCAAAGGATAAAAAAGTTGCCCTTGTCACCGGAGGGAATCGAGGAATTGGATATGAGCTGGTCAAACAATTGGCTTTGAAAGATTTTAAGGTTATTTTGACAAGTCGGCATCCCGAGACGGGTCATGAAGCTACACAAGAACTTATGAAGTCAAATCTGGACGTTTCGTTTGTGGTCATGGATGTAGATAATCCAGAAAGCATTCGTCAAGCTGCAATTATAGTAAAAGAGCTGTATGGAAGATTAGACGTATTGATTAATAATGCTGGCGTGTATTTGGATGAGAACAAAAAGGTAGTGGCTATGGACCCTTCAATTCTGGAGATAACGATGGCAACGAATTTCTTCGGCGCATATTATTGTCTTCGTTCCTTTATGCCTATCATGGAAAAACAAGGTTATGGAAGAATAATTAATGTTTCCTCAGAATATGGAGCGTTAAGCGAAATGTCCGATCCAGGTGTTGGCGCATATAAATTGTCAAAGCTTGCCCTAAATGGATTGACACGATTGGTAGCAGCAGAAGTCAAAGGTGATATCAAAATAAATGCAGTCGACCCGGGATGGGTAAGCTCGGATATGGGTGGACCATCTGCCCCAAGAACTCCGGAGCAAGCTGCAAAATCGATCCTTTGGTTAGCGACAATCGGACCTGAAGGACCTAACGGAGAATTCTTTAGGGATGGAAATCGAATCGATTGGTAACATTATTAGCAGCAAAAAAAGATAGGTGATAGAAAAGATGGACATGAAAGAATTTATAGAGTTTTGTAAGAAAGGGAATCCCATTTCAGGTGAGGATAAAGAATTACATGGGCTATTAACAGAATGTAGTTATGAAGCCCAAAAGATTACGATGGAATTGAATACATCCTATCATTCAAGAGAAGAAATAGTAGAGATTTTTACTGAACTGACAGGTAATAAGGTTGATTCCTCTTTTATGTGTTTTCCTCCGTTTTATACAGACTTTGGTAAAAATATCACCAATGGAAAAAACGTATTTTTTAACGGATTTCCGAAAGAAGTCTCCCATCCTCAAGGAACGATAGTGAGGTGGGAGATGAATTTCGGTTAGGCGATAGCCTAAAGATTCTCGACCTATTGCCAATGATTATAATGATAGGGAAACTCGCAACCTTTCAGATTGATCTATTTGTATGACTCACTAGGATACGTGATGTAATGGCTACGCTTGTCCCTGTAAAGCCTGCTCTCTGTATTCTTCGATTTTCGACCTTCCCTACTTTGTATCCAGGAAATTTTTCCCTAAAAGCATTTAAATCTATATACAAACAAATGTTCTGTTTGTTATAATGGATATATACCAAATGTTGGGAGGTGGAAACGTGTATCGAACCTTAAAAACTCCGTTTCGTGCTAGTTATACAACGATTGGGAAATTATTCGATATTCGTAGATTAAGTGGAACGATATGGAATGATTG
>NZ_VYKL01000002.1 GCF_008710145.1 Niallia endozanthoxylica
TTGTTCTCTTTCCTCATAGTTGGGTGTTGTTTCCACCCTTTGTTTTGACCGATAATAATGGTATCAATGTTTTCCAACGCAGCTAATTCTTTAATAAAAAAACTGCCTTTATGAAACCAATCCTTTACCTTTCGATACCGAACGGCTTCGAGATGAATCAATCGTTTAGAAGAAAACAATCCTTCTTTCGGACCTTTTCCTTGACGCAGAATCCCATAATAATGAGCTTTCATTTTGTTGTAGTATTGATTAATCGATTTGATTGTTTGGCCCTTCAACAAAACAGGTTCCATTCCTGTGTTTGTTGTAATAGCTGCTAAGTTATCAATCCCCAAATCAATACTCATTAAGCGTGAAGAAACGTGTTCTGCTCTTTCCTCTAATTCAGTTTTTTCAAATACCAGCTCCACCACAAATTGATTGTACTTTGGTATCACACGAACCGATTTTAACTTATTGGAAGTAGACCCTAACCTCCCAATATTCAACTTCTCTTTGGTTTTAGGGAACTTTAACCATTTATTTTCTTTGACCACACAATCCTGATTGGTCAATTCAACTTCTTTCATAGTAGCGCGACTATATCTTGGAATGTTTGGTTTCCCGGTATATTTTGATGGATTCGCTTTCCAATCTTTCAAACTAGCAAAAAAAGATTTCCAATTTTGAAAGACCGTTTTCATAGTCATTTGGCTGCTTTGAATAGGCAGCGATTGGTAGTCGTTTTGTTTCATGGACTTAAACAACGCATCTAGAAAGGTGTATGAGACATAGGGATGGGAAGGATCAGGTAACGAAAATAAATGACACTTCACTTCTTTTCGATGTTCAACTGGCTTTTGTTGTTCTTTTGCTAATCGTTTATCATAAGCGTCCTGTTGAACTTTATTCATCGAACCAATATGGGCAGCCAAACAATCCAACACTTCTTTTTGAATGGGGTGCAGTTCTTTATCAGAGGTTAAAGCTGTATACACTTGCCGTATATAAAAGTTGGTCGTGTTGAACAAATGTTTACTATTTTCGCACATGGTTTGAAAATAGGTATACAACCGATGGCCTTTTTTGATCCAAATCTGTTGAGTGGAATAAGTACATAATTTATCCTTACTTTCCATTTTCTCACCCCCTTTGTTTCTATTATACCAAACACGTGTTCTATATTCAAATTATGTAAAAAAATAAAATTAAATTCAAATATATAAATACAGAAAGCTCCGACTATAATTAGTGCCTCAAAAGTAAAGGTGGTTAATTTTGTAAAAAGCGAAAACCTAAAAGACTTCTTTCGCTTCTCAATGAAATAGTCCTTTATTTCTATAAGGACTGGAAAGCCGATGGAGCCAAAAATCATCAACAGGATGTTAATCGTTTGAATGAAGTAATCATTGGCAAAAGGTATCAATGATTCACCTGTAATGTCGAAGCCTGCATTCGTTGTTGCACTTATAGAAGCAAAAAAGCCTTGGAGAAAAGCTTCTTCCCAAGTAGGGAAATATTTCAAAAAGTAAAACCCTAAAATTAACGTCCCTATCACCTCAATGACAATCATAATTAAGAGGATTTGACGCATTAATATAACCAATCCTGAGAGGTTATATTGATTCTGATCAGTCATGATTAGTTTTCTTTCCATTAAGCCAATTTTTTTACCCAATAAAAGCCAAATAAAGGTTCCAAGCGTCATTACTCCTATGCCGCCAAATTGTAATATAAATGCAAAAATAAACGTCCCTGGAACACTAAGTATTTCTGTTAATGATACAGTCGATAGTCCTGTAACACTGACAGCACTTGCAGAGATAAACAAAGCATCTAATAGTGTTAATTCAGCTCCATCCTTTAATGTGATAGGCAACAGCAGTAATATAGTGGAAAGTATAACCGCAGCAAAATAAAACATAACTAGCATTTGTACGGATGTAATACGTATCTTCTTTTTAGAATGTGAATTTAAGTTCATTTTTCACCTCTTTATCATTGTCTTGATATTAAATCATTTTATGGTATACGCCTAGTAGAAGCAATGATCTATGTTGGACAAGGAGTATCCATACCTCGTACGACTGAAGCCATTTGGAGCACAGCAACATCTGTTTCAACTCCGAAAAAGGGTGATTTTGTATTCTTTATAACCTATAAGCCAGGACCCTCCCATGCAGGCATTTATACAAGAGACAACAAATTCATTCACGTTACAAATTTTAAACAAAATGGAATTTTAGACATTGTTTTATATCATCATGAAAAATACCATGGGACAAGTCCCCATGTTTCATGAATATTTACTTCCGTAATGCCTCATCCTATGTATGGTTGTTTTAGAGCACAGTGACTGGAGGTTTGAGATGAATACAAAATATAGCCCGCTTTTTCAGCCGATTGACCTCAGAAATGGTATACAGCTGAGTAATCGTGTGGTAATGGCACCGATGACCAACTTTTCTTCCAACCAGGATGGGACCGTTTCAGAGGATGAATTAGCCTATTATCGAAGACGTTCCAATGGCGTTGGAATGGTTGTAACAGCCTGCGCCTATGTAACTCGTAACGGAAAAGGATTTCCAGGTGAATTTGCCTGTGATTCTGATGAGTTCATTCCAAGCTTGAGAAGTCTAGCTTCTACCATCAAAGAGCAAGGAGCAAAAGCAGTCTTGCAAATCTTTCATGGCGGCAGAATGTGTCCTCCTGATTTAGTTCCAAATGGCAGAATTGTCAGTGCCAGTGCGGTTCCTGCAGAGCAAGGCGCTTCAGGCCAAACACCAGAAGCGTTAACTGAGGACGAAATCCAATCGATTATACAAGATTTTGGCGCTGCCACTCGCAGAGCAATAGAAGCTGGACTTGACGGAGTTGAAATTCATGGAGCGAACGGATACTTGATCCAGCAGTTCTTTTCCCCTCATTCGAATCGGCGGGAGGATTCTTATGGCGGCAGTTTGGAAAAAAGACTCACCTTTCCTTTAGCCGTTGTAGATGAAGTAAAAAGAGCAGTCGCAGATCATGCAAGCACCCCCTTCATCGTAGGCTATCGATTTTCACCAGAGGAGCCTGAAACACCTGGTATTACAATGGCTGATACGCTAAAACTAGTGGATGTACTGGCTGATAAAGAGCTCGATTACCTCCATGTATCATTAAATCAGTACTGGGCAACGCCGAGACGCGGCATAGAGGATTCCCGAACACGACTTGAAATTATTCAAGAAAAAGCGGCTAAGAGAGTTCCAGTCATTGGCGTCGGCTCTATCTATACTCCGGATGATGCGTTAAAAGCACTTCAAACCGGCGTCGACATGATCGCCATTGGCCGTGAACTCATTATTGACCCAGATTGGGTGATGAAAGTGAAAGAAGGCAAAGAATCGGAAATCGAGACAAAAATTAAAAAAGATGCCCAGGAACGCCTAGTCGTACCCGACCCGCTTTGGCAGGCCATTATCCATACACCTGGGTGGTTTCCGATGGAGGAATAGTACTGAAAAGAGGGAGCGGAATTCGTCTGCTTCGTTGGAATCACATTTTATCTAACAAAAGAAGGAGAGCAGTTACATTTAGCTGCTCTCCTTGCCAATTAGTTCATTGCATGTTGCATAAACAGGATTCGTGAAACAAGATTTTTCAAGGCATGCTCTTCATCGACTACACCATTCATAAAAAATCTTTGTCTTTCTCTTTTCTCTCTTCAATAATTCTGCGAGACCATTTATCAAATCCAATTTTCAGGAAATATAGAGACCACGCAACGGGTATTAATACCAAATAAAGGATATGCTGCAATACGATTAAGTTAATCACCAAATAAAAAGTCATAATGACACATATTCCAAAAACAATCTTTTGTTGTTTCTGTGCTCTAGCTAAATCCTCTTCCGCCCGTTTAAACGTATTACTAAGCACCTTTTCGCGCTTGCTCAGCCTAACCCCTCCTATTCATTCATCATTTTCTCTATACTTTGCGTTGCTTCCCTTGTCGATATTACTGTTATATTGAGAGTTTATTGTATGTTCTAATGAAATATACCAAAATAAACATGGGTCCTTGCGTTTCATACTCCTTTTCACACTTGTTCATTGACCCCAATTTGTTCCCATACAAGATTATAAGCATGTTCAAAAAGAGCAGGATCTGGATCTTCACCTTTTTTCTTTGGTATATCAAATTCAGAAAGCAACAAATGATGCTTAGGTGTTACATTGTGCCTAGCTAATGAATGCTTACAACAAGCCAATGGGCAGCCATCAATGGCAATAATATCTCTACCTGATTTTGCCGTTTTTACAAGCGGTTTAACATCGCCTCCTACACCAGCAATACAAGACATTTCGGCAATTTGTTGACGATCCATTTTAATGGCAATCATATTAGCCGTTTGTGCAGCGGACGAACAACCCGAACACGAATAAACAAGAGGAAGATTAGTTTTTGACATTATTTCGTTCTCCTTTCGATTGTAGGCAATAATAAAAATATATATAATATTAATAGTTTTTAATTTTTAAACTAGTGATTCAAATCATACTTAATTCGACCAGAAACACCGAGCTGGTTCTTCTGTTTCAATCATTTAATCAAGCAAACTCTGTAAAGGGACATAGGGACAGTTCCTCAAAAAAAGAAAGTTCTGTAAAGAGAAAATCTTTGCAGAACTTTCTTTTTGATTTTTTATTTAACACCTTCTGAGCCTGAAAAAATGATTCATTTGTCTAATCAAAATCTTGAGGTGAAGGTCTTACTCCGTTAAGAGCGGAATAAACTAAAATACTCGGACTAGGTTCAGTATCTCTATTCAAGGAAAAATCTTGACTCTTTCTTATTCTCAATAGTAAAAGCCCAATCCTTTGAAATATCGGATTGGGCTTACTTTGGGAAACGCGGGAAGCCTCCCTCCGTTTCTTCCACTACTTCATTTTCACTTGGAATAAAACAGACTTTTCTCGTGTAACGGAGCTTTCTTCACTTTTCGTTAAAGAGGCCACGCTATCAAAGTTTGTAATCACAACCGGTGAGATAATGCTTTCTGCTTTTTCCTTTACTAAGTCCAAATTAAAAGTAACAAGCTTATCGCCGGCTTTGACTTTATCACCCTCTGCGACATGACCTTCGAAGCCTTCCCCTTTCATCGCTACGGTTTCCATGCCAATATGAATTAAAATCTCTAATCCATTGTTTCCGCGAATGCCGACCGCATGCTTAGTAGGGAAAATTTGCGCAATTTCTCCATCAATCGGAGACACAACGACTCCTTCTGTCGGCTCAACTGCCATACCGTCTCCCATCATTTTTTGGCTAAAAACTGGATCCGGTACTTCTTCAAGTTTCACAACCTTGCCCGTCATCGGAGAAACAACATTCTCCATTGCTGCTGCTTTTTCTTTTTTTCCAAATAAGCTCTTAAACATCTCTTTTCCTTCCTTTCATTGGAAAAGGCGAAAAAATCGACTTTCCGTTTTTTCGCCCCTCCCTCTTCTTATTTACCTTTTAGTTTAACTCCGGCCAATACCCTTTATTAGCTTCAATTAAATCATCCAAAATTTCTTTCGCTACTTTTGCACTTGGAACGGTTTTTGAAAGCGTTAGGGCCTGCCATAATTTCTGATAGCTGCCTTCGATGTACGCTTGAACAACTAATTTTTCAACTGTTACTTGCTGGTACATTAACGCCCTTTGGAATTCAGGAATCTTTCCTTGGCTTAATGGCTCTGGACCGTCGCTGCCAACGATACATGGCACTTCAACCATTGCATCATCATCAAAGTTTGCGATTGTTCCATTGTTCTCAACAATCAACAGCATTCTTTCATGTGTGTTGAAGGCAATCGCACGAGCTAAATCGACAACGAATGTAGCATGTGCGCCCATTTCAAATTCACAGCCTTCAGATGTTCCCCTTTCAACAATCGTTCTTGCCATGGAGAACACAGTCTTTTCTCTGCCGGCGATAACTTCATTGGCTCTTGTGTGATCAGGGTTTGAATGCTCGACCACATAATCAGGGTATAGATAATATTTTAAATACGTATTTGGTAAGAATCTTGGGTCTATTGCGATTAGATCTTTTGCTTTTTTATGTGTGTCCTGCCAGCTTGCATCTGTATGCTGCGTATCCACTTCTTTTTGCGTAAGGTACCCATGTTCTGCCACATAGTCGCGAATCGCTGGTAAATATTCATTCCCTTCTTTATCTTTTACGCTTGTCCACCAGCCAAAGTGGTTTAAGCCGAAATAGCGTACTTCTAAATCTTGCGGCTCTTTGTCAATAATATGGGAGATTCTGCGCAGCGTTCCTACAGGCATATCACAAATATTCAATACCTTTGAATTTGGACGAAGAACACGGCAAGCTTCCGCTACAATCGCTGCAGGGTTTGAATAGTTCAGCATCCAGCAGTCAGGTGAATATTTTTCCATTAAATCAATCATTTCGATCATATCGCCGATACTTCTCATTCCATAGGCAATTCCGCCAGGTCCGCATGTTTCTTGGCCAACGACACCATGCTTTAATGGAATTTTTTCATCTTTCTCACGCATTTCATATTTTCCCGTACGGATATGAGCGAAGCAGAAGTCTACATCTGTGAAGGCTTCTTCAGGTTCTGTTGTAAAAGAAAACTCAATGTCCGGTGCTTTTTCTTTCAGAACAATGTCTAGTGCTTCCCCTAAAATCGCTTGTCTTTCCGCATCATTATCATATAATTTTAACTTTCGAAGCGGGAAACGATCCAAATTGTCTAATAGCATCATCACAATCCCTGGTGTGTATGTGCTTCCTCCGCCTGCGATTACAACTGAAAATTTCTTCATGTCTCTCCATTCCCTTCTGTTCTGTCTATTCTTTGTTGAAATTCTATTCCCCGTGACCTACGTCCTTTATTCGTTTGTGCCTAAGCCTAAATAGCTGTCAACTGCTTTACGAATGTTATTGACCTGCAGTCCGTAAACAACCTGCACGTTTTTATCTTTAATAATGACACCGCTGGCACCTGTTTGACTCTTTAATGCAGCTTCGTCCACTTTTTCCGGACTATCCAATGTTAAGCGAAGTCTTGTATAGCAGTTCGTTACAGAATTAATATTTTCCGCTCCGCCTAATGCATGGACAATCACACCTGCAAGATCTTCATTTCCCTGTGCTGCCGGAGAACCTGCAGTGCCTTTGCCCTTGCTTTCTTTGTATTCTTTCTTCGAATATAATTTCGTTTCATGACCTTCATCTTCTCTTCCGACTGTCTTGAAGTTAAATTTCGTGATTAAGAAACGGAAGATTAAATAGTAAGCAGCGAAGAAAATTAAGCCTACTAGAATGTACATTGGCCAGTGTGTTTTTTCGATTCCAAGCGGGATATTGAATAGTAGGAAGTCAATCATTCCGTTTGGACCAATCGCTCGAACATCTAACAGATTCAATGTCACCATGCTCAAACCGCTTAATCCAGCATGAACAACGAATAATAATGGGGCAACAAACATGAATGAGAATTCGATTGGTTCTGTAACCCCAGCAATGAATGATGTAACAGCAGCTGGAATCAAGATTGCTTTTACTTTTCCTTTATTTTCAGGCTTTGCTGTGTGGTACATCGCTAGACATGCCCCAAGCAAACCAAACATTTTTGAAATACCGCGTGCATCCCAAATGACACTTTCAGAAAGAACCTTTACAGTTGGATCAGCGATTTCCGCATAATAAATATTTCTTGCTCCTTCAAGCAATTGTCCGCCAACCTCTGTTGCACCGCCTAAGGAAGTGTACAAGAAAGGCGTATAAATTAAGTGGTGAAGACCCGTTGGAATCAATAGTCGTTCCAATGCTCCGTATAAGAAAATCCCAAAGCTTCCACTATGATTAATCAATGTGCCAAGACTGTTAATTCCTGCTTGGAAAAACGGCCAAATAAACGTTAGTGCGATGGCTGATAAAACAACAATTGGAATGAGTACAATAAAAACAAATCGAGAGCCGCCGTAAATTTGAAAAGCGCCGTTAAATTCTGTATCAACAAATCTGTTATGAACGATAGCAGTCACAATACCAAGAATAATTCCGAGAAACACACCCATATCTAGGATTTGAACACCTAATACAAGGGTTTGTCCTGTACCTCTTAGCGATTCACCCTGGAATAAGACACCGCTTAATTCCATAAATTTATTCATGGCATTGACAAATACCAAATATCCTAATAAAGCAGTAAAACCAGCAACCGCTTTTTCTTTATTAGCCAAACCGACAGTAATACCCACACAGAATATGAGTCCCAGGTTACCAAGAATGGATACTAATGATCCCGTTAAGATGGAACCAAACCCAGTTGTAATCGGATTATTTAAAAATGGAATAACTTCTAGTAGCTTTGCATTCGTAAATAAGTTTCCAAATGCGATTAATATACCCGCAATCGGCAAAATAAGTACGGGAATGAACATGGCTTTCGAAAAGCGCTGCATCCCTTCCATCATTTTGGCTTTCATCTTGCCGTACCTCCTACATTATGTTTATTTTGTCGACACGTTTAGAATACAATGTAAGCGCTTTTCAGTCGATAGATTGGGCATGATTAAAAACCTGTTTCATATCTTGAAACGCGTTTCACTCGTCTCCATTTTTTGTACCTAATTGGGCCAGATACTGCTTAAAGATAAATTCAAACAAGAGCATCAGGCTTGGAAAGTAACTGCTTGGCAGCATATTGCGGTCGTCGAGCTTATTCGGATCATTGATTTTAAAATTTAAATCGGACAGCTCAGCAATCCGATTACTCGTTTCCTTCGTGAAAGACGCTGTAAATACATGATGCTCTTTAGCTGCCTGCAATTTCTCAATCACCATTTGCGTTTCACCTGATTTAGAAATCACGACCAACGCACCAATATCCTCGAGATTATTTTCAAATACACCAATGGAATCTGTCCCGCTGGCAAAAATCGTTTTCCGTCCCAGCACGAGCAGCTTTTTATATAAATAATCAGCAGCAATGGCTGAAAAACCAGTCGCATAAATAAAGATATACTTTTGCTTAAGCTGGAGCACTTTGCTGATAAACAGTTCAATATCTTCCATCGAATTATAAATGAGAAAGTCCTTTTGACTAATTTCTAGGAAATCCTCCGTACCGCTAGCCTGAGGCACTTCCACTTTATTTATCATCGGCAAAAGTTTATAGTACATATCAACAAACCCGGTATATCCCAGCTTTTTCGATAAGCGAATGACCGTAGCAGGAGATGTGAAGTTATCTTTGGCAATTTCACGAACTCCCTTATGCAAAACCGTATCCATATGATCAACGATATACTGAAGAATGTGCACATCTACCTCCGATAAATTCTTCCCTTGAATAAATTTACTAATATCAATCAACACTTCTCACTCTCATTTCTTTATCCTTTTGTAATGGATTCTTATTGTTATTAAACTGCACCCGAAGCAGGAAATAAATGCTTGCCTGCGGTAAATCTGTCCTATAATCCCTCTTTTCAAAAGCTTCCATACATTTTTCAAGATAATGACATGAATAAGTATTTGCATTATTTTTAATGTCCGCTATAATAACCTGTATACAAGTATACAGGTATAGAGAGGTACTTAAATTTTTTCCAATAAAGGGTGAGCTTATGAATGAATCGAAGGAATTTCTCTATCCGCAAAAATGGCTTTCTAAAGCTTCGACTGGAGAACGTGTCGCCTACGAGCTTAGAATGCGTATTATTTCTGGCATGATTGAAAGCGGCACAACTCTTTCAGAAAATAAATTAGCTGCCGATTTTGAGGTGAGCCGCTCCCCTATTCGTGATGCGTTAAAAAGACTGGCCTCTGAAAATATGATCCGATTGGAAAAAATGGGTGCGGTTGTAATTGGATTATCGAAAAAGGAAATAGAAGAAATTTATGATGTTCGCCTGTTAATCGAAACGTTCGTGTTTGAGCGTCTCTTACGAATGGACACAAATGAATTAGCAATGGAACTTAGAAAAATCGTAGAAATGATGGAGGTTGCGATAAAATATCGGGACTCTGATGAATTTTCTTATCAAGACATCTTGTTCCACGATACCATCATCCGTTCCATTGGCCATTCCTATATAAGGATGATCTGGAATAATTTAAAACCTGTGATGGAAGGCTTCATTCTTTTATCGATGCGCGCACGCTTCCAGAAAACATCCGAAGACTTAAACCGTATGGTGAAAAACCATGAACTCTATATAGATGCCATAGAAGCTAAAGATCGAAACCTTATGATTAAGTCTCTACATGAAAACTTTGATAGTGTCCAAGAGAAAGTAGATGACCTATGGCGGTCACAACAAATGATTACGAAAGAAGCTGAGAAGCAGGATGACTAGCTGGATGTTAAAGAATCTCATCAATGACTTCTCATTAATCTAGAAAAGGAGCAGGAAGAATGCATACAATTGGTGTTATTGGTTTAGGAGTTATGGGCAGTAATCTGGCATTAAATATGGCTAATAACGGCGAGCAGGTGGCCGTTTATAATTACACAAGGGATTTAACGGATCAGCTTGTGCAAAAACTAGAAGGACAATCGATTACTCCTTATTACGAAATCGAAGCTTTTGTACAATCGTTAAAAACTCCGCGAAAAATCTTTTTAATGGTGACGGCTGGGAAAGCGATTGATTCAGTCATTAGCACCCTGGTCCCTCATCTTGAAGAAGGCGATATTATTATGGACGGCGGTAACTCCCATCATGAAGATACCGAACGCAGATACGATGAGCTGAAATCGAAAGGAATCGGTTATTTAGGGATTGGAATTTCAGGCGGCGCAGTTGGTGCTTTAACAGGGCCTTCTATCATGCCTGGCGGAGATAAAGAAGTCTATGATAAAGCAGCACCTATTCTTACGAAAATCGCTGCGCAGGTTGACGGGGAGTCTTGCTGTGTCTATATCGGTCCTAAAGGAGCTGGACACTTTGTCAAAATGGTACATAACGGAATCGAGTATGCCGATATGCAGCTCATTACCGAAGCTTATACGTTTTTACGAGAAAGATTAGGTCTATCGGTTGAGGAAATAGCGGATACCTTTGATACATGGAATCAAGGGGAACTAAAGAGTTATTTAATCGAGATCACGGCAGAGATTTTAAGGAAAAAAGATGATAGAACAGATTTACCGCTGGTTGATGTCATTCTTGATAAAGCTGGACAAAAAGGGACAGGTAAATGGACAAGCATTCAAGCGATTGATAACGGAATCCCAACCTCCATCATTACAGAGTCTTTATTCGCCCGTTACATTTCTTCATTAAAAGAGGAAAGGACGAAGGCAGAAAAAATCTTAGCAGGCCCAGACAAAAATCAACCACAGCTAGATAAAAATGTGTGGATTGACTACGTGAGACAAGCCTTATATATGGGTAAAGTATGCGCCTATGCCCAAGGATTTACACAATATAAAATGACATCTGAACTTTATGGATGGAATTTGCCATTGAAGGATATTGCCCTTATCTTCCGCGGCGGCTGCATCATTCGCGCGAACTTTTTAAACGTCATAAGCGAAGCCTATCAAGAACAGCCTAATCTGCCAAATTTATTAATCTCTCCCTATTTTGCGGAAAAGGTTATCGATTATCAAAACGGATTGCGAAAAGTGGTATGTGAGGGCATTCAAGCAGGTATCTCTTTCCCATGTCTAGGTGCTTCCCTCACCTATTACGATAGCTACCGGACGGGAACATCCCATGCAAGCCTGCTGCAAGCACAACGTGATTACTTTGGCGCCCACACCTATGAACGACGTGATTTAGAAGGAATCTTTCACACAAACTGGTAGTGTGAGTGAAACGCCGGGATGGTTCGAGACTGCTGAAAAAATATAAAAATGAATTTCAAGCGGTAGTATATAACAAAAGCATCCTAATTGATAGGACAATGCTATTGGGATTTCCATGAAATTCTGTCAGAATCAGACCTCGATTTGGACAATCTTTTTGGATTTCTATGGAATTCTGTCAGAATGAGG
>NZ_VYKL01000020.1 GCF_008710145.1 Niallia endozanthoxylica
GCTGTTCCATCATTGGCATTTGGCCCGGCATCATCGGCATCTGCTGCCCCATCATTGGCATTTGCGCTCCCGTATCTGGATAACCAGACTCTTCTGATACACCCTGTACCTGCGGGAGCGGCTGCTGTTCATATGACGGCATTTCTTCACCGCCTATTACAGGCGAAAACATTGGCGGCATAAAAGGTGATGACTCTTCATACATATTAGGACCTTCCTGCACCCCGGCTACCATTCCAGGCTGATGTGGAAGCTGCGCCTCCGGCATAAATGCCCCTTGTACCTGCGGGTAAGGTTGATGTCCATGCATCGGCGGATATGGCATGTTCATTCCCATTCCCGGAGGACATGGCATCGGCGGAGCCGGCATTTGTGCTCCCTGCACCTGTGGAAATGGCATCTGCGCCTCTGGCATATAAGCTCCCTGTACTTGCGGGAATGGCATTTGTGCCCCCTGTACCTGCGGATAAGGCATTGGCTGACCTGGATAACAAGGATCAAAACATGGATTGAAATAATTTGGCATATATGGATACATTGGCTGGTATTGACCTCCTACATACTGATTGATTGGTGGTTCCATCATTGGTGACTCATCTATCGGACTTTCTTGAACAGGTACTTCAGGCAGAACATTTATTGGCTTCGGCGGTAATTGTGGTAAAGGCTTTTGCTGCTCATGAACATTGATATTTGCCATATTCATCATAAAGTGATTATTCATATCCGCCTCAGAGATTGGCAGCGGCATTTTAGGCAGATACGGCTTTTTCGGTTGCTCGATTGGCTTTGCCTTTGGAACCTCTTTTACCGGCTCGATTGGCTTTGTCTTTGGAACTTCTTTTATCGGCTCAATTGGCTTTGCCTTTGGAACTTCTTTTACTGGCTCAATTGGCTTTGCCTTTGGAACTTCTTTTACCGGCTCAATTGGCTTTGCCTTTGGAACTTCTTTTACTGGCTCAATTGGCTTTGCCTTTGGAACTTCTTTCGGAACAGGCTTCGGGACCTCTATTGGTTTGGCCTTTTGCACTGGTTTCGGTGCTTCAACAGGTTTTGGTTTTGGAGGCTCTGGCACTTGAGCTATTGGCTCTTCAATTGGCTGTGGCATCTCCTTTGGCTTCTCTTTTATCATCTCTTTTATCATAGGAGCCTCTTGCTTTGGCATTTCTTTTTTAGGACCCATATTAATTTTTGTCCCTTGTACTCCGGTAGGAGCCTCTTTCTTTATATTGCCTCCTGATGTTGGGACTTTTATTTTCATACCGGGCATAATCATATCGGGGTTGCTAAGCTGTGAATTCATCTTTTTCAGCTCTTCGAAATTTACGCCGTACTTCTTGGCTATTTTCCAAAGAGTATCCCCTTTTTGTACGATATGGATTTTCACTCTGATTTCCCTCCCATGCATAAGTCCTTTCATTCTATGTTGAATTGGGCAAATTGTTATCAAATTCGCCCGCCGAATTTGCGCCCGGATTTTTATCGAGCTTCAAAACGCCACATCCTGTGGCTTCGCCCGGCTAGGACGTCCTAGCCGTCGTCGAGCTCGCTCGATAAATTACCTTTAAAAAATCCGAGGCATCCACCGGAGGCTTAACTTCATTCAGCTGGGATTTAACCCGTCTGAATTGGAGAGATTATTTGCATTCATCCTTGAACTTTAAAGATAGAGAACTTCTGCTGATTGAAGTTAGTCTTCATAAAAACTTATGCTATTTTTTGAATAAATATGATTAAGCAAAAAAAGTGTCAGGCACCTTAAAAAGACATCTGTCTTTTCAAGGTGCCTGACACCATGTACATTCTTATTTTTGCAGCATTCTATCAAGTGCTAGTTTTGCTTTTACTGCTACTTCTTCATCTACTTTAATAATATTTCTAGACTCACCCTTTTCGATTGATTCTAGTGACCAAGCAAGATGAGGAAGATCAATACGATTCATTGTTAAACAGGAACACATATATGGGTTTAATGAAACAATATGCTTATCTGGGTGCTGTTGAATAATCCTGTTCACCAAGTTCTGCTCTGTACCGATTGCCCAAGATGAACCCGATTCAGCTTGATTAATTGCTTCGATAATATAATTGGTTGAACCAGCCATGTCACTAAGAGCAACGACTTCACGAGAGCATTCTGGATGCACAATAATTTTCATTTCCGGGTGTTGTTTACGAACATTTTCAACGTTTGCAACAGTGAAATTTTCATGAACAGAGCAATGCCCCTTCCATAAAATCACTTTCACGTTTTCAATTGCCCCTTCATATTCAAGTCTATTCTCCTGTGGATTCCACACAGCCATTTCTTCTAATGGTACACCTAGATTGTAGGCTGTATTTCGACCTAAATGCTGATCAGGCAGGAATAAAATTCTCTCTTTTTGCTCAAATGCCCAGGCAACCATTTTTTCCGCATTAGAGGAAGTAACCGTTGCCCCGCCATGTTCACCGACAAATGCTTTGATGGCTGCCGTTGAGTTTACATATGTTAATGGAAGAATGGTGTCTCCAAAAGTATCCATTAATACTTCCCAAGCTCTTTCTGTTTGGTAAATATCCGCCATATCTGCCATTGAACAGCCTGCACGCATATCCGGTAAGTATACCTTTTGCTCGGATGTTGTTAAAATATCAGCTGTTTCTGCCATGAAATGAACACCACAGAATGCGATAAATTCAGCATCCCGATTCTCTGCAGACAGCTGTGCAAGCACTAGGGAATCTCCTGTTGCATCTGCAAATTGAATAACCTCATCCTTTTGGTAATGATGCCCTGGAATAAACAAACGATTTCCTAACCTTGCTTTTACTTCTCTAACACGATTTTCTAACTCCTCTGCAGACATTTGTTTGTACATGTCTGGTAGCATCGTTCTATTTAATGTTTCTAAAATTGTCATATCCCCACACCCTTTAATTTTAATAGTAATTCTAATAATCTGCCTAGCAAACTAGTATTCTAACCGATTTTAACCTTTACACTGATATCAAGAGCTTTTACTGTATGCGTCAAAGCTCCAAGAGAAATGACGTCTACTCCTGTATCACTGTAATCAGCCAGATTATCCAAAGTAATCCCGCCAGAGGCTTCTGTTCGAATTTCGTCTGGCACCATTCCAATCCAGTCTTTAATTTCCTCAGGAGTACGATTATCAAACATAATAACATCCGCTTTTGCTGCGACTGCTTCCATTACTTGTTCTTTTGTTTCTACTTCTACTTCTATTTTCACCATATGTCCCACTTGGGAACGTGCCTTTTCAACAGCCTTTGTAATGGATCCGGCAAAAGAAATATGATTGTCCTTAATCATAACGGCATCGTACAAACCGTATCGATGATTTGCCCCGCCGCCGCATCGCACCGCATGTTTTTCAAGCATTCGAAGTCCAGGCGTTGTTTTTCTTGTATCTGCAACTTTCGTATGCTGACTGTTTAATAGATTGACAGCTTCATTCGTTTGCGTAGCAATGCCGCTCATTCTTTGCACAAGATTCAGAACGACCCGCTCTCCTTGAAGTAAGCTTGCTACCTTTCCTTTTACACTTGCAAAAGTCTGTCCTTTTTCGATTCTGTCGCCTTCTCTTACTTTAAGATTTATTTCACAATTTGGGTCTAATAAAGGAAAGCCTGTACGGATGACATCCTCCCCGCAAAAAATGCCATTTGCCTTTGCGATAAAAACAATTTCTCCCATTTCCTCTTCACCGAAAATCGATTCACTTGATAAATCCCGCTCGCCAATATCCTCAATAAAAAATTGTTCAAGTTGTAAGCGCAATTTCAGTTTGTTCAATGCGACCACCCTTTTTATGTTGAATAATTTGTGTTTGTTCCCATGATTTATCCTCATTTGGATAATCTGTGCGAAGATGCCCCCCACGACTTTCTGTTCTTGCCATCGCCGCTTTCGTTACTAACCAAGAACTAATCAGCATAAATACTTTATTTAATTCCTCTACTGATAATTGATCTAAATCAGCCTCAAGCCACTGATTAATCGCAAACCCTTCAAGATAGTCCAACTGTTTTTTTAAATTACTTCCAGATCTCATAATGCCTGTTCGTTCCATCATACTATTTTTCAGCCTTGTTATATCAGGTAATAGACTGCGGGAAGGCGTAATCCTTTCATTCGTTCTTTTTCGGATTAACTTCTTTCCTTCAACCTTTGATTGATTAATATAATCAGCTAGCCGTTTTCCAAAAAATAATCCTTCCAGCAAAGAATTGCTCGCAAGCCGATTTGCCCCATGTACTCCTGTACATGCTGCCTCACCGACAGCGTATAGATTGGGAATAGTGGTTTGCCCATTTAAATCTGTAACAATACCGCCCATTAAAAAGTGGCATCCTGGCACGACAGGAATTTTTCCACTTTTCACATCAATCCCGTTCTCCTTACAAATGGAAGCAACCGTTGGAAAATGGTCTTCAAAATCTTCAATCTGCGAAATATCCAAATAAACAGTATGCCCTTTTTTCATCCAATCAAAAATCGTTTGTGAAACGACATGTCTTGGAGCTAAATCTTTATACGGATGAACACCTTCCATAATGTAAGTGCCATCCTCTGCAACAAGCCTTGCACCTTCACCTCTTACCGCTTCTGATACAAGCCCGGCACCCTTTCCGTCCGCATGTAAAAGAGTTGGATGAAATTGAACAAATTCCATGTCCGCAAGTTCAGCACCTGCACGATAAGCTAAGGCCAGCCCATCTCCAGTCACCGTCTGCGCATTGGATGTAAAGCTATATATCTGTCCCAGGCCGCCTGTCGCAATAACCGTATGATCAGCAAACACTTGAATAGTCCGGCCACTCGAATCCTTTGCCTTTACTCCGATACATCTATCATCACTAATCAATAATTCATAGACTGTCATATTTTCAATAACATTTATATGATTAATTTGCTGGTATAAAAAATCAACAACTGTTTTTCCTGTTGCATCTCCTCCGCCATGAATAATCCTTTTTTCGCTGTGTGCACCTTCAAGCCCCAGCTTAAGGCGGCCTGTTGCAGCATCACGATCAAAAGAACATCCCTCAGAAAGAAGTTCATTTATTAATTCAGGAGCTTCCTTTGTCATTAACGAAACAACTTCATGATTGTTATGGAAACGTCCTGCTTCTAATGTATCTTGATAATGTTTAAATGGATTGTCTTGTTCCGATAATGCAACAGCAATTCCTCCTTGGGCTAGATAAGAATTACTGGTTGTTACTTTAGTTTTTGTGATAATAATCACATGCAGGTCACTGCTAAGCTTTTTAGCTAATTGTAAAGCTGCTATCCCGCTTCCAATAATAATTACATTTGCTTGCATATCCCTCATCTGCCCTTCATCTGCTCTTTATAAGTTAACAGGTGTCTTGACACATATATTTACATAGATTTAAACTAATGACAAGCATTTTTTATGAAATTCCAACAGATTACTTTATTTTCTATGAATTTTTTCTTTTATGCTTAATGGTTTAATAGATTTAATCTTTTTTTGTGAATTTATGATCATTTATTCTTTTATTTTAAAATATAGAAAGTTGGTGAATAGTAATGAAATATTTTGATTACGCAGCAACCACACCTTTGGATTCGGAGGCAGCCAAAATATATGTTCAGGCAGCTACTGAATATTATGGCAACACGGGAAGTCTGCACGATATAGGAAGTACAGCAAAAGATATTCTTGAAAATTGTCGGCAAGAATTTGCCCAACTGCTTGGAGTTGCGAAGGACGGCGTTTATTTTACTAGCGGAGGATCTGAAAGCAATTATTTAGGAATACAAGCTCTTCTTTCAGCTAAGAAAAAAAAGGGCTCACATATTATTTCCAGCCTGGCTGAGCATTCTTCTATTCGCAGTACATTGGATGCACTGTCATTACAGGGATATGAGATTACCCTCCTGCCATTTACTGAGAATGGACAAATTGATTTCGAAGAGTTGAAAAAATCAACCCGTGATGACACCGTTTTAATAGCCATTCAGCATGGAAATTCAGAAATCGGCTCCCTGCAGCCTGTAGAGGAAATCGGCAAATGGTGTCAGGAGCAGCAAATATTATTTCATAGCGACTGTGTTCATACATTTGGGAAAATAAATTTGAAAAAGATAACAAAATGGGTCGATAGCTTATCAATCTCATCACATAAATTTTATGGTCCAAAAGGAATTGGCGTTGGTTATATAAACCCTAAGCTTGCATGGAAGCCGCATTACCCGGGAACGACTCATGAAAAAGGCTTTAGGCCTGGCACAGTAAATGTTCCTGCCATTGCTGCCATGGCCGTTGCTGCTCAAAAAAGTATAGAAAAACAAGATGAGTGGTTTACAAATATAAAAAAACTTCGTCAGATGCTATTATCTATTTTACTTGAAGCCCGCAATCACATAACTATTTACGAAAATACCCAAGAGCACCAACTGCCCCACACTCTTGGAATGCGCTTGAACGGATTAGAGGGACAATGGGTGATGCTTGAATGTAATAGACTAGGCTTCGCCATTTCAACAGGCAGCGCCTGCTCTACAGGCCTTACTTCAGCATCAAAAACAATGAAAGCCATGAATATACCAGAGAAAATCGGCAAGGAATTCATCCGCATCTCCTTTGGGCAACATACAACTGAACAGGATGTTAAAGAGCTGGGCGAAACGCTGCTAAGAATTATCCACGATAAGCAATAAGGGGGAACAGAAGAATGAAAGAACAGAAAAAGGTCTTCGGAGAGGAAAGACGAACACTGCTGCTAGCCCTCTTAAAAGAAACGAATGAACCCATGACAGGCAGCGAATTAGCAGCAAAAACAAATGTAAGCAGGCAGGTCATTGTAGGTGATATTTCGTTATTAAAGGCAAAAAACGAGCCAATTATCGCCACAAGCCAAGGGTACCTCTATTTAAAAAGCAATTCCCCTGTTTCGATGTATGAGCGGACCATTGCCTGTAGCCATCCATCCGAGCGAACAGAGGAAGAATTAAATATATGTGTAGACCATGGTGTAACCGTAAAAGATGTCAAGATTGAACATCCTGTATATGGCGATTTAACCGCTTCTATATTAGTTTCAAACCGGAAGGAAGTAAAACAGTTTATCAAAAAAATAAAATCTACCCAGTCATCCTATTTGTTGGAGCTTACAAACGGAATCCACCTTCATACCATTTGTGCTCCATCAGAAAAGTCATTGGATGATGCAATAGAGGCTTTAAGAGAAGCACGCTTTCTAATTGATTCAACCGTTTGAAGCAAAAGCAGAGCGCAGACTAGAAAGAGTCAGACACATCTAGCTTGTCTGACTCTTTCTTTTTACTTTTTTAATTGATAGTATGGGTAACTGCCTAATACCTTTACATGACAGTTGAGAGCCTCTATTTCGGCAATGGCACCAGGAATTAATACGTCATCAAGAGCTGTATCTAAATCAACGATGAAAAAGTAATTTCCCAGACCTGTTTTTGTTGGTCTTGATTCAATTTTAATTAAATTCAATTTTCTCCAGGCAAACGCGGATAATACTTGATGAAGCGCCCCTGAGTGGTCTGCTGGCAGCGTAACCATTAAGGTTGTTTTATAGCCGACATAGTCTGGTTTAATCGGCAGATTAAATGGCTGCTTTGATAAGAAAATAAAACGGGTATGATTATAGGCAAAATCATGAATATCATATTTCGCAATCGCAAGACCATATTCCTTAGCGGCTAATTCATTCGCTATTGCCCCAATTGGCTGATCAGGGTGTTCGGCCACATATTGAGCAGCACCTGCTGTTGATGTAAAGCCTTCCGCTCTCACACCATTTAACTCCTGATGTAAAAACTTATGGCATTGAGCAATGGCATGCGTATGACTATAAATCTTCTTTAATTCTTTCCAGTTATTAAGCTGATCAGGGTGCACCATTAAATGCTGACGTATCGGTGCTGAAAGTTCCCCTCTAATCGGTAAATCCACTTCATGAATTAAATAATCAAGCGTAATGTTAACGGAGCCTTCCAAAGCATTTTCAAGCGGAACAACCGCGATATCTATTTCTTCATTCACAACTGCTTCAATGCAATCAGGAATGGTTGTATAGGCAACGGATGGATATTCCGGAAACATTTCGCGTACGGCCAAATCTGTAAATGTTGCTTTAGGACCTAAATAACCTGTTTTCAATTTATTATTCTCCCTATTTAGTATTTTACAAATACTTTACCACTTAAAAAAATAAATGTACATAGAAAAGCGGAAGCGCCTTGCTCAGCTCCGACAAGCATAAGTTAAGCCGGCATGAAGGTCGTTCTTTAACCTTCTTGACGGATTGGCTTATGACCTCGAGGGGCTAGGCGCTGGAGCTAGACACCTAAAAGCGGAAGCGCCTTGCTCAGAATCTGAACACTAAAACATTTTATAAAAATATTATATTTTTATAAAATAAGCTTTGTTTATTAACATTATTGATTCCTAACCATACAGCAACCTTTCAGCACAGCTGAAAGGCGTGAGAAATGAACATTTCTCACGGATGAGTCAAAAATCTGACTGATCAACATGATTCATTAACATAGCTATCAAATAAAAAAGTGCTGTTTCAAGCGCGTTTCTACGCACCCGAACCCAGCACCTCTACTTTTTCAACGAACTCCAGACGTCTAAGTCTTGTTAGAAGCTCTTCAATATCGATTTCCATACCAACAGTATTAACAGATAGAGTTACGTTCGCTCTCCCTTGCAGAGGAATGGTTTGATGTATAGTGAGTACGTTACAGCCTGCTGAAGCCACTGTTGTTAATAGATTAGAAAGTGCTCCTGACCGGTCCTCTAAATAGAAAAATAAAGTGATGATACGTTCTTTTACAACGGTGTGGAATGGGAAAACCGTGTCTCTATACTTATAAAAGGCACTTCTGCTCAAATCAACACGCTGTACAGCATCCCAGACCGATTCAGCTTTTCCCCGCTCAATCATTTCCTTTGCCTCAAGCGTTTTTTTCATTGCCTCAGGCAATACATCTTCCCTTACTAAATAAAACTTTTTATCAGCTTTATTATGTCTCATTCCTCTACCTCCAAAAACAAATCCGCAAGTTTCTTTACATTTCTCTACTCTTGCGTTTAAACGATGTTTTTCCTACAACGCTAGTTTCACAGGCATTTTCTCTCTTTAACAAACTTATTCAATAAATTCAAATTCAAATTCTAACAGCCTAACAGTGTCTCCGTCTTTTGCTCCTCGTTCACGAAGCGCCTCGTCCACACCCATCCCGCGAAGCTGACGGGCAAATCGCTTAACTGACTCATCTCTTGAAAAGTCCGTCATTTTAAATAGCTTTTCAACTGCATCGCCAGACAAAACAAAGCTGCCGTCCGGGTCTCTTGAGATTTCAAATTCCTTCTGCTCTGCTTCATGCTTATACAGTACATGGTGTACACCATCATCCTCTGTTTCAGCCTGCAGCGGAAATTCAGGGGTTTGCTCAATCTTATCTGCAATGGCAAATAACAGGTCTCTAAGACCCTTTCTTGTAACAGCTGAAATCGGAAAAATAGGGTAATCCTCATTGAGTTTCTTTTTAAACTCCTCTAGATTACTTTCAGCTTCCGGCATATCCATCTTATTAGCCACAATAATTTGCGGTCGTTCCATTAAACGCAAATTATATTGTTCTAGTTCATTATTGATTGTTACATAGTCCTCATAAGGATCTCGGCCTTCCATCGCTGACATATCAATTACATGAACGATAACTCTTGTTCTTTCGATATGACGTAAAAATTGATGGCCCAATCCTACACCTGAGTGTGCACCTTCAATCAATCCCGGCAAATCGGCCATAACAAAGCTTCGCCCATCCTCTGTTTCAACCATTCCTAAATTGGGTACAAGCGTTGTAAAGTGATAATCAGCTATTTTTGGCTTTGCTGATGAAACAACTGATAATAAGGTGGACTTTCCAACACTTGGGAAACCAACCAGTCCGACATCTGCTAAAAGCTTTAATTCTAGAACGACGTCTCTTTCTTGACCCGGTTCGCCATGTTCTGAAAGCTCTGGAGCAGGATTAGCCGGTGTAGCAAAGCGCGAATTCCCTCTGCCGCCTCTGCCTCCCTTTGCAATGACAGAACGCTGACCATGCTCCGTTAAGTCGGCAATAACGGCACCTGTCTCAGCATCAGTCACAACGGTTCCCGGCGGAACTTTTACAATCATGTCCTTCGCACCGCGGCCATGTTGGTTCTTAGACATTCCATGTTCACCGCGCGTTGCCTTAAAATGACGCTGATAGCGAAAATCCATCAAAGTCCGTAAGCCTTCCTCCACTTCGAAGACAACGTCTGCTCCCTTACCGCCGTCGCCGCCTGCAGGGCCGCCCTTTGGCACATACTTTTCTCGACGAAAGGCGACCATCCCATTACCGCCATCTCCGCCCTTTACATACACTTTGACTCGATCCACAAACATATTTTATTTCCTCCAAACAGTATTTAAGAACAAGAACACACTTACTTATAGGGAATCATCACCTCAAGTGTCAATTCCCGTTCATTCATATCAACTTGTTTTACATTAATTCCAAAAGAAGTATTATGTAAAAACGTTTCTATTGACTCTCTATTCTCTATTATTCCACAAAAGTCAAAAAAGAAACGAAGCCCTTCCTGCTGCTGCTCAATGGTCAGGATTAAATGATTATCATAATAGCTTTTCATACTTTCATTTAAAACAGTAAAGAACTCACTTGTCCATGTAGTCAGCTCTTCATCATTAAGCTTCCCGCATTTATGATCATCAATCACTTCAAACTCCAATTTAAATGACTCCGTTTCCCAATTATGCAATAAGAGCAGCGTTGTAAAATGAGGAAGGTTCAAGTTTGATAGTTTGGTTTCATGCTGTGCTTCGATGACAATTTCTCCAATAATTTCTTTTACGCGGTCAATTTTATTTAAATCGATATTTCCTTTAATTAATTGCAGCTTATTTAGCCAATCATGACGTACATGACGTAATACTTCAACCGTATTCCATTCTTTTTTCATCATCAAATACCCCTACACATTTATTTAGTGTCAGAAGACTGCTTTTTGCTAGTATATCAAAAAAGTTAGATAGAGTAAGCAATTTAAAGGAAAAAAGAAGAAACGAAAGTGTAAAACATAGAGTTTCCAGGTAAATACAGGAAGTATAGAAAGCAAAAGAAATCCGATTATTACATTTTTTTCTGCAACATAAAGAAAACTCTAACCGTTACAGTTAGAGTTTTCTTTCTAATTATGCTTCTTGAGCTACAGGGTATACGCTCACTTGTTTACGATCACGGCCTACACGCTCAAATTTAACAACACCGTCAACTTTTGCGAATAGAGTATCGTCACCACCACGGCCAACGTTTACTCCTGGATAGATTTTCGTACCGCGTTGGCGATAAAGAATGCTTCCGCCAGTTACGAATTGACCATCCGCACGCTTAGCACCTAGACGCTTTGCGATTGAGTCACGACCGTTCTTAGTTGAACCTACTCCTTTTTTAGAAGCGAAAAACTGAAGATCTAATTTCAATAACATTGTATTCCACCTCCTACTTTTTGAAGGTTATTTTTATGTGCTCTCCGTATTGTTCTTCAATCGTTTGTAAGGAAATCACCATAGCTTCGAGGATAAGCTGAATTTTCTCCTGTACAGTGTCCGGAATATCTTCTGGAACTGCAACACTCAAAAATCCATCCTCACCCTGCTCGATGGAAGGAATGATTCCTGTTAACTCATGAACAGCATTAATGGCACCGAAGGATACCGCAGATGCTCCTGCACAGACAATATCCTTACCATGTTCATCAAATAATGCATGTCCCGTTATTGTGAACGATTGAATCAATCCAGATCTGTTACGATTAATCGTAATTTGTATCATCTTAAACCTTACGCGTTGATTTTTTCAACTGTAATTTTTGTGTATGGCTGACGATGACCTTGCTTTTTGCGGTAGTTTTTCTTCGCTTTATATTTGAAAACAATAATCTTCTTAGCGCGACCTTGTTTTTCAACTTTAGCTGTAACTGTAGCACCCTCAACAACTGGGCTTCCTACCTTTACATTTTCACCACCAACGAAAAGAACCTTATCAAAAGTAACTGTTTCGCCTGCTTCAGCGTTTAGCTTTTCAATGTAGATTGTTTGACCTTCTTCTACTTTAATTTGCTTACCGCCTGTTTCGATAATTGCGTACATAACTGCACCTCCTTATAAACTCAGACTCGCCAATCACAGGTGTTTTGCTAAAATAACAAACTCTTAATACCTGTTCTGAGCGGTTGTAGCACGGGTGCTACAAACATAACATAAGAAATATTATCACATAAGGAAAGAGAATGTCAATACAGAAGCGTACTGAACAAAATAATTATTGGATGAAGGTTTTGTCTCTATTGTCGTATCTTTCCAATATGATAGAAAGGCCGCTTGCTGGTACGCACATCAAATTGCAGCGTAAATCCCAATATTTCTTCCAACCTGTTCCTATGAACATTTTGTTCTCCGCAAAATACGTTTTTTACTTCTTCTGTTAATTCAATCACAACTTCTTCAAGATCACGGTATCGATACTCATAAAGCTCTCTCTCAAGACGGAAGGCAACCGTTTCAGAGCTGGGAATTTTCCCAGTGCCTTCACACTCAGGACATCTTTCCATAAGACCTTCTGCTAGAGAAACTCTTGTTTTTTTCCTTGTTAATTGTAAGATACCAAGCTGCGTGAAGCCGATTACATCTGTACGGCGGTCATCTTTTTCTAATTCCTTTTTTATTTTCCCAATGACTTGACTGCGTTCTTGATCCGTCCTCATATCGATAAAATCAATCAAAATCATTCCGCCAACATCACGAAGGCGGATTTGTCTTGCGGCCTCGCTCGCTGCAAGCAGATTGGTTTTTAGAACGGTATCCGCTAAATTGTTCTTTCCCGAGTATTTCCCCGTATTGACATCAATAATCGTTAATGCTTCAACCTCATCAATCACTAAATAAGCCCCGTTATCAAGCCAAACCATACGTTTTAATAATCGCTCCAATTCCCCCTCTAGATGGTAGAATGAGAAAATATTTTCTTTCTCTGTATGTATGGTTATGGGCAAATGAGGAAATTGCTTTTTTAGATTTTCCGCCATTTGGCGGTCATCTGCGATTACCTCGATATCGTCTGCAATCGGTTTAATATCTGTTATCATCTCTAATAGGAAATGATCCTGCTCTTGTAATATCCCTGGTTTTTTCATTGCTTTTGCCTGAACTTCAAGCTCATGAAAGACCTGTCTAAGTTCAGCCAATTCCGTACGAATGTCCTGCTCAGATACAGTAAGACTGGCTGTTCGAAAAATTAATCCTTCATCATCTTCTTTTAGTTCATATCCAAATTGCCGCATTTTTTCTCTTTCTTCCAACTGCTCCATTTTCTTCGATACGGCTACATATTTTCCTTTTGGCATGTAAATAATCGATTGACCGGAAAGCTCAATGACAGCATTTAATCTTGGACCCTTTGTTCCTGTTGCATCCTTGTCCACTTGAACTATCAGTCTTTCACCTTGATGAACGAAGGATGAAATACTCTTTTTCTCTTTCTTTGCTTTCTCCTCATCTGAAAGTACATAGGAAGGCAATTTATTACGATAGATAAAGCCATTCTTTCCTTCCCCAATGTCAACAAAGGCTGCATTCATTCCAGGAAGCACTTTCGTTACGGTTCCAATATATATGTTTCCGACAAGAGAGGCATGTCTTGGCTGCTTCACCACAAACTTTTCCATTTTTTGATTATCTACAAGGGCGAAGCGTTTTTCTCTTGTTATATAATTAACCACTAGTTTCTTCAATTCACGTTCCTCGCTTTACCAACTTAAACAAGAGTGAATATCCTAATATTCACTCTTGTTCCTTCACTCTTATTATTATGTCGATTTAATAAGGATAAAGCAACTCTCCGATTTTTGCATGCAGCATTTTCTCAGAAAAGTAGGCATGAAGCAATTCATTTTCATCTAATTGCTCCGTTTCAGCATCTTCCTTTTCAATAATAATTAAATGCTTACAGCCGCGTTGAAACTGCTCCAGTACTCTTATG
The DNA here is from genome assembly GCF_008710145.1 of Niallia endozanthoxylica. Taxonomy (GTDB): domain Bacteria; phylum Bacillota; class Bacilli; order Bacillales; family Cytobacillaceae; genus Bacillus_BD; species Bacillus_BD endozanthoxylica. The sequence continues at coordinate 14,114 of NZ_VYKL01000020.1, forward strand.
ACAGACTCATCCTCATGGACATAAATATGCTTTAAAGATTTGAATTCCATTTTATTTCCATAGTACCGTTCGAGTAAAAAGCGCACGAATACATAACGTCTTTGTTTCCATTCATAGAAAAGCGAGAAACTAAGAAAGCCAATCACAATCCACATATTCAAATTAAAAGGCTGTATGATAAGTAAGAGCATAAAGAATAGCAGAAGAGAAACAGCTGAAATGATGACTGTTTTACTATGTGCGATAGGAAAGGATTCCTTTTGTGATCTCCATAAATAAACAAGCTTACCTCCGTCAAGCGGCCAAATCGGAAGCAAATTGAACAAAAGCACCATCAAATTATAATCAACAAATATCATATAAAAATACTCCGGCATCAACGACAATTGATATAGAATAAACGCTAAACCAATCATCCATAAATGCTGCAGGGGTCCTGCTAGAGTGACCAGCGCTTCTTCCTTTAACGGCCTATTTCCATGTTCGTCCACTTCCGCTACGCCGCCAAATGGCAAAAGTGAAATCCGTTTGATTCGCCAGGAGAAAAACGCGGCTGCACATGCATGACCTAGTTCATGCATCATAACAATAAACAAAAAAAGAGAAAGTTCAATAAAATGAGCCGTCCAAATGGAAAAAGCCATCACAAGCCATAACAAAGGATGAATATGAATGGATTTCAATACAGTCAACATACTAGTCAAATTGAATCACCTGTATCGGATCAACAAAATCTTCACCCTCTTTTATTGCAAAATAAAAAGAGCCTTTTGTTCCATCACCATAATCGGTGGCCTTTCCAACCTTTGTGCCCTTTTCAATGTATTGGTATAAAGTAACGTTAACCTCGCTTAAATTCCCATACCATGATTCGCTTTTATCTGCATGCTGGATGACAACGGTTTGACCAAACCCCTCCTGTTCTCCAATCATACGAACAAGTCCTTCATTCATGGCCTCAACAGCAGCTCCTTGGCCGGTTTCAATGGTGATTCGCTGCCCATTTTCACCGAAATTCTCTAGTATTTTTCCTGAAGCAGGCAAAGCATACTGCTGCTTCGAATCGACAGGTCCGTTTTCTTCACTTTTTTGTTCATTGACAGGCAGTAATGCCAATGGTTTGCCAAAAGTACTTTCATACCAGTCAGATACCGCTGCAAATTGAAACTCCTCATTCATGGAATTCGTAACAAAATCTCTGGCCGAATCCAACTCTGGTGTCTGATTTCGAAACATTATAGCAATAACCAGTACTAAACAAGCAGAGGCTAATACTTTAAAAATAAACACTTCTTTACGAAAAAGAGGATGATTTTCCTCTTCCACTGGACCGCTTTCATAAGACGCCATTCTGTCAAAGCCATAACGCTCCTCATCTTCTGTCCAAGGAAGTTTGGTTTCCTGCTGCTTATTTGGCCGGTCTCGCTGTTTTTTTCTTTTCTCAATCCTTTTTCGAATGTCATCACTTCTTGAGCGCATGATCCTCCCACCATTCCTTTAAAGGCTTAGTAGTACAAGTCTATGAGCCTGTCAGGCAAAATATGACTAGCCAAAAAGGAACCTAGTACAGCAGGAGCCCGGATTCCCATACGTCTGAAAAAATAAAAAAACCGGAGATTTCCTCCGGTTTATTTAACACCAAAAAATTTCTTTAACTTTTTAAATACACCCGGATTTTCCGGTTCTAATGTTTGAAGCGGAATGGATTCACCCAGGATTCTTCGCGCAATATTACGATAGGCAATACTTGCTCTGTTGTTAGGATTTAATACGATGGGTTCACCACTGTTGGAAGCTTTAATGACCTCATCATCATCCGCAACAATTCCGATGAGTTCAATCGATAAATGAGCGGTCACTTCATCTACATCAAGCATGTCTCCATTTTTCATCATATGACTGCGTATACGGTTAATAATCAGTCTAGGAGGCTCTATCCCTTCCTCCTTCTCCAGCATACCAATAATTCGGTCTGCATCCCTTACAGAAGATACTTCCGGATTGGTCACAACAATCGCTTTATCAGCACCAGCAACCGCATTTTTATACCCTTGCTCTATTCCCGCAGGACAATCAATAATAATATAATCATAATCCTGCTTCAATCCATCAACTAAATCTTTCATCTGCTCCGGTGTTACAGCTGTCTTATCGCTAGTTTGAGCAGCAGGAAGAAGATAAAGGAGATCCTCAAATCGCTTATCCTTTACGAGCGCCTGATGAAGCTTACATCGCCCTGCAATTACATCGACAAGATCGTAGATGATTCTATTTTCAAGACCCATGACTACATCAAGGTTGCGAAGGCCGATATCTGTATCGACTAAACATACACGCTTTCCCTGAAGAGCCAAAGCTGTACCAATATTTGCAGAAGTCGTCGTTTTTCCAACTCCGCCTTTTCCTGATGTAATAACGATTGCTTCTCCCATCCTACCTTCCCCTTTCTAATCTCGTTAAATTCGGTCGAATATGCATTAATACTTGTAATTTATCAATCATCATTTGATTATCTTCATTTATAAAAGCACATTCCATTTCTTTTGATTCCTCTTCATCATAATGATCTGGTGCCCGATTAATATGTTTACTTATTCGCAGCTGAGATGGCTTCATAACAGAAGCGGCAATGATTGCCTCACTATTCCCAAAGCAGCCAGCATGGGCAATCCCTTTTAAAACACCCATGATAAATATATTTCCTCCGGCCATCACCGTGCCGCCCGGATTTACGTCGCCAATTAGTAATAAATCTCCCGGTACCTTTAATACTTGACCGGAGCGGACAATCCCAGTAACAGAAACGATCTCCTGCTCTTGTTTCATTTTCTCTATTTCTTCTTTTGTCATAACATTAGAAGTAATCGAATCAACTATAAAGTTCTTTTTTTTATTAATCAATTCTTCTAACTCTTCAGCATGCTGTTCTGTTAAATAACGATTACCCACTTGGACTTTTACTGTAATTAGCTGATCGCCATCGTGTAAGCGGGAAGTTTCCGATAATTTCCACTGGAGCTCTTTTTTTAGCTCTTCAAAGGAACAACTATCATTCAAGTGAAGAGTAAGCCCTTCTTTTGTTCCTCTTATGGTTACATTTTGGAGTTTTTTCATGAAAAGATGGTCACCTCAACTAGAGCACTATATAAGATCAAATTTGCCTCTTCGAATTTGCGTCCGACTTTTTGCCGAGCTTGCTCGGTAAATTACCTAAAAAAAATCGCATGACTCGCCGGAGGCTTAACTTCATTCAGCAGGGGTTTGAATCCCGCTGAATCGGAGAGATTTTTTCATTCATCCCTTAACTTTAGAAATTAAGAAGTCTGCTGAATAAAGTTAAAATAGATTAAGAGAATTTATATAAAATGGAAGATAGTTTTATCTGATTTTTGACAAATTCACCATTTGATTTTTAAATAATAAGCATGATTACCTAGTAAATAAAAACTGTTTTAATACTTCGACAAAAATCGTAAAATCTCCTTTTTTAAAATAACAAAAAGAAAAGATGAATGATGGCAGAGATTACATTTCAATATCTTACAAGAATGGATTAACAAGCAAAAAAAGGTAAACGACTAAAGCGCGGCGCTTTAATCGTTTCTTAATGCTTCGGCATAGCTTTCCAAATACTTTTTCAATGGAATAGCGATTAGTATGATAAAGATGAGATTAAGAATTAAAGTGGGCATAAGCCTAATATCAACAAAACGGGAAAATATCATGTCTGTTCTGTGAATGATAAAATTCATTTCGTATACTCCTAATTCTAATAGGGTAACCCCTAGCAGAGCAACAAAAGAAACAATAACAATATTACTTTGCATCACCTTCATAATCCAAGAGGTTATATAGGCAACCAATGGGAGCATAAATAAGTAAATTCCTATTATTTCAGTGTAGACAACATCGAACAACAATCCAAAAATAAACCCATACATAAGTCCATGCTTTCGACTTCCGTATATCGTTGTAAAAATAATAGATACCATTAAAAAATGCGGTACGACCATTCTATTGCTGACAAGTGACTCCACCGTAAGCAATTCAACAAAGATACTTTCAAAAATAAAACAGAGGCTGATAATGAGAGGAAGAAAAGCCTTTTTCACTTTTTCTCCTCCTCCTCACCTATCATATCACTCAGCTCCGGCTGGGTCATTCCCCGCTTAACAACCATGACATGTTCAATATCATAGAAATTGGCTCCTGGCTTAACATAGGCCATTTGCGTTAAACCATATTCATCTGGAACAACCTCTTCCACTGTCCCGATGACAAGCTGTGATGGAAACACACCGCCCATACCGGATGTTTGAACAATCTGTTCTTTTTCAATTTTTGCTTCATATGGAATTCTTTTCAACAGAAGCATTTCTTTTTCTCGATCAAAGCCTTCAATTTGACCATAGTAGGTTTCAGTTCCTACAACTTCAGCTGACACACGGTTCGTCGTATCATTTGAGCTTAATAATTGAACGGTTGCAGTGAATTGACGGCTGTTTTTTACTTTTCCAATTAAACCTGTGGACGTAATGACCGACATATCCTTCTCGATACCATCTGTTGAACCTTTATTAATAATTAACAGTTCATTCCAACGGTCAGGATTCCGGCCAATAACGGTTGCTTGAATCGGCTCATAATCGCTTAAGGATTCCTCCTTATCTAAGATATCTTTCAGCTCTTTATTTTCCTCTGTTAAGCTCTGAACTTCTGCTTTCAGCTGTGCCAATTCATTTAATCGTGATTTTAATTGTTTGTTTTCTTCATATGTATTTTGCAAGTCCTTCACATTTTCAAAAAAACCGGCAAAATAATGAGCCGGTCTTGACACAAGGGTTTGAACCCAGCCGGCCGTATCCTTGATAAACTGTTCCGGCCAGGTCAACTCGTCACGTTCCTTAAGTGAAAACCCTATTAATGCCACGAGAATGATAATGCTAACAAGCAAAATAATCAGGCGTTTGTTCAAAAAGAACTGTGGCATTTGGAACACCTCTATTATCAAATTCGTCCGTCGAATTTGCGTCCGGATATTTACTGAGCTCACTCAGTAAATAACCTTTAAAAGATCGCAAGACTCGCCGGAGGCTTACCTTCATTCAGCAGGAGGTTGAACCCCCGCTAAATCGAAGAGCTATTCGCATTCATCCCTTAACTTTAGAAGAGGAAGACTTCCGCTGAATGAAGTTAAGGGTTAGCGAGAATCCCGCGCTTTGTTTTTAAATAAATGAATATGGTCAAGAGCCTTACCTGTACCAATCGCTACACAATCCAAAGGATTCTCTGCAATTAACACAGGCATTTTTGTTTCTTCGCTAATCACCTTATCCAAATTACGCAATAGAGCGCCCCCGCCCGTTAAGACGATTCCTCTATCCATAATATCGGCAGCAAGCTCAGGCGGAGTTCTCTCAAGTGTTACTTTTACAGCATCCACAATTGCATCGACTGTATCTTTTAATGCGGTTGCAATCTCCTTCGCTGTAATTTCAATTGTTTTTGGCAGACCTGTTAATAAATCACGTCCGCGAATTTCCATATTGTCAATTCCTTCTGCATCACCTGCAGAACCAACTTCCATTTTAATTGCCTCAGACGTACGATCACCAATCATCAAATTATAGGTTTTACGAATATAATTCACAATCGCATCATCCATCTCGTCTCCGGCAATGCGGATCGATTGACTTGTCACAATCCCGCCAAGAGATATAATAGCCACTTCTGTTGTCCCGCCGCCAATATCGACGACCATGCTTCCCGTTGGTTCCCAGACTGGCAAGTTCGCTCCAATCGCAGCCGCAAACGGTTCTTCAATGGTATAGGCATCACGAGCTCCGGCCTGACGTGTCGCATCTATGACCGCTCTCTCCTCAACAGCCGTAATACCAGAAGGAACACATACCATAACATACGGCTTCCCTGAAAAAACACTCTTTGTTTTCAGCGCTTCCTTTATATAGTATTTCATCATAACTGCGGTGGTTTCATAATCAGCAATGACTCCATCCTTCATCGGGCGCATAGCTACAACATTTCCAGGTGTTCTCCCAATCATATTTTTCGCGTCATTTCCAACCGCTACAATACTTTTTGTATCTGTTTGTAATGCTACAACAGAAGGCTCTCTAACAACTACCCCTTTTCCCTTCACATAGACTAGCGTATTTGCAGTACCGAGATCGATCCCAAGATCCCTTGTCCCAAATCCAAACATGATTGTATCTCCCTTTCTGAAACAAAATGCAAACTTTCAAGGTAAGGCCTTTTGGTCCTCTTCTATCAGCAAAGCCGACCTATTGATAAAAGTTTCACTTACTATTTGTTAATTCCTATTTCCCATAACTAAACAATTCATGTATGCAATAATCATCTTTATGTCCTAAATATTCGTGAAAATCCGTCAAAAAATCACAAACTATATTATATCCTAACGTCAGATAAAATCATAGTCTTATAAGTACCCTTTCTCCTTTAAAGATACAAATTTATTTTCCCCGATAATGAGGTGGTCAAGAAGCTCAATCCCGAGAATTTTGCCGCACTCGCTGATACGGCGTGTTACTTCAATATCTTCACGGCTTGGTGTCGGGTCGCCGCTGGGATGATTATGAGCACAAACGATAGATGCTGCCGAACGGCGCAGAGCTTCTTTATAGATTTCGCGCGGATGGACAATTGATGCATTTAAGCTGCCGATAAAGATGGTCTTTTTGTGGAGAACTTGATTCTTTGTATTTAAATAAAGGGTCACGAAATGTTCTTGGGAAAGAAATCTCATGTCATTCATGACATATTTAGCACCGTCTTCCGGTGAACGAATGACATAGCGGTCATCATGATGCAGATTGGAGATTCTTCTTCCTATTTCAACAGCGGCCAATACTTGAATGGCTTTAGCTGTTCCAATCCCTTTAATTGAGGTGATTTCATCAAGAGATGCATCTTTTAAAAGTCTTAATCCTTCAAAATGCGTAAGAAGGCGGTTGGAAAGCTGGATAACGGATTCTTCCTTTGTTCCAGTTCTAAGCATGAGCGCAAGCAATTCCTGGTTCGATAAGCTTTCAGGCCCATATTTAATAAAACGTTCCCGCGGCCGTTCATCCTTTGGATAATCACGAATCATTAACTGTTCTGATTGCATAATGGTCTCCCTTTCTAAGAACGCTGGGAGTACGAAGATAAAGTAAAACTTCCATCAGTGGGGGTTTTCTTCATCCCCCACTGATGGTTAATCACGCAGAGCCTGATTGGATTTTCTAAGGGCTGAAGCCCAAAGAAAATCCTATTCTCACCAATCGTACCTTTACGGGCAGTTGATTCCCCACCTATCTTCTTTTATATACTTAGAATCTTGAGGTGGGGGTCTTACTGCCCGTTAAGAGTGGGATAAATGAATTAGCTGCTATACCCGGCCTTTTTTAATTCTCTAATGGTCCGTGCAACCGGAAGACCGACTACAGAAAAATAGTCTCCTGATATTTTTTTCACAAGGAGACTGCCAAATCCTTGGATTCCATAGGCTCCAGCCTTATCAAATGGTTCGCCTGTGTCAAGATAGTCGTTAATTTCATCATCCGTTAACTCCCAAAATTCCACATCTGTTTTTTCGAAAAATTTACATACATTTGACTCTGAAACAATCGCCACCCCTGTATAAACCGAATGAGACCTGCCGGAAAGACTCTTCAGCATAGAAAAGGCTTCCTCACGGTTTTCCGGTTTGCCAAGAATGGTCTGGTCCCTAACAACAACTGTATCTGAACCAATGACAAACGAATCTTTATACTCCTTCGATACTGCTTCGGCTTTGCGATGAGCTAATTCCATGACAATTTCCCCTGGACTCCATGTTGGATTATAATTTTCATCTACATCGCTGCTTATCGTCTGAAAAGTTATTTGAAGATTTTCAAGAAGTTCTTTTCGGCGTGGAGATGATGAGGCTAAAATGAGGTTTTGCATTGTTTCACCTTACCTTTTAAAGAATTTTGGGAGATACAGCTTCATCGTATCATTAATACTATAGACAAACAATTAATTATCCGGCATACCACTCTTATATTAATCCTTTCATATCATTTACTGGATTTTCTAAAAGAATACTCTATTGATTAATGAAAATTAGACGATGAAAAATAAGCGATAAGTAGATAAGCCTTACTTCTGAAAGCTTATCTGCCTATCACTATGCATACATTATTTCCTATTATAATTTCCCGGAAAATACATATATCGATCTTCTATGACAGATAATCAGATTAAAATCTCCCTTACGAATTGACTATAGGCTTATATAAGCAGCCATAAAAGACAATAAACTTTGTTGTAGTTTAAGGAAGGTACTATCTTCAGGATTTTTCTCATAGAGCTTTAATTGTGCTGCGGCTGCTTCAAGTTGAGAATACATATCAAGGACAGCTTTATTTTCTAGCTTTTCTTTATCAATCTGCGACAGGACAGCTGTTTCTTTTTCTATATTTTTCATTGCAGCTTCACTTATGTTGTTTGAAACACCTGCAGTGGTAGCACTTGCTGTGAGGATTTTAAATAGCTGCGGGGATAATTCGAGCAGTTTCTTTTCTTCTTCATGCTGCAAACTAATTTTTTTCTCGCCAATTGTAAATTCCTTTGAAAATGTTTCTCCATTTCCATCTATATTTTTGCTGATTATTTTAGCGTCTGCTACAGTATCGGCCATACTTATGAAAATCGCATATTTCCCATCTATCGGAAGGATGGCTGCCGGGGTTCCCTTCTCTTTTAAGGATGATAAATTATCTTCAGCGATGCTTTGCGATGAATAGATTCCCTCCTGAACAACCGCCGTTGTTAAAGGCGGAAGGGTCACATCTATACTCCCGTTCGGCTTAGGCTGTTCAGTTGTCTGTTCAGTTGTCTGTTCAGCGATAACTGGTGAGTCTTCTTCTCCTCCAACAGCTTGATCGGTTGGTACTAATTTAAGTAAAATAAGTCCAAAAACCGTTCCAAGGATAATAGCAAAAATAACAGAAAGCAGCATGGTCACATTCATTTTTTTAAAGCTTTTTGTTTTTGCTTTTGCGCTTTTCACTTTATCATTTTTCGTTTTATGATTTAAAAGAGATTTGAATGGAATTGGCAGTTTTTCTTTTTTTCTATCATGAAGATGAATAACCTTTGATTCATCCTTCTTAGGGAGATGGTTACCGCTTGGTAAAATCCAGTCAAATGTATCATCCTCTTCGCTAGACTCCCTTGTTGCAGCTGACTCATGTTCCATTGGTTTAGCAGGTTGTTTATCGCCTTTTTCATTCCCTTTTTTTTGACCATCTGGCGGTATTCCTTTGTTGCCTTCTTTAATCGGATTGTCATTTCCGTTGATTTTGATTTTAATGGTATTCCCGTTATTTTGCTTGTCCATCTCTCAACCCTCCCTGTCGCAACTTGGTTGGTTTCATCCTAACATATGGCAAAAAAAAAATAACAAGACTTTTGTCGTCTTGTTATCGAATGTTTCGTCAAATTACTTAGGAGAGTTTTGTTCTGCTGCATCCTTTTCTTTTTCGGCAGGGATTATTAGCTTTTGACCAGCATAGATTTGGTTCCCTATAATTCCATTTGTATCCCTAATCTTTTGCAGTCCTTCATTTGAGTTATAAAATTGAACAGCAATGCTGAAAAGGCTGTCCCCTGGCTTAACGGTATAGATGACATCTTCTCCGTTTCTTACAATTGGATCGTTCGTCGGAGTATATACTGCTGTTACCTTCCCTTTATCATACTGACCAAAATTGCTAAATGGATTTTTCTTATTCGCTGGTTCTGGACTTTCCATTTTCGGCAGATGATCAATTAAATCGGTTAAGGCAGGCATATAAAAAGCCGATACCGTCACCTGATAGGATAGCGGTTTATCTATTTGTTCGGTTTCAATGATTTCATCATTTGCCGTAAAGTCAATGGATTCTATCACCGTAATTCGTTGCGAGTTTTCAAGCGTTTGGAGAAACGTTTCTAATTCAAAATAACTCGGTGACTCAACGGTCATCGTGACCGTCACTTTTTTCACACCTGCAGGCAAAGCAGGAGCAGCTGGTTTTTCCTCTGTTTCATTTTCTGCTGAAGCTTTTTCCTCTTCCTCTGCTTCTCCTTCTACATCTACTTCTAATTGTGGTATCTCTTCTGTCAAGTTTAATTCCGCTTCTGAAAAGCCCATCTGAGAGACAAAGCTGCCTGAGACCACCTCTGCCTTTTCAATATCTAATAAAAATTGCTGCTCTAACGGTTTGACAGGTACCAATTTTTGTAAAGAAGACGTACTTGCAAATGTATTTTTATTTGATGAGACCATATTGCTTTGTAGTGCAGATAAAATTTTCTGCTGGGTGTTTAATTCACTTTCTTTCCGCTCAATTAATCCGATTTTAGGATACAGTACGAAAAAGTATATACCAGTAAACAAAAGGATAATAGTTAATAATGTTCCTATAACCGCCCATTTCCCTTTTGGAAGTTTCAGATTCATGAATCCTCACCCTCCTTCTCGTCGGAGGATGGTGAAACTACTTCACTCTTGATTAACTCTTTATTTAAAGTGAGTTCAATTTCCGCAATGTAACGCGGAACATACTTTTCATTTGCTAATTCTGATTCATCTCTTTCAGATTCTCCCATTTGTTTATCAAAGAAACCGGTCTCAGCATTCACACTAGACATTTTTGCATCCTCTAGCCAGTCCCATTGATGCAGACTATTTAAAAAGTAGGCAGCTTCTCTTGTTGATTCAAACTGGACACTTAATTGAATCGTTCCTGTTTCTGTATAATTAAAGGTTTGAATAAATCCTCTCTCAGGAAGCAGTTTAGTCAATTCCTTTATAATCGGAACCGTTTTAATCGGGTACTGTTTGGCCCATTCAATCGTTTGCTCTAACTGAGCCAGTGAATCCGATGATTGGTAGGAGGTCATTTTTTGCTGCTCGATTGCCACAATCTCTTCTGTTGCAGTAATTTCCTTTTCAATCGAAGAAAGTTTATTTTCATGTGATCGATTTAGCCAAAATGCGAAAAATCCACCAATAAGGAGGATAACAATGGAAATTATAGCAAGCAGTAAAAGGGATTTACTCTTTGTCTCTTTTTCTGGTAATAGATTAATGTCTATGAGCATGTTTTACCCCCCTTTTAATGCAAGCCCTAATGCCAGATAATGTGTATATGGCAAGCTGTGATCATCCTGAATCCCCTCAAGTGAAATGGTCTCAATTGGAATATCAAAACGGTCTTTAAAATCGCTTTGAATCTTTTCAATCATTGGATGATCTCCATTTAGTAAAATCTTTGACACTTTCTTCTTCCCTTGGTGTAAGGAATAGCGGTAAAAATCCATCAAGCGGTTAATTTCTTTATAAATATCTTCAAACTGATAATCTAAGTCACTTTGTTTTCCTATAAAGTTTAACTCATATTGCTCTGCCCGATTTAATTTCGCTTCCCATTTTTCCACATCAAATTCAATTGGCAGATGATGCATAAAAAATGGAATATGGTTTTCAAAAATACAAATATTTACTGTATTAATATCAAATTGAACAGCAAGTAAATCTCCATTCTCTTTATCCTCTTGCAAATGATAATACAAACGATAGAGTGCAAGCGGTGAAATTTCTGCTTCGACAGGATTTAATTTAACCTCTGAAAATAAATCAGCATACTCCATGACATTTTCTTCTTGTGCAGCAAAAATAAGAATTTCTTTTTTCTCTGCATCAGACGATAGGACGACTGCATCAAAAACAGGTTCATCAAACGGTAAATGGATGCTCGAACCCAATTCTAAATACAAATAACCTTTTATTTCGTCATCCTGCACATTCGCAGGAATATTCAATTTACGAATAATAACAAAGGATTCAGGAACTAAAAAGCGTACTTGCCGCTTCTGAATCTTCCATTCTTGCAGACATTCTTCCAAGATCATTACGAGTGTTTCATAATCTTGAATTTTCCCATTACTAATCACTCCAACAGGAATCATACGTTCGCCAAATTTATGAGCAATGGGAGGGTTTGCTTGTTTTAACTCAACATAACGGATGAAATGATCCGTAATAATCATATTCACAATTCGTTTTTTCGGAGATAAAAAGGATAAAGGCATAATAAAACCCTTTCACTAAAGACCTAAAATAAGAAAAGCTCAGGCGCCTTGCTGAGCGATGTGTGGACTGACTTACACAGGATGTGCTGACATCGACGTTCGCCACAGGACGTGTCGGTCTTTAGTCGATGTTCCTCTTACTTTCGGACTGAGATAAAGGAAACACGAAGAACGCGCTAACGTGATTCGATGTTTCCTTATCGTAGAAGGAAGTCTGAAGTCCACTAGCCGCTGAAGCTAGAACGCTATCAAAGTTTAAAAAGTTATACTTTCTTATCTAAATAAAAATTGCAGATACCAGCCAATAATCTCTTCATAAAAAAAGTAGGCTGTGAGCGTTCCGGCAGCAATAAATGGGCCAAATGGAATCGGTTTTCCCCGCTTCACAAGCTTGAATAACAGTCCAATAATGCCAAAAAACGCTCCATAGAACGTAGCTAACATAAATGATAATAACATCGTTTTGGTCCCGACAACAAAACCAATCAGCGCAAATAGCTTAATATCCCCGCCGCCCATACCGCCTTTTGAGACAATCGCAATAATCAGCAACAGTGTAAATCCGATTGCTGCTCCTAACAAAGAATCCCACCAAGGCCTTAGCGGAATAAAGATTCGTTCTATTAAAAAAATCCCTGCAAAAACTAGTAAAATCTTATCAGGGATTAGCATATACGCGATATCAGATACAAAGATAATCATAAATAAAGAAATAAGCGTCCATGCGACAAGTAGTTCTACTGTCCAACCAAGAACAAGTGGAGCAGAAACAAATAATAACCCTGTTATAAACTCTATTAATGGATAAATAGGAGAAATGCCGACTTTACATTTACGGCATTTCCCCCCTTGAATTACATAGGACAGCACAGGTATCAACTCAAGCACTGTTAACTGATGGTGACAGTTCGGACAGGATGAGCGTGGTGCTATGATTGATTTATTTTTTGGAACGCGCAAGCCTACTACGTTGTAGAAGGAGCCTAATGTTAGACCATACAACAATATTAATAAATTTAAAATGTTCAACTCTACACTTCCATTTTTAAATCTTAATTTATTAAATATACTCTAAATAAGATTTAGGAATAGATACTTACTTTTATCCACACTACTGTCTCAAGGTTAAAATAAAAGTAACCTAAGCTACAGTATTATATAATTCTAAACCCTAATATTAATTAAGTCGCTGGTTTTATTGCAGTTTTATTATCATAATCCATCTTATTAATATCACTACGTGTTTTGTCCTTTAGTATTGGTGCACTACCACTTTTATCCGGGTGTTTAAAAGTTACAGATAGTGTAATTACGTTGGTACCGGGATCCTTAGCAATTGTCCAATTCTCTTCCACATTATCTAGAGTTATATCAAGATACTTTGCTGTATTAGTGGCATTTACCTCTTCCCCAGCAGCATCAGCCATTGTGGCGGCGTTGATAATTTGCAATGCATCTGCTTTTGATGCATCAAATTTTGACTTAGCAACAATATTACCAATACTAGGAATGGCAATCGCTGCAATAATCCCCAAAATAACAACTACTGCAAGCAATTCAATTAAGGTCAAACCGCGTTGATCCTTTAAATGCCTTTTGATACTTTTCAACATTTCTTTCTCCCCTTTTAAACTAAAATATTATTATAGTTATTTTTAACTATTACCATTATACTCTACCAAATTTTAAGTCACAATATCACATATTCTGTCAAAAATATATGAATTTTTTCGTAAATTTTTTCAATTTTTAACCAACTTGATTGAAAATCTCAAACATTGGTACCATGATTGCCGTCACGATTGTTCCTACTAATCCGGCAAGCAGTACAATCATTAGCGGCTCAATGAGCGATTTCAAACGGTCCGTACTATTTTCTACTTCCTGTTCATAGAAATCAGCTACTTTTCCAAGCATAGAATCCAGTGAACCAGTCTCTTCTCCGATGGCAATCATCTGTGAAACTAGCGGAGGAAAAGCCCAATGTTTTTTCATCGGCTCTGCTAATGATTGGCCTCTTTCTAATGAATCACGAGATTGTCGAACAACCCGTGAAATAACCTCATTTTCAACTACATTCTCGACAATCGACATCGCTTGAAGAATTGGTACAGAACTTGTAAATAACGAACTCAATGTTCTAGTCATCCGTGCCAGCACAGCCTTCTGTAACATATTTCCAAAAATAGGAATTCTTAAAACGAAATAATCAAGATAATATTTTGTTTTCTTATTCTTGTTAATAACCATAATGAACGCGACAAAGGCAATCATTAAACTGACCATTAACCACCAGAATTTCTGCATAAAATTACTTGCACCCAAGACAAACTGAGTAATCGCTGGCAGCTCCCCGCCAAAATCAGCAAACATATCCACAAATGTCGGTACAACTGATACGAGCAGAAAAATAACAACAGCAATCGCAATAATTCCAACAACAACCGGATAGGCAAGTGCCGATTGTATTTTTGACCTTGTATTGTGTTGCTTTTCAAAATGAACCGCTAGACGTTCCAATGTGTCATCCATATTTCCGCCTGCTTCACCGGCACGAATCATATTAATGAACATCACAGAAAAGATTTTTTTATGCTTCGCAGCCGCCTCCGATAACGGCCTTCCTTCTGTTAGATCCTGTTCCATATCAAGGAGCGCTTTTTTCAATGCTTTGCTTTCTGTTTGCTGTGCGAGAATCCTTGTTGAATCAACAATCGAGACACCCGCTTTAATGAGAGTTGAAAACTGACGTAAATAAATCACCATATGCTGGAGCTTCACAGGTGAGCCAATGGAAATATCCTTTGTTAACAAGGTCTCCGGGATTTCCGTCATTTCTAGTACTCTTACGCCATCTGTCCGCAGCTTCTGCATCGCTTCTCTTTTTGAAGAAGCCGTAATTACGCCTTGTTTCTTTCCTTTACGGTCCCTGCCTGAATATTTAAAGCGTGCCATCTTAACTCATACTCTCCTGTAAATATGGTTCTGCAGTCTCTTTAGAAATCGCACCGGATTGGATAAGTTCCATGATGCTTGTCTCAAGAGTATGCATACCGGCTGCACGTGAAGTTTGCATTACATTCGCAATTTGATGGATTTTCTCATTCCGAATGAGATTGGCCACAGCCGAGTTATTAATAAGAATTTCTGTTGCTGCCCTGCGGCCTTGTCTATCTGCTGTTTGAAATAACCGCTGGGAAATAACAGAAACAAGCACAGAAGCCAATTGAATTCTTATTTGCTGCTGTTGTGATGGCGGAAAAACATCAATCATCCGGTTAATTGTTGTTGGTGCACTTGACGTATGCAGGGTCCCAAAGACTAAATGCCCTGTTTCTGCTGCTGTAATCGCCGTTTGAATCGTTTCTAAGTCACGCATCTCTCCAACGAGAATCACATCAGGATCTTGTCTTAAAGACGCTCGCAGTCCATTAGCAAAATCCTTCGTATCAAATCCCACTTCGCGCTGATCAATAATACTGTGTCCATGCTTATGCAAATACTCAATCGGATCTTCTAATGTAATGATGTGTTTTCTCATTGTCTGGTTCATGTACTGAATAATAGATGCCAATGTTGTCGACTTTCCGCTTCCGGTCGGCCCTGTTACAAGTACGAGCCCTTGTGGTTTTTCGGCTATTTTCTTTAACACATCAGGCATTTTCAATTCCTCAAGCGTTGGGATTCTCGATGGAACCACTCTTAATGCCAAGGAAATGCATGATCGCTGAAAATACGTATTCACACGAAACCTGGAAACACCTGGAATACCATAGGAAAAGTCTAGCTCGCCTGTTTCCTTAAATGTCTCCCACATGTTCATTGGAATGATGGCCTGTGCCATCTCCTCTGTGTCATGAGGATTTAATACTTCTTTGCCAAGTTGCTTTAATTCCCCATTGATTCTAATAATAGGCGGAACTCCTACTGTTAAATGAATATCAGATGCCTTTAACTCAAAGCTTACTCGCAGTATATGGTCAATCTTTTCTTTCATACTTTTGCACCTCTATTCAGGTAATGCCACACGTAATATTTCTTCTGTCGTTGTCAGTCCTTGTTTCACCTTAAGCAATCCATCGTCAATAAGAAAAATCGTTTTGTTCTTAATCGCTAACTCTCTGAGTTTGAGAAAAGAATCTCCGTTCATAATGACCTTTCTCATCTCATCGGTTATTACTAGCACCTCATGGATAGCAATCCGGCCTTTATATCCAGTCATATTACAGGAAGAACAACCCCGCCCGCGGACAATTCTATCTACCTTTAGGCCTCTTTTAGCAAAAATCTCAATTTCCCTTTTTGTAGGAGCTTGTTCTTCTGCACAATCACGACAGATTTTTCTTACTAACCGCTGAGCAACAATTCCACTTAATGCAGAAGCCACTAAGAATGGCTCTACACCCATATCAACTAATCGATTGACCGTTCCAAGCGAGTCATTTGTATGGATTGTACTTAATACTAAGTGTCCAGTTAATGACGCACGGACTGCAATTTCGGCCGTTTCTTTATCACGAATTTCCCCAACCATGATAATATTAGGATCTTGACGAAGAATGGAACGAAGCCCTGCGGCAAATGTCATCCCTACATTCGTGTTAACCTGAATTTGGTTAATCCCTTCAATCTGGTATTCTACCGGATCTTCAACCGTAATAATGTTTACCTCTTCACTATTCAGCTTATTTAAAGCCGCATACAGTGTAGAAGATTTCCCTGAGCCTGTAGGACCAGTAATCAGGACAATTCCAGTAGGCTTTTCAATCATATTGATGATTCGTTTTAAGTTCAGGCTATTGAAACCTAGTTTATTAATGTCATTTAGGGAGCTGCCCAAATCCAATATCCGCATAACAATTTTTTCGCCATATACCGTTGGCAATGTGGATACACGGAGATCAATCGGATGAAATTCCAAGTTAACCTTTATACGTCCATCCTGTGGGACACGGTGTTCTGTAATATCTAAGTTAGCCATGATTTTAATTCTTGCCGTCAAAAGACTTTGCATATGCTTTGGCAGTACTCTTTCTGTTCTCAAAACACCATCGATACGATATCGAATGGCTACTTTCGTTTCCTGGGGATCAATATGAATATCACTTGCTTTCATGACTACAGCATTGGATAATAGCTGGTTCACAAGGCGGACAACCGGTGAATCTTCAGCCGTCATAGTTTCTTCCTGTGCGGCCTCACCGCCCTCTGGAAGAGTTCCAAGCAGCTCCTCGAAGCCGTCTTCAACGTTATAATACTTGTTAATAACCCTTAAGATATCATCTTTTGTTGCAATCGCCGGGTCAATCTGAAATCCTGTTGTCAGACGCAAATCATCAATGGCAAAGAAATCCATTGGATCAGCCATCGCAACCAACAGCCTGTCTCCCTCTTTTTTGAGCGGTATAAGCTGGTTCCGTTTTGCCATTTCTTTCGGAATTAAATTTAATAGCTTTGTATCGATTGGATAACGGAATAAACTGATGTGAGGGATTCCAAGCTGAAATTCCAATACCTCTATCAGCTGCTGTTCTGTTAAAAATCCTCTTTGCAGCAAAGCATCTCCAAGCTTTTGACCAGGGCTTTTTTCATTTAATGTGATTTGAAGCTGTTCTTCTGTAATAAGACCTGATTCAACGAGTAAGTCTCCAAGCCGTTTACGGGTTTGCTTCATCATTAACCTCACCGCACATATTTATAATTTTTAGAAAGAATTCACTTTCTATTTGTCTACTCTAGCTATTCGTTTGTAATTGAGTGACTACTCTACTGTCCCTTCTGCTGACGGATCAGTTGCTGCATCCTTTTTATCTTCGGAAGTATCTGTTGATACTTTGTCTTCTTTCTTCTTATTATCATCTTCGTTTTCTTCAGAGGATGAATCGTTTGTTTCATTATTTGAGTCATTATCTTCCTCTTCATTCATAGTCGAATCCACTTTATTCTGGATTAAGCCCCGAACGACAACTCGATGAATTGGCGGATAGAAATCTTCTGAAATGGTCTCTTTTTTAATAGAGGTGCCATTTTCATCATAGTGCTCCCGATACACTTTAATGATTTGCCCCTCTTTTCCCTCTTCCTTTACAGAACTCTCTGCTGGACTTAACTGTGGATTAAATTGGACGATTTCCTTTGGTTTAAAGCTGTCCTTGCCTTCCAGCTTAATCTCATATCGATTTAGAAACTCAGGCCCTTTAAGTGAAACAGTAAGGGTGCTATCCACATTCTCAAATTCTATAAAATAACTAATCTCGTTCGGATTTGAGAATATTAAATCGTATTGAAGCTTATCATCTACTTTCGCTTCATATCCAAGTTCTGCATATTCAGGCAGTTCGCTGCTTATATGTCTTTCAATCATCACAAAGTTAGTTGGCAAAGCCACTTCATAAATAGCAGTAGCCAGCTTATTTAAAGATAATGGCGAAAGTTTTATTTTTTGATCCTTGAGATATTGAAGCAGTGAAAATTGCGCTAATGATCCCACTTCCATTTTTTCACTTGCTAGTCCTTCCAAATCTGCCACCGTTTCTTCCAGATTAATTTTCGACTCATTAATGACAGCCTGCTTTTCTTCTGTATTCGTCAAGAATGGTTCAAGACGTACTTCATAGCTTCCAGACTGAAGCATTTTAGCATTTACAAGCATTTGTGATTCTAAATCGTTCATATTTATATCACTGCTGTTAAGACTTGATGATAGAGTTGTTAAAGTTTTTTCTAGAGAAACTACCTTTACTACCATCTCATTTTGTTGACCTCGTTCAGCCTGCATGACCGTTTTTTCAACATCAAATATGAAATAATCCTTGTTAACCCCTATGACTTTCTCCCTATATTTAATTGTCAAAGTTGTTTCCTTTTGCCATTTTGTTAACGCCTCTTCTACTGCTTGAAGCGCGTCATTTCGAGTCATACCTTCTATGGATACGGAACCAATCATTGTTCCTTCAGAAAATTTATCATCACTGCCCATCACTGAATCATATGCTAGACTACCAAAATGGGAAAAGCTAAAAATATAAGTTGTACAAAGAAGTAGAATGATAAATAATCCTAACGTCTGCTTATTCCCCATATGACCTATATCTCCTCGTTTATTATGAAACCATTTTCCTATTTCTATGAGTATAATATACTAGTTATTTTACACTAGTATATACTAATAATAAAGAAGATAGAAAATATTCCCATATCCCTTCATCCTATTTATTGCACATAGAGTTCAATAATTTTCAGATAATATTCTAATAATATTAAAACTTTCTAACATGAATTAGAAGTAAGCCTTGTCCATCATGATAAAATCAAATAGACAAGGCTTAAAAATTCCCTTCTTATTAAGCTTCCACATTCATGGATAATTCAACAACCGTACTTGGACTGTCATTTTGTGCTTTCATGATATCCTCAGGTGTTAGTGTAATTCCTTTATCAAATAGTACGTTCCCATTTGAATCATAAATCGTTTTTGATAATCTTTTTCCATTTAATAAGTCGATTTGCTTTTTCTTTAAAGAGGCTAGTTCATTATCTTCTGTTTTTCTTTCTTCTACTGGTAGGATATAGATGCTTTCCTTCACATCATTTACAGCTTCATTAACAGCAGCCGTACTTTCTTTTGTTGGGTCAAGTTCATTGGCATTAGTAATGTAGTTTTGAGTTGCCTCTTCTTTTACAATCAAAATATCTTTTCCATAAGTAAGTACAAATTCAGATGAAATGGTTAACTGTTGATTGGGTGTTTTTAATTCCATCCCAAGAATCTGACCCGTTTCATCATCAACAAAATACTCCGAAACCTCTCCAAGCAGC
Source organism: Niallia endozanthoxylica (assembly GCF_008710145.1). Classification (GTDB taxonomy): domain Bacteria; phylum Bacillota; class Bacilli; order Bacillales; family Cytobacillaceae; genus Bacillus_BD; species Bacillus_BD endozanthoxylica. The sequence goes on from NZ_VYKL01000020.1 coordinate 34,079, forward strand.
TGGCCTTTTCTTGTCATAACCCGAGTGTCTTTAATCTGGATTTTTTTGTTTACAAGCTGATTAGCAATAGGAATCTCATTTAAATCAATCACTGCGTTGCTGCTTTCAATTGTCAGTGCAAACTCACCGACACCAATTACTTTTTTATATGGAATAGCTTTAATGCTTGCTTGCCAGTCCTCATGCTCAATTGTTAAAAAGTCAATCGAGCCTTTTTCAGGATTTAAAACTAATGAACGAACTTTTCCAACCTGTACCCCATCTGAAATACTAATAATGGGAAGGCTAATGATTTGTGCACTGCTTTTCATTTATTTCACCACACCTAATTATTGAATTATGACTATTACAATACAGGAAGAAAAAATATAATACTATAATAAATTACTTCTTAACATATTGCTCTTGTAAATAATGAATTTCCTGTAACAAAATTGGAAAATGGGAAAATTCATCCTCCATTTGCCCTAGTAATTGTAATAACAATTGTTCATTTTTTATTTTAATATAATGCTCTGCTAGTAACAAAGACAATGTATATTGTTCTACTGCTGGTAACTTATTACTTAAAAAGCTAATCAACATTTGCTCATATTGATCAGGTTCAAGTGTTTTTTTCGAAATATCCGCCTGTACAAGCATCGTTTGGAATACTTGTTTTTGCTGCTCATTCAGCCCTATTTGTTCCTCTGTTTGGCTTAGAACATTGTCATCCTCTGCTGTCATATCAGTACTATCGTCCGTTTCATGATCTATAGGAAGATGTTCAGGTACTTCACCTATAAGAGTATTTTCAGTCTCCTCATTTACAACAGTCTCCTGTAAGTCAACTTCCACATCCTCTTGTTCAACTAGAGGGATTGGATGATAATCCTTCTTTTCTGTCTCAGCCGTTGGGGACTCCGTTCTCTCTGAAACACCATCTTTTTCTTCCTCTTCAAGTATGAAATCATCTATGTTATCTTCTTCATTCTCTAGAACAGATACTTCTTTTGTATTTTCTCTATGTTCAGTTACAGATGGTTCTATTATATCTTCTAAAGTTTCAAGGATTGATTGGTCATCTATATTCTTTAAAGTTTCAAAGACAGCTGGTTCTTCTATAGCCTCTAGAGTTTCAAAAGCCGTTGGTTCTTCTTTAGACTCTAGAGTTTCAAAAGCCGTTGGTTCTTCTTTAGACTCTAGGGTTTCAGGTTTAGAAATTTCCTCTATAACCTCTAAGGTTTCAAGATTAGAAAATTCTTCTATACCCTCTAAAGTTTCAAAAGCCGTTGGCTCCTCTATAATCTCTAGACTTTCAAGGGTAGAATTCCCCTCTATATCCTCGGGAGTTTCAAGTAACACCGCAACTTGTTCATTCGCCTCTAATTGGGGATGATTTTTCAATAACATTTCCAGCTCATCTACGTTTACTAGCATATCCTCATCTATTATCAATTCAGTATTATCCTTACTGTCTTCCTCCAGCGAGTTTTCAGACAGCATCACTTTTTCTAATTCAGATAAGTAACTCGTACTCCGATCAGAAGGATTCTTGTCATCTTGTACAGATTCAAGATTATTATCTATGGAAGAAGATAACTCCGCTTCATCTACAACCATAACATCTAAATTGTCCAACCAACCATTCTCAACAGCAGGTAATTCGTCCTTTTGAATGGAAAAGTTCTCATCATTTAATACATCCTTAGTGAGGTTTGATTGATCCTGTTGGTCAATATCAGTATTTAACCTATCTTTTTCTTCACTATTTAAATTAAATGGCTCCATTACATCTAAATTGTCCAGCCATTCGTTCTCACCAGCAAGTAGTTCGTCCTTTTTAATGGAGACATTTTCATTATTTAATATATCATCAGTGAATATGGCTTTATCCTTTTGTTCAAGAGTATTTACCCTATCTTTTTCTTCGTCATTTGAATTGAATGGCTTTATATCATATAATGGACTTTCTTCTCTGTTAAACGAATCTAACAGTTCTAACTCAAATTCCGGACTCTTCTCATGGTCTTCAAATAGAAGTGCATCCTGATTTAGTCCTTTATCATGAATCGAATGTGCATGTAAGTCATCTGCTTGTTGCTCCCCTAAGAATGGAAGTTCTGATTTTTCTTCAGGGTGAAGCCATTGCGCTTCTTTCGTTACGATTTCATCCTCTTCATCTTCTTTCATCATCGTTGCTTCAGTTGTTTCAGACTTATTTACAAAAAATGACGAAAATCTTTTTGATAGTATCAACGTAAGCAGCATGACTAATGCAATGATCAATAAAATACTTTGCCACAATGACAAAAATAATTTTGTCAACAAGCCACAAATTAAAGAAATCCCCAAAGAAGCTGCAACAATAATCAGCTTGCCCTTTGTTGTTATTTTAAGAGGAATAAAATAAATGATGGGAATGAGTATGACCATTGATAATAATGAAAAAATAACAACATTCATTTGCCTACCGCCCCCCCTCCTTTTAAGCACTATTTTCCTACTTTCCCTTTTTCAATTTAAGTTAATAAAACCGTTTGTATTTATTTAAAATAGGCCAAAAGAACAGAGTGCGAATTATACACGTGACTTTTGCACTTCCTAAAACCCATTTTTCAACATAATTATACATGTATCGACTCTTTGAATATTGTATAATAAACTCAAGTATTTTAAAAGCAAGCAATTACTCGATTTGCTGTAAAATAATGAAAAAATAGATAAAAATAAATGGTTTACCTAATAGGAACAAAGGGGGAGATAGATTGAATGACAAAAGTCGCTATAGTGAAAATGGGCTAACCTTAGTAGAAGTTCTTGTATCGATAACCATTTTAGCCATCATTTTAACCTCATTCCTATCCTTCTTTAATCAAGCCTATTCCTATACAAAAAAAAATGAGGATAAAACGGTTGGAATAAATGTGGCAAAGAATGTGCTTTATTATTTTGAGCAGCAAGACTATGAAACATTTAGTAATTACATTAGTAAAAATTCAGAGGCTTCAACAATGACTTATAATAGCTGCGCTGATCCAACATTAAATTTTAGCAGTGAAGAAGTTAAAGTTTGCCATGGTTTCTTTTCAACAACCATCAATAATACTCCATTTGAAACAACGGTCACATTGCAAAAACACGAAAGTCTATCAGACTATCTTATCCCTGTAAAGGTGACAGTTACTTGGAATGAGAATAAGCAAACAGCAACAGTTGAGGGAGTCATAAAAAAATGAAAAAAATACTCTCATCACAACGTGGCATAACTTTAGTTGAAGTTTTAGCAACCCTAGTTATAATGGCTATTGTATCCGGAGGCATTTATAGTGTCTTTACTACAGGATTAAAGCTTTATCAAAAAACAGGCATTGAAGCTCAGCTGCGAGACGACGCTGACTATGTTGCGACGATGATTCTTAACGAGATGTATAACAGACCACCAAATTATATAGCTAAATATGAGACAGCCGAAGCTAAGGGTATTGAAATGGTCCGCTACAAACAAAAAACAGTTAATCATTACATTGTTGAAGAAACAGAAGAAAAGGAATACCGTATATTCATTTATTTTGAAAATGAAAAATTCTATATTGAAGAAGTAGATCCGATTTCAGAAGATACTATAGAAAGAATGGAACTTTCATCCGATAGTTCAAGGTTTACAACCTTGAATGGTGAATCTTCATCAATTTCCTTTACACCCACATCATTAGATAGTAATGGCAATGGTGTACATGGGAGAATAGAGTTAAAGCTAATCATAGGAGATAATAGTGAAAATTTATCTAGTTTTCTTAAAACAAAGCCCTTAAAATTGGAGAGTTCTTTCGGGTTTTAATGGGGGTTATTATATGATAAAAAATGAACGCGGCTCAACACTAGTAGTTGTTATGCTTATGCTGATGGTATTTACTGTACTAGGTCTTGCCATTATATCCACTAGTATTGGAGGGGCAAAAAGGACAGAAATAAGAGAAGAACAGGTTACGAATGATTTAGATGCGATTCGTCATCTTAATGAAGCGGTTGCTTATATTAAGGAAACAATCAATCAAGAATTTAATATAAAAAACCCTGATATGTCGATTCGGGCCTATCAGAATCTTATTCAAGATGACATCATAGATAATAAGTATCAATATCAAATTGCTAATATTAGCAATACCTATGAAACCATTAACGAGAGCGAAGATTTTACAAGAGTATTGCAAGTAACCAGTGGAAACTATACCCAAAAAGTCTATATAACCGGAATGCCAAGCTTTCTTAAATATGCGGTCGGTTCAAGAGGAACGTTAACTCTTAACGGATCTACTTATGTAGAAGAAGGCAATATCTATGCTAGTGATAAAATAATTATCGCTAATGAAGCAAAATATATATTTAATGGCGATGATTTAGTAGAAAAAACAACCTTCCCGTCTGTCGCTAGTAATAAAAGCTTATTATTCCTAGAAAATGAAAATATAGACCTTTGCAACTATAATTGTTACTCTGAAAAAACGAAAAATAACGGTTCATTCCATTCTTTAAAACTAGAAAATCTTGACGATGCATTTGATCCTACTTCGCCAACCTATTCAAAAGATAATACCGAATTTGTTGAAGTTGATATTGAAAAAACATTTAAAGAAAAGCTTCAGACAGCAGGTTTTGTTGATGATAATGCTAATCCCTACAACATGGACATTAATCAAATGATTGCTAACGGCAGGAGTCGTTCATCAGTGAAGCTAATTACATCATTTAAAGACATTGACAACGATCCTTCCATCGAAGGTTATTTATATGTCAGTCCAAGTCAAGAAGATACCTATATTGAGATAGACAACCTAACGCTTGATAAATCAAAATGGCTAGTCTTTGATGGAAATGCGATTATTGAAAATATCGGTAGAGACCCAATGAATGTTTCAGCAAATATCCTTGTCACAGGGGATTTAACATTAAGAGGAGCAATTAACTTCAATTCGACAATTTACGTTTTTGGAAATACGACAATCAACAATGTAGATATCAAAGGTTTAAATGATGGAGAGTTAATTTTAATGACACAAGGACAACTAGAAATCGCAAGAATCAATAAATTTACAGAAGACAAAAGCTCTATTAAAGCCTATCTTTATACCAATCAAGATGCTGAAGTTTATGCAATGGGTTCTTATCTTTATGTTGAAGGCGGCATTTTTGCCCGTGGAAACTTAGAAGTTAACGCATATCGCGGTTCTGCTGAGGATGAGGGTACAGGTATAAAGTTTACAGATAATGATAATGAAACCGCCTCACGACTCATTATAAAAAATAATAAAAAACTATTTATGAACCAAGAACAGGGTCTCCCTAAGATTAATCAATTAGAAGTAATGACAGATTTAATGAAAAAAGAATAAGAAAAAGCCGATATGTTTCTATCGGCTTTTTTCTTATTCTCTGACCTATTAGTATTTATCATCATTATTTGGTCTCGATTTTTCCTCTACAATTTTTACTGTCATACCAGCAGAAAACTTATTATTACTATCATCTTTTACTGTAATTTCAATATCTGCTTCACCCAATCGTTTTGGAATAATCTCCCCATCTGATTCTACTTCAAGTATATTCTCATTTGTAGAATTAAAGGTTGGAGTACCTTCAATATTTGAAGCATCTGATGGACGATAGGTAATATAATCATTTACGTTCTTATCAGTAGCACCCTTTTCAATGATTATTTCATCTGGAACATTGATTCCTTCCAGTGGGGACCCTACCTTTACCGTAATAGTGGTTTTCACATCACTGCCATCATCAGCTCTAATTTCAATTTCTGCTGTTCCTGTTTGTTTACCCTGGATATGGTTTGGCCCCAAGATGGAAACAATGGATGGATTTAAAGATTTCCAAATGAGATTTTGATTTGATGCATTTGTTGGTTCAATGTTAATAATAAAATCACTAAATTCATGCAGTTTTTTCATTTGAACAGGATTTGGTGTAACAGTTATCCTAGTAATTAATACTGGGTTGATTCTAACCGGTACCTCTTCCTTAATCTCATCACCAGCAATATCTGTAGTCGTAACAATTAACTTTGTATGACCCTCTTTTAATCCTACAAGTTGCCCATTCTCATATTTAGCAATGGATTCATCTGAAAGCGATACATTAAATTCGCGATTTGTTCCATCTTCAGGTGTTACTTTTATATTCAGTTTAACTGAATCACCTACATTTAATTCAATTGGATTTGGGTCAACGACAACAGATTCTTTAATGATAGTGATTGTTTTTGCAACTGGATTGTCATTAAGAGAAAATCCGCCTTTTGTTCTAACCTGAATGGTTATCTCTCCTTTTAAATTCTTTGGCAATTCAATATAATCGGTTGGGTCAAATGCCGCCCACTCCGTCTGTGAATCGTTTGAAATAAGCTGATATTCGTATACAACACCCTCACCTGAAATTTTATCTGTTATTTTAAAGCCGACACGACCTTTTGTCGTTGCTCCAGGTTGAAGGTCCTCACTTAAAGAAAGATTTTTTAATTTAAAATCAGTCTTTAGCATTAAAACTGCAGTAGTATCATCATAGTATGTGACTTCGATAGCATGACCTTCGTTAATCAGCTTCATTGCTTTTACTGGTTTTTGTATTTTTCCTTGATCATTAGAAAGCTGTGTTTCAGCAATGACCTCTCCATCCTCTGTAACTTTTGTGATAGAACCTAAATAATCACCGATATATTCACTAAATTGCGCACCCATTTTAAGTAAATGAACATTCATAGATATTAGTTGTTCATCAATATTGAGTGTCTGTACTTGATCTCCAAATCGAGAATCAACAAAGCTCAAAGCAGCTTGCGGCATGGTTGTTAACGGTATGGCCCAATCCGCTTTTAATTTTAATTGTACAGTATAATCATCGATTGAGAATTTACCAGATTCATAGGCAATATTGTTGCTGCCTAGACTAATTTCTATATCTTTTCCATTATTAATGATTCTTACTTCAGCACCAGCTATTTCTGCCGGTTCACCATTTTTATACAATTTGATTTGCTCGGTATTAGCTAATGATATTCCCTCAGGTATTGGCTGAACAATCTTCAAATTGCTGATGGTACCTTTTGTCACTGAAGTAAAAACGGTGTCTGGAATTAATTTATATTGCACCGTAAATTCATTAGTCTCCGAATCTTTATCTCCAAACTTTACCAAACCATCTGGTGAATATTTGGCGTTTCCTAGACTATCAACCTCATTTAAGAAATATGGTGCCGTTTCGTCTTTTACAACAACAGTAAAAGGATTATTAGGAAAAGACCTGCTGTTACCATTCGCGTCTGTATAAGTCATCATAATATTATCTTTAAATTCATACGTACCAGCTTTTTTAAATTGTAACGGCAAGGATTGCTGAATTAAACTTGGATCTGGTTTTTCTCCAACAGGAAACGTAATCTTAAACGGTATTTGAACCACTTGATTACTATCTGCTATAAAATTAGAAGTTGGATCCACAATCACTTCTCCATTAAACTTTTTTAAATCAATCGTTACATTCCCCGAAATGGTTGTTGAATTCACTTTTTTAGAGATTGCATCAAAAACACTTGTTAAATTATCAGGATTTCCTTTAACAGCATATCCAGCTGTTTTACTTGACATATCTTGCAACAATTGGAAATTAACTTCCCCTTCATTAGCAAAAGCGATGCTATACATGGTAATATTCCTAGCACCTAGTAAAGCTGCTGAATTTAAAGCTTCTGATTCTATTACTTTTTTTGTTTCATTGTATTTTCTACTACCATCAAAGTAAACTCCAGCATTATAACCGGATTTTCCATCAGAGTGTAACATATAATAGTCTTTACTAGTTTTATACAAAACGCTAGGCTCTCCATCAGTCAGAAAAATAACATACTTATTCCGAAGTGTGCTATCAAACTTTTTCATTGCTTCACTCAGTGTCTGAGTGTAATTCGTTCCTCCCTCTGAAAAATAATCTAAATACTCTATCACGTTTTTAATACTAGATAGTCCCGTTGTCGGCTGAAGATTGAGCCATCCGCCTCCCCATCCGCCTACCCATTTCGTTTTATCGCTAACATTACTATCAAATGGAACAAAGAAAAATCTGTCCTCTTGTTTAGCATTATTTTCAAAGTACTTGATTGCAGATTTTAAGGCATTTTTTGCTGTTGTATCTTTTCTAACTCCATTAAGTGTAAATGCCATTGATCCCGATGTGTCATGAACAAAAACCACATCAATTGGCAATCTTTCATCTTTTGGTGCCATTCCCTTTGGAATTACAGTAATATTGATATTTCCTCTTGCATTTTCGTTTGGGGGTTTAACAAATTCCTCTGCCGATGGTTGAACCGAAAATGCAGCACCAGGTATTGAATTCATGTCTTTTTTAATTGTAATTGTAAATGGCTGATGGACTTTTGGTGATGTTCCATCATATTCAAGTTTTATATTATCAAAGGTATATGTGCCAGCATTTTTAAAGATTAACGGTAAGGATGTTATTAATGAATTTGGGTCTGGCTGCTTTCCAACTGGAAAATTAAATTTAAATGGTATATGTGCAACTTGATTCACATCAACAACGGCGTTTGACATTGGATCAACTGCTACATTTCCATTAAATTTTTTTAAATCAACATTTACTTCGCCGCTAATTGTATAGTTATCAATTTTCTTTGAAATGTCTTCAAAAATACTTGTTAGATTGGCAGGTGTTGCATGTACTGCATCTCCACCCGTTTTTCTTGACATATTTTCTAATAATTGAAAGTCAATTTCGTCTTCTCTCGCAAAACCAATACTGTACATCGTTATATTACTTTGAGATAATTGTTCACTCGTTTGTAACGCCTTACTATGAATGAAATCTTTTGTCTTTTGATAGTTCTTACTAGAAGTCTCTCCTTCATACAGAGCTTTACCGTTTGTATATAGAACATATTTCCTTTTATTATAACTTAATACAGTTGGCTCCCCATCTGTTAAGAAAATAATATATTTATTCTTATTGCTGCTTTGAGTCAATAGATTTTTAGCATATTCAAGAGCTTGTGTGTAATTGGTGCCACCCATATTATTGTTATATTTATCTAAGTGCCTGGCTCTTTGTTCAATCGTTTTTAAACTTTCCACTGCTCTAACATCACCCTTAGTACGGACACCATCACTAAAAGGGATAAAATAGAAATTATCACCCGATTTGTTATTAGACTGAAAGTAATTAATAGCCTTATTGATTGCACTTTGGGCACTAACTGCTTTTCTTATCCCATCAAAGTTATCATTCATTGAACCTGATGTATCATGAACAAACGCAACATCAATCGGCTCTCTCTCTACTTGATTAACATTTCCCTTGGGAGTAATGGCTATATTAAGATTCCCTTTTGCTTCACCATCTGCATTTAATGTATAGTCATTTGCTGCAGGAACTACGGAAAAGTCAACGCTCGGTTGTCCATCAGCTTTTGTTACTAATGGATATGAGAATGAAGATATTATTAAAAATAATATGGTCAAACACACTGAAAATACTCTTAATTCCTTTCTCATAGAGGTTACCTCCTTTTTTATATTTTCTATGTTCAAAAATTAAATATTCTATGCCTATATTACTATTATTATATCAATTCTCCATATTTATTAATAGTTGCAGTTAGTAAGATTGGCTGTTAAACCTAGTAAAAAAGACTGAATTTTTATGATTAATAATCGTGCCTTGCAAAGTTTTGATTTTAATCAAAAAGTTATAAAAATATATAAAAAAAGGAGTGTCATCCCTGACAACTCCTATCACAAAATAGTATATATATACACTTAATGAAAATAAATTTTAAAGACAATTTACAAAGTTGATTCTCGAAGAAAATGTCTAACTTGTGAAATAAAATATAGCGAACCCGTTACTACCAAAATTTCATTTTCGTCTAGCAACATGTATTCATTCGTAATCGCGTCTTTCCAATCGTCCTGCATATACTTTTTCTTAGAACTGCTCAAGCTATACAACGCCTCAGTTGTGGATGCTCTAGGATAATCAAAGCTGACAAACGTGATTTCATTAGCTGTCTTATCCAATTTCTCAATCATCTTATCTAGCTTTTTGTCAGCTAATGCGGAAAAGATGATTTTGATTTTTTTATCGTGATATCTTTTCGTCAGCTCGTTTGTCAAAGCAGTAATTCCTTCTTCGTTATGGGCACCATCTAGAATCAAGACCGGATTTTGCTTAACCATCTCAAATCGGCCCGGCCAAAAAGCGGCTTTCAACCCTTCTCGAATATCCTTTTCCTGTATTTGGATACCATGTTCCTGTTCGAGGAGATTCGCAGCCATTATCGCCAATGCTGCATTCTCCGTTTGGTGTTTACCAAACATTGTAATGGCAGCATCTTTAAGCTCCAGATTTTTACATTGCCAAGAGAATACTTCACCTGATTCAACAGATTTATGATCCTTAATGGAAAAATCCTCATTCAATAAATAAATAGGAGCCTCTAATTCTCTTGCCCGCTTCACAATGACTTCCCTCGCCTCAGGCTGTTTAACGGCCGAAATGATACTCTTTTCTTTTTTAATAATTCCCGCTTTTTCAAACGCAATTTCTTCATAGCTGTTCCCTAAAAATTGCGTATGATCCAAACCTATATTTGTAATAATCGACAAAAGCGGATGAATGACATTCGTTGAATCAAAACGCCCGCCAAGACCTACTTCAAAAATCACGATATCGACTGGATGTACTTCAGCAAAATAATAAATCGCCATCGCTGTAATAATTTCAAATTCAGACGGTCCGCCAAGTTCCGTTGCTTCCAGTTCCACAGAAAGAGGGTAAATCCTATTTGCCAGCTCCACTACTTCCTCGTCTGCAATCGGAGCACCATTTAAGCTGATTCGTTCATTAAACTGCTCAATATAGGGAGAGGTAAAGGTTCCAGTCTGAAAACCGGCATGTTCAAGAATAGAACGTAAATATGTAACCGTGGAGCCTTTCCCATTTGTTCCGCCAATATGTATACACTTAATTCTTCGCTCTGGATGATTCAGCTTCTCCATCATCCATTCCATTCTCATTAATCCTGGCTTAATCCCCAAACGAAGCCGGGAATGAATCCAGTGCAGTGCTTCCTCGTATGTTTGAAACATCGTTGCATCTCCTTAACATAAAGGTGTCAGGCACATCAAAAAGACATTTGTCCATTTATAGTGCCTGACACCAGATTTATCCCACTCTTAACGGGCAGTAAGACCCCCATCTCAAGATTCTGAGTATACAAAAGAAGATAAGTCGGGGATCAACTGCCCGTAAAGGTCCGATTGGTTCAACTAACCATCAGTGGAGGATAGAAAAAAACCACTGATGGAAGTTTCACTTTATTTATTCGCCTTTTAATTCCTTTAAGCGTTCTTCAACAGCCGCTCTTTTTTCTGTATAATCTTTTTCTTTTGCTTTTTCTTCTTCAATGACCTTTGCTGGTGCTTTGCTTACGAAGCCTTGGTTGCTTAGTTTCTTCTGTACGCGTTCCACTTCTTTATTTAATTTATCTAATTCTTTCTCAAGACGGGCAATTTCTTCATCCAGATTGATTAAGCCTTCAAGCGGAAGAATGATTTCTGCTCCTGTCACAATAGATGTCATGGCCTTATCCGGAATCGCAACCTCAGTCGCTAGCGTCAATTCCTCTGGATTACAGAAGCGCTCAAGATACGCTTTATTATTCTCAAGCGTTGCAAGCACATCTTGGTCCTTTGCTTTGACAATCATATTGATTTTCTTGCTCATTGGCGTATTTACTTCCGCACGGCTGTTACGTACAGAACGAATGATTTCTACTAAGAGCTTCATTTCCTCTGCAGCCTTCACATCGGTAAAGGAAGCATTCACTTCAGGCCATGCAGCCACCGTAATGGATTCACCTGAGTGAGGAAGGTTCTGCCAAATTTCCTCGGTGATAAATGGCATGAACGGATGCAATAGACGCATCGTGTTATCTAGTACATAGGCTAAGATAGAACGAGTTGTTTTCTTTGCCGCTTCATCTTCTCCATATAGCGGAAGTTTCGCCATTTCAATATACCAGTCACAGAAATCATCCCAAATGAAGTTGTAAAGCACACGACCAACTTCACCAAATTCGTAACGGTCAGACAGTCTTGTGACATGCTCAATCGTTTCATTTAATCGCGTTAGGATCCATTTATCAGCAACTGATTTTTCCCCGCTTAAATCAATTTCTTCATATTTCAATCCATTCATATTCATTAAGGCAAAACGGGAAGCATTCCAAATCTTATTGGCAAAGTTCCACGTTGCTTCAATTTTTTCCATACTGAAACGTAAATCCTGTCCAGGTGATGAACCTGTTGCAAGGAAATAACGAAGAGCATCTGCACCATATTGGTCAATAACATCCATTGGGTCTACACCGTTGCCCAGTGATTTACTCATCTTTCTGCCTTCCGCATCACGAATTAACCCATGGATAAGAACATCTTTAAATGGACGCTGTTCTGTAAATTCAATTCCTTGGAAAATCATCCGTGATACCCAGAAGAAAATAATATCATAGCCTGTTACAAGAGCATCTGTTGGATAGTAACGCTTAAAGTCAGCACTATCTTGATCAGGCCAACCAAGCGTTGAGAACGGCCATAAGGCAGAGCTGAACCATGTGTCTAATACATCATTGTCCTGCTGCCAATTCTCGCTGTCACTAGGTGCCTCAGCGCCGACATATACTTCACCTGTTTCTTTATGATACCAGGCAGGAATTCGATGGCCCCACCAAAGCTGACGGGAAATACACCAATCACGGATATTTTCCATCCAGTGTAGATAAGTCTTTTCAAAACGATCTGGCACAAAGTTGACTTTACCTTCCTGCTTCTGTAACTCAATCGCTGCATCAGCTAATGGCTGCATCTTAACAAACCATTGCGTGGAAAGATAAGGTTCTACCACCGCACCGCTGCGCTCTGAGTGTCCAACCGAATGCAGATGATCTTCAATTTTAAATAAAACGCCTTGTTCCTGAAGGTCTTTCACAATTTGCTTACGGCATTCAAAACGATCCATCCCTTGATATTTACCGGCTCTTGCGTTCATCGTCCCGTCTTCATTCATCACAAGTACACGCTCTAGATTATGACGATTACCCACTTCAAAATCATTTGGATCATGGGCAGGTGTGATTTTTACAGCTCCGGACCCAAATTCCATATCCACATAATCATCACCAACAATCGGAATTTCACGGCCGACAATCGGCAGAATAACAGTTTTGCCAATTAAATGCTTATAGCGCTCATCTTCTGGGTGAACGGCAACTGCTGTATCACCAAGCATCGTTTCAGGGCGTGTTGTAGCCACTTCAATCGAACCTGACCCGTCTGAAAGCGGATATCTCATATGATAGAATGCCCCTTGGACATCCTTATAAATAACTTCAATATCAGAAATCGCTGTTTTGGTTGCCGGGTCCCAGTTAATAATATATTCTCCGCGATAGATCAGGCCTTTTTCATATAATTTTACAAATACTTCATTCACTGCCTTTGAAAGACCTTCATCCATTGTAAAACGCTCACGAGTGTAATCCAGTCCAAGTCCAAGCTTTGCCCATTGCTCACGAATGAATCCTGCGTACTCTTCCTTCCAAGCCCATGTTTGTTCAAGGAATTTCTCTCGGCCTAAATCGTAGCGGCTTTTTCCTTCTTCACGTAGTTTAGCCTCTACTTTTGCCTGTGTGGCAATCCCTGCATGGTCCATCCCTGGCAGCCATAGAACGTCATAGCCTTGCATACGTTTCATTCTAGTAAGAATATCTTGAAGTGTCGTATCCCATGCATGACCTAAATGAAGCTTCCCTGTTACGTTTGGCGGTGGAATCACAATCGTATACGGCTCTTTTTCCTGATCATCCTTCGCTTCGAAAAACTTCCCTTGTAACCACCATTGATATCTGCCCTTTTCAATCGAATTAGGATCATATTTAGTCGGCATTGTTAATTCATTTTGTTCCATCTTTTATCCTCCTATGTATTACGGTGTCTGACACCCTACTAAAATAAAAAAGCCCCATCCGTCATAAAAGGACGAATGGAGCTGTAGTTCGCGGTACCACCTTTTTTCCGGCACAAAAAAGCTAGCCGGCACTTACATCGATAACGGGTCTTCCGTCTTTTACTAATCAAAGGTTCATCTTCTTTCGCAAAAGAAGCTCAAGGGTGACTTTCCAATGGTTTCACTTAGAAAACCTTTCAGCTATTGGTCTTCCTCTCTAAAAGCAAAAATTCATTGTACTTTTCCCTGTCAACGCAGTTTATGTAATTAGAACTAATCATTATAGTACCTAAAAAAGAGACTTGTCGTCAATAAGGATTACCTTATTTTTTATCATTTATACTTCTTTAACTAAATCCTATTCACCTTAGTAACTTATATATCTATTTAGGCATACACTTGAATAAGGATGCTTTTCAACAAGGGGGAAAAAGGATGAAAAGACGCTATAATCCTTACACGCTTCCACCATGGCTGCGGACATTTCGAGGGGTCTGCCAGCAGTTTGCTATTCCATTTAGTGTGTTCCAAGGAATTCGAACCATTTTGCTTCCAACAACCTTTGATGTCCTATTTTTGGCTGTATTAATATTAATTGCCTGCGCTTTCCATCTTGATTTAATATAATATTCAGCAAGTAGATTCTTGACCCAACCAGGTAAAGCAAGAAAAAAGCCCAGCAGAATGACTAATCCTGCTGGGCTGCTTCTTCTTGCTTTTTTTTCTTTTCAATTTCATCAATGCGAAAAACAAGGTATTCGGTATTTTTCAAATACCAATAGTCTCTTTGCAGCTTTTGTACAACCTGCTGTTCATTCCGCTTTTTTCCTTCCTGAAAAAAACGCTGAGCCGTATTAATTACATTCCCCGGATGCGCTAGATAGCTTAAAAATAACTGCATTTCATCCTCTTTGAGAGGAAAGTATTTAAAATACATATAAAGCCATTCAACCACTTCTTCTGATTGCTTTAAATACCCTTTTAAAGACCTGGCTAAAAACGGCAGTAAATCATGGGTTGGAGACCCAATTCTGGACTCTTCAAAATTTATAAAATAGCCATAGCCCTTTTCATCAAAAACAAAATGATTACTTGCCATTTTCCCATGTACGATGACTATGCGTGCTTTTTCCTTTTCTTTTGTTTCTTCATGCCACTCTTTCAATTTCTGCTTCGAAAAAAACAACGCTTGTTTTACCGTATGATAATAAGTACAAAATGTTAATTCAAACGGTGACATGTATATCTTTCTTTCACAGGCCTCCAAAAACTCATCTAAAAATTCTTCTTCCTGTTCCAGCTCTTTGACTGTTTTCTCATAATGGGCCGTACGCTCCTCTTTTTTCACCTTTATTTCCCGAGCTGAGATGGAATGGAGTCGGGCTAACTCGCGAAATAGCTGCTGCTGGCTTTCAAAAGGATCCCTCTTTTCTTCACTAGAAACCCAGGGCATTAAATAATACAGCGTGTTTTCATATAATACAGCATATCGGCCATCTAAGGTTGGATAAATGGGAACAATCCGATTGTATCCCTTTTGATACAAGGCTTGAATATTCCTAATAAAATCCATCCCGTGCAGTGGATTGATTTTTTTTAACACAAATACACCTTGTTTAGCATACACCTTTTGAATCTTTCCCATTTCTTCAACGAAATATGGTTCAATCCTATAGCTTTCTAAGATTTTAATAGCCTTTTTTAAGCTGTCAGATTCTCTCATATGATCCCTCTATTTTGTTTGGGACTTACCTTTGTGATTGAGCTATAGGAATATATAAGACTTGACCCTCGTAAATATCTTGGTTTAATTCCATTTGATTGACTCTTTGAATCTGTGACACCTGAACATCATATCTCTCTGAAATCGTGTCCAGTGTCTCTCCATTTTGCACAATGCACATCGTTACTCTTATATGCTCTTCCTCCGCCTTCCGAGCAAAAAACTCAGATAACGTCAGACTTTGTTTATTCTTCTTTTTACTCTTTTTCTTTGTACTCTTTTTCTTTGGAGCCGGTTCTTCAGGGGATGATTCCTCCTCCATATCCTCCATCATGTCTTCCATTTCCATAGGCTTGACATGTTCAGGTGCTTCCCCCTTTATTTCTTGTACTTCCTCTATGATTTCCTCCGCTTTTTCCTCTAGCACAGGAGCCTGCTTCTTTTCTTCACTGCGCTTGGCAGAAAAAATAATTTCCGGAGTAGACACCTTTTCAGTCTCTGCTTGAATTTCCTCTTCCTTGTTTACTAGTTCCTGTTGGGACACTTCTTCAGGATAGGTCTGTTTATTTACTGATGGATTTATGTCTTTTCGCTGGTATAGATATTCCGATTGATCAGCTTTGTCCAGATTTGCCTCTTCTTGTTTAAATTCCTCTGCCTGATGATCATACTGTATTTCAGCTTTAGAATCTTTTCTGGCCTCCACCTCAAATGGTTTATATACCTCTGATGATTCTTCGTCAGCAAATTGTGGTTTGGCAAATGGATTTTTCCTTTCACTATAATCTTCTTCCATATACTCTTCTTCCAATTCTTCTTCCGTTTCTCGATACAATGTTTCAAATTCATATATCTCAGGTTCTGGCTGATTTTCAATCAGTTCATGTTGTTGTTCGCCATATAACCCTGTAATCATTAGATCAGCAGACAGCCGCAAACAACTTTTCTCTGGAAACGCATAGTCAAAGGTTTCTACGGTCACGTGAATGTCATGTAAATCCATTATGCGATTTTTGGGAATGGTTATTTCAACCGGAAAATGATGAGAGAATAAATGAACACCTTCTTCTCTTACCTCCACAGTTTGGATCAGCTTTGGATTAATAAAATCATCTATTTCCTCTGCATCAACCGGTTCACGATTATATTCACCTGTTAACTCCAGCGACCCCTTAATCGTTACATACTGGTCACTTTCCTTAATTGTAATAATCGGATCTAATGATATCGAAACTAATTCGTCTACTTCCTGTCCTTTTTGAAACCAGACTGACTCTTCTAGTGAGAATCGTAAATATGATTGATTTCCATGCGACAAAGCGAACTCCTCCCTTCCATTCCATCCAGTTACTCACTATGTCATTAAACACTCTATGAATCAGGAGGACTATTTATGATTTACCACACAAAAAAACACCCATTAGTCCAATGAGTGTTTTCTATTCTTGCCTATATTTAATTACGTAATGTTGAAAAAGAATAATCAATCGCTTGGATGGTTTTTTCAATATCCTCATCACTATGTGCCTTTGATAGGAACAATCCTTCAAATTGAGACGGTGGAAGAAATACTCCCTGCTCAGCCATTCCACGATAATAAGTAGCAAAGAATTCTAAGTTGGATGTCTTAGCACGGTCATAATTAATGACCGCTTCATTTGTAAAGAAGAAGCCAATCATGGAGCCTGCACGGTTTACTGTTGCAGGAATATCATGCTTCTGGGCAGCAGCCTTAATACCAGCCTCCAATCGATCGCCTTTACGCTCAAATTCCTTATAATCATCCTCTGTCAACTGGCTAATTGTTTCGTAGCCTGCTGTCATGGCAAGCGGGTTACCGGATAATGTACCTGCTTGATAGATCGTACCGCTCGGAGCAATATTTCCCATGATTTCTGCTTTACCGCCGTATGCACCAACAGGCAGACCGCCGCCGATTACTTTACCTAGACAGGTAATATCAGGCGTGATGTTAAAATAGCCCTGTGCACAGTTATAACCGACGCGGAAGCCTGTCATAACCTCATCAAAGATTAACAGCGCTCCGTGCTTTGTCGTAAGCTCACGAAGCCCCTCTAAGAAGCCTGGAACCGGCGGTACAACCCCCATATTTCCTGCTACCGGCTCAACAATCACTCCGGCAATATCTTTGCCATATTGTTCAAATGCATATTTGACGCCGTCTAAATCATTATATGCAACTGTAATCGTGTTTTTAGCTACGCCTTCAGGAACACCGGGACTATCAGGAAGGCCTAATGTTGCAACGCCAGAGCCAGCTTTAATTAATAGTGAATCAGATGCTCCGTGATAGCAGCCTTCAAATTTCAAAATAATATTACGGCCGGTGTAACCTCTTGCAAGCCTTAAAGCACTCATCGTTGCTTCTGTACCTGATGAAACCATGCGAATCATTTCCACTGACGGTACACGTTCGTTTACTAGCTTAGCTAATTTATTCTCTGCTAAGGAAGGTGCGCCAAAGCTTGTCCCTAATTCAGTTGTTTTCTTTAACGCTTCTACCACTTGATCATTGGAATGTCCTAAAATCAGCGGACCCCATGATAGCACATAGTCAATATATTCATTTCCGTCAATATCATATATTTTGGAACCCTTCCCTCTCTCCATGAAAATCGGATCCATATTGACCGATTTAAAGGCGCGAACTGGGCTGTTAACACCGCCAGGCATTAAGTGTAAAGCTTCTTGAAAAGCTTGTTTCGATTTTTCGTAAGAGCGCATGATAATCCCTCTTTCCTCCATTTATTCCACTTAATTGATAATGGAAATATTGCGAAATTACTTTTTCTTCGTTATTATTATTACAAATTACTGTTCTCTTAACCAGCGGGCAGCATCCTTCGCATGGTATGTAATGATAAGATCGCTTCCAGCACGCTTCATGCCGGTCAACAGTTCCATTACAACCGCCTTTTCATCAACCCAGCCATTTGCGGCTGCGGCTTTTACCATGGAAAATTCACCGCTTACATTGTAAATAACAATTGGCAGATTAAAGCTGTTTTTCACATCACGAACAATATCGAGATACGGCATACCTGGTTTTACAATCAGAAAATCCGCTCCCTCGTTCACATCAGACTCAGCTTCACGGAACGCTTCGATTCGATTACCCGGGTCCATTTGATACGCTTTTCTATCTCCAAATTGAGGAGCACCATTAGCTGCTTCACGGAACGGACCGTAAAATGATGATGCATATTTAACAGCATAGGACATAATCGGTACATTTTCAAAACCGGCTTCGTCTAATCCTTTACGGATTGCGGCAACAAAACCGTCCATCATATTGGATGGCGCAATAATATCAGCGCCTGCTCGAGCTTGACTGACAGCTGTTTGTGTAAGTAACTCCAAGGAAGGATCATTTAAGACCTGATCACCTTCGATAACGCCGCAGTGACCATGGCTTGTATATTCACAAAGACAAGTATCAGCTATCACAATGATATCCTTGTAGCGTTCTTTAATAAAACGTGTAGCTTCTTGTACAATTCCGTGGTCGTGATACGCACCTGAGCCGCATTCATCTTTTTCAGATGGAATCCCAAATAATAGGACGGACTTAATTCCTAATGAAACAACTTCATCCATTTCTTCTGACAGTCTATCAAGTGAAAACTGATAAATACCAGGCATAGAAGAGATTTCATTCTTAATATTTGACCCTTCAATCACAAAAATAGGATAAATAAAATCCTCCACTCTAACAAAGGTTTCTCTTACTAACGCACGCATATTAGCTGTTTGTCTCAATCTACGGTGACGTGTAAATTGTAAATCCATAGTAAACCCTCCTATAATAATGATTCTTTTCCCAAATAATCAGCAACTGCTTCTAGCATCTTTTCGACTGTGTAAACAGAAGGTACAGCATGGATGGTCAACCCAAAGCTTTCTGCCCTCTTTTGAGCAACAGGTCCGATGCAGGCAAAAATACACGAATCAATCCTATCAGACAGACCGTTTTCCTTAACAACCTCCATAAAATGATTGACGGTTGAGGGACTTGTAAACGGAATAATATCAAGCTTCTTTTCTTTAAGCATTTGTGCTAATTTCGCTTTACTTTCATCAGGAAAAAAGGTTTCATAAATAATTATTTCATCCACCTTTGCCCCAACCTTACTTAATCCAGTTGAAATATAGTCTCTCGCTAGATTTCCCTTCGGAATTAATACCTTCATTCCTTCTTTCATCAAGGGGGAGAATTCCATTACAAATTCTTCTGCCACATATTTAGCCGGAATAAAATCAACCTTTAATCCCTTTTCTACTAATGCCTGTGCAGTTTTCTCACCAATAGCCGCAATTTGTTTAGGAAGCGGTGAACCTTGTGGCCAATTGGATAAAAAAGTGGCAACTGTCACACTGCTGGTAAAAATAACCCAATCATATGTATGTAACTTGTTCATTATATTCTTAAGTTCCACTGTCAGCTCAGCAGACCTAAAAGCTAGTAGAGGGATTTCAACAGGTGTACCTCCATATTTTCTTACGATATCTGAAAAACCTTTCGCTTGACTCTTTCCCCTCGGAACTAATACCGATTTATTTTTTAGGGGGAAAGAGGCCGTCATTCCTGACCAAGCTCCTCTTTTACGTTATCAATTAAATCCTTGGCACCTTTTTCAATCAATTTTTGAGCAAGCTGTTCTCCAAGCTCTTCAGGGTTTTGCCCGCTTAATTGTTCTTTGATAATCGTTTTTCCATCAGGTGATGCCACAAGCCCAGTTAACACAAGATCAGCTTGGTCGTTGAGCTTAGCAAAGCCCGCAATCGGAACCTGACATCCGCCTTCCATTTTATTTAAAAAGGCTCTTTCAGCGAGAACTGTCTGCTTTGTTTCTATACAAGTAAATTTCTTCAAGAGTCCTAGCAGCTCTTCATCATTCCCGCGACATTCAATGGATAAAGCCCCTTGCCCTACTGCTGGAAGACAAACCTCCGGCTCTAAGAATTCGGTTACCACATCTTTTGCCCAGCCCATTCTAGAAAGACCTGCAGCAGCTAGAATAATGGCATCATAATCTTCATTTTCCAACTTTGCCAATCTTGTATCAATGTTTCCTCGTATCCATTTAATCTCTAAATCAGGACGTTTTGCCAAAAGCTGGGCACTTCTGCGCAAACTGCTTGTCCCTACAATCGAACCCGGCTTCAAATCATTTAGCTTAACACCGTTCTTTGATATTAATGCATCACGAAAATCCTCGCGTTCGGGAATACAGCCGATGACCAATCCTTCAGGCAGAACGGCAGGCATGTCTTTCATACTATGTACAGCCATATCAATTTCTTGATCAAGCATCGCTTGCTCAATTTCTTTAACAAATAAGCCTTTTCCGCCTACCTTAGAGAGCGTAACGTCTAAAATTTTATCGCCCTTTGTAACAATTTCCTTTACTTCAAAATCAAAAGAATCATCTAATTTTCTCAATTGCTCAATAACCCAATTCGTTTGCGTTAACGCAAGCTTGCTGCGTCTTGAACCAACAATAATTTTTCTCATAAAGCGCCTCCTAGATAGTCTACAACCAAATATGAAAGGATGAAAAGCTTCCAATTAAAAAGAAGTTAATTAATAGAATAAGAAATGCAGCGATATTAAATAGCGCAAGTGACTTTCCTGCTATCCCCTTTCTAATTCGTAAATACAAATAAACACAGTATATAGCAAGAACAAATACGGAACCAATTATTTTCGGGTCAACCCATGATACATTTGGAAGCTTAATGTATGCCCATTGAGAGCCAAGAATGACTCCAATTATCAGCATCGGCGCTCCAATTACATTTAATACATATGACATTTGTTCAAGCTTCGACAGATCAGTGATTCGCCATAGTCTCTTTCCCCACTTTTTCCCTTTTAGTAGATTATATTGAAACAGATATAAAAGAGAGAAAACAAACGATAAAGAAAAAGCACCATACGATAATATTGCAGCCGTAATATGAATGAATAGTAATTCTGAAACAAGCTGCTGCGCCTTGACGGTTGAGTCAATTTGGTCAGGAGCAAAGGTATGTACAACCATAAACATGAAACCAATGACATTTGTAAAGAATACAATGAAATCAACACGCAACAGACGGTTAATAATCAGCGAGAGCGTCACTAGTATCCAAACATAAAAATAAAGCCCTTCAAAAATAGTCAAAACTGGAAATCTCCCTACTTTTACCATGTAAAAATACAAAAAGAGAGACTGCAAAACCCATACAAATGAAAGTAACCAGAAGGCAGTGCGGTTTGCCCTCCGGTTATGATGAAGAAAATCAATAAAATATAACAATACACTAACAGCATACAGAATAACCGTTAACTCATGCAGCCGCGTTATTACGTTATCCATCATAAGTCTAGAACCTCTTTACGATTGAAAGGCTGGCTGTGATGAATGAACATTTACCGTTTTTTGTTCGGCCGCTTTCACTTCTCGCTGTTTTTCAACAAGTTCTTCAATATTAAAAATAGACATAAATAGTTCTAGTTTTTTCTCAGCATCTTTTGAACCGGCTAATTCCTTCGCTTGTAAAATCGGATCCTTTAGCATTTGATTAATGATACTCTTTGTATGTTTGTTTAATACTTTCATATCACGATCACTCAAATGTGAAAGTTTTCTTTCCAAGCTTTTCATTGTTTCTGCCTGAATGGTTAAGGCCTTTTCACGAAGGGCTGAAATGACCGGTACCACTCCAAGCATATTTAACCATTGCTTAAATTCCACAATTTCCTCTTCTACCATTAAAGAAATAGTTTCAGCCGCTTTCTTGCGTTCTTGCAAATTTGCTTCCACAATTCCTTCTAAGTCATCTATATCATAAAGAAAAACACTATCCAATTCACTTAAAGCAGGGTCTAAATCGCGAGGTACAGCGATATCCACCATAAACAGAGGCTTTCCTCTGCGTTTTTTCTCAATATTTTCAATCATTGTCTTTGTAATAACAAAGCCTTTTGCGCCTGTAGAACTAATTAATATATCTGCATCCATTAGGGCAGATTGCAGTTCATCTAACGATTTGGCTGTTCCATTAAAACGAGTTGCCAAGGACTCCGCTTTTTCAAAGGTACGATTAATAACCGTTACTTTCTTTGCTCCGTTCCCATGAAGGTTCTGAATGGCTAACTCGCCCATTTTCCCTGCGCCGATAATAAGAACATGCTTATTTTCAATCGTGCCAAATATTTTCTTTGCCAGCTCAACGGCAGCATAGCTGACTGATACTGCATTTGCTCCAATATCCGTTTCAGAGTGTGCCCGTTTTGCAAGAGTCACAGCTTGTTTGAACAGCTGATTAAATACTGTACCTGTTGTATTTTCGTCTTGGGCCAATAAAAAGCTTGAACGAACCTGGCCTAAGATTTGAGTTTCCCCAAGTACAAGTGAATTCAAACCACAGGCTACTTTATAGAGATGCTCAATAGCACCATCCTGATCATAAATAAATAGAAATGGCGAAAATTCACCTTGCTCTATTTGGAACCATTCTGAAAGGAATTCTTTTATATAGTACCGACCTGTGTGTAGTTGATCTACGACTGCATAGATTTCTGTCCGATTACATGTTGATAGAATGACATTTTCAAGAATACTTTTTTTAGCATTCAGCTTTTTCATCGCTTCCCCTAGCTGTGAAGGGTCAAACGTCAAACGTTCTCGGATTTCTACTGGAGCCGTTTTGTGGTTAATCCCAACGACAATAATATGCATGTTATGTTTATCCCCCTATAAAAATAAGCATAATTCCCCTGTCATTATTATAGCATGTGTCATATTTATATTTTTTACAAATATATGAATATATATTAAATTATTTTCAGTTATTTTTTTAATAATATATTTTGAATAATGCAAATTCTGCAGTTTATCCTCGATCAGTGTGGTAAGATAATTAAGAATATCGTTCTAGTAATTAAACTTAATCTGTCTAATTACCTATATCAGTACAGTAACAAAAAAACATATAATATTCAAGAAATCATTATTGGAAGGATTGTCAAATGAAGAACCCACGTATTTTCCCTGGAATCATTTTAATTGGCTTTGGAATCTTCTTTTTTCTGCAGCAAGCGAATCTTCCTTTATTTGCTCAATTTATGACGTGGCCCACACTGCTGATGATTGTAGGAATTGCCTTTTTATGTCAAGGCTATGCCGGAACAGATTATGAAGCCATTTTACCTGGTGTCATATTAACCGGCTTTGGCTTCCACTTTCATGTTGTGAACCGCCTGTCAATATGGCCAGATGCTCTCGGTGTTTTTATCCTAATCATTGCTCTTGGTTTTTTACTTCGCTATCAAAAGACTGGGAACGGGCTGTTTCAAGGTGTTTTATTTCTTTCTTTAGCCGCACTGTTACTTTTCTATAATCAAGTCATGAGCTGGCTTGGTCTAATAGAAAGTAAAATTGCCGCATTTAGCAATTTTTGGCCCGCGGCACTCATTCTTGTCGGAACCTCCCTCTTATTTTCCAGAAAAAAAAGAGAAAGAGAAAGACAAAAATAAAAGCGGAACTTGCTTGTTCCGCTTTACTCTTCTTCAAATTCTTCTATTTCATCCTTCATATAGCTTTTCATCACTGCCCATGCCTGATCTTTTCCATATCCTGTTTCTGATGAAAAAAGAACAATGGTATCATTTGGGTCAAGCTCCAGCGTTTCCCTTGTTATTTTCAAATGCTTTTGCCATTTTGATTTTGGAATCTTATCAGCCTTTGTATTGATAATAATAACGGGAATATCATAATGCTTTAGAAATTGATACATCATGACATCGTCCGCAGTCGGCGGATGACGCAAATCAATAATTAATATGACTGCCTTTAACTGCTCTCTTGTTGTCAAATACGTTTCAATCATTTTCCCCCACGCAGCACGCTCGGTTTTCGACACACGAGCATATCCATAACCGGGAACATCCACAAAATAAAATGCTTCATTAATAAGAAAGAAATTTAATGTTTGTGTTTTCCCTGGTTTCGAGGAAGTGCGAGCAAGACTCTTACGATTCAATACTTTATTAATAAATGACGATTTCCCAACATTAGAACGGCCGGCTAAGGCAAATTCCGGTAAAACTTCACTCGGATATTGATCAGGCTTAACAGCACTTATGACAATATCAGCACTTTTGATTTTCATTCCTGTCCCTCGCTTTTTAGTGCATGCCGAAGCACTTCATCAACGTGGGAAACTAGTACAAACTCTAATTCTTCCCGAACACTTTCCGGAATATCATCTAAATCCTTTTCATTTTCTTTTGGACAAATGATTTTAGTTAGTCCTGCGCGATGTGCACTTAATGTTTTTTCTTTTAATCCGCCAATTGGCAATACACGGCCGCGAAGGGTTATCTCACCTGTCATACCCACTTCTTTACGGATTGGTTTACCCGTTAATGCTGACACTAGTGCCGTTGCCATTGTAATTCCCGCTGAAGGACCATCCTTTGGTACGGCGCCTTCCGGTACATGAATGTGAATGTCGTACTTCTCATGGAAGTCCGGATCAATCCCAAGCTCTGTAGCTTTTGAACGAATATAACTAAAAGCAGCCTGTGCTGACTCCTTCATCACATCGCCTAGCTTTCCTGTTAGGACAAGCTTTCCTTTACCAGATGACAGGGATACTTCAATTTGCAGTGTATCACCGCCAACGGTCGTATAGGCAAGCCCTGTTGCAACTCCCACTTGATCTTCCAGCTCTGCTTGGCCGTAATGGAACATTTTCTTCCCAAGAAAATCTTCTAGATTTTGCTCAGTAACGATTACTTTTTTCTTTTCACCAGATACAATAATTTTGGCCGTTTTCCGGCAAATGCCTGCTAGTTTTCGTTCTAATCCCCTAACACCGGCTTCACGTGTATAATAGCGGATAATATGAAGGATTCCCTCATCACGAATCTGCAGCTGTGCTTTTGTTAATCCATGCTCTTTTATTTGTTTTGGCAGTAAATGATCCTTGGCAATATGAAGCTTCTCAAGCTCCGTATAACCGGCAATCGAAATAATTTCCATTCGGTCACGAAGCGGACCTGGAATCGTACCTAAATCATTGGCTGTTGCAATAAACATAACCTTTGAAAGATCATAAGTTTCCTCAATATAATGGTCGCTAAAATTATGATTCTGCTCAGGATCCAATACTTCAAGCATGGCAGCAGATGGATCACCGCGAAAATCACCGGACATTTTATCAATCTCATCTAATAAAAAGACAGGATTAATCGTACCAGCCTTTTTCATTCCTTGAATAATTCGCCCTGGCATTGCCCCCACATACGTTCTCCTGTGGCCGCGGATTTCTGATTCATCCCTGACGCCTCCAAGTGAAACACGGACAAAATGACGGTTTAAGGACGTAGCGATTGAGCGGGCAAGACTTGTTTTACCGACTCCCGGAGGACCGGCAAGGCATAGAATCGGCCCCTTCAAAGAGTTTGTCAGCTTTTGTACAGCCAAATATTCGATTACACGCTCTTTTACCTTTTCTAGGCCGAAATGATCCTGATTCAAGATACGCTCCGCTTTTTCAATATTAATGTCATCTTCCGTTGCATTGGACCAAGGAAGTGAAATCAGCCAATCAATATAATTACGGATGACAGCACTCTCAGCAGAACTGGAGGGAACCTTTTCATAACGATCCAATTCCTTTAAGGCCGCTTGTTTAACATGCTCAGGCATGCCAATCTGTTCGATTTTCTCTGTCAGTTCAGCTACTTCACCTGACTTTCCGTCTTTATCACCTAGCTCTTTTTGAATAGCCTTCATCTGCTCACGCAAATAATATTCCTTTTGCGTGCGTTCCATTGATTTTTTGACTCTCTGTCCTATTTTCTTTTCTAAACTTAATACTTCTTTTTCATTATGAATAATTTCAATGACCCGATTCATCCGGTCCTTTACTTCAATCAGCTCTAAAATATCTTGTTTTTCTTTAAGCTTTAACGGAAGATGCGATGCGATGATATCAGCCATTCGCCCCGGTTCCTCTATATCACTGACTGATGAATAGGTCTCCGCAGAGATTTTTTTTGACACTTTTATGTATTGTTCAAAGTATTCAAGCATTGTTCTCATTAAGGCTTGATCTTCCGAATCAATTGTCTCTTGATCCTCATATGTTTTTAAACGAACTAAAAAATAATTCGGTTCATCGATGTACTCAATAATTTCTGCGCGCTTTAAGCCTTCAATCAGTACTCGAATGGTGCCGTTCGGAAGTTTTAGCATTTGCTTTACCTTTGTTAACGTTCCCACCTGGTACAAATCTTCTTCCTCCGGCATATCAACTGACAAATCCTTTTGTGTGGTTAAAAATATAAGATGATTGTCAACCATTGCCTTTTCAAGTGCCTGCACAGACCTGTCGCGGCCAACATCTAAATGAAGAACCATTGTCGGATAAACAAGTAAGCCACGAAGCGGCAGCAAAGGGACGATTACTTCTTCATGATTTGCCATTCCTTACACCCCCATATGGTCATTTTTCCATATATCACTAACATTTTCCTTTTTACAATTTTATCGTATTTAAGTCCACGTGTCTAATAAGGCGGATTCTTGTCAAAAGATTATACGAGACACACTTCATTCTCCATGATAAAAGCTATATAATAAAGCTTCGTCTTGTCCGCAAAGAAACAAACCGAAGCTTCCTTTTTCTATTTTAAAATAGTATGTGAATCCCTGCTCAATTAGAGTGCTTTTTTGCATTCATCTCTAACTTTAGAAGTGGAGGGCTTCTGCTGAATGAAGTTAAATACTTTCTTTCTTTGTCACTTCAATAGATGATGCAGAAATAGATGGACTGGAGCTGTAGTCCTTCTTTAACGCCACGTCAAACACTTCATTTATATGAGTAACAGGGATAATCTCGATATCTTTAATTTCCTGCAGAATCGTTTGCATGTTTTCTTTCGGGATAATCACTTTTTTCACACCGGCTTTTTTCGCTGCCTTCACTTTTGGATATACTCCTCCAATTGGCTTCACATTCCCATGAATGCTAATTTCACCGGTCATCGCTACCGTGTTGTCAATTGGAAGATTATAAATAGCCGAATAAATTCCGGTTGCCATCGCAATTCCGGCAGACGGGCCATCAATTGGAACTCCTCCAGGGAAATTTACATGGATATCAAATTCATCTGCAGGAACACCCATTGAGCGTAACACTGTAATAACATTCTCTATAGAGCCTTTTGCCATACTTTTTCGGCGTATCGATTTTCCACTGTTGCCGATACTTTCTTCTTCTACAATGCCAGTAATATTAATTGACCCACTCTTTTTTGCCGGAATTACGGTAACTTCTAATTCAAGCAGTGTTCCTGTATTTGGTCCGTGTACGGCAAGCCCATTCACAAGACCTATAGCAGACTCAGTGTTTACCTTGCGTTCCATTCTTGGACTGAGCTGGCTGGAATGGACCACCCATTCAATGTCCTCTTCTTTTATGTATTGACGATCCTCAGTAATAGCTAGCCCTGCAGACAGCTGAATCATATTGACAGCCTCCCGTCCATTTCGTGCATAAGAGGCCAGAATCCCAATCCCTTTTTCACTAATCTGCATATTTACTTTATCCGCTGCTTTTTTTCCGACAGCAGCAATTTCCTCTTCCGTTAATTCGCGGAAAAATACCTCCATGCACCGTGAGCGAATAGCCGGAGGAATTTCGCTTGGAGTCCTTGTTGTAGCACCTATTAAACGGAAGTCTGCCGGTAGTCCATTTTTAAATATATCATGAATATGATTTGGAATCTGAGTATTTTCCTCGTTATAATAGGCACTTTCTAAATATACTTTTCGGTCCTCAAGCACCTTTAATAATTTATTCATTTGAATCGAGTGCAATTCTCCAATTTCATCAATAAACAATACCCCGCCGTGTGCATTTGTCACTGCGCCCTGCTTCGGCTGAGGAATACCGGCTTGTCCCATCGCTCCGGCTCCTTGATAAATGGGATCATGAACAGAACCAATCAATGGATCTGCTATCCCTCTTTCATCAAATCTTGCTGTAGTAGCATCCAGTTCTATAAAAACCGAAGATTGTTGAAATGGAGATTTCGGATTCTTTTTTGCTTCCTCTAATACAAGTCTGGCAGCTGCCGTTTTACCTACTCCCGGAGGACCATAGATAATAACATGCTGTGGATTGGGACCGCATAAAGCAGCCTTCAATGACTTTATTCCATCCTCCTGCCCGACAATATCCTTGAAGCTTGACGGACGTACCTTTTCAGAAAGCGGTTCACTTAATTTAATCTCTCTTAGTTTTCTTAACTGGTCCATTTCTTTTTTCGATTCTCGGTCAATAGATACCTTTTGCGTACGCTGATTTTTTAATAAATTCCAGAAATATATCCCTATCACGACACCGAAAAATAATTGTATAAACAAGACAATGCCCGTCCAACTCATCGTATTCCCTCCTGCAAATTAATACTAGTTGATATTTGCTAGTATCTCCTTCACTAAGCAGGAATAAACAAATTTTTGACGTAATAGCATGCCGTTATGGAAAAAAAGCCAAACCGGGAATGGTTTGGCTTTTTTCATAAATCTTGCTCCAGCGCTTACGCTTTTTTTATTATGCAGATGTTTTTCTTTTTTCTTGTACAACAGTTCCATCTGTAAGAACTAACTTTGGATCCGTTTTATCAACAACGGTTTCCTGTGTAATGATACATTTAGAAATATCATCACGTGATGGAAGCTCATACATGACATCAAGCATAATTCCTTCGATGATGGAACGTAATCCACGAGCACCCGTTTTTCTTTCAATAGCCTGCTTAGCTATTTCAAGCAGCGCACCTTCCTCAAACTCAAGCTCAACATCGTCAAGCTCAAGCATTTTTTGGTATTGCTTTACTAAAGCATTTTTCGGCTTAGTTAAAATCTCAATTAACGCATCTTCATCAAGCTGTGAAAGACTCGCGATAATAGGTAAACGTCCGATAAATTCCGGAATAAGTCCAAATCGTAATAAGTCCTCTGGTAAAACTTTAGAAAGCAAATCTTTTTGTTCAACTTCCTGTTCTTTTAAGTCAGAACCGAAACCAATGACTTTTTGTCCAAGTCGGCGCTTAATAATTGTCTCAATTCCATCAAAGGCGCCGCCGCAAATGAATAAAATATTCGTCGTATCAATTTGAATAAATTCTTGATGCGGATGCTTTCTTCCACCTTGAGGCGGCACACTTGCAACCGTTCCTTCAAGAATTTTCAACAATGCCTGCTGCACACCTTCACCAGATACATCTCTTGTAATGGATGGGTTTTCAGACTTACGAGCAATTTTATCAATTTCATCAATATAGATAATTCCTTTTTCAGCCTTTTCAACATCATAATCTGCTGCTTGTATAAGTTTTAACAGGATGTTTTCTACATCCTCCCCAACATATCCAGCCTCTGTTAATGAAGTTGCATCAGCAATGGCAAATGGTACATTTAATATACGAGCTAATGTTTGTGCAAGCAATGTCTTCCCACTACCTGTCGGCCCAATCATCGCAATATTACTCTTTGCCAATTCAACCTCATCAATTTTACTGTTTGAGTTAATCCGTTTGTAATGATTATAAACAGCTACTGATAAGGATTTTTTAGCCTGGTCTTGTCCAATCACATACTCATCAAGTATTTCACGGATTTCCGCTGGCTTTGGTACATCTTTAAATTCGATTTCCTCTTCTGTACCTAATTCTTCTTCAACAATTTCAGTACACAGTTCAATACATTCATCACAAATATAAACACCTGGTCCTGCGACTAATTTGCGTACTTGTTCCTGTGTTTTTCCACAGAACGAGCACTTCAATTGTCCCTTTTCGTCATTAAACTTGAACAATATTTTCACCCCTTGAATTACTTTATGTAATCTATAACTAACGTGGATTGCTCGCAATAAAGTTTCCTAATGCTACTATTTATTGAATTGTAACACATTTTATGAAAATACAGGAAATGATAACCCTTGCATAAAAGCAAATTAGCAGGAGCTTTTTATTGCTGAGCAATCCGTTTCCAAATATGTAATCATTTCATATCAACATTAATAAAATAATGTGTTTAATCATTCGTTTCAATCTTTTATGTATTATATATATTCCTGTATGTTCAAATTAAAACCCCTGCTAAAGAGTTACTTTTATTTATTATATGTATTTTACCATAATATAAAACAAGGTACGATAAAATCGCACCTTGTTTTTAAAATCAATTAATTATACAAGAAATGCACGAATAAATTAAGCTTGTGCTTCAACCGTTTTACTGTTGTCAACTAAGAACTTAACAGTATTTCTTGCTTGAAGATCACTCTTAAGTCCATCAAGGCTTCCAAGCGCATTTTTAATATTATCAACAGTCATGTTATACATTCCTGCCATTTTTTCTAACTCTTCATTGATTTGTTCATCTGTTACTTCAATGTTTTCAGCTTTTGCAATTGCTTCAAGTGTTAAGCTTCCGCGAACGCGTTGCTCAGCTTCTTCTTTCATTTGTTCACGAAGAGCTTCCTCATTTTGACCTGAGAACTGGAAGTAAAGCTCAAGATTCATCCCTTGCATTTGTAAGCGTTGTTCGAATTCTTGAAGCATACGATCTACTTCATTATCAATCATAACGGAAGGAACATCAATTTCAGCATTTGCAGTTGCTTTTTCAACAATAGCATCTTGAATATGGTGTTCTTCTTGATGCTTTTTATCATGCTCTAAACGAGATTTGATTTTTTCTTTTAATGCATCTAAAGTTTCCACTTCTTCGTCTACATCTTTAGCAAATTCATCATCTAGCTCTGGAAGTTCTTTTCCTTTAATTTCATGAACAGTTACTTTGAAAACAGCCGGCTTTCCAGCTAATTCAGCAGCATGATATTCCTCAGGGAATGTTACTTCTACGTCTTTTGATTCACCTGCAGCCAGACCAACTAATTGTTCTTCAAAGCCTGGGATGAATTGACCTGAGCCAAGTTCTAATGAATAGTTTTCAGCTTTTCCGCCCTCAAACGCTTCACCGTCAACAAAGCCTTCAAAATCCATAACAACTGTATCGCCGTTTTCTGCTTTTCCTTCTTCTTTCACAACAAGCTCAGCTTGTCTTTCTTGCAACGATTTAATTTCGTTGTCAACATCTTCATCTGTCACAGTTGTGTCAAATGCTTCTACTTCAAGTCCTTTATATTCGCCTAACTTTACTTCTGGTTTCACAGTAACCTTAGCAGTAAAGATAAATGATTTGCCTTTTTCAATTTGTTCTACATCAATTTCAGGACGGTCAACTGGCTCAATACCAGTTTCATCGATAGCCGCTGAATATGCTTCTGGAAGCATTAAATCGATTGCATCTTGGTATAAAGATTCTACACCAAAACGCTTTTCAAATAATGCACGAGGCATTTTCCCCTTACGGAAGCCCGGCACATTTACTTGCTTTACTACTTTTTGGAATGCAGAATCTAAGCTTTTGCTTACTGTTTCTGCATCTACTTCAACTGTTAGAACCCCTTGGTTCCCTTCTTGCTTTTCAAATTTTGCAGACATACTTTATTTTCCCTCCAACAATCTATTTCATTTACATTTACTAGCGAAATGATGAATGAATATGAATAATATAGCAATCATATTCTAATAGTAATATGATTATTTTTCACAAAAGCACCACTACATTATAACACAGGTTGTCACTGTTTCAACAGGCAGACTTAAAGATTAGGATAAGAAATTTCATCTATCATTCGAATAAATGTTTCTGCCACGTTCAAATCAGCTTGTAAAACATGGTATTCTTCCCGTAATTTACCTTCTGTATTATAATTCCCAAAATATTCATTTCCTAATACATGATAGGCTGCTGCTAAAGCCGCACTATTAAATGAACCCATCCCAAACGGATAAAGCATAAAAAACTGCCTCTCAACCAATGCCTTAATATGGCTATAGAGTACAGGATCTTCATTTTCTAGTTTTTCTCCAATGATTTCAATAATCTCTTGGAGTTGACTGCTTTCGGTTATATAAGGCAATTGTTCCGGAATAACCATTACCTTTTCATCAAATTTCTGAACTTCCACCTGTTTATCATATTCCTGCTCTTTTAGTACATTTAGAAGCAACGTCTTAAAGAAAGCACTTCCCTCTTTTGATTGAAGATAATTAGTGATTTCTTTTACAAACGGACGGATGTTTTTGTTGTTCAGCTGACCTGCCAGCACCATTTGTTCCTCAGGATTTTGATATTGAAACAAATCTATCTTTTGCTGTTCCCATTTGTCCTCAACGGGTTCTTCTTGAATCATATGGATTGGACTATCTAACATCCTTAGACTAAAATCTAGCAAACGATGAAAATGATCCCGTTTATCAGCAGGGATTTTATCCTCTGCTAATAATCCTTCAATTGCCGCAACAACCTCTTCATATTTATGAAGTTGAACAAGATACATAATATAGATGTTCATAATCTCTATGTCATTACCAATTCCCTCGTTTAGCATCTGGTCAACTAAATGAATCGCTTTATCAATCAATCCCCCATCAAAATAGGCAAGCAATAACCCTATATGACAATCACTATTCTTTGAATCTAATTGGACAGCATGCTCGAGCAATTCAATTGCTTCATAATAATTTTTCTGACGCAGACTCTCTAACCCTTTTTCTACCAGTCTTTGCTCTAAATCAGGAAAATAAACTATTTTATTATTTTTACGTTTTTCATTATCCATACGTATCCGCCTCAATGATTTCACTTAGGCTAGTGTAGCATAAGGAAAAAACGAAAGTAAACTTTTTAGTCAAACAGAGTACAACCGCAAAAAAAATCCACAGAGTAACACTGTGGATTTTTACTAAATTTTATCCATTACTTAACTGGTACATTTTCTTGTTCATATTTAGAAATGGCTTCATCAAGCTGAAGTGTAATTTCAATCTCATCCCAGCCATTGATAAGCATTTTCTTCCAATATGGCGATACTGTGAATGAAGCGTTAAAGCCCTGATTATCTGAAACAGTTTCTTCTTCCAGATTAATGGTTAATTCATAAGGCTGGTTTTTTGCTGCCTTAAGCAAATACTCGACTTTTTCTTGTTCCAATCTAATTGGCAGCATGCCATTTTTTAAGCAGTTTTGAAAAAAGATATCTGCAAATGATGGAGCAATAACAACCTTAAAGCCAAAGTCTTGTAACGCCCAAGGTGCATGCTCACGAGAAGAGCCGCAACCAAAATTTTCATTGGCAACCAAGATAGATGCGCCTTGATTTTCCGGCTGATTTAATTCAAAATCAGGATTTAACTTCCCATCTTCAAGATAACGCCAACCGTAAAAAACAAATTGTCCAAATCCTGTTTTTTCAATTCGTTTTAAAAATTGTTTTGGGATGATTTGGTCTGTATCAACATTTACCCGATCAAGGGCAACTGCTTTGCCTGTGTGTGTTTTAAAACCGCTCATGAAGTTTCCCCCCTTAGTTCAATATCTCTGATTTTCGAACATCAACAAATTTTCCATGAAGCGCAGCGTTTGCTGCCATTTCAGGGCTTACTAGATGCGTTCTAGCTCCAGCACCTTGTCTTCCTTCAAAGTTACGGTTAGACGTAGAAGCACAGTGCTCACCTGGTGGAACTATATCATTGTTCATACTTAAACACATGCTGCAGCCTGAATCACGCCACTCAAAACCGGCATCAATGAAAATTTTATCTAAACCTTCTTGTTCAGCCTGTATTTTGATTTGCTGTGAACCAGGTACAACTAACGCACGGACAGATGGATGTACTTTTTTCCCTTTTGCTACTTCTGCAGCAGCACGTAAATCTTCTATACGAGAGTTTGTGCAAGAACCAATGAAAACGTGCTGAATTTCGATATCTTCTATACGTTGTCCCTCTTTTAGGCCCATGTATTGTAACGCACTTGCTAATGCCCTTTTATCTGTTTCAGTAGCGCAATCAGCTAAAGTCGGAATACTTTCACTGATTTTTGCTGTCATGGAAGGATTTGTTCCCCAGCTTACCATTGGTTCAATATCAGTGGCATCGATTTCGATTACAGTGTCATAAACAGCATCTTCATCTGACGCAAGTTCTTTCCATGCTTCTACTGCTTGATCAAAGTTTTCAGGTGCATATTTTCTACCTTTTAAATAAGCGAATGTTGTTTCATCTGGTGAAACAAGACCTGCTCTTGCCCCGCCTTCGATGGACATATTACAGATTGTCATACGTTCGTCCATTGACATGCCGCGAATGGCCTCACCGCAATATTCAATAATATGTCCTGTTCCAAAACCAATACCGTGCTTTGCAATGACATAAAGAATCACGTCTTTAGCAGATACTCCCGCAGACAGCTTGCCTTTGAAATCAAGCTTCATTGTTTTTGGTTTTGATTGCCAAAGTGTTTGAGTTGCTAATACGTGCTCTACTTCACTTGTTCCGATTCCAAAAGCAATGGCACCGAACGCTCCATGTGTAGATGTATGGCTGTCGCCGCAAACAATGGTTTTCCCTGGCTGTGTTAAACCAAGCTCAGGTCCGATAACATGGACAATACCTTGATCAGGGCTATCAATACCTGCTAATGGAACACCAAATTCTTTACAGTTTTTCTCTAAGGTTGTCATTTGATTTTTTGCTACTTCATCATCAATAACCGTACGATTAACTGTTGGAATGTTATGGTCCATTGTAGCGAATGTATTTTCCGGGCGTCTAACTTTTCTGTTTTTCATACGTAAGCCAGAAAAGGCTTGCGGAGATGTTACTTCATGAACTAAGTGTAAATCGATGTATAGTAAATCCGGTTTTCCCTCTTCTTGATGAACGATATGCTTGTCCCAAACTTTATCTATAATTGACTTTCCCATACGATTTCCCCCCTCAAGTTGCTTTGTGATACTATTATCATAGAATAATAATTCAACTATGACAATTTATAATTTTTAGTAATTTTTTTTCATACCTTTAAAGAGCTTTCTTTACTTCTTCGATCATTTCGGTTGTTGATACTCTTGTTTTTCCTTCTGACATGATGTCACCCGTTCTAAATCCTGCATCAAGAACCTTATTAACAGCTTTCTCAATAACTTCTGCTTCTTCTTCTAACCCAAAAGAAACTTTCAGCATCATTGCAGCAGAAAGAATGGTTGCTAATGGATTGGCAATATTTTGCCCTGCGATATCAGGAGCGGAACCATGTATTGGTTCATAAAGATATGGACCTTCCTCTGAAATACTTGCAGATGGAAGCATTCCTAATGAACCAGTTAATACAGAAGCTTCATCACTTAAAATATCACCAAACATATTCTCTGTTACTACAACATCAAATTGTTTAGGATTGCGAACTAATTGCATGGCACCATTGTCAACAAGCATATGCTCAAGAGTAATTTCAGGATAGTCCTTGCTGATTTCAACAGCTACTTCGCGCCATAAACGGCTTGATTCCAATACATTTGCTTTATCAACAGATGTAACTTTTTTCTTTCTTGTTTTTGCTAATTCGAAGGCTTGTCGAATGACACGTTCAATTTCATCTCTTTCATAATAAAGCGTGTCAACAACTGCTTCTTTTCCATTAACTTCTCTTCGTTCTCTCGGCTTACCAAAATAAATTCCGCCTGTTAACTCTCGAACCATCAGCATATCTACACCTTCAATAATCTCTTTTCTAAGAGGTGAAGAATCTGCTAAACTGGCAAAATAAGTTGTTGGGCGTAAATTGGCAAATAGGTTTAATTCTTTACGAATCTGTAGTAAACCTTGTTCAGGGCGAAGATGAACCGGTATTGTATCCCATTTAGGACCACCGACAGCTCCTAGAAGAACAGCATCGCTTTCTTTACAAATATTGATCGTTTCTTCTGGAAGAGGAACTCCCGTGGAATCATAAGCTGATCCACCGATTTCTCCAAATGTGAAAGAAAATTGGTGATTATAACGTTCACCTACTGCTTTTAACACTTCAATCGCACCTTGAACTACTTCCTTGCCGATTCCGTCTCCTGGCAATACTGCGATTCGTTTCTCCATGACAATCCCTCCGACATATCTTGTCAATTTTTTCAGAAATGGTTATAAAATAAGGCTGACCGTAAAGAGTTTGACAACTGCCATTCTTTCAAGCATTGCAGCTTTTGTCATCTTCTCTTCCTAAGTCAACCTTTTCTATTCTTTTTTACTTAACTAACTCTGAATCAGAAGATTCTTTTATATAGAGGACTCTATTAATCGCATTTATATACGCCTTTGCGGATGCTTCAATGACATCCTGTGCAAGACCGCGTCCACTTGTGTCCATTCCTGCACAATTCATTTTTACAAATACTTGTGCTAGTGCATCTCTTCCGGCTCCAACCGATTGAATACGATAATCCAATAAATTTACGTGCTCATCGACCATCTTTTCCAATGTATTGTATACCGCTTCCACACTGCCTTTACCAGTCCCTGTTTCTGTAATGTTTTCATTATTTCGTCCTGAAAGTGTTATGGTTGCAGAATGCTCATTTTCTTTGCTTTGGACTTCAATAGACAGTAACTGGTAATACTGTGCTTCTTTTGAAATTTTTTTTTCCAAAACCAGCGCTGTTAAATCATCGTCAGTCATTTCTTTTTTACGATCGGCAAGGTCTTTAAACGCAGCAAATAATTCGCTGACTTCCTCTTCCTCAACCACTAAACCTAGTTCATCTAAACGGTTTTTAAAAGCATGGCGTCCTGAGTGTTTACCAAGCACTAGGTTATTTGATGCAAATCCAACTAATTCAGGTGAAATAATCTCATATGTGGACTTTTCTTTTAACACACCATCTTGGTGGATACCTGATTCATGTGCAAATGCATTCGCACCAACCACTGCCTTATTGGCAGGAACAATCATACCCGTTAATTTGCTCACGACACTGCTTGTTCGGCTGATTTCCTGCAAATGAAGACGTGTTTCAGCATTGTAATAATCCTTTCGAATCCGAAGGGCAAGGGCTACCTCTTCTAATGCGGTATTTCCTGCTCTCTCACCAATGCCGTTAATTGTGCCTTCAACCTGTGTTGCACCATTTTCTATTGCAGCAAGAGAATTGGCCACTGCCATTCCTAAATCATCATGACAATGTGTAGAAAGATCTACTTTATATATAGAAGGAACATTTTCTTTTAAGTATTTAAAAATTTGACCGTAGTCATATGGAGTACCATAGCCTACAGTATCAGGAATATTAATGACATGTGCCCCTGCTTGAATAACCTTTTCAACGATTTCAGCTAAAAACGGTAATTCAGTCCGGCTTGCATCCTCGGCAGACCACTGAACTACAGGGAATTTGGCAGCTGCATATTTGACAGCTTCAACAGATGCTTCAATAACCTGCTCTTTCGTCATCTTAAGCTTGTACTCGCGGTGAATAGGAGAAGTCGCTAAGAAAATATGAAGTCTTGGGTTTACACCATCCTTTAATGATTCCCAAGCAATATCCATATCCTGTTGAACACAGCGTGCCAGTCCTGTTACTGTACTATTTTTAATAGTTTGGGCGATTTTTTGAACGGATGAAGCATCACCTTTTGAGGCTGCAGGAAAGCCAGCCTCAATGATATCTACATTTAAACGTTCTAATTGTTTCGCGATTTCTAGTTTTTCGGAAAAATTAAGATTGACGCCTGGAGTTTGTTCCCCATCTCTAAGTGTCGTATCATAAATCTTAATTTTTTGCACTACCCACCACTTCTTTCTGCTTAGCGTCATTTACGAAAGGCATCATTTTTCTTAATTCACGGCCAACCACTTCGATTTGGTGCTCATTTTCATTTGCATTAATCGCATTGAACATTGCGCGGTTAGATTGGTTTTCAAGAATCCATTCTTTCGCAAATTTACCTGTTTGGATATCAGTTAATACTTCCTTCATTTTTGCTTTTGTAGAAGCATCTACTACACGTGGTCCGCTTACGAAGTCACCCCATTGAGCTGTATCTGAGATAGAGTAGCGCATGTTTGACATGCCTCCTTCATAGATAAGGTCAATGATTAACTTCATTTCATGTAGACATTCGAAGTAAGCAACTTCTGGCTGGTATCCTGCTTCAACAAGCGTTTCGAAACCTGCTTTAATTAGAGAAGTTAAACCACCGCAAAGAACCGCTTGCTCACCGAATAGATCCGTTTCTGTTTCTTCTTTGAATGTTGTTTCAATTGCACCTGCACGTAATGAACCGATTGCTCTTGCATATGATAACGCTAATTCTTTAGCCTTTCCTGTAACGTCTTGATAAATAGCAAAGATTGCTGGTACTCCGGCACCTTCTGTGTAAGTTCTTCTTACTAAGTGTCCTGGTCCTTTTGGAGCTACTAGTAAAACATCACAATCTGCTGGAGGCACGATTTGGCTGAAATGAATGTTGAATCCATGAGCAAACATTAATGCTTGACCTTTTAAGTTTGGCTCAATTTCTTCTTTATATACTTTTGCCTGCTGCTCATCTGGTAAAAGAATCATTACTACATCTGCTTTAGAAACTGCTTCTGCTACAGGGTATACTTCAAATCCAGCTTCAACTGCTTTATTCCAAGATTTTCCTTGACGAAGACCGATGATACAATTTACTCCGCTTTCTCTCATGTTTTGTGAATGAGCATGTCCTTGTGAACCGAATCCAATTACCGCTACTGTCTTTCCATTTAAAAATTCCGCGTTTGCATCTCCGTTATAGTACATTTTTGCCATTTAAATTACTCCCTCTCTGATTTCAATTTTTAGAATAATAATTTGATCATTTGCTTATTTTATTTTATAAAAACCGTTAAGAGTAAATGTCTATTACGTCCTAACCGGCGTTTTACTTATTATTGGATACCGCTTATACAATCGAGAATTTTTGCGAATTGGATTGCAATTGCATACCTCTAGGAAAAGCAGTCGTACCTGTTCTGGCAAGCTCTTTAATTCCAAATGGTTTTACCAGTTCGATAAAGGCTTCGATTTTTTCAGACTCACCTGTAATTTGAATCACTACACTATCTTTACTTACATCAACTACAGAAGCACGAAACGGCTCAATTAGCGAGTAAATTTCATGCCGGTTATTCGGCAGTGTAGGTACTTTAATTAATGCAAGCTCTCTTGAAACAATTGCTTGGTCTGTAATATCTACTACCTTTAGTACATCAATTTGTTTATTTAATTGCTTTGTAATTTGTTCAATAATACTTTCGTTTTCAACTTGGACAACACAAGTAATTCTAGAAACTCCTTCAAGTTCAGACAATCCCACGGAAATACTTTCAATATTATAATTCCGTTTAGAAAAAAGATTTGTAATTCGGTTAAGAACTCCAGGACGATTCAGAACGGTTAAACTAATAATCCTTTTAATCATGGCTTAACACCTTCCATTTCATGTAGTCCTTTTCCTGGTGCGATCATCGGATAAACTAATTCCTTAGGATCAATTCTAAAGTCTAATACAACTGGTTCATCATTGTGGAGAACTTCATTTAAAATATTCTCTGCCTCTTCATTTGTATTAATTTGATAACCTTTGATGCCGTATGCATCTGCGAGCTTCACAAAATCAGGCTGACCAGGAATTAAACTGTGTGCATAACGTTCTTGATAGAATAGCTCCTGCCATTGTCTAACCATTCCAAGGGCCATATTATTTAGAATAACCATTTTAATAGGTAAATTATGTTCCCTAATTACTTGAAGTTCTTGTGTACACATTTGGAAGCCGCCATCGCCTGAAACAAGGACAACTGTGGAATCAGGAGCAGCGATTTGAGCTCCAATACTTGCCGGAAGACCAAATCCCATCGTACCTAAACCACCAGATGTAACCCATCTATCAGCTTTATTTAATGGATAATATTGAGCTGCCCACATTTGGTGCTGCCCTACATCGGT
Organism: Niallia endozanthoxylica; assembly: GCF_008710145.1. Lineage (GTDB taxonomy): Bacteria > Bacillota > Bacilli > Bacillales > Cytobacillaceae > Bacillus_BD > Bacillus_BD endozanthoxylica. Next base: position 74,838 of record NZ_VYKL01000020.1, read on the forward strand.
TACAACAATGGCTTCACCTTTTGTTTTTTCATGAATCATTTCTAATACTTTTTGGGGCTTTAAGTTTTCCTGATCCTCTTTGTTATAATGGTAAGGATATTCTTTATTCCAGTCGTTGATTGTTTGCAGCCAATCTTTATTATCAGGCTGTTTACCATCCTGAGCAATCAATTGCTTTAATGCTTCTTTTGCATCTGCAACCACTGGTATTTTTGTCGGTATATTTTTCCCAATCTCTGCTGGATCAATATCAATATGGGCTACTGTTGCATTTGGAGCAAAATGCTCTAAATTACCTGTTAAACGATCATCAAAGCGAGCTCCAATGTTCAATAGTAAATCACATTCATACATTGCTCTATTTGCTGCGTAGCATCCGTGCATACCGCCAAATCCTACAAACAATTCATGATCCTGAGGAAAACCGCCTAGTCCAAGCAGCGTATGAACAACTGGAACATTTTGCTGTTCGGCATATTCCTTTAATTCAGCAGTAGCTTTTGAATGTAAAATACCTGCTCCTGCAAGGATGAGTGGTTTTTTCGCTGAGCTTATTGCTTCCGTTAATTTGCGGATTTGCAAATAGTTAGGCTGTAACGTCGGCTGGTAACCTGGTAAAGAAATTTCCGGATCATCATTTACCTCAACAACTGTAGTGGCAATGTCCTTAGGAAAATCAATTAATACAGGTCCAGGGCGGCCAGTTGTTGCAATATAAAATGCTTCTTTGATAATACGCGGGATGTCTTTAATATCTCGAACTTGACAATTATATTTTGTTATCGGCGTTGTGATTCCCAGTATATCGGCCTCTTGGAATGCATCTGAGCCAATAACACTTGTCGCCACTTGGCCTGTAAAAACAACTAACGGTAATGAATCCATCATCGCATCAGCCAGTCCAGTTACTAAATTCGTAGCCCCTGGCCCTGAAGTTGCAATTACTACACCGGGCTTTCCAGATATCCGTGCATAACCCTCTGCCGCATGAATTCCACCCTGTTCATGTCGCGGTAATATATGTTTGATTTTTGAATCATAGAGCTTATCATATAATGGTAATACAGCACCGCCAGGGTAACCAAAAATCACTTCCACCTTTTCTTTTTCCAAAGAGTTTAATAATAAATCAGCCCCGCTAATCGGCTGCTTATCAGCCTTTTTCCCGGCAAAGGTAGTTTTCTGCAACATTTGGATTATACCTCCTCTTTCCTAATTTTCTGATAAAATATAAAAAGCCCTTCCATCCCTTAAATGCCAACAAAATTGACTAAGGGGTGAAAAGGCTTTGGAAACCTACTCCACGGTACCACCCTTGTTTACGCAAAAAATCTTGCGCACACTTGTGAACAGCTTCTGCTGCCCGCTTTAGTAACGAGTGGCTTGCACCCGTCCCTCTCTACTGAATAGACATTGTTCAAGAAGGAACTCAGAGGTGAGTTCATCTTATACCGAATTCACCGGTTTCCAGCTTTCCCGGCTCTCTGTAGAATTCTTTGTATAAAACTACTTATCCTCATCATCATTTTCAACTATATTACTTATCACTATATGTCATATGAAACAATCAAAATGAAAAGAACTTTCAAACAATTAAGAGTACAATTTTACTAAATAGAAATTGTTTTCAATCTCTTAAAACTATTTTGTAACTCTTTTGTTGAAATTATCTTACGCTGATTTTGCAATTGAGTCAAGACCAATCATAAGAATTATTAAAAAATTATGTTAAAGTAATAATTTTGTATCCGCTTACAACGCTATTGTATAGGTATTTATACATAAAAATAAATAATAAAATTTTTTTTCATTTAGATTATTACTATTCCAGAAAACACAAAAAAACTCATCTTGGTTAGAAGACGAGTCGATTGGTAGAATATATGTAGGTCAATTGTGTGCATTGTATAGATGGCGTCCCAGGAGAGATTCGAACTCCCGACCGTACGCTTAGAAGGCGTATGCTCTATCCAGCTGAGCTACTGGGACAATATTTCAAAGACATTTTTTATTATAGTAAGTGCACAATCAATTGTCAATAGGAGATACTATAAATTTCATAAAGAAAGTTTTCCTCTATCGATTAATTCGATAGGGGAAAAACTTGTCCAAGCTCTGGTATTTCACCTCGGTCTATATCATAAACCTTTAGTTCGTATCCGTTTTCTAACATATTGAGAATAACATATGTCCTTTCTCTTCTGCCTCTGGGAAGCCTGATACTGCCGGGATTTATAAAAAGAGTTCCATAAATCATTTCAGCCCCAAGGTAATGAGAATGGCCAAAACAGGCGATATCTGCAGCTTCTTCTTTTGCCCGATAAGACAACTTCAGTATATCCGATTTTACTGAATAGCGATGCCCATGTGTAATAAAGAATGTCCGATCTCCAATTCTTTTTACAACATCTTCAGGAAATTCATCATAAAAATCACAGTTTCCCCTAACAATCACAAAATCCTTAATAGCTGGATCATTGGGTGCCAGCTCAGAATCCCCACAGTGAATGAAGTGCTCTACTTCACTATGTAATTCCTTCAATTTTTTAAGTTCCGTTGACATTCCATGGCTATCACTAACAATTAACACTTTCATGATTCTTTTTCCTTTGAAAACAAGTGCGCTAATTGGTCTTCCAACTTTTGCAACGCTTTTGCACGATGGCTGATTTGATTTTTTTCATCCGGCGAAAGCTCTGCCATTGATTTCTTCATTTCCGTTACATAAAAAAGCGGGTCATAACCAAAACCGTTTGTTCCCCTTCTCTCAAATAGAATGGACCCTTCACATTTTCCATTAACCGTTATCGTATCCTTTTCGGGCATAGCAAACGCTAATGCACAATAGAATCTTGCTTTACGATCCTCTTCTTTCACATATTTAAGCTCATTTAATATTTTATCATTATTAGCCTCATCATTTTTTTCTTCACCTGCATAGCGAGCTGAGTAAATTCCAGGTCTTCCGTCGAGGGCATCCACTATTAATCCGGAGTCATCCGCTATAACCATTTGGTTAAACAGTTTACAAACCGTTTCAGCCTTTATAACAGCGTTTTCCTCAAATGTTTGTCCGGTTTCTTCGATATCTTCTATCTCTGGAAAATCAAGCAATGTTTTAACCTCTACTCCATACGGCTTAAACATCCGGATGAATTCTTTGGCTTTACCTGAATTTTTCGTTGCAATAATTACTGTCTTCATACTTTTCCCACCTTTATATTTCCACAAATACTTGATCCATTATATTATGCAAAAGGAATAAGAGTCGGCATTTTTGCCCACTCTTATCAACTTTCTCTATATAGTATATCAAAAAACTCTTTAGAAGCTACCTGTATTTACATTTTCTGGACGAGTTACAGGCTCTGTCAGCTTCTTGCCCTCTTCATTCATCAACTCTGCTTTTCCATTTACCGTAACCACGACACTTTCAATTCCCTGTTGTTCAGTAAGAGTCAGAACAAGGGAATCAAGTACATTTTGAGAAATCATTTTTTTATCAAAGCTGCCAAATATTGATTCATTAAAATTAAGCGTAACCTTTCCATTCTCTACCTTTGGTTCGCCTAGTAACTCAACATCAGAATTAAATTCATTTAGTAAATGAGAGGCGACGCTCGGTCCTTTTATTAATTCATTGATGGCCGCATCAATATTATTCTCGATTTTATTACTTACGCGTTTCGTAACAGGGACAAAATAATAGGAATCAGCTTCACCGCCAATATAATAAACCGTTACAGGTTTTGTATTGGTAATATCCGCTACCTGTGATGTATCAATATTAATTCCATCTTTTCTCGTTAACTCGTCCCCAATTGGTGTACCATTAACAGGCATTTCTTCAAGCGGGTGACCATTCATCTGGAGCTTAACTTGTTCAATAGAATCAAACTGGGTTAAAGTCCAAGTAATTGATTGAAGAATTTTCAGCTCATCTTCTGCCTTATAATCTTTAAATTCGCTTGAGAAGTCGACCGTTGCGACTTTATCCTTTACATTAACACTAATCTTTGTATCATCAGGAATAACAGCCTGAAACCCATTTGGCAGCATTTCCGTCACAGGACCGTTTTTCACTAAATATTCAAGTGCTTGAGTGGCAACTGATTCCGTTTTTGGAAGTTCTAATGTTTGCGGAACTACATAACCATTTTTATCCACTAAGTAAAGCTCTGTTTTGACTGTTTCGCTTGTCTCAGCTTCCTGCGTTTGATCTGCAGCTTCCTTTTCGTTGTTAGTCGTTTTTTCCGTTACTTCCGTCTGTTCTTCTGTATACGTCACTTCTTCCGGCGGATCAATTTTCTCTTTCTCTTCCATTCCAAAGAGTCCGCAGCCTGAAAGAAGTAAGCTTGCGGCAACTACAGTTGATGCTAGAGTCTTTTTATATTTAGATTTAGACATTACAATCCCTCCAAAGACAGTTTGTACTACATGTATACGAGCTGTTTAAAAAAATAGACCGTCTTTTGAGAGAAAATAATCCTGCTAGTCGCGAATCAGTGAATGGCTCCCATTCTTGCGAAAAAAGCAAAAAGAACCTCTACTTTTTCTGAGGTTCCAGCTCTAACTCAATATGAAATACATTCGTAATGGCTTTGCCTAGCCAGTCTGAAGCAATATTGGCAAATATCGTTTTCGAACCGGTTGTGTAAAACGTATGACTAGGGTCTTCCTCCTCCACACTCAATAATCCACTGTGATGAAGGATTGTACTAACCTCACTTGCAGTTTCTTCTCCGGAACTGATTACATTGACCTTGTTTCCCATCACATTTTGAATAAGATGCTCCAAAAGAGGATAATGTGTACAACCTAAAATAAGTGTATCAAGTCTCTTATGTTTTAATGGCTGAAGTGTCTCGGCAACGATTTTTTTTGCAACAGCTCCGTTATATTCTCCACTCTCAACTAATGGAACAAACTTAGGACAAGCAAGCGATGTCACTTTTGTCCTCTTATTAATCTGTCTAAGCGCTTTTTCATAAGCTGCACTCTTGATTGTTCCTTCCGTCCCAATAACTCCAATTCGGTTGTTTTTTGTAGCCTTAATAGCTGCCCTTGCTCCTGGATGGATGACGCCAAGCACCGGAATCGAAAGTTCGTTTCTAATTTCTTCTAACACAACAGCTGTTGCCGTATTACAGGCAATCACCAGCATTTTAATTTCTTTATCCAATAAAAACCTTGTCATTTGCCAAGTAAAGATTTTTACCTCCTCAGCTGATCTTGGGCCATATGGACATCTCGCTGTGTCTCCTAAATAGATAATTTGTTCGTTTGGAAGCTGACGCATAATTTCTTTCGCAACCGTCAGCCCTCCGACTCCTGAATCTATAACTCCTATCGGATATTTCAATTTTACCGCCTCATTCTTATCGCATATCATGGTGTAATCTCATTAAATTATGTTGTATTTGAGCTAAGTCATCAGGAGAATAATCTTTAAAAAGCTCACGTAAATAAGCTTGCCGTTTTTTTATGACTTCATCAATGAGCTTCTGTCCTTCCTGCAATAGGTGAATCCGAACAACTCTCCGGTCATTTTCAGCCCGTACTCTTTTAACCAAATTACTTTTTTCCATTCTATCAATTAAATCTGTTGTCGTACTGAAGGCTAAATACATTTTAGTCGACAGCTCGCCAATCGTCATATCTCCTTCATCAAACAGCCATTGAAGAGCAATAAATTGGGGAAGAGTAATCGAATAGTCGTTTAATAGCTCGCGCCCCTTTTGCTTAATGATACCAGAGATATAACGAAGATCTTTTTCTATATTTGCGACAACATCAATATATTCATTTTGATTAAATTCCATTCTTTATCGGACAACTCCTATATATTCGTTGAACATTCCTAATGGCTGTTCTTATTTTCTATCACTTTAATTTAAAATTCAAGAACATTTACTTAACAAACATGCAAATTATGTAATAATTCATCCTTAAATAAATATCTGAACCAATATGAATAGTAAATTACTCCTATCCATATATTAACCGGTATCCTCAAGAAGAGAATACCGGTTAAATTTCAAAGCTTTAGCTCTCCCATACGAAGGAGCTCTATAACAGCTTGGGAACGCCCCTTTACACCTAATTTCTGCATGGCATTCGAAATGTGATTCCGAACTGTTTTCTCGCTTATAAATAATTCTCCCGCGATTTCTTTTGTTGTCTTATCTTGTACTAACAGTTCGAATACTTCCCTTTCTCGTTTGGTGAGTAACGGCTTGTGTGTATATTCATTCTCCTTCAAGTATTGTAACCCTCCTTGCCTTCGCCAGCTTTGAACTGCGGGATGGGTATATATTTAGTCACCATATCATATGTCAGTAAAAGTATTGAAGTGACAATATTTCTTGAATGATGAGAATAAATTTTAAAATGTGCGCATATTTGTATTGAATTCGTCCCGTCGAATTTGCTCCCAGATTTTTATCTAGATCGCTCGATAAACTACCTCTAAAAAATTAATTCATCATCTATAGTATATGAGTCTAAACGCAGAAAGATTAGTTATATACTTCCCATCTTACCAATCAGGTTCTTCAATGTTACAATAGATAATATTCTAGTAAATAAGGTGATAAAGTATGCTGCAAGAAGCTAAGGAACTGTTACATGAATACTTTGGTTACTCCTCTTTTCGAAACGGACAGAAGGAAATTATTGAAAATATTTTACAACAGAAAAATACACTGGGTATCTTACCGACAGGTGGAGGAAAATCAATTTGTTTTCAAATCCCTGCATTATGTTTCTCCGGAACAACCATTGTTATTTCCCCGCTCATTTCACTCATGAAGGATCAAGTCGACTCACTCTCAAGTGCAGAAATTCCAGCAACGTTTGTCAATAGCTCCCTAACCTCAAAAGAACAGGCTGAACGGATTTCTCTCATCCGCCAAGGTGCCTACAAGCTTGTATATGTTGCACCGGAACGATTGGAGTCAGCACAATTTATTGATTTACTTAATTCAATTGACATCCCCTTGATTGCCTTTGATGAGGCACACTGTATCTCACAATGGGGCCATGATTTCAGACCAAGCTATCGCTCGATTATTTCATCCTTAAGCAGACTGAAACAAAATCCGATTATTGTTGCTTTAACTGCTACCGCTACGGAGAATGTAGCAGATGACATCCGTATATTATTGAATATTCAAAGCGCTGATACCTTTAAAACCGGCTTTGCACGTGAAAATCTCTCCTTTCATGTTGTAAAAGGAATAAATAAGCGTGACTCTATCATTTCTTATCTAAAACAACATCAAAAGCAATCCGGCATTATTTATACAGCTAGCAGAAAAGAAACCGATCAGCTCTACCAATTTTTATCTCAAAAAGGTTTTTCAGCAGCAAAATATCATGCCGGCCTTAGTGAAAAAGACCGGAAAATCGCACAGGATCAGTTTATCTATGATGAAAAAGAAATCATGATTGCCACGAATGCATTCGGTATGGGCATCGATAAATCTAATGTACGATTTGTCATTCATTATAATCTTCCAAAAAACATTGAGGCCTACTATCAGGAGGCAGGACGTGCCGGAAGAGACGGAGAAGAGAGTGAATGCTATCTTCTATTCTCGCCGCAAGATATTCAATTACAAAAATTTTTGATTGAAGAAACGAATCTTGATTCACAAAAGCGAGAGCAGGAATATCACAAGCTAAATCAAATGGTAATGTACTGCCATACAGAGGACTGTCTACAATCCTACATTATTCAATATTTTGATCAACAAAGCAGGCCCCTTTCCTGCGGAAAATGTTCAAACTGTGTGGATCATCGAGAAAAGGTCGATATTACCCGTGAAGCACAAATGATTTTTTCCTGCTGCAAGCGAATGGGAGAACGGTTTGGTGTTACATTAATTGCACAGGTATTAAAGGGCTCGAACCAAAAACGGCTTAAAGAATTACAGTTTCATGAGCTTTCAACCTATGGTTTACTTCGAGAGCAAACAGAAAAAGCCATCGTAAACATGATTAATTATTTACTTGCTGAAGGGTACCTCCTCCTAACGGACGGAAAATACCCAGTTGTGAAAGTAACACAAAAAGCGATGCCCATTTTAAAGGGACAGGAAACCGTTATGATGAGAAAAACTCCTGTTGTGACTAATAAGCCTGAAAATGACGAAAGCAGTGATTTATTTGAGATTTTGCGCGTCCTGCGTAAAGAAATAGCTGATGAGGAACGCATCCCGCCATTTATCATTTTTGCTGATAGTACGTTAAAAGAGATGAGTATGTACTATCCAACAAATGAAGAGGCTATGCTGCAAATAAAAGGCGTCGGACAAACGAAATTTACAAAGTATGGAGAAGCATTCATAGACAAAATATGCGAGTATATACAAGAAAAGAATATTCCTGTAGAAGCAATCCCACCCATTCAAAATGAAAACGAAAAACACGAGAAAGAACTTGAACAGCCAAGCCATATTCTTTCCTACCAGCTTTATATTCAAGGAATGACCATTGCAGAAATTGCAAAAGAGCGGAAATTAACAAACATAACTGTTCAAAAGCATATTATCCGCAGCATTCAAGAAGGGAATGAGGTCAATTGGCAGGACCTGTTTGATTCGGATACTGAGAAAAGGGTATTAGATGCGATGGGAATAACCGGAGGAGAGAAGCTTAAACCTATTTGGGAAGCATTAAACGGAGAAATTGATTATTTTATTATCCAGGCAGTTATGTGTAAAAGTCAGCTGTAACCTAAAAGAAAAAGAGGTTGTCCTATATGGACATCCTCTTTTTCTTTTGAAATCTAATCAAATTCGCCCCGTCGAATTTGCGCCCGGATTTTTATCGAGCTCGCTCGATAAATTACCTTTAAAAAATCCGAGGCATCCGCCGGAGGCTTAACTTCATTCAGCCGGGGTTTGAACCCCCACTGAATCAGAGAGCTTTTTGCATTCATCCCCCACTTATAGAAGTGGAGGACTTCTGCTGAATGAAGTTAAACTGTATCACTGCCAAAGAAATTTTTAAACGATTGAATCGTTGTATCTCTGTTCAGTGCAGCAATAGATGTAGTTAATGGAATACCTTTTGGACAAGACTGTACACAGTTTTGTGAATTTCCGCAGTTTGCCAAACCTCCATCACCCATGATTTGCTCTAAACGTTCCGCTTTGTTCATGGCACCTGTTGGATGAGCGTTGAATAAACGAACTTGAGATAATGGAGCTGGTCCAATAAAGTTCGATTTACTGTTTACGTTTGGACATGCTTCTAAACAAACACCACATGTCATACATTTTGAAAGCTCATATGCCCATTGACGTTTCTTCTCTGGCATACGTGGTCCGGCACCCAAATCATATGTTCCATCGATTGGAATCCATGCCTTTACTTTCTTTAATGAATCAAACATACGGCTTCTGTCGATTTGAAGGTCACGAACAACCGGGAATGTGCTCATTGGTTCTAAGCGGATTGGCTGTTCAAGCTGATCCACAATCGCAGAGCAGGATTGGCGTGGTTTGCCGTTGATTACCATAGAGCAAGCACCGCAAACCTCTTCTAAACAGTTCATTTCCCAAATGACAGGTGTAGTTTTTTCCCCTTTTTTATTAACAGGATTACGGCGTATTTCCATTAATGCTGCAATAACGTTTAAATTGGGACGATATGGTACTTCAAACTCCTCTTGATAAGGTGCTGAATTCATATCATCTTGACGGGTGATAATAAATGTTACGGTCTTTTGTTCAGACATCCCTATTTTCCCCTCTTTTTTGTTTTTTCATTCTTGTTAAACACTCTTAATGACTGCTCTTCGTATAGTCTCTCTTACGCGGCTGAATAAGTGATACGTCAATATCTTCATAATGGAATTCAGGTGCTGACTTGCTATCAACAAATTTAGCCATTGTGGTTTTCAAGAAGTCCTCATCATTACGATCAGGGAATTCAGGCTTGTAATGAGCACCGCGGCTTTCATTACGATTATAAGCTCCAAGTGTAATCACACGTGCAAGTTGAAGCATATGCTCTAACTGGCGAGTAAACGCTGCTCCTTGGTTACTCCATTTAGCCGTATCGTTAATATTGATATTTTGATAACGTTCCAGGAGTTCTTGAAGTTTTTGATCTGTTTGAAGCAACTTATCATTGTAACGAACAACCGTTACGTTCGCTGTCATCCATTCTCCTAATTCTTTATGAAGCACATACGCATTTTCTGTTCCATTCATAGACATAATATTATTCCATTTAGCTTCTTCCTGTTTAACATAACCATCATATACTGAAGATGCTACTGCATCTGAGCTCTTTTCCAATCCATTAATATAGCGAACAGCATTTGGTCCTGCAACCATTCCGCCATAGATAGCAGATAATAAAGAGTTAGCGCCTAAACGGTTTGCTCCGTGCATAGAATAATCACATTCACCAGCAGCAAACAGCCCTGGGATATTTGTCATTTGATCATAGTCAACATATAATCCACCCATTGAATAGTGGACAGCAGGGAAAATCTTCATTGGAAGCTTACGAGGGTCGTCACCTGTAAACTTCTCATAGATTTCGATGATACCGCCCAATTTAACATCAAGTTCATGCGGATCTTTATGAGAGAGGTCTAAATAAACCATGTTCTCTCCATTAATTCCAAGCTTCTGGTTAATACAAACATCGAATATTTCACGTGTTGCAATATCCCTTGGAACTAGGTTTCCATACGCAGGATATTTTTCTTCCAAGAAGTACCACGGCTTACCATCTTTGTAAGTCCAGATACGTCCGCCTTCACCACGGGCGGATTCACTCATAAGACGAAGCTTGTCATCCCCAGGTATTGCCGTTGGGTGGATTTGAATCATTTCTCCATTTGCATAATAAACACCTTGCTGATATGCGATAGCAGCAGCAGAGCCTGTGTTAATAACAGAGTTTGTAGACTTACCAAAGATAATTCCAGGTCCTCCAGTTGCCAAAATAACGGCATCTGCAGAAAAGGATTGAATTTCCATAGTTTTAAGATTTTGCGCTACAATACCGCGACAAACTCCTTCATCATCGACAACAATACTTAATAATTCCCAGCCTTCATACTTTGTAACTAATCCAGCAACTTCATGGCTTCTTACTTGTTCATCTAGCGCATAAAGTAATTGCTGACCAGTTGTCGCACCAGAAAATGCCGTTCTGTGGTGCTGTGTTCCACCGAAGCGACGAAAATCTAGTAAACCTTCTGGAGTACGGTTAAACATAACTCCCATACGGTCAAATAAGTGAATAATTCCCGGTGCAGCCTCACACATTGCTTTTACAGGAGGCTGGTTCGCTAAGAAGTCTCCACCGTATACAGTATCATCAAAGTGCACCCATGGAGAGTCACCTTCACCTTTTGTGTTTACCGCTCCATTAATACCACCTTGGGCACAAACCGAGTGAGAGCGTTTTACCGGTACAAGTGAAAATAAATCGACCGCTGTTCCCGATTCTGCAATTTTTGTTGTAGCCATTAGACCTGCAAGGCCTCCACCGACTACGATAACTTTCCCTTTCGACATTCGTAACTCACTCCAATCCATAGTACGTACATTATTTCGAGTATTCTATCAAACTGTGACTATCATTATGTCTTATACAAAAGCTAATATAGCACGCACGCCTACAATTGAAAGCGCAACAAAGATAGCCATTGTAACATAAGTGGAAATTTGTTGTGATCTTGGTGTCATTGTGATACCCCAGCTAATGCAGAATGACCATAAACCGTTTGCAAAATGGAATACTGCAGAAACAACACAGATAATATAGAACCATAACATAAACGGATTAGACAAAATGTCCTCCATCATCTGAAAATTAACCTCTGCTCCAAATGCTGCAGCAATCCTTGTTTCCCACACATGCCAAACGACAAAGATTAACGTAATAACACCTGTTACACGTTGAAGGACAAACATCCAATTTCTAAAATAATTATATCTGCCTGCATTATTTTTTGCTGTAAAAGCAATATAGATTCCATAAATTGCATGATATAATAACGGTAAGAAAATAATAAAAATTTCTAGAAAATACCTGAATGGAAGACTTTCCATAAAGTGAGAAGCATTATTAAAAGCCTCCTCTCCCCTAGTAGCAAAGTGATTCACAATTAGATGCTGTGTTAGGAATAACCCAACGGGAATAACACCTAGTAATGAATGCAATTTGCGATTAAAAAACTCTCGATTTCCAGCCATTGCATTTTACCCCCTTAGTTTTTTAAACATGATCATGGCCTTGCTCTTGCTCCCTCTCCTCATGAAATTTGAGCACCCGCTCAATTTGAGAAAAGCAAATAGTTTATTTTCTTACAATTGTATGACAACTTCATTTTACTCCCTAGTGAAATATGCGTCAAGAAAACGAATTACATTATTATCGTAATTCCTACATTTTTTTTAAAAAATTCAATCTAATCACAAAATTTTCTTATAACGAACAAATCTTTATGTATTATTTTGTAGTTTTTTAATAAAATCCCCATATTTAACTATTATTTCCAAAAACCTTTTTTTATCACATTCGCTTACTCAAATTAAAAATTGTATATAATAGAGTTATAGAAAGAGGGGAGAGCATTTGAGTAAAAGTACTGCTGAAGAGATACATCAGGAAGTCAGCTCTGAAGAGACCGTTCCTGCATTTGGTTATGAACTAATAAAAGATGTGTTACTACCTGAAATACTGGGAGATGACACCGCTGAGATTTTATATTGGGCCGGGAAAAAGCTTGCCCGAAAATACCCGTTAAACAGTCTTGAAGAGATTGTTGACTTTTTTAATAAGGCTGGCTGGGGCCGCTTAACGATTATTAAAGAATCAAAGAATGAACTTGAATTAGAATTAACCAGTTCAATTATTACAAATCGTATGCAAAATAAAAAATCCCGCGACTCCTATCAGTTTCAATTGGAAGCAGGATTTTTAGCTGAACAAATTGAACTGCAGCAGCAAGTGATTTCAGAAGCCTATGAACATCCGCGAAAAAAAGCTGATAAAGTCCTTTTTACAGTCAAGTGGGATAAAAAAGACGGCATATCCTAATCTAAAAACCTCCATCAGTGAGGTTTTTTATCATCACTGATGGATTCAACTTATTAGGACCTAACTGATGAATGTGACAACCCAAATGTTTTATGCAAGGATTCTACCGCATTTACCATCTGGCCATCTTCAATAACAGTCGATACTTTAATTTCAGATGTGCTGACCATTTTTACTTGAATTCCTTCTTCAGCAAGAATCGCAAACATCTCAGCAGCTACTCCTGGATTGGATACCATACCGGAGCCGACAATAGAAACCTTCGCTAAACCGGACTCCGTTTCAATTTCTTCATACGGAAATAAGCTTTTATTTTTTTCCAATACTTCTATTGTTTCTTTTAGATCATTGCTTTTTATAGAGAAGGATAGATTCGTCCTCTCATCAGAAAAGCTCTGGATAATAATATCAACGTTAATATGATGATTAGCTAAGGTTTTAAACACATCTGAAAGACCTGTTAAGGAATTGGTTAAACCATTTATCGTTACTCTTGTAATTTGATCTTCAAATGCGAGCCCGCGTACAACTAAATTTTCTTCCATTGTTACTTCCTCCTCGATGATGGTTCCAGGTTCTCTTTCAATACTTGAACGTACTTCAAGCGGTACAGAGTAATTCTTTGCGTATTCAACCGCTCTTGGATGCAGTACACTTGCGCCTAACTGAGCAAGTTCAAGCATTTCATCGTATGAAATAGTTTCTAGCTTGCGAGCATTCTTTATATAGCGCGGATCCGTTGTAAAAACACCTGTTACATCTGTATAAATATCGCATTTATCTGCCTTTAAAGCCGCTGCTAATGCAACAGCCGTCGTATCAGAGCCACCACGGCCTAGTGTAGTAATTTCATCATCTTCTGTAATTCCTTGGAACCCCGCAACGACAACAATTTTCCCTTCCTTTAAAGGACGCTCAATCCTGCTCGTATCTATGTTTAATATTCTGGCATTTCCATGAACAGATTCGGTCATCATTCCTGCCTGCCAGCCTGTATAGGAAACGGCTTCAAAACCCTTTTCTAATAAAGCCATGCTTAAAAGAGAGATGGTTACCTGTTCACCTGTTGAAAGCAGCATATCCATTTCTCTTTTACTTGGATACTCTGATATTTCATTTGCCATCTTAACTAGCTGATCAGTTGTTTTCCCCATTGCTGAAACAACAACAACCACATCGTTCCCTCTTTGTTTCTCTTCAATAACCCGCTCAGCAGCATTCTTAATCTTTTCTACAGTGCCAACCGAGGTACCGCCAAACTTTTGCACAATAATCCCCATGATTTCCCTTCTTTCTAATATGTTGTTAATTTCCTAGAGCATCTGCTAATCTTGTGAAAGAAGCTCATTCATGTAAAAAGACATGAATGCCAAAACGCACAAAAAAAGCAATGAGTTTCTACCTCATTGCTGTGATTGTTCAGTATTATTCCAATAATACGCGCACACAAAATGAGATAGCTCTCCAAGACTGATAGGTCTTGACAATCCTGCATTTATTAAATACAGGACCAGCAAAGAAAGCAATGAGTCCTTCTCTACTTCGGCAGACGTCCCTTTTAAAATCCTTCCCAGAAGCTCATCCTTCTCCGGATTTTTACTCATGAAGTCCGCACCTCTACCTTCACTTCAACACTGTATAGTGCCAAAATTATAAAGTTAAGTTAAACCCACTATAACATACTGCGGATAAACTGACAATTATTCTTGAAGTTTATCTAGTAATGCTTTTGCTGTGTTCTTCGGTATTCCGACAGCAGTAATATCCTCAAGCGATGCTTCCTTTAATTTTTTAACAGAGCCAAAGACTTTTAACAATTGTTTTTTCCGTTTCTCACCTATACCTGGAACATCATCAAGTATGGATTGAAAAGCATTTTTTCCCCTTAATTGACGATGAAATGTAATAGCAAAGCGGTGAACCTCGTCCTGGATTCTTTGCAATAAATAAAACTCCTGACTGTTTCTGGCAAGCTCAATGACTTCAAGCGGGCTCCCATATAAAAGCTGGGAGGTTCGATGCTTCTCATCCTTAGCTAGTCCGGCAATAGGAACATCAATCCCCAATTCATTTTCCAATATATCTCTTACCGCTTCAATATGTCCCTTTCCACCATCAATAATAATTAAATCGGGAAACGGCAGGCCGTCTTTTAAGACACGGGTATATCTTCTGCGCACAACTTCCCGCATCGATTCATAATCATCCGGTCCCTGTACTGTCTTAATCTTATATTTCCGGTATTCCCTTTTTTCCGGTTTCCCGTCAATAAAAACAATCATTGCGGAAACAGGG
The DNA here is from genome assembly GCF_008710145.1 of Niallia endozanthoxylica. GTDB lineage: Bacteria > Bacillota > Bacilli > Bacillales > Cytobacillaceae > Bacillus_BD > Bacillus_BD endozanthoxylica. The sequence continues at coordinate 90,207 of NZ_VYKL01000020.1, forward strand.
TCTGTGCCTTGGATATTCGAGTTATCAAATGCCTCAATTCGGTGCGGAGTATAAATGCCCATTGCCTGTCCAAGCCGTTCAACCGCATGAATTGTCCGTTCTTCATCCCGTTCAATTAACGAGAATTTTTCAGAAAGAGCAATCTTTGCATTCTTTTCGGCCAATTTAATCAATTCCTTTTTTTGTCCCCTTTGCGGCCGCAGTACCTTCACCTTCAATAATTCCTCAGCTATTTCAACTGATACTGTATCTGGAACAAGAATCTCCTTCGGTTTAAAGTGATTTTCTTTTGTATAGAATTGTCCCAAATATGTCAAAATCTCTTCTTCCGGTTCATTATATAGCGGAAACATGGATACATCGCGCTCAATTAATTTTCCTTGTCTGATAAAAAAGACTTGAACACACATCCAGCCTTTATCGACTGCATACCCAAATACATCGCGATCGGTAAAGTCCGTCGTCGTCATTTTTTGTTTTTCCATCGTTGCTTCAATATGGGCAATTCGGTCTCTGTATTCCTTCGCTCGTTCAAAATCAAGCTCCTCCGCGGCTAGAGTCATTTTTTCTGTTAATTCTTTTTTAATTTCTTTATAGCCGCCATTTAAAAAACGCGTGATTTCATCTGTTATCCGCCGATATTCTTCTTCATTTACTTCATTTACGCAAGGTGCAAGACACTGGTCTAAATGATAATACAGGCAGACACGGTCAGGAAGTGTCGAACACTTTCTTAAAGGATAAATCCGGTCAAGAAGCTTCTTCGTCTCATTTGCAGAATGTACATTGGGATAAGGACCAAAGTATTTTCCCTTATCTTTCTTTACTTTTCTTGTTGTTATCAGCCTTGGATGTCTTTCTGTAGTCAGCTTGATAAATGGATAACTTTTGTCATCCTTCAGCATGATATTATACTTAGGATCATATTTTTTGATTAGGTTTATTTCAAGTACAAGTGCCTCGATATCTGATGAGGTAACGATATATTCAAAATCCTCGATTTCATTTACTAGTCTTAAGGTCTTTCCATCATGGGAACCCGTGAAATAAGACCTCACACGATTTTTAAGAATCTTTGCCTTACCGACATAAATGATTGTTCCCTGACGGTCTTTCATTAAATAACAGCCAGGCTGTTCAGGCAAAAGTGTGAGTTTATTTTTGATTGTATCATTCATCCTGGTTCCCTCCTTTTCCATTTCTTTTTTCATTTTAGTTGTTAGGAGGACAATTGGGCAAGTACGAAACAGAGAAGCACCTAAAAAGAAAATGGAAAAAACCCGCTAACGGATTTGGCTAACGGGTTTTGGTTTATATGGTTATATTGACTGAATTAAAATTGTTGTTGTAAACGTTCAGCAAGTGCTTCTTTAGGTTGGAAGCCTATCACTTTATCCACAACTTCGCCGTCTTTTAGAACGATTAAAGTTGGAATGCTCATGACGCCAAATTTTGCGGCTGTTTCTTGATTTTCGTCAACGTCTACTTTAACGATTTTCACTTTTTCACCGATTTCAGAATCAAGATCTTCTAAAACAGGTGCAATCATTTTACAAGGTCCGCACCATGGTGCCCAGAAATCAACAAGTACTAAACCAGAACCTGTTTCATTAGCAAACGTTTGATCAGTTGCATGTGTAATAGCCATTTTAACAATTTCCTCCTCGAATAACTTAAAATTCTATTGAAAGTATATCATCGTTACATTTAACATGCTAACAATTTGCTTCAACGGTGGTAGTATGTCCAAAATATAACGCTTTAAAACAAAAACGAACGGATTAACCTTCCGCCCGTTTTTCCTTTTTTCTATGATTTATTTAGCAGCTTTCTAAATTCTTCCGTTAGCATTGGAACTACTTCAAATAAATCTCCAACAATTCCATAATCAGCTACATTAAAAATATTCGCTTCTGAATCTTTATTAATAGCGACAATTACTTTTGAATTAGACATTCCCGCTAGATGTTGAATGGCACCGGAGATTCCGCAGGCAATATATAAATCAGGCGTTACGACTTTTCCTGTCTGTCCAATTTGCAAGGAATAATCACAATAATCCGCATCGCAGGCACCTCGTGATGCTCCGACTGCTCCCCCTAAAATTTTTGCTAATTCTTGTAACGGTGCAAATCCCTCTTTACTCTTTACACCGCGTCCCCCAGCGACAATTACTTTAGCTTCAGAAAGATCAACACCCATACTTGCTTTGCTGACAACTTCCTTAATAATAGAGCGTAAGTCTTTTATTTCCATCTTTAATGAGGAAATATCACCTGTTCTCGACTCATCCTTCACAAGCGGAACAATGTTGTTCGGACGAATGGTAACAAAGCTTAGTCCATCTGTAATGATTTTCTTTTCAAAAGCTTTCCCTGAATAAATCGGGCGAGTAAAGATAAGATTGCCCGCCGCTCCTTCAATCCTAGTAACGTCTGAAACTAAACCTGAATTTAATTTCGCTGCCAGCCTAGGTGCCAAATCCTTTCCCAAAGCTGTATGACCAAAAATAATTCCATCAGGGTTTACATCTTGGATAACCGCTAAAAGAGCTTGCGCATAACCATCTGATGTATATTGAGCTAAATTAGCATGTTCCACTGTTACTACACGATCTGCTCCATATTGAATTAAGTCACTTCCTAAAGCATTAACAGATTGACCCACTAATACACCGACCACTTCACCGCCTTGTGCAGCACTTTTGGCAGCCGCTATTGCTTCAAAAGAAACATTACGCAACGAACCTTCACGAATTTCACCAAGCACAACCATTTTTTTTGACATAAGTATGATTACCTCCTGGTTTTATTTACCCCTTGGATTAAATCACTTTCGCTTCATTATGAAGAAGCTGAACTAGTTCTTTTGCTTGGTCCTCTAGCTCTCCCTTCAGCACACGCCCTGCTTCCTTTTTTGGAGGAAGAAAGATTTCAATTGTTTTTGTTTTCGCCTCAACATCTTCCACTTCAAGGTCCAGGTCATCTAATTCAAGTTCAGCAAGCGGCTTTTTCTTAGCCTTCATTATCCCTGGTAACGATGGATAACGAGGCTCATTTAAACCTTGCTGCGCTGTCACTAATAACGGCAGATTTGTTTCAATGACTTCGGAATCCCCTTCCACATCTCGCACAACTGTGACACGATTTCCATCTATTTCAAACTTTGTGATCGTTGTTACATAATTAATCCCAAGCAATTCAGCCACTCTTGGTCCTACTTGGCCTGAGCCTCCGTCAATGGCTACATTGCCGCCTAGAATTAAGTCAGGAGACTTATCCTTTAAATATTCCGCGATTACTTTCGCCGTTGTGAACTGATCCCCATTTTCTATATCCTCTTCAATGTTCAACAGTACTGCTTTATCTGCTCCCATCGCTAATGCAGTACGGAGTTGTGTTACAGCATCTTGACTGCCGACAGAAATAACCGTTACTTCTCCACCTTTCGCGTCTCTAATTTGGATTGCCTCTTCTATGGCATATTCATCATATGGATTAATAATAAATTCAACACCGTCTTCATTGATACGGCCGCTTGACAAGGTGATTTTCTCCTCAGTATCAAAAGTTCTTTTCATAAGAACATAAATATTCATCATTGACCGCCTCCTGACATATTCTCAAATAAAATATTCAATATATTACCGGTAAAAAAAATATATGCAATAGCCTACTAGTTCCCTTTAAACTCAGGTTCTCTTTTTTCTATAAAAGCAGAAATACCCTCTTTTGCGTCGTTTGAGGAAAACACTTCACCAAAGAGCTCTGCTTCTTTTTCAACTCCTGCATAATACTCTTTCGTTTTTGCTGCGTTTAATAACGTAATAACTGCCTTTATGGAGGCTGGACTTTTCTTAGCAATGAATTTAGCTATTTCCTCCGTCTTATTAAGCAGTTCCTGTTCAGGAAAGGCATGATTAGCTAATCCGTATTGTACTGCTTCTGTACCTGTAATGGCTTTGCTTGTCAACAGCATTTCCGCTGCCCTAGCAACCCCGACATACTTTGGAAGCCTTTGTGTTCCGGCAAATCCCGGAATTAATCCTAGCTGCAGCTCCGGCAAACCCAGCTTTGCATCTTCAGCCACTATTCTAAAATGACAGGCCATCGCTAACTCCAGCCCGCCTCCAAGTGCAGCGCCATGAATGCAAGCAATAATCGGTTTAGCAAAGATTTCTATTCTCTCAAATAAATCTTGACCATACTTGCCATATTGAGCAAATTGTTCATTCGATTTAATACTAGTAAACTCTTTAATATCAGCACCTGCAGAAAAAAATCGCCCTTCTCCGTGAATAATGACCACTCTAAGTTCATCATTTTTCTCAATTTCATCCAGTACTGATGAGAGTTCCTTCAGTGTAACTGAAGAAAGAGCATTTGCGGGTGGTCTCTTAAGTGTAATCTTCACTACTCTATCATGATAACTCCACTTTACATTTTCCAATTGAACACCACCTCATTTCTCTTTTTCTTAGACAAACATTTTAAACAGTCAGTACATAATTTCGATGATTATTTATATTATCCCTGCAATCGTTCAGAAATTTCAGATTATGAGAACAATTGCAGGGATACGTCTTCTTGCTCATATAGAAGCTACTATGAATTCTGGCTTTTATCATACCTGCTCATTATCCTGAATCTTATTTCTTTCTTCATCAATTAACACTCTGCGCAATATTTTTCCAACTGTACTTTTGGGTAATTCATCACGAAATTCATAGATTCGCGGCACTTTATAAGCTGCAAGATATTTGCGTGAAAACTCATCAAGTTCTTGTTCATTCACAAAGGAGTTCTTCTTTAACACAATATAGGCTTTTACTGTTTCACCGCGATACGGATCAGGGACCCCTGCAACCACGGCTTCTTGTATATCCGGATGTTCGTATAATACTTCTTCCACTTCTCTTGGATATACATTAAAACCGCCTGCAATAATCATATCCTTCTTCCGATCGACCACATAGAAATATCCCTCCTTATCCATATACCCAAGATCCCCTGTAACAAGCCAGCCATCTTGAATGATATTTTCAGTTTCTTCCAGTTTATTCCAATATCCTTTCATAATTTGCGGACCTTTTATGAGAATCTCACCGATTTCACCTGGCAGAAGAGACTCTCCATTTTCCAGTGAAATGATTTTCACATCTGTATCTGGCCAAGGTACGCCAATACTCCCTTTTTTTCTTTTCCCCCATAGGAAATTTGCATGAGTAATCGGTGATGCTTCCGTTAATCCATAGCCCTCCACTAGTTTCCCGCCTGTTTCCTTCTCAAATTGCTGCTGTACTTCAACCGGTAACGGTGCAGAACCGCTAAGACAGGAATCTATGGAGGATAGATCATATTTTTTCAAATCTGGATGATTGAGTAAGCCAATATAGATTGTAGGCGCCCCCGGAAATAAGGTTGGACGCTGTTTGTGTATCGTCTTTAAAGTTGTTTCAGGGTCAAATTTAGGCAGCAATATCATTTTGTAAGCTTCCAATACTGCCAGTATCATTAATGTTGTTATTCCATACACGTGGAAAAAGGGAATGATTCCAAGAATGATTTCCTCTCCACGTTTACATTTATATAACCAGGCAGAACACATGGAACTATTTGCGACAAGATTTTTATGCGTCAGCATGACACCCTTAGGGAAGCCCGTTGTTCCTCCTGTATATTGAAGAAGAGCAACATCCTCCTCATGATGTTCACTATTTTCTGTATAGGCATTCTTCGATCGTTTTAAGATTTCTTTCAATAAATGATTATTATTCTCGTGTTTGACATTCACAACAAGTCCATACTGTTTTTTCTGGAGAAAAGGGTAGATGATGTTTTTTGGGAAGGGGAGGAATTCCTTAATAGCGGTTACAACAATATGCTGTAAATTTGTACTTGCTTTCACTTTTGTTACCCTTGGATACAAAATATCCAGCGTAATAATTAATTTTGTTCCAGAATCCTTCAATTGATATTGCAGTTCACGTTCAGTGTAAAGAGGGTTCGTTTCCACGACAATTCCTCCAGCCATCAAAATCCCGTAGAAAGAAATGACTGCCTGGGGACAATTAGGAAGCATGATTGCAACGCGGTCACCTTTTTCAATACCTATTTCCTGTAAATAGCCTGCAAGCCTTCTTGCAGCATCATATATATATTGGAATGTAAATTCTTTGCCTAAGAAATGGATGGCCTTTTTATTTGGAAATTCTGCTGCCGTTCTTTTTAAGTAATCTTGAAGAGGTTTATTATCGTAATTTAGCTCGGGAGGGATTTCCTCCGGATAAAGTTGAAGCCACGGTTTTTCACTCATGATGCCCCTCCTTATTCGTGACAAACCTTCATCTAAATGATTGCATTTATCTATATATATGGATTTCTTTCCCCCAATTAGAACATAAAAAAACGAACCCGCATGCTTACAGGTTCGTTTTTCTTTCAGACAAAAAGTACCATATAAATAATCCCAATCAACAAAAAAATACCACAACAGATGAATAGTATTTTTGCAAGTTTTTCCACTTTATGCTCTCCCTCTAAGTAATACTTGCTCCAATGACATAGGACAATCCAATCGAAATGACCAGCGAAATCAAAGCAACTGCTCTGTTATCCTTCTCAATTTCTTCATCTATTTTGAAGGATGGCGTTAGAAATTCAAAAATGAAATAACCAACTAGCAACAGAAGGAAACCAAACACTCCCCAGCCTATCATTGTAAGTAACGTATCGTTGTGTTCAATCGTATAACGAAAAATATTAGTGATGCCAAATATTTTTCCTCCGGTGGCCATTGCGACTGCCAAATTGCCCTTTTTTATTTCCGTCCAATTGTTATACTTTGTCACCAATTCAAAAATGGCTAAGAATACAATGATACAAAGTATCACAACACTGTAATTAGCTGCTGTTTGAATATACTGGTTCTCCCAAAATTGATTCATGAAAAGCCTCACCGTCCATTATTTGAACTCTACTATTGTGACACCGGTACCGCCTTCTCCATGATCACCAAAGCGTATACTCTTGACTGAACGATGATTGCGTAAATATTCCTGTACACCTTGCCTTAAAGCTCCAGTACCCTTGCCGTGTATAATCGACACTCGAGGATAAGCAGCCAACAGGGCATCATCTATATACTTTTCAACCCTGGAAAGAGCATTTTCATATCTTTCTCCACGCAAGTCCAACTCAAGACTGACATGAAAATCCTTTCCTTTTATTGTAGCAATTGGTTTTGTTTCCACTGCTTTCGGCGTCTTAATATACTCGAGATTTTTTTCCTCGACCTTCATCTTTAAAATCCCTATTTGAACCTGCCATGTATCTGATGATACTTTCTCAATCAATGTACCTTTTTGATCAAAGCTTAAGATTTTTACTTCATCACCCGGTTGGTACACATGTTTTTTTGCTTGTTTTGCTGTAAAAGCTCTGGATTTTCTTTCTTTCGGAGCAGCTTCGTTTAATTTTCTCTGTGCATCAATTAATTCATGTTCTTTTATTTCAGCCTGCTTGTCCTGACGCATTTTTCTCAGATCATGAATAATCCCTTCTGCTTCTCTTTTTGCTCTGTCAAGAATTTCGCGGGCTTCATCTGTTGCTTTATCATAGAGCGTATCTTTCTTTTCGTAGTACTCAATCATTTGCTTTTGTAAATCCTTTTGCAGCATTTCAGCATTTTTCAGAATCTCGTTCGCTTCCTGTAATTCCTTTTCTGCCTGACGCTTGCTTTCTTCTAACGAAGCAATCATATTTTCAACCTGATGGCTGTCCGCACCAACAAACGACCGAGCCTTTTCGATTACCTGGTCACTTAAGCCAAGCCGTTTTGATATTTCGAACGCATTGCTTCGTCCTGGAACACCAATCAATAATCGATAGGTTGGACTAAGTGTATCAATATCAAATTCGACACTGGCATTGACAACTCCTTCCCGATTATACCCATATGCTTTTAATTCAGGGTAATGGGTAGTCGCTATTACACGGGCTCCTCTTCGGTTCACTTCATCTAATATGGAAATGGCTAATGCTGCACCTTCCTGCGGATCCGTTCCGGCACCAAGCTCATCAAATAAAACAAGACTTTCAAAGTCTACACTTTTTAAGATATCAACAATATTGACCATATGGGAAGAAAATGTACTTAAGCTCTGTTCAATTGATTGTTCATCACCAATATCTGCATAGACAGCACCAAAAACAGCCATTTCTGAGCCATCTAAAGCAGGAATCTGCAAACCAGCTTGAGCCATTAACGTACAAAGCCCGACTGTTTTAAGTGTAACCGTTTTTCCGCCTGTATTAGGACCAGTAATAACAATCGTTGTATAGTCCTTTCCTAAAGTCACATCATTTGCTACGACCTCATCAATCGGAATTAAGGGATGGCGTGCTTTCACTAATGAAATACGGCCTTCCTGATTCATAATTGGCTTGGTTGCTTTAATCCTATTGCTGTAACGTGCTTTTGCAAACATAAAATCTACATCTGCAAGGATTTCTACTATTGTCTCCAATTCAAAGCTGTACTCTCCTGTTTGGGCAGATAGCATAATCAGAATCCGCTCAATTTCCTGCTGTTCTTTGATCCGTATATTCTGGATGTCGTTATTTAAATCGACAATCGCCTGCGGTTCAATAAATAAAGTTTGGCCTGAGGAACTCTGGTCGTGGATAATCCCGCCATAATGTCCGCGATATTCCTGCTTCACCGGGATAACAAACCGATCATTTCGAATGGTAATAATGGCGTCAGAAAGCATTTTCTGTGCACTTGATGAGCGAATCATGCTTTCTAGGCGTTCCCGAACCCTAGTTTCTTTTGTGCGAAGCTGATTTCTTAGTGAACGCAGTGTTTCACTTGCACTGTCTAGCACTTCTCCATTATCATCAATAGCATTTTTAATCGATTGTTCTAACTCTGCAAGAACGATAATTCGTCCTGCTTTCTCAAGCAGAAGCGGAATGTCTCCATCCTCCTCTGAAAATTCTTCAATAAATCGTTTGATTTGTCTGCTTGCATGAACGGTACTAGCAACCTGCATCAATTCATGGGAACTAAGCATTCCCCCTATCACTGAGCGTTTTACATGCGGGCGAATATCAAATATCCCGCCTAAAGGAATATTCGCTTTAATGCGAAACACTTTTGCTGCTTCATCTGTTTCTTCCTGACTCTTTACAACCTCTTCAAAATCTGTAGAAGGAATAAGCTTTTCAGCTAACTCTCTTCCTAATGAAGACGATACATGTTCAAGAAGCTGCGCCTTCACTTTTTCAAACTCTAGTACCTTTAAAACTTTTTGCTGCATGGAGATATTTCCTCCCTCTATTTTAGAAAGCTCTATTCGCCTTCCGTAATTACCTGTCCTTGAGATATGCCATGAATGTATGAATATCCCATGTATTTACTACACTTGTTTTCTTCATCCAGCCCTTTCTTGCAGTAGAAACCCCAATTTTCATGTGATCAAGTGTTTCCAGCTTATGGGCATCTGTATTAATCATTATTTTTACCCCTGCTGCCTGCGCCTTTTGAATATGGTCAGAGGATAAGTCAAGGCGATTAGGATTTGCGTTTAATTCTAATGCCGTGTTCGTTTCTTTTGCTAATTCAATCAGCCATTCCATATCAACAGAATAACCATCTCTTTTTCCAATTTTCCTTCCGGTTGGATGGGCGATTAAATCTACGTTTGCATTGTATAAAGCTATTTTTAACCGAGACATGATTTTTTCCTGTGGCTGGGAAAATCCTGAGTGAATAGAAGCAATAACAAAATCCATTTCCTCAAGCAATTCATCATCATAATCGAGCGTACCGTCTGGTAGTATATCCATTTCAACACCAGCAAGAATTGTAATATCTTCATACTTCTCATTTAATCGTTGAATTTCTTCTCTTTGTCTTCGAAGCCGGTCAGGAGTCAAGCCATTTGCAACCTTTAAATATTGGGAATGGTCCGTAATAGCCATATATTGATAGCCTTTAGCACGGCATGCTATGACCATCTCTTCAAGGGAATGTGCACCATCACTCCATGTCGTATGCATATGGAGATCGCCTTTTATATCAGGGAGAGAAATCAAGCCGTAATCTTCCTGATATTCTTCCACTTCCTTTCCATCCTCTCTCATTTCTGGAGGAATAAACGGCAGATTGAAATGAGCATAAAACTCAGACTCTGATGTAAATGTTAGTACATCACCATTTTCAGTCTGAACCCCGTACTCACTAATTTTTTCGCCTCTTGCCTTTGCAAGCTGTCTCATACGTACATTATGTTCCTTTGATCCTGTAAAATGATGAAGAGTAGTTGCGAATTCTTCCGGAAGAACCAGCCTGAAGTCTATAGATACATCATAGCCATTGTCCAAAACAACCGATACCTTCGTATCTCCAGCAGCAATGACATCCTTAATATTCGTCAATTTTAATAGTTGTTCCTTAACCGCTAAGGGCTGTTTTGTTGCGATAATAAAATCCAAATCTTTTATCGTTTCTTTCATTCTCCGGAGACTGCCTGCCCTTGAAAACTGCATCACACCGTCCATTTGTTCTAACTCAGCTTCAATCTTTTCCGCTAAAGGCAGCATAAACGCAAGCGGCAACCGTTCAGGTCTCCTGTCTGCCTGCAGCAGCGATGACAAAATCTTTTCTTCAGACTTTATTCCAAATCCTTTTAATTCTTGAATTTTATGATTACGACACGCGTTCTCCAAATCCTCAGCATTTTCAATTCCAAGCTCCTTGTATAACCTTGCAATTTTTTTACCTCCTAAACCCGGCAGCTGCAAAAGAGGAATTAATCCTTTGGGAACCTCTTCTTGCAGCGCCTTAAGAACTGAAGACTTTCCTTCCTTTATGTATTCTTCTATTACTGCGGCAGTTCCCTTTCCAATTCCCGGAAGAATCGTAAAGTCAGAGATCTCTTCCACAGCCGCTTCATGTACTTCCAGTGCTTGGGCCGCTTTTCTAAATGCCGACACTTTAAACGTATTTTCACCCTTCAATTCCATATAAATCGCAATCGTTTCTAATAAACGAATAATTTCTTGTTTATTTGTCATCCATATTCACCTTCAGGCTCATCCTTTTCTCCTTATTATTCCCTTAAAAAGAAAACTTCTCTCGAAAGAGAAGTTTATTTCACCGAAGAGTTCTGTATCCACAAATCTTGAATGTGTTGTGATAGAATCGGAGTTTGCTTTACAATAAATTCTGTCAATATTGAATCCGTTAGAGAAGCTTGAATGGATTCAATTGGAAGGAGTGCTGCTATAAATAGTATAATAAACATGATAAGATAAACTTCAATGAAACCTAATATCCCACCCGCCCAAATATTAAGCTGCTTTACTATTGGGATTTGGGCAACAAAATCTAGCATGTTTCCAATAATCTGCAAAAGAATCTTTACAGCAAAAAAAATCACGACAAATGCAATGGCGCGATAATAAGCATCTTCTAAATTTGCATTTTCAAACAGCATAGCATATGTAGAATTCATGTCTAGATTAGGGAATGGAATCCAAAGAGTTAATCTTGGAGCAAGCTGATTGTAATACAAATACGCAACGATAAAAGCAATAATAAATCCAGTAAGGTGAACAAGCTGAAGGATAAACCCTCTCTTTAACCCTACTAAAAATCCAAAAAATAATATAATGAGTACAGCTAGGTCCAACATGACTTTTTCAGTCCTTTACTCGTTTTAATTCTTCTTCCAAATGTGCAACTTTTTCCTTTAATTGAAGATAGTCATTCACAATATTCATAGCAGTTAATACGGCTAATTTATTGGTACCAAGAGAAGGATTCATGGAGTTAATCTCACGCATTTTCTCATCGACCACTGAAGCAACCCGGCGGATATGTCTTGGGCTCTCTGTGCCGATAACAACATACTGTACACCGTAAATATCAACAGTTATGCGATTTTTCTTTGTTTGTGACAAGCTGCATGCCTCCATTCAAAAGAATCCTAATCATAATCATAACATGAACATAAAACAGTGAAAAGAAAGAAATGTAGGATTAAGTTGAAGAATGTCAAATTTAGTGTCGGATAGTCTGCTATATCAATTAAGGAGGAAATCATTTGAGCCATGTCGTACTAAAGAAAAGCACTAAGGAAATGACCAAAATGATGGAATACTACCAAGCTAACCTAACAGCGAAAATACCGCCTGGAGGATTATTTTCTGCAAAGACGCCTGAATGTACCATTACAGCCTATAAATCCGGCAAAGTTCTTTTTCAAGGCAGCCGGTGTCAGGAGGAAGCAAAAAAATGGGGGTCCTCCGAAGATAGTAAAGAAGAAACAAAAACGAAAAAACCAGCTGCTAAAACAAAGGTTTCGTCCAGCCTGCCAACCAATATCAGCCAGCTATCTGCCATTGGTTCAGACGAAGTAGGAACAGGAGATTTCTTCGGTCCGATTACCGTCTGCGCTGCTTACGTAAGAAAAGAAGACATGCCGCTCATTAAAGAAATTGGCGTCCAGGATTCCAAAAATTTAAATGATGAAAAAATATCTGCTATTGCCAAACAATTAATTACCTTTTTACCGTACAGTCTTTTGGTCCTGCATAATGAAAAATATAATAAGCTTCAAGCATCAGGCATGTCACAGGGGAAAATAAAAGCACTCCTTCACAATCAAGCAATCGGCCATTTGCTGACAAAAATGACACCAGAAAAACCTGAAGCGATTTTAATTGACCAATTCGCCAAAGAAGAAGTCTACTACGGATATTTAAAAGGACAAAAAGTCATTCATAAAGAGAATGTCTATTTCAGTACAAAAGCAGAAGGAGTGCACCTAGCCGTTGCTGCTGCCTCGATTATTGCCAGACATGCTTTTGTCCAGCATTTTGAAAAATTAAGCAAGGCTGCTGGGTTTAAAATTCCAAAGGGGGCAGGTTCACAAGTCGATGTTGCTGCTGCGAGACTCATTAAGGAAAAAGGGAAAGAGGTACTCCCTAAGTATGTGAAGCTGCATTTTGCTAATACTGAAAAAGCAATGAAATTATTGAAAAAATAACTTAGTTCAACAAAAAACCTCCACTATAGTGGAGGTTTTTTGAACTTTATCATATTAACTGCGCAATACGGCGCCAGCCTGTTCTTTTACAGCATGTAATACTTTATCATGTGCTTTTGTAATATCTTCTTCTGTTAACGTACGTTCAGGATCGAAATATTTTAATGAGAAAGCAAGTGATTTTTTGCCTGCTTCCATCCGCTCTCCTTCATATAAATCAAAAAGGTGAACTTCTTTTAATAGGACTCCGCCGGCTTCTGTAATAATACTTTCGAGTTCTCCTGCTGTTTTCTCCTTGTCAACAACCAAGGCAATGTCACGTGTCACAGAAGGGAAACGCGGAATCATTTGATAGGAGATTGGTTCAACCTCTACTTCAGCAAGTGCTTTAAAGGATAACTCAAATACATAGGTTTCTTTAATATCATAATCCTTTTGCACGGTTGGATGAACTTGACCGACAAAACCAATAACCTCATTGTTTAATAAAACTTCTGCTGTACGGCCAGGGTGCATATCTTTAATTGCTGCTTGGCGGTACGTAATTTTATTCTTTACCCCAAGTGAATCAAATAGTACCTCTAACACACCTTTAATAACATAGAAATCGACCGGCTTCTTCTCACCTTGCCATAGGTGCGCTTCCCATAGACCTGTAAGAATCCCTGCAACATGCTCTCTTTCACTTGGCAGCTGGTTTTCTCCCTGCTTAAGGAAAACAGAACCGATTTCATATAATGCTAGTGAATCGATTTGACGGGCCTGATTATATTTAATTACCTCTAATAGTTGAGGCAGGATACTTAATCGAAGCTGACTGCGTTCCTCACTCATCGGCATGGCAAGACGAACGGAATCACTCTGCTCTAATGAAAACTGAGCCGCTTTTTCAGGACTTGTCAGTGAGTAAGTAATTGCCTGGTAAAGTCCTGCACCCTCTAATGTACGGCGGGCAATGCGTCGCTTTTGCTGATAATCCGTTAATCTGCCTGGTGTAGCTGTACCAACAGGAAGTGTTGAAGGAATATTGTCATATCCATATAAACGGGCAACTTCTTCCACTAAATCCGCTTCAATTGTAATATCTCCGCGACGGGTAGGGACCGTCACAATAAATGTTTCATTTTCCGTCTTCACGTCAAATTGCAGACGAGTGAAAATATCCTGTACTTGATCAGCACTTAAATTTGCACCGATTGAACTATTTATTTTATCAAGCGTGATGGAAACAACGGCAGGTTCCATTCTTAAGTCATTAAATTCAACGATTCCTTCCAAGATGGTTCCACCTGCATATTCAGCCATCAGTTTAGCCGCACGTTCACCTGCTTCACGTACTCGTGCCGGATCTACCCCTTTTTCGAAACGGGCACTTGCTTCGCTTCTTAATCCATGGTCTTTAGAACCCTTACGAACGACTGCACCTGCAAAATAAGCTGCCTCGATAATTACATTGGTTGTATCCTCTTTAACTTCAGAATCAGCACCACCCATTACCCCAGCAATGGCTACAGGTTCATTGCCATTTGTAATAACAAGATGCTCTGATGTTAACGTACGTTCTGCTTCATCAAGGGTAGTAATTTTTTCTGCATCTTTCGCTCTGCGAACAACGATTTCTTTTGAACCAAAACGGTCATAATCAAACGCATGAAGCGGTTGGCCGTATTCAAGTAATATATAATTCGTGATATCCACCACATTATTATGCGGGCGGATGCCGGCATTCATCAGGCGAGTTTGCATCCATAGTGGGGACGGACCAATTTTTACATTTTTCACTACTTTTGCGATATATAATGGATTATCCTCAGGCGCTTCCACTGTTACACTGATGTAATCAGAGGCTTCCTCAGCATCTTCTTCTTTATCCGTTTCAGGCCACTTCACATCACGGCCCAGAATGGCAGCGACTTCATATGCTACACCTAACATACTTAAAGCATCTGAGCGGTTAGGAGTGATACTTAATTCAAGAATTTCATCATCTAATCCAAGTGCAGAAAGAGCATCTTCACCGACAACGGCATCTTGAGGAAAATTAAAGATACCGACTGAGTATTCTTTAGCTACTAATTTTGATTCAATTCCAAGCTCCTGAAGAGAACAAATCATTCCATTTGATTCTTCCCCGCGCAGCTTTGCTTTTTTGATTTTGAAGTTTCCTGGCAGAACAGCACCTACTGTTGCAACGGCAACCTTTTGACCTTTACCGACATTGGGTGCTCCACAAATGATCTGTACTGGTTCGCCGGCACCAATATCGACTAGACACTTATTTAATTTATCTGCATTCGGATGCTGTTCACATTCTAATACGTGTCCAATGACAACACCCTTTAATCCTTCACTTTTCTTTTCCACCCCTTCTACTTCAATGCCGCTTTTCGTGATTTTATCCGCTAATTCAGCAGCACTGATTCCAGAAAGGTCTACATAATCCTGCAGCCATTTATATGAAACAAACATAAGAATCCTCCTTGTTAATTGTTAATAAACCTTCAATTCCCCGTATTAAGCATCCGTTTTCTATGATTCAAAATGGTCAAATTGCTTTAAAAAACGGATATCATTTGTATAATAATGACGGATATCATCAACACCATATTTCAGCATGGCAATCCGTTCAACACCGATACCAAATGCAAAGCCTGAGTATTTCTTTGAATCAAATCCAGCCATTTCCAGTACATTTGGATGGACAATTCCTGAACCCAGCACCTCAATCCAGCCTGTTTGTTTACAAACGCTGCAGCCAGAACCTTTACAAATCTTACAAGAAATATCCACTTCTACAGATGGTTCTGTGAAAGGAAAGAAACTTGGACGCAGACGGATTTCACGATCTTGACCAAATATCTTTTTCAGAAAGACTTCAAGTGTCCCTTTTAAATCACTCATGGAAATATTTTCATCAATAACCAATCCTTCAATTTGCATAAATTGATGTGAGTGGGTCGCATCATCGTTATCGCGGCGGTATACTTTACCTGGGCAAATAATCTTCACCGGCCCCTGTCCTTTATGCTTTTCCATTGTTCTCGCTTGAACTGGAGATGTATGTGTACGCATTAATATTTCTTCTGTGATGTAGAATGAATCCTGCATATCGCGTGCAGGGTGACTCTTTGGTAAATTTAATGCCTCAAAATTATAATAATCTGTTTCCACTTCAGGACCTTCTGCCACTTGATACCCCATACCTATGAAGATATCTTCGATTTCCTCAACGATACGCGTTAATGCATGGTGATTCCCCCGCATGACAGGTCTGGCTGGCAGAGTCACATCAATTGTCTCCCCTGCTAGTTTGGCATTGACTGCCTCTTCTTCTAGTACAGCTTGCTTTTCTTCGATTTGTGTTGTGATAGTTTCACGAACAACATTCACAAGCGCACCCATTTTAGGTCTTTCTTCAGCAGAAAGTTTTCCCATTCCGCGTAATACTTCCGTAATAGGACCTTTCTTACCTAAATAAGCAACACGAATATCATTTAACTCTTTTAAATTTGCTGCAGCGGCTATCTTTTCTAGCGCCTCAGCCTGCAGTTCTTGTAAACGTTCCTGCATGACAAATTCCTCCTTTATGTTTAAAGAAAACTCACCAATAAGAGAGTTTCATTTATGCCTTATGCCTTGGAAAACACAAAAAAACCCGCCCCCAAAAAAGGGACGAGGTTTATGTATCGCGGTACCACCCTTATTAGCGCAGATGTATCATCATCCACACTCACTCAATAGGCTAACGGTTCTTCACCGGAACATTTTTCAGACAAATGTCTTCCCAATGCCAACTCGAGAGGTGAATTCACTTAAGCAGCGCCATTAAAATGCTTTCAGTCACGGCATTTTTTCCCTTGAAATGGATTTCCTAAGCTACTCTTCTCTGTCAACGTCTTTTCATATCAAATTCGCCCGTCGAATTTGCGTCCGGATTTTTATCGAGCTCGCTCGATAAATTACCTTTAAAAAATCCGAGACATCCGCCGGAGGCTTAACCTCATTCAGCCGAAGTTTAAACTCCCACTGAATCGAAGACCCATTTGCATTCATCCCCCAATTATAGAAGTGGAGGAATTCTGCTGAATGAAGTTAAAGTCTGTTATATTATATTACAATTTAAAATTGGATTCAAATTCATTTTCGCAAATAATACATTAATATTCCCGCTGCAATGCCGACGTTCAATGATTCACTCTTTCCGTAAATAGGAATATACAGATTTTTTGTTGTCTTTGCTAATAATTCCTTTGCAACGCCCTGTCCTTCATTTCCTAAAAGAAGAGCAAATGCTTCTGCTTTTTCTACCTGTTCAAAAGGTATTCCATTTTCTAGTGCCGTACCATATACGGGTATTGTTAGTTTATCGATGAATTCCGCTAATGGTGCCTTAATAATCGGTAAATGGAACAGACTGCCCTGTGTGGCCCGAATGACTTTAGGATTATAAGGATCTGCACAGCCTTCCCCTAAAATAACCGCATCCATCCCGGCTGCATCAGCAGTACGAATCATGGTCCCAAGGTTGCCAGGGTCCTGTACTCTATCAAGCAGCAACAGTTTGTCCAATTTGATTTCTTCGATTGCAATGGTACGCTGCTCACAGACTGCAGCAATTCCTTGAGGTGTTTCTGTATCACAAATCGCCTTCATGACTTCTTCTTTTACATAGGTTACATCAGTTCCTTCTATTTTAAAAGAAGCAGGCATTTCCATCTCCTGATTGACAATTACTTCAAGAACAACCTGTTCCTTTAATGCTTCTTCGACAAGGTGAAAGCCTTCAATTAAATATTGTGCGGATTTGTCCCGCTCCTTTTTCGTTAACAACTTCTTCCATGCTTTTACTTTTGGGTTTTTTACTGATTCAATATATTTCAACCTTTTTAACGCTCCTTTAGATTCATGCTTTCTTCCATTATAGCTTAATTCCCATACATAATGCATTCTGTCGTGTGGAAGACTATGTTCGTTGGAGACTATGTATACAGGAGGAGTCTGTTATGAATTTAAATCTGCGCAATGCCATCATTAACAATGTTGCTGGGAACACACAGAATCAGCTGGAGGATACGATTGTAGACGCTATTCAAAATGGAGAAGAAAAAATGCTTCCTGGCTTAGGTGTTCTCTTTGAAGTTATTTGGAAAAACTCTTCAGAGCAGGACAAAAAGGAAATGCTGCAAGCACTAGAAAGCGGTTTAAAATAAATCTTTTACCCCTATCAAGATGAAAAGCACCCTGAACTTCCGGGTGCTTTTTTCATGAGGATTTTTTATTCAAATGTAATGCGATTCACTGTTTCACGGTCTAAGCGTTTAATCACTTCTACTACAAGCTTGACTGCATTTTCAAAATCATCACGGTGCAACATCGCAGCATGTGAGTGAATATACCTTGTAGCAATACCAATGGATAAAGCAGGAACACCTTTTGCTGTTACATGAATCGAACCGGCATCTGTCCCTCCTCCTGGAATGGACTCAAATTGATACGGAATATTCAGCTCATCAGCTGTGTCTGTTACTAAATCTCTCAAACCTTTGTGGGAAACCATGGAAGCATCGTACAGCACAATTTGCGGACCGTTACCCATTTTACTGAGCGCTTCTTTTTCTGTTACTCCCGGTATATCGCCAGCAATACCAACATCAACTGCAAAGCCAATATCAGGTTCAACTTTGAAAGTCGATGTTTTAGATCCGCGCAGACCCACTTCTTCTTGAACTGCTCCAATCCCGTACACGACATTTGGATGATTAACCTCTTTTAACTGCTTTAAAACATTGATGGCAATTGCACATCCAATTCGATTATCCCAAGCTTTAGCTAAGAGCATTTTTTCATTATTCATGACCGTAAATTCAAAATATGGTGTCACCATATCACCCGGACGGACTCCCCACTCTTCCGCCTCTTCCTTGCTGGAGGCACCAATATCAATAAACATATCTTTAATCTCATATGGCTTTTTACGTGCTTCAGGTGAGAGAATATGAGGCGGCTTTGAACCGATAACCCCCGTAATATCCCCTTTACGGGTAACAATGGTTACGCGCTGAGCCAGCAGGACCTGGTTCCACCATCCTCCGACAGTTTGAAACTTTAAAAATCCATTCTTGTCAATCTGGGTAATCATGAAACCGACTTCGTCTAAATGACCAGTGACAATAATCTTGGGCCCGTTCTCATCACCAGTCTTTTTAGCAATGAGACTTCCTAAATTGTCCATTGTTACTTCATCTGCATAAGGAGTTATGTATTTTTTCATGACTTCACGCACTTCACGTTCATTCCCAGGAATCCCTTTAGCATCCGTTAATTCTTTTAACATCGTCAAGGTTTCGTCTAAATTAGCCATTGTTTCGACTCCTTTATTTGGTTTCTTTACTATTATACAAAAGGGCATTCTGTTTATACAAAAAATAGCATCTTCCACCTTTTAGATATTTTTCATTGAATAATATCTTTTAGTGAAACTTTTTCCTCTATCAAACGTAAAATAAGAAAACTATTAAAGAGGGGAGAATTTTCTATGATGTGGCTCATACGCTTTTTACTATTCGCCCTCATTCTTTTTCTCATCTATCGAACCATAAAGTTTATCTTAAACCCAAAAAGAAAACTTGAACTTGCACATGAACAAAAGCGTTTTTACCTTTTAGATGATCCTAACAATGTAAGAAAAAATTTCCTTCTTACATATAAAGGCGCACTTTTTGAAGGGGAAAAATATTTAGGAACAACAAACACACAGTTTGATGTCGTATCGATTTTTATTTGGCCTCATAGCGTTAATGCATTGAAAGGGTTTGTTCGGGAGGATTTTCGTTTCCTTGAGCAAATAATCCAAGTTGATTATCCAAATGCCAAAATAGATTGGAAAAGCCCTGTCAAGGAATTTATCCAAAAAAACCATGATCCAGAAACTCCATATGAATAAACAGAGGCTCCCCTTATCGGAAGCCTCTGTTTTATGTTTGGCTTTATTTATAAACAATGTTAATTTTGACTCATCTAAGAAGTGACCTTTCAGCATAGCTGAAAGGCGTGAGAAATGGACATTTCCCACAGATGAGTCAAAATCAGACTTACCAACATGGTTCACCAATAAAGCTTTATATTTATATCATTGGTACCTTTCCCTTACGCTTGACCTGTTTTAAAAAATTCACGCCATTTAATTATAGATGCTTTCTCTCTAAACAAATAAGCAAGAATCATTAAGGAAAATAAGATAATGGCAATAATCGTTGGGGTAAAACCTCTAATAAATTGCCCAAAGACCGAGAAAAAGAATGCTAGCGGAAGATTAGAAAAGAAACAATTCTTTACATAAGCTTTAAATTCATGCTTTTTTTCGATTAAACAAAAATTAAGCAAATGATAATGAATAAAAGGGATTAAACGTAATATCGCCGTTTGTGCAACCGTAATATTTCGGTATTCACCAAACCATTTCTTTTTCAAATAGGATAGTTTTTCATGCGTTTTTGGCAGCTTACCTACCACAAAATAAAAACAAACAGAGCTTATCATCAAGCCAATTAGAGAATAGATTGTTCCAAGGACGGAGCCAAAGAGAATCCCACCCGTCATACAGACCAGCGTTACGGGTATAAATAGAAACTGACGCAAAATATGAAAGAGAATAAAAGCAATCGGAGCCAATATCCCGCCCGCTTTGACGAGAATGAATAAGATCGAAAGACTCTCATCCATGTTTCCACCTTCTCCCTGCCTATTTCTTGTTGTCTTTACAGCTTATCATCAAACAAGGAAGGTTATGACAATTTAGATAAAATAGAATAAAAGAAAGAGGTCAATTACTGCCAGGAGCTGAAATCCAATCTTAAAGGATAAACGCTTTGTTTTGTGTCTGAACATATTCATCCCAACAGCCGTACCAACGGCTCCCCCAATAATAGCTATGATCCAAAGAGTTTGCTCACTTATTCGATATTGATGTTTGATTGCTCTCTGTTTATCCATTTTCATAATTAAAAGACCAATAATATTGATGAGAAAAAAGTATATAACGATAAATCCAGTCATAAAACAACCCCCTATGTATATTTCTCAGCCTCATGCAAAAAGCCACTCTCTATAAAGAGAATGGCTTTTATTAAACGAATTATTTGCTTAAGTTTGCTTTTGCAACAGTTGCTAATTCAGCAAATGCATTTGCATCACTTATAGCTAGTTCAGCAAGCATTTTGCGGTTTACTTCGATACCAGCAAGCTTTAATCCGTGCATTAAACGGCTGTATGAAAGACCGTTGATACGTGCAGCTGCATTGATACGAGTAATCCAAAGCTTACGGAAGTCACGCTTCTTCTGACGACGATCACGATAAGCGTATTGTAATGACTTCATTACTTGTTGATTGGCAACTTTATATAATGTATGTTTTGAACCGAAATAACCTTTAGCTAATTTAAGAACCTTTTTACGACGTTTGCGAGTAACTGTACCGCCTTTTACACGTGGCATATGGTTTCCCTCCTGTTATCATGTACTTTCCTATTACTTGATGTTGTCTAATAAATGACGAATACGTTTGAAATCACCTTTAGAAACTAAAGCACCTTTACGAAGTTTACGCTTTTGTTTCGTAGATTTATTTGCGAATAAGTGGCTTGTATATGCGTGGTCACGCTTTAATTTACCAGATCCAGTTTTTCTGAAACGCTTTGCAGCGCCGCGGTGAGTTTTCATTTTTGGCATTTGGTATTCCTCCTCTTACTTTTCGTTTTTAGGTGCTAAGACCATGAACATGCTTCTTCCATCCATTTTCGGATGTGATTCAATAGTCGCAATTTCTTTACATGCTTCAGAGAAACGGACTAATACACGTTGTCCAATTTCTTTATGTGTGATTGCACGTCCTTTAAATCGGATGGATGCTTTCACTTTATCGCCTTTTTCAAGGAATTTAATCGCATTTCGAAGCTTTGTATTGAAATCATGCTCATCAATAGTCGGGCTTAAGCGAACTTCTTTGATATTGATAATCTTTTGATTTTTACGTGCTTCTTTTTCTTTCTTCTGCTGTTCGAATTTGAACTTTCCATAATCCATAATACGGCCTACTGGAGGTTTTGCATTCGGAGCAACCAGAACAAGATCAAGATTGACGCGAGCAGCAATTTCAAGTGCTTCGTTCTTTGATTTAATTCCTAACTGTTCACCGTTTTGATCAATAAGACGAATTTCGCGAGCACGAATTCCCTCATTTAATAACATATCTTTGCTAATAGTTAAACACCTCCGGGGTTTTATAAGAATACAAAGTTTAGGTCAAGAATCACCTGATCCTGTGACAACAGGTATATATAACATCAACAAAAAAGTGTGGGTGAATACACCCACACTTTACGAAACCGTTCATCACTAATAAAAGTCTTCGCAAAACCTGTCAACTGCCTCATGCGTCAATCAGGTGAGAAGCGGGTGCTTCTTCTTTTCCTAAAAGTATTCAATTTCAACTGTTTCACTATATCACAAATGATATTGTTATGTCAAAGGAATAATTAATTTTTTATCACAACAAAAAGAATCTTAACAAATAAATGAATATCTTGCAATAGTTTTTTGCCATCCATTTATTCCCTTCATCATTTGGATATAGTAAAAACCATTAAGAAGTTACTTATTCACTTCAACTTTTAGTCCGCTGACAAAGTCTGCAAAAGGCACCGTTTCAGATTTTTGCTCGCCGTATTTACGAACATTCACAGCCTCTTCTGCTACTTCCTTATCACCTACAACTAACATGTATGGAATTTTTTGCATTTGCGCTTCACGAATCTTATAGCCGATTTTTTCATTACGTGCATCCAGTTCCACACGGAAACCATTTGCTTTTAATTGATCATGCACTTTTTTCGCATAGTCATAATGTACATCAGGAGAAACCGGAATGACTTGAACTTGAACAGGTGCCAGCCATGTTGGAAGAGCTCCCTTATATTCTTCAATTAGGAAGGCAACAAAACGTTCCATTGTTGAAACAACACCACGGTGGATAACGACAGGGCGGTGCGGCTTGCCATCTTCCCCAACATAAGTTAGATCAAATCGCTCAGGAAGCAAGAAATCAAGCTGAACAGTAGAAAGAGTCTCTTCTTTTCCTAACGCTGTTTTCACCTGTACGTCAAGCTTCGGACCATAGAAAGCAGCTTCTCCCTCTGCTTCGTAATAGTCAACGTCCATTTCATCAATAACTTCCTTCAGCATGCTTTGTGCCTTTTCCCACATTTCATCATCATCATAATACTTTTCTGTATTTTCCGGATCACGATAGGATAAACGGAAGGAGTAATCTGTAAAATTAAAGTCTTTATACACTTCTAAAATTAGCTCTACAACCCGTTTAAACTCTTCCTTGATTTGATCAGGGCGGACAAAGATGTGAGCATCATTTAACGTCATGCCGCGTACACGCTGTAAACCGGATAAGGCACCAGACATTTCATAGCGGTGCATCGTTCCAAGTTCGGCAATTCGAATGGGAAGTTCACGGTAGCTGTGCATGGAATTTTTATAAACCATCATATGGTGCGGACAATTCATCGGACGAAGAACAAGCTGCTCATTATCCATATCCATGACAGGGAACATGTCTTCTTGATAATGCTCCCAGTGGCCGGAAGTTTTATATAATTCAACATTTGCCATAATTGGTGTATAGACGTGATCATAGCCAAGGCTGACCTCTTTATCGACAATATAGCGTTCGATAATACGGCGAATGGTTGCACCCTTTGGAAGCCATAATGGCAAACCTTGTCCAACCTGCTGGGAATGAGTAAATAAATTAAGCTCTTTCCCAATTTTTCGATGATCTCGCTCCTTTGCTTCCTCAAGCAGACGTAAATGCTCGTCCAAATCCTCTTTTTTGAAGAATGCAGTACCGTAGATACGCTGCAGCATTTTATTATTACTGTCGCCGCGCCAATAGGCACCAGCAATACTTAACAGTTTGAATTCTCTTAATTTCCCTGTTGATGGGACATGAACACCGCGACAAAGATCGAAGAACTCTCCCTGTTCATAAATCGTTACCGTTTCATCTTCAGGAATCGCTTCGACAAGCTCAATTTTGTACTCATCGCCAATTTCTTTATAAATTTGAATGGCTTCCCCGCGGCTTACTTCTTTACGGGTAATTGGAAGATTTTCATTAATAATCTTCTTCATTTCTTTTTCAATAAGCGGCAGGTCCTCTGGTGTTAGTGATTCCGGCATATCAATATCATAATAAAATCCACTTTCAATAACTGGTCCAACACCAAGCTTAACGTCTTTATATAAACGTTTAATCGCCTGTGCCATCAAGTGGGCACTGCTGTGACGCAGAATTTCCAATGCCTCTGGCTGATCTTGAGTAATAATCTCAATGGCACCATTCTCTTCAATTGGACGTTTTAAATCATACATCACACCGTCAAGCTTTCCTGCCAATGCCTTTTTCTTTAAACCTGAACTAATAGAAGCAGCGATATCTTCTGTTGTTGTTCCTTTTGGAAACTCCTTTACAGCTCCATCTGGAAACGAAATTTTCACAATCTCTGACATGTCTTTTCCTCCTCAATAGAAATGCGGAGCGCCTGTTCACCCTTAGACACAGCATAAGACGAGCCGGCATGAAGGTTGTACTTTAACCTTCTTGACGGATTGGCTAGACCCAAGAGGGGGGTAGGCGCTGAAGCTAGACACAATTTAACTTCAAAATCCGCTCAAAATAAAAAGCTCCTCCCTAAAAAAAGGGACGAGCTGTTAGACACGTGGTTCCACCCTACTTCTCATTTTCGCATGAGCAAAAACGACTTCGTAGTAAGATAACGGTTTGTTTCCGTCTTCCGATACTCAAACGGTTAAGCAGACAAAATGCTTGCTACTTCATTTTTTCCCGGCAGAAGTTTAGAGGTGGTAAGTAATCAATCCGTGTTAGGAAGGTTTCAGCCTAGCCTTCCCTCTCTATAAACCGTAAAAGAATACTCATGTCCTCATCATTACATTTTTATATCCATTCTATGTACGTATTATAGTAATTACTATTTCTAAAATCAAGAGCTTTTATATTTTTTTGTCGAAAGAGGTGTCCTGCTGCTTTTTATATTTTTCAATAGATGCTAGAGGACGACTGATAATCCGTTCTTCAAAGATATTTCGGATAGTTCGGACAATGGGTTGATCAGGATCATCTGTATAGATATAAATCTGTGATGGAGCAAGAGAAAGTAATGGAGCAATGGTAATCGAATCAACATATACAGGGTGATTGATTAACAGCCGACGGTCAATCATTTTTGCCAAATCTCCCCGTTTAATTTCCTCGAATTGTTCATTAAAAAAGGTAATAACATCAGATAATAACAAATGAAGTTGTTTCAATTTAGGCTCTCTGTTCACCAAAAACTCCCGAAGAGTTTGGATAAACATTTGATATTCCTGCTCCAATTTATATTCATCAAGTGACAATTCAACGTATTTTTTCAATTCGTTAAAAAAATTCCGCAGCCGGAAGGTAATAAACGAATCAAAGGAAAGTAACGCCGTTTGCTCTTCAACCCAGTCATTAATAAGGTTTGATAAATAATCCTTCATATTCATTTTTGGGACAAATACTGATAGTTCTTCCAATTTGCCTTCTAGAACTGAATGTACAATATCAATGATTTGCTGCTGTTCTTCTTCGTCTCGATAATGATAATGGGCAGCGAGAATATGTCTTAACCAATCATTTAATTTAACTGTCAGCATAAATTGACATAAGGACTGTTTAATCCATTGAGAAAAAACTTTTTTATCTTCTTTACGGAAAGTTTCCTCAATATACTTGCATTGAACTATATGTGAATCTTCATAATGAAGAGTATATTTAGCAAATGACTCGTAGTCTAATAATTGTTGTAAAAAACCATACAACCTTTTTGCATCCTCTTTATGCTGGAAATGGATTTCAATCAACCGTCTCCCCCCTTTACATTTCTTTGATTATATGTATATGGGGACCTTGGACAAATTAGAATCAGCTCCTATATAAAAGTGCAGGTTCTTTGCTACTAGACAAAAAAAACCGGCTGTTCAGCCGGTTAGTTTCTCCTATTTCTGCCTGTCACATAGACTGGCTCTGACAAATACTTAATTCTCTCCATTATTCTTCTAGCCTTAACCTTTTCTTCTTCACCGCGCTGGCTGTAGGTAAGATGGTGCTCAAGCCCCTGGAAGTCATAATTGGACGTGAAAAAGGTTGGTAAATTATCAAGCATACGAAATTGAAGAATGGGACCAAGAATTTCATCTCTTACCCAGCTTGACATTGTTTCTGCTCCGATATCATCAAGCATCAGAACCGGCATTTTTTTGATTACTTCCAATTTTTCATTTAATGTTTGATCACCAATTGAACCTTTTAATTCCCTGAATAATTCCGGCACATAAACAATCATGGAAGAAACCTTTTTTTGTGCCAATTCGTTAGCAATAGCGCCTAAAAGATAGGATTTCCCAACCCCAAACTGTCCATATAAATACAAACCTTTATTAACTTCCCCTTCTTTATAATTGATCACAAAAGCAAGTGCTTTTTGAATCGCATCTGTACGAGCCTCATCTTTTTCCATATCATAGAAGGACGCGCGTAATATATCTTTAGGTACATACAGGCTTTGAATGAGCTTTTCATTTCTTCTTTTTTCATCGTCCAGTATTTTATTCGGACATTTGTCATAATGAATCTCAATGGAGCCTCTCGAAATCACTAATTCAGGGTGATACCCCTTCATTAAATTAATGCATCCGCCAAGACTTGGACATTTATCACATTTTTTACTTTGATTCGCATATTCATGAAGCTTCATCATGCTATTTTCAATCATTTGAGGAGTTAATTCATCCTTATGTTTAAGCATAAATGCTTTTACTTCAGGATTCTCCAAAATATTCCTTTTCATTTCTTGATACTTTTTTTGAAAATTTTCATTTCTGCCTAACCGTTTCAACGTTTCATTTATTTTCTCCATGTTCATCCACCTCATGTGGTCGTAATTTTTTCAGCATGGCCTCGATTTCTAATTTTTTAAGCTCTTGACTTCCATCTGTCTTACTTGGTTTTGTATTGCCAGCTTTATCATCACCATCAAACCACTCCGGTATGACTTCTGTTCTAATGGGTTTCTTTTTTGCGGCTGTCTGTTTACCTGTTTTCTTTGCTTCAGCCCACTCAGCATATTGGCGATGCTCCATCTTCGCCAACTCCATCGCATCTTTAACTGTTTTAATATTCTTTCTTGCCCAATGACTGGCAATCTTCTCAACATAATTCTTTGTGAGCTTCATATCTGTTTTTTGCAGCACATTATCAATTAAAACATTCACAACACCTGGATTTAATTTTTGCTGAAACATCACATCTTCAATAATTTTTATATCTGCCTTTGAAGGCTCTGCCCCGCCACTTTTATCTCTTAAGAACTGAAGCGGCGAAGTGGTTTCAAAATAATGGATTAACCTTTCTTCCATTGTCTCAGGTTCTTGCTTTGAGGTTTGATAAATGACGGGCTGCGTTTTTTCAATAAGGGCAGGGAGCTTATCATGGTTTTCAAATTGATACCAGTCACGAGCAGCTTTCCTTAGTTCTTCAAGATCAATTTCATTGTTCTCTGTAATAGCACTTAAAATAATATTTTTCATTTGCAAAGCATCCATTCCATATAAAAAGGCTAGATTCTTTACAGCTTCCTTCACTTGATGTGTAAAAGCGCTTTTAGCGACTAAACTTTCATGTAACCCGGCTAAAAGCAAATCAAAATTGAAATCAATTGGTTCTGCTTTTATACTATTTCCGTCCGCTCGGCCAATCAAGCGCTCTCCATCAGTTATGGATGTATCCTGCTTTGTTTCTTCATCAATAGAGTGTATACTTGGATGTCCCGAAGAAAAAACATCCTGAAAAGCCTTTGTAACGTTTGCAAACTCTGAATCATGGATTGCCTTTTCAGTGAAGAACCGCTTCACTCTCAAGTATTGAGATTTGCCTATTTTTCGATACAGATAAATGTTAAGCATTCCATCTGAGAGAAATTGCTCTGGAGTTAGAGACGGCTGCAATTCATAAATAAAGGATCTGCGGTCTTCCTCTTTTTTAACAAAGGTTTTTAACAGCCCGATACCCTCCAGCTTTAAGCGATTTTCATAAATAGCCTTTAAATTCATTTCCATGAAATTCATTAAGCTATGATGTGAGTGAGATTCTGACCAAAGGCGATTTTCTTCCAGCTCTGCCCATAAAGTCATATACAAACTTACACAGCTTGCACCGATTAATGGCTGGTACAAAAAGGTAAGCACTTTCCGATCATAATCATGCAAAAGACCATTGGCAGTGACGGCATATCGGTCAATAGGTAAAAGTTCTTGCCAATGTTGAGCCATGACAGTCAACCTTTCATAAATAATTTGAAAAAAGAGCTAAAGAGTATTCCTTAGCTCTTAGAAAAGCACAAGTGCCTCAAGCGGCAATCAAGATTGCTCTTTTTTAATTAATTCCTTTAGTTCATCAATAAACACATTGATGTCTTTAAACTGGCGGTATACGGAAGCAAACCGAACATAGGAAACCTCATCAATTTTGGCTAGTCTTTCCATTACCATTTCACCGATTTCATCACTTTTGATTTCAGAAGCCCCTTGGTTGCGCAACTCCTTTTCCACTTCTGAAGTAAGATCTTCCAGTTGTTTTAAGGCAACTGGTCTTTTTTCACAAGCTTTTATCAAACCGCGCAGCATTTTTTCCCGACTAAATTCCTCTCTTGTGCCTTCCTTCTTCACAACAACAAGAGGACTTTCTTCAACTTTTTCAAATGTAGTAAAACGATAACTGCATCTTTCACATTCTCTTCGACGTCGAATAGACCGTCCATCCTCAACAGGACGAGAATCAACCACACGTGAATTATTATTTTGGCATGAAGGGCATTTCATACAATCAGCTCCGACTTTAATTTCCTATCTACTATCTTATTAAAAAGATCAACCTTGTACAAGTCATTTTGAATTTATGAATAAAAAAGAGATGCGGTTTCCCAGCACCCCTGGTAATCAAATTCGTTCAGTCAAATTTTTTTAAGGAAGTTTATGTATATCCAACTTATTAAATCAACATAGGAATTCCTTTTCTATCATGTACGGATAGTAAACATGGTTCTTCCGCTAAATATTTGACTCATCCGTGTGAAAAGGACTTTTCACACGCCTTTCAGCTCCGCTGAAAGGTTGCGATATGGTCATGAAACGGGAGGAGAAAACTCGTTTTCTCCTCCCGTTTCATGACCATATCGCTTAGATGAGTCAAATATCCACTAGTGTATGTCGAAATATTAAAAAAGACATATATATTTCTGCACCAAACAAAAATAGACATCATACTATTGTTTATAAACATAAAATGGGATTACCTTTGTTAAGATAATCCCATTTTATTAAACTAATATAATATTATGCATTTACAATTGAAGAATTTAATAGTTTTTCAGCTACATAGTTTGTTAAATCAACCACACGGCAAGAATAACCCCATTCATTATCATACCATGCTAGTACCTTCACCTTATTTGAACCCATCACCATAGTTGTTAAACTGTCAATAGTGGCTGAATGCGGATTAGTGTTAAAATCAACTGATACTAATGGTTCGTCCGTGATAGCTAGAATTCCTTTTAATTCATTATCTGCAGCTTCTTTAAATGCATTATTAATATCGTCAATGGTCACATTTTGCTTAAGGTCCACAACAAGATCAACTAAAGAAACATTTGATGTTGGTACGCGAAGCGCCATACCATGTAATTTTCCTTTTAATTGCGGCAGCACAAGTGATAATGCTTTTGCAGCTCCTGTTGATGTCGGGATAATTGATTGAGCGCATGCTCGAGCTCTTCTCAAGTCTTTATGCGGATTATCAATGTTCTTTTGGTCGTTTGTATAAGCATGTACTGTTGTCATCAATCCATTAACAATACCAAATTTTTCATCCAATACTTTGGCAACTGGCGCTAAACAATTTGTAGTACAAGATGCATTTGAAATGACATCATGCTCTGTAATATTTAAAGCACTTTCATTTACTCCCATTACAATCGTAACGTCTTCATTTTTACCAGGTGCTGTTAGGATTACTTTCTTTGCCCCCGCATTTAAATGAAGTGCAGCTTTGTCGCGAGCATTAAATTTCCCCGTTGCTTCAATAACAATATCAATCTTTAATTCTTTCCACGGCAGTTCTTCTGGATTACGGTTGCTTAATAATTGAACGCGCTTCCCATTTACAATAAGTGCGTCCTGCTCCGCTTGAACCTCTCCTGCAAATGGTCCATGATTAGTATCATATTTTATTAAATGAGCAAGTGTCTCCGCTGGATAACTTGCATTAATAGCTACTATATCAAGATTATTATCAACAATTGCTCTTCTGAATACCATTCGTCCAATTCTTCCAAACCCATTAATTGCTATTCTCGCCTTCATCATTCGGCCCCTTCCACAATAATGTTATACTTTTGACTGTTCATATGTAATTAGTATAACACATTACCTTTCATTTGTGACAAGTTTAGAAATATTTTTTATTATCATTTTTAAATTTTCATTCATTTCTCATGCATTTATTGGAACCATATAGAATATTTGTACACAAGCCCATAAAAAAAGAGGTAAATAACAGCTACAGTAAATATAGTTAAATCCAAAGAAACCTGTAGACAAGTTCCGCAGGTTTCCTTTATACAGGACTTACCCACTTGTTGTAAATTAATGGTATTTTAGTACTTT